>NZ_QBTZ01000001.1:1280000-2557500 GCF_003058055.1 Acidovorax sp. 107 | reverse complement strand
CATTCAATATTGAACGCCCACACTTATCGGTTGTTGGAACAGGGTCTGTAGCTCAGCTGGTTAGAGCACTGTGTTGATAACGCAGGGGTCGTTGGTTCGAGCCCAACTAGACCCACCAAATTCCGATGGCTAGATGCGGTAAGAGGACACTGGGGGATTAGCTCAGCTGGGAGAGCACCTGCTTTGCAAGCAGGGGGTCGTCGGTTCGATCCCGTCATCCTCCACCACCCAACGACAAGAGAAGACTTCGGTCATTCAACACCAAAGCGGCTTTGCTAAGAGGCTGCTTTGTTGTTGATCAATATCGATTGATCAATCGGCTGTTCTTTAAAAATTCATAGAGTCGAAATCAGAGTTGCCAGGGGAAACTGCACATTCGTAAAGGTTTAGTGCAGACCGTGCCCCTGGTGACAAATTTTTGATTGCGTCAAAACGAATGTTCAATGAGCAAACGTGATTGCGAAAGCGATTGCGAAGTAATTTGAACTCAGTAATGACGAATGTTTCTTGATAGTGATATCGAGGAATTATTCACATTACGGCATAACGCGCCAGGTGAAAGACCTGGCAAGTCCTTGAAGATGATGGCGATATCTTGAAAGAGATGTCAAAGTTATAGGGTCAAGTGACTAAGAGCATGTGGTGGATGCCTTGGCGATTACAGGCGACGAAAGACGTGATAGCCTGCGATAAGCTTCGGGGAGCTGGCAAATAAGCTTTGATCCGGAGATTTCTGAATGGGGAAACCCACCTCGCAAGAGGTATCGCATACTGAATACATAGGTATGCGAGGCGAACCGGGTGAACTGAAACATCTCAGTAGCTCGAGGAAAAGACATCAACCGAGATTCCGAAAGTAGTGGCGAGCGAAATCGGAAGAGCCTTCTAGTGATAGCACGACTGTTAGCAAAACGGGATGGAAAGCCCGGCCATAGCAGGTGATAGCCCTGTATGCGAAAACAGACGTGTGGTACTAAGTTAGAGAAAAGTAGGGCGGGACACGAGAAATCCTGTCTGAATATGGGGGGACCATCCTCCAAGGCTAAATACTCGTAATCGACCGATAGTGAACCAGTACCGTGAGGGAAAGGCGAAAAGAACCCCGGGAGGGGAGTGAAATAGATCCTGAAACCGCATGCTTACAAAAAGTAGGAGCCCGCAAGGGTGACTGCGTACCTTTTGTATAATGGGTCAGCGACTTACATTCAGTGGCAAGGTTAACCGAATAGGGAAGCCGTAGAGAAATCGAGTCCGAATAGGGCGAATCAGTCGCTGGGTGTAGACCCGAAACCAAGTGATCTATCCATGGCCAGGATGAAGGTGCCGTAACAGGTACTGGAGGTCCGAACCCACTAGTGTTGCAAAACTAGGGGATGAGCTGTGGATAGGGGTGAAAGGCTAAACAAACTTGGAAATAGCTGGTTCTCTCCGAAAACTATTTAGGTAGTGCCTCAAGTATTACCTGCGGGGGTAGAGCACTGTTTAGGCTAGGGGGTCATGGCGACTTACCAAACCTATGCAAACTCCGAATACCGCAGAGTACAGCTTGGGAGACAGAGCACCGGGTGCTAACGTCCGGACTCAAGAGGGAAACAACCCAGACCGCCAGCTAAGGTCCCTAAAATTGGCTAAGTGGGAAACGAAGTGGGAAGGCTAAAACAGTCAGGATGTTGGCTTAGAAGCAGCCATCATTTAAAGAAAGCGTAATAGCTCACTGATCGAGTCGTCCTGCGCGGAAGATGTAACGGGGCTAAGCCAGTTACCGAAGCTGCGGATTTGCAATTTATTGCAAGTGGTAGGAGAGCGTTCTGTAGGCCTGTGAAGGTGTCTGGTAACGGATGCTGGAGGTATCAGAAGTGCGAATGCTGACATGAGTAGCGTTAAAGGGGGTGAAAAGCCCCCTCGCCGTAAGCGCAAGGTTTTCTACGCAACGTTCATCGGCGTAGAGTGAGTCGGCCCCTAAGGCGAGGCAGAGATGCGTAGCTGATGGGAAACAGGTCAATATTCCTGTACCGATCAATAGTGCGATGTGGGGACGGAGAAGGTTAGCTCAGCCAACTGTTGGATATGTTGGTTCAAGCCTGTAGTCGTGCCTGGTAGGCAAATCCGCCGGGCTTAGATGAGGGGTGATAACGAGTCTGCTTGCAGACGAAGTGAGTGATACCCTGCTTCCAGGAAAAGCCACTAAGCTTCAGCTATTGACGACCGTACCGCAAACCGACACTGGTGCGCGAGATGAGTATTCTAAGGCGCTTGAGAGAACTCAGGAGAAGGAACTCGGCAAATTGATACCGTAACTTCGGGAGAAGGTATGCCCCAAGTAGGTGAACTCGTACAGAGGGAGCCCAACGGGGTTGCAAAAAATCGGTGGCTGCGACTGTTTAATAAAAACACAGCACTCTGCAAACACGAAAGTGGACGTATAGGGTGTGACGCCTGCCCGGTGCTGGAAGATTAAATGATGGGGTGCAAGCTCTTGATTGAAGTCCCAGTAAACGGCGGCCGTAACTATAACGGTCCTAAGGTAGCGAAATTCCTTGTCGGGTAAGTTCCGACCTGCACGAATGGCGTAACGATGGCCACACTGTCTCCTCCTGAGACTCAGCGAAGTTGAAATGTTTGTGATGATGCAATCTCCCCGCGGAAAGACGGAAAGACCCCATGAACCTTTACTGTAGCTTTGTATTGGACTTTGAACAGATCTGTGTAGGATAGGTGGGAGGCTTTGAAGTGAGGACGCTAGTTCTCATGGAGCCAACGTTGAAATACCACCCTGGTGTGTTTGAGGTTCTAACCTAGGTCCATTATCTGGATCGGGGACAGTGCATGGTAGGCAGTTTGACTGGGGCGGTCTCCTCCCAAAGCGTAACGGAGGAGTTCGAAGGTACGCTAGTTACGGTCGGACATCGTGACGATAGTGCAATGGCATAAGCGTGCTTAACTGCGAGACTGACAAGTCGAGCAGATGCGAAAGCAGGACATAGTGATCCGGTGGTTCTGTATGGAAGGGCCATCGCTCAACGGATAAAAGGTACTCTGGGGATAACAGGCTGATACCGCCCAAGAGTTCATATCGACGGCGGTGTTTGGCACCTCGATGTCGGCTCATCTCATCCTGGGGCTGTAGCCGGTCCCAAGGGTATGGCTGTTCGCCATTTAAAGAGGTACGTGAGCTGGGTTTAAAACGTCGTGAGACAGTTTGGTCCCTATCTTCCGTGGGCGCTGCAGATTTGAGGAAGCCTGCTCCTAGTACGAGAGGACCGGAGTGGACACACCTCTGGTGTATCGGTTGTCACGCCAGTGGCATTGCCGAGTAGCTAAGTGTGGAAGAGATAACCGCTGAAAGCATCTAAGCGGGAAACTCGTTTCAAGATGAGATCTGCCGGGGCCTTGAGCCCCCTAAAGAGTCGTTCAAGACCAGGACGTTGATAGGTCAGGTGTGGAAGCGCAGTAATGCGTTAAGCTAACTGATACTAATTGCTCGTGCGGCTTGACCCTATAACTTTGATAGCCAACACGCTCACCAGCGTGAAGCTCAAAGTCTGTTATGCCAAGTTAGACGCAGTCAAATACAAAAAATCTGATTCCAGACTCTATGAATTCGCCAGGCTGTTCACAAGAACAGCCCAGCACCAAGTTATGCCTGATGACCATAGCAAGTTGGTACCACTCCTTCCCATCCCGAACAGGACAGTGAAACGACTTTGCGCCGATGATAGTGCGGGTTCCCGTGTGAAAGTAGGTCATCGTCAGGCTCTTACAGCCCAGAAAACCCCAGTCTCTAAAGGACTGGGGTTTTTTGCTTTGGAAAGTCACAATAAGACACCGACCCGCGCGCCCTGATGCGAACATTCACCATGCAACTACAAGATATTCTGTATTCTCAAGGCTTCGGTACGCGTCGTGTCTGTGCGGGCCTGATCCAGCAAGGATGGGTTTTGGTGGGCGTAGCGTCATCGACTTCGTCTGAGCTCGTTCTTTGTACCGATGCTACGGCTGACTTCGAGCCAGAAGGGCTGCAGTTGCGCGTGCAAGGTGTGGATTGGCCTTTTCAGGCCAAGGCGTACGTGCTGCTTCACAAGCCTGCCGGGACGGAATGCTCCCAGAAACCGTCCACCTACCCCAGCATCTACACCTTGTTGCCTCCGCCGCTGCGTCAGCGGCCCACAAAGAGTGCCGTACAGGGAGTGCAGGCTGTGGGGCGGCTTGATCAGGACACGACGGGCATGCTGCTCCTCAGTGACGACGGGCAGTTCATTCACCGCTTGAGCTCGCCCAAGAAGCATGTGCCCAAGGTCTACCAGGTCACGACGAAACACCCGGTGGACGACGCGCAGATCTCAAAGTTGTTGTCAGGGGTCGTGCTGGATGATGACCCCAAGCCGGTTCGTGCGGCACACTGCGTCAGTGTGGACTCTCACCGGTTGGACATGACTTTGACCGAGGGCAAGTACCACCAGGTCAAACGGATGATTGCCGCGGTCGGCAATCGGGTGGAGGGGCTTCACCGCTCTCGCATTGGAGGCATGGATTTGCCTGCCGATCTGGCGCCCGGGCAGTGGCGATGGCTGAATGCAGCAGATCTTGCGCTCTTGAATAGCAACGATTGAACATGCCCTGGCAACGATCATGGGCATGGGATGTTGCAAGCCAAGTGAAGGCAACATGCTTCTTACCGCCGACGGCTTGACTAGAGACCCTGTGATAGGGCGTACGACACGGACAGGCAGCATTCCTTGGTTGGACCAGTACATCTTCGGCTGCGCAAGTGCGGATATGACATTGATCAAAGAGTGAACTATCACCCTGATGTTACGTGTTGTCGCGCAAGGCCTGGTCGGGCGCAGCGCTACACTCCAAAGCTGTATTGAAAGTGGTTTTGTGAAGATTTTCTCGATTGCTCGCACCTGCGTTGTAGCCCTTGGTGGCTGGTGGTATTGCGTCGCTGGCTTGGCGGCGGGCGCTCCGCCTCTTTTTGTGCTTAATTCGCTGGAGGCCAATGTCAGCGTCATTGACCCTGTGACCTGGACCGAAACCGCCCGCATCCCCACGGGCAAAGAGCCACATCACCTTTATCTGACGCCCGATGAGAAGTCGATCATCGTGGCCAACGCGCTGGGCGACACGCTGACTTTTGTGGACCCCCGTACTGCCGAGGTGCAGCGTACGGTGCGTGGCATTGTGGACCCCTACCACCTGCGCTTCAGTCCCGACATGAAGTGGTTCATCACGGCGGCCAATCGCCTGAACCATGTGGATTTTTACCGATGGGATGGCAAGGACTTGACGCTGGTGCAGCGGGTGGCTACTTCGCGCACGCCCAGCCATTTGTGGATCGACAGTCGCAGCGCCACGGTCTATTCAACCATGCAGGACAGTGATGAGCTGGTGGCCATTGACATCGCCACCCAGACCATCAAATGGCGCGTCAAAACCGGCCCCATGCCCGCCGATGTGTATGGCAGCCCGGATGGCAAGCACCTGTTTGTGGGCCTGACGGGCGGGGACAGCGTAGAAGTGTTTGATATCTCCGGGCGTGACGCGGCCAGCATCAAGCGGATCAAGACAGGCAATGGGGCGCATGCCTTCAGGGCCGCGGGTGATGGGCGGCATTTGTACGTCAGTAACCGCGTCGCCAACTCCATCAGCAAGATCGACATGGGCACCCTGCAGATCGTCGAATCCTACCCAGTCCCCGGCGGACCCGACTGCATGGATGTTTCGGCAGATGGCCGTTACATCTACGTCAGCTCGCGCTGGGCACGGAAGCTCTCGGTGGTGGACACACAAGCGAAGAAGGTGGTGCGCCAAGTCAATGTGGGCAAGTCACCCCACGGCGTATGGACTCTGCAGCACGCGCCGCGTTGAGCGTGTCACAGGCGGGCGAAGGGTATGTCGGTTCGCGCTCATCAGACCGCAAGGGCTACGCTCAGGAATGCTATTGTATTAATAGCTAGCTGCGTATGTTTCACTGGCGCTACTGCGCAAAATGACTGCAAAAAGCCCCTGTACCTGACATTTGATACCGGCCATATGGAGGTCGCGCCTCTGGTGGCTCAGGTACTGAAGCGTCAGCAGGTTCAGGTGACCTTCTTTGCAGCGAACGAGCGCACCAAAGAAGGGGATGGAAGCCTGGGAGACCACTGGGCGCCATGGTGGCGTGCACGTGCTGCAGAAGGGCACGAGTTTGCCTCCCACACTTGGAACCACACCTACTGGCGCGCCGACGCGGGTACTGTCCAGCATCCGGCCTTTCGGGTTCGCCCTTCGGCGGGCGTGCGCGAGGGCCAGAGCTTTGAGATGTCGGCGTCTGAATACTGCGAAGAAATCACCCGCGCCTCTGATCGCTTGAAGGCCATTACGGGCAAGACACCTTTGCCCCTGTTCCGAGCACCGGGCGGCAGGACCTCTGCGCAGCTGATTTCCAGCGCACGGAAGTGCGGCTACGCGCATGTGGGTTGGTCCCCAGCAGGATTCCTGGGGGATGAGCTGCCCAGTGAAACAGCCAGCAACGCGATGCTGCTGAACAAGGCGCTGCGCGATGTGCGCAGTGGCGACATCCTGCTAGCGCATCTGGGGATCTGGTCGCGCAAGGACGCGTGGGCGCCGGCTGTACTCGAGCCTTTGATCGAGGGGCTGAAGCAGCGGGGCTTTTGCTTTCGCACGCTGCGCGATCATCCCGACTATGCGGCTGCTGTGGCCCACGTTCGCTAGCATGGGCAGCCACGACGGTTTCCGTAACGCTCGCCGTTGCAGTGCAGCGCTGAGGCTTTTAACTGAATAACAGGGTGCCAGGGAGCGCAACAAGATGGGATGGCTAGGCAGTGTATTTGACAGTCTGCAGCAATGGCTTTTTGAGAGCGTGCTGCAGCCGCTGATGTTCACCACCGGGCTGGCCAGTCTGCTGGAAAGCGGCTACGAGGCCTCGGGCTGGCTGCTGGTGGGGTTGCTGCAGTTGGTGGTCATCGTGGCCGTCATTGGTCCCTTGCAGCGCTTGTGGCCGGTGGAGCCCATCACCGACAGGGCCACCATTCGCACCGACATCCTGTACACCTTGATCCACCGGTTGGGTCTGTTCCGACTGGTGCTGTTTTTCACGGTCGATGCGCTGGCGGACTCGATGTTTGGAACCCTGCGCGTGGCCGGTGTCAGTACCTTCCAGCTCGACGGCGTCTGGCCGGGCGTGACGGACATACCCTGGGTCAGTCTGCTGATGTATCTGGTGGTGTTCGATTTTGTGGACTACTGGATCCACCGGGGTCAGCACCATTTTGAGTGGTGGTGGCGCCTGCATTCGCTGCACCATGCGCAGCGGCAGATGACGATGTGGAGCGACAACCGCAACCACCTGCTCGACGACCTGCTGCGCGATGTGATTCTGGTGACGGTGGCGCAGCTGATTGGCGTGGCGCCCGGGCAGTTCATTGCCATCGTGGCCATCGCGCAGCTCAGCGAGAGCTTTCAGCATGCCAACGTGCGACTGTGGTTCGGCCAGGTGGGAGAGCGGCTCTGGATCAGCCCCCGCTTTCACCGGCGGCATCACAGCATCGGCATTGGCCATGAAACGGTCAAGCCACCGGCTGACGCTGCTGGAGGCATGCCATCCGCGCCGCCGCGTGTGGTGCTCGGTGGTCACAACTTTGGGGTGCTCCTGCCCTGGTGGGACATGTTGATGGGCACGGCCAACTTCGAGAAGCGTTTTGACCCCACCGGTGTGCGCGACCAGGTCGAGCCAGGTGCCGATGGCCGCTTGCGCGACTACGGCAGTGGGTTCTGGTCCCAGCAATGGCGGGGCGTACTGCGGTTGCTGGGCAAGGCCTGAGCAGCCCGGCAGGCGCTCCCTGTATGCTTCCCGCCATGGGACTTCTGCTTGATTCTTTCTGGCGTGCCGCCGCCTACTGCCTGCGGCCCCGCGTGATTGCGCTGTCGCTGCTGCCCTTGCTGTTGATGGTCGCCTTGGCGCTGGGCCTGGGCCATTTCTATTGGGATGCAGCAGTGCAGGGGATGCGCGCTTTGCTGGATGCGTCCACGCTGCTGGCCAGCGTCTGGAGCTGGCTTCAGGGCTGGGGTTTGGGTGACGTGACTGCCGTGATGGCGCCGCTGATGGTGGTGCTGGCCGTGGCGCCGGTACTGGTGGTGGTATCGCTGCTTGCGGTGGCAGTGCTCATGACCCCCACATTGGTGGCCTTGGTCGCCGCGCGGCGCTTTCCCGATCTGGAGCGCAAGAAGGGCGGGTCCTTCATTGCGAGTGTGGCCTGGTCGATAGGGTCCACGGTGCTGGCGCTGGTGGCGCTGGCAGTGTCTGTCCCCCTCTGGCTGGTGCCGCCGCTGGTGCTCATCCTGCCGCCCCTGATCTGGGGGTGGCTGACCTACCGGGTGATGGTGTTTGATGCGTTGGCCGATCATGCCAGCAAGGAAGAGCGCCAGGAGATATTCCGTCGCCATCGCAGCAGCCTGCTGGGCATTGGGGTTGTGACGGGTTATCTGGGCGCTGCGCCCAGCATTGTGTGGGCGTCGGGGGTGGTGTTTGCGGCTGCTTTTTTTGTGCTGGTGCCCTTGGCGATCTGGATCTACACCCTGGTGTTCGCATTTTCGTCGCTGTGGTTCACGCACTATGGGCTGGCCGCGCTGCAGCGCTTGCGGGCCGAGCGGACCGCAATGGCGCCGAAGACGGCGTTCTCCCCGGTGGCCGATGCAATGCCGCATCCCGCAGAAGCTACGCCCTTGGATACGGCGGCAGAGCCCGCGCCTGCGCTGCCATCCCCCGCCATTCCCCTGCCAGGAGACAAGACACCATGACCCCTACCTTTGGCCTCATCATCGTGGGCGACGAGATCCTTTCAGGCAAGCGGGCCGACAAGCACATGCCCAAGGTGATTGAGCTTCTGTCGGCGCGTGGCCTTTCTCTGGCCTACGCCGACTACGTGGGCGACAACCCGGACCGCATCACTGCCACGTTGCAGCGGGCGTTTGCTTCGGCCGATGTGGTGTTCTCGTGCGGCGGCATCGGCGCGACACCCGACGATCACACGCGGCAATGTGCTGCGCGTGCCCTGGGCAAGGAGCTGGCCCTGCACCCCGAGGCCGAGGCCCTGATCCGTGAGCGCATGCAGGACGTGGCGCGCGAACAGGGCGTGCCCTATGAGCCCGACCGGTCTGACAACGTGCACCGTCTCAACATGGGCATGTTCCCGGTGGGTGCGCGCATCATTCCCAATCCCTACAACAAGATTCCTGGCTTCAGCTGCGAAGGGGCAGGGGGTGGGGCTGTGCACTTCGTCCCGGGCTTTCCTGTCATGGCCTGGCCCATGATCGAGTGGGTGCTGGAACAGCGCTACGCGGCCCATTTCAACCGTGCGCCACAGACCGAGCAGTCGGTGGTGGTTTATGGCGCCATGGAGGCGGCGTTGACCCCCCTCATGGAGCAGATTGAAAAATCGCACCCGGATGTGCGGGTGTTCAGTTTGCCCAGCGTAGATCATCCACAATACGGGCGGCACATCGAACTGGGCGTCAAAGGCCCCGCGTCCTCGGTGCCTGCGGCATGGCAGGCATTGAAAACTGGATTGCACAAATTTGGTGCAAATTGCGGCCCCGAATTGGTGCGCAATCTGTGAAGTTCAGATTCGATGAATGAATTGCACCGTGTTGGTGCTTTTGGGCACCTGCCATGCCGACCTGTCGCGGGTAGCGCTCCTTCATAGTGCGGCGCTGCACTCGGCTGGCACGCAAACTGCTTTTATCTCGCAAACTCTTTTTTCAACAAGCGCTTTATCCAGGAGAACCTGATGGCCAAGACCGTTGCAGACGTGATGAAGATGGTGAAGGAGAACGAAGTCAAGTTCGTTGACTTCCGTTTCACCGATACCCGTGGCAAACAACAGCACACCACGGTGCCCGTCTCTCACTTCGACGAAGACAAGTTCACTTCGGGCCATGCCTTTGATGGTTCGTCGATTGCCGGTTGGAAGGGCATCGAAGCCTCCGACATGCAGCTGATCCCCGATCCGAGCACGGCCAACATCGATCCTTTCTTCGAAGAAACGACGCTGATCCTGACCTGCGACGTGATCGAGCCCACCGACGGCAAGGCCTACGACCGCGACCCCCGCTCCATCGCAAAGCGCGCTGAAGCCTACCTGAAGGCCTCCGGCCTGGGCGACACCGCCTACTTCGGTCCCGAGCCAGAATTCTTCATCTTCGACGGCGTGCGTTGGAGCACCGAGCCCAACCACACCTTCTACGAAATCGAAGAGTACGAAGCTCCCTGGAACACTGGCGCCAAGCTCGAAGGTGGCAACCGTGGTCACCGTCCCACCGTCAAGGGCGGCTACTTCCCCGTGCCCCCCGTCGACAGCACGCAAGACATGCGCGCCGAGATGTCCCTGATCCTCGAATCCCTGGGCATCCCGGTCGAAGTGTTCCACCACGAAGTGGCGGGCGCTGGCCAGAATGAAATCGGCACCCGTTTCAGCACCCTGGTGGAGCGCGCTGACTGGACCATCCTGCAAAAGTACGTGATCCACAACGTGGCCAATGCCTACGGCAAGACCGCCACGTTCATGCCCAAGCCCTACCACGGCGACAACGGCTCCGGCATGCACGTGCACCAGTCCGTCTGGAAGGACGGCAAGAACCTGTTCGCTGGCGACGGCTATGCCGGTCTGTCGGACTTCGCGCTGTACTACATCGGCGGCATCATCAAGCACGCCCGTGCCCTGAACGCCATCACCAACCCAGGCACCAACAGCTACAAGCGCCTGGTGCCTCACTTCGAAGCCCCGGTGAAGCTGGCCTACTCGGCCAAGAACCGCTCGGCCTCGATCCGCATTCCTTACGTGGCCAACCCGAAGGGCCGTCGCGTGGAAGCCCGCTTCCCCGATCCACTGATGAACCCCTACCTGGGCTTTGCCGCCCTGCTGATGGCGGGTCTGGACGGCGTGGAAAACAAGATCCATCCTGGCGAAGCCGCCACGAAGGACCTGTACCACCTGCCTCCAGAAGAAGACAAGCTGGTGCCTACCGTGTGCCACAGCCTGGACCAGGCCCTGGAGCACCTGGACAAGGACCGAGCGTTCCTGACCAAGGGTGGTGTGTTCACCGACAGCATGATCGACGCCTACATCGATCTGAAGATGAACGAAGTGACCCGCTTCCGCATGGCCGTGCATCCTGTCGAGTACGACATGTACTACTCGCTGTAATCGTCTGCCTGCAGACCATTGCTCAAGAAAAGGCGGCGCAAGCCGCCTTTTTTCATGGGCGGGCGAAGATGGCGCTGGCGTCGAATGCGTGCGGCGGAACCAAGGTGCCAGGTGTTGCATCCGTATACACAGCCTTCCAAGGGTCTGCCTTTGTTGGATTGGAGATGTAGGGTGATTGGGGGATACTCCCCCGACCCCTGCATGTCCGTGCGAGGAAACCGAATGAAAAAAACGCTCATCACCCTGCTTCTCATCGCCGGCTCCGTCCCCGTGGCCCTGGCGCAAGACCGCATCTACCGCTGCGGCAACGAATACACCAACAACGCGCAGCAGGCCAAGGAGCGTGGCTGCAAGCTGGTCGAGGGCGGCAACGTCACGGTGGTGCAGGGCACCCGCCCGGCGTCTGCCGCAGCCGCCGCCGGTGGCAGTGGTGCAGCAGCCTCTTCGTCTGCGACCTCGCCCGCCAACGCACCCCGCGTCAGCAACAACGAGCAGAAGTCCCGCGATTCGGATGCGCGCGCCATCCTGGAGTCCGAGCTGCGCAAGGCCGAAGCACGCCATGCCGAGCTGCTCAAGGAATACAACAACGGCGCCCCCGAGCGCAATGCGCTGGACCTGCGCAATCCCCAGCGCTACACCGAACGCACGGCCGAGCTCAAGGCCAGTGTGGCCCGCAGCGAGAGCGACATCGCAGGCATCAAGCGCGAGATTGCCCGCCTGCCAGCGCCTGCGGCGCCCACCAACTGACGACGGCGATAGCGTGTGAGTGCCCCTTCCTCCCCCGAATTGCCCGGCACTGACACCGGGCGTTTCCATTCCCTGGACCTGATGTCCACCCTGGTGGCCGTGCTGCGTGCTGACGATGGCGCCGTGCAGTTTGCCAACGCCGCTTTGGAGAATACGCTCGGCCTGTCGCGCCGCACCCTGGAGGGGGCGGACTTCTCCACCTTCTTCACCGACCCCGCGCTGCTGCAGACCGCCCTGGCGGGCGCCCGGGGCAAGGACTTTGCTGCGCTGCGCTACGAGGCCAGCCTGAAGCGCCTGCACCAGGACCCGGTACCCGTGCATGTCAACGTGGCCGATGCCGAGCAGGTGGGCGAAATCCTGGTGGAGCTTTGGCCGCTGGAGCAGCAGGCCCGCCAGGACCGCGAGGAGCGCCTGCGCGATCAGGCCCAGGCCAACAAGGAGCTGATCCGCAACCTCGCCCACGAGATCAAGAACCCGCTGGGCGGCATTCGGGGCGCGGCGCAGCTGCTGGAGATGGAGCTCGACAACCGGGAGCTCACTGAATACACCCAGGTCATCATCCACGAGGCCGACCGCCTGCAAAGCCTGGTGGATCGGTTGCTTGCGCCGCATCGCCACCCGCATCTGGTGGGCGATGTGAACATCCATGAGGTGTGCGAGCGTGTGCGTTCGCTCGTGCTGGTCGAATACCCGCAGGGCCTCAAGGTGCAGCGCGACTACGACACCTCCATCCCCGAGTTCCGGGGGGACCGTGCGCAGCTCATTCAGGCGGTGCTGAACATTGTGCAGAACGGGGCCCAGGCGCTGTCAGAGCGCATCGCCAAGGGGGATGCCGTGATCACACTGCGCACGCGCGTGGCCCGCCAGGTCACGTTCGGCCGGCAACGCTACCGGCTGGCACTGGAATTGCATGTCATCGACAACGGACCGGGCGTACCCGATGCCATCAAGGAGCGGATTTTTTACCCCTTGGTGTCGGGTCGGGACGGCGGATCAGGGCTGGGGCTGACGTTGGCGCAAACCTTCGTGCAGCGACACCACGGGTTGATCGAATGCGACAGCGTACCGGGTCGCACCGACTTCCGCATCCTGATCCCGCTGCCTTGAAGCGCACGACGGTCCCTGACACGCAACCACAGGGAAGGTAAGAAAAATATATGAAGCCGATCTGGATAGTAGATGACGACCCCTCGATCCGCTTCGTCCTGGAAAAGGCGCTGGCCCGCGAGAACCTGCCCACCCGCAGCTTCACGCACCCGCGCGAAGTGCTGGACGCACTGGCCGATGTCACTGCGGGCGACCCCGCCCGCCAGGGCCCCCAGGTCCTGGTGAGCGACATCCGCATGCCCGGGGGCTCGGGCTTGCAACTGCTGGAGAAGGTGCGCGAACTGCAGCCCGGCCTGCCTGTCATCATCATGACGGCGTACTCCGACCTCGACAGTGCGGTGTCGGCCTTTCAGCGCGGCGCATTCGAATACCTGCCCAAGCCCTTTGACCTGCCGAAGGCGGTGGAGCTGATCCGCCGCGCGGTCGAAGAAAGCCAGCGCGAAGAAGTCACCGAAGAGCGCCAGACCGCGACCCCCGAGATGCTGGGCCAGGCGCCTGCCATGCAGGACGTGTTCCGCGCGATCGGGCGGCTGTCGCAAAGCCAGGTCACGGTGCTCATCACCGGCGAGTCGGGCTCGGGCAAGGAGCTGGTGGCGCGCGCGCTGCACAAGCACTCGCCCGTGGCAGACGGCCCCTTTGTGGCCATCAACACCGCCGCCATCCCCAAGGACTTGCTGGAGAGCGAACTCTTCGGCCACGAGCGCGGCGCCTTCACCGGCGCGCAGACGCAGCGGCGCGGCCGCTTCGAGCAGGCCGAGGGCGGCACGCTGTTCCTCGACGAAATCGGAGACATGCCGTTTGACCTGCAGACGCGCCTGTTGCGCGTGTTGTCCGATGGGCAGTTCTACCGCGTGGGTGGCCACGCGGCCGTCAAAGCCCATGTCCGCGTGATTGCTGCCACCCACCAGAACCTGGAGCACCGGGTCAAGGAAGGTGGCTTCCGCGAGGACTTGTTCCACCGCCTCAACGTGATCCGCCTGCGCTTGCCCGCGCTGCGCGAGCGGCACGAGGACGTACCCATGCTCACGCGCCACTTCCTGCAGCAGAGCGCGCGGCAGCTGGGCGTGGAGCCCAAGCGCATTGCCGACTCGGCGCTTGCGCGGCTGGAGCAGTTTGCCTTCCCTGGCAACGTGCGCCAGCTGGAGAACATCTGCCACTGGCTCACGGTGATGGCGCCCGCACAGGTGATCTCGCTGCAGGACTTGCCGCCCGAGGTACTGGAAGCCCCGGTGTACCAGCCGCCCGTGCGCGCAACGGCGGGCGCTGAGCCCGCTGCGGCCACGGTGACATCCATGCCGGTGGCCCCGCTGGCGCCTGTCGCCCCGGTGGCGCAGCCTGCGCCCGAGCTGGTGGGTGGTCTGCACCCTGCAGCGCCCGTGTCGATTCCTGTGCCTGCGTCTGCACCTGTAGCCGCTGCGTCCTGGTCGGCCGACGCTGTGGCCGCCCCTGTGGCTGCCGCCCACAGTTGGGAACAGGCGCTCGAAACCGAAGCGCAAAAACTGCTCGCAGGCGGTCAGCCCGAGGTGTGGGACGCGCTCACGCGGCGCTTTGAGTCGCGCCTGATCCGTACGGCCCTGGTGGCCACCCACGGGCGCCGCATGGAGGCCGCGCAACGCCTGGGCATCGGGCGCAACACCATCACCCGCAAGATCCAGGAGCTGGGGCTGGACGCACCGGATGAAGCATAAAGTGCATAAAAATGGCCCAAAGTGGCCATTGAATATGCATTGATAGCTATTGAAAATATAGCAATCCAAGGCTGCTCCTGCACCCGGGGCGGCTTTCAATTTTGGCCCCATCGGGCGACCGGCCAGTCGCCGCGCGGCGGGCCGTGTCCTACATGCAGGCCCTCCCTGGGCCGACCCGGCACCCCGGAGGTGGCTTCAACAATGAAGTCACTGTCAACCAACCGGAGATGTTCCTATGTCGGATTTCAACGATGCTAACCGTGACCCTTTGACCAATGAGCCAGGTGCGCACCCCGTCGGAACGGGTGTGGGTGCCGCCCTGGGTGGCGCCGCGGCCGGTGCCGCTGCAGGTGCTTTTGGCGGCCCGGTCGGCGCTGCCATTGGTGGCGTGGCGGGTGCGGTGGCTGGCGGCTTGGCCGGCAAGGCCGCCGCCGAGGGGGTCAACCCCACCGAGGAAGACGCCTACTGGCGCGATACCTACCACCGCGAACCCTACTATGTGGGGGGCCGCACCTACGAGCAATACCGCCCCGCGTATGAGCTGGGTTGGTCGTCGGTGGGGCGTTACGAGGGCAGCTTTGACGCCATCGAGCCCCGCTTGGCGGACGACTGGCGCGCGCGCCATGGCAGCGACGGCTTGGCCTGGACCGACGTACGCCCTGCAACGCAAGCTGCGTGGGACCGCGCAGCGAGCCGCCGTGCGCACGCCAACGACCGCGCGATGGACGTGATTGACACCGAGGACGTAGTGGACGTGCTCAACGACTTGCTGGAGTCGGCACGCGATGGCGAGTATGGCTTCCATGCCTGCGCCGAGCATGCCGATTCGGGCCAGCTCAAAGGCATCTTCCAGCGCCACTCGCGCGAATGTGCCGCTGCGGCGATGGAGCTGGAGCATGAGATCCGCCGCCTGAATGGCGAGCCTGCGCAAGGTGGCACCGTGGCCGGTGCGCTGCACCGGGGCTGGGTGTCGGTGAAGACGGCGCTGTCCACGCAGGACGACAAGGCGGTGCTGGAAGAATGCGAGCGTGGCGAAGATGCCGCCGTGGCCCGCTACCGCAAGGCGCTGAAGGCGACGCTGCCCGCCGATGTACGCGCATTGGTCGAGCGCCAGGCGCAGGGCGCCCAGCGCAACCATGACGAGGTGCGTGCGCTGCGCAACGGGTTCTCCACCCGCCCATAAGCGCGGACGGTGGCCCCGCTTGCCCACTGGCGCCTTGGAGGGGCAGGTGTTTGGCCAGTGGGCTCACGCATTGAAAAAGGCTGCCAGAGCAAACCTCTGGCAGCCTTTTTTCATGCCACGTACGGGCGTCGCCACATGGGAGCCCTTATGCCCCGGGGTGTGTATCAGACGCTCATCGTGACCACCACCGGCGCGTGGTCGCTCGGCTGCGGGTTCTTGCGCGGGGCGCGGTCCACCACGCAGGCCGTCACCGTGGGCTTGAGCGCTTCGCTCACCAGGATGTGGTCGATGCGCAGGCCCCGGTTTTTCTGGAAGCCCAGCATGCGGTAGTCCCACCACGAGTAGCTTTTTTCGGGCTGCTCGAACATGCGGAAGGCATCGGTCAGCCCCAGCGCCAGCAGGGCCTGGAAGTGGTTGCGCTCTTCGGTCGTGTGGTGGATGGTCTCGCGCAGGCCTTCGGGGTCGTACGAGTCGCGGTCTTCCGGCGCCACGTTGAAGTCGCCCACCAGCACCAGGCGCGGGTGGGCCGCCATCTCGGCGCGCACCATGTCCTGCAGGGCCTGCAGCCAGCGCATCTTGTAGGCAAACTTTTCAGAGTCCGGCTCCTGGCCGTTGACGAAGTAGCCGTTGAGCAGGCGCAGCGGGCCTGCGGGCGTGTCCAGCGTGGCAGCAATGACGCGGGCTTGCTCGTCGCCAAAGTCGGGGATGTTGCGCACCACATCGCGCAACGGGTGGCGGCTCAGGATAGCTACGCCGTTGTACGTTTTCTGGCCGAAGGCGGCGGCCTCGTAGCCCGCCTCTTTCAGCGCGTCGTGCGGAAACTTGTCGTCGGTGAGTTTGAGCTCCTGCAGGCACAGGGCATCGACCGGGTTAGCGGCCAGCCAAGCTAGCACCTGGGGCAGGCGCACCGACAGGGAGTTCACGTTCCAGGTGGCAATTTGCATGGTTTTTGGCCGGTAGCCCTAGTGGATAATGCGCTAGAAGCTATCAAAATGTGAGTAAAAAAGTGGTGAGGCTGCGCCGTCAGCTGCGGCGCACACGGGTCACAAAGCTGAACGGCAGTCCGTTGGTGCTGACATGGTGCTCACGGGCAGTTTCTACCCATTCTGGGCCCAGCACGGGGGCATAGGCATCGCCGTCAAAGTCTTGCGCAATCTCCGTCACCTCCACGCAGTCCGCCAGGGGCAGGGCCTCCGCATAGATCTGCGCGCCGCCGATGATCCACACGGTCTTGCCCGTGTCGCAAAGCGCCAGGGCTTCGTTCAGGCTGCCAGCGCGGTGGGCACCCTCGGCCTGCCAGTCGGCCTGGCGCGTTACCACGATGTTGGTGCGGCCGGGCAGGGGGCGAAAGCGCGGGGGCAGCGAGTCCCAGGTCTTGCGGCCCATGACCACCGGGCAGCCCTGCGTGAGCTGCTTGAAGTGCGCCATGTCCTCGGGGATGTGCCAGGGCAGGCGGTTGTCCTTGCCGATGACGCCGTTGGCCGCGCGGGCATAAATGAGGTGCAGGGGCATGGGGCTCGCTCGGTGCTTGGGAGGTGGATAGGATCAGATGTGCAGGAACGCCAGCGCGCCCACGCCCAGGCCCACGGCGGCCACGCCGTACATGCCGTATTCCAGCCACTTCTTCTTGGTCAGCAGCGCAATGGCGGCCAGGGCAATCGCCACCTGCAGCGCGGTGGTGGCCTGGGCCCAGCGGTGGTGCTGGTGCATCTGGGCTTCGCTTTGCTGGTCGAAGGCGTGAGCGTCGGCTTCGAGCTTCTCGGCCACGGCCTTGATCTCGTTCTTTTCTTTTTCGTAGCGGTCGATCTTGCCCTGGTACTTGGCCTTTTCGGTCTCGGCCGGGGTCAGGTCACGCGCCAGCTCGGCCAGGCTCTGTTTGGTGCTTTTGGACTGGAAGTAATTCCACTGGTTGGAGGCCTCGGTCTTCTTGATGGCCGCGTCGTTCTTCATCAGGCCGGCATTGGCCTGCGTGGCGCCGCCCATGTAGGCAAAGATGGCGCCCACCGTGGCAACGATGGCCGTGAACATGGCGATCTTGTTGGTGGACGAGCTGCCGCCGTGGTCCGCGCCGTGGTGTGCAGCATCGTGGCCGTGGGTGGCATGTTCGACCGCGTGGTCGTGGGGGCCGTGTACGTGGAATCCGCCGGAAGACATGGATAGAAACTCGTTGTATTGGTTGTGGGTGAAAGCAGGGCAGATGCAGCAGGGGCGTGGGTGCGGTGATCAGACCGCCACGGGCGCCTTGATGGCCGGGTGGCACTGGTAGTCCAGCACCTCAAAGTCTTCAAACTGGTAGTCGAAGATGCTGTCCGGCTTGCGCTTGATGTTCAGCACGGGGTAGGGGTAGGGCGTGCGCGCGAGTTGCGTCTGCACCTGTTCGTGGTGGTTGGTGTAGATGTGGCAGTCGCCGCCCGTCCAGATGAAATCGCCCACATCCAGGTCGCATTGCTGGGCCACCATGTGGGTCAGCAGCGCGTAGCTGGCGATGTTGAAGGGCACGCCCAGAAAGATGTCGGCGCTGCGCTGGTACAGCTGGCAGCTCAGCGTGCCGCGACCGCCGGGCGCTTGCGCCGGGGCCACGTAGAACTGGAAGAACGCGTGGCAGGGCATCAGCGCCATCTTGTGCAGCTCGGCCACGTTCCAGGCGCTGACGATGATGCGGCGCGAGTCGGGGTTGGTTTTTAATGTCTTGATGACGTCGCTGATCTGGTCGATGTGGCCGCCGTCCGGCGTGGGCCAGCTGCGCCACTGCACGCCGTACACGGGGCCCAGGTCGCCGTCCTCGCGTGCCCATTCGTCCCAGATGGTCACGCCGCGCTCCTTCAGCCAGTTGTTGTTGCTGGAGCCAGTCAGGAACCACAGCAGTTCCTGGATGATGGACTTGAGGTGCACCTTCTTGGTCGTCACCAGCGGAAAGCCTTCCTTCAGGTCAAACCGCATCTGGTGGCCGAACACACTCTTAGTGCCGGTGCCGGTGCGGTCCGACTTGTCCACGCCGTGGGTGAACACGTGACGCATGAAGTCTTCGTACTGGGAGCGCACGGGGCGGGTGGGCAAGGCAGGGGCTGCCGGGGCGGCAGAAGGCTGGGTCATGGGATGGATCACTCAGGGTGGGGCGCCGCCATCAAGGGGTGGTCGTTGCCGACGCCGGATTTTATGCGGAGCGGGAGAATGCGGGGCTTACCCTCCATCGTCCGTCTTAGCAATGACAACTTCTGCCACTTCCGTCACCGTCCGCCCCCTCCAGGCTGCCGACTGGCCCGCCGTATGGCCCATCCTGCGCACCACCTTCCAGGCGGGAGACACGTATGCCTTTGCCCCCGATAGCAGCGAGGCCGAGATCCACAAAGCCTGGGTAGAGCTGCCTGCAGCAACCTTTGTCGCCCTCGGTGCGGGCGGGGAGATTCTGGGCACCTACTTCATCAAGCCGAATCAGCCTGGGCTGGGCGCCCATGTGTGCAACTGCGGCTATGTGGTGGCGCCGACTGCGCAGGGGCAGGGCGTGGCGTCGTTGATGTGCGAGGACTCTCAACAGCAGGCTGTGGCCATGGGCTTTCGGGCCATGCAGTTCAACCTGGTGGTGGCCAGCAATGTGCGCGCCGTACGGCTGTGGCAGCACCTGGGCTTTGCGATCGTGGGCACGTTGCCCGGGGCCTTCAGGCACCACACGCTGGGCTATGTCGATGCCCATGTGATGTTCAAGACACTGGTGGCCTGAGCCGGTTGCCCATGCAAAAAGGGCTCCCAAGTGGGAGCCCTTTCTGAGTCCGGGAGGCTGGGTCCGCTAGCGTGCGAGGCCACCACCCGGGAAGGTCTGCGTTCTTACATTGCGCTGATTTCGCCCGATGGGATCTTGCCGGTGCGCACGGCTTCAGCAGCCTGGGCACGCACGGCAGCACGGTCAGCCGTGGACTTGTAAGTCACCACACGCGAACCAGCGGGTTCGATGCTGCGTGTTTGAGCCACGGTAGCGGCTTCGGCTTGCACTTCAGCGCGGGTGCGGTTGGTTTGGAATTGGGTCGCGAATTGCGAAGCATCGGCTTCGTCAGCCTGGGCACCAAAAGATGCGAAAGCAGCGACAGCGGCGATGGAGAGGAAACGTGCGGTGTTGTTCATGATGGATAAGTCCTAGAAGTTAAAAAAGCGTCTCAAAAAAGCCGGGTCAAAAACCATTCCTGAACCGGGTTCGGTGAGTCGCCTTGCGGGTTCGGCTCATCGATGGGTTGAACTGTACGCCGATGGTCTTCGGAGAAAAACTACACAGTCGCAAACTGACTGTTCCAGTTTTGGAAACAATGGGCGCGCACGAAGTGCGCCCCTGTGTCAAATTTGCGCGGAGCACCGCAGAGCCAAGGCAGGCATCCCAGGCCCCCAATGCAGATACCCAATTGATAGATCTAGGTAGAAATACCGAGATTCTGGCGAAATTTAGTATGTGTATGGCTTTTCAAAGTATCAACTGAGCATCAGAGCATCGGTATCGTTCAGTCCATCAATGCCGCAATCCGACTGGCGTTGAATGGCAGATCCATACCAACTACGCAGGAGACGTTCCGATGCCCCGTTCCACCCGTCCACACACCCGCCTGGCTCTGGCCGCTGCTGCCCTCGCGGCATCGCTGTGCGGCGCCGCTGCGCACGCGCAGACCGAACTCGTGATTGCTACCGTGAACAACGGCCACATGATCGAGATGCAGAAGCTCAGCAAGAACTTCGAGCAGGCCAACCCCGACATCAAGCTCAAGTGGGTGACGCTGGAAGAAGGTGTGCTACGCCAGCGCGTGACGACCGACATCGCCACCAAGGGCGGCCAGTTCGACGTGATGACCATCGGCATGTACGAGGCGCCCATCTGGGGCAAGAAGGGCTGGCTGCAGGAGTTGAAGACCGACGCCGCCTATGACGTGGATGACCTGCTGCCCGCCATGCGCAACGGTCTGTCGGTCGACGGCAAGCTGTTTGCCGCGCCCTTCTACGGCGAAAGCTCGATGCTGATGTACCGCAAGGACCTGGCCGACAAGGCCGGCGTGCAGGTGCCCGAGCGCCCCACCTGGCCACAGATCAAGGACCTGGCCGCCAAGATCCACGATCCCAAGAACGGGGTGTATGGCATCTGCCTGCGTGGCAAGCCGGGCTGGGGCGACAACATGGCCTTTTTGACCACGCTGGTCAACACCTTTGGCGGTCAGTGGTTTGACATGCAGTGGAAGCCGCAGCTCGAATCCAAGCCCTGGAAGGATGCGATCACCTTCTACGTGGACCTGCTCAAGAACTACGGCCCCCCCGGCTCGTCGGCCAACAGCTTCAACGAAATTCTGGCGCTGACCAACTCTGGCAAATGCGGCATGTGGATCGACGCGACCATCGCGGCGTCGTTTGTGAGCGACCCCAAGCAGTCCAAGGTGGCTGACCAGATGGCCTTTGCCCAGGCGCCCACCATGAACACGCCCAAGGGCGCCAACTGGCTGTGGTCGTGGAATCTGGCTATTCCGGCTGGTTCCAAAAAGGTAGACGCGGCGCAGAAGTTCATCACCTGGTCCACCAGCAAGGACTACATCCAGCTGGTCGCCAAGACCAACGGCTGGGCCAACGTGCCGACCGGCACGCGCAAGAGCACGTATGCCTCGCCGGAGTTCCAGAAGGCCGCGCGCTTTGCTGCGGCCGAGAAGGTTGCCATCGACTCGGCCAACCCGACCGATTCGACCTTGCCCAAGAGCCCGTACGTGGGTGTGCAGTTCGCGGCCATTCCCGAGTTCCAGGCCATCGGCATCGCCGTGGGGCAGCAGATGAGTTCCGCGCTGGCAGGCAAGACGACGGTGGACGCGGCGTTGAAGGCCAGCCAGGTGTCGGCTGACCGCGAGATGAAAAAGGCCGGCTACTACAAATAGGCATTCATTCGGCCACTGCGCGGGCCGATCCGGAGCCGGTGTTCCTCGCCGTACGGGAGTACGGTTGCGGTACAGCGACCCCGCCTCGGCCCGCTCGCGACGCCGACTGAACGCCTATATCTGCTGGACTTTTTTCTGAGGCTTCCATGAACCGCCGCCTGCTCCCCCGCCTGCTGCTCACGCCGGCCATGGCCACGCTCTTCCTGTGGATGATCGTGCCGCTGGTGATGACGATCTACTTCTCGCTCATCCGCTACAACCTGATGCAGCCGGACCAGACCGGTTTTGCCGGGCTGGAGAACTTTGAGTATTTCGTCACCGACCCTTCGTTTGGCACGGCGGTGGTTAACACGCTGCTGCTGCTGGGCAGCGTGATCCTCATCACGGTGGTGTTTGGCATTGCGATTGCGCTGCTGATCAACGAGCCGTTTGCGGGCCGGGGCATTGTGCGGGTGCTGCTGATCTCGCCTTTCTTCGTCATGCCCACGGTGAACGCGCTGATGTGGAAGAACATGATGATGAACCCCATCTATGGCGTGCTCGCGCAGGTGTGGATGTTCTTCGGCGCGCAGCCGGTCGATTGGCTCACCGACTACCCGCTGTTCTCCGTCATCGTGATGGTGTCATGGCAATGGCTGCCTTTTGCCACGCTGATCTTCATGACCTCGCTGCAGAGCATGAACCACGAGCAGCTCGAAGCCTCGCGCATGGACGGCGCCAACTATCTGCAGCAGCTGCGCTACCTGTACGTGCCGCACCTCGCGCGCTCGGTGGCCGTGGTGGTGATGATCGAACTCATCTTCTTGCTCAGCATCTTTGCCGAGATCTACACCACCACCGGTGGGGGGCCGGGCGATGCAAGTACCAACGTCACCTTCCTGATCTTCA
Organism: Acidovorax sp. 107; assembly: GCF_003058055.1. Lineage (NCBI taxonomy): Bacteria > Pseudomonadati > Pseudomonadota > Betaproteobacteria > Burkholderiales > Comamonadaceae > Acidovorax > Acidovorax sp. 107. The sequence continues at coordinate 2,534,795 of NZ_QBTZ01000001.1, read as the reverse complement.
AGCAGGCGCTGCTCAACTTTGACGCGGGCGTGGCCTCGGCCGGGGCACTGTTTGCGGTGGTGCTGGCCAATATTGCGGCCGTGTTCCTCATCCGCATGGTCGGCAAGAACCTCGATAAGTAAGGCTCGCATTTTTATGACCGCACGACGCCGTTCCCAATTTCCGCTCGGCATGTTGGCCCTGCGTACCGCTGCGGCCTGGGCCGTGGCCCTGCTGCTGGTGTTTCCGCTGGCCTGGCTGTTTCTCACCGCGTTCAAGACCGAGCTGCAGGCCATTGCCGTGCCGCCACTGTTCGTCTTCACGCCCACGCTCGAAAACTTCCACGAGGTGCAAGAGCGCAGCGACTACCTGCTGTACGCCAAGAACTCGGTCATCACCAGCGTGCTCTCCACCCTGGTGGGGCTCATGCTTGCCGCGCCTGCCGCGTATGCCATGGCCTTCTTCAAGGGCAAGTACACCAAGGACATTTTGATGTGGATGCTCTCCACCAAGATGATGCCCGCCGTGGGCGCGCTGGTGCCCATCTACGTGCTGGCGCAAAAGAGCCATCTGCTCGACACACAGCTTGCGCTCATCATCGTGTTCGCGCTGTCCAACCTGCCCATCATGGTCTGGATGCTGTACTCGCACTTCAAGGACATCCCGCGCGAGATTCTGGAAGCCGCGCGTATGGACGGTGCCACGCTGTGGCAAGAGGTGCGCCTGGTGCTGCTGCCGCTGGGCATGGGCGGGCTCGCATCCACCGGCCTCTTGTGCCTGGTGCTGTCATGGAACGAGGCCTTCTGGAGCCTGAACCTGAGCGCCGCCAAGGCCGGCACGCTGGCCACGCTGATCGCCTCGTACTCCAGCCCCGAAGGACTGTTCTGGGCCAAGTTGTCTGCGGCATCGCTGATGGCCATTGCGCCCATCGTGGTGTTTGGCTGGTTCAGCCAGAAGCAGCTCGTCCAAGGTCTCACGTTCGGCGCGGTCAAGTAAAGCGCAGCGTTCATCTCCCCAGTTTTCAAGCATTCAGGAACCCGATTCCATGGCCTACCTTCAACTGCGCGGCATCGAGAAATTCTTTGGCGAACACCGCGCCATCAAGGGCATCGACCTCTCCATCCAGAAGGGCGAGTTCATCGTCTTCGTCGGCCCCTCGGGCTGCGGCAAGTCCACGCTGCTGCGGCTGATCGCGGGGCTCGAAAATATCGACGGCGGCACGCTGATGCTGGACGGCCGCGACATCACCGACCAGCCCTCCAGCAAGCGCGACCTCGCCATGGTGTTCCAGAGCTACGCGCTGTATCCGCACATGAGCGTGTACGAGAACATGAGCTTTGCGCTCAAGCTGGCCAAGGTGGACAAGCAGGTGATCGACGAGAAGGTGCAGAACGCTGCGCGCATCCTCAACCTCACGCAGTACCTGCAGCGCACGCCCAAGGAGCTGTCTGGCGGTCAGCGCCAGCGTGTGGCCATCGGCCGTGCCATCGTGCGCGCGCCCAAGGTGTTCCTGTTCGACGAGCCACTGTCCAACCTAGACGCAGCGCTGCGCGGCCAGACGCGGGTGGAGATCGCCAAGCTGCACCGCGACCTGGGCGCCACCACCATCTATGTGACGCACGACCAGGTCGAGGCCATGACGCTGGCCGATCGCGTGGTGGTGCTGCGCGACGGCATCATTGAGCAGGTGGGCACGCCGCTGGAGCTGTACGACCGGCCCGCCAACCAGTTCGTGGCCCAGTTCATCGGCACGCCGCAGATGAACGTGGTGCCCTTGCCGCAGCTGCCACCGCCCGTGCAACAGCAGGCGCCTGCAGGGGCTGAGGGCGGCGCCATCGGCCTGCGACCTGAGAACATCACCGTGCGCAACACCGGCGCTACGCCCGTGACAGGCCAGGTGGACCTGGTGGAAGCGCTGGGCGCCGAAACCCTGATCTACGTGAGCACCCCCGGCGGAGCGCAGTTTGTGGCCCGCCAGAACGACCGCACAGGCCTGCGCGCGGGCGATGCCGTGAGCCTGGACATCGACGCCTCGCAAGCCCACTGGTTCGACCCCCAAGGCCGCGTGGTGGCCCGCCAGGCTGCATGACGGTCATGAGCCTCCAATACCCACTCCAAGGCAAGGTGGCGGCCATCACTGGCGCGGCTTCTGGCATCGGTTTTGCCAGCGCCCAGGCCATGGCCAATGCGGGCGCACGCGTGGTGCTGATCGACCGCGACGAGGCTGCGCTGGCCAAGGCCTGCGCGGCCATTGGCGAACGCGCTTCGCCGCTGGTGCTCGATCTGCTGGATTCCAAGCAGTGCGCCAGCCTGCTGCAGCGCACGCTGAGCATCGCCGGTCCGCTCGACATCTTCCATGCCAACGCGGGACTTTATGTGGGCGGCGATCTGGTCGATGCCGACCCTGACGCCATCGACCGCATGCTGCAGCTCAACGTCAACGTGGTGATGAAGAACGTGCACAACGTGCTGCCCCACATGATCGAGCGCGGCACGGGGGACATCATCGTCACCAGCTCGCTGGCCGCGCATTTCCCCACGCCATGGGAGCCCGTCTATGCATCGTCAAAGTGGGCCGTCAACTGCTTTGTGCAGACCGTGCGCCGCCAGGTGTTCAAGCACGGCATCCGCGTGGGTTCCATCTCGCCGGGCCCGGTCATCACCTCGCTGTTGGCCGACTGGCCTGCGGAAAAGCTGGCTGAGTCCAAGGCCAGCGGCAGCCTGATCGAGGCCGCCGAAGTCGCCGAGGTGGTGCTGTTCATGCTCACCCGCTCGCGCGGCATGACGATTCGCGACGTCGTGATGATGCCCACGAATTTTGATCTTTAGAACCCCGTTTTCACGCACCATGAATTTCATCCTGCATCTGGGCCTGGGCTCCTTTCACCGTGCCCACCAGGCCGTCTACGTTCACCAGCTGCGCCAGCAAGGTGACACGGACTGGGCCATCGCGGGCGGCAATCTGCGCCCCGACATGGCCGACACCATCGCCGCCCTGCAGGCGCAGGGCGGCCGCTACACGCTGGAGACCGTCACGCCCCAGGGTGAGCGCAGTTACACCGTCATCGAGTCCATCCAGCGCGTGATCCCTTACCAGGACGATCTGGCCCCGCTGATTGCCATGGGTGCTGATGCTGCCACGCGCATCATCAGCTTCACGGTGACCGAGGCAGGCTACTACCTCGACGCGCAAAACCAGCTCGACTGGGCCACCTTTGCCGACCTGCGCGCCGACCTCGCGGCAGTCAAGGCCGGGCAGGCGGGCCACACCATTTACGGCGGCCTCGTCAGCATCCTGCGCGCGCGCATGGCGGCTGGTGCGGGCCCCGTCACGCTGATGAACTGCGACAACTTGCGGCACAACGGCGAGCGTTCGCGCAGCGGGCTGCTGCAGTTCATCGACGCGCTGGGCGATGCACCACTGAAAGACTGGGTGGAGCAGAACACCACGAGTCCCAACGCCATGGTGGACCGCATCACGCCACGCCCCACGCCCGATGTGGGCGAGCGGGTGAGGGCTGCCACAGGCTGGGACGACAAGGCCGCGCTCATGGGCGAGAGCTTCATTCAGTGGGTCATCGAAGACGACTTCATCGCCGGCCGGCCCGCGTGGGAAAAGGTCGGCGTCGAGATGGTGCAGTCGGTGCAGGCGCATGAAGAGGCCAAGATCCGCCTGCTCAACGCCACGCACAGCTGCATTGCCTGGGCGGGCACGCTGGTGGGCTACCAGTACATACACGAAGGCACGCACGATGCGGCCATCCGCCAGATGGCCTACGACTACGCGACCGACGATGCGATCCCCGTGTTGCTGCCGTGCCCCATCGACCTGCAGGCCTACCGCGACGTGGTGCTGGACCGCTTCGGCAACCCAGCCATTGCCGACACGAACCAGCGCGTGGCCATGGACGCGTTCTCCAAGATCCCGGGCATGATCGCGCCCACGATCCGCGACAAGCTGGCCCGTGGCGGCTCGTTCGATAGCGTGGCCCTGCTGCCCGCGCTGTTCCTGGCCTACCTGCAGCGCTGGCACGCGGGGCAGATCCCCTACACCTATCAGGACCAGGCCATGGACCCCGTCGTGGCTCACGCCATCTGCGACGCGGCCGACCCGGTGGTTGCCTACGCCGTCGACACGACCCTGTGGGGCGAGATGGCCAGCCGCCCCGAGCTGGTGGACGCGCTGCGCAAAGCCTATGCCCGCGTGCAGGCCTTTGTGGCGGATCGCTCAAGTCCCTGATGCTGGTGTAATTTCCGTCCATCACCGCCATGACCGTCAAAACGCCCATCGCCCCGCGCCAGACCAAGCCTGAGCTGGAGCACGACTATGTGCGCTCGCCCGCACTGGGCTACGAGTCGCCGGATACGGCCGGCTTCATCCGCTGTCTGTCGCACGGGTTTCCGACCCCGCTGGCGCGCTGGCACTACCACGACGAGTACGAGCTGCACCTGATCACCGCCACCTCGGGCAAGGTGTTCGTGGGCGACTGGATCGGGCAGTTCCAGCCCGGCCATCTGGTGCTGACGGGCCCGCGCCTGCCGCACAACTGGATCAGCATGGATCTGCCCGAAGGCGGCGTGCCGCTGCGCGACCTGGTGATCCAGTTCTCGCACGCGCCGCTGGTGGCCAGCAGCGAGAGCATCCCTGAGCTGCGCGAGGTGCTACCGCTGCTGGAACGTGCGCGTCATGGCATCGAGTTCTTTGGCATGGAGGCGCAGGCGCAAGAGTACTGGCACCGCATCAAGGCGCGCCAGGGCCTGGCGCGGTTCGGCGCGTTTTGCGAATTTCTGAGCGACCTGGCCCGTTGCACCGACTTTCGCCTGCTGTCGAGCACGCAGCTGCAAAGCGAAGACAACGACGCCCAGCTCGACCAGATCAATGCCATCGTGAGTCGCATCACCGACCACCTGGCTGAACCGCTGGCAGCCGCCGACCTGGCGCAGGAGCTGGGCATGACAGAGAGCCGCTTCTCGCGCTTTTTCCGGCGCGCCACGGGCAACACCTTCACCGACTTTGTGAATCTGGTGCGCGTGAACCGCGCCTGCCAGCTGCTGATGGAGACCGAGCGCTACATCACGCACATTGCCTATGACGTGGGCTTCAACAACATGGCCAACTTCAACCGCCGCTTTCTGGACATCAAGGGCATGACGCCGAGTGAATTCCGCAAGCAAGGCGCCGGAAGGTTTGGAAAGACCTCCTGAGCCAGGGGGCGATCCGCTCGCCGAGAAGGGGCGGTACGTCCTCGCCGCAACGTATCCCTTGTTGCGCCCTTCGGCATGCAGCCCTCCAGACGCAAAGCGCGGGGCTACGGCTTTCACTTTGAACAACTGACATCTGTTCAATACCCATGTACCTCGGAATCGATTTAGGCACCTCGGGTGTCAAGCTCCTGTTGCTGGACGACGCGCAAGCCGTGGCCGCCACGGCCGACGCCGCCGTGCCCCAGCACCGCCCCCAGCCCACCTGGAGCGAGCAGCACCCGGCCGACTGGTGGGCGGCGGTGGAAGCCGCCGTGGCGCAACTGCGTGCCCAGGTGCCCGCTGCGTGGGCGCAGGTGCGGGGCATCGGCCTCTCGGGCCACATGCATGGCGCCGTGGTGTTGGGCGCGCAGGACCAGGTGCTGCGCCCGGCCATCTTGTGGAACGACGGCCGCGCCAGCGCCGAATGTGCGCAGCTGGAGGCCGCAGTGCCCACCTCGCGCCAGATCACCGGCAACCTCGCCATGCCCGGCTTCACCGCGCCCAAGCTCCTGTGGCTGCGCAAACATGAGCCCGCCGTGTTTGACCAGATCCGCACCGTGTTGCTGCCCAAGGACTGGCTGCGCCTGCAGCTCACCGGCGATGCCGTGAGCGACATGTCTGACGCATCAGGCACGCTGTGGCTGGACGTGCAGGCCCGCGCCTGGAGCTCGACCATGCTGCAGGCCTGCGGACTGGATGTGACGCACATGCCCGCGCTGGCCGAGGGCAGTGCGCCCACGGGCATGCTGCGCAGCGATGTGGCACGCCGCTGGGGGCTCGGTGACAGCGTCGTCGTGGCTGCGGGCGCGGGCGACAACGCCGCCAGTGCGGTGGGTGTGGGCGCCCGTACAGCCGGTCAAGGTTTTGTGTCGCTGGGCACCTCGGGCGTGGTCTTTCGCGTGACGGATGCCTTTGCGCCCGCCACCGAGCGTGCCGTGCATGCCTTTGCCCACGCGCTGCCGCAGCGCTGGCACCATATGTCGGTCATGCTCAGCGCGGCCAGTGCGTTTGGCTGGGTCACGCGGCTCACGGGGCGCGGCGACGAGGCGCAACTGTCGGACGCTGTGGGCGCCCTCAGCACCAGCCGCCAGGCGCAGGCGCCGCTGTTTTTGCCCTACCTGAGTGGCGAGCGCACGCCACACAACAACGCGGCTGCCACCGGAGTCTTCATGGGCCTGCGCGCTGAGCACGAAGCGGCAGACCTGGCCTATGCCGTGATGGAAGGTGTGGGCTTTGGCCTGCTCGATGGCCTCAACGCGATGCGCGCTGCAGGGGCTGGGCAGGGCGGTGCTGCCAGTCGGGGTGAAGCGGCCCTGGCCTTGGTCGGTGGCGGTGCCCGCAGCAACCCCTGGGCGCAGTTGCTGGCCAGCGCGTTGTGCACACCACTGCAACGCCCGCAGGGCGCGCACGCCGCCGCCGCCCTGGGCGCCGCGCGGCTGGCCGCCATGGCCTGCGGTGGTGATGAAGCCCGCTGGTGCCAACCCCTGCCCGCTGACGCCACCTTCGTGCCACAGCCTGCGCAACAAGCCCTGCTGGCCGAACGCTATGCCCGCTTTGTCGCGCTGTACCCCGCGCTGCAATCGCAGTTCTGACCTGCTGCCTCCCAAGCCACCATGACTTCTGCACCCAACACTTCTACCGCCGCCGCGCCCATTCACGCCGCCATCGCCGGTGAGGCCCTCATCGACCTCATCCGCCGCGCTGATGGCAGCTACCTGCCGTGCCTGGGCGGTGCGCTCTACAACCTGTGCCGCGCGCTGGCCCGGCAAGGTGTGGGCACGCAGTACCTCAACCCCTTGTCGCGCGACCGTTTTGGCCGCGAACTGGCGGCGCAGTTGGTGGCCGATGGCGTGGTGCTGGCCCAGCCCGAGCCTGTGCAGCAAGTCACGTCCCTGGCCGTGGTCAACCTCGATGCACACGGCCACCCCGATTACGCCTTCTACCGCGAAGGCGTGGCAGACCGTGCGGTGTCTGAAGCAGGCCTGGGCGGTAGCTGCGCCGTCTTGCCCGCGCTGCAGCTGGTCTGCACCGGCGCCCTGGCACTCGACGCGCGCGACACCGCCATCTACCTGCCGTGGCTGGCCGCCCAGCGCGCCGCAGGCCGCTGCGTGGTGGTCGATGCCAACCTGCGCCCCTCCGTCATGCCCGACCTTGCGGCTTACCGCACCACGGTGCACGCCGCGCTGGCCCACGCCCACATCATCAAGGCCAGCGACGAAGACCTGGAGCATCTCGCCGTGCCGGGGGGCGATGCGCTGGCCCGCGCGAAGCACCTGTTGGCCGCCAACCCGCAGGCCCACCTGATGGCGCTGACGCTGGGCGCGGAAGGCGCCTGGCTGCTGCACCGCGGCGGCGCGCAGTGTTTTGCCAAAGAGGCCCAGCCGCTGAAGGTGGTGGACACCGTGGGCGCGGGCGACAGCTTTCTGGCCGGGCTGCTGGCGCATTTGCTGCGGCAGTCGCAGGCCGCCGGGGTTGCCAGTTTTGCGCAGTTCGTGGGCGGGCTGACAGCCGGTGCCTGCCAGCAGGCGCTGCGCCATGCGCTGGCCAGCGCCAGCCTGTGCGTGATGGAGCAGGGCTGCGTGCCCCCGGGATGGGAGGCAACCACGCAAAGGGCCCGATCCAACCCACCCAGCGAGCGGTAGGCCGCTCTGGCGGCAGAATGGCGCATGCACCACGCCGCCGCCCCTGCTTCGCCGCCAACGATCACTGTCCGCGTGGCGGCAGCAGTGCATGCCGCCGATGCGTGCGGTGTCATCCGCCAGTCCATCACCCACTGCTGTGTGCTCGACCATGCCAATGACGCCACCATCCTGACAACTTGGCTGGCCAACAAGACGCCCGAGAACCTGGCTGCGTGGATGGCCGCGCCGGGGGCTGTGGCGTGGGGCGCATACTGGGGCGACACGATGGTGGGCTTTGCGCTGCGGGCACGGACCACGCTGGCGTTGTGCTACGTGGTGCCGGGGGCCTTGCACCAAGGGGTGGGGCGGGCCCTGCTGCAGCATGTCGAGGCCCATGCGCGCGAAGTGGGGCTCGCAACTCTCGACCTTGAGAGCACGCGCACGGCAGAGCCCTTTTACCGCCGCCATGGCTATGTGCCGCATGGCGGCGTGCAAACGTGGGCCGGGCTGCAGGCGCAGCCCATGCGCAAGGTGTTGTGAGGTCACCTTGTCTGCAGTGGCGTCGCCCATCCAGTCAAGCGAGGGCGTGAGTTTTTTAGTCGAAATGGCTTGTAGCGCCTGATCTATATGCGCTGGAAGCTCTCACTTTTATAGCGATGGGTGCTCCCGCCCCCGCCGCACCTCACACGTCGGTACGCACCTGGTGGCCCTGGTTGTCGTTCATTTCCAGAATCCACCACTGCGCTCCCGTGTTCTTGTCGATGAAGCGCATGTGCGAGGCAATGTTGGCCAGCGTGGGGCTGTCGAGGTGCAGCAGGCGTTGCACATAGTCCACCAGGTCGTCAGCCGCGTGGGTGAACTCAAAACCGTCGTGGTCAAACTCGAACACCTGTCCGGCGCACTCGCCATCGGTGGCCATCAGGATGTAGTTGCCCGAATGGGGGGTCTCGCCAATCACCTGGCAGTGCGCGATCCAGTCGGGCAGGATCTCTTCGCGTTCTTCGTCACTCAGATGTTCCGTCCAGCCCTCAAACCCCTCTTGCAGCTCGGCCCATTCGCCGGGCGGTGCGATGTAGCGGGCGGCATCGCCTGAGTCGGCATCGTGGTACAGCAGCACGCAGCCGAACGTGGCGTAGAAAGCGGGGAGCTGACCCACGTCCGGCAGGGCTGCATCCAGCGCGGCGGGAGGCTGGATGTGGTGCTGGAAGTTCACTGTTTTGGTTTCCTGCGGCTTGTTGATGCGCTCGCAGGTGAAGGTGCCGGTGTGTTCGGCAACAGCGCGGTACAGGTCGGGCAGGGTCATCGCAGATCCTCGGGATGGCGTTCAGATTTCTTTGGCGTACACGATGAAGCCATGGTGCTTGGCCAGCTTGTCGTACAGCTGGCGCCCGGCGGCGTTGGTCTCGTGCGTTTGCCAGTACACGCGCGACGACTTGGCGGCGCGCGCTGCGCCGTACACCGCTTCGATCAGCGCCCGCCCCACGCCCCGGCCGCGCGCGGCCTCGCGGGTGAAGAGGTCGCTCAGGTAGCACACGGGCTCGATGCGCGTCATGCTGCGGTGAAACACATAGTGCGTGAGGCCCAGCAGCTCGCCGCTGGCATCGTCTTGAGCCACCAGGCAGAACATGGGTTCTGCCGCGTCATGAAAGCGCTGCCAAGTGGTTTGCGTGATGTGCTCGGGCAGCGCGGTGGCGCCAAAGCGGCCGTAGAACGCGTTGTAGCCGTCCCAGAGCGGGCGCCAGGCAGAGCGTAGTCTTCGGGTTGAACCGGGCGCACGGTGACGGCTGCGGTCATGGGTCAGCTTTCTGGGGTTTACTGCAGCACGCGCTTCGGGTTCATGATGCCCTGCGGGTCCAGCGCCTGTTTGATGGCGCGCATCATGCCCAGGGCCACGGGCGACTGGTACTTGGCCAGCTTGTCGGCCTTGAGTTCGCCGATGCCATGCTCGGCCGAGAACGAGCCGCCGAACTCGGCCACGGCCTCGTACACCAGATGATTCACATGCGCCTCGTGCTCGCGCAGGAAGGCCTTGGGGTCGCCCTCTGCCGGCGCCTGCACGTTGTAGTGCAGGTTGCCGTCGCCCAGGTGGCCGAAGTTGACCAGGCGCACGCCCGGGATCTCGCGCTGCAGCACCGCATCAGTGTGGGCCACAAAGGCGGGGATGCGCGAGATCTGTACCGAGATGTCGTGCTTGATGTTCAGGCCCTCTTCGGCCTGGGCGAGGGGAATGCTCTCGCGGATGTGCCACAGCTGGTGGGCCTGCGTGAGGTTCTCGGCCACCACGGCGTCGGTCACGCAGCCCATTTCAAACGCGGTCTCCAGCAGCGACTCGAATCGTGCGCGGGCGTGTTCTTCGGATTCGCTGTCGGAGTTTTCGAGCAGCACACACCACGGCGCGTTGTCGTCGCCCAAAAACGGCACGCGCAGCTGTGGCATGTGTTTGCCCACCAGGCTCAGCGCAAACTGGCCCATCACTTCAAAGCCTGTGAGGCCCGCGCCCAGCTGCTTGTGTGCCAGGCCCAGCAAGGCCACGGCGTGTTCCATTGATGGCACGGCGGCCCAGGCGGTGAGGTTTGCGGCGGGCTGGGGGTAGAGCTTCATCGTCGCGGCGGTGATGATGCCCAGCGTGCCTTCGCTGCCGATGAACAGGTCGCGCAGGTCATAACCGGTGTTGTCCTTGCGCAGGCCCTTGAGGCCGTCCCACACCTCGCCCTGCGGCGTGACCACTTCGAGGCCCAGGCACAGGTCGCGCGCATTGCCGTAGCGCACCACCTGCGTGCCGCCGGCGTTGGTGCCTAGGTTGCCGCCAATGGTGCAGCTGCCTTCGGCCGCGAGGCTCAGGGGGAAGAGCACGCCAGCCTTCTCGGCCTCGTCCTGCAGGTTCTGCAGGATGCAGCCCGCTTCCACGGTCATGGTCAGGTTGTCGGTGTCCACGCTGCGCACGGAGTTCATGCGCGTGAGGCTCAGCACGATCTGCGTGCCGCTGTCATCGGGCGTGGAGCCCACGGCCAGGCCGGTGTTGCCGCCCTGGGGCACGATGGCGGTGCCCGCTGCCGCGCAGGCCTTGACCACGGCGGCCACTTCCTGCGTGTTGGCAGGACGCACCACGGCCAGGGCCTTGCCGCGCACGCGGCGGCGCCAGTCCTGTTCCCAGGCGGTGAGGTCGCCTTCGTGGAGCACGTGGGCGGGGCCGACGATGGTGCGCAGGGTGTCGAGCAAGGTGGTCATGGATGAATCGGCGTGTTCAGTGGGTGGATCGGGTGGCTGGGGACTGCGCGAGGGGCATCAGGGGGCGGGTGCCGCTGTGCTGGTGTCTGCCGCAGCAGCAGCGGCGGCCTTGGCGTTGCGCTGGCGCACGCGCACATGCAGCGTGCAGGCGGTGAACAGCACGAGGCACAGGGCCACTTCGCCCCAGGCCAACCATTGTGATGGCGGCTTGTCGCCCCAGCCGCGCACCACGCCTTCGGTGAAATACAGCCAGATCACCAGGCTGACCCAGCGGTAGGTGTACATGCGGTTCTTCAGGATGCCCGCCAGCGGGATACACAGTGGCAGCGCCTTGATGGCCAGCCACGAGCCGCCAGGCCTGACCGGGGCCAGCACCAGCTCCCAGGCCAGGCACAGAACAATCAGGGTGAGCAGGCTGCCGGCGGCGAGCCAGCGGGTGGCGGCAACACCGTTGTCGGACGGCGGGGGGGAGATGGCGGGGGATGCAGTCATTGGGGTGGCATCATATCGGCCATGCCTTTTTCCCTACAGACAGTCGCATCGCGCATCGAGGCGCTGATGACCGAGCTGTCGCACTTCCCCTGGAAGACCACGGCCCAGACGCTGCGTGAGCGCTTCCGCGAGGACCACCTGGGGCTCACGGCCAGCAGCCTCACCTTCACCACCATCCTGGCGCTGGTGCCGTTTTTCACCGTGGCGCTGGCGGTGTTCACCGCGTTCCCCATCTTCGGCAAGCTGCAGGACGCGCTGCAGGGCTGGCTGGTCAGCAGCCTGGTGCCCGACAGCATCTCGCGCCAGGTGCTGGGCTACCTCACGCAGTTTGCCGCCAAGGCCAGCAGCCTGGGGGTGGCAGGGTTCAGCATCCTGCTGGCCACGGCGCTGGCGTTGATCCTGACCATCGACCGCACCCTCAACGACATCTGGCGCGTGCAGCGTCTGCGTCCGCTGGGGCAGCGGGTGCTGATCTACTGGGCGGCCATCACGCTGGGCCCGCTGTTGCTGGGCGCGAGCCTGGCGCTCACGTCGTATGTGATGTCGGCCTCGGGCGGGCTGGTCAAGCGCCTGCCCGATGGGGTGCAGCTGCTGTTCGATTCGATCCAGTTCGTGTCGCTGGCCGGTGGCATGGCGGCGCTGTACCACTACGTGCCCAACACGCCGGTGAAGTGGCGCCATGCCTGGACGGGTGGTCTGTTCGTGGCGGTGTGCATCGAGCTCGCCAAGAAGGTGCTGGCGCTGTACCTGGGCAAGGTGCCCACCTATTCGGTGGTGTACGGCGCGTTTGCCACGCTGCCCATCTTGCTGGTGTGGATCTATGTGGCCTGGGTCATCGTGTTGCTGGGGGCCGTGGTCACTGCCTACCTGCCCAGCCTGCTCGCGGGCGTGGCGCGGCGCGGCACGGTGGCGGGGTGGACATTTCAGTTGGCGGTGGAGGTGCTGCAGGCGCTGCACCGGGCGCGTCCGCATCCCATCAAGGGTCTGCGCCCCAGCCAGCTGGCCCAGTTGCTGCGGGTGGATGTGCTGCAGCTGGAACCCGTGCTGGAGGCGCTGACTGCGCTGGACTGGGTGGGGCAGGTGAACGATGCCGCTGTGAGCGCTGCCGACGTGCCCGAGTCCCGCTACGTGCTGCTGGCCGACCCGGAAAGCACCGTGCTCGCACCCCTGGTGCAGCGCCTGCTGCTGCAGCGGGTGGACAGCCTGGGGCCGCTGTGGGCCAACGCCCGGCTCGACACCTTGCGCATGGCCGATGTGCTGCAGGCGGGTTGACCGGGGCGGATGGCTGTCCTTGGGTAGCGATCAATTGCTATATAAATAATAGCTACTCAGGCATGCTGCACTAGCGCTTCCTGCCTCTGTGGCTTCAAATCAGCTCACAGGGGTACTTTGCCCGTCCAGATGTCCTTGTACATCACCCAGTCGCCCATGAAGCTGTACAGCGGGCGCTTGAAGCTGGCGGGCTTGTTCTTCTCAAAGCCGAAGTGCCCCACCCAGGCAAAGCCGTAACCGCAGAGCAGGCCGTACAGCAGGTACTGCGGCTTGCCCGTGGCCACCAGCATGGCCAGGCAGACCAGGGTGAGCGTGGAGCCCACAAAGTGCAGGCGGCGACACGTGCGGTTGCTGTGCTCGCTCAGGTAGAAGGGGTAGAAGTCCGCAAAGCTTTTGAAGGCCCGGGGGTCTGTGGCGGGCGCGGGTTGCGGGGTGACAGTCTGGGTGGTCATGGCGTTGTCTCCGGGCGGCGTTGGGGCTCTGCCCGCGTTATACGCCGCAGCGCCAGCGCGCACCAGCGGGGCAGTGCGGGTGTGCTGTCGCCGACGGATCTGCCACCTTGAACCGGCGATTGAAAGCCCCGGCGGGCTGTCAGCGCGCCGGGGTTTTGGGTCTCAACGAGCCAGGAAGTCGCGGATGGCGGCCAGTGTTTCTTCCGGCGCCTCGGTCATCTGGTTGTGGCCCACGGGCAGGTGGGCGATCTGCACCTGCTTGCCTGCCGCCTGGGCGGCCTTGACGAGTCCCTGTGCGGCCTTGGGCGCCGTCATCTGGTCCTGGCTGCCCAGCGCAAACAGCACGGGGCAGGTGAGGGCTGCCATGGCCGCTTCACCGCCCGCGTAGCTGTCGCAGGCCACAAAACCCCGGTGGAACACATTGACCTGCGGGTTGCTGCGCAGCACCTTGCGCCCCAGTGCCATGCTCGCGCCAAACACCCAGGTGCCCGGGCCCAGGGCCGACGGGGGCGCAGACAAGGTGCTGCGTGAGAACACATTGACCATGCGCATCGCCTTCTCCGGGTCGGTCTGCGAGGCCTCGATGAGTGCGGGCGACACCTTCATCGGGAAGGCGGTGCCCACCAGCACCAGATGGCTGATGCGGTCCTTGAGTCGCGCGGCGGCTTCCATGGCAATGAGCGATCCCCAGCTGTGGCCCACCAGTGCCGCGCGCTGCACGCCCGCAGCGTCCAGCAGAGCGCCGATGAAGTCCGCGCCTTGCTCCACCGTGGCGGGCGCATCGCCGCCACTGCGGCAGTGGCCGGGCAGGTCGATGGCCAGCACGTTCCAGCCGTGGTTGGCCATGTAGCGGCTTTGCAGGGCCCACACGCTGTGGTCGTTGAGGACACCGTGAATGAACACCACCGTGGGTTTGGCGGCGTCAAACGCTTTGCCACCGGTGTAGCAGTAGATGGCAGCGCCGTTGACTTGGATGTGCATGGTCAGGCCCCTGCTTTCTCGGCGGCTTTCAGCGCGCGTTTCAGGTCGTCGATGAGGTCGTCGGCATCTTCGAGGCCGATGGACAGGCGGATCGTGCCCTGGCTGATGCCCGCGCCCGCCAGCGCGTCATCGCTCATGCGGAAGTGGGTGGTGCTGGCGGGGTGGATCACCAGGCTGCGGCAGTCGCCCACGTTGGCCAGATGGCTGAAGACCTTGAGGGTTTCGATGAACTTCTTGCCCTGTTCGCGGTTGCCTTTGAGGTCAAAACTGAACACCGAGCCCGCGCCACGCGGCAGCAGCTTTTGCGCCAAGGCGTGGCTGGGGTGAGACTCCAGCATGGGGTGGCCCACGCGAGACACGAACGGCTGCGCGGCCAGAAATTCGACCACCTTCTCGGTGTTGCGCATGTGCTGCGCCATGCGCAGCGGCAGGGTCTCGATGCCTTGCAGGATGAGCCAGGCCGTGTGCGGGCTCATGCAGGCGCCAAAGTCGCGCAGGCCCTCGCGCCGCGCGCGCAGCAAAAAGGCGCCCACGGTGCTCTCTTCGGTGAACACCATGTTGTGAAAGCCGTCGTAGGGCTGGGTCAGCTCGGCAAACTTGCCGGCCGACTTTGGCCCGTCCCAGTCAAAGCTGCCGCCATCCACCACGATGCCGCCCACGACGGTGCCGTGGCCCGAGAGGAACTTGGTGGCCGAGTGGTAGACCAGGTCCGCGCCATGTTCAAACGGTTTGATGAGCCAGGGCGAGGTGAGGGTGGAGTCCACCAGCAGCGGCACGCCCGCCTCGTGCGCGATGGAGGAGATGGTGGGGATGTCCAGCACATCCAGGCCGGGGTTCCCCACGGTCTCGCCAAAGAACAGCTTGGTGTTGGGGCGCACCGCAGCGCGCCAGCCGTCGATGTCGCCGGGCTTGACGAACGTGGTCTCGATACCGAAGCGGCTGAGCGTGTAGTGCAGCAGGTTCTGCGATCCGCCGTACAGCGCCGTGCTCGCCACGATGTGGCTGCCCGCGCCCATCAGCGTGGCAATCGCCAGGTGCAGTGCGGCCTGCCCGCTGGCGGTGGCAATGGCGCCCACACCGCCTTCGAGCGCGGCCACGCGCTGTTCGAGCACCGCGTTGGTCGGGTTGCTGATGCGGCTGTACACGTGGCCGCCGCGCTCCAGGTTGAAGAGGGACGCTGCGTGGTCGCTCGATTCAAAGACGAACGAGGTGGTCAGGTGGATGGGCACGGCGCGCGCGCCGGTGGCGGGGTCGGGGCTGGCGCCTGCGTGCAGCGCCAGCGTGTCAAAGCCGGGGTCGGAGTAACCGGGCATCTGTGTGTCTCCCATGTTGTCATTGCAGGCGGGCATTGTGGGCTATATTTGCTGACAAACAGCCTGCAGCACTTGGGCAGCCCCAGCGGATGTGCTGGTCGCTGCGGGCCCACACCTACTCTTTCCGATTCTTCCCGATCCCCCGGAGACTCCGCACCATGAAAGTCAGCGACATCCTTCGCGTCAAAGGCAACACCCTTTACACCGCATCGCCGGACGAGCCGCTGGCGGGTGCCGTGAGCCTGATGGCCGAGCGCGACATCGGCTCGCTGGTGGTGATGGAGCACGGTGATCTGGTGGGCATGCTCACCTTCCGCGAAGTGATCCAGGCGTTGGTCAAGAACGGCGGCAGCGTGGGCACGATGCTGGTACGTACGGCCATGGACGATGCGCCCCTGACCTGCACGCTCGAAACCGACATGGACGAAGTGCGCCGCATGATGCTGGACCGCCACGCCCGCTACATGCCCGTAATGGACCGCCGCATGCTCATGGGCGTGATCAGCTTCTATGACGTGGCCAAGGCCGTGGTGGACAGCCAGAACTTCGAGAACAAGATGCTCAAGGCCTACATCCGCGACTGGCCCGAAGAAGAACCCCGCCCTTGAGCACTTGAGACCGTTTACCGGGCGCGCACTGCGCTTGTGCTACCCACCCGGGGCCGGAGCTGGGTCAGCGGTAAGGGCTCGGCGCCTGGGCGCATAGCCAGGCCTCAATCTCATCGGGTGGTAGCGGCTTGCCGAACAGGTAGCCCTGCATCACCGGGCAGCCGTGGGCCTGCAGCCACTGCTGCTGGCCGGTGGTCTCCACCCCCTCGGCCACCACCACCATGCCCAGGCTGTGGGCAATGCTCAGCACCGACACTGTGAGGGCGCGCGCCGTGGCGCTGGTGGTGAGGTCCTGCACAAAGGCCATGTCGAGCTTGAGCTCGCTGATGGGCAAGCGGTGCAGATAGCTCAGGCTGGAGTAGCCGGTGCCAAAGTCATCCAGCGACAGCTTGAAGCCCTGCTGGTGCAGCGCTTCGATGTTCTGCAGCGTGACCGGCCGCGCATCCATCATCACGCTCTCCGTAATCTCCAGCAGTACGTCGCTGGTGCGCAAGCCATGGCGTTGCAGCGCATCGCCGATCTCTTGCGCAAACTCCGGCCGGTGAAAGCTGCGGCCCGACAGGTTGACGGCCACACAGGGCACGTCTTGGCCTGCAGCGCGCCAGGCCGCCAGCTGCCTGCAGGCTTCGTCCAGCAGCCACAGGGTCAGCTCATGGATCAGCCCGGCGTCTTCGGCGACGGGGATGAACTGCGACGGCGGCACCATGCCCCACTCGGGGTGATTCCAGCGCGCCAGCGCCTCCACACCGTGCAAGGTGCCGGGTGAGCTGCTGAGTACCTGCGGCTGGTAGTGCAGCGTCAGGCTGCGCTCGGCCAGCGCGTGCTGCAGCGCGCGTTCCAGCGAGGCGCGCTCCTGGGCGTGCCGATTCATCTCGGCGCTGAACAGCTGCAGGCTGTGTCTGTGGTCGCTCTTGGCCTGGTGCATGGCCTGGTCGGCATGGCGCAGCAGGGTGTCGATGGTGTCGCCATCGTTCGGAAACATCGCAATGCCGAGGCTCGCGTGGGGCACATGGGTCTGCCCCAGGATGTCCAGCGGCTGGGCAATATCGTGCAGTACGCGGTGGGCGCTTTGCACCGCCTGTTCGGTGGTGCACTCGGACAGGAGCAACACAAATTCGTCGCCCGACAGGCGGGCGATCAGGTCACGGGCACGCAGACCCTGCGTCAGGCGCTGGGCCACTGCGCTCAGCAGCGCATCGCCGGCTGCGTGCCCTTGGGTGTCGTTGACCTGCTTGAACCGGTCGAGGTTCAGGAACAGCAGGGCGCCTGTGTGGTTGCCCCGGCGCAGGTCGGTCAAGGTGCGCTCTGCGCTGGTGCGAAAGAGGGCGCGGTTGGGCAAGCCCGTGAGCACGTCAAAAAACGCCAACTGGTGGATGCGCTGGTGCGTGTTGTCGCGCTCGATGGCCAAGGCGCACAAGTGCAGGCACACATCGACAAGGCGCCGGTGCAAGGCATCGGGTGCGCGTGGCTCGCGGAAATAGAACGCAAAGGTGCCAATCGGCTGACCCCGGTGGTCCCGGATCGGGCTGGACCAGCAGGCGCGCATTCCGCTCGGTGCAAACAGTTCCCAGTAGTCGGCCCAGAGCGGGTCCGTCGCCATGTCGGTGACCACCACGGGCTCGTTGCGGAACGCTGCGGTGCCACATGACCCTGCCGTAGGGCCAATGGCCAGTCCGTCCAACGCGCGACTGATGTCAGCTGGCAGGCTGGGCGCTGCCAGCGGATGCACTCGGCCCTGGGCGTCCACCGCCAGGATGGTGGCGGTGACCTCGGGGGCAATGCGTTCGACCTCGCGGCACACCACCGCCATCAGGTCGGGCAAGGGCAGTTCATTGACCATGCCTTCGAGCACCCGCGTCTGCAGCACCTCGTGCATCTTGGTGAGCGTGATGTCTGTCAGGATCGAGATGGTGCCCCCCGGGCCCCCGGTGTCCTCATCGGACGCGTTGATCACCAGCGACACCCAGCGCGGCTGTCCTGTCTTGCTGTACAGGAGCGTGTCGGTACGGAACTGGCCGTATGCCAGCACGTTGGAGCGGATGCTCTCCAGCAGATCGGGGCTCGAGTGCGGACCGAGCAGCACCTCGCTCAGGAGCTTGCCCAGTACCTCTGCGGGCTGGTGGCCAAACAGCCGCGAAAAGCCTTGGTTGACATACACCACGCGTTTGGCATGGTTGGTCAATACGATGGCGTTGTCACTGGCGTCCAGCGCCCGTCGCAGCGGCGCGTCAGCCACGGGTGCGGGTGCAGAAGTGCGGAGCGGCAGTGTTGGACCCGGAGAGGGCGGCGCTAAGGCGGGCATGAATGTCCCAGAAATCGATGGTGGATGCTAGCAAGCGCACATGGGCCTGCCAAGCACGATGTGTCCAGCCTGTGCGTTTTTGTGCTGACGGGGGCGGCATGGCGCAGGCGTGATGGGCGTGTGCAAGGCGCGTGGCCTCCGGCCGGTTTGAAGGTGCACAGAGAAGTTGTCGCACTCCTGAGCCCCGGTGGGAAGTATGTTTTCAGAGGGGGCGCACCCGACTCACCGGGGCTTGTGGATGCGCACCACTTCGCGTGTCCAACTGCTGTCCCTGGTCACTCCGTTAGGGAAGCTGATTTTGGCTTGGCGGACATATTTGACGATGAGTCCTCCGTTGTTCACCCAATAGGTGATCTTGCCCGACAGCCCTCTGTACGTGCGCAGGCTGGCTTCAACGCGGTAGGCGTTCATGGTGCCGGCGAGTACGGTTATTTGTTCGTACGCAGTCACCTTCATCTCCTGCTCTATCCATCCCACGCCGCCGGTCGGCGTCGGGAGTGATTTGGGCATTGTTTGCTGTGAACGGCTGGTCCACCGCTTGCCGATCTGAAACTCATCGGCGGGCAGGGTTTGAAGGGGTGGGTCGAATTCAATGCCCATGTCGTTGCGCACAGTGCCGCCGGCCAGAGTCACAATTTGCTGGCCGTTGTTGATCTCGACAAAGCCATCCTTGATGGCTGTGACGCGCAGCGTCTCCCGACGTGTTTCCAGTCCCGTGAGGTAGTCGCGGTAGATGTACTCGATCTCGTCGCCCACCCTCGGGTTGCGCTGCGTGGAATGGCGCCCCTGTATGGGGGTTGGGGTGACCTGGGGTTTGGAGATCTGGTCCAGCCTGCTTTGGGCCGCTTCGCTGACCATTCCGTTGGGGTAGGCCTGCAAAAAGGCGTAAAAATCGTCGGGATCGCGGGAGTGCTTGATGCGGTCCCATTGCGCTTTCTCGCGGACAAACATCTCGTCGCGCTCTTGCAGCGGCGGTTTGGGCGTGGGGGCGGCGGCAACCGCTGTACCCGAGCCCCGGCCGTCGTTGAAAACAAAATCGTCTTCCAGGCTGGTGCTTTCCCAGGGGATCTGGTTGCCCCGGCTCTTCTGCCGTACCTGCAGTCGCACGCGCTTGAAGACGTCCTCAATGCGCGCGGTGGGCTTGGCCAGCTCTTGCAGCAGATAGGTGGTGTACAGACCGTTGCTGCCTTCCCCATCCTCGGCGATGTTGCCGGGCGCGGTGGCATAGGCGAGAAAAGTGCCGGGCACGGCATCGAGCTGCGCCAGCCCCTTGACGGACGCCGTACCCTCAAAGGGATTGTTGCGGCAGGCATCGAGGACCAGGATATTGACGCGATTGCCGGCTTGCTTGAAAGCGTTGATCACCGAGTCCACATCGACCGCCTGAGCCACGACCTCGGTCTGGCTTCTGGGACGTGCGTCGACGGGCACCATGTAGTTGCGCCAGTCAATCTGGACTCCGTGGCCCGCGTAATACAGCATGCCCACGCCGCCCTTGCCCTGGAGGCGCTTGCGCACATCGTCAATGGCCTCGGTCATTTGGCTGCGCGATCCATCACGCAATTCCAGCACCTGGAAACCCAGTGTACGCAGTTGCTCCGACATCGCCTTTGCATCGTTGGCGGGATTGGCGAGGGCTGCGGACCCGGAATACGCTGAGTTGCCTATCACCAGGGCAATGCGTATGTCCAGAGGGGCGTTGGCGTGTGCGGAGGCCGCCAGCGCACCCAAGGCCACCAGCGCGCGGGCCAGAAGCCGTTTTGCGTGCAGCGATGCTGCGAAAGCTTGGATCAAGGGTGGCCTCCCATCTTGCTATCGGATTCACTATATCGTTCGTGCGGGCGTTCGCCAATTGGAGAAAGGCGCGGCCGATGCATCCTGGATGCTGCGCGTCTGGAATAATCCCGCCCCATGAGCGGCAACACCATCGGTACCCTATTCGCTGTCACCAACTTCGGTGAATCCCACGGCCCGGCCATTGGCTGCGTGATCGACGGCTGCCCGCCCGGCATGCCTCTCGCTGAAGCCGACATCCAGGCCGACCTGGACCGGCGCCGCCCTGGCACCAGCCGCCACGTCACGCAGCGCAACGAGCCCGATGCGGTGGAGATCCTCTCCGGGGTGTACGAGGGCAAGACCACTGGCACCCCCATTGCCCTGCTGATCCGCAACACCGACCAGCGCAGCAAGGACTACAGCAACATCGCCGAGAGCTTCCGCCCCGGCCATGCCGACTACACCTACTGGCACAAATACGGCATCCGCGACCCGCGCGGCGGCGGCCGGTCTTCCGCGCGCCTGACGGCGCCCACGGTGGCCGCAGGCGCCGTGGCCAAGAAGTGGCTGGCGCAGCAGTATGGCGTGCAGTTCCGCGCCTGCATGACCCAGCTGGGCGAACTGCCCATCCCGTTCGAGAGCTGGGACCATGTACAGAGCAACCCCTTCTTCGCCCCCGTGGCCGAAGTGCAGCAGTACGAGGACTACATGGACGCCCTGCGCAAGGCCGGTGACTCCTGCGGCGCCCGAATCCGGGTGCAGGCCACGGGCGTGCCGGTGGGCCTGGGCGAGCCGCTGTATGACAAGCTCGACGCCGACATTGCCCACGCCATGATGGGTTTGAATGCCGTGAAGGGCGTGGAGATTGGCGCGGGCTTTGCCAGCGTGGCCCACCGGGGCACCATGCACGGTGACTCGATGACGCCCCAGGGCTTCCGCACCAACAACGCCGGCGGCGTGCTGGGCGGCATCAGCACCGGGCAGGATCTGGAGGTGAGCATCGCCATCAAGCCCACCAGTTCCATTATCAGCCCGCGCGAGTCCATCGACATCCACGGCAAGAACACCGAGGTGATCACCAAGGGCCGCCACGACCCTTGCGTGGGCATCCGCGCCGCGCCGATTGCCGAAGCGCTGCTGGCGCTGGTGGTGATGGAGCACGCGCTGCGCCACCGTGCCCAGTGCGGCGATGTGGTGCCGCCCGTGCCGCCGATCCAGGCCTCGTTTCTGTAACACCAACTCCCACCGTCCCAGGGGCGGTCCCTCTGTATGAGCAACCGCTTGTTCCGGGCCTTCCGTCGCCGGGCGTTGGCCGCCTTGGCGGTGCCGCTGTGGCTGGCTGGCTGCAGCAGCATGGCGCCCACCGCCCCTGCAGCGGGCAGCGCGCCGGCCCACATCGACATCACCCTCATCGGCTTCAACGACCTGCATGGCAACCTGGAGCCACCCCACATGGCGCACCGGGTGCAAGGGCCCACAGGCCCCGTGCTGGCACCTGCCGGGGGCATGGCTTACTTCGCCAGCGCCATGGCAGCCCTCAAGGCCCAGTCGCCGCACCATGCGGTGGTGTCAGCGGGCGATATGGTGGGTGCCTCGCCGCTGGTGTCGTCGCTGTTCCTAGACGAGCCCACGATCGAAGCGGTCAATCGCATGCAGATCGACTTCAATGCGGTCGGCAACCACGAGTTCGACCGGGGCTGGCGCGAACTGTTGCGGCTGCAGAACGGCGGCTGCGAGAAATTCACCTCGCGCGAGCCCTGCCGCATCAGCAAGCCTTTTGAGGGCGCCCGATTTGGCCTGCTGGCCGCCAACACGGTGCGCAAGGACGGCCGCACCCTGCTGCCCGCCACGGGGCTCAAGCGGTTCACCGAAGACGGTGTCACCATCACCATGGGGTTCATCGGCCTCACGCTGCAGGCCACACCCACCATGGTCAGCCCGTCGGGCGTGGCCGGGCTGCGGTTTGAGGACGAAGCGGCCACGGCCAATGCGCTGATTCCGCAGCTCAAGGCCCACGGCGCCGATGTGATCGTGGTGGCCATCCATGAAGGTGGTGGCACCACAGCGGGCGTGCAGGAGACCAGCTGCGCGGGCCTGTCGGGCGATATCGTGCCCATCCTGGAGCGGCTGGACCCGGCCGTCGATGTGGTGGTCTCGGGCCACACGCACCAGGCCTATGTGTGCGACTACAGCCGTGTGAACCCGGCCAAGCCCTTTCTGCTGACCAGCGCGGGCCAGTACGGCACGCTGCTCACCGACATCCAGCTGCGCGTAGACACCCAGACCCGCCGCGTGGTGAGTAAGACGGCGCGCAATGTAGTGGTGCAGGGCGAGGCCTTCACGGGCGCCCAGGGACTGGTGCAGCTGACCACTGCCGTGCCGACGTTCCCTGCGGACCCTGGCGTGCAGAAGATCATCGACACCTACCGCGCCGCCGCCATTCCGCTGGCCCAGCGCCCGGTTGGCCAAGCCCAGGGGGCTATGCGCCGTCACCCCAACACGGCGCTGGAGAGCGTGTTGGGCAATTTGGTGGCAGACGCCCAACTGTTGGCCACGCGGGCGCCCGAAGACGGTGGCGCGCAGTTGTCGTTCATGAACCCTGGCGGCCTGCGTGCGGACCTGGTGCCGGATGAACAAGGGCTGGTGCGTTACGGCCAGCTGTATGCGGTGCAGCCCTTCGGCAACCAGCTGGTGATCAAGACCTTCACGGGCGCGCAGATCCGCGCCGTGCTGGAGCAGCAGTTCGCCAGCGGCGGCAACACGGTGCAGCGGCCCCGGGTGCTGTCGGTGTCTAGCGGCTTCAGCTACCGGTACGACCTGAGCCAGCCCGCCGGGGCGCGCATCAGCCACATGGTGCTGAACGGTGCGCCATTGCCCGACGCGCAACCAGTGCGCGTGGTGATGAGCAGCTTTCTGGACAGCGGTGGTGACAACTTCACGGTGCTGACGCAAGGCCAGGACCGGCGCGTGGGCGAGCTGGACCTGGATGCGCTGGAGGCGTACTTCCGGCTGCAGAGCCCAGTGGCACCGCCCGCTACCAACCGCATTACCCGCGTTGCGCCTGCCTCGCGCTGAGGCGCGCCAACCGGGCGCCCTCGCTCGGAGAGGCTAGTCGGCTGTGCGGCGCAACGCACCCAGCCATTGCAGCGGGTTGAAGCCGGTGACCAGCCCGGTTGCCATCAGCACCAGCGCGCCGCCCCAGAGCATGCCCGGCCCCAGGGCCTCACCCAGAAAGACATGGCCCCAGGCCACACCAAACAGCGGGATCATGAAAGCGGAGCTCATGGCGGCTACGGGTGAGACATGCTTGAGAACCCGCAGGTTGAGCCAATACGCCAGCCCCGAGGTCACGACGCCCATCACGGCCACGGCGGTCAGCGCTTCTGGAGTGAAGCGCGCGGTGGGCAAGGTCCACGCCGCCCCAGGTAGCAGCAGCACCAGGGCCGCAGCGTGGATGCCTGCTGCGATGGACAACGGCGACATGCGTTTCGTCGCACGCTTCATCCAGGTAAGAGACAGGCCGTAGCACGCCGCAGCGGTCACGCACGCGCCTGCCGCGAGCAGTACGGCCGAGTTGGGCTCGACGGGACCCAACTGCACGATCAGCGCCACCCCAGCAAAGCCGCAGAGGCAGCCGGCCCATTTGCGTGCGCTCAGCGTGTCCTCCTTCATCCATGCGGCAGCGATCACCCCAAACGGCACGGCCATGGTGTTGAGCAGCGAGCTGTAGCCCGCTGGGAGGTGCAGGGCCGCCCAGGCGTACAGCAGAAAAGGCGCTGCCACCGTCAGCGTGCCCAGCCCCAGCAGCTCTCGCCAGTGGCGCCAGGGCCAGGGCTCACCCGCCCAGCGCATGATGCCCATCAGCGTGAGCGTGGCCAGGCCAATGCGCAGCGCGGCCATCACATTGGGGCCCAGCACCGGACTGGCGACGCGAATGAAAAGAAAGGAAGCGCCCCACAGGGCAGACAGCAGCACCAGCTGCAGGAAATGACGGGTTTTCACCGCGCGCATTGTCAGGCACCTTCGTGGTGCTTGCAGGCGTGTGGTAGAGCCGTTTTGATGCAAAAACTGCCTGAAGCGCTAGTGCATCATATCGTGGTAGCTATGAAATTAATAGCAGCCGCAAAGTAGCTTGTGCGACATGCTCTAGGGCCAAGGCCGAAGCCGGGAATTTGCAAAATTCGCCGGTAGCTACAGGGCTGCATCGAGCAGACCAAGTAGCCGCGTGGGGCTCAGGACAGGAAACGGCAGGCGTTACCGCAAGGGCTGGCCCAGCGTGCGTGCGCTACTTGCGCACTTCATCAACCATGGCACGGAAGTCGTCGATGTCTTCGAAGCTGCGGTACACGCTGGCAAAGCGGATGTAGGCCACCTTGTCGAGCTTCTTGAGCTCGCGCATCACCAGCTCGCCGATGCGGCTGGAGATCACTTCACGCTGCCCCAGGTTGAGCAGTTTCTCTTCGATGCGCTCAATGGCGCTGTCGATCTGGTCGGTGCTCACGGGCCGCTTGCGCAATGCCAGGTTGAACGAGCCCAGCAGCTTGCTGCGGTCGTATTCAATGCGCCGGCCGTCCTTCTTGACGATGGCCGGAAAGTTCACTTCCGGCCGCTCGTAGGTGGTGAAGCGCTTGTCGCACGCGCCGCACTGGCGGCGGCGGCGGATGAAGACCCCATCCTCAGACACCCGCGTTTCAACGACTTGCGTTTCGAGGTGGCTGCAGAAGGGGCACTTCATGGGCGCAGAGAACCGGCTTGCTTAACGGTAGACCGGGAAACGTGCGGTCAGGGCGTTGACCTTGGCACGCACGGCGGCGATGTTGGCCTCGTCGCGGGGGTTGTCCAGCACGTCGGCGATCAGGTTGGCCGTGATGCGGGCTTCTTCTTCCTTGAAGCCACGCGTGGTCATGGCGGGGGTGCCAATGCGCACGCCGCTGGTCACCATCGGCTTTTCAGGGTCGTTGGGGATCGCGTTCTTGTTGATGGTCATGTGGGCGGCGCCCAGCACGGCCTCGGCTTCCTTGCCGGTGATGCCCTTGGCGCGCAGGTCCACCAGCATCACGTGGCTTTGGGTGCCACCGCTCACGATGCGCAGGCCGCGTGCAGTCAGCGTCTCGGCCACCACCTTGGCGTTCTTGGCCACCTGTTCCTGGTAGGTCTTGAACTCGGGCTGCAGTGCTTCCTTGAAGGCCACGGCCTTGGCGGCGATCACGTGCATCAGCGGGCCGCCCTGCAGACCAGGGAAGATGGCACTGTTGATGGCCTTCTCGTGCTGTGCCTTCATCAGGATGATGCCGCCGCGCGGGCCGCGCAGGCTCTTGTGCGTGGTGGAGGTGACCACGTCGGCGTGGGGCACGGGGTTGGGGTACACACCGGCGGCGATCAGGCCGGCGTAGTGGGCCATGTCCACCATGAAGATCGCGCCCACGTCCTTGGCCACCTTGGCAAAGCGTGCGAAGTCGATGTGCAGGCTGTAGGCCGAGGCACCGGCGATGATGAGCTTGGGCTTGGTTTCGTGGGCCTTCTTTTCCATCGCTTCGTAGTCGATGGCTTCGTTGGCATCGAGGCCGTAGGACACCACGTTGAACCACTTGCCCGACATGTTCAGCGGCATGCCGTGCGTCAGGTGGCCACCTTCGGCCAGGCTCATGCCCATGATCGTGTCGCCGGGCTTGAGGAAGGCCAGGAACACGGCTTCGTTGGCGGATGCGCCGCAGTGCGGCTGCACGTTGGCGGCTTCTGCGCCGAAGATCTGCTTGACGCGGTCGATGGCCAGTTGCTCGGCCACGTCCACATGCTCGCAACCACCGTAATAGCGCTTGCCGGGGTAGCCTTCGGCGTACTTGTTGGTCAGCTGGGTGCCTTGCGCCCACATCACGGCGGGAGAGGCGTAGTTTTCGCTGGCGATCAGCTCGATGTGGTGCTCTTGGCGGGCGTTCTCGGCCTGGATGGCGGCAAACAGTTCGGGGTCGGTTTGTTCGACAAGAATTTTGCGGTCGTACATGATTGGCAGTCCTATGAACTTGTGTCCCTTGAAACAAGGGCTGCCCAGGCGAACGGCTGAACGCATAGGGCAGGCCCCCTGCGGCACGCTTCCCAGTGGTTCACAAGAAGTAGGTTCTTGCTGGTTTCCACGTCAGCGGCTGCATTCAGTGGCTGAATGCAGCGCCTATCGCCAGTCACGTACCCCGGTAGTGTAGCCGACACGGCACCGATGGCGCGCATCCCAACCGCTTGGCGCAATGGCCCTTGCCTGGGGGCCGGATTGCCTGCCTTTCAGAGGCCAGGCGTCAACAGTGCGACCTTGTCGCTGGTTCCCACGGAAGGCGTGGTGCGGGGCGCCACTGCAGGGATGCTTTGCACCGGAGCTTGGGTAGACAAAGAGGGCGGAGGATTGAAGGGCACTGCGCGGCCACCCGCCACCTGGCGCAGGCGGAAATGCTCCGCCATCACCTTGGCGGCGTAACCGCCATCGTCGGCCATGTTGCCAGCGCCCACATAAAAGCGCAGGCCACCTTCCAGCGAGCCGGCACGGGCGATGCATTCCTGCAGCACTTTCACACCGACCCGCAGGTTGCTGACCGGGTCGAAGGCGGCAAAGTGGCCGCCAAAGTTCTGGTACTTGTCGGTGTGCACGCGGGTCATCACCTGCATCAGCCCTTGGGCGCCCACTGCGCTTTCTGCAAACGGGTTGAAGCTGGATTCGATGGCCATGATGGCCAGGATCAGGGTGGGGTCGATCTTGGCCCGGGTGCCAATCTCATAGGCCTCGGCCACCAGAGCGCTCAGGGGCTCGGGAGCCACGCGGTATTTCTTGCTGAGCCAGAAGGCCACGGCAGCCTGCTCCTTGGGCAGGTCTTTGGGGTTCACAGCCGTCGCGCGCTCGCTGGCTTCGGGTTCGATGGGCATGCCCAGCATTTCCACTTGGCGGGCTTGCAGCCAGTTCATCAGTTGCTCTTCGCCAGCTTGGCGCAGATCGGGCCGTGCCGTGAGCGCAATCACGACAAAGGCAACGGCCAAGCCGATGAGGGCAAAGCTGTTGTGGGTGATTTCAAGAAAACCTTCGGTCACGTCGGCCGCGAAAGTTCGCACGCCGGAGACTATTTTTCCTGACGCTGTCATAGCTCTTCCTTTCTGAGGCGGGCCAGTCAAGCGGTGCAGTCGCGGTGGACTGGGCTTTGCTGGCAGATCGCCTGGATTGGTACGCCATCAAGCCCGGGCTGCACGTCTGTGGAGTGCTTGGCGCCCTGGATTGACTTAGCCGGGTTCGGCAGCGATTGGGGTTTGTACTAGCCCTGTTTTTGGGGCTGGCGGATTCTAGAAGCTCACTAAATGCACAGTCAATACTAACAAGTGATTTTTTTAGACATAAAAATTATGAAAAATATGTAAAAAATCACAGTTTTTGGGTCTGAAGGTATGGTTTTGCGCTGTGGACGACCGACGGGTGGCGGACATCAAGATGTCAAATTCAATCGGGCGTTCTGCTGCCATTGAGAATCCGATTTGAGTTGGCGAGGCGAGTTTGATAAGGTGGAGGCGCCTGTAGATTTCAGGCATCGCCAGACGAAGCGAAGTCTCCCTCCGAGGGCATTCAGTGCCAAGGTGCAGCAGATGCCGCTTCCATGGCAACCCCTGGAGGCAATACCTTGCCTCCTCGCCGTGCGGACCTTTATCTCCGCGTTGCGACCGATGGCAAAGACCGTTGTGTCAGCCGTCAAGCCCGGCGGGCAGGCCCTTCAGGCACTGCTCGTCGGGCTTTCTTATTGGTGCCGCCCGGGGGGCGGGTGGGCGGCACGGTCTTATATATAGATAATGGGGGCTGTTCCCTAGAGCGGCGACCCATCGCCCGGAGTGTCGGGCGCGCCCTGGCAAAGGTTGATTTCCGGGGCCGTCTGCCTC
Source organism: Acidovorax sp. 107 (assembly GCF_003058055.1). Classification (NCBI taxonomy): domain Bacteria; kingdom Pseudomonadati; phylum Pseudomonadota; class Betaproteobacteria; order Burkholderiales; family Comamonadaceae; genus Acidovorax; species Acidovorax sp. 107. Next base: position 2,506,628 of record NZ_QBTZ01000001.1, on the reverse strand, counting down.
GCAGGGCCTTGTGCCAGATCACCTGTGGGTGTTGATGCAGCACCCTGTGGCAGCCTGATGGCCCAATCCGGTGAAAATAGCTCCCTTGTTGCCCTCGCGTGCGCATGGTGCGGTCGCTCGGGCATGGCCCCAGGCCCTGCGCTTGGTACGCCTTCGTTATCCATTGGATCCATGTTTCCATTTTTTTCCCGCAGCAAAATGTCCGACGCACCTGAAGTGAATCCGGCCCCGGCCAAAACCCACGAGCCGCACCCGCTCGATGCGCTGACCGGCGGCGCTTTTTCTGCCGCCACGTCGGGTGAGCGTGCCTCTCGCATCCGCGACTGGCTGGCCACGCAGCCAGCCCCCGAGCAATTGCAGGAGGTGTTCAAGGAGCTGAGCGGACGCGACAAGGGCGCAGCCCGCGCCGTGCGCGAGCGCCTGGACGAAATCCGCCGTGCCAAGGGGCAGGAAGCCATTGCCGCGGAATGGGCGGACAAGGCCCAGGCCCTGCTAGCGGCCCCCAAGCTCAATATTGCAGATGCCCTGGCCTGGCAGCGTGATGCCGCGAAGGCCGGTGCGCCGCTGTCGCGCGAGCCGCTGTCACTGCTCAAGGTGCAGGTCGCGGACCGGGTCAAGGTGATCGAAGACCTGCAACACCGCGTTCAGGTGCAGCGCGAGGCCGCCGTGCTGCTGGCTCAGCGCATCGAGGTGCTTTCCACCAAGCCCTGGCGCGATGCGCAGGCCGCGCTGGAGCTGCTGCGTGCTGATGTGGCACGTTGGCAGGAGCAGGCCCAGGAGCTGACAGGTGACGCGAGCTGGGCGAGTGTGGAGGCGCGTTTCCCGCCGCTGCTGGATGCTTCGCGTACGCAGCTTTTGGTGGTGTGGGAGGCTTTTCAGCCCGCGCTCGCACAGGCCGTCGCCGCCGCCGAGGACGCCCATGCGCCGCTGCCACCCGTGCCGGTGTGGGCAGACGAATTGCGCGCCGCACGTGGACTGCCCACGGAGGCTGCGGCCGCTGCTGCGGCGTCTGCCGCCGCCAGCAAGCCAGCGCGTGTTGCCAAGCCCAAGGTGTCGCCAGAGGTGATCGAAAAGGCCCACCAACTGGTGCGTGATGCGTTGGCAACCCTTGAAAAAGAAACCGCCGAAGGCCACGGCAAGGCCAGCGCTGGCGCAGCGGCTGCGCTGCGCGCCGTGCTCAAGGCGCATGGCAAACACATTGACAATGCCCTGGAGCAGCAGGTGCACACGGCGCTGGTGGCTGCCGGTGAGCTGGAAGGCTGGCAACGCTGGAGTGCCGACCAGGTGCGTGAAGACCTAGTGGCCAAGGCCGAAGCGCTGCTCAACCGCCCCGAGGGCCAGGCCCTGGGTGGCCGCAAGATGCAGGAGACCTTGCGCAATCTGCGAGATCAGTGGAAGCAGGCGGACCAGGGGGGCGCGCCCAACCATGCACTGTGGAAGAAATTTGACGAAGCCTGCAACGCTGCGCACAAGGTGGTCGAGACCTGGCTGGACAAGATCCGCGCTGAAGCGGCCGAGCACAAGGCCCAGCGCCTGGCGTTGATCGAAGAGGTCAAGGCCTGGGCGCAAGAGCACGCTGCATCTGGCGACTGGAAGGCCATCAACCGCGCGCTGTACCAGTTTGGCGACCGCTGGCGCGAGGGCGGCCATGTGGGTGAAAAAATCTTTGCCGAACTGCAGCCTTTGTGGAAGCAGGCCATTGCCCTGGCCGCAGCGCCACTGGAGGCAGCGCAAAAGGAAAGCCTGGCGCGTCGCCACGCGATGATCGACGAGGCCACCGCACTGGGCGCTGCGCCGTCGCTGCGCATCGATGCCGTCAAGGCGCTGCAGCAGCGCTGGCAGGCTGAGGCGCAGACGGTGCCGCTGGACCGCAAGCACGAGCAAAAGCTGTGGGACGCTTTCCGTAAGCCCATTGACGAGGCGTTCAACCGCAAGTCGGCGGATCGTGATCGCGCTGTCACCGAGCTGAGTGCGCGGGACCGCGTGGTTCTGGACGCCTCCAAGGCCCTGGAGGCTGCCAACGCCACTGGTGATGCGCAGCAGATCCGTGCCGCCATGCAGGCGCTGGAAGCCGCATTGCGCGGTCAGGCCCAGGCGGCGGAAGCCGTTGCCACGGCCAACAAAGATGCCCAGTCACACGCAGAAGCGCAGGCGAATGCTGCTCCGGCCGCTACCGAAAGCGGGGCTGATGGGGCTGCAGATGCGGCGGAAGGGGGCGACGTTGCTGCCCCTGCGCCTGCGCCAGCACCTGCGGTCCCCAAGCCTGTCGCGCGACCTGTTGTCGCTGTGCGTGGGGACGACCGCCCTGGCATGAAGAAAGACGCTCCGGTGGCCCCTGGCCGTGGTGCGCGACCTGGCGACCGCCGCGATGGTCGTCCTGGCGACCGCGACGGTGCCCGTGGCCCCCGCGCGGAGAGTCGCATGGGTGATCGCGCCGACCGAGGTGGCCGTTTTGGTGATCGCCCGGCGTTCGAGGACCGTGGCCCTCGTCTGGGCGACACGGCGTTCCGCGCTCAGCGCGAGGCCATGGAGCACGCGCAGCTGGCACTGAAGAAGCTGGCCGCACAGGCCCATGGTGAAGCCCTGACCCAGTTGTTGACGGCGTGGGAGAAGCGCGATGCAGCGCTGGTGCCTGGTACGCAGGACCTGGGCTCGGGCGTCACGCCATCGGTGCGCAGCGCCTGGACACAAGCGCTGTCGGCTGCGCCCAAGGGGGATGCCGCAGAAGCGCTGCTGCGCCTCGAAATGGCGGCTGAGGCTCCAACGCCTGCGGAGCACATCTCCGCGCGGCGCATGCTGCAGCTGCAGTTGCTCACGCGTCGCAATGACCCAGCACCTGCCCAGACCTGGGGTCAGGATGTGGCGCGCGTGCTGGCGAGCACCAACGATGCTGCGAACGCGCGCCGTTTGCAGAATGTGCTGAAGACGCTGCTGCGTAAGTAACCGAAGGGTATTGGGCACGCGCATGCAGGTGCGTGTGCTCGTGGCGCTACACACAAGACGAGATCGCTGCTGGCGGTCTCGTTTTTTTTCTTTGGCGGGTCGAAAACAAAAAAGCCGTTGCAGTTGCAACGGCTTTTTATGTGTTTGGTGCCCAGGAGAGGACTCGAACCTCCACGATGTTACTCGCTAGTACCTGAAACTAGTGCGTCTACCAATTCCGCCACCTGGGCTTTCAGATCAGCCTCGAATTATAGGACAAAAAATTAGGGCTTCCGGAAAGTTTTCAAAAAAATATGCCGAACGCTTCAAAGAGGCCAAATAAGAAGCCGTCGGCAAGCAATGCAATGTGCATCGAAAAATAAAAAAGCCGCTGTTGTTACAGCGGCTTCGATATTTTGAAAACCATCACTGGTTCTCGTTAAACTTGGTGCCCAGGAGAGGACTCGAACCTCCACGATGTTACTCGCTAGTACCTGAAACTAGTGCGTCTACCAATTCCGCCACCTGGGCATTTCAGGAAAGACTAAGATTGTATAACAAAAAAACCACCCCCGGCACGCAACCGGCAACACATTTGTCGCAAGAGATCGAAGGCAGCGTGCAAGGGCACCGTGATGGACACGGTTTCGTCATCCGCGACGATGGCGAAGGCGACATCTACATCCCCCCCAACGAAATGCGCGCCGTGCTGCATAAGGATCGCGTGCGCGTGCGCATCGTGCGGCAGGACCGCCGTGGCCGCCCCGAAGGGCGCGTTGTGGAAATCATCGAGCGTCCACCCCAGCCCATCATTGGCCGACTGCTGCAGGAAAGCGGCGTGTGGCTTGTGGCCCCCGAAGACAAGCGCTATGGCCAGGATGTGCTGATCCCCAAGGGCGCGACAGGCGCCGCGAAGCCGGGGCAGGTCGTGGTGGTTGAACTGACAGAACCCCCAGCACTGTTCGGCCAGCCTGTGGGCCGCATCACCGAAGTGCTGGGCGAGGTGGACGACCCCGGCATGGAGATCGAGATCGCGGTGCGCAAGTACGGCGTGCCGCACGAATTCTCTGCCGAGTGCCTGGCGCAAGCTAAAGAGTTGCCTGACAAGGTGCGCGCTCAGGACAAGAAGCGCCGTGTGGACCTGACCGACGTGCCCCTGGTCACCATCGACGGCGAAGACGCCCGCGACTTCGACGACGCCGTGTACTGCGAGCCCGCGAAGGTCGGCCGCAGCAAGGGCTGGCGCCTGCTGGTGGCGATTGCGGATGTGAGCCACTATGTGGAGACCGGCAGCGCCATCGACATCGACGCCTACGACCGCGCCACCAGCGTCTACTTCCCGCGCCGCGTGATCCCCATGCTGCCCGAGAAGCTGAGTAACGGCCTGTGCTCGCTCAACCCCGAGGTAGAGCGCCTGTGCATGGTCTGCGACATGCTGGTCACGGCCAAGGGCGAGGTGCACGCCTATCAGTTCTATCCGGCCGTGATGTTCAGCCACGCGCGCTTCACGTACACCGAGGTCGCGGCCATCCTGGCCAACACGCGCGGCCCCGAGGCCAGCAAGCGCAAGGACCGCGTCAAGGACCTGCTCAACCTGCACGACGTGTACCGTGCGCTGCTGGTGGCACGCCAGGCGCGCGGCGCCGTGGACTTTGAGACCACCGAGACGCAGATCGTCTGCGATGAGAACGGCCGAATCGAAAAGATCGTGCCCCGCACCCGCAACGATGCGCACAAGCTCATTGAAGAGGCCATGCTGGCCGCCAACGTGTGCAGCGCCGACTTCATCGCGCAGGGCGGCCAACCGGGCCTGTTCCGTGTGCACGAAGGCCCCACGCCCGAGAAGCAGGAGATCCTGCGCAATTACCTCAAGGCCATGGCCGTGGGCATGACGATTGGCGACGACCCCAAGCCGGGTGACTTCCAGGCGATTGCCGAGGCGACCAAGGAGCGGCCCGACGCGCAGCAGATCCACACCATGCTGCTGCGGTCCATGCAGCAGGCCATCTACACGCCCGTCAACAGCGGCCACTTTGGCCTGGCGTTCGAGGCCTACACGCACTTCACCAGCCCGATCCGGCGTTACCCTGACCTGCTGGTGCACCGGGTCATCAAGGCGATTCTGGGCAAGACGAAGTACGCGCTGCCCACCTTGCCAACGCCCGGCGAAGCCCATGCCAAGCTTGCCAAGCGCCTGGCGGCGCGCGTGGCTGCCCCTGGCACCAAGCCGCGCAAAGATGTGAAACCTCCGAGCCGCGACACCCAGGCCTGGGAGGCTGCCGGCCTGCACTGCAGTGCCAACGAACGCCGCGCCGATGAGGCCAGCCGCGATGTGGAAGCCTGGCTCAAGTGCAAGTACATGCGCGAGCACCTGGGCGAGGAGTACAGCGGCGTGGTCAGTGCCGCGACGAGCTTCGGCATCTTCGTCACGCTGGATGCCATGTACGTCGAAGGCCTGGTGCACATCACCGAGCTGGGTGGCGAATACTTCAAGTTCGACGAGGCGCGCCAGGAACTGCGTGGCGAGCGCACCGGCATCCGATATGCCATTGGCGCGCGGGTGCGGGTGCAGGTGAGCCGCGTCGATTTGGACGGCCGCAAGATCGACTTCCGCCTGGTGCGCGAGGGCGAAGAGCTGCTGGGCCGCGCGCTCAAGGACAAGGGAGCAGGGGCCGAGGGCTCTGGCGCCCGCAAGGCCGGAGGGCGTTCTGGGGGGCGCAAGCCCGAGAAGGGCGCGGGCCCTTCGGCCACCGAGCAGGCCGGTCTGACCCGCGAGCGAGCCGCGCGTTCGCCCATCCAGTCGCTCAAGGCATCGGTCAAGAAGGCGGTGGCGGGCAAGTCCAGCAAAGGCAAGGCGCGCAAGCCACGCAGGGGCTGACGGTGCCGGGCTGGCGGGCTTGCAGTCCGTCGCCCAATGCGCTCCTTATTTGATAGCTGTTAGTGCATATATAACATGCACTAGCGGCTATTTTTATTGATATGTGCGTGCTTGACGCCCCGTCTGCTTGCGTGGGCATGAGCCCATGCAGTGCATTCAAAGCATCCACTCATCTCCAGCGCACTCCAATGCGGTCACCAAAAAGACCTTGAACAGGCTCTAGGGGGACCCCGCCTGGTCTAGAAAGCGCGCATACCGTTGGGCCGTTTCGGTGGGGGCTTCCATCATGGGCAGGTGGCCGATGCCCGGCAGCGCTGCGATCTGCGCCTGCGGCAACCGCTGCTGCACCGTCTGCAGGCCCGATCGGTCGAACACGCGGTCACTGTCGCCCCACAGGACGAGGGTGGGGTGTTGCTGCAGGCGGCCCAGGTGCTGGTCCAGCAGGTCGCGGTCTTTCAGCTGCGCGTCCCACAGGCGGGTGTTGAACGCAGCGTTGCGCAGCGCGTCCTGCTCGGACGCGTGCAGGATGGGGTAGGGCAGGTAGGGGCGCTTTTCAAACACCAGATCCATCATGGCGCCGAAAGCTGCGGTATCGTGGGTCACCAGTGGTCGTTGCCCGGTGTCGATGAGGCGGTCCATGGGGCTGGGCTGGGACGAGCGGATGCCGTGGGGTGCGCCGATAAAGGCCACGCTGGCCACGCGCTCGGGGTACTGCAGGGCAAAGAGCGCCGCGATCGTGCCGCCCATCGAGTTGCCCGCCAGATGCACTTGTGCCAGGCCGAGTGCGTCCAGAAACGCGGCCAGGCGCGTGATGTGAGCGGCGTAGTCGTAGGCCTGGTCGTCCCGCCGCGTGCTCTCGCCAAAGCCCGGAATATCTGGGGCAATCACCCGGTACTGGCCGGTGAGCGGGCGCGCAAAATCCATCCAATGGTCCTTCTCCGCAAAAATGCCGTGCAGCAGAACGATGGGCGCCCCGCTACCTTGGCCGGGCGCGGGGTTTCGTGGCGTGCCGTTGTCAAGGTAGTGGATGGTGTGCATCGCCGCGTCGATGGTTTTTTCTTCCATGCCCGACAGATACCGGTTGGCGCTGAGCAGGGGCTCTTTGAACAGCGAAGGTGCCCCGTAGTAAAGGCTGGCCGTGCCCAGTACCAATGCCGTTGCGACAGAAATAACGGTGCGTTTCAAGAAGCGTTCTCCAGGAAGGTGGCGGTGTGCATGCCAGGGGACCGTTGCTACAAGACCTGCGCGGCCCATGGCGAGAGAGGCAAGGCTAAGGAGATCGCGGAGAAAAAACTTGCAGGTTTGGGCTATGCCGGCACGCAACACGTTGACTCTGGGCGCTGACCGGGCACTCTACGTTGGAGAGATCCCGGTCACCGGCTGGCACTGCCACGCGTCGCCGGCGCTGCTGATGGGGCTCTCCGGCCAGTTCGCGGTGCACTGGGGGCCAGGGCGTGTGGAGACCTGTCACAGCGCGTTGGTCGATGCCGGGGTGGAACACCTTTTCGACCCCCGTGGCGAAGTAGTCGCCCTGGTGTACCTGGAGCCCGATTCACCCGAGGCGCGCGGCCTGCGAGGGCTGTTCGGGCAAGAGGGTGGCGTGGTGCTGGATGTTGCAGCCCCTGTGGGGTCGCGCAGTGCCATGGAGGGCTATTTGCACCACTTTGATCTACCTGGCTTGCTGCGTTGCCCGCTGGACCTCGAGGTTGCGCCACTGGACCCACGGGTGGCGCGCAGCCTGCATGCGCTGCGCCATCCGCAGGCGGGGCGGCTGGCACGGGGTGACCTGGCCTCGGGCGTCCAGCTTTCAGCGTCGCGTTTCAATCACCTGTTTCGCGCCGAGATGGGGGTGAGCTTGCGTAGCTATCGGGTCTGGTCTCAGGTGCGGCTGGCGATGGCGGGGCTGGTGGTCAGCCCGCGCCTGACCGATGCGGCGTTGCACGGCGAGTTTTCTGATTCGGCCCACTTCAGCCGCATGTTCCGGCAGACCTTTGGCATGACGCCGTCGAGTGTGCTCAAGCCGCTCAAGCAAGTGACCTTGCTGGCCTAAGGTTCAGCCCGCGGCCACACGCCGCGCCAGTGCACTCGCGGTCAGGGCTTGCCCTGCGGGCCACGCGTCGGCCGTCTGGCCGTGCTGGTACACCGCTTCGCTCGCGGCGCGCAATGCGCTGGCACCAGCAGCCAGGTGCGCGCCCACCATGCCTGCCAGCACATCGCCCGTACCCGCCGTGGCCAGCCGCGCATTGCCTGTGGGGTTGATGGCCGGGACGCGGTCGGGTGCGGCGATCACGGTGCCCGAGCCCTTGAGCACGGCCACGCAGTTGAATTGGTCAGCAAGTTGTTGCGCTGCATCCAGCCGGTCGGCCTGGACCTCGGCGGTGCTCAGGCCCAGTAGGCGCGCAGCCTCCAGCGGGTGGGGGGTGATGACCGTGGGTTGTCCATGCTGGCCGCGCGCCACCACCAGCGCGTGCAGTGCGGCCTGGGTGGCGATGGTGTTGAGCGCGTCGGCATCCAGCACCAGGCGGGCTGCGCGGGTGATGACATCGGGCAGCACGCGAGCGATGGCCTGGCCACCGCCACAGCCGCAGACGACGGTGAGCTGTTCCAGTGCCAGTGCGTCGAAGTGGCGCAACATCAGCTCGGGCTGCTGCAGGTCCAGTTGCAGGTGCCCATCGTCCAGCAGGGCCACAAGCACCCGGCCCGCACCGCTGTGCAGAGCGGCTGATGCGGCCAGCAAGGCGGCGCCCGCCATGCCCATACCGCGTGCTGCCAAACCCTCGCCACCCACCACGGCGACATCGCCATAACTGCCCTTGTGGCTGGCATGGGCGCGGGGGGCGGGCAGGGCGGGGCCGGAGAGCCAGGCATTGGGCGGCTCATGCCCGGGTTCTACGCCCAGATCATCCAGCCAGACTTGGCCTGCTGTGTCCCGCCCGGCGGCGGTGAACAGGCCGGGCTTAAGGGTGAGCAGGCTCAGCGTGTGGCGTGGCGGGGGCGCGTGGTGGTGCAGATGGTAGGGCTGGTGGGTTTGGGTGTCGGGCGCGAGGCCTGCAGCGAACTGGCCGGTGTCCGCGTCCAGCCCGCTGGGCAGGTCCACGGCCAGCACGGGGGCCGAGCTGCGGTGCAGGGCTTGCAGGCAGGCCTGGAGTCGGGCATCGGGCGCGCGTGCAGGGCTGTGGGGTGACGACGAGACGCCAATGCCCAGAAGCGCATCGATGCACAGGTCGTTGGCATCCAGGTCGTCGGGTGCGGTGTCTGCCCAGGCCACGCCTGCATTCCGTGCGCGCTGCCAGGAAGCTCTGGCGTCGGCCGGGGCCTTATCGGGCTGGCCCAGCCAGGTCACTACCACTTTGCGGCCACTGCGTTGCAAGTGCATGGCAGCCTCCAGCCCGTCACCCCCGTTGTTGCCAGGGCCGCAGGCAATCCACACGGTGCGTGCGTGCGGTGCCAACGCCTGGGCGAGTTGCGCCACGGCCAAGCCAGCGCGTTGCATGAGGGTGTGTGGGGGCAGGGCGGCCGCGGCCGCTTTTTCCAAGCGGCGCGTGGCCGCTGTGTTGAACAGGGGGTGAGGCTGGTGGGGGGTGATGCGGTGCATGGGGCGAGGGCAGGGGCGCTGCAAATGGCAGACGCCTGCCATTGTGCGCCGCCGCTTCCCGCTTTGAACAGGCCCCAAGGGGGAAGCGTGGGCGGGGTTAGAACCGCCGCATGCCCAGCCCGTCCAGCGACACCTCGGGTTCGCGTTGCGCGATCAGGTCGGCCAGCGCCCGGGCACTGCCGCAGGCCAGGGCCCAGCCGCCAGCGCCGTGGCCGGTGTTGAGCCACAGGCCTGGCACGCCGCTGGTGCCCACCACCGGGGCTCCGTCGGGCAGCATGGTGCGCGCGCCGCGCCAGATCTGCAGGTTGGATGACAGCTGGGCGCCGCCGGGGAACCAGTCGTTGAGCGTGCGGTACAGGCGCTGCAGTGTGGGGGTGTGGTGCTCGGCATCGGCCCCGGCCAGTTCAGCGCCACCGGCAATGCGCACGCGCTGGCCCAGGCGGGTGATAGAGATTTGCTGGCCCGCATCCACCACGCTGGCGCGGGGAGCGTGGGTGGATTCGCGTAGTGGGGCGCTCACGGAGTAGCCATACACGGCCGCCATGGGCAGGCCCAGGCCCAGTGCCGGCAGCAGCGTGGCCGATGCCATGCCGGCGCACATCACCACGGCATCAAAGCGGCGCAGGTCGGCCTCTCCCTGCAGCGCCACGCCCGTGGGGCTGGTGCCGACGCGCTCCACCCGGGTGTTGAACACAAACTGCACGCCCGCTCCCTGGATGCCCTGGCGCAGCAGCTGGGCGAACAGGCGGCAGTTGCCCGCGCGCGCATCGGGCAGGTGGATGGCGCCCGCCAGCGGCGCCTCAGGCGACAGGCCGGGTTCGATCTGGCGTGCCGCATCGGCGTCGATCTCGCGCAGGGCCACGCCGCTGTCGCGCAGCACTTGCAGTGCGGGCTGCAGGCGGGTGCGGTCTTCTTCGGTGCGCAGCAGCACCAGGCGACCGTCGCTGGCTTCAAAGTCCAGCTCGTGCTGGCTGGCGATGGCTTGCAGGCGCGCCTGGCTGTACTGCGCCAGGCGTTCGACAGCGGTGGCCGGGGCGCTATCGCTGCGCGCCATGCTGCGCCAGCGCCGCAGCCAGGCCCAGTTGGCACGGGTCAGGCCGCCTGCCACGCGCAGGGTGGCCTGTGCGCCCATCAGCCGCAGCGGCTGGCCGAAGCCCGGCAGCGCCCAGGGGCTGAGCAGGTGGGGCGCTAGGAGCCCGGCGGTGGCAAAGCTGGCCTCCTCGGCGGCCGCGCTGCGTTGTTCAAACACCATGACTTCGTGGCCGTCGCCGGCCAATTCGTACGCGGTGGTGACGCCGACAATGCCGGCGCCCACGATGGCAATCTTCATGAATTTGGGTGTTTTTGGCTTCAAGCGCTAGTGGATCATGCGCTGGTAGCTATTATTTTTGTAGTGTTTGCTCGATCTGCAGGCTGATGTTGAGCACCGTGTCATCCCTGAGCGCCCCGTGCCAGACCATCAGCCCGACCGGGAGTTCCCCTTGCACATGGCAGGGCAGGGACAGCGCGCAGCCGTCCAGCAGGTTGACCACGCTGGTGTTGCGCAGCAGCAGGTTGTTCACGCGGAAGAACTCGGCGTCGCGGGCTGCGTCCTGGGTCTTGTCCGCGCCATCTGCGGGGGCAACATCGGCCAGCAGCGGCGCCATGATGGGCACGGTGGGGGAGAGCAGGGCGTCGTAGGGCTCCATGTCGGCGAGCATGCGCGCAATCCATTGCTGGCGCGCCTGCAGCAGGTCGATGTACTCCCAGGCCATCAGCGTGGCGCCTTTTTCGATGCGCATGCGCACCCGGGGGTCGTAGCGGCCGCCTGCGCGCTGCAGCAGCGCGCGGTGCCATGCGTAGGCTTCAGGGGCGGCAAAGCCGTAGGCGGGTTGTTCCAGCACGGCGGGCAGGGCAATGGTGTCGATCTGGGCGCCCGCCTGGCGCAATGCTTCCACACTGCGTTCAAAGGCGCGGGCCACGGTGGCGTCCAGTCCGTCGAGGAAGAGGGTGGACGGCACGGCCAGCCGGTATTGCGACAGCGGCGCCAGGCTGCGCGTCACGCGCCGGGCGGCCAGCACCTCGTGCGCCACGATGGCGTCGCGCACGGTGCGCGTCATGGCGCAGGCAGTGTCCAGGGTGGTGGACAGCGGCACGGCGCCGGCCGTAGGCACCAGGCGGGCCGTGTTCTTGAAACCCACAATGCCATTGAGCGCTGCGGGAATGCGGATGGACCCTCCGGTGTCCGACCCCAGCCCGATGAACGCCGCGCCGGTGGCCACCGACACCCCAGCGCCGGACGACGACCCGCCGGGCACACGCGGCGCGCCGGGCAGGGCGCCGAAACGGGCGTCCCAGGCAGCGGGCGTACCGTAGTGGGGATTGACGCCCACGCCGGAGAAAGCGAACTCCACCATATTGGTGCGGCCGATCAGGCTGGCACCCGCTGCGCGCAGGCGGGCCACGGCCGGGCAGTCCTCGGCGGCTGAGGGAGCGTCAGCCAGCGCGGTGGAGCCCGCCGGGGTTGGTTGCCCGGCGATGTCAAACAAGTCCTTCACCGACACAGCCAGTCCGGCAAGAGGCAGCTGGGCCACACCCGGCTGCACCGCCGTGGTGCGTGCTTCATCAAACAGCGTGCGGACAAAGCTGTGGGCGTTGGAGGCAGCCTGGGCGGCGTCGATACAGCGCTCCAGCTCGGCGGGCGCGGTGGTGGCGCCGTCCCGCAGTTGCTCACGGGTGGCGATCAGGTCAGGAAGCATGGGTGTGCTAGAATCTTTGGGTTTTGCTGGGAGCAGTAGCGCAGTGGTGCAAAGTTTGCACAACCCGCGTGGCCGCTGCGGCAAGACCAATCGCAAAGCAGCCCTGTCAAGGTGTTGCGGTGTTCGTGAGGATCACGGCACTGCAAATATTGGGGCTGATTTTAGACCTAACCTTTGGAGTATTTTTATGTCCGTTACCATGCGCGAAATGCTGGAAGCCGGTGTCCACTTCGGTCACCAAACCCGCTTCTGGAACCCCAAGATGGCCCCCTACATCTTCGGCCATCGCAACAAGATTCACATCATCAACCTGGAAAAGTCGCTGCCACTGTTCCAGGAAGCCCAAAAGTTCGCCAAGCAACTGGCTGCCAACCGCGGCACGATCCTGATGGTCGGCACGAAGCGCCAAGCCCGTGAAATCCTGGCCACCGAAGCGCAACGCGCTGGCGTGCCCTTCGTGGACCAGCGCTGGCTGGGCGGCATGCTGACGAACTTCAAGACCGTGAAGACTTCGATCAAGCGCCTGAAGGACATGAAGGCCCAGCAAGAAGCTGGCCTCGAAAGCCTGAGCAAGAAGGAGCAACTGACGTTCTCCCGCGAAATCGAAAAGCTCGAAAAGGACATCGGCGGCATCCAGGACATGGCTGCTCTGCCCGACGCCATCTTCATCATCGACGTGGGCTTCCACAAGATCGCCGTGGCCGAAGCCAAGAAGCTGGGCATCCCGCTGATCGGCGTGGTCGATACCAACCATTCGCCCGAAGGGATTGACTACGTAATCCCCGGTAACGATGACTCGGCCAAGGCCGTGACGCTGTACGCCCGTGGCATCGCTGACGCGATCATCGAAGGCCGCGCCAACGCCGTGAACGAAGTCGTGAAGGCTGCTACCGCAGAGAGCTCCGATGAATTCGTGGAAGTGCAAGAAGCCGCTGCCTGATAGCCCGGCTGCGCGATCCGTCGCGAACAAAAGCGGGGCCCCTGGTGAGCCCCCTTTTTTTTAGCCCGACTCTGAACTGACTGAACTGAACACTGAAGGAACAAAGATGGCTGCAATTACCGCAAGCATGGTTGCCGAACTGCGTGGCAAGACCGACGCTCCCATGATGGAATGCAAGAAGGCGCTGACCGAAGCCGACGGCGACATGGCCAAGGCGGAAGAGCTGCTGCGCGTCAAGCTGGGCACCAAGGCTGGCAAGGCCGCATCGCGCGTCACGGCTGAAGGCGTGGTCGCCAACTACATCGACGGCACTACCGGTGCTCTGGTCGAAGTCAACAGCGAAACCGACTTCGTCTCCAAGAACGACAGCTTCATCGCCATGGCCAACGCGGCTGCCAAGCTGGTGGCTCTGCACAACCCCGCCACGGTAGAAGCTCTGGGTGCGCTGCCCTACGAGCAAGACAGCTTCGGCCCCACGCTGGAAGACGTGCGCAAGGGCCTGATCGGCAAGATCGGTGAGAACATGTCGTTCCGCCGCTTCAAGCGCTTCAGCGGCTCGAACCTGGCTGCTTACCTGCACGGTTCGCGCATCGGTGTGGTCGTCGAGTTCGACGGTGATGCTACCGCCGCCAAGGACGTTGCCATGCACGTGGCCGCCATGAAGCCTGTGGCCCTGACCAGCGCTGACGTGCCTGCCGAACTGATCGCCAAGGAGCGTTCGGTCGCCGAAGGCAAGGCCGACGAAGCCAACAAGGAACTCGTGGCCGCTGGCAAGCCCGCACAAAGCGCCGAAATCACGGCCAAGCGCATCGACGGCGCTGTGCAGAAGTACCTCAAGGAAGTCTCGCTGGCCGACCAGGTCTTCGTGAAGGCTGCCGACGGCAAGCAAACCGTGGCCCAGATGCTCAAGGCTGCCAACACCAACGTGAAGGGCTTCACCCTGTACGTGGTGGGCGAAGGCATTGAGAAGAAGGTGGACGACTTTGCTGCTGAAGTGGCTGCCCAAGTGGCTGCTGCCAAGGCTGCTGCCTGATCGTTCCCTTTAGTAACCACCCCACCCAAGCCTCGCACCACTTACTGGAGAAATTTCCCATGTCCCACGCCGCACCAGCCCACAAGCGCATTTTGCTCAAGCTGTCTGGTGAGGCGCTGATGGGGGATGATTCCTTCGGTATCAACCGCGCCACCATCGTGCGCATGGTCGAGGAGATCGCCGAAGTGACTCGCCTGGGTGTCCAGGTGGCCGTGGTGATCGGTGGGGGCAATATCTTCCGTGGCGTCGCAGGGGGCTCGGTCGGGATGGACCGTGCCACCGCCGACTACATGGGCATGTTGGCTACCGTGATGAATGCCCTGGCCCTGGCGGACGCCATGGACAAGCAGGGCCTGGTGGCCCGCGTGATGTCCGCTATCGCCATCGAGCAGGTGGTCGAGCCCTATGTGCGCCCCAAGGCCTTGCAGTACCTCGAAGAGGGCAAGGTCGTCGTGTTTGCCGCTGGCACGGGCAATCCCTTCTTCACCACCGACACCGCCGCAGCCTTGCGCGGTGCAGAGATCGGCGCCGAGCTGGTACTCAAGGCTACCAAGGTGGACGGCGTTTATACTGCCGACCCCCAGAAGGACCCTACGGCCACGCGCTACACCAAGCTGAGTTTCGACGAGGCCATGTCCCGTAACCTGGGCATCATGGATGCGACCGCTTTTGCCCTGTGCCGCGACCAGAAGCTGCCGGTGAAGGTGTTCTCGATCATCAAGCATGGCGCCCTGAAGCGCGTGGTGATGGGTGAGGACGAGGGTACGCTGGTTTACGCTTGATCACGATGGATGGACCTGCACCGGATGCAGGTCGGCCCCAGGAGAAAACATGACGATTGCCGACATCAAGAAGACTGCTGAAACCAAGATGGACCAGTCCATCACAGCGTTCAAGAACAACCTACAGAAGATCCGCACGGGCCGCGCCAACCCTGCGCTGCTCGACACCGTGCAGGTGGAGTACTACGGCTCCTTGGTGCCTCTGAGCCAAGTGGCCAACGTGGCGCTGATCGACTCGCGCACCATCAGCGTGCAGCCTTGGGAAAAGGGCATGGGCGCCAAGATTGAAAAGGCCATCCGCGAAAGCGACCTGGGCCTGAACCCAGCCTCCATGGGCGACCTGATCCGTGTGCCCATGCCCCCCATGAGTGAAGAGCGTCGCAAGGAAATGACCAAGCTCGCTCGTAACGAAGGCGAGAGCGCCAAGATCGCCGTGCGCAACCTGCGCCGCGATGCCAACGAATCAGTCAAGAAGCTGGTCAAGGACAAGCTGGCGTCCGAAGACGACCAGAAGCGCGCCGAAACTGAGGTGCAAAAGTTCACCGACAAGCACATCGCCGAGATCGATGCGCTGGTGGCGGGCAAAGAGCAGGAAATTATGGCGGTTTGAGCCCCCAGGGCTTGAACATTCCCATGGCTGCATCTCCGGTGGTGCCACACCACATTGCCATCGTCATGGATGGCAACGGCCGCTGGGCCACGCGCCGGTTTCTGCCGCGCCTGGCCGGCCACAAGCAAGGGGTTGACTCACTGCGTCGCTGTGCACGCGCTTGCGTGCAGCGCGGCGTGCGTGTGCTCACGGTGTTTGCGTTCTCTTCCGAAAACTGGAACCGCCCGGCCGACGAGGTTTCTGGTCTCATGGAGCTGCTGGCGATGGCGCTGGCGCGCGAAGTGCCCCAGCTCAAGAAGGACGGCGTGCGCCTGCACTTTGTGGGCGAGCGGAACGGCCTTTCGGCCAAGGTGCGAGACGGCCTGGCGCAGGCAGAAGCTGCCACGGCGGACAACACCCGCCTGGTGCTCAATGTCTGCTTCAACTATGGCGGCCGCTGGGACATTGCGCAGGCCGCAGCTGCACTGGCTGCCCGTGGCGAGCCCATCACCGAGGCCAGTCTGCACAGCGCGATGGGGCTGGCCCATGTGCCCGACCCTGATCTGGTGATTCGCACCGGGGGCGAGATGCGGATCAGCAACTTCCTGCTCTGGCAGTCGGCATACTCCGAGTTCTTCTTCAGCGACCGGCTGTGGCCCGATTTCGATGAGTCCGCATTGGACGAGGCCATCGGCGCCTTCAGCCGTCGCGAGCGCCGTTTTGGCAAAACCTCTGCCCAGATTCTGTCCGCGCATCCTGACCCGATGCCGGGCTGAGAACCTGAACAGGTTCTGAAAGCTCCCCATGCTTCAACAGCGCGTCATCACCGCCCTTGTTCTTCTGGCCATCCTGCTGCCCGCGCTTTTCTACGCCAACACCGTACCGTTCACGCTGGTCGTGCTAGTCCTCATGGCTGCCGGGGCTTGGGAGTGGGGCCGCTTGAGCGGGTTTGGCCAGGGGGGCTCTGTGGCGGTCGGCGTGGCGTGTGTGGCCCTGTGCACCGGGTCGTGGGCGTTGGGCTGGGTGGACCGGCCGTTGCCCGCCCTCTGGGTGGCGGGAGGCGGGCTGTGGGTCCTTGCGGCGGCTTGGCTACTCAAGGCTGGGGTGCCGGGCTGGCCCCGTATTCCGGCAGGGTTGCGCCTGGTCGCTGGGGTGCTTGCCCTCTGGCTGGCGTGGCTGGCAGTGGTGCAGGCCCGCAATGTGGGCATCAACTTTTTGCTGTCGGTACTGCTGCTGGTGTGGGTGGCGGACATCTTTGCCTACTTTGCCGGGCGCGCTTTCGGGTTGCGGTTTACCAAAGGCAAGCTCGCACCTTCGATCAGCCCCGGCAAGAGCTGGGAAGGCGTGTGGGGTGGTCTGGCGGGCGTGATGGTGATGGCGTTTGCGTGGGTGGTGGCCGATGCCCACTGGCAGGCAGCAGTGCCCAGTTTCTATACCCGTATGGCGCAACAGGGCTGGTGGTTGCTGGTGATTGCCGCATTGTTCATGGTGGCCATGAGTGTCTCTGGTGACCTGGTGGAATCGCTCATCAAGCGCAGTGCCGGTGTCAAGGACAGCAGTGGCCTGCTGCCCGGGCACGGCGGCGTGCTCGACCGCGTGGACGCCTTGTTGCCCACATTGCCCCTGGCCATGATGCTCACGAGTCTGACGACCCCATGATGAAACAACGACTTACCGTTCTCGGCTCCACCGGCTCCATCGGGACCAGCACGCTGGATGTGGTGGCGCGCCACCCCGAGCGCTTCGAGGTATTCGCCCTCAGCGCTGCGACGCAGGTGGATCTGATGCTGGCTCAGTGCGCGCAGTTCCGCCCCCGTTACGCCGTGATGGCGAGTGCTTCCCATGCGCAGTTGCTGGCAGAGAAGTTGAAAGCAAATGACCTTCCAACGGAGGTGCTGCAATCGGCAGATGCTCTTGAAACAATAGCGTCCCATGACGAGGTGGGTGCCGTCATGGCGGCCATCGTGGGGGCTGCGGGCCTGGCGCCTTGTCTGGCCGCCGCGCGTGCGGGCAAGCGTTTGTTGTTGGCCAACAAGGAGGCCCTGGTGGTGGGGGGCGGGTTGTTCATGCAGACCGTGCGCGACGGGGGCGCCACCTTGCTGCCGATCGATAGCGAGCACTCTGCCATCTTTCAGTGCCTGCCAGAAGACCCTGCCAACTGGTCGGATCGTGTGGACAGCATCCTCCTCACGGCTTCGGGCGGCCCGTTCCGTCAGCGCGATCCGTCCACGCTGTCGCAGATCACCCCCGATCAGGCCTGTGCCCACCCCAACTTCTCGATGGGGCGCAAGATTTCGGTGGATTCGGCCACGATGATGAACAAGGCCCTCGAAGTCATCGAGGCCCGCTGGCTGTTTGACCTGCACCCGGACCAGATCAAGGTTGTCATTCATCCGCAGCAAATCATCCATTCGATGGTGCAGTTCAAGGATGCTTCCATCCTGGCGCAGCTGGGCACTCCCGACATGCGCGTGCCGATTGCCTGCGGCCTGTCCTGGCCCGAGCGAATCACCAGCGGTGCCAGCAAACTGGACTTCTCATCCCTGAGTGCCCTGGCTTTCGAGGATGCGGACGCCGTTCGCTTTCCAGGCCTGCATCTGTCCTGGCAGGCCCTGAAGGCAGTCGAGGGAACCACCGCCGTGCTGAATGCGGCGAATGAGGTGGCGGTGGGCGCCTTTTTGTCTGGCCGGCTGCGCTTTGACCACATTCATGCAGTCAACCTTGCAACTTTGGACGCGGTTTCGCCCTCCAAGCCCGATTCGCTCGCCGCGTTGCTGGATCTGGACAACCAGGCCCGCCATGCGGCAGAAAATGTGGCGGGCCGCCTGGCTGCCTGACCGTCGTCGCCCAACCCCGGAACCATTCATCCATGCTGCTCACCATTGCTGCCTTCGTTGTAGCCCTGGGTCTTCTGATCGCAGTGCACGAATACGGGCACTACCGCGTGGCGGTGGCCTGTGGGGTCAAGGTGCTTCGGTTTTCGGTGGGTTTTGGTAAACCGCTGCTGCGCTGGCAACCCCCAGGATCGCCCACGGAGTTTGTGCTGGGCGCTTTCCCTCTGGGGGGCTATGTCCGCATGCTGGATGAACGTGAGGCACCCGTCCCTGCAGAGGAGCGGCATCTGGCCTTCAACACCCAGCCACTGCGCTCACGTGCGGCCATCGTCGCGGCCGGGCCCATCGCCAATCTGCTGCTGGCAGTGCTGCTGTATTCGGTGGTGAATTGGAACGGTGTGGAAGAACCCCGGGCCATTCTGGCAAGCCCGGTCGCGGGCTCGGTGGCGCAAAGTGCTGGTTTGCGCGGTGGTGAACTGGTGGAGCGCGCTGCATTGGGCGCTGAAGATCTGGATCCGGTGCGTTCGTTTGAAGACCTGCGCTGGCTGCTGACCCGTGGTGCGCTGGAGGGGTTGAATGTGCGCCTGGATGTGCAGTCCGCCCATGGCGCGGGCCACCGGGAGGTCGTGCTAGACATGTCCCGCATCGACAGCCGTGAGGCCGACGCCCAGCTGTTTCGCAAGGTGGGCATCCTCGGCCCCTGGACCCGCCCCGTGCTGGGTGAGGTCATGGCGCAGAGCGCGGCCGAGCGCTCGGGTCTGCGCCAGGGCGACGTGGTGCTCAAGGTGGGGCAAACCGACGTGGTGGATGGACAGCAGCTGCGCGAGCTGATTAGGCAGTCGGTGCGTGGCAACGAACCGCTGGCGCAGCCATGGCACGTCGAGCGCGGCGGTCAGGTGGTGACGCTGGACGTACTGCCCGACGCCGTGACAGAACCCGGCAGCACGGTAGGACGCATCGGTGCCTATGTAGGGGCGGCTCCGGAGTTCGTTACCGTGGACTACGGGGTGTTGGAAGGGCTGTGGGGCGGCGTGGTCAAGACCTGGGATGTGTCACTGCTCACCCTGCGCATGATGGGCCGCATGGTGATCGGCGAAGCGTCGCTCAAGAACCTCAGCGGTCCCTTGACCATCGCTGATTACGCCGGCCGCTCGGCCAGCATGGGGCTGACCCAGTACCTCATCTTTCTGGCCCTGATCAGCGTGAGCCTGGGGGTGCTGAACCTGCTGCCGCTGCCTGTCTTGGACGGCGGGCACCTGATGTATTATCTTTGGGAGGGTGTCACGGGCAGGGGCGTGTCGGACGCATGGATGGAGCGGCTGCAGCGTGGAGGCGTTGCGGTCCTGCTTGTCATGATGTCCATAGCCCTGTTCAACGATATCACCCGGCTCTTTGGCTAACACTTTTGCCGCGCTTGCCCTGCAACTGCGGCTCCCGCTTCATTCATGAAAAAACACATCAATCGCCTGGGCGTGCGTACCGCATCGGCCGTTGCAGCCATGATTTTTGCCGCTAATGCGGCATGGGCTCTGGAGCCATTCAAGGTGCAGGACATTCGCGTGGAAGGCTTGCAGCGTGTGGAGCCCGGCACCGTGTTCGCGTCCATGCCCCTGCGGGTAGGTGACGACTACAACGATGAAAAGGGTGCAGCCGCGATCCGCGCGCTGTTCGGCCTGGGTCTCTTCAAGGATGTGCGCCTGGAGGCCAGCGGCAACGTGCTGGTGGTGGTGGTCGAAGAGCGCCCCACCGTGGCGGACGTGGACTTTGCCGGTGCCCGCGAGTTCGACAAGGACGCGCTCAAGAAAGCCATGCGCGAAGTGGGCCTGACGGAAGGGCGCCCCTACGACAAGGCGCTGACCGACCGTGCCGAGCAAGAGCTCAAGCGCCAGTACATCAACAAGAGTCTGTATGGCGCCGAGGTGGTGACCACGGTGACGCCCATCGAGCGCAACCGTGTGAACCTGACTTTCACGGTGACCGAAGGCGAGCCGGCCCGCATCAAGGAAGTGCGCATCGTCGGCAACAAGGCGTTCAGCGAATCGACGCTGAAGGGCCTGTTCGACCAGGATACCGGGGGCTGGCTGAGCTGGTACACCAAGTCCGACCGTTATTCGCGTGCCAAGCTCAACGCTGACCTGGAGACGCTGCGTTCGTACTACCTGCAGCGCGGTTACCTGGAGTTCCGTGTGGACTCCACGCAGGTCGCGATCTCTCCGGACAAGCAGGACATCTCCATCGCCGTCAATGTGACGGAAGGCG
Organism: Acidovorax sp. 107; assembly: GCF_003058055.1. NCBI lineage: Bacteria > Pseudomonadati > Pseudomonadota > Betaproteobacteria > Burkholderiales > Comamonadaceae > Acidovorax > Acidovorax sp. 107. Next base: position 2,486,058 of record NZ_QBTZ01000001.1, on the reverse strand, counting down.
AGCGGTATGTGGTGTCGGGCGTGAAGCTCGAAGGCAACTACCTGGACCGCGAAGACGAGTTCAAGTCGCTGGTAACCATCCGCCCCGGGGAGCCCTACAACGCCGACCAGGTGACGGAAACCACCAAAGCGTTTTCCGAATACTTTGCCCGTTTTGGCTTTGCATTTGCCCGAGTGGAGGCGGTGCCCGAAATTGACCGCGAGAACAATCGCGTCAACTTTGTGCTGCAAGCTGAGCCTGCGCGCCGCGCTTATGTGCGCCGCATCAACGTCAGTGGCAACAACCGCACGCGCGACGAAGTCATTCGCCGGGAGTTCCGCCAGTACGAGGCATCCTGGTACGACGGCGACAAGATCCGCCTGTCCCGCGACCGCGTGGACCGTCTTGGCTTCTTCACGGAAGTGAACGTGGAAACGCAGGAAGTAGCTGGCTCGCCCGATCAGGTTGATCTGGTGATCAACGTGGCAGAAAAGCCCACCGGTTCGCTACAACTGGGTGTGGGTTTTTCCAGTGCCGAAAAGGCGTCGCTCTCGTTCGGTATCAAGCAGGAAAACATCTTTGGCTCGGGCAACTACCTGGGCATTGATGTCAACACCAGCAAGTACCGGCGCACGCTGGTGTTCAGCACCACCAACCCGTACTTCACGCCCGAGGGCATTTCGCGCACGCTCGATGTGTACTACCGCACCGACAAGCCGTATGAAGACCAAGGGGGTAACTACCAGCTGGTCACCACCGGGACCTCTGTGCGTTTTGGCGTGCCTTTCAGCGAGACCGACACGGTGTTCTTTGGCGGTGGGCTGGAGCAGACCCGCATCAAGCCCGGCACGAACATCCCGGCCACCTACCTGTTCTATGCCGACAAGTTCGGCTACAGCAGCACGTCGATTCCTTTGACCGTGGGCTGGTCCCGTGACGACCGGGACAGCGCTCTGGCGCCCAACTCCGGCCGCTACCAGCGCCTCAATTCCGAATGGTCCGTGGCGGGCGATGCGCGGTATGTGCGGGCCAACTACCAGTACCAGCAATACATCCCCCTCAATAAGCGCTTCACCATTGCTTTCAATGGCGAGGCGGGTTACGGCAAGGGCTTGAATGGCCGTCCATTCCCGGTGTTCAAGAATTTCTACTCCGGCGGTCTGGGTTCGGTGCGCGGTTTCGATCAGGGCACCCTGGGCCCGCGTGATGTGACCGGTGCGTCGCTGGGTGGGCCCAAGAAGCTCACGCTGAACACCGAGCTGATTGCTCCGTTCCCGGGGGCAGGCAATGACCGGACCCTGCGCGTCTTCACGTTCCTCGACGTGGGCAATGTGTACGGCGAGAACGACAAAGTTACCTTCAGTGACATGCGAGCCTCGGTGGGCCTGGGTCTGAGCTGGATTTCGCCACTCGGTCCCCTGCGTTTGGCGTTTGCGCAGCCGGTGCGCAAGTTCGCCGGCGATAGAATCCAGAAACTGCAATTCCAGATTGGAACGTCTTTCTAATGAAATCCTTTTCTCGCCATCTCTCCGTGGCCTTGCTGCTGGGCACCGTTGCCATCGCAGCCCCTGCACAAGCGCAAGAGTTCAAAGCCGGTTTCGTCAACACCGATCGCATCTTCCGTGAAGCCACCACAGCCAAGGCTGCGCAGGCCAAGCTGGAGCAGGAGTTCTCCCGCCGCGAGAAAGAACTGGTGGATCTGGGCAATACCCTGAAGACTGCCAGCGACAAGTTTGAGCGTGAAGCCCCCACCATGGCAGAAAGCCAGCGCACGACGCGGCAGCGCCAGCTGGTGGATCAGGACCGCGACTTTCAGCGCAAGCGCCGTGAATTCCAGGAAGACCTGAGCGCCCGCAAGAACGAAGAGCTGTCGCAAGTGCTGGAACGCGCCAACAAGGTGGTCAAGCAGGTTGCCGAGGCTGAAAAATACGACGTGATCCTGCAAGAGGCCGTCTATATCAATCCCAAGCACGACATCACCGACAAGGTGATCAAGGCCCTGAATGCCGCTGCTGCTGCCAAGTAAGCCGCTGCGCAGGACAGGTGGGGCGTGAGCAGTTTGCTTCTCGGGCACATTGTCGATGCGCTCGGTGGTTCGCTGGAAGGGGGTGCGCGGGAAACCGCCATCGCCCGCATTGCGCCACTGGAGGTTGCGGGCCCGGGTGACCTCAGTTTTCTGAGTAACCCCCGCTACCAACAGCAACTGGCCGCCTCCCGGGCGGCCTGTGTCATTGTGGCACCTGCCATGCGCGATGCAGCACTGGCGCGCGGCGCCTGCATCGTGGCTGATAACCCCTATGTGTACTTTGCCCGCGCTACGCAGCTTTGGCGCCAGCGCAATGTGCCCGCACGGCCATCCGGTGTGCATCCTAGCGCGGTGGTAGACCCCGCGGCTCAGGTGCATCCCTCGGCTACCGTCGGTCCGTTGTGCGTGATCGAGCGAGGCGCAAGCATCGGTGCGGATACCGTACTCAAGTCGCGCGTCACCGTGGGCGAGGACTGCCATGTCGGCGCGCGTTGCATCGTCCATGCGGGCGTGGTGATCGGGGCCGATGGTTTCGGTTTTGCGCCGGAGCACGGGCAGTGGGTCAAGATCGAGCAGCTGGGTGCCGTGCGCATTGGGGACGACGTCGAGATCGGGGCCAATACCTGCATCGACCGGGGTGCGCTGCAGGACACGGTGATCGAAGACGGCGTGAAGCTAGACAACCTGATCCAGATCGGCCACAACGTGCGCATCGGTAAACACTCGGCCATGGCCGGGTGTGTGGGTGTGGCGGGCAGTGCCACCATCGGGGAGCATTGCACCGTGGGCGGTGGCGCGATTGTGCTGGGACACTTGGAACTGGCCGACAACGTGCATATTTCGGCCGCCACGGTGGTGACCCGCTCGCTGAAGCAGCCCGGGCAGTACACCGGCATGTTCCCCATCGACGACAATGCGCGCTGGGAAAAGAACGCTGCCACACTCAAACAATTGCACAGCCTGCGCGAGCGCATCAAGGCGCTGGAGCTGGCCCTCAAGGCAGCATGAACGGAAGAACAACTCGATGATGGATATTCACGCAATTCTCAAACAACTGCCCCACCGCTACCCGTTTCTGCTGGTGGACAAGGTGATCGAGTTGGAGAGCAACACCCGCATCAAGGCCATCAAGAACGTCACGTTCAACGAGCCCTATTTCATGGGGCATTTTCCCGGCCGCCCCGTGATGCCAGGCGTGCTGATCCTGGAAGCGCTGGCCCAAGCCGCGGGCTTGCTGGCATTCGACGCCATGGGCAAGGTGCCTGATGAGAACAACATCTACTACTTTGTCGGTATCGATGGCGCGCGTTTCAAGCGCCCTGTGGAGCCGGGCGACCAGTTGGTCCTGACCATCACCATCGACCGCGTGCGCGGTGGTATCTGGAAGTTCAAGGGTGTAGCCAGCGTGGGCGAAGAGGTGGCCTGCGAGGCCGAACTCATGTGCACCATGCGCGCTGTGGGTTGACCGGCGCAGGCCTGTTGGATCGTGAGCAATATCCACCCCACAGCCCTTGTTGCGGACGGTGCCCGCCTGGACCCTACGGTCTCGGTGGGGCCCTACACGGTCATTGGCGAGCATGTGTCCATCGGTGCAGGCACCACGGTCGGCGCACACTGCGTGATCGACGGGCGCACCACGATTGGTGCTGACAACCACATCTTCCAGTTCAACTCCATCGGCGCCATCCCGCAGGACAAGAAATACGCGGGCGAGCCGACCGAACTGGTCATTGGAGACCGCAACACCATCCGCGAGTTCTGCACGCTGAACCTCGGTGTGCCCCAGGCCGGTGGCATTACCACCGTGGGTCATGACAACTGGATCATGGCGTACACCCACATCGCCCATGATTGCCATGTGGGCAACCACACCACGCTGGCCAACAACACCACGCTGGCAGGCCATGTGCACCTGGCTGACTGGGTGACGGTGGGCGGGCTCACCGGCATCCACCAGTTCGTCAAAGTCGGCGCGCACGCCATGGTGGGGTTCGCCAGTGCGGTGTCGCAGGACGTTCCCCCCTTCATGCTCGTAGATGGCAATCCGCTGTCCGTGCGCGGCTATAACGTGGTCGGCCTGCGCCGCCGGGGGTTCACGGCCGAGCGCATTGCGGCGGTCAAGCAGATGCACAAGCTGATTTATCGCCAGGGCCTCACGCTGGAGGCCGCTCGCGCCGCGATTGCAGAGTTGGCGCAGTCCGCGCCGCAGGCCAGCGAGGATGCCGCGATGATGGAGCGGTTCCTGGCCGACGCCACGCGCGGCATCACACGCTGAGGGCTGGGCGATGGCAGATTTCCCCCGCGTCGCCATGGTGGCGGGCGAGACGTCGGGCGACTTGCTGGCGGGCTTGCTGATCGACGGCATGCAGGCGCATTGGCCGGGGCTGCAATCCAGCGGCATTGGCGGGCCGCAGATGGCGCGCCGCGGCTTTACTGTCTGGTGGCCCAGCGAAAAACTGGCGGTACACGGCTACAGCATGGAGGTGCTGCGCCGGCTGCGCGAGTTGCTGGGCATCCGCAAGCAACTGCGCGAGCGCCTGCTCAAGGACCGCCCCGACGTGTTCATCGGCGTGGATGCTCCTGATTTCAACCTGGGCCTGGAGGCCGATTTGCGCGCTGCGGGCATCAAGACTGTGCATTTCGTGTGTCCGTCCATCTGGGCCTGGCGTGCAGACCGCGTCGAAAAGATTCGTCGCAGCGCGGACCACGTGCTGTGCATCTTCCCGTTCGAGCCAGAACTGCTCGCGCAGCACGGCATTGCCGCCACTTACGTGGGCCACCCGCTGGCGGGCGTGATTCCCATGATGCCCGACCGTGTTGCCGCGCGCGCACAACTGGGTCTGAAGGATGAGGACGAAGTCCTGGCCATTCTGCCGGGAAGCCGCTCCTCCGAGGTTCAGTACATCGCACAGCCCTTCTTTGATGCTGCAGCGCTAGTGCTTAAAGCGCGACCAGCTATCAAATTAATAGTGCCTGCAGTGCCTGCACTGCGCGACCGCATCGAGCAGGTGGCGCGCGCGTGTGGTCTGGGTGATGCCCTGCAGATCACCACAGGCCAGTCGCACACGGTACTCGCGGCCTGTGATGCCACCTTGATCGCCAGCGGCACAGCGACACTGGAGGCCGCGCTGTTCAAGCGGCCCATGGTCATCGGTTACCACATGCACCCGCTCAGCTGGTGGCTCATGCGCCGCAAGCAACTGCAGCCCTGGGTGGGCCTGCCCAACATCTTGTGCCGTGAGTTTGTGGTGCCCGAGCTGATCCAGGACGCCGCCACGCCCCAAGCACTTTGCGCGGCAACGCTGAACTGGCTGGACGCGAAACGCCAGCAGCCCCAGAAAATCGCGGCCCTGGAGCAGCGCTTTACGGCGCTGCACGAGAGCCTGCTGCGCAACACTCCCCAACTGGCTGCCGATGCGATCCAGAAAATCCTCGCTCCCGCAGCCTGAGCAGGCCTGCCTGCCCTGGCATCCGCCCGGCCTGGTGGCTGGCGTGGACGAGGCCGGCCGTGGTCCCCTGGCCGGGCCCGTGGTGGCAGCGGCGGTGATTCTGGACGACCTGCACCCGATTGCAGGCTTGGCCGACTCCAAGAAACTCACGGCCGCGCGGCGTGAAAAGCTTTACGACGAGATCCGCGCCAAGGCCCTGTGCTGCAGCATTGCCGAGGCCAGTGTCGAAGAGATCGACCAGCTCAACATCCTGCAGGCCACGCTGCTGGCCATGCGCCGTGCCGTCATGGGGCTGCGGCTCAAGCCGGCGATGGTGCTGGTGGATGGCAACCGGCTGCCGGTGCTGGATGTTCCAGCGGAGGCCATCGTCAAGGGCGATGCGCTGGTGCCAGCCATCTCGGCGGCCTCCATCCTCGCCAAGGTCCACCGCGACCGCTGGTGCGCGCAGGTGCATGACGAGTTTCCTCAATACGGCTTTGCCGGCCACAAGGGGTACGGCACGGCCGTGCACATGGCTGCCTTGCGCGAGCACGGTGCCTGCATTCACCACCGGCGCTCGTTTGCGCCTGTGGCCCTGAACCTGCGCGCCGGATCCTGATCGGGCGCTGAAAATTAGCCATGACATCCTCGTCCGTCACTGCCATCCATTCCCGCGATAACGCCTTCGTCAAGGATTTGCGCCGTTTGGCGCAGGACACGACGGCGTACCGCAAGCAGGGCCGTGTCTGGCTCGAAGGAGACCATCTGTGCCGCGCCGCGCTGGCGCGGGGGCTGCGGGCATCGGTGGCAGTGTTTTCTGAGTCTTTTTGGCTGCAGGCGCAGGTGGAATATGCCCAGGCTGCTACAAAATTCATAGTTCTTGCGGATGCACTGTTTGCAGACGTGAGCGGTCTGGAGTCGCCCGCCGCAATGGGCTTCATCCTGGACCTGCCCGCACCGGCGTCACTCCGGCCCGATGCCGCCACCGTGGTGCTGGACAGGGTGCAGGACGCGGGCAATGTGGGCTCCATCCTGCGCAGCGCCTCGGCGTTCGGGTTTCGCCAGGTGGCCGCCATCAAGGGCAGTGCCGCGTTGTGGTCGCCCAAGGTCTTGCGGGCTGGCATGGGGGCGCATTTCGCACTCGACCTGATCGAAGGGCTTGCGCTGGACGACCTCGCCGCCCTGCAGGTGCCGCTGCTCGTCACCAGCTCGCACGCGGGTGACTTTCTGCATCGCGCCGCCTTGCCCTGGCCCTGCGCCTGGGTGATGGGCCACGAAGGGCAGGGGGTCAGCGCGGCTCTGGAAGATAGGGCTTCGTTGCGCATCCGCATTGCCCAACCCGGTGGCGAGGAGTCGCTGAATGTGGCTGCGGCTGCGGCCATCTGCCTGCACGCGAGCGGAGCAGGGCGCTGACGCTGTCTGTGCCCGCTGCGGTGCTGTAGGCGTCCAAGGCGAGCTTGGGGCTCGCAGGTCATAGATGCTGGTATCAGGGTTATGCAAGGCGTGCATTACAGAGGTGTCAGCGACCAGGGGTATAATCGGGAGCTTTTCTCGCAACAGCGTCGCCCGACCGCACCCAAAGCAACAACCCATCTGAGAGCAGCCATTGGCACCATCGCGCTTCGAGTGTGCGAGTGGTCTGCAGGCGCCGGGCGACCGTAACCATCCGGAGAACCCAGTGCTTTTGTCTCTCAAGGGAAACTTCCCGCCCGCCATCCTGGCGCTCGCAGACGGCACGGTCTTTATCGGTAACTCGATCGGTGCCACCGGCACCACGGTCGGTGAAGTGGTGTTCAACACCGCCATCACCGGCTACCAGGAAATCCTCACCGACCCCAGCTACTGCCAGCAGATCGTCACCCTGACATATCCGCACATCGGCAATTACGGCGTCAATGCGGAAGACATCGAAGCCGACAAGGTCCATGCTGCAGGCCTGATCATCAAAGACCTGCCCCTTCTGGCCAGCAACTTCCGATCCACCGAAACGCTTTCGCAGTACCTTGTGCGCGAAAAGACGGTGGCCATTGCCAACATCGACACCCGCAAGCTCACCCGCCTGCTGCGTGACAAGGGTGCGCAGAACGGCGCCATCCTGGGTCTGGCAGCCGGTGAGGCTGTCACGCAGGCGCGCATCGACGAAGCCCTGGCCGCGGCCAAGGCTGCTCCCAGCATGAAGGGCCTGGACCTGGCCCAGGTGGTGACCACCCCTGCGACCTACACCTGGGACCAGACCGAGTGGAAGCTGGGTGAAGGCTACGGCACACAGGCTGCGCCGCGCTTCCATGTGGTGGCGTACGACTTCGGCGTCAAGAAGAACATCCTGCGCATGCTGGCCGAGCGTGGCTGCAAGCTCACCGTGGTGCCCGCCAAGACGCCTGCGGCCGACGTGCTGGCCATGAAGCCGGACGGCGTGTTTCTGTCCAACGGCCCTGGCGACCCAGAGCCCTGCGACTACGCCATCGAAGCCACCCGCCAGATCGTCGAAGCGGGCGTGCCCACCTTCGGCATCTGCCTGGGCCACCAGATCATGGCCCTGGCCAGCGGCGCCAAGACCTTCAAGATGGACAACAGCCACCACGGTGCCAACCACCCGGTGAAAGACCTGGACAACGGCCGCGTGAGCATCACCAGCCAGAACCACGGTTTTGCCGTGGACATGGCCTCGCTGCCCGCCACGCTGCGCCCCACGCACATCAGCCTGTTCGACGGCACGCTGCAAGGGCTGGAGCGCACCGACAAGCCTGCGTTCTGCTTCCAGGGCCACCCCGAGGCATCGCCCGGCCCGCACGACATCGCCTACCTGTTTGACCGCTTCACCGCGCTGATGGAGAAGAAATAATGCCAAAGCGCACAGACCTCAAATCGATCCTCATCATCGGCGCCGGCCCGATCATCATCGGCCAGGCCTGCGAGTTCGACTACTCTGGCGTGCAGGCCTGCAAGGCCCTGCGCGAAGAAGGCTACAAGGTCATCCTGATCAACAGCAACCCTGCAACGATCATGACCGACCCGGCCACTGCCGACGTCACCTACATCGAGCCCATCACCTGGCAGACGGTCGAGAAGATCATCGCCAAGGAACGTCCCGACGCCATCCTGCCCACCATGGGTGGCCAGACCGCACTGAACTGCGCGCTGGACCTGTGGCGCAACGGCGTGCTCGACAAGTACAAGGTCGAGCTGATCGGTGCCACCCCTGAGGCCATCGACAAGGCCGAAGACCGCCTGAAGTTCAAGGACGCCATGACCAAGATCGGTCTGGGCTCCGCGCGCTCCGGCATCGCCCACAGCATGGACGAAGCCTGGGCGGTGCAAAAGAGCGTGGGCTTCCCCACGGTGATCCGCCCCAGCTTCACGCTGGGTGGCACGGGCGGCGGCATTGCCTACAACCCTGAAGAGTTCGAGACCATCTGCAAGCGCGGCCTGGAAGCCTCGCCCACCAACGAGCTGCTGATCGAAGAGTCGCTGCTCGGCTGGAAGGAGTACGAGATGGAAGTGGTCCGCGACAAGGCGGACAACTGCATCATCATCTGCTCCATCGAGAACCTGGACCCGATGGGCGTGCACACGGGTGACTCGATCACGGTGGCTCCCGCGCAGACGTTGACCGACAAGGAATACCAGATCATGCGCAACGCGTCGCTCGCGGTGCTGCGCGAGATCGGCGTGGACACGGGCGGCTCCAACGTGCAGTTCTCGGTGAATCCGAAGGACGGCCGCATGATCGTCATCGAGATGAACCCCCGTGTGTCGCGTTCGTCGGCACTGGCGTCCAAGGCCACGGGTTTCCCCATTGCCAAGGTCGCTGCCAAGCTGGCCGTGGGCTACACGCTCGATGAGCTGAAGAACGAAATCACGGGTGGCGCCACGCCTGCATCGTTCGAGCCTTCGATCGACTACGTGGTCACCAAGATCCCACGTTTTGCGTTCGAAAAATTCCCCACCGCCGACAGCCGCCTGACCACGCAGATGAAGTCTGTGGGTGAGGTGATGGCCATGGGCCGCACCTTCCAGGAATCCTTCCAGAAAGCCCTGCGGGGCCTGGAAGTGGGCGTGGATGGCATGAACGAAAAAACCCAGGACCGCGAAGTGCTCGAAAAAGAACTGGGTGAGCCCGGTCCTGAGCGCATCTGGTACGTGGGCGACGCGTTTGCCATGGGCCTGTCGGTGGACGAGGTGTACGACCTCACCAAGATCGACAAGTGGTTCCTGGTGCAGATCGAAGAGATCGTGAAGATCGAGCTGGAGCTGGACAAGATCGCCGCAGAAAAGGGTGACGCTGCATTGGCATCGCTGGACGCTGACACGCTGCGCACGCTCAAGAAGAAGGGCTTCTCCGACCGCCGACTGGCCAAGTTGCTCAAGACCACCGAGAAGTCGGTGCGCGAAGCGCGCCGCGCCCTCAACGTGCGCCCGGTCTACAAGCGCGTGGACACCTGCGCTGCCGAGTTTGCGACGAACACGGCCTACATGTACTCGACCTACGAGGAAGAGTGCGAAGCCGCGCCCACGGACAAGAAAAAGATCATGGTGCTGGGCGGTGGCCCGAACCGCATCGGGCAGGGCATCGAGTTCGACTACTGCTGCGTGCATGCTGCACTCGCCATGCGCGAGGATGGCTACGAAACCATCATGGTCAACTGCAACCCTGAGACGGTTTCGACCGACTACGACACGTCCGACCGTCTGTACTTTGAGCCGCTGACGCTGGAAGACGTGCTCGAGATCGTGGACAAGGAAAAGCCACACGGCGTGATCGTGCAGTACGGCGGCCAGACGCCTTTGAAGCTCGCACTGGGCCTGGAAGCCGAAGGCGTGCCGATCATCGGCACCAGCCCCGACATGATCGACGCGGCCGAAGACCGCGAGCGTTTCCAGAAGCTGCTGGGCGATCTGGGCCTGCGCCAGCCGCCCAATGCCACCGCACGTACCGAAGCCGAGGCCCTGGAAAAGGCCACCACGCTGGGTTACCCCCTGGTGGTGCGCCCCAGCTACGTGCTGGGCGGCCGTGCGATGGAAATCGTCCACGAACAGCGCGACCTGGAGCGCTACATGCGCGAGGCCGTGAAGGTGAGCAACGACTCGCCCGTGCTGCTGGACCGCTTCCTGAACGATGCCATCGAGTGCGATGTGGACTGCTTGCGTGACCCTGAAGGCAAGACCTTCATCGGCGGCGTGATGGAACACATTGAACAAGCCGGTGTGCACTCGGGCGACTCGGCCTGTTCGCTGCCGCCGTACTACCTCAAGCAAGCCACGGTGGATGAGCTCAAGCGCCAGTCGGCTGCCATGGCCGAAGGCCTGAATGTGGTGGGTCTGATGAACGTGCAGTTCGCCATCCAGGAAGTGGATGGCAAGGACGTCATCTACGTGCTGGAAGTGAACCCCCGCGCCTCGCGCACGGTGCCGTTTGTCTCCAAGGCCACCGGCATCCAGCTGGCCAAGGTCGCGGCACGCTGCATGGCGGGCCAGACGCTGGCTTCGCAGGGCATCACCAAGGAAGTCACACCGCCTTACTTCAGCGTCAAGGAAGCGGTGTTCCCCTTCGTCAAGTTCCCTGGCGTGGACACCATCCTCGGCCCCGAGATGAAGTCCACCGGCGAAGTCATGGGTGTGGGCAAGACCTTTGGCGAAGCCTTCGTGAAGAGCCAGCTGGGCGCTGGCACGAAGCTGCCGACTTCGGGCAAGGTGTTCCTCACCGTGAAGAACAACGACAAGCCCCGCGCGGTGGACATCGCCCGCCAGCTGGTGGCGCTGGGCTTCGACCTGGTGGCGACCAAGGGCACGGCTGCAGCCATCGCCGAGGCAGGCGTTCCGGTGGTGGTGGTCAACAAGGTCACGGAAGGCCGTCCGCACATCGTGGACATGATCAAGAACAATGAGATTGTCATGGTCATCAACACGGTGGAAGAACGCCGCAACGCGATTGCCGATTCGCGTGCGATCCGTACCTCGTCGCTGCTGGCTCGGGTGACCACCTTCACCACCATCTTCGGTGCAGAGGCGGCCGTAGAAGGCATGAAGTACCTGGACAAGCTCGATGTGTATTCCGTGCAGGAACTGCACGCCCAGCTGGCGGCCTGACCGGGTTTTTGCGGTGGCTTTGGCCGCCGCAAACACGGCATAATTGCTGCTGAACTAACACCGCCGCGCGGCAACGTGCGGCGGTTTCCTTTTGTAGATGTGCCATGTGCACCCCCGGTGTTTTGAGGGGAGCAGCGTGGCGACCGATCGGTGGAAGTGCTTCGCACTTTCACCGTTTTGACTTGTGGAGACTCAATCGCATGGCCACCATTCCAATCACCAAGCGCGGCGCTGAAATGCTCAAGGAAGAGCTGCACCGACTCAAGACCGTGGAGCGGCCTGCCGTGATCTCGGCCATTGCCGAAGCGCGCGCACAGGGCGACCTGAGCGAAAACGCCGACTACGACGCTGCCAAGGATCGCCAGGGCTTCATCGAAGGCCGCATCCAGGAGATCGAGGGCAAGCTCTCGGTGGCCCAGGTCATCGACCCCAGTGCGGTCGATGGCGGCGGCAAGGTGGTGTTTGGTGCCACGGTCGAGCTCGAAGACGAAGATTCCGGTGATACGGTGAAGTACCAGATCGTGGGCGAAGACGAGGCGGATCTCAAGCAGGGCCTGATCAATATCTCCAGCCCCATCGCGCGTGCGTTGATTGGCAAGGAAGAGGGCGATACCGCTGAGGTGCAAGCCCCCGGCGGCATTCGCCGCTACGAAGTGGTGGCGGTCAGCTACCAATGAGGGCGTGATGGCTGCTGTGTGGCTGGGCGTGCGCCCGCGGCTTCCCGCTTTGGTGGCGGCCTTGTGGTGGGCCAGCCTGACCACCATCGGCTTTTTGGTCGTGCCCCTGCTGTTTGCGTATCTGCCTTCCCCCGCTATTGCGGGGCAGATGGCCGCCCGGCTTTTTGCGGCTCAAACCTGGGTGGCTGTGGTGTGTTGCGTGGTGCTACTGCTCTTGTCCAGGCCCAGGCATGCCGTGGTGCAGTATCCCTGGGCGCGTGCCGCCATGCTGTTCGTTTTGGGTGGTCTGCTGCTGGCTTTGCTCAATCAGTTTGGCGTGGCGCCCCGCATCGTGGCCCGGCAGGACTTGCGTCTGTGGCACAGCGTGGGGACAGTGATGTACGCATTGCAATGGGGCTGTGCCTTGACGGTCTTCTGGCAAACACTGCGACCTGGAGCCCATAGCACAGTGGAAGAGCCAGCCGACAGCGATTGACTCCCAGGTGATCGGTTCACCGGCGGGTCGATTGCAGCTGGCAGCTGGGCAGGTAGCCCCGCCGATTTTCAGTGACCAATTGGCTTCGCCGCGTCTATTCGTGCCAGTGCTCTGCTACCCAGGTAGCAGGGCGGATGTAGCGAAAACGGCGATTGCGCCGCCCAGCCAGTGCATCCGGGGGGTTGCATTCCCCGTGAAAAATCACGATGCGTGCACCTTCAGGTACGAACGGCACGCGCCAATAGTTGGTGGGCCAGGGCGGTATCCCGTGGTACTTGAAACTGGGACACCACGCGGCGGGCCAATACTGCAATTTGCCCTGCTTGTGCAAGAAGTCGGACAGATAGGCCTGCTCGTTGCGGAACTGCGCGCGGATTTCGGCGAAGTGCTCACGAAAATACGCCAGCACATCGGGGTGTGCACCCAGCTCAAAGCGGTATACCGACGAGTTGCCGGTGATGCGCCACGGACGCTTGTAGTCGTGGATGATCAGGAATTCACCGGGCTGGGTGAAGAAATCATCCAGGCTGCCAGTGATGACCACATCCACGTCCAGAAACAAGGCGGTGCCACGCAGCCCGTGCAAGTCTGCGCTGAAGGTGGCCAGCTTGGTCCAGCCCCGCTCGGGAATGCCGGGCGGCAAATCCAGTGCGGGAATGGGCAGGCATTGCACTTCGCTGCGGATGCCGGTGCTGTCATCGGTGAGGCAGACAAAACGGAAATCGCCGCTCAGATGTCGGCGTACCATGGCATACAGCCGGTTGACATATTCAGGGCCATATTTCGTGCCCCATTTCATGCAGAGAATGTGGCGCATCGGCGCCCTGTCGGCAGGTGCTGCAACGGTTGCAAGTGCTGCCGAGCCTGCATCGTGGCTCATCAGTCTGCCTGGCGCTTCTTGATGGATTTTTGCTTGGGCTTGGCGCGCTTGATCTGGCCGCCCGAGGTGAGGCGCTGGTTGCCGAGCACACGCAACTGCTTGATCTCTGGGCGCTGACCACCCCGCTTGCTGTATTTCAGTACCTTGACGTCGCGTGGGCCGGGCATGCGATCTTCATCGACGGTGCGTTCCTTGACGGGTTGTGGCCGCCACAGCACCAGCAGCTTGCCGATGTGCTGGATAGGCGCGGCATTGAGTTCAGCGGTCAGCTCCTGGTACATCAGCTCGCGCGCCACGCGGTCATCGTTGAAAACACGCACCTTGATGAGACCATGGGCGTTGAGGGCAGCGTCGATTTCCTTCTTGACCGCAGGGGTGAGGCCATCGCCGCCGATCAGGACCACGGGGTCCAGGTGGTGGGCATTGGCGCGTTGTTCCCGGCGCTCGGCAGGAGTCAATTGAATTTGGGGCATACCCGTATTATGTCTGCGGCCCGGCTGGACGTGACTCCGGCTGCCGTGCGCGGCGTGTCTTGGAGGTCAGCCACTGCAGCGATTGTCGAGAGACAATACCGCCATATGAAAGTCAAAACCCAGAGCAAGAAGGTGAACAAGGCGTGGCTCAACGACCACGTGAATGACACCTATGTCAAATTGGCGCAGAAAGAGGGCTATCGTGCCCGCGCCGCCTACAAGCTCAAGGAGATTGACGAGCAGTTGGGCCTCATTAAGCCGGGCTACACCGTGGTGGATCTGGGCTCCACGCCTGGTGCGTGGAGCCAGTACCTGCGCAGGCGCATGTCGCCCGCAGGCGCAGCAGCGGGGCAGCTCAATGGGGTAATCATTGCGCTGGACATCCTGCCCATGGAGCCCATAGAGGGTGTCACCTACCTGAATGGCGATTTTCGCGAGCCCGAGGTGCTGGAGCGATTGGAGCAGGCGCTCGACGGCCGGGTGGTGGATGTGGTGGTATCCGATATGGCGCCCAACCTGTCGGGCATTGAGTCGGCCGACGCGGCGCGGATTGCCCATCTGGTGGAGTTGGCCGTGGATTTTGCGTGCAACCATTTGAAACCGGAGGGTTCACTCGTGGTCAAGCTGTTCCATGGCAGCGGCTACAGTGATCTGGTGACCTTGTTCAAGCAGACCTTCAAGGTGGTCAAACCCTTGAAGCCCAAGGCCTCGCGTGACAAGTCGTCCGAAACCTTTCTGGTGGGCATGGGGCTCAAAAAGGCGGATGGCGCGGGCTTGCCTCAGGTCAAGAATCTGTGAACTTTGGCGGCAAAGCCCGCGCTGATTCCATGGGAGTGAGGGGGAATAGAACTGGCCCCGTGGCTTGAAAGACCTAAAATGGGCCACACATGCGTGCCATGACGGCAGTGTGTCCGTTTTCTGTTCCCTGCAACTGGAGCCCCGCTTGAACAATCAGTGGTTTTCAAAAATTGCCGTTTGGCTGGTCATCGCCATGGTGCTGTTCACGGTGTTCAAGCAGTTTGACACCCGCAGCGGCGCCAGCGCAGGCCACGTCGGGTATTCCGAGTTCCTGGACGAGGTCCGCAACAACCGCATCAAGAGCGCCACCATTCCCGAGGGGTTGAGCGGCGGCGAGATTGTGGCGGTCACCACCGATGACCGCAAGATCCGCACGAACGCTTCGGTGCTGGATCGTGGCTTGGTGGGTGACCTGCTGAACCACAACGTCAAGTTTGACGTGAAGCCCCGCGAAGAAGGCTCCTTGCTCATGACCCTTCTGGTCAGCTGGGGCCCTATGCTGTTGCTGATTGGCGTGTGGGTGTACTTCATGCGCCAAATGCAGGGCGGCGGCAAGGGCGGTGCCTTCAGCTTCGGCAAGAGCAAGGCGCGCATGCTCGACGAAAACAACAACCAGGTCACGTTCGCGGACGTGGCTGGCTGCGATGAGGCCAAGGAAGAAGTCAAGGAAGTTGTGGACTTCCTGAAGGACCCGCAGAAATTCCAGAAGCTCGGCGGCCGTATCCCCCGTGGTTTGCTGCTGGTCGGCCCCCCGGGCACCGGCAAGACCTTGCTGGCCAAATCCATCGCGGGCGAGGCCAAGGTCCCGTTCTTTAGCATCTCGGGCTCCGACTTTGTCGAAATGTTCGTGGGCGTGGGCGCAGCCCGTGTGCGCGACATGTTCGACAACGCCAAGAAGAACGCCCCGTGCATCATCTTCATCGATGAAATTGACGCCGTGGGCCGCCAGCGCGGTGCGGGCCTGGGTGGTGGCAACGACGAGCGCGAACAGACCTTGAACCAGATGCTGGTCGAGATGGACGGTTTCGAAACCAACCTGGGCGTGATTGTGGTGGCTGCCACCAACCGCCCCGACATCCTGGATGCCGCTCTGCTGCGCCCCGGCCGTTTCGACCGTCAGGTGTATGTGACGCTGCCCGACATTCGTGGCCGCGAGCAGATCCTGAATGTCCACATGCGCAAGATTCCGGTCGGGCAAGACGTCAACCCCGGCATCATTGCCCGTGGCACGCCTGGCATGAGCGGTGCTGATCTGGCCAACCTGTGCAACGAGGCCGCTCTGATGGCTGCTCGCCGCAATGCGCGCACGGTGGAGATGCAGGATTTTGAGAAGGCCAAGGACAAGATTCTTATGGGCCCCGAGCGCAAGAGCATGGTCATGCCCGAGGAAGAGCGCCGCAACACGGCGTACCACGAGTCCGGCCACGCCTTGATCGGTAAGCTGCTGCCCAAGTGCGACCCTGTGCACAAGGTCACCATCATTCCCCGTGGCCGCGCCCTGGGCGTGACGATGAGCCTGCCCGCGCAGGACCGCTACAGCTATGACCGCGAATACATGCTCAACCAGATCAGCATGCTGTTCGGTGGGCGCATTGCCGAAGAAGTGTTCATGAACCAGATGACCACCGGCGCCAGCAACGACTTCGAGCGCGCAACCCACATTGCCCGCGACATGGTGACGCGCTACGGCATGACCGATGCCTTGGGGCCGATGGTCTATGCCGAGAATGAAGGTGAAGTGTTCTTGGGCCGCTCGGTCACTAAAACCACCACCATGAGCGAGCAGACCATGGAAAAGGTGGACATGGAAGTGCGCCGCATCATTGACGAGCAGTACAACCTGGCGCGTCGCCTGATCGAGGAAAACAGCGACAAGATGCATGCCATGGCGAAGGCCTTGCTCGAATGGGAAACCATTGATACCGAGCAGTTGGACGACATCATGGCAGGCAAGGCGCCCCGTCCTCCCAAGGACTGGACGCCGCGCACGCCCCCCTCCGGAGGCGACAATTCCAGCGGTGGCACCCCGGCCGTGGCCACAGACACCGCACCGACGGCCGCCTGACCGGGCTCGCGGTCCAGCCGTTTGAACGGGGCCTTGTGCCCCGTTTTTCATGGTGGCCGTCGCGCTTTACCCTAGCAACTGGCGCTGCATGGCCGCCTTTTCGCAAATCCGCATGGACGTGATCGAGACATGATCTGGCAAACCTCCCGCTTCGCAATCGATTTGATCCGTCCCCAGGTCATGGGCATCGTCAACGTGACCCCCGATTCCTTCTCTGACGGGGGGCACCATGGCTCCACGGCTGCTGCGATGCGGCATTGCGAGCAGCTGCTGAAGGAGGGCGCCGATATTCTGGACATCGGCGGCGAGTCCACGCGGCCGGGCAGCCCTGCCGTGTCGCTGGACGAGGAACTGGCTCGTGTCGTGCCCCTGGTGCGCGAGGCGGTGACCCTGGGTGTTCCGATTTCAGTGGACACCTACAAGCCCGAAGTGATGCGCGCTGTTCTGGACCTGGGTGCAGACATCGTCAATGACATCTGGGCCTTGCGGCAGCCGGGCGCCGTGACGGTGGTCGCGGCCCACCCCCAGTGCGGTGTTTGCCTGATGCACATGCACCGCGACCCTCAGACCATGCAGCAGGCGCCCATGGAGGGCGATGTTGTGCCCCAGGTGCTATCATTTTTGGAGCTGCAGACGCATAATCTGCTGGCGCTAGGAGTCGAAAAGACCCGAATCTTGCTGGATGCGGGCATTGGCTTTGGCAAAACAGTGGAGCAGAACTTCGCCTTGCTGGCCCGGCAGTCGGAGCTGTTGGTGGCCGGCTATCCGCTGCTGGCAGGATGGTCGCGCAAGTCGTCTCTGGGCACGGTGACCGGGCTGGAGGTGGGCCAGCGCATGGTGCCCAGCGTGGCCGCTGCGGTACTGGCGGTCGAGCGGGGCGCCTCGGTGGTGCGTGTGCACGACGTGCACGAAACGGTGGCGGCGCTGGCGGTGTGGGCTGCCATGCAGCGATCTGGCTGAGGGCGCCAGCCGCTGGTCAAACTGGGCAGGTGGGGCGTCAGGCCCCGTCGTCGATAACAACATACTGAGATCCGTACGAGGAGACGCTAGAACATGACACGCCAATACTTTGGAACCGATGGCATCCGTGGCACCGTGGGGCAACCGCCCATCACGCCAGATTTTGTGCTGCGCCTTGCCCATGCGGTAGGTCGTGTATTGCGCCGCACAGAAGAGCGGCCGACGGTGCTGATCGGCAAGGACACTCGCATTTCGGGCTACATGCTCGAAAGCGCCCTGGAATCTGGCTTCAACTCCGCAGGTGTGGATGTGGTGCTGCTCGGGCCGTTGCCAACGCCCGGGGTGGCTTACCTGACGCGAGCCCAGCGCGCCAGCCTGGGTGTGGTCATCAGCGCAAGCCACAACGCGTACCCCGACAACGGCATCAAGTTTTTCAGCGCACAGGGCACCAAGCTGTCGGACGCCTGGGAACTGGCGGTGGAGACCGCCCTGGCTGAGCCACCAGTGTGGGCCGACTCTGCCAGCTTGGGCAAGGCCCGGCGGCTTGATGATGCAGCCGGGCGTTATATCGAGTTTTGCAAGAGCACCTTTCCCCAGGACCTGACGCTCAAGGGGCTGAGGGTGGTGGTGGATGCCGCCCACGGCGCTGCGTATCAGGTCGCGCCCAAGGTGTTCCACGAGCTGGGGGCAGAGGTTCTCTCGATCGGCTGCGCGCCCGACGGGCTCAACATCAACCACGAGGTGGGGGCTACGCACCCCGATGCGTTGGTGCACGCCGTACGCGCTAACCGTGCCGACTATGGTATTGCGCTCGATGGCGACGCAGACCGTTTGCAAATCGTGGACGCGACGGGGCGTCTGTACAACGGCGACGAGCTGCTTTACCTGATGGCCGCCGATCGCATGGGCCGGGACGAGCACGTGCCTGGCGTGGTGGGCACCCTCATGACCAACATGGCGGTGGAGGTGGCGCTGCAGGCCAAAGGCGTGAAGTTTGTGCGCGCCAAGGTGGGAGACCGCTATGTGCTGGAGGAGCTGGCCCGCCACCAGTGGGTGCTGGGAGGGGAGGGCTCGGGCCACCTGCTTGCGCTGGACCGTCACACCACCGGCGACGGATTGGTGAGCGCCCTGCAGGTGCTGCAGGCCTGTGTGCGCAGTGGCAGCACGCTGGCGCAGTTGCTGGCTGGCGTCACGCTGTACCCTCAGGTGTTGCTCAATGTGCGGCTGGCGCCCGGGCAGGACTGGAAGGCGAACCGTCTGCTGGCCGATGCCACGGCGGCGGTCGAGCAGCAACTGGGTTCCTCGGGCCGGGTGCTGATCCGTGCCAGCGGCACCGAGCCCTTGCTGCGTGTGATGGTGGAGGCGCAGGATGCGCAAGTGGCCAGCTCTTGTGCGCAGTGCCTGGCCGATGCCGCCCGCGCGGGTTGAATTCCTGGATCTGGGGGGCGTCTCAGCGATCTCTGCCGCGCCATGATTGGCCTCCGGGCTGTTCAGTGCGCTGTCGTGTGTTGCCGCATGAAGCGTTCCAGCTGTTCTGCAGGCAATGGGGTGCTGAAGTGATAGCCCTGCGCTTCGTCACACCCTTGCTGGTGCAGAAAGGCCAGTTGGCCCTCTGTTTCTACCCCCTCAGCCGTGGTGCGCATGCCCAGCGCCTGCGCCATGCGGATGATGGCGCTGACGATGGCGCGGTCGTTGCTGTCGTTGCCCAGATCGCGCACGAACGATTGATCGATCTTGAGCTTGAAGATCTGAAAGCGCTTGAGCTGGCTGAGTGATGAATAACCGGTGCCGAAGTCGTCCATCGACATCCGAACCCCCCGTGCATGCAGTTGGTCCATGGTGGCCACAGCTGCATGGGGGTCGTCCACGGCCACGCCTTCCGTCAGTTCGAGTTCCAGCGAATTCGGGGGCAGATCAAATTCCGCCAGCACCCGGCTCACCAGCTCTGGCAACTGGGGCTGGCGAAACTGGATGGCCGAGAGGTTGACCGCCATTGAAAGTTCGGGAAACCCGCAACTGCGCCACGCCTTGAGCTGGGCCAGTGCTGTACGCAGCACCCACTCACCGATCTGCAAAATCTGCCCGCTGTCTTCAGCGATGGGGATGAACTCTGCCGGTGAGATGGCGCCCAGCTGGGGGTGCTGCCAGCGCAGCAGAGCCTCGACACTGCGCACGGAGCCTGTTGAAAGGCTCATCTGTGGTTGGTAGTGCAGATGCAATTGCTCACGCTCCAACGCGCGGCGCAGCGCGTTTTCGAGCTGCAACGCACGTACGGACTGGGCCTGCATCTCTGGGGTGAAGAAGCGAAAGGTGTTGCGCCCGTCCAGCTTGGCTCGGTACATGGCCACATCGGCCGATTGGGTCAGCGTATCGAAGTCGTGTCCGTCCTGCGGGAACAGCGCAATGCCCATTGAGGGGGCCATGGTCAGTTCGTGGTGGTCGATCTGATAGGGCTGGCTCGATGCCTCCTGCAACTTGCCGGCGACCCGTGCGACGCCGCGGGCGTCGGCGCCCGGCAGCAGCAGGATGAACTCATCCCCTCCCAGACGCGACACGGTGTCCTTGTCGCGCACCACAGCGCGCAGGCGTTTGGCAATCTCGACCAGCAGCACGTCGCCTACCCGGTGGCCCAGGGAGTCATTCACATGCTTGAAGTGGTCCAGGTCCAGGAAGATGATGGCCAGCGGAGTTTGGTTCTCCTGGGCCACGCGGATGGCCTGCTGCGCGCGTTCTGCCAGCAGTGCCCGGTTGGGCAGACCGGTCAAGGCGTCGTAGTGCGCCAGCCAGTAGATCCGCTCCTGATCTGCCTTGCGGTCATTGATCTCTCGGTGCAGGTTTTCCACTGTCTCGCGCAGTTCGCGGGTCCGGTCCTGAACCTGCCGCTCCAACTCGCCGTGGGCCTGAGCCAGCACCGCCTGGGCGCGTTTGCGGTCGGTAATGTCCATGGTGATCCAGATGGTGCCCTGGGCAGGGTCTGCCGGATCGATGCACTTGCTGCGTACTTCGCAGATCACAGGGGTTCCGTCCTTGCGGCACAGATCCACTTCGCCCTCGTAAGACTGCCCTCCCGCCAGCGCGGGGTAACAGCGGTGGCCCACTTCTTCCCATGCAGCATCGCTGGCATACCAGCGGCGCGATGAACTGCCCATGAGCTCGCCGGGCTCAAAACCCAGCATCTGCTCAAAGTGATTGTTGCAGCGGGTCAGGTGCCGGTCCCGCAGGAACACGATGCCGACCATGGCGCTGTCGAAGAGCAACTGCTTTTCGCGCACCGCAGAGTTCAATGCGGCCTGAGCGTGCCTTTGCTCGTCGATGTCATCCACGATCCAGATCGAGCCTTCCCCGGTATCGTGCGGGTTGATGAGCCGCCCTGTGAGGCTGCCCCAAAAGAGTGTGCCGTCACGACGGCGCAGCTGGCGTTCCACGCGAAATGACTGGCCCTGCACCAGCACGGGGTAGGCCGTGCGTCCCAGATCACGGAAGGCTTCGCGGTCTGGATAGAAGGCTTCCGTGTTGAGTCCTACCAAACGGGCGGGACTGCCGTAGCCAAAAATCTCGGCATACCGCTGGTTGCAACGCACCACGCTGCGCTGGCGCAGAAACACGATACCCACCCCCGCGCTGTCCAGAAGGGTCTGTTGCTCGCGCAGGGTACGTTGCAGGGGGGTGTCGGGAGTCACTCCGGGTCGCTGCAAGGGCGGAGTGCTGAACAGCGAATACATAAGACCAGAACAGGCGGCGGGGCCAGGTGGCCTCAAAAAATTGTGCCAAAGTGTAGCAGCGGCAGCTTACAAACCGTTTGAGGGTATGCGCGAAGTACGGCGCCGCATGTTCTGCCGTACTTCGATCACCCGTTTTCCTCTTCAGCGCGTTTGCTCCGTAGGGGCTTGGCGCCCAACGCAGCTTGTCAGCTGCCCAGATGTTCCCGCAGATAGGCTTCAAAGGCGTCGGCAGTCAGGGGACGACTGAACAGGTAGCCTTGGCCTTCGTCGCATCCCTGAGTGCGCAGGAATTCGAGTTGGCCATCGGTTTCCACCCCCTCGGCCGTGGTCTGCATGCCCAGTGCTTGTGCCATGCGGATGATGGCGCTGACGATGGCCCGGTCGTTGGCGTCGTCGTCCAGGTCTCTCACAAAGGATTGGTCGATCTTGAGCTTGTAGATCTGAAAGCGCTTGAGGTAGCTCAATGACGAGTAGCCGGTGCCAAAGTCGTCCATCGACAGCCGAACGCCCCGGTCATGCAACTGGTCCATCATGGCCAGTGCGGCGGCGGGGTCGTCCACCGCTGCGCCCTCGGTCAGCTCCAGTTCCAGCCGGCGCGCAGGCAGCCCGGCCTGCTGCAGGCAGCGCGTCACCATCTCGGGTAACTGCGGATGGCGGAACTGCACGGCCGACAGGTTGACCGACACGGCCCGCAAGGGCAGCTGCAGGTCCAGCCAGCGCTTGGCATCGTGCACAGCGGTGTTCAGCACCCATTCGCCAATCGCGACGATCATGCCGCTGCTCTCTGCCACGGGAATGAATTCTGCCGGGGACACCATGCCCAGCTCGGGGTGGCGCCAGCGCAGCAGCGCTTCGGCGCCGACTACCTGGCGCGTGGTGAGCGAGACCTGGGGTTGGTAATGCAGCTCGAACTGATTGCGTTCCAGAGCCCGTCGCAGGGCGTTTTCGATCTGCAGGGCGCGCGCTGTGCGGGCCTCCAGGTCGGCGGTGAAAAAGCCGAACCGGTTGCGCCCGTTTTGCTTGGCGCGGTACATGGCGGCATCGGCGCGCTGGTACAGGGTATCGAACGAATCGCCGTCTGCCGGATACATGGCGATGCCCACGGACAGCGTGGTCGTGAGTTCGTAAGGCTCCACCTGAAATGGCTGTGCCACGGCAACCAGCAGCCGGTTGGCTGCGTCGGCCGCCTGAGCCGCTGAGGCAGCAGGCAGTAGCAGCAAGAATTCATCGCCGCCCAGGCGTGACACGGTATCTTGCGTGCCCAGCAGGGACTCGAGCCGGCGGGCCACTGCCACCAGCAGGACATCCCCCACGCGGTGCCCCAGCGAGTCGTTCACGTTCTTGAAGTGATCCAGATCCAGGAACAGCAGGGCCAGCGTCCCGCCCCGCGCCTGCTCCTGTGCGATGTGGCGCTGGGCGCGTTCGGCCAGGAGCGCGCGGTTGGGCAGGTCGGTAAGAGGATCGAAATGCGCGAGGCGCTGGATGCGGTCCTGTGCCTCGCGCTGCAGCGTGATGTCGCGGAACAACGTAATGGAGTGGGTGGTGCTGCCATTGCCGTCGCGCACGCTACTCACGGACAGCCACTGGGGGTAGGTTGATCCGTCCTTGCGGCGGCCCCATGCCTCACCCTCCCAGTGACCCTCCCGGGTGAGTTGTGTGTACACCGAGTCAGCGTTGAAGTCGCGGGTGGACTCGGCCACCGTGAGCAGGCGCATCGACTGACCCACCGCCTCGGCCTCCGAGTAGCCGGTGATGCGGCTGAAGGCGCGATTGATGCGCACGATGGTATGGGCCGCATCGGCAATCACGATGGCCTCTCCGCTCTGGTCGAAGACCTGGGCCGTCAATTGCAATTGTTCTTGCGACCGCTTGCGTTCAGAGATGTCGCGGCACAGCAGGATGAAGCGGGGCTTGGCACCTTCCGAGCCTGCCTTGCGTGCGGCAGACAGTTCGAACCAGGTGGGGCCCAGGCCAGGCAGGTCTTGCATGATCTGCCGCCCGGTAGACCAGCCTTGGGTTTGCGCTTCGTGGAGCACATCCATCACGGTCAGTGCGGCCAGGGCGGGCAGTACGTCTGTGACATTGCGGCCAATTAGCTGGTCGGCAGGCCCCATGAGCAGCTCGGCGCGTGGGCTGTGTACGCTGCAGTAGCGGCCCTCCTGATCGATTTCGAACAGCGGATCGGGAATCGCGTCAATGGTGGCGCGCAACTGCTGCTGCGTGGCCTGGATTTCGGAGGTGCGCTGCGCCACCTGTGTGGCCAGGCCCCGCTCGTGCGCCTTCAGTTCGACCAGCAAGCGCGCGAGGTAGCCCATCAGAAGGGCAAACAGCAAGCCTATTGCACAACGCAGGGCCAGCACGCCCGGGGCCCCCCATCCTTTGATCGGGGCCAAGCTCAGCATCCATTCGCCATTCGGTAGCGTGAGCGATCGCCCCACGGCGTCGTTCGTAGGCGGAGGATCGGATGCCGCAATCGTCTGCTCCAGCTTGTTGTCCGGGCGAACACGCCACAGGCGATAGTGGAAACCACGCTCGGTGAGCTGGGGTAACCGGGCCATTGCCAGCACGTCGGGTAGGCGGATAGTGACGTAGGTGAACCCCCAAAAGCTGCGGCGCCCCAGGTCATCTTCCAGGTACACCGGTTGGCGCCCCACGATCCCCAGGCCGCCTTGCACGAGTTCCATCGGTCCCGCCAGCGTCAGCAGGCCGGATTCACGTGCGCGTGCGGATTCGGGGCCTTGGCGGGAGTCGTTGAGCTGGTCAAATCCAATCGAATTTTCGTTGCCCTTGCGCGGCACAACCTGCTGAACCACCCCGCCCGGGGACAGACCCATGGCTGCAATACCCGGATAGAACGGCAGCATCTGCGTACCGATTTCCTCGAACTGGCGCACGTTGCCGTGACCTTGACGCACCAGTGCCACCAGCGTGTTGTTGGCCGAGAGCGCCAACTCGATGGCGCGTTGCAGGGCCTGAACATGGTCCCCCGCCATATCTGCCGCCTGGGTGCGCTGCTGCGCGCGTTCCTGGCGCTCCAGCGTCCAGACCACCGCCCCCGCGCAGGCTGCAGCCAGCAAGAACATCGCCACAAAAGCGGCGATGGGGCTGCGGGGGGTGGGCAGGGTGGGTGAAGGCACGGCACGAGGTTCCTCAACCAATTATGCAGGCCATCGGTGGGCGCTCGTCCTGATAGGTGGGCACTGTGTCATGGCGCTGACACGTCGCAGACATGGGCATGTCATGCGTGGCTTTCACACTCGCGGCCAGGAAAGCGGATTCCCGCTCCGGTTGGAAATTCCAGCTGTGCCCGTTCTTACCGAAGGAGACGTTGCCCATGAACGACCTGCCCACTTTGATGCAGCTGTCCACATCGCCCGAGACGGCGGGCACCAGCATTGTTCAGCGTCCTGGCGTTGTGTCGAGCGCTGCACATTCGTCCGTCCCTGCGCGTGGCGCTATCGAGGTAGCTTGGGCCAGGCATCTGGATGAAGTTCGCGAAGCTCAGCGCCTGCGGTTTGAGGTGTTCGCAGCAGAAATGGGTGCTCGATTGACGACCCCCATTCCTGGCCACGACGTGGACCTTTTTGACGACTATTGCGAGCACCTTCTCGTACGCGATGCGCAAAGCCGGCAAGTCATTGGGACTTACCGGGTGCTGACACCGGCGCAGGCCAAGCGGGTGGGTGGAACCTATAGCGATACCGAATTTGACCTGACGCGCCTGCGCACGCTCCGCCCCCGCATGGTTGAACTGGGTCGCAGCTGCGTACACCCAGATCACCGCCACGGGGGCGTGATCATGGCGTTGTGGAGTGCGCTGGCGGATTTCATGGTCCGCAATGAACTCGACACGATGATTGGCTGCGCCAGCATCCCCATGCTCCACAACGGCGTGGTCAGCGGCGACGCGGCTGCGAGCATCTGGCAGCAAGTGCGAAAAACCCATCTGGCACCCATCGAGTACCACGTGCTGCCGCGCCTGCCGCTGCCCGTGGAACACCTGGATGGCTCCATCGCCGTGGACCCACCCGCGTTGATCAAGGGCTATTTGCGCCTGGGGGCCCGCGTGCTGGGGGCTCCCGCCTGGGACCCTGACTTCAACACGGCAGACCTGCCCATGCTGATGCGGCTGGCTGACTTGCATCCCCGCTACCGCAAGCACTTTCTGGGGGCTTGACCGGTGCGCGCAGCGTTCGACGCTCTGGGCCCCTGGTTGAACGAGTCCCTGGTGCCACAGGGTGCAGAGCCCGACGCACATGCATCGCCCGTCGGTCAGCGGCGGTTTCGCGCGGTGTTCATTTCAGATCTGCACCTGGGCACACCGGGTTGTCAGGCCGCGGCGCTTCTGGACTTTCTCAAGCACCA
The DNA here is from genome assembly GCF_003058055.1 of Acidovorax sp. 107. Taxonomy (NCBI): domain Bacteria; kingdom Pseudomonadati; phylum Pseudomonadota; class Betaproteobacteria; order Burkholderiales; family Comamonadaceae; genus Acidovorax; species Acidovorax sp. 107. The sequence goes on along the minus strand of NZ_QBTZ01000001.1, from coordinate 2,460,123 downwards.
TCCCAGCGACCATCTGTACCTGGTCGGTGACATCGTGGACGGGTGGCAATTGCGTCGCCGGTGGTTCTGGCCGCAGGCGCATAACGACGTGGTGCAAAAACTGTTGCGACGCGCGCGCAAGGGGTGTCGCGTGGTGTTCGTGCCTGGTAACCACGACGAGTTTGCCCGCGCGTTTGTGGGGCATTCCTTTGGGGGTATTGATGTGGTGGCCGATGCGGTGCACACCACTGCCGATGGGCGCAGCCTGTGGGTCACGCACGGAGACCACTTTGATGGCGTGATCCAGTGTGCCAAATGGCTCGCTTATGTGGGCGACAACCTGTATGAATTTACGCTCAAGCTCAATCGCCATCTGAACACCCTCCGGGCGCGCATGGGGCTGCCATATTGGTCGCTGTCCGCCTACCTGAAAGGCAAGGTGAAAAAGGCGCTCAACTACGTCACCGACTTCGAGGTGGCCGTGGCTACAGAGGCCCGTCGCCGTGGTCATGATGGTGTAGTCTGCGGACATATCCACCGCGCCGAGATGCGCGAGATTGGCGGCATTTTGTACTGCAACGATGGCGACTGGGTGGAGAGCCATACGGCGCTGGTCGAGCATCTTGATGGCCGGCTGGAACTCTTGCAATGGCCTGCGATGCCCGTGGCCGCCGCGCCCGGCCAGGCGACACAGGTGCCTGCATGAAGATCGCTCTGTTGACCGATGCATGGTTGCCCCAGGTCAATGGTGTGGTCACGACATTGCTGGAGCTCGTGCGAGAACTGGAGGACGCCGGGCATGACGTGCAAGTGCTGCACCCTGGCCAGTTTGCCACGCGCCCTTGCCCAGGCTACGCGGGCATTGATCTTGCTGTACGGCCCTATAAATTGCTGGCCCAGAAGTTGGATGCCATGCGCCCAGACGCCATCCACCTGGCCACTGAAGGGCCGTTGGGATGGGCTGGACGCCGTTACTGTCTCCGGCGTGGGCTGGCCTTCACCACGGCCTTTCACACGCGATTTCCAGAGATTTTGCAGGCGGCCCTGCGCGTACCTCTGGGCTGGGGTTATGCGCTATTCCGGCATTTTCACCGCCCCTCGTCCGGGGTTATGGTGCCCACGCAAGGGGTCTTGCAGATGCTGGAACAGCGGGGCTTTCGCCAGTTGCGCTTGTGGACCCACGGCGTGGATACCCAGTCGTTTCACTTTCATGGCGAGGTCTGCCAGAGCCCACTGACCGGCGTGTTGGCCCACCCGGTGGCTTTGTACGTGGGCCGCATTTCGTACGAAAAGAACATTGAGGAATTTTTGCGACTGGACATGCCTGGTACCAAGGTGGTTTGCGGCGTTGGGCCATTGGAGGTGCGTCTCAAAGCCAAGTACCCGCAGGTGCGCTGGCTTGGCATCCTGGACCGGGAGGCGCTGGCGCAGGTGTACGCGTCAGCCGATGTATTTGTGTTTCCAAGCCGCTCGGAGACCTTTGGGCTGGTGATGCTCGAGGCAATGGCTTGTGGAACACCGGTCGCCGCTTTTCCGGAAGACGGTCCCCGCGAGGTGCTCGGTGGCGTGGGGGGCAAAACGCCTGTGGGTGGTGTGTTGAATGACAGCCTATTGGCCGCCACTCGGCAGGCGTTGGCGACACCGCGAGCCGAGGCGCGTAGCCGAGCCCTGGAGTTCACCTGGGCCCATGCGGCCAGGCTGTTTCAGCAGTATCTGGTGCCGGCTCGCTCCAGCGCACAAGGTGTTTTTGTGTCTGTCACAAAATCTGTCACGCAATTGTCATCTGAGCGTTAAATACTGCAGCAATCCTGCAATTGCCGCCCCCGCGTACCCATGCCACCCGTGCCTCCTGTTGATTCACTTTCCCTGCAGCGCGGGCACCCTGATGCTGTCGGAGACTCTTTGCACACCTTGTCACATGACAATGATTCTGTGCCGAGCATTGTTTCCCCCGGTGGCGCGCTCCACATGTTTCTGGACCGTGACCACAGCATTCTGGCTTTCAACGAGCGCGTGTTCGACTGGGCTGTCCGCACGGATGTCCCACTGCTGGAGCGGCTGCGCTACCTGTGCATCGTGTCGTCGAACCTGGATGAATTTTTTGAAGTGCGTGCGGCGGAGCACATCACTGCGGCCAAGAAGGGGGAGACCAAGGGTCTCTACACCACCGCATCGTTTGAGGCGCTCTCCGCCCAGGTCCACAACTTGGTGGAGCGGCAATATGCGCTGTACAACGAGGATTTGGTCCCCGCATTCGCGCAGCACGGGATCCGCATCGTGGCGCACGGCGAGCGGTCCCCAGAGCAAAAGCGTTGGGTGCACGACTATTTTGTGCGCGAGGTCCGCCCGTTGTTGATTCCGGTGGGTCTGGACCCGGCCCATCCGTTTCCCCAGGTGGCCAACAAATCGCTGAACTTTATCGTTCGCCTCAAGGGGCGCGATGCCTTTGGTCGCGAGAACGAAATCGCTATCGTGAAGGTGCCCCGTGCCTTGCCCCGCCTGATCCGCATGCCGAAGAAGGTGGCGCCTCAAGGGGCATTGTTTGTCAGCTTGTCGAGCATCGTGCGGGCGCATCTGGAGGACCTCTTTCCTGGCCGGGATGTGACGGAGTTTTCGCAGTTTCGTGTCACGCGCCACTCCGATCTGGCGCTGGATGAAGAGGACGTGCGCAACCTGCGCACCGCCTTGCGGCAGGGCCTCCAGCATCGCCACTACGGACAGGCTGTGCGGCTGGAGGTCTCCGCGGGTTGTTCACGCTTCCTGTCGGACTTTTTGCTGGGGCAATTTGATCTGCCTGGTGCCGCCTTGTACCGTGTGCATGGCCCTGTGAACCTGGTGCGCCTCAATCAGTTGGTGGATTTGGTGAATGATCCTGCGCTGCTGTTCTCGCCCTGGAGCTCTGCATGGCCCCGGCAACTGCAGCCCAATGTGTCCATCATGGAGCAATTGCGGCAGCGTGATGTGCTGATTCACCAGCCTTTCGAAAGCTTTGATGGGTTGCTTGCGTTCCTGCGCGAGGCTGTGAACGACCCCCAGGTACTGGTCATCAAGCAGACCATTTACCGAACAGGGGCCGACTCCGAACTCATGGACTTGCTCAGCGAGGCCGTGCGTCGGGGCAAGGAAGTGATGGCGGTGGTAGAGCTGAAAGCGCGCTTTGACGAGGAGGCCAACATCAACTGGGCTGAGGCGCTGGAGTCGATTGGCGCACAGGTGGTGTATGGCGTGGTCGGCCTCAAGACCCATGCCAAGATGCTGCTGGTCACGCGCCGCGAGGGACGGCAGCTACGCCGTTACGGCCATCTGTCCACCGGCAACTACAACGTGCGCACGGCCAAGCTGTACACCGACCTGAGCTACCTCACGGCTGATGACGAAACTACCGCCGACATGGATGGCGTATTCAACCATCTCGCCAGCCAGAACCGGCCGCCCAAGCTGCGTAAGCTCATGCTTGCACCGTTTCATCTGCACCGCCGGATGATCGAAAAAATCGAACGTGTGGGACTGGCTGCAAGCCGTGGGGAAGATGCACGGATCGTGGCCAAGATGAATGCCTTGACCGATGAGGGACTGATGCGGGCACTGATCCTCGCTGGGCAGCGCGGCGCGCGCATCGATCTGATCGTGCGCGGGGCCTGCATGCTGGCCGCGCAGGTGCCAGGAGTGACTGACAACATCCGCGTGCGGTCGGTGATTGGCCGGTTCTTGGAGCACACGCGCGTTTTTTACTTTCGTGCCGGCGGTGAAGAGGACCTCTATCTCTCAAGCGCCGATTGGATGAACCGCAACATGATGCGCCGTGTGGAACTGGCGTGGCCTGTCACCGACGCCACGCTGCGCCAGCAAATCATCGATGAGTGCTTGGTGGCCTATCTGTGTGACGACCGTGACGCCTGGACTTTGAACGCAGGCGGCACCTATGACCGCGCAGCACATCCTGTGGACGGTCATGGCGCCCAGAGCGCGCTGATGGTGCGCTATGGGCCTCGGCCTCCTCTGGGTCGTGAGGAGCCAGAGGCTGCATGATGGATTTGATCCTTTGGCGTCATGCCGAAGCGGAGGAGGCTGAAGACGGCCATGACGATCTTGCCCGCCCGCTCACCTCCCGCGGTGAGAAACAGGCGGCGCGCATGGCCGCCTGGCTTGATCGCCAGCTGCCCGAAGGCTTGAGGGTCGTGGCAAGCCCCGCGCGGCGTACCGAACAAACGGCCCAGGCGCTGGGTCGCAAGTTCAAGATGCGCGCAGAACTATTGCCGGGTGGAACACCGCTGGATTTGCTGGAGCTGGTGCAATGGCCTCGCGCCAAAGGCGCTGTGCTGGTGGTGGGACACCAACCCATGTTGGGCCAGACCGTTGCTCAGTTGCTGCAACTCCAGGCCCCGGAATGCCCGGTTCGCAAGGGCTCAGTGTGGTGGCTGCGTCAGCGCCAGCGTTGGGATCATAGCCAGACCGTGCTGATGGCGGTGCAGTCGCCGGAATTTCTATGATCCGCCCGCCAATGTCTGAGAATCCGTGAGGCTCCTCGCTCAACACCCGTAGTGCGTCGGGGCCTGATTCACTTGCGACCTGTCTTGCCGGTGGCTTTGGTCGCTGTCTTCGCAGCTGCCGCTGGCGTGGTTTCTGCTGCATCGGCTTTTGGGCGACCGGTCTTGATGGATGGCACGGCCTGCAATGCGGTGCGCAATGCGCTGTCTGAAAGCCCTGCCAGAACCTTGAGCCCTGCACGCAGTAGTTCGCTTTTCTTGACCGGATGGGCCAGTGTCGTGGCGCGTTGCTTCAAGAGGTCGAGCACGGCGTACTCATCTTTGGGGATGGTGAAGCTGTCTCGCACCAGTTTGGGCTTCTTGGCCTTGACGTCGTTGGCCTTGCCGGGCTTGGTTGCAACTGCTGCCTTGACTGGCTTGGGCGTTGTAGCGGCCTTGGGGGCAGAGGTCTTTTCTGCCGCGGCTGTTTTTGCTGCCTTGGGTGCTTTGACGGCCGCAGCGGGCTTGGCGGGCTTGGCCGCCTTTGCAGTTGCGACTGCAGGCGCGGCGGGTACGGCAACGGGGCTGGGGGTGGTGCTGGCAGTGGTCATGGTTGATCTTTGATAAACGGTATAAACAGTTTATACCGTTTATGTTCTCTGCTCAAGACATGTCTACGACCAGCTCCCAAGGCGTTTTCTGCCAGGCTTGCACTTCTTCGCGCAAAAGGTGGGCGGACTGAGGGTAGGCCAAGGCCCAGCCGGGGCGGGCGCTGGCCTGAAACCGCTGTCTGTCCTGGCGCAGCGACAGCCCTTTGGTATCGGGGTCGCGGCGCGCGTGGCACAGGGCCACCGCCAGGCGCAAACACAACAGCTGCAGCACAAAAATGGGGTCGTCCAGTTCCACACCCAGCTTGCGCACCTTGCCTCGCTGCCCCTGTACCAGCACTCCCAGGCGGTGCAGTTCTGGCACGGCAAATCCGGCAGCATCGGTGTTGTCGAGAATGTAGGCGCCGTGGCGGTGGTAGTCGCTGTGTGAAATGCGGCAGCCAATTTCGTGCAGCCGGGCGGCCCAGTCCAGCTTGCGGCTGGCACGTTCGCTTCCGGGAGGCGCGGCCTGGTCAAACAATGCACAAGCGGTACGTGCCACGCGGTCTGCATGCTCCATGTCCACGCCAAACCGTTGCATCAAACCCTGGACCGTGGTGGTGCGAAGGTCGGTGCCGGGCTGCTCTCGGTCCAGCAGGTCGTACAGGGCTCCTTGGCGCAGCGCCCCTTGTGCGACCTGCATTTCCTGGATGCCCAGCAGGTCAAATATGGCGCGCAGTACGCTGATGCCACCGCCAATGACCGCACGGCGCTCCTCCTTGAGTCCTTCCAGGCGCAGGCGGTCTGCACTTTGCGCGCGCAGCAGACGTTCGTGCAGCCAGTTCAGCCCATCCTGGGTGATCAGCCCCTGCGGCCCCCCGGCAGCGGCCAGAATGTCACCGACAGCTCCTGCCGTACCCGACGACCCATAGGCTACGTCCCAGGCATCGGGGCGAAAGGTTTCCAGCGCCTCGTCCAGCACCGCCTTGGCGGCGATCTCGGCAGCCAAGAACGCCTGGGCAGAGAACTCACCATTGGCAAAGTAGCGCTGCGACCACGCGACGCTGCCAACGCGGAAAGAGGCCACCGCATGGGGTGTGAATTGCTGGCCCAGGATCAGTTCGGTGGACCGTCCTCCGATATCCACTACCAGGCGACGCTCGTCCGATTGGGGCAGCAACCGGGCCACGCCCTGGTAGATCAAACGCGCCTCTTCGGGACCAGATACCACGTCGATGGGGTAGCCGAGTACCTCACTACCGCGTGACAGGAATTCTTCGCGGTTGCGTGCCTCGCGCAACGTCTGGGTCGCCACAGCACGCACCTGGGCGCGGGGAAAACCCGCCAGGCGTTCGCCGAAGCGCGCCAGACAGGCCCAGCCGCGCTCCATGGCGTCGCGGGTAAGGTTGCGATCCTCATCGAGTCCGTTGCCTTGGCGCACAGTTTCCTTCAGGTATTCCACCCTTTGGACGTGTCCAAACTCATAGCGCCCGATCTCCAGACGAAAACTATTGGAGCCGAGGTCGACCGCGGCGAGGCGTGTGCCGTTCTGCATTGTTGATAAGTTGGGAGCTGCGTGCGGCATCGTACCGCGATGCGCCGAAACCACCCAGGCTTGGCCGGGTAGGGCCGCAGCGGGCGGTCGGGAGTATTGCAGGGGGAGTGTGAATGGCTTGTGTGACAAAACGGTGAAGCCGCAGGAGACGCGTCACCGTATTTGTGGCAGTGGTCGAAAGGGGGGTGGATTTGTGTCACTGAATTGTCACGATCGCCCCCTAAAGTTCGTGGTGTTCCTGTTAACCCCTGCCGAAAGGTATCTCATGAAACGCGTATTTCTCAAAACCGTCGCAGTCGCATTGGCCTCCCTGGCGGTGGGCAATGCCTTTGCGGCGGACATCACCGGCGCCGGCGCTACGTTCCCGTTCCCGATGTATGCCAAGTGGGCTGAAGCCTACAAGAAGGAAACTGGCGTGGGTCTGAACTATCAGTCCATCGGTTCTTCGGGTGGTATCCGCCAGATCCGAGCGAAGACCGTGGCTTTTGGTGCTACTGATGCTCCCCTGTCCGGCGCTGAGCTGGAAAAAGATGGCATGGTGCAGTTTCCTGCCATCATTGGCGGCACGGTGCCTGTGGTGAATCTGGATGGCTTCAAGCCCGGCGAACTGCGCGTGACCGGCCCTGTGCTGGCCGAAATGTACCTGGGCAAGATCACCAAGTGGAACGATGCCAAGCTGGCAGCCCTGAACCCCGGCAAGACTCTGCCCGACCAGAACATCACCATCGTGCACCGCGCCGATGGCTCTGGCACCACTTTCAACTGGACCGACTATCTGAGCTCCGTCAGCAAGGAGTGGGCTGATACGGTGGGCAAGGGTGCTGCGGTGAAGTGGCCTGCTCAGTCTTCCGTGGGCGGCAAGGGCAACGAAGGCGTTGCGGCCAATGTGACGCGTGTGAAGGGTGCCCTGGGCTACGTGGAGTACGCCTACGTCAAGAAGAACAACATGACGTTCCTGCAACTGCAGAACGCCGATGGCAAGTATGTGGCCCCTGACGACGCCACCTTTGCCGCGGCGGCTGCCAGCGCTGACTGGTTCAGTGTGCCTGGCATGGGTATTTCGATGGTGAACGCCAAGGGCGCCAACAGCTGGCCCGTGAGCACAGCATCCTTCATCCTCATGTACGCCGACCCCGCAGACAAGGCCCAGTCGGCCGAAGTTCTGAAGTTCTTTGACTGGGCCTTCAAGAACGGCAAGACCATGGCGGCTGACCTGGACTACGTTCCGCTGCCTGACACCCTGACGGCACAGATCCGCTCCAAGGTCTGGTCGCAAATCAAGAAGTAAAGCGGTTTGCCCCAGAATAGTGCCCATCGGCCGGCTGGTCTGGCCGATGGGCACTGGTTTGTGGGGTCTCCAGAAGCCAGATGGGAGTCAACATGAGCGTGGGAACCACCATGAGTTCGCAACCCGTGTCCGTCAAGAAGACGGACGCCCCCACACCGTCCATGGTGTCGATTGCCAAGCGGCAGCGGCTGCAGGACATCGTTTTCCATCGGCTGACCCAGAGTCTGTCGCTGCTGGTGCTCGCGGCGCTGCTGGGCATCATCGTCTCGCTGTTCGTCTACGCGTGGCCGGCTTTTCACAAGTTCGGCGTGCAGTTCATCTGGCGCGCTGAATGGGACATCGTCAATGAAGAATTCGGTGCAGCGATTGCCATCGTTGGCACCCTTGCCAGCGCGGGCATTGCACTGCTGATTGCAGTGCCGCTCGCGTTTGGTATTGCGCTTTTCCTGACCGAAACCTGCCCCGTATGGCTGCGCCGCCCGCTCGGCACCGCGGTGGAATTACTGGCGGCTGTGCCGTCCATCATCTACGGCATGTTCGGCCTGTTCGTGTTTGCGCCGCTGTTTGCAGACCATTTTCAGGTGCCTGTGCAAAAACTGCTCGGCTCCATGCCGCTGATCGGCTTCCTCTTTGGCGGCAGTACCAACGGCTTTGGCATCTTGGCCGCGGGCATCGTGCTGGCCTTCATGGTGTTGCCCTTTGTGGCCGCCGTGATGCGCGATGTGTTCGAGATCGTTCCGCCCATCCTGCGCGAGTCTGCCTACGGCCTGGGGTGCACAACCTGGGAGGTGGTGCGCCGCGTGGTGCTGCCATACACCCAGAAGGGCGTCATTGGTGGGGTCATGCTGGGCCTGGGCCGAGCGTTGGGAGAGACCATGGCCGTCACCTTCGTGATCGGCAATGCCAACCGCATGCCGACGTCGCTCTTCTCACCCGGAACCTCCATTGCATCCACGCTGGCCAACGAGTTTGGCGAAGCGGCAGATTTTCATCTGTCCACGCTGTTCGCGCTGGGCTTCCTGCTGTTTGTGATCACGTTCGTGGTGCTGTCCGCCGCCAAGATCATGCTGCTGCGTGCCGAGAAAGCCAAGGGCCTGTAAGCCCTGTTCCAGCCCCAGTCCATCCTCCGAGACAAGCTCCATGGAATTCAATCAACAACTCTACAAAAAGCGCCAGCGCTCCAATGCCATCGGCCTGACCCTATCCCTGGGTGCCATGGCGTTGGGCCTGTTCGTGCTGCTCTGGATCCTGAGCGTGCTGCTGTCCAACGGCTTTGCCGCGCTGGACTGGAACATGTTCACACAGTCCACGCCGGCGCCCGGCTCCGAAGGTGGTGGCCTGGCCAACGCCATTGTGGGGAGCCTGCTGATGGTCGGCTTCACCGTGCTGGTGTCCACCCCCATTGGTGTGCTGGCCGGTGTGTATCTGGCCGAGTATGGAGACCAGAGCAAGACCGCCGAGCTCACGCGTTTTGTGACAGACATCATGCTGTCGGCACCCTCCATCGTGCTGGGCCTGTTTGTGTATGCCATCGCGGTTGCCACCGTGGGCAACTTTTCGGGCTGGGCTGGCAGCCTGGCGCTGTCGCTCATCGCTGTGCCCGTGGTCGTGCGCACCACCGAGAACATGCTGCGCCTGGTCCCTGGCAGCCTGCGCGAAGCGGCCTTCGCCCTGGGAGCGCCGCGCTGGAAGGTGTCCACCATGGTCACCCTGCGCGCTGCGCGCAGCGGTGTGATGACCGGCCTGTTGCTGGCGGTGGCCCGCATCAGCGGCGAGACCGCGCCCCTGTTGTTCACCGCACTCAATAACCAGTTCTTCAGCACCAACATGAATGCGCCCATGGCCAACCTGCCGGTCGTGATCTTTCAGTTTGCCCTGAGCCCTTATGAGAACTGGGTGCGCCTGGCCTGGGGCGGTGCACTGCTCATCACGTTGTCGGTGCTGATTCTCAACGTCGTGGCGCGGGTTTTCCTGCGCGAAAAGAACCGCGTGTGATCCGGCAGCCATCCCCGCTGCAGACACCGACCAGATCGCCTCCATTTCCAGGATTTGACAATGAACGCCACTGCTACCGCCAACGCCAGCAAGAACGCGCTGGAGCTGCGTAACCTGAGCTTCTTCTACGGCAAGTTCCAAGGCCTGCGCAACGTGAGCCTGAACATTGCCGAGCACAAGGTCACGGCCTTCATCGGCCCCTCGGGCTGCGGCAAGTCCACGCTGCTGCGCACGCTCAACCGCATGTACAGCCTGTATCCCGGCCAGCGTGCCGAAGGCTCCATCAGTTTCTACGGTCAGGACATCCTGGACCCCAAGCAGGACATCAACCTGCTGCGCGCCCGCATCGGCATGGTGTTCCAGAAGCCCACGCCGTTCCCCATGTCCATCTACGACAACATCGCGTTTGGTGTAAAGCTGTATGAGACGCTGAGCAAGAGCGAGATGGACGACCGCGTGGAATGGGCGCTGTCCAAGGCGGCGCTGTGGACCGAAGTGAAGGACAAGCTGCACCAGAGCGGGCTGTCCCTGTCCGGCGGCCAGCAGCAGCGCCTGTGCATTGCGCGCAGCGTGGCGGTGAAGCCCTCGGTGCTGCTGCTGGACGAGCCCACCTCGGCGCTGGACCCGTTGTCCACCGCCAAGATCGAAGAGCTGATCGATGAGCTCAAGCACGACTACACGATCGCCATCGTGACCCACAACATGCAGCAGGCCGCCCGCTGCAGCGACTACACCGCCTACATGTACCTCGGCGAAATGATCGAGTTCGGTGCCACCGAGCAGATCTTCTTCAAGCCCGAGCGCAAGGAAACCGAAGACTACATCACCGGCCGTTTCGGCTAAGGAGACAGCAGATGCCCGATAAACATCTTTCGTCCCAGTTCGACAGCGAACTCAACAGCGTCTCTGCCCGCGTCATGGAAATGGGCGGCCTGGTGGAGTCGCAGATCCGCCAGGCGGTCTACGCGTTGTCCCAGTTCAGTCTGGAAGCCGTGGAGACGGTGGCCTCGATGGAGACCCGCATCAATGCGATGGAGGTCGATATCGATCAGGAGCTGTCTTCCATCATCGCCCGCAGGCAGCCCACGGCGCGCGACCTGCGCCTGCTGCTGGCCTTCTCCAAGGCCACGGCCAACCTGGAGCGCATGGGCGACGAGGCCAACAAGATGGCGCGCATGGTGCGCTCCATCATTGAGGGGGGTGCACCGCGCTCCCTGCCGTCGAGCGATCTGCGTGTGGCGGCCGAGCTGGCCTCGGGCCAGCTGCGCAAGACGCTGGATGCGTTCGCGCGACTGGACGTGAAGGCGGCGGTGGCCATCCTCAAGGAGGACGACCTCATCGACAAGGAGTTCGACGGCTTTGTGCGCAAGCTCATTACCTACATGATGGAAGACCCCCGCACTATCTCGCCCAGCCTGGACCTGTTGTTCCTCGCCAAGGCCATCGAGCGCATTGGTGACCACTCCAAGAATGTGGCCGAACTCATCATCTATCTGGTCAAGGGCAAGGACGTGCGCCACACGGCCCTCGACGAGATCGAGTCGGCGGTGCTTTAAGTACGGGACGCTGGATTCACCATGAGAAAGCTTCCCCGTGTCCTCATCGTTGAGGACGAACCCGCGATTGCCGAGCTGATTGCCGTCAACCTGCGTCACAACGGTTTCCAGCCCTTCTGGGCAGAAGACGGCGACAGCGCGCAACGCGAACTGGATGCCGTGCTGCCTGACGTGATCCTGCTGGACTGGATGCTGCCAGGGCAAAGTGGCCTGTCGCTGGCGCGCAAGTGGCGTGCGGACAGCCGCACCAAACCGATCCCCATCCTGATGCTCACTGCACGGGGTGATGAGCCTGACAAGGTGGCGGGGTTGGATGCGGGCGCCGACGACTACATTACCAAGCCCTTCTCCACGCAAGAGCTGCTCGCCCGCATCCGCGCCGTGCTGCGCCGCCGTGCACCCGAGCAGGTGAGCGACAGCGTGACCATTGGTGAACTGGTGCTGGACGCAGCGACCTACCGCGTCACCTTCCAGGGCCAGTCCCTGAAGGTGGGGCCGACAGAGTTCAAGCTGCTGCATTTCTTGATGAAGCATGCCGAGCGCGTGCACAGCCGATCGCAGTTGCTCGACAAGGTGTGGGGCGACCATGTCTTCATCGAGGAGCGTACGGTGGACGTGCATGTGAAGCGCCTGCGCGAGGCCTTGGGCGCGGCGTCCGTGATGGTGGAAACCGTGCGTGGCGCGGGCTACCGGCTCACGGCGCAGCCGCAGGTGCCGCTGTCGGCCTGATGGAGTCAGTGGTCTGCCGCTGGCCTGTGGGCGGTGCTGCAGGCCACTCAGACCGCTGAGATCTGACAGGCAGTGCCAGTGGCGATCGATGGAGTGATGAATCAGTGGGCGCGCGTGTCGCGCCCCTGGTGTTTCTGAGAAGGCTTTGCAATCCGCATGCTGTGGCGTATTTCGTTTTTCCTGCTGTGGCAGTTGGCGGGTGGTGGCCTGGGGTGGTGGCAAGGCGGGCCCTGGGGCGCCGCGCTGGGGGCCGCCATTGCTGCCTGGGCGTGGTTTGTCTGGGACGTGCTGCGCGGCGTGCGGGTGCTGCGCTGGTTGCGTACCGGCGACCTGGCAGCGGTGCCGTCCATGCGTGGCATCTGGGGCGAGGCAGCGGACCGTGCGCGGCGTCTGCTGCGCAAGCAGGAGGCGCAGATTCGGGACAGCCAGGACCGGCTGCAGGAGATCCTGGCCGCCCTGCAGGCCTCCCCCAACGGTGTGGTGCTGCTGGATGCACAGGGCCGCATCGAATGGTGCAACCAGATGGCGGCCAACCAGTTTGGCTTTGACGCGCAGCGCGACGTCATGCAGTCCATCGGCAACTTGCTGCGCAACCCTGAGTTCACGGCTTACTTCGCCGCCAAGGACTTCACCAGCGACGTCGTGCTGGAAGGGCGGTTGAGCACGCCGTCACGGCCCGTGCGCATTTCGGTGCACCTGCACCCGTATGGCGATGGACGCACGCTGCTGCTGTCGCGCGATGTCACGGCGCTGGAGCAGGCCGACGCCATGCGGCGCGACTTCGTGGCCAATGTATCGCACGAAATCCGTACGCCGCTCACGGTACTGACCGGTTTTGTGGAAACCCTGCAGACCCTGCCGTTGAGTGCCGAGGAGCGGTCGCGCTACCTGGGCATGATGGCGCAGCAGGCGCAGCGCATGCAGAGCGTGGTGCAGGATCTGCTGACGCTGTCGCGCCTGGAAGGCAGTCCGCTGCCTGGCATGGCGGAGTGGACGCCGGTGCAGTCGCTGTTGCAACGCTGTGAAGAGGAGGGGCGGGCCCTGTCGGTGCTGCTCACGCAGAACCAGCAGCGTCCGCATGCGATGCACTTTCCCGCTGCCGATAGACTGCGGGCCGAGGGCGATATTGCTGGCGTGCCGGCGGAGCTGCAAAGTGCCCTGTCCAACCTGGTCAACAACGCTGTGCGCTACACCCCCGGAGGAGGCTCCATCGACGTGCAGTGGCTGCGCAAGGATGACGGCAGCGCGGTGTTCTCTGTGCACGACACCGGCCCCGGTATCGCGCCGGAACACATCCCACGCCTGACGGAACGGTTTTACCGGGTGGATCGCAGCCGTTCGCGCGAGACCGGGGGCACAGGTCTGGGCCTGGCCATCGTCAAGCATGTGCTGCAGCGCCATGGCGCCACGCTGGACATCAGCAGCACCCTGGGCAAGGGCTCGGTGTTTTCAGTCACCTTTCCGGCCAATCGCTTGCGTGGCTTTGCCCTGCCGGGCTGATGGCGCGCCAGAGCATGGCGGCAAACAGCAAGGCGGTCACGGCGAGTGCTGCCGCACTGGCGACCCAGAACGGGGTGGGAGACGCCACGCCCGACCAGGGCCCGCTACCACCATACGCCAGCCAATAGCCGCCCGCCAGGCCTGCACCCCACAGCAGCGCGCAGTACACCACCAGTGGCGCCAGCGTGATGCGATAGCAGCGCAGCACAAACACACACAGCGTTTGCACGGCGTCGGCAGCGTGGTAAGCCGCCACCCAGACCAGGGCTGCGCCGGCCACTGCTGCCACGCTGGCGTTGTCGGTGTAAATCTGGCTGATCGGGTGTCTTGCTATTAATAATATAGCTGCCAAGGTAAATCCGACTAGCGCTGCCAGCGAAAAACCCATCAAAACCACCTGGCGCGCACGCAGGGGCTCTTGTGCGCCCAGCCAGTAGCTCACGCGTGCACTGGTGGCAATGGACAGTGACAGCGGCACCATGTAGAGCACGGCGGCGATGTTGGCGGCAATCTGGTGGGCCGCGGCCGACGTGGTGCCTTGGCGCGCGATGAACAAGGCCATCAGGGTGAAGGAGGTGACCTCCACCATCACGGCCAGGCCCGCCGGAATGCCCAGCCTGGCAAAGCCCGCAATGGTGGGCCAGTGGGGCGGCTCCATGCGACGCCACAAGCCTAGGGGGGTGTAGATGTCCTGCGTGCGCAGCAGCCACACGGCCAAGGCCAGCATGCTGCAGTTGACGGCCAGCGTGGCCCAGGCGCAGCCCACCACGCCCAGTGCGGGCAGGCCCCCTCCACCAAAGGTGAACCACACCGACAGCGGCAGCTTGATGAACAGCGAGCCCACCTGCAACCAGGTGACCAGGCGCGGATGGCCCAGGGCCTGGTTGAGGGTGCTGTAGATCCGAAACAACAGGGAGGGCGGCAAGGCCAGCGCCAGCACCGCCAAGTAGTTTTCGACCTGGGGGCGGAGCGCAGGCGGTACCTCCGTCCAGCGCAGCAGCGCACCCGGTGACAGTAGCACCGCCATGCCTAGCACCGAGGCCGCAGCACACAGGTACAAGGCTTGCCGCAGCGACCGCCCCACGGCCTCGGGTTGCTGCGCACCGCGCAGTTCGGCCCACACGGGCAGCAAGGCCTGCAAAACACCGATGAGCGCGACATACACGCTGATGAAGATCGCAGAACCCACCGACAGCGCTGCCAGCGACGATTCGCTGTAGCGCCCCGCGACAATGGTGTCCGTCACCCCGAACGCCATCACGGCCAGTTGCCCCGCCAGCACGGTCACAGCGTGCCGGGCGATGGTGGACAGCTCCGACATCAGCGTGCCGGGGCTGCGCGATGGAACAGCAGCAGGTTCTCGTTCTTGTCGGTGGGGCGTGGCAGGGTGGCCCGAAGCACCCAAAGGTCTGCGCGGACCATGCGCTCCGACGCGGGCCAGGAGGCGCTGTCCACCAGCATCCACAGGCATTCATCCTGCAGGCCGGCGCGTTGCAGCGACAACTGCCCATGGAACTGCAAGGCCGCCACCTGGGCACGGTTCAACCCCACGGTCTGAATGCACCCTGGCGCTGGACCCAGGGCCGCCACCACACTGCGCACCTGCGGGCCGTAGCTGCGCGCGTAGTCCAACAAGGGCAGCCACAGGGTCATCAGCAAAAGCCAGCCCAGAGCAGCGCCGCCAGCGGGTAGCACCAGGCTCTTCCAGATGGGGGCGCGGTTGCGGGACGCGCGCCACCACACCAGACCGCACCACCCCAGGGTGGCAGCCACAGCCACCAGCAGCGCCAGCGCCGAGAACTGGGATGCGAACCCCGGCGCCAGCCTGGCCACGTTGGCCGCGGGCTTGGCCGGTACGCCGGTCTGCATGGCGATCCAGATCACCCAGATCGTCAGGGCCGACGCCGTGAAGAACAGCAGCGTGAACCAGTCAATCAGCGCCCCCACGCTGCGGCGCAGCGTCGGCAAGGCGAACGCCGCCAGTGCGGCCATGGCGGGCAGGCCTAGCAACAAGGCGCGATCGGCTGGCTGGGTGGTGATGGTGGCGCCAATGGACACCAGGGTGAACCACAGGGGCAGCAGTAGATGCCGTTGGCCGGGGCGGCTGAAGATTTGCTGCCGCCAGCGCCACAAGGTCCACAACGCGAGCGGCCAGGCCGGCCAGCCAAACCACAGCAGCAGCCGAGCCAGACTCAGCCAGTCCTTGCCGGCACCATCAAAACCCACAATTCGCCAGCGCCACAGGTCCAGCCCCTGCGCCAAGACGGCCGTCGCTAGAGTGGCAGCGGCGAGCGCTGCGGCCCAGCGCCAGCGGTGGTCGCTGTTGCCTGAGGGCGCAAAAACCGTGAGCACCATGCCGCCCAGGCCCAGCATCGCGGTCAGGGCTGGGGCGCCGGACAACGTGAGCCCTGCCATGCCCAGAATAAGCGCCACCGCAGGCGCCACCGCGCGGTGCGGCATGGCCGCCACCGCAAAAAACAGCAGCGCGGTGCAACTGAGCTGCGCCAGATAGCTTGTCACCTCGTGCGACAGCTGCGCCAGGCCCAGGCAGGCGATCAGTGCCAGCAAAGCACCATCGGCAATGGCGCGTGCGTAGTCCAGAGGAGGAGCCTCGCCGCCAAAGGCGAACGCTACCGGTTGGGCTCCGGGGCTGCGGGCCAGGTAGTACACGCCGTACCAGGTGGCAACCAGCGTGACGACCAAGAGGGCAATGAACGGTATGCGGGCCGCCATCTCGACCGACAGCCACGCAGGTGCCATCTGCACGGCCCAGGCCCCCAGCCAGTAGGGCAGCAGCCCTTCGGTTTCGGGGGGCATGCCGCCGAGCAACGGGCTGAGCCAAGGGGTACGCCCCTGGGCCAGCTCCAGCATGTAGCCAAAGGCGGTGACGTCTGCATTCTTCCAGGGGTCGCGGCCGACAAAGCCGGGCATCACATAGGCAATGCAGAGCAGCAGCAGCGCCCAGCGGGGCAGCGGGCTGACGGCATTCTGGGTAACGATGGCGGGGGTGGGTGGAGTCACGCGGCAGTGGGCGGCAGGGCGAAGGAGCCACCGAGAATAAAGGCAAAACCCATGAAAAAAGGCAGCCCGGTTGCCCGGGCTGCCTTTTTGGCGGGAACGCAGGGGCGAATTACTTCGCTGCGGTCTTGCCGAAACGGTTGCGGAAGCGCTCCACGCGGCCACCCATGTTGTCCACGGACTTTTGCGTACCCGTGTAGAAGGGGTGCGACTCAGAAGAGGTATCCAGCTTGAACAGCGGGTATTCCTTGCCTTCGTGGGTTTCGGTTTCCTTGGTGTTCACGCACGAGCGGGTCACGAACTTGAAGCCGTTGGACAGGTCCACGAACAGGACTTCGCGGTAGTTGGGGTGAATGCCTTCTTTCATGATCAATCCTTGTCAAGTGCGGGAGCCGTGCTGGACCCGGTGCAACCTTTGCGCCGTGGAACATCCAGCGTACTTTCCGCAGAAAAAGCTCTCTATTATGGCACAGGGCAAATGGGTGTCTTTTTCAACGTCGCTGCGTGCCCGTCACAACGGTAGATACCGACACCGCTCAAGCCCAGCGCCTCCAGTGAAACTGGCTCCGCCGGGCCACGGGTGGCGTCCCCCTGGGGAAAGCGCCCAAGGCGACTCAGGAGGGCTTACCCACCCCTTCGCATCATGTCGAAGAAGTCCACATTGGTCTTGGTGGCCTTCATGTTCTTGATCATGAGTTCCATCGACTCTATCTCGTCCATGTTGTACATGAACTGGCGCAGGATGCGGGTCTTCTGCAGGATCTCCGGCGCCAGCAGCAGCTCTTCACGGCGCGTGCCGCTCTTGTTGAGCTCGATGGCGGGGAACACACGCTTTTCGTACAGGCGGCGGTTCAGGTGGATTTCGCAGTTGCCCGTGCCCTTGAATTCTTCAAAGATCACTTCGTCCATGCGGCTGCCGGTGTCCACCAGCGCGGTGGCGATGATGGTGAGCGAGCCACCTTCCTCGACCTTGCGGGCGGCTCCAAAGAAGCGCTTGGGGCGCTGCAGCGCGGCGGCATCCACACCGCCGGACAGCACCTTGCCGCTCGACGGCACGACGTTGTTGTACGCGCGGGCCAGGCGGGTGATGGAGTCCAGCAGGATCACCACGTCCTTCTTCAATTCGACCAAGCGCTTGGCGCGCTCAATCACCATCTCGGCCACGTGCACGTGGCGGGCGGCAGGCTCGTCGAAGGTGGAGGCAATGATTTCGCCCTTGACCGTGCGCTGCATTTCGGTCACTTCTTCAGGGCGCTCGTCCACCAGCAGCACCATCAGGTGCACGTCGGGATTGTTGGCCGTGATCGCGTGGGCGATGTGCTGCATCATCACCGTCTTGCCGCTCTTGGGCGGCGCGACGATCAGCGCGCGCTGGCCGCGGCCAATGGGCGCGATGATGTCGATGATGCGGCCGGTGATGTTCTCTTCGCTCTTGACGTCGCGTTCCAAGCGCATCTGTTCCTTGGGGAACAGGGGTGTCAGGTTTTCGAACATCACCTTGTGCTTGTTCTGCTCGGGTGGGCCGTCGTTGACCTTGTCGAGCTTGGTCAGCGCAAAGTAGCGCTCGCCGTCCTTGGGCGTGCGCACTTCGCCTTCGATCATGTCGCCGGTGTGCAGGTTGAAGCGACGCACCTGGCTGGGGCTGATGTAGATATCGTCCGTGCTTGCGGTGAAGCTCGTGTCGGGACTGCGCAGAAAGCCGAAGCCATCGGGCAGGATTTCCAGCACGCCGTCTGCAAACACCTGCTCACCCGCCTTGGCTCGCTTCTTGATGATGGCAAACATCAACTCCTGCTTGCGCATGCGGCCGGTGTTTTCGATTTCGAGTTCTTCGGCCTGCTTCAGGACTTCAGACACATGCAGTGCCTTGAGTTCGTTTAAGTGCATGGATTGACTCCTTGGCGGAGCTGGTATGAATCTTGGGGGAGGTGGGCTGATGCCGAATGGGCTGCTGTTTGCAGGTCCGGCTCGCCAGGGATCTTGGTCCGGCTGCCAATGCATGCAGCCCGGTGATCTGGGGGAATTATGACAGGAAAAAATGCGGGGGCTTCAGGGGCGCAAGGCGCAGACTCACGCGGCTGCCGACTTGTTGTTTCCCCGCGGATCTATCGCTCAACAAAAAAGCCCCAGCGGTATTCTTACCGTGGGGCTTGGGGAAGGGGGTCAGGCCAGTTGTTGGTCGATGAAGGCGGTCAACTGGGCCTTGCTCATCGCGCCGACCTTGGTGGCAGCCAGTTGGCCATCCTTGAACAGCATGAGGGTGGGGATGCCACGGATGCCGAACTTGGCGGGGATCTCGCGGTTCTCGTCCACGTTCATCTTGGCGATCTGCAGCTTGCCCTGGTAGGTGCCTGCGACTTCGTCCAGGATGGGGGCAATCATCTTGCAGGGGCCGCACCACTCGG
The DNA here is from genome assembly GCF_003058055.1 of Acidovorax sp. 107. Classification (NCBI taxonomy): domain Bacteria; kingdom Pseudomonadati; phylum Pseudomonadota; class Betaproteobacteria; order Burkholderiales; family Comamonadaceae; genus Acidovorax; species Acidovorax sp. 107. The sequence continues at coordinate 2,441,045 of NZ_QBTZ01000001.1, read as the reverse complement.
CCCAGTAGTCCACCAGCACAGCGGAGCCGGGTTGGAGCACGTCGGCTTCGAAGCTGGCGTCAGAGACATGTTTGATGAGTTCGCTGGCCATGGCGGAATTCCTTGATTTTGGGCGGGTTGCGACCGGTGTACGTTTAAAGTCTGGGCATTGTGACAGAAACCAATCCCACGTTCACCGGTGTGGCCGGGTCTTGCGACGCTATGACAGTCATAGCGAAAAGCGATCAGCCTGGTGGGTTTTCCTCCGCCAGCGCGGTCCTGTGGCAACGTGCGCTGGCCCAAGTGGCCGCACATGCCAAGGCCCATGGCGCCCATCTGGCGCGTACGGTGGTACTGGTGCCCTATGCCCAGTTGATGCCCTGGGCGCAACGCCTTTGGGCCCAACAGGTGCCGCAGGGCTTTGCACCGCGCTTCGAAACCACCCGCAACTGGGCCCACCAGTTGCAGTCTTTTGAGCCCCAAGGGGACGATCTGGCCGGCGACGTGGGCCGTGACACCTTGACGGCCCGCGCCCTGCTGGATCGCGTGGGGCAGGGTGCCCAGCGCGAAATGCTGGCCACGCCCCTGCAGGAAGCCGCTGCCCAACTGGCTCCGGTGGTCGCGGCAGTGCCCCCCGCACTTCGTGCGGCCTGGGGTGATGAGGCCCGCAAGCTGCTGACCCAGGCTGACGAAGGCACGGCCCTGCATTACGAAGCCCTGGTGGCGCGCCTGGCGCTGGAATGGGTGCTGGCGTCGCGCCATGCGACCGATGTATTGTTCGAGCCCGGCGTGCGCGCGGCAGTGGACGCGCTGGTGGTGCTGGAGGGGTTTCAACCCGACGCGCTGACCCGGTCCCTGCAGGCGCATTGGGGCCCCCAGGGCTTGTTTATCGCGTTGCCTGCCCTGATCGACGACGACCGCTCGTTGCCGAGGTGGGCCTTGCACGCTGCGACGGACGCAGAGGACGAGGCCCACCGCGCAGCGGCCTGTGTGCTGCGCCACATCGAGCAAGGCCGCGTGCCTGTGGCCCTGGCGGCCACGGACCGGGCGCTGATACGCCGGGTGCTGGCCCACCTGGACAGCAGTGGTGTGCTGGTGCGTGACGAGAGTGGCTGGATTCTCTCGACCACGCGTGCTGCGTCTCGCGTCATGGCCGCGCTGCAGGCCGCGGCGTGGAACGCCTCGTCCAATGAGGTGCTGGACTGGATCAAGCACACGCCTGCGTTGATGCCAAGTGAGGTGAATCGGCTGGAGCAATGGCTGCGCAAAGGCGTGGTGCAACACTGGAGCGCAGCAGCCGCGCGTGATCTGAGTGCCCAGCCCCACCTGGCCCGTACCGTGGCCAACGTCGAGGCCTGGCGCGACACCCTGCGCACCGCGCGCCCGCTGGCGCAGTGGCTGCCCGCCCTGCGCGCGGTGTTGGAGCAGGCGGGCCAATGGCAAGGCCTGCAGGCCGATCCCGCCGGTATGCGCGTACTGGCTGCACTGCGTTTGCAAGACGGCCAACAGGCTGAGCTGGACGGCTGGGGCGAGCGCGCGGGCCGCCGCATGACGCTGGCGGAATTCACCCGCTGGGTGAAAGACGTGCTGGAAGCCGGGCGCTACGTGGCCACACAGGCTGCCGATGCGCCGGTGGTTGTATTGCCCATGCCCCAATTGTTGGGGCGCCCCTTCGCGGCCGCCGTGCTGCCGGGCTGCGATGAAAAGCGCTTGCAAGCTGCGCCCGAACCTACCGGCGACTGGTCCCAAGCCCAGCGCGAAGCCTGGGGCCTGCCCACGCGCCAATCGCTGGAAGCCGCGCAGCGTGCCGCCTGGGCTTATGCCCTGCGTACCCCAGTGGTCGATGTGCTGTGGCGCACGGGCGACGAGGGCGGCGAGCCTCTGCTGGCCAGTGCCCTGGTGTTGGCGCTTCAACTGAAGGGCGTCGCCGTACCCGGCGTCGATGAACGCGCGGCACGCGCACTGGCCGCAGTGCCCACGCGGCGCCCCCTGCCCGTGGGCCAGGCCCTGCCAGTGGCGCAGCTGTCGTCCACCGCATATTCCGATCTGCGCCACTGCCCCTACCGCTTTTTCGCTCAGCGCCAACTGGGCCTGCGCGAGGCTGACGAGCTGGACGCCGCAGTGGACAAGCGTGACTTTGGCAACTGGCTGCACGCGGTACTGCAGCATTTTCATGAAGCCTTGCTGGCGGAGCCGACCGATGGTCTGGATGAGCGCCGCGTGCGCATGGACGCCGCCGCCGAGGCCGTCACCCGCGAGCAGCGTTTGCAAGACGGCGACTTCCTGCCCTTTGCCGCCGGCTGGGCACAACTGCGCGACGGCTATTTGCAGTGGCTGGCCGGGCACGAGCAGCAAGGCGCAATGTTCCGCCAGGCCGAGGTCAAGGCCCGCCAGCCGCTGGGCGACCTGGAGCTGATCGGCACCGTCGACCGCATCGACGGCGTCTCCAGTACCGGCGAGCCTTCGGTGCTGGTGATCGACTACAAGACCGAGAGCGACAGCGTCACCCGCCAGCGCATCAAGAGTGGCGCAGAAGACACCCAGTTGCCGTTCTACGCCGCCCTGCTGCACCACGACACGCTGCGCGCCGCCTATGTCAATGTGGGTGAGAGGGGCGAGACGCAACTGCACGAGCAGGACGAGGTGGTGCACCTGCGCGATGTACTCATCGAAGGCATACAGCACGACATGGCCCGCATCGCCGCCGGTGCGCCGCTGCCTGCGCTGGGCGAGGGCTCGGTGTGCGATTTTTGCGCCGTGCGCGGCCTGTGCCGCAAAGACTATTGGGCAGATGCCGAGCAGGCACTGCCCGCGCCAGAGACGCCATGACCGCCAGTAATTCCCCCGCCACCCAGGCCGCCTACGAACACAACGGCCGCCCCGTCTCGCGCGAGGCCTTCTACGCCATCGCCTGCGACCCTGCCCGCAGCGTGGCGGTGGAGGCTTGCGCGGGCGCGGGCAAGACCTGGATGCTGGTCTCGCGCATGCTGCGGGCGCTGCTCGATGGCTGTGCGCCGCATGAAATTCTGGCCATCACCTTCACCAAAAAAGCCGCGGGCGAAATGCGCCAGCGTCTGCAAGAGTGGCTGGAGCAGTTCAGCCACAAGCCGCTCGAAGAACTCACCGCCGAGCTGATTGCACGCGGAATCAGCCCCCAGGGCGCACTGGAAAAGCGCGAGGCGCTACAAAATTTATACCGCCAACTGCTCGAAGCTGGCCGCCCGGTGCAGATCCGCACCTTCCACAGCTGGTTTGCCGCGCTGCTGGGCACGGCCCCGTTGGCGCTGCTGCAGCAGCAAGGACTGCCCGCGCACTTTGAGCTGCTGGAAGACGATGCCGAGGCTGTGCGCGAGGTCTGGCCGCCGTTCCTGCAGACCGTGGCCGACAGCGCCAGCCTGCGTGCCGACTACGAGGCCGTAGTGGCCCGCCACGGCCGCTCGCAAACGCACAAAGCGCTGGCAGCGGCACTGGCCAAGCGGGTGGAGTTTGACCTGGCCGACGAGGCGGGCGTGGTCGATGCCTCGGTGCCGCCGTTCCAGCAGGCGTACCCCGAACTGGCTGCGCTGACGGAGTCCGCCGAGGCCCTGCAGACCGAGGCCGCCCAGCAACGTTGGCGTAACTGGGCCAGCGCCCTGGGAGCAGAGTCCAACAAGACTCCGCAAAAGGCGGCGGACGCCATCATCGACGCGCTGGCCTGCGCCGACCTGAACCAGCGCCTGGACATGCTGCGCAAAGCCATGTTCGTCGCAAAGGAAGACCGCCTGTCGAAGAACCTGGAGAAGTTCCCCGCCGCGCAAGAGGCCGAGCCCGAGCTGCAGCGCCTGCTCACTGCCCGCCGCCAGCACGAGGCCTGGCTGCACCAGCAGCGCATGGCCCGGCTGGCGCGCTGCCTGATTGCGCAATTCGTGGCGGTCAAGCAGCAGCACGGCTGGGTGGACATGAACGATGTGGAGCGCACGGCCTTGGTCATGCTGGCCGACCCGGTGCTCAGTGGCTGGGTGCAGGAGCGGCTGGACGCCCGCATCCGCCACCTGCTGGTGGATGAGTTCCAGGACACCAACCCGCTGCAGTGGCAGGCGCTGCACGCGTGGCTGGCGGGCTATGTAGGCTCGGGTGGTGGCTCTGCCGCGCCCAGCGTGTTCATCGTGGGCGACCCCAAGCAGAGCATCTACCGCTTTCGCCGCGCCGAGCCGCAGGTGTTCATTGCCGCGCAGGCCTTTGTGCGTGACGGGTTGGGCGGTGACCTGCTCAGCTGCGACCACACGCGCCGCAACGCGCAGGGCGTCATTGGCGCCGTCAACGCCGTCATGGGCCAAGCCCAGGCGCAGCACGAGACCAGCGGTTTTCGTGACCACACCACCGAATCCAAACACCCAGGCCAGCTGCTGCGCCTGCCCGCCATCGTCGATGCGGATGACGACAGCCAAGGCGCCGCGCGCGATCCCCTGGCCTGGCGCGACAGCCTGACCGAACCGCGCCACGAGGCCGAAGAAACCCAGCGCATGCGCGAATGCACCCAGGCCGCCGCCTGGGTGGCCGCGCAGATTGCCAGCGGTACGCCACCCAAAGAGGTGCTGGTGCTGGCCCGCAAGCGCGACCGCCTGGCCAGCATGCAAGAGGCCCTGCGCGCCCTGCACCTGCCCTGTGTGCAGCCCGAAAAAGCCGACCTGTTCGACGCACCCGAGGTGCAGGACATGGTGGCGCTGCTCGATGCGCTGGTCTCGCCCACGCACGACCTCTCGTTGGCCCGCGCGCTCAAGTCGCCGTTGTTTGGCCTCGGCGACGATGCGCTGGTGACCTTGGCGTTGCTGCGCCGCCAGCCTGAACATGCGGGTTGCAGTTGGTTTGATTTGCTATTGAAAAGTGAGCTGTTGGCGCATGAAAATCAGGCGCTTGGAGCCGTTTTGACCCAATATCAGAAGTGGGTGGGCAATTTACCGCCGCATGATGCCCTGCACGCCATCTACGAGCACGGCGATGTGCTGGCCCGCTTTGCTGCCGCAGCACCTGTCACCCAGCGTCAGTCCGTGCAGGCCAATCTGCGCGCACTGCTGGCGGCATCGCTGCAGCACGACGGGGGGCGTTACCTCACGCCCTATGCCTTTGTGCGGGCCATGAAAAAAGGCGGCGTGCGTGCCCCTGGCCGGGCCGATGCGCAGGCCATTCGCCTGCTGACAGTGCACGGCGCCAAGGGGCTGGAGGCCGACTGCGTGCTGCTGCTCGACACCGACACCCGCCCGCAGAAGGCCGAAACCATGGGCGTGCTGGTGGACTGGCCTGGCGAGCAAACTGTGCCCTCGGCCTTCGTCTTTCTGGCCAGCGAATCGAATCCGCCGCCCAGCGCAGAAGCCGCGCTGGCCGCCGAGCAGCAGGCCCGCAGCCGCGAGGAGCTGAACATGCTCTATGTGGCCATGACGCGCGCCAAGCATTGCCTGGCGCTGTCGTCGGTGCAACCCGGTAACTCGGCCCCAGGCAGTTGGTGGAACCGGCTCGCCCCGTTGGTGACCGAGGTGGATGTGCTGGCGCTTGCCTTGCCTCCCCAGGGGGTGGACGCCGCAGCACCCGCGCAAACCTTCACCATCCCCAGCCTGCCAGCGTTGCCCGAGGCACTGCAGAGCGCGCGCGTCCACACCGCTGTAGGGCTCGAAGGTGATGCCACCGTGGCCATGCCGGGCGATGCCGAATCGACCCCCTTGTCTCGCCAGGGCGACGCCATGCACCAGTTGTTGGAGCAGGCCGGCGTGGCCGGTGCCCCGCTGGCCGATCTGCGCGCGCACGGTTGGCCCGCCGTGCGCCTCGCCCGCCTGGCTGCGGACCACGACATCACCTCCGCCGCTGCCGAGCAGGCCGCCCGCATGGCGCAGGCCATTCTGGCGGGCGAGGGCGCGTGGGCGTGGGACCCGGCGCTGGTGCAAACCGCCATCAACGAGGCTCCACTGCATTACCAGGGCCAGAGCCTGCGCATCGACCGGCTGGTGCAGCGGCGCGCAGCGCACGCCGAGGATGCAGCAGCAGGCTGGTGGGTGCTGGACTACAAAAGCGCCGCCCAGCCCCAGCGTCAGCAGGCGCTGGTGGCACAGTTGCGACGTTACCGCGAAGCCGTACAGGCGCTGATGCCGGGCGAGGCGGTTCACGCTGCCTTCCTCACGGGTGACGGGCGTTGGGTCATGGTGGCCGATGCGCACGGCGCGGAAGGGGCATCCGCCGCCCAGGCCTCGGCCGTGGGGCATACTCTCGCCCCCGTTGCGCCGGTCGCCGCAGCACAGCCCGAGGGCCAGCGCGCCCAGACGGGGCCGGCGGATTCTCCGCAAGGCTCCTTGTTCTGAGTGGTCCGCCGGCACCATACCCTGCGCAACGTCCCTTTTTTAGCAAGGCCCTTCCGTGTCTCACACCCTTTCTTCTTCCGATACGTCCACCCTGTCTGCGGAAGCATTGCAATGCGAAGTGGCCGTCATCGGCGGTGGCCCGGCGGGCCTGATGGCCGCCGAGGTGCTGGCCCAGGCGGACGTGGCCGTGCATGTGTTCGACGCCATGCCGTCCGTGGGGCGCAAGTTTCTGCTGGCGGGCAAGGGCGGGCTCAATCTCACGCATTCCGAGCCGCACGAGCCCTTTGTGGGCCGCTATGCCGGGCGCGAGCAGCAGATCGAGCCGCTGGTCGGTGCTTTTGGCGGCCCCGAGCTACGTGCGTGGGCGCAGGGGCTGGGGGTGGAGACCTTCGTGGGCACATCAGGCCGTGTGTTCCCCACCGACATGAAGGCCGCACCGTTGCTGCGCGCCTGGCTGCAGCGCCTGCGCGGGCAGGGGGTGCTGTTCCACATGCGCCACCGCTGGCTGGGCTGGGCCGAGGAGGGGGCACTGCGTTTTGACGCACCGGCAGGTGAAGTGCGTGTGGCTGCCAAGGCCGTGGTGCTCGCGCTGGGCGGCGGCAGCTGGGCGCGCCTGGGGTCGGACGGTGCCTGGGTGCCGTTGCTGGCGCAACGGGGTGTGGCTGTTGAGCCGCTGCACCCCTCCAACTGCGGTTTTGACGTGCTGCGCGCCGATGCCCCGGTGGGCGAAACGCGCCGCGCCTTTCTGCAAGAGCTGCTGGGCCGCACGCCCGCACCCACGGTGGGCTGGACGCCGCATTTTTCCGAGAAGTTTGTGGGCCAGCCCTTCAAGACCGTGGTGCTCAGCTTCACCGACAGCCAGGGCCGCAGCTTCAGCCGCCGGGGCGAGTTTGTGGTCACGGCCACGGGGGTGGAGGGCAGCCTGGTCTATGCCGCTTCGCACCTGCTGCGCGACGAGGTGCAAGCCCATGACCATGCCACGTTCCACCTCGACCTGTTGCCCGACCACAGCCCCGAGCGCGTGCTGGTGGAAGTGCGCCACCCGCGGGGCTCGCGCTCGCTGTCGAGCCACCTCAAGAGCCGTCTGGGCCTGGATGGCATCAAGGCGGGCATTCTGTATGAGCACCTGGGCAAAGACGGCATGAACGACCCCGTGGCCCTGGCCCACGCGATCAAGGCCCTGCCCATTACCGTGGTGGCTGCGCGCCCGCTGGACGAGGCCATCAGCACGGCGGGCGGCGTGGCGTTTGAGGCGCTGGACGCGCACCTGATGGCCACGGCGTTGCCGGGCGTGTTCTGCGCAGGGGAAATGCTGGACTGGGAGGCGCCTACCGGCGGCTATCTGCTCACGGCCAGCATGGCCAGCGGCCGGGTGGCGGGGGAGGGCGCGTTGCGCTGGCTGCGTGGCTTATCGGCTTGACGCTAGAGCCGCCGTGGAAAGCAGGGCCTCGCGCAAGCCGATACGGCCTGCCACTGCTTGCTGCGGAAATACTGAAGAGAGGGAGTTTTTGCGCGACTGCGCAAAAAGAAAGAAGAAGTTGACGAGCCTTACCCCCGGCACTGACTCCACGGTTAGGGCTGCTTGGTTCCCCACCTGACCCGGTTGGCCGCTTCACCATGCGAGGAGGCCCGTCATCAGCGATTGTACGTCGGATGACGGCCCCGATTTTCCAATGGGTGTTTTGTTTGCCCGGGCCGCGCAAGGTGCGTACGGCCCAGCCCGTAGAATCGCCCGCATGTCCTACCTCGTGCTCGCCCGCAAGTACCGCCCTCGCAATTTCACCGAAATGGTGGGGCAGGAGCATGTAGTCCAGGCCCTGTCGAATGCGCTCACCCAGCAGCGTTTGCACCACGCCTACCTGTTCACCGGCACACGCGGCGTGGGCAAGACCACCGTGTCGCGCATCCTGGCCAAGTCGCTCAACTGCCAGGGGGCCGATGGCACGGGCGGCATCACCGCTACGCCCTGTGGCGTGTGCCAGGCCTGCACAGACATCGACAGTGGCCGCTTTGTGGATTACACCGAGCTGGACGCGGCTTCCAACCGTGGCGTGGATGAGGTGCAAAGCCTGTTGGAGCAGGCCGTGTACAAGCCGGTGCAAGGGCGCTTCAAGGTCTTCATGATCGACGAAGTGCACATGCTGACCAACACGGCGTTCAACGCCATGCTGAAGACGCTGGAAGAGCCGCCCGAATACCTCAAGTTTGTGCTGGCCACGACCGATCCGCAGAAGGTGCCGGTCACGGTGCTGAGCCGCTGCCTGCAGTTCAACCTGCGCCCCATGGCGCCCGAGACGGTGCTCTCGCACCTCACGCAGGTGCTGGCGACCGAGAACGTGCCTGCCGAGCCGCAGGCGCTGCGTTTGCTGTCGCGAGCCGCGCGGGGCTCCATGCGCGATGCACTCTCGCTCACCGACCAGGCCATTGCCTTTGGCAGCGGCCAGTTGCAGGAGGCGGGCGTGCGCCAGATGCTGGGTGCGGTAGACCGTTCCTATGTGTTTCGGCTCATCGAGGCTCTGGCCCAGGGTGACGGGAAAACCGTGGTGGAGACCTCGGACACGCTGCGCATGAACGGCCTGTCGGCCGCTTCCACGCTCGAAGAGATGAGTGCCGTGCTCCAGCGCATGGCTGTGTTCCAGGCCGTACCGCAGATGGCAGGCGCAGTAGATGCCGACGACCCCGAGGCCGCCGAAACTGCCCGCCTGTCCGCGCTGATGCCTGCTGACGAAACGCAGTTGCTCTACAGCCTGTGCCTGCATGGGCGCGGCGAGCTGGGCCTGGCTCCCGATGAGTACGCGGCGCTCACCATGGTGCTGCTGCGCCTGCTGGCTTTCAAGCCAGAAGGCAGCGTTGGCAAACCGGCTGAAAAAAAAACTCTGACGCGGGCTGAAACGCCGACTTCGGGCACCGTCTCAGCAGGTGCTGCAGACATGTTGGCAGTGCCCGAGCGTGCAGTGGCTCGGGCGGTTGCCGCCCCGCAGTCCTTGTCTGTGGTGCCAGCGCCCGCGGCCCCGGCGTCGGCTCCAGGCGTGGCTGCAGGCCCCGCACCCGCCGCCGCTGAAGACCCTCGGTCAGAGCCTCTCCACGACTCCGAGCCCCCCCCATGGCCAGGGTCTGACGAGCCTGGTGCGGTGGCCACTGCCGCTGCGCCCGCTGCCACGGCGTTGCCGGTGCGTGCACCCGAGAGATTGGGGCAAAATTCCGGGATAGTGCAATCAGCGAAAGCACCAAATGCTCCTGAATATGTAGCAATTCCGGTGCGCGAGTCGCCCGAGCCCGGCGAGCGGCTGCAGCCGCTTCCGCTGTCTGCACCCACCCCCGTGTCCGCCCGCTATACGCCCACCGAAGAGGGCGATGTCTGGTACGCCACGGTGCAGCAACTGGTGGCTGCCGAGGCCATCACGGCGCTGGTGCGCGAGCTGGCCTTGCAGTCGCAGCTGGTGGCGCGCGACGGCGGCCATTGGCTGTTGCGCGTGGAGCGCGAGTCGCTCAACCAGCCCACGGCGCGCGAGCGCCTGCGTGCGGCCCTGGAGGCTGCAGGCCATGCCACCCAGATCAGCGTCGAGGTGGGCGTGGTCATCGACAGCCCCGCGCGCCGCAACGCCGCTGCCGCTGCCGAGCGCCAGCGCCGCGCTGAAGAAATCGTGCACAACGACCCCTTCGTGCAATCGCTGATGCGTGACTACGGCGCGAAAATCGTGCCGGGCAGCATCAAGCCTGCATGACGGACAAACAACCTCTGTTACTCATTTCACTAGAAACTGAAAAGGAAACAACACCATGTTCAACAAAGGACAACTCGCTGGCCTCATGAAGCAAGCCCAGGCCATGCAGGACAACCTCAAGAAGGCGCAGGATGAACTGGCCTTCATCGAAGTCGAGGGCGAATCGGGCGCGGGTCTGGTGAAGGTGGTCATGACCTGCAAGCACGACGTCAAGCGCATCACCATCGACCCCAGCCTGCTGGCCGAAGACAAGGACATGCTGGAAGACCTGGTGGCCGCTGCGTTCAATGCCGCAGTGCGCAAGGCCGAGGAGACTTCATCGGAAAAGATGGGCAAGCTGACGCAAGGGATGCCAGGCCTCCCCGGCGGCATGAAATTCCCTTTCTGATACTGGCTACCGAGCGGGCCATCTGCGTCGTTGGGCGGTGCTCGCCATCCTCACGTACCGCAAGTACGTTCCGGTGGCTGTGCTCCGTCCGCCTAGCTGCTGATCCCGCCCGCTACGCCCTTGAGGGTGGGGTGTGAAGGCGGGGAGCACATCCCATTTTCTTCTCACATCCGTTTGAGTTGGCCCTGTTTAAGCCTTACTCATCCAAGCCTTACCAACCCACGCGCCTTACCTCCAGCCTGTCCATGTCCACCACCAACTCCCTCGACGTTCTGATCCAGGCGCTGCGCCGGCTGCCGGGGGTGGGGGTGAAGTCTGCGCAGCGCATGGCGTTTCATCTGCTGCAGCATGACCGCGAAGGGGCGCTGGCGCTTTCGCGGGCGCTTTCGGAGGCGGTGGGCACGGTGCACCACTGTGCGCGTTGCCATACGTTCACCGAGGCCGAGGTGTGCAGCACCTGCCTGGACCCTGATCGCGATGCCACACGGCTGTGTGTGGTCGAGACGCCGGCGGATCAGTCGGCGCTGGAGCGTACGGGGGCTTTCAAGGGGCTGTACTTCGTGCTGATGGGGCGCCTGAGTCCGCTCGATGGGGTGGGGCCTAAGGAAATCGGCCTGCACAAGCTGATGGACCGCGCCACGGACGGCACCGTGCAGGAGGTGATCCTAGCGACCAATTTCAATGCCGAGGGCGAAGCCACGGCCCATGTGATCAGCGAGGCACTCAAGAGCCGGGGGATGCATGTGACGCGACTTGCGCGGGGAGTGCCGGTGGGCAGCGAGCTGGAGTACGTGGACCTGGGCACCATCGCGCATGCGCTGGTGGATCGGCGGTGACACGCAGGCGTCTGGTGGCCTCAGACCGGGCAGCATCTGCCGCTAAAATACTCTCAATTTAATAGCTGCCAGCGCTTGTAGTTATTGCGCTTGCACTCTCAAAAGCCTCAACAATGAATACCACCATGCACGTCGCACGGTTTACCGTGGCCTATTGGTGCGTGCTGTTCGCCGCACTGCTGCCCATCGGTTGCGCCTGGCTTGCCAAAAGCGGCAACTTGGGCAAGTCCCGCAAAGAGGGCGGTTTTGACAACCACGACCCGCGCGGCTGGCTCTCGCAGCAGACCGACTGGCGCGGGCGTGCCAACGCGGCGCAGGCCAACAGCTTCGAAGCGCTGCCGTTTTTTATCGGCGCGGTCATCATCGCGCACTTGCTGGGCGCAGGGCAGACGCTGCTGGACCTGTTGGCGCTGCTGTATGTGTTGCTGCGTATTTTCTACGTGATGATGTACGTGGCCGACATGCCCACGGCACGCAGTGCGGTCTGGGCCGGTGGTTTTTTGGTCAATATCGCCATCCTTTTCATCGGCTATCGCTGAGCTTGCCGGGTGTATGCCGCCTCTTTGGCGGTACGCCTCCGCTGGAGGCCGTTGATCACGGTACGTAGTAACCCGCAGGGATTCACCCTGATGCGGTTTGGCCAGTGCTGAGGCACGATTGTTGCAATGCAGCATTGTCTTTTTTCCTGATTCCATGTCTCTGCCTCCACTCACTCGCCGCGCCTTTGGCGCCGTATCCGCCTTGTCGGCGGCTGCGGTGTGGGCACCTGCGACCCGGGTGCTTGCGCAAACCGATGGCGCCGCTTTGGGGCGGGTGACGGTGGCAGTGGGCGGGCAGGGCGTTCTGTACCACCTGCCGCTGGCGCTGGCCGATGCGTTGGGGTACTTCCGTCTGGAAGGCCTGGACGTGGTGGTGCGCGACTATTCAGCGGGAGCATTGGCCTGGCAGGCGGTGCAGGACGGCGCGGCCGATGTCTGTTCCGGTGCGTTTGAGCATGTGTTGCGTGCACAGGCGCGCGGTCATGCCTACCGAGCGTTGGTGGTGCAGGGACGGGCGCCACAACTGGCGCTCGGTGTGTCCCTGCGGTCGGTACCGGCGTACAAGGATCTGGGCGACCTGGCGGGGCGCAAGGTGGGCGTGTCCTCGGTGAGCTCGTCCACCCACTTGGCAGCCAGTCTGATGCTGATGCGTGCAGGCGTGCCTTTGCGGGAGGTGGCTTTTGTGGGCGTGGGCTCGGGCGCCAATGCGATGAACGCGCTGCGCTCCGGCCAGGTGCATGCGCTGTGCCATGCCGATCCCATCATGACTTTGCTGGAGCAAAAGGCGGACACCCGCATCGTGGGAGACCTGCGCTCGCTCAAGGCGGCGCAAGACATGTTCGGTGGCACCATGCCCGCCAGTTGCCTGTATGCGCCTCAGACATTCATCCAGAAGCAGCCCGCCCAAGCCCAGGCACTGGTCAACGGCATCGTGCACGCGCTCAAGTGGCTGCAGACGGCAGCCCCGGCAGACCTCGTGAAGGCAGTGCCCGCCGCCTACCTCATGGGTGACCGGGGGACCTATCTGGCGGCGTTCAGCCGAGTGCGTGAGACATATTCCACCAACGGCCTGATGCCCGACGAAGGCCCAGCCACGGCGCTGCGCATGCTGTCGCGCGCGTTGCCCGAACTGGTCGAGGCCAAGGTCGAACTGGCGCGCACTTCCACCAACGAATTCGTGCGCAAGGCCCGCCAGAAGTACAGCGTCTGACGGTTCGAGGTTGCCGGCAGGTCTTAGAACACATTTCCGATCTCCCCGGGTCTCACAGTGGCCCGTGCGGGAGGGGATGTAAGGCGCGGCGTGCAGCCAATAGCTTGGCTGTAGGCAAGCACCGCAATTCCCTGCGAGATCGTAGACACGTTCTTAACGGCCCCTGGCATCGACTACAGTGTCTGGCGCCTGCCCGTTGCACGGCAATTGAACCATGCTCTATGCATCACCCAGGCCGCGCTGGCCGTGGTTTTGCTGCGCCGCCCCTGTGCCATTTTTCAAGGACCATTCACCATGTCGCTGAGCCTCAGCATCGGCCCGCTCGTTTCCCTGATTGCGGGCATCCTCATTCTTGTCATGCCGCGTTTGCTCAGCACCATCGTGGCGCTCTATCTCATCATCATGGGCATCCTGGGGCTGCTGGGCATGCACACGCTGCGCTTCTGAGCGTTGCACCGGCACTGGCCGGACCTACGGAGCCCTCGCCGCCTGGAGGGGCGTGGGTCAGCGGCGCTTGACCTTGGAGGGCGAGCCGCCGCGACGTGTCGGCGCAGGAGCCTGGCGCTTGCCCGCCGTGGCGGCTGATGCGCGGGCATTGCCAGTGCCGCTGCGTGCATGCGCCTGGTTCTGGCGCACCGGCAGGTACACCACGATCTGCTGGCCTGCCTTGAACGCAGCATTGGCCCGCACGTCGTTCCAGTCCGCCACGCTGGCTGCTGCCAGCTTGTAGCGCCGCGCAATGCTGGCCACCGTGTCGCCCTTGCCGGCGCGCACGGTGGTACGGCGATTCACGATCTCGGGGGTGAGGCTCAGTTGGCCGTTGTCTGCCAGGTGGGAGGACACGTCCTGCCGGGTGGTGGTGGAGCGCGGCACCATCAGCGCTGAGCCCGCCTTGATGAGCATGCGCGGCGGGATGTTGTTCATACTGCGCAGATCCGCCTCACTCATGCCCGCACGCTGTGCGGCCTCGGCCACCGTCATGGTGGTGGGCACGGACCATACGGTCCAGCTTGCGTACTGGCCTTCGCTCTTGGCTTCCAGATTGCGCTGGAACACCTTGGCGTTGTCCCAGGGCAGCAGAATTTGCGGCGTGCCAGCGGCCAGGATCACGGGCCGCTTGTACGACGGGTTGAGCGCCCGAAAATCTTCCTCGCGAATCCCCGCCAGTGTGGCCACCAGCGACACATCAATGTCGTGCGTGATGTCCACGGTCTGAAAGTAGGGGTGGTTTTCGATCAGCGGCAGCTCGGTGTTGAACGCATCCGGGTTCGCCACGATGTTCTTGACCGCCTGCAGCTTGGGCACATACATGCGGGTTTCTGCTGGCATGTTGAGGTCGGTGTAGCTGGTGCCCAGGCCCAGTTTCTGGTTGCGGGCGATGGCGCGGCCTACGCTGCCCTCGCCCCAGTTGTAGGCGGCCAGGGCCAGGTGCCAGTCGCCAAACATGCCGTAGAGCTTTTGCAGGTAGTCCAGCGCTGCGCGGGTGGACGCCAGCACGTCGCGGCGGTCGTCGCGGAAGGCGTTCTGCTTGAGGTCGAAATAGTTGCCCGTGGCGGGCATGAACTGCCACATGCCTGCAGCCTTGGCGCTGGATACTGCCTGCGGGTTGAACGCGCTTTCGATGTAGGGCAGCAGCGCCAGTTCGGTGGGCATGCCCCGGCGTTCCAGTTCTTCAACGACATGGAACAGGTATTTGCTGGAGCGCTCGGTCATGCGCTGCATGTAGTCGGGTCGCGTGGCGTACCACTGCTCGCGGTCCTGCACCAGCTCGTGCTGCAAGTCGGGCATGGCAAAGCCCCGGCGGATGCGGTCCCACAGGTCGGCAGGGGCCGACAGCGAAGCCACCTCGCCGCTCGCGGCTTGCGCGGCGGTGATGGGTTTGAGCGGGCCGTTGGGGATGACGGGGGTGTGGGGTGACGCGGGGCTCTTTGTGCTGGTGCTGGTGCCGCTGGCAGTCGCCTGGTCGGGCACCGAACCCGTGGTGGCGCAGCCTGTCAGCCACAAAAGGCCAGCCAGGCAGGCGATGTGCAAAATTTTCATCGGAACTCGTTTTTCCATTGACGCAGCGCGGCCAGCACTGCTACTGCGTCGTCAAGGGACACCTGCGCGTCGTAACCCTGGGCGGCTTGCGCCACCGGGCCCTGCCGCACGCGCAGAAAGGGGTTGATGTCTCGCTCCAGCGCCATGTGCGAGGGCAGCGTAGGCTGGTTCTGCGCCCGCAAGGCCTCGCACTGGCTGCTGTAGTGGAGCAGTGCAGCGTTGCCGGGTTCCACAGCGCGTGCGAACTTCAGGTTCGACAGCGTGTACTCGTGGGTGCAGCACACCCGGGTGCTGTCGGGCAGCGCAGCCAATCGGTCTAGCGAGTCGAGCATCTGAGCGGGCGTGCCTTCGAACAGCCGCCCGCAGCCGCCCGAGAACAGCGTGTCGCCACAGAACAGCAAGGGCGCGCTGTCCATGTCGGGGCAGTAGTAGGCAATATGGCCCGCCGTGTGTCCCGGCACGTCGATGACCTGGAACTGCAGCCCCAGCGCATTGACGGTGTCGCCCTGCACCAGCCGCACCAGCGGCTCGGGGATGCGCTCCCGTGCAGGGCCATACACCTGTGCGCCAGTGGCAGCGCGCAGGGCATCGACTCCACCAACATGATCGGCATGATGGTGCGTGACTAGAATGGCCTGCAATGTCAGGCCCCAGCGGTGCAAGGCCTGCTCCACCGGCGCGGCTTCTCCCGGGTCCACCACGATGGCCTGGCGGCCGTCGTGCAGCATCCAGATGTAGTTGTCGGTAAAGGCGGGCAGCGGTAGCAAGTTCATGAGCGATCAAATTATAGGTTTGCACCACTGGTTCGACTCCCCCCCCGGCCGCTACCTGCTCGCGTGGGAGCAGGCGCGCTTTGACGAGGCGGTGGCCGACATTTTTGGTTACCACAGCCTTCAGCTCGGTATGCCGCTGCTGGACGGCCTGCGCGCCAACCGCATGCCCCACCAGTGGCTCGCCATGGGTCAGGAGGCTGTGGAGGGCTCCATTGCCTTTGTGGAGACCGAGGACGTCGGTCTGATGCAGCGCCGTGCGGTGGACCTGCTCACCGAGCCCGTGGCCTTGCCCTTCCCTGCGGCCAGCCTGGATTTGCTGGTGTTGCCCCACACCCTGGAGCTGAGCATCGACCCCCACGCCGCGCTGCGCGAGGTGGAGCGGGTGCTGGTGCCCGAAGGGCGCGTGGTCATCAGCGGCCTGAACCCCACCAGCCTGTGGGGCCTGCGGCAGCGCCGCGCGCGCCTGTACCAACGGCTGGGGCGGGGCAGCCTGTACCTGCCCGATGTCGGCGAGTTCATTGGCTATCGGCGCCTGCGCGATTGGCTGCGGCTTTTGAATTTCGAGGTCGAGTCAGCCCGTTTTGGCTGTTATCGTCCAGCGGTGCGCAGCGCGCAGTGGCTGGAGCGTTTTGGCTGGATGGACCCGCTGGGTGAGAAGTGGTGGCCCATTCTGGGTGCCGCTTACTTCTTGGTCGCTGTCAAACGGGTGCATGGCATGCGTTTGCTGGAGCCCGCCTGGCGCACCCACCGCCAGCGCGCTGCAGGCACTGTGCCTATTGCCAACCGGGCATCCCTGCAGGGCGTGAGTCCTTCGCGGCCTACCCCTTCCGCGGCCCGGCACAAGCCTCGAGCACAGTCTTTCGCGGTGGCTATGGGGCTTCATGCCCCGCCATAGCAACCATCCATCACATTGTCAGGAACAGAGTTTGAACCAGGTAGAGATTTACACCGATGGCGCCTGCAAGGGCAATCCCGGCCCCGGCGGGTGGGGCGTATTGTTGCGCTCCGGCGCGACCGAGAAAGAGCTGTTTGGCGGCGAACTGGGCACCACGAACAACCGCATGGAGCTGATGGCGGTGATCGAGGCGCTGTCGGCCCTCAAGCGCCCCTGTGCCGTGACGCTGTACCTGGACAGCGAGTACGTGCGCAAAGGCATCACCGAGTGGATTCACGGCTGGAAGGCCAAGGGCTGGCGCACGGCCTCCAAGCAGCCGGTCAAGAACGTGGAGCTGTGGCAGCGGCTGGATGCGCTGGTTGGCACCGGCGGGCACCGCATCGAATGGCGCTGGGTGAAGGGGCATTCGGGCGACCCGGGCAACGAGCGGGCCGACGCGCTGGCCAACCGGGGCGTGGATCAAGCTCTGGGCCGCAGGTAAATTCATCGCCCACCGCGCATCGTGCGCAGCCTGTTCGAGGGCCCTTTGCCTGGGCGGCGATGCAGGACGGGGCGCAGAGGGCGTTTTCAGCCTCGCGGCACCCGTCCCTTGAGCCCGCTGTTCTCGGCCCTCAGACCGTTGCCTGCAGCGCCTGCGTGATCTCCTGACCACCCTGCGGGCGCACCAAGCGCGCGACCTCTTTACCGTCTTTCAGAAACACCAGCGTGGGCCAGAGCTTCACACCGAACGTGCGGCCCAGGCGCTGGCCGGGGCCGTCTTCGACCTTGACGTGGGCAATGTCCGCGCGGTCCTTCAGGGCGGCTTCGATCAGTGGCTGTGCGCGCTGGCAGTGGCCGCACCAGGGTGTGCCGAACTCGACCACCGTGGCGCCGGGCAGGCGGTCCACATCGTCTCGGGATGGGGGTTGTGCAAGGTGTTGTGCGGCGTAGGGCATGGCGTGATTCGTGTCTGTGAACAGGGCGAGAGGCTGGTTTCAGGTTACCTTGGCGGCCGATGCCATGCACCGGCTGGCGGCGCATTACCGTGTCAGATCACGCCCTCAAACACCATCACATCCACTGCATCGCCCACCGCCACATTGCCTTGGCCGTGGTGCAGCACGATGAGCCCGTTGGCCTGCACCATGGAGCTGAGCACGCCCGAGCCCTGGTTGCCGGTGGTGCGCACCTGCAGCGTGCCGTCGGCGGCGGTGGTGACCAGGCCACGCTGGTATTCGGTGCGGCCGGGCTTCTTGCGCATGGGCTCGGTGCTGATGGCGCGCAGCAGCGGGGGCGCCGCACGGGTGCACCCCATCATGTGCAGCAGGGCGGGGCGCACAAAGGCCAGAAAGGTCACCATCACCGCCACCGGATTACCGGGCAGCCCGAAGAGTACAGCGCCACCGGTGGGTGTGTTGATATCATTTTGATAGCTGCCGGCGCTTGATGTAGTAGCGCTTGAGGCCGAAATGGCTTGATTTTCTGCGTTGCTGATGCGTCCCACGGCCATGGGGCGGCCCGGGCGCATGGCGATGCGCCAGAAGGCCACGTCGCCCAGCTTTTTCATCATGGTGCGGGTGTGGTCGGCCTCGCCCACGCTCACGCCGCCGCTGGTGATGATGGCGTCGGCCTGCTGCGCCGCCTGGCGGAAGGCGGCTTCGAGCAGCGCGGGTTCGTCGCGCACCACGCCCAGGTCGATCACCTCCACCCCCATGCGCGTGAGCAGGCCGAACGCGGTGTAGCGGTTGCTGTCGTACACGGCGCCCTCACGCGGCGCCTCGCCCAGGCTCAGGATCTCATCGCCGGTGGAGAAGTACGCCACCCGCAGGCGGCGGGCCACTGTGACGGTGGGCAGGCCCAGGCTGGCCACCAGGCCCAGGGCGGCAGGCGTCAGCAGCTCGCCACGGGCCAGCGCCACGCGGCCTTCCATGATGTCCTCGCCCTTGAAGCGGCGGTTATCGCCGGCGCGCAGCACATCGGCAGCGATGGTGATGTGGCCGTCGGCAGTGGCGGTGGTGAACTCCTGGGGCACCACGGTGTCCAGCCCCGCAGGCATGATGGCGCCGGTCATGATCTTCACGCATTCGCCCGCTGCCACGGTGCCCGCCCAGGCCTTGCCCGCCAGGGCGGTGCCCACCACGCGCAGCGTGAGCGGCTGCCCGGCCACCAGTTGCGCGCCGGCAAAGGCGTAGCCGTCCATGGCCGAGTTGTCGTGGGGCGGCACGCTGACGGGCGAGATCACGTCCTGCGCCAGCACGCGGCCCAGCGCGCTGAACAGCGGCAGCACTTCGGTAGCGGTGACGGGCTCGACCAGCCGGTCCAGAAACTGGTTCACATCGGCAGCGCTCAGGGCCTGCGGGTCGTAGCCTTGCAGCTCGGCGGCTATCTGGGCAATGGTTTTCATGGGTGAGATTGGCTTGAATTCAGTGGGAGAGCAGCCGCACCATGTGCAGCTTGTCGTAGCCCACGCCATTCACCACGATGGCGTTGGGCAGCAGGCCCCAGGCGCGGAACCCGGCCTGCTCGTACAGGCGCACCACGTGGTGGTTGGACGCAGTGACGGTAAGCACCAGCTGGGTCAGCCCCGGCACCTGGCTGGCGGCCTGCACGCAGGCCTCCACCAGCATCCGGCCAATGCCCCTGCGCTGCGCTGAAGCCGACACCATCATGCCCACCACCACGGCGCAATGGCGCTGTTTGGTGCGCTGCTCGCGCTCGCAACCCAGGCAGCCGAGCAGCTGGCCCGCCGTGTCAAAGGCGCCCAGAAAGAACTGGCCGGACTCCGGCGCGCCAAACCGCGCCACGTACTCGCTGGCATCGCGGCCCACGGAAGATTCGTAGTCCGAGGTGAAGGCATCCGGCGCCGTGCGCAGTGCCTCGTCGCGCAGGGCCTTGTAGGCCACCGCATCGGCGGCGACCAGGGGGCGGATGTGTACCGCGCCAGCATCCACTGGGTCCACTGGGGGGCGATCGTTCATGAGGTGGGGGGCAGCTCAGGCCTGGGGCGCGCTGCTGCTTTCCAGCGCGTGCAGCTCGGCCAGCGTGTTGGCGTTGAAGAAGGCCTGGGGGTCGTCGCCCGGCTGGTCGAACGGCACGATGGCGCAGCGGTGCTGGCCGGTCCACGCGTCGATCTTGCGGCCACCGGCCTGGGTGAAGGCGACCAGGCTTTCCAGCAGGTCCACGCGCAGCAGGCAGAACACCGGCTGCGGGCGCACGGTGACGTGGCCCTTGCCGTCGTCTTCTGGCGCTGCGGCCATGGCCATGTCAGCGCCCTCGGCGTCTGCCGCAGCCGCCAGGCGCTGGGCGAGGTCCAGCGGAAACAGCGGCGTATCGCAAGGTACCGTCAGCAGCCAGGGCGTTTCGCAGCGCTCCAGCCCGGTCAGAAAGCCCGCCAGTGGCCCGGCGTAGTCGCTCAGCACGTCGGGCCACACCGGCGTGCCAAACGCCTCGTAGGCCGCCAGATTGCGGTTGGCATTGACCATCACGTTGCCCGTCTGCATCTGCAGCCGCATCAGCGTGTGCAGGGCCAGCGGCAGGCCGCGAAAGTTCTGCAGGCCTTTGTCCACCCCGCCCATGCGGGAGCCGCGGCCCCCAGCGAGGACCAGGCCGGTGATGTCTTGGGTGTCAATCATGTTTTGAAGGGTTAGGGCTTGTGCAGCGAGCGCCGTCCAGACCAGGGCAGCCAAGCAAGGGCCGCCCCGCAGCGAGGGCTGCGTCCCCCTTCCCGCATTGCGAAGCGGTGCGAGAGAAGTGGGAAGCGACGCAGTCGCTCAGGGGGTTGTCCGAGGTCATCCGCCGATGTAGCTCATCTCGACGCGGCGCGCGCCCTGGCCCGTATCGGCAGGCAGGCTGCTGCGCAGCTCGGAGTAGCGGTCGGTGCGTTGCTGCCAGATGGGGGCGATGGCCGAGGCAATCGCCTCGTCGCTGGCGCCGCCCCGCAGCAGCGTGCGCAGGTCGTAGCCCTGGCTGGCAAACAGGCACAGATAGAGCTTGCCTTCGGTGGACAGGCGTGCGCGGTTGCAGTCGTGGCAGAAGGCCTGGGTCACGCTGCTGATCACGCCCACCTCGCCCAGCGCAGGGTCGTGCTGGCCCGCTGCGTTGGCATAACCCCAGCGCTCGGCAGTTTCGCCGGGGTTGCTTGGGTCCAGCTGCACCAGCGGCAGTTCGGCGCGCAGGCGTTTGATGAGTTCGGCCGACGGCAGCACCTCGTCCATGCGCCAGCCGTTGGTGGCGCCCACGTCCATGTATTCGATGAAGCGCAGCGTGGTGCCGGTGCCGCGAAAGTGGCGCGCCATGGGCAAGATCTCGTGGTCGTTGGTGCCGCGCTTGACCACCATGTTGACCTTGATGTGCGACAGCCCGGCGGCGTGTGCAGCCTCGATGCCGGCCAGCACGTCTGCCACCGGAAAGTCCACATCGTTCATGCGGCGGAAGACTGCATCGTCCAGGCCGTCCAGGCTCACCGTCACGCGGTTCAGGCCCGCGTCCTTCAGGGCCTGGGCCTTGCGTGCGAGCAATGAGCCGTTGGTGGTGAGGGTGAGGTCCGGCGCCACGCCGTCCACGGTGCGCAGCTGGGCCAGTTGCGCCACCAGGTCTTCGAGGTTCTTGCGCAGCAGGGGCTCGCCGCCCGTCAGGCGGATCTTGCGCACGCCATGCGCCAGAAAGAGCCGCGCCAGCCGCGTGATTTCCTCAAAGCTCAGGAGCGCCCCGTGCGGCAGGTAGGGGTAGTCCTTGTCGAACACTTCCTTGGGCATGCAGTAGTTGCAGCGGAAGTTGCAGCGGTCCGTCACGCTGATGCGCAGGTCGCGCAGCGGGCGGCCTCGGGTGTCGGTGAGCTGGCCCATGGGGGCTACGGGGAGCGTGGGCACCCGCGCCGCCAGAGCGGCGATGCGTTGGTCCACCAGAGGAATCACACGTTCGGCCATGGCGCGATTTTGCCGCATGGGCCTGTGCTAAGGGGGTATGCCCCTGCACGCGGAGTTGATCGCGGTCAAGTTTTGCCCCGGCGTGGGTGTGCCTGCCTTTGACATGGCGCAGTGCGCTTTGGATGGTGCGTCGCAACAATATGGGCATCCGATTTCAAGGGGATTGCCATGTTGACGCGCGAATTTTCAGCCGATGCCATGCCGTGCCAGCGCCGCGTGGCTGTTCAATGGGTCGCGGCGGGCATCCTTCTGCCTACCTGGGCCCTGAGCGCGCAGGCGCAGATGGGGCTGTCGGGGGCCATCAACTATGCGGGCTGGTTCCGTGCGCTATCGCAACGCATGGCCAAGGCCTATTGCCAGCAGTACCTGCAGGTGCTGCCTGGCGCTGCCGTGGATGTGATGGGACTGGCGCGCAAGATGGCCCTGTCGGGCAGCAGCGAGCTGGCCAAAGGCACGCAGTCGGGGCAGTGGCCGGCCGATGTGGGGCGCCAGCTGGCCGAGGTGCAAAAGCAGTTTGCATTGCTCAACCAGCTGACTGCCGCGCCAGCAACCCAGACTGCGCTGGTGGTGGCGGCTTCCGAGCAGGCCGACCGCACGCTGCTGATTGCGCAGGCCGTGACCGAGTCCATCGAGAAAATGGCCCCCGCCCCCAGTGCCCGCTTGGTCAACCTTGCGGGCCGTCAGCGCATGCTGTCACAACGCCTGGCCAAGAACTATTTTCTGCATGCAGCCAAGGTGGAGTCCAAGGTGGTGCAGGCCCAGCTGGCGTCCGACGCGGCCGATTTCCGCCAGGCGCTGCAGACGCTGAAGGCGGCGCCGGTGTCCACCACCGCCATCCGCAACGAGCTGGAGTTGGCCGACTCGCAGTGGCTGTTCTTTGAATCGGCCCTGCGCCGCCCCGCCGATGACGCAGGGCTGAACGCGGTGGCTACCACCAGCGAGCGTCTGCTGGGCGTGATGGACAAGCTCACTGGCCTGTACGAAGCCGCCCTGCGCGAAGTGCTGGGCTGAAGTCTGGGCTGGCCAACCAAAGGCTGGTACAGCGCAGAGCCTGTTCGCAATACTTCCGGGGCTGCATAGCCACCTTGCCGGGTTGGGATGCAAGGCGCGGTGCGCAGTCGATTGCTCGGCCGTGGGCAAGCGCGGGGGGCGTCTGTCATGGTGTGATTCCCTGTTCATCAGACCAGCAGCCGCTCAGCAGGCGCGATGGCTGTTCGCGGGCGCACACCCTGGCACTGTGGGGCCAGTCGGGCAGTGGCACGACCAGGCCTGCATACACCCCGTAAGCCTCGCCCGCTGCAATGGTCTCGCCCGCCCACAGGCTCTCGCCGGCGCGGATGGCCCCACCGGCGTGAATGTGCCCACCGGCCCGCACCCCCCAGCCCACCTGCAGATGGCCCTTGCAGTCCACATCGCCCATTACCCACACGCCCCGGGCGGCCTGCACGGCGGCATCGGCTTGCAGATGCCCGCCCACCTTGATGCCGCCGTCGCAGCCCAGGTCGCCCACCACCCGCAGATCCTGGGTCACCCGGCAGTGGCCACCGACGTGGGCGGCGGCGCCGCAGTCCAGCTCGCCGCCCACCCGCAGGCTGCCCGTGCATTGCAGCCGCTGCGCCACGGTCAGCGACCAGCCCACACGCGCATCGCCCTGCAGCCGCGCACTGCCCTCGCAGCGCACCGCGCCCGCCACGCGCAGGTCTTCGCCCACGCGCAGCGCACCGCCCACCCGCAGGCCGCCCTGCACACTCAGGCTGCGGCCGGTGCGCAGCACACCGTCCACGTCCGCGCTGCCCCGGCAGTGCACGCTGCCGGCGAACACCAGCGCGTCGGCCTCGAGGTGGTCTACCTCCAGCACATCGTTGGTGGGACCGAACTGGTCCAGCATCCAGCACGCGTCTTCCACGCGGCCCTCGCGCACCAGGTCGTCCAGCAAAGCCTGGTAGTTGCTGGCGCCCTCCTGGCGGCGCAGGTACCAGCGGTAGCCGTCGGCGCAGGGCTGCTTGGCACGGATGAATTGGCGGGTGATGTCGGCGGTGGCGGCTGCTTGGGCCACGGCCTGATCGACAGGACCCTCGTGCGTGAGCGCAGAGGCTGTGAGTGGGTGCGCGGGCGCGCACGGGGCGAGCGAAATTTCGCCCGAAGGAAACGGGGGCATGGACACTCCTGACGTCTGCGCCCCGGCAGTGGCCAAGGCGCAAGCTGGCGCTGGGCGTGGGGCCCGGCGACAGGAGGTGCGCGAAAAGAATGCGGAGGGGAGGGGGTGTCGCCGGGCTCAGGAATCTGCAGCGAGGGTGCAGAGAGCGCGGTCACCGGCCTGGAGCGTGGCCTGCGAGCGCGCGCCACGGCGCAGCAGCGCGGTGGCGCTGGCAGCTGTGGTGTGGGGCTGGCTCGCAAACATCGGCGGCACTATAGGCAGCAGGGCCAAGACCGTCAAATCAATCCGCACTGCCCTGGTGCGGATTGGTGGAGCGCAACGAGATGTGGTGGTGGCTTGCCAGCGCGCCGGGGCGCTTGCTTGTTTACACGCAGCGTCCGCCATCCACCTCGATGCACACGCCGCTGATGAACGATGCCTCTTCGCTCGCCAGGTACAGCGCTGCATTGGCCACATCGAGCGCGGTGGAGAAGCGGCCCAGCGGAATGGTGGCCAGGAATTTGGCGCGGCGCGCATCGTCCACCGGGCCGCCCGCAAACTCGGCAGCCAGGCCCGTGTCGGGGTTGAACACGGGGTTGATGCAGTTCACGCGGATGTTGTCGGGGCCCAGCTCGGCCGCCATGGACTTGCTGGTGATGATGACGGCGCCCTTGGAGCCGTTGTACCAGGTCAGGCCCGGGCGGGGGCGCAGCCCGGCGGTAGAGGCGATGTTGATGATGCTGCCGCCACCGGCCTGGCGCAGTGCGGGCACGGCGTGGATGGCGCTCAGGTAGATGCTCTTCATGTTGATGGCATAGACCTTGTCGAACTCGTCCTCGCTCACTTCGAGCATGGGGCGGTTGCGGTGCGTCCAGCCCGCGTTGTTCACCACCACGTCCAGGCGGCCGTACAGGCGCACGGCTTCGTCGACCATCGCCTTCACTTCGGCGGACTTCGTCACGTCGGCCTTGAAGAACGCGGCCGTGCCGCCGGCGGCCGTGATCTCGGCCACCACGCGTTGGCCGCCCGCTTCGTTGATGTCATTGACGATGACCTTGCCGCCCTCGGCCGCCAGGCGCTTGGCAATGCCTTCGCCAATGCCATTGCCGGCGCCGGTGACGATGATGGATTTGTTCTGCACACGCATGGGTGTCTCCGATGGGTTGTGGTGATATATCAAAATTGATAGCTACCAGCGCATATTCAACGAGCGCTAGCGCCCGATGGGGCTGAAATTTCAGTGGCCGAAGCCGTATCTGCCGTAAAGGGAGCCGGGGCGGGTGCCTTGGGCTGCCGGCCATAGAACTGGGGGAAAAACTCTTTCACGCCTTGGCCGTTGAAGTCCCATCCCGTGCACTGGCCCAGGTGGCGCGGCGGCTCATCCGGGTTGGTAGACGAAAACACCGCAGGCACCGACTGGAACGCTGCCGTGGCCAGGTTGAACAGCAGCTCGCGCAGGTGCGTGCAGCTTTCCACGCCACCCAGATGCTTCTGGATGGCCTGGCGCCAGCCGCGCGCCATGCTGCAGCCCACCATGCGCTGCAGCGCGGCCTGGGCCTCGGTGCAGCCCTTGAGCGGGTGCGAATCCATGGACACGTCCACCGCCTGCACCACCAGCTGGCGGTTCACGGTCACGCGCAGCCACATGTGGTGGATGGCCTCGCCTGCCAGGCGCTGCTTGGTGGGGTCGCGAAAGGAGGTGGCGTCGTAGGCCTTGCTGTCGTGCAGCTCGCCTTCGATGTCCCACAGGCCATCGTCGCGTTCAAAGCCCTGGTAGTTCACCCGGCGGACATGTTTCAGGGTGCGGGGGGCGGGGGGACTCAGGGGCATGGAAAAAGAAAAATCGTCGTGCAGAAGCGGCCAAGGTTACTGGGGCCTGCCTGCGCTGTCGTGCGCAGGCGAGACACCCTGCAATGCCTCTTCAACCGTACTTGATGGCGACGGTTTTCAGGGTGGTGAAACCGTACAGCGCCTCAAAGCCCTTTTCGCGCCCGTAGCCGCTGGATTTGACGCCGCCAAAGGGCAGCTCCACGCCACCGGCCGCGCCATAGTTGTTGATGAACACCTGCCCGCTGTGCACGCGCTTGGCCATGCGGAACTGGCGCGCGCCGTCGCGCGTCCAGATGCCAGCCACCAGACCGAACTGCGTGGCGTTGGCCAGCTCCACGGCGTGGTCTTCGTCCTGAAAGGCCATGGCCGACAGCACGGGACCGAACACTTCTTCCTGCGCCAGGCGGTGGCCCACGGGCACATCGCGCAGCAAGGTGGGAGCCTGGTAGTAGCCGGTCTCGGGGGCTTCGTCCACCACCACGCCCTGGGCCACCATGGGGATGCCTGCAACCTGCGCGTCCGACAGGAAGTCCCACACGCGCTGCTGCTGCGTCTGGCGGATCAGCGGGCCCACGTCCAGGTCCATGGCGGCGGGGCCTACGCGCAGCTTTTCAAACGCCTTGCCCAGGCGTTCCAGCAGCGGTTCGTAAATCAGCGAGTCGATCAGCACGCGCGAGCCGGCCGAGCAAGTCTGCCCGGCGTTCTGCACGATGGCGTTGATGACCACGGGGATGGCGGCGTCCAGGTCGGCGTCTGCAAAGATGATCTGCGGGCTCTTGCCGCCCAGCTCCAGCGTCACGGGGCAGTGGCGCTCGGCAGCCACCTGCTGGATCAGCGTGCCGATCTTGGGGCTGCCGGTGAAGCTGATGTGGTCGATGCCGGGGTGGCGCGCCAGCGCGTCGCCCACCTCGTGGCCGTAGCCGGTGACGATGTTGAGCGCCCCGGCGGGGAACCCCACCTCTGCCGCCAGTTGCGCCACGCGGATCAGCGAGAGGCAGGCGTCTTCGGCCGGCTTGACCACGCACACATTGCCCGCCGCCAGGGCGCCGCCCACGCTGCGGCCAAAGATCTGCATGGGGTAGTTCCAGGGGATCACATGGCCCGTGACGCCGTGGGGCTCGCGCCAGGTCAGCACGCTGTAGCCGTCGGGGTAGGGAATGGTCTCGCCGTGGAACTTGTCGCACGCACCGGCGTAGAACTCGAAGTAGCGGGCCAGCGCAATGGCGTCGGCGCGTGCCTGTTTGGTGGGCTTGCCGCAGTCGCGCTGCTCCAGCGCCGTCAGCTCGTCCGCGTGCTCCAGGATCTTGGCCGAGAGCTTTTGCAGCAGGCGACCGCGTTCCACCGGGGCCAACTTTTGCCACACCGCGTGGTAGCACTGGCGGGCTGCATGCACCGCCGCGTCGATGTCGTCGGCGTTGCTGCGCTGGATCTCGTCGAAGGGCTGGCCGTCGGACGGGTCGATCACGGGGATCGTGCGGCCCGAAGACGAGGGCACCGAGGCGTTGGCGATGTAGTTCAGTTGCATGGCCGTCATTTTGCCCGGAAATGGAATGTGTGCTTAGTATTTGTGTAAAAACACGCCGATGCGCTAGTGCAACATGCCTTGTTTGCTACTGATTTGATAGTAATCAGGCGCAAGCGCCCCGCAGGCCGGCCAGGTCCAGAATCTCCACCTCGCCGCGCTGCACGCGCACCAGCTGGCGCGACTCCAGGTCCTTGAGGATCTGGTTGGTGGTCTGGCGCGAGATCGCCAGCATCAGCGACAGCTGCTCTTGCGAGATCTCGATCACGCGGCGCGACTGCCCTTCGGCCGTCCACTGCCCGTAGCCCTCGGCCATCATCACCAGGCGCCGCGCCAGGCGCTGCGGGGCGGGCAACAGCGCCAGCTCTTCCATCGCCACGAAGGCCGAGCGCAGCTTGTCGGTCATCAGCAAGGCCAGCGCATGCCAGTGCTGCGGGTGGGCCTGCAGCCAGTGCTGCAGCCGCTCGTGCGGGATGTGCACCAGGGTCGTGGGTTCGGTGGCCTGCGCATCGTGCGTGCGGGCCGAGTTGTCAAACACCGAGATCTCGCCAAACCAGTGCGGCGGCTCCAGGCGGATCAGCAGCGCCGCACGCGCCTCGTCGGCCCGCCCCCGGGTGCCCGAGATGCTGACCGCGCCGCGCACCACCGCATACAGGCCACAGGGCGCATCACCGCGGCGGAACAGCACCTCGCCCGTCGCCAGATGGCGCAACTGCGCCATGGCAATCAGCGGCTGGGCAAAGTCGGGCGGCAGGTGGGCAAACCAGCGGCCAGTCTGGAGGACGGGTAAATAGGCAGAAGGGGTGGACATGGAATGCGAGTGAACGGGGGCAGGAGGGCGGCGGGGGTTTTGTCGTCTGCACGACAGACGCTGGCGCGGCCCGAGAGCGAGTATTGATGCTGCGCAAAACCCATGCTGGAGACACCCATGAAAACCCTGATCGACCACCTCTCCCAATACGCCGACTACCACCGCGATCCGCGCAACATCCACACCCATTTTGTGGGCGTGCCCATGATCATGTTCGCCGTCGTCATCCTGCTGTCGCGCCCGGCCTGGATGGTGGGTGCGCTGCCGCTAAGCCCGGCGCTGTTGGCAGCGCTGGCGGCCAGTGTTTTCTACTTCCGGCTGGACATGCGTTTTGGCCTGGCCATGGCCGCGCTGCTGGCCGCCATGCTGGTGGGCGGGCAATGGGTGGCCGCACAGACCCTGGCCATGTGGCTGGCCACGGGCATCGGCCTGTTTGCCGTGGGCTGGGTGATCCAGTTCGTGGGCCACTACTACGAAGGCCGCAAGCCCGCGTTTGTGGACGACCTGGTGGGCCTGATTGTGGGTCCGCTGTTTGTGGTGGCCGAATGGGCGTTTGCACTGGGCCTGCGCAAAGAAGTGCAGGCGGCGGTGGAAGAGCGCAGCGGCCCGGTGCGCTTGCGTACCGGGCAACAGGCTGCTGCCCACCCTCAGTAAGCTCTGCGCTCGCGCTCCGCCGCGTTTGCTGCTCGAGCGCCAGGGCGCAAAGGGCTTGACGGCCTCGCAAGGGCCAGCACGGCCCCTGCGCACACCGTGCCCAGCGCCACCAATACACACAGGTAAGGCAGCGCGGCAGACAGCGGCGCGCCCAGCTGGTTCAGCCGCAGTGACGCCTGCACGCCCGAGGTGCTGGGCAGCAGCCAGCGCAGCCACTGCACCGGCTCGGGCAGGGCCTCCACCGGCCACGAGAAGCCTGCGACGAACGCGATGGGCAGTGTGGTGAACAGCAGCACCTGCAGCGCGCGTTCACGGTTGCCAAACCACAGCCCCAGCAGCGCACCCAAGGCCGCGATGGCCGGGATGTAGCAGGCCAGCAGCGCCAGCGCGCCCAGCGGGTTGCCGCCGCGCGGGTAGTCGTGCAGCACAAAAATCCAGCCAAAGTAAAACAGGCCACTGGCCCAGCCCAGTGTGCACAGCGCCAGCAGGCGGCCCAGCCAGGTGGTGGCGCTTGCGCGGTGCTGGCCGCTTTCGACCCAGGTGCCGGTGAGCATTGCCGCACCCATCAGCAGGGTTTGCTGCAGGATGAGCAGCGCCACCGCGGGCACCACAAAGCTGCCGTAGCCCTCGGTGGGGTTGAACAGCGCCACCATCTGCAGCTGCACGGGCACGCGGCTGGCGCGGGCCTGCGGAGCACTCTGGCCGCTGGCCTGCAGCTTGCGGATCTCGACCCCGGCAGACACCGTGCCCACGGCTTCCGCAAAGCCATATTGCACGGCCTTGTTGAGCAGCGCATACGCGCCGTTGGCCTCGATGCTGACCACGGCGTTCTCGCCGCGCACCACGCTGCGCTTGAGCCCGGCTGGGATCACCGCGTAACCCTCGATCTCGCCGCGCCACAGGGCCTCCTGCGCCTCGCGCTCGCTACCGGTGACCAGGTGCACCTCGATGCGCGGGTCGGCGTCGGCAAAGCGGGTGATCTGGCGCGACAGGCTGGTGTGATCCAGGTCCACCACGGCCACGGGCACTCGGGTCAGCACCTCGTCGGCATAGAACCAAGGATAGAAAAAGCCGTAGAGCACGGGCGCGCCCACTAACAGCAGCAGCACGCCCTTGTCGCGCACCACGGTGGCCAGCGCGTGCAGCCAGGCGCCCAGCAGGCCTTGCTGCGAGGGAGTTGCCACGGGCACGGGTGGTGTTGTCGTGTTCATCAGCGGCCTCCCCACGTGTCGGGGCGCTTGTGCGCCAGCGTGAGTGCGGTGGCGCCCAGCAGCAACAGCACGGCGGTGGCGAGGATCAGCGCCACGACGGTCGAGACGCTGGTGGCCACGGGCGCCCCCATTTGCAGCTGCTCGATCTGCAAACGGATGTAGTGCGTGAACGGCATGGCCTCGGCCCAGGCGCGGGCGCTGCCGGGCATGCCCGCGAGTGGGAAGGCCACGCCGCTGAACGCAAACGCCGGTGCTGCAAAAAAGCCCGCACCCGACAGCGCAGTGCGCAGCGACCGCGTGATGCCCGCCAGCGCAGCGCCTGCGGTGATCGACACCGCCATCAGCAGTGCCAGCGCCGCAGCCACCCACCACAGGTTGCCCGGCGGGTGCCAGCCTCGACCCCAGGTGATGCCCACCAGCGCCAGCAGGCCCACCAGCGTGAGAGATACCCAGGGCAGGGCCAGCTTGCCCGCCAGCGCGCCTGCAGTGCGCACCCAGCCCCCCGCGCCCAGCCATTCGCCCAGCGTGCGGTCGCGCAACTCGCGGCCCACGGTCCAGGCGCCGGCTGTCATGGCCAGGATGTGCAGCAGGGCGGGGATCAGCGCCGCGCCCAGAAACTGCTCGTAGTTGCTCGACACGTTGAACAGCGCCACCATCTGCGTGTGGATGGGTTCCATGCTCACGTGCACGGCCTGGGCGCTTTCACCGCGCTTGTTGCGTGCGGCCATTTCGATACCCGCCGACAAGGTGCCCACGGCCGTGCGCACATCGCGCTGTAGCAGGCCCGAGTGGGTGGACATCTGCGCGTTGTGCAGCAGCGTGACCTGCACGGCGCGGCCTTCCTTCACGGTGCGCGCAAAGTCGCGCGGGATGGAGACCACGGCGTACACGTCCACGGCGCGCAGCGCGCGTTCGGCCTCGGCCGCGTTGGTGAAGTGCTGGGTGATCTGCACGCCCGGCGTGGCGTCCAGCATGCGCACCAGCTGGCGCGACAGGCTGGAGTGGTCGTCGTCCACCACGCCCACCGCCAGGTGGCGCGGCAGGCCGGCCGAGAAGATCCACCACAGCAGCGCCACGCCCAGCAGCGGCACCCAGGTGACCATGGCCAGGTCCCACGGGTCGGCCGCCAGGCGGCGGGCCTCGCGGCGAAGGCTATTTGCTATTGAATTCATAGCTTTTTGCGCATATTGCACTAGCGCTACCGGCACATTTGACTCAAATTTTTGTGCATCAGGCGCATGTCATTGCACCAGCACCGTCATACCGGGGCGTGCGCCCTCGATGGGGGCTGCCGGGCGCGCGCGTACTTCAAACGTGCGGGCGTCGAAGCCCTGGCCTGCGCGCGTGGCGCGCCAAGTGGCAAAGTCCGGCAGCGCGGCCGTGTGGTAGACCTTGAACTTCACGGTTTTGCCGCCCAGGGCGGGCAGGGTGGCGTCGAACTCGTTGCCGATGGCAAAGCGCTGCAGTCGGTCTTCGCGCACGTTCAGCACCACCCACTGGTCCTTCAGGTCCACCACCGTGACCACGGCCACGCCCTGCGGCGACAGCTCACCCGTGCGGGCCAGCACCTTGGCCACTTCGCCGGCGACGGGGCTCTTGAGCTCGGTCTCGGCCTGGGCGGCCTGCACCTCGGCCACCACGCCCGCCACCTGGCGCGCCTGGGCGCTGGCGGCGGATCGGTCTTCGCTGCGCGCACCGGCGCGGGCCAGGTCGTACTGGGCCTTGGCGGCCAGTGCCTGGTCGCGCGAGGCCTTGAAGTTGGCCTCGGCCTCGTCGCGTTTTTGTGCAGCCACCAGGCCCTCGCGGGCCAGGCCATCGACGCGTTTGAAGGAGGACTCAGCCAGGTCGGCAGCGGCCACGGCGCGCTGCCAGTTCAGGCGGGCCATCTCCACCTCTTGCGGGCGGGCGCCGCTTTCGGCCTTGGCGGCCACGGCCTGGGCGGCCTCCTGGGCGGCGGTGGCCTGCGCCAGCTTGGCCTTGACCTCGGGGCTGTCCATGCGGATCAGGGGCGTGCCCACCGCGATCTGGTCGCCTTCCTTCACCAGGATCTGCGCGATGCGCGCAGTGACCTTGGGGGCGATGTCGGCCTCTTGCGCTTCGATCTGGCCCTGAAACACCTCGGGTGCGGGCTGCGAGGCCTTCCACAGGCCAAAGCCCACAAAGCCTGCCACGGCCACAAAGGCCACTGCGCCGACGGCTGCTGTTTTCTTGCTCATGCTCTTCACTCCACTTTCAGCGCATCAGCGCGCGCCATGTATTTGCCAAAGTCTTCCGACAGGCCACAGGCCTCCAGCAGGTCGGCCAGCGCTTTCACGTAGTCGTGGGCGGCCTGGGCGCGTTCGGTCTGGGCCTTGGCCTGGTTGACCTGCGCGTCGATCAAATCCAGCGTGGTGCTGGTGCCCGCCTTCAGGCCCGAGATGCGCAGGCGCAGCACTTCGTCGGCCAGCTCCAGCCCCGGCTGCAGCGCAAAGTAGGCGCGGCGCGCCTGCTCCAGGGCCAGCCAGCGCTTTTCCACCAGCAGGGCAATGTCGTTCTGCGCCTGAGCACCGGTGCGCTCGGCCTGCTCGATCTGGCGGTTGGACGATTCGGCCAGCGCGTTGCGGTCGATGGAGTCCCACAGCGTCCAGCGCACGCCCACCCCGGCCACCCAGTCGGCGTCACGGCCGGTCTTGAGCTGGCGCTGGCCAAACGCAAACACCTGGGGCTTGCGCAGTGCCTCCTGGGCGGCGTGCAGTTGCGTGGCTTGCTCTTTCTTGGCGGCCACCTTGTCCAGCCCGGGGTGGTGGGCCAAAGCGGTGTCGATGAAGTGGGGCAGGGGTTCGACCGGCTGGCTCAGCACAAACAGCGGGCTGGTGGGCGTGACGGGGTCGGTCGCCTTCAGGGTGCGGGTCAGCGCCGTGGCGGCCAGCTCGGCATCGTCGCGGGCCTTGCGGGCATTGCGGCGGGCCTCTTCCAGTGCGGAGCGGGCCTGCAAGCGTTCGACGCGTGCGATCACACCGGCGTCCAGCATCTTCTGCGCGGCAGCGTCGTGCTGTTCGATGGTCGCCAGGGCCGATTCGCGCAGTACGGCAGCGCGCTGCGCCAGCTGGGCGCCAAAGTAACGCTGCACCAGCAACGTGGTGGCCTCGTGGCTGGTTTTGGTGGCGTCGGCCTGGGCCTCTTGCGCCTGGGCATCCAGCAGGCCCCGAGCGGCATTGCTGGCGCCGCCCATGTAGATGGGCCAGATGGCGGAGACCGAGGCCGTGGTGTCGCTCTTGCTGCGGTTGAGCGTGTAGCTGGACGGCAGGTGGGGCAACTGGGCCAGTGAGCCCGCCAGCTGGGGCGGCAGCTGCGACAGCACGCCGGGCAGGGCGCGGTTCAGTGGGTTCAGGTCCACGTCCAGGTTGGCGTTGTAGGTGTAGGCAGCACCGCTCAGGTTGACCGCCGGGCCGCCCAGGCGCTGCATGGCGTCGCGGCGCAGCTGGGCGCTTTCGACGGCGTTGCGCGATGCGGCCAGCTGGTCGGAGCGCTGCTGCAACTGCTGCAACGCTGCGTCAAATGCCAAGGGACCAGCGTAGGCCTGCAGGGGCAGGACGGTCGATGCAAGCAGGCAGAGCAAAGCCGCGCCTGCCCGGCCTGTGTGCCGGGGCGTGGTGGGATGGGTCATGGTGTCAGGTCGTGGTTGTCAGCGTGCACCCACGGGGGTGTAGGCGTTGCTGTGCTCTGCCAGCCAGCGTGCCGACAGGTCGGTGCCGTGCTGGCTGGGGTGAAAGTCGGGGCGCAGGTATTCGCGCCAGGGGCGCCAGGTTTCGCGCACCAAGCCGCCTTTGCCGAACAGCGTGCGTGCGGCGCTGGTCCAGGTGCTCCATTTCCACAGCGAGCCATCGCGGCGCAGGTTCAGCACCGTCTGGCGCAGCACATCGCCGAGGAACACCACCGTGATGCGGCGGAACCAGGTGATGCGCCACTCGTGGTTGCCGCCCAGCGCCTGGTAGAGGTCGAAGGCGGTGTTCTTGTGCTCGGACTCTTCGGCGCAGTGCCATTGCCACATCGTGGCCAGGCGGGGCTCGGCGCCCTGCAGCACCTCGGGGTGGGCCAGCAGCCATTCGGCCAGCAGGGCGGTGAAGTGCTCGTTGGCAGCGGTCACGGCCAGCGGATGGCGTGGATCGGCGCCCGCAAAAAGCTTCATGCGCTCTTGCGCACGCGGGGCCCATTCATTGGCGAGGCCCTGCTGGTCGAGGTGGCCGTTGAACAGCGCGTGGATGCGGCGGTGGGTGGCCTCTTGCCCGATGAAGCCGCGCACCTCGTCGGCAAACTGCGCCTGTTTGTCGGGGGGCAGGGCCTTGTGGCCGTCACGCACGGCGTCGATAAAGAACTGCTCGCCCACCGGAAAACTCATCGACAGCGCATTGAACAGCGCCGAGCGAAACGCGTCGCCACCGCACCAGCGGCGCGCAAAAGGCGTCTCCAGGTCGATCAGCAGGCGGCGGACAACGAGTTCGGTCATGAAGAAGGCTCCTGGTGCAAAGGGGGGCCGCACGGTGGTGCACAGGTTTGGTACTTGGCAGTACCGATTGGGTTTGTATGATGCAGATCAACTATGGTACTGTCAAGTACCTCATTGAATTTTCTGCATTGCGATCAGCCTCCATGAGTGAAGTCACTGCCCCAATTGCTACACCCGCCGCACCCGCTGCGGGCACCGAACACCGCGCCCGCCTGCTGGAAGGCATGGCGCGCGCCGTGGCCGCCAAGGGCTATGCCGACACCACCATTGCCGACATCGTGCGCGAAGCCAGCGTGTCGCGGCGCACCTTTTATGAAAACTTTGCCGACAAGGCCGAATGCCTGACCGCACTGTATGAGGCGGCCAGCGGCAATGCAATCGCGGTGCTGCGCGCTGCCATTGACCCCCACAGTGACTGGGAGGCCCAGGTGGAGCAGGCCATGGCGGCCTACTTTGGCGTGCTGGCGCGCAACCCCGTATTGCTGCGCACCTTGTTCATCGACATTCTGGGCCTGGGCCCCACGGGCCTTGCCGCGCGCCGCCGCGCCAACCAGCAACTGGCCGACCTGATGCTAGACGTGGTGAACAACCGCCCGGGCGAGCGAAAACGCAAGGCCCCACTGCAGCCCATGATGGCCATGGCCGTGGTGGGGGGCATCAACGAAATGGTGCTGCACTCCATCGAGCAGGACCGGGCCGGGCAGCTGCAGGAGCTGGTGGAGTCCGCTTCCACGTTGTTGCGGGCGGCAATCTCTGCGGAGTTTTGAGTCTGTTGGGTAATGCTTACCGCTGCCCGCGCAGCGAGCGCCTCACACCTCGTTGGCAATCTCGATCAGGTTGTCGTCAGGGTCGTAGATGTAGACCGAGCGCAGCCGGTGGCGTGCGCCCGTTGCGCCCACCGGGCCTTGCACGATGGCGACGCCTTCGGCCTGCAGGTCGGCGATGACGTCGTCCAGCGACATCCGGGTGAGGAAGCACAGGTCGCCCGAACCCGCCGTGGCGTGGCGCACATTGGGGTCCACCACTCTGCCCACTTCGTGCAGGTTGATCTTTTGCGCGCCGAAGTGCAGCGCGTACCGCTGGGGCTTGAACTCCTGCGCGGTCATGCCCAGCACACGCTCATAAAACGCAATGGTTTTGTCGATGCTGGCAACGGTCAGCACGACGTGGTCGAGTGAATCCAGAACGATGGTCATGGTGTGGGGCAGAGGGTCAGGCGGGTGAAGGATGGAGCGCCGGTGCCGTGGGCTGCAGCCACCGCTTGTTGGCGGCAAACACCACCGTGAGCAGCAGCCCGGCCAGCAAGGCCATAAACCAGTGCAGGGGCGACAGCGGCACAAACCGGAAAGCATTGGCCAGCCACGGCACGGTGGTGATGGCCGCCAGCGCGGCCAGCGTGCCTCCTGCCACCCACAGGCTGACCGGGGTGAGGCCTGCCCACAGGCTGCGCCAGCTCGTCTGGCTGCTGCGGCTGGGCAGGATGAGCGCGGCGTTGGCGGCCACCAGCACCACAAACGCGGCCGTGCTGGCGGTGGCGGCATGGGCGGGCTGGCCCAGCAGCCAGGCGTACAGGCCCACCACGGCGACCGTCACCACGCTGCCTTGCAGCACGCTCAGCAGGATGTGGCGGGCGGACAGCAGCGGCTCGTCGGCCGCGCGGGGCGGCTGCTGCATGAGGTCGGCAGCACCTTCTTCGGCCTCGAAGACGATGGAACAGGCCGGGTCGATGACCAGCTCCAGAAACGCGATGTGCAGCGGCGCCAGCACCAGCGGCAGCCCGAACAGCACCGGCAGCAGCGCCAGCCCGATGATGGGCACGTGCACCGCCAGTGTGTAGACCATGGCCTGGCGCAGGTTGGCAAAGGTCTGCCGCCCCCGGTGAATCGCCAGCACGATGGCCGCGAAGTCGTCGTGCAGCAGCACCAAGGCCGCAGCCTCGCGGGCCACATCGGTGCCGCGCTGGCCCATGGCGATGCCGATGTGTGCAGCCTTGAGGGCGGGGGCGTCGTTCACGCCGTCACCGGTCATGGCCACCACCTCGCCCTGGGCCTTGAGGGCTTCGACCAGCGCCAGCTTCTGGTGTGGCTTGATGCGCGCAAACACGCTGACCTGCCGGACCTGGTCGGCCAGCACCTGGGGCGGCATCTGTGCCAGCTCGTCGCCGGTGATCACACGGTCGTTGGCGATGCCCGCCTGGGCTGCAATGGCACGCGCGGTGCGGGGGTGGTCGCCGGTGATCATCACCACGCGAATGCCCGCCTGGCGGCACTGCGCAACGGCCTGGGGCACTTCGGGGCGCAGCGGGTCGGCCAGGGCCACCAGGCCCAGCCACTCAAAGTCAAAGTCGTGCTGGGCGTCGGGCCAGGTGTCTTGCGTGCGGTGCCGGGCCTTGGCCACGCCCAGCACCCGCAGGCCTCGGTCGGCCAGGCGCGCGGCCTGGGCGCTGACGGCGGCGCGCTCGGCGTCGGGCAGGTGGCAAAGGTCGGCCACGGCTTCGGGCGCGCCCTTGGTGGCCACCGTGTCGTGCGCCGAGGTGCCGTCGCGCCACAGGTGGCTCATGGCCAGCAGCTGGGGCGACAGCTCGTATTCGCGCGCCAGCGACCATGCGGGGTGCAGGTGCTCGGTGTCCACCAGATGGTCCGCCGCCATGCGGTGAAAGGCCTGCTCCATGGGGTCATGCGGTTCGATCTCGCTGGCCAGAACAGCGTATTCGAGCAGTTCGTGGAAGGCATCGGGCAGCGCGCTGCCATCCGCTGCGGTGGGCAGGTTCTGCACATTCAGCTCCTGGCCCGCAATGCAGAGCGCCGCCACGGCCATGCGGTTTTGCGTCAGGGTGCCGGTCTTGTCCACGCACAGCACGGTGGTCTGCCCCAGCGTCTCGATGGCGTTGAGTCGCCGCGTGAGCACCTGCTGCGCCGCCAGCCGCCTTGCGGCCAGGGCCAGGAAGATGATCATGATCACGGGCAACTCTTGCGGCAGCACCCCCATGGCCAGCGTGATGCCCGCCAGCACGGCCTGCAGCCAGTCGCCCCGCAGCGCCCAGAACAGGGCCACCAGCAACGCGCACAGCGACAGGCCTATGGCCACCAGCTTGCGCGTGAGCCGCGCCATTTCTTCGCGCAGCGGCGAGGCCTGCAGGGCAATGGTGTCGAGCGACTGGCCAATGCGGCCCAGCTCGGTGTGCCGCCCCACGGCCGTCACCTGCACCAGGCCCTGGCCGCTGACCACCAGCGTGCCTGCAAACACCTTGTCGGCAGGTTGTTTGACCACAGGCTCGGATTCGCCGGTCAGCATCGATTCGTTAGCTGCCAGCTCGTGGGCCTGCAGCAGCGTGCCGTCGGCCGGGATGCGGTCGCCCTCGGCAATCATCAGCAGGTCTTCACGCACCACGTCGCGGCCTGCAATGCGCACCAGGGTGCCGCCGCGCAATGCCAGCGCGCGGGGGCTGGAGAGGTCGCGCAGGGCGTTCAGCGCGTTGTCGGTGCGGCGCTCCTGCAGCACCGTGATCGCCATGATGATGACCACAAAGCCCAGCAGGATCAGCGCCTCGTGCGCGTCGCCCATGGCGAGGTAGATGGCACCCGCACCCAGCAACAGCAGGAACATGGGCTCGGTGACCACGTCCCAGGCCATGTCGCGCAGCGTGCGGCGCTGGCTGATGCCCAGTTCGTTGGGGCCCTCGTCGCGCAGGCGCTGGGCGGCCAGGGCTGGGTCAAGCCCGGTGGGGGAGTCGGTAGGTGGCATGGAGTGTGTGAGGCTGCGTTGCACAGAGGATGCAATGGTGTAACGGTTATACCGCGCACCGATGTCTGCAGCCCTGACGCGGCGCAGCGGCCTGCGGCCAGCGTTCTTTCGTCACACTTCGCACATCACAAAGTCCGCCTTGCCAACATTGCATTCGGGGCAGCGCCAGTCGTCGGGCACATGGGCCCAGAGTGTGCCGGGCGCGATCCCATGGTCGGGCAGGCCGGCGGCCTCGTCGTAGATCCAGCCGCAAACGGCACACATGTAGATTTTCATGGCGTGGTTCCTTCTGTTTTGGGCTGTGCGTCAGTCGTCATCGTGGTGCCGCTGGCGTTCGGTCGATGTGCTGCTGGTAACCCAGCCGCTGGGCGACTGCTGCCACTGCCAGGCGCCAAAGGCCAGTGTTGCGATCAGCAGCAGGGCGGCGAGCCAGGTGCGGTTCTTCGGGACCAGGTCTGGGCCCTTGCCCTCCACCCGGCCGGTGAGCATGGGCAGGGCCTGGTTCTTGCGGCGCAGCACGCTCAAGCCAGCAATCAGCGCAATATGGGCCAACACCACAAACAGCAGGGCGTTGCCGAAGAACTCGTGCACTTCTTCCATCGCTTCTCCCATCCAGTTACCACCGAGCGCAGCACCCCAGTCGTTGTACGTGGCGTAGCCGCTGAGGGTGAGGGGTACCACCAGCGCCAGCAGCAACACGATGGCCAGCGCCATCAGCAGGTTCTGGCCCTGGCGCCAGTTGATCTGCGTGACTGATGGGGCCTGGGGCAGGGTTCGCAGCCATGTGGGCGCCCCAGTCAGCTTGCGCCACAGCAGGCCCAGGCCCGAGCTGCGCGGCCCGAAGATGCCATACAGCAGGCGAAAGCCCAACAGCCCCGCCATGGTGTAGCCCAGCGTGGCGTGCAGCAGCCGCCAGTGCTCGCCATCGGCCGTGGCGTAGGCCCCCGCAAAGCTCAGTGCAAACAGCCAGTGGAACATGCGCGTCGGCGCATCGGTCACCCGGCGGCTGGGGGGACTGGCGGGGGCGGGCTGCGCTGAGGCATCGGCGGGATGGAGGGTGGGGGTGTTGTTCATCGTGTTTTCCTTGTGTCGGCTCCAGCGGATGGATGTGCGTGGCGGTCAGTCGTTCCAGGCGCGGCGTGAGCGGGCATCCAGCCCTACCGGCATGCGCAGGTTGTGTTCGTCAAACTGCCCCTGGTCTGCGCCGGTGTGGCAGGCCGCGCAGTTGGCGGCGCTTTTCACGCTGGCGAGCTT
Organism: Acidovorax sp. 107; assembly: GCF_003058055.1. Classification (NCBI taxonomy): domain Bacteria; kingdom Pseudomonadati; phylum Pseudomonadota; class Betaproteobacteria; order Burkholderiales; family Comamonadaceae; genus Acidovorax; species Acidovorax sp. 107. Next base: position 2,401,781 of record NZ_QBTZ01000001.1, on the reverse strand, counting down.
CCAGGTGGCGGGTTCGATCTTTCGGTGTTTGCGCTCAAACCAGGCCGAGCGGGTGATGCGGTCCTCGGGCGGCTCTTCGTTCACGCGCTTGTAGGTGCCGGCGTGGGCCTGCAACCACTGGTTGAGCTGGCGCACGGTGGCCGCGTCCAGCGATGCGTCGGTGCCGTAGTGCTTGTCGAGGCCCGTCATTACACGGTTCCACGACGCTGCGGGCAGCAGGCCGGGCGGGTAGGCGGTGTGGCAGGCAGCGCATTCCTGCGTGTAGGCGTTGGGCACATTGCGGGGCATGGCGCGCCCGCCGTCTGCATGGGCGCTGGAGAGGGACAGCAGGGTCAGCGCGCAAGCAGCGGCGGCCAGGGCTGCAGGTCGCAGGGGGGCAGGTTTTTTCATAGTGTCGGTCTCAGGGCTTGAGGGCGTTGAGGTAGGCCAGCACATCGGCCTTTTCCACCGCCGTGCATTCACGGCTCAGCACGTCGTTGCAGTTGCGGCGGAACCACTTGTCCACCTTGGCGGTGTCGGTAAAGGCCTTGGGGTTGAAGGCCGGCGCCAGGGGCGCGATCGGCTTGCCGGTGCTGGCATGTTTGCCCTGCGCGGTGGGCGGTGTGCCGTGGCAGGACGCGCAAGACCACTCGCCGCCATGGCGCGTGGTGAAGAACTCTTTGCCCTTGTCGGCGTTGCCGGGGCTCCCGGCCTGTGCGCTCCAGTGGGCAAGCTGTTGGGTGGCTGTGGTGTCGGCGGCTTGGCTCGTGCCAGCAGCTGCCAGTGCGCAGAGCGCGGCCAAGGTCAGTGTGCGAAGGGAGGTCATGCCATGGTCCTTGTGGGTTTTGTCTTGTGGGGCCATTGTTGAAATCCCTGCCTGAACGGCGCGTGAAAGGCCTGTTCATCGGTCGTTCAGATTTCGCGCGGGACAATGCAGCCATGTTTTTCTCCCTTCACCCCGCTTCTGCAGGCCGCTTTGCCCGGCGCTCGCGCCTGGCGGCCTGTGTGCTGTGCGCTGCTGTGCTGGCCGTGCCGTCTGCCTGGGCCAGCGGCAAGGACGACCATGATCGGGCGCGGCAGGCTGTGCAGGCGGGCCAGGTGCTGCCGCTGCCCACAGTGCTGGAGCGCCTGCAGCGCGAGGTGCCGGGACAGGTGCTGGAAGTGGAGCTGGAGCAGGAGCGCGATCGCTGGATTTACGAGATCAAGCTGCTGACGCCTGCCGGACAGTTGACCAAGGTCAAGCTCGATGCGCGCACCGCCGAGGTGCTGGGCGTGCGTTCTCGAGAATCGCGCGAAGATCAGCCACGAAGCCGGGACAATCGCTGACACCCCTCCGACCACAACACCCCCATGCGCATCCTGCTGGTAGAAGACGACACGCAACTGCGCGCGCAGCTGCGCACCGCGCTGCAAGACGCGGGCTACACCGTGGACGAGGCCGATAACGGCCGCGATGCGCAGTTTCTGGGTGAGACCGAGGCGGTGGATGCCGTGGTGCTGGACCTGGGCCTGCCGGTGGTGGACGGGCTCACTGTGCTCAAGCGCTGGCGGGCCGAGGGACGCAATATGCCGGTGCTGATCCTCACTGCGCGCGACAACTGGCACGAGAAGGTGGCGGGCATCGACGCGGGTGCCGATGATTACCTGACCAAGCCCTTTCACCTCGAAGAACTGCTGGCGCGCCTTCGCGCTCTGATCCGCCGCGCCAGCGGGCAGGCATCGGCCGTGCTGCAGTGCGGGGACTGGTCGCTGGACACCCGCAGCGGCCGCGTGACTTGCGCGGGCCAGCCGGTGACGCTGACAGCCCATGAGTACAAGGTGCTCGACTACCTCATGCACCGACCGGGCGTGCTGGTGTCGCGCGCGGAGCTGACCGAACACATTTATGCGCAGGACTTTGACCGGGACTCGAACACCATCGAGGTGTTTGTGGGCCGCTTGCGCAAGAAAATGTCGCCCTCTGCAGGTTCGGCGGCTTCGTCGGCAGCAACGGCGGCTTCGGCCCGCATAGAGACCGTGCGTGGCATGGGCTACCGCCTGGTGCCGCCATGAGCTCGCCAGGTACGCCACCTGCGCCGCCCGTGCACTGGTTCCGGTCGTTGCGGGTGCGGCTGCTGGCCGTCACGCTGGCGGGGGTGGCTGTGGCCATGGTGCTGGCTGGGCTGGTGCTGAGCGGGTTGTTTCGCGAGCATGTCCAGCAGCAGTTTCAAGCCGCGCTGCAGCTGCAGCTGGACCAGCTCACGGCCCGCCTGGAGTTTGATGCGCAGGGGCAGCCAGTGATTGCCGCCGAGGCGCTGTCGGACCCGCGCTGGCTCAAGCCCTATTCGGGCCTGTATTGGCAGGTGGACGCCATGGCACCCGATGGGCAGGGGCGGGCCGGAGTGCTGCGCTCGCGCTCGTTGTGGGACACCAGCCTGGCGTTGCAGGTAGACGCCTTGGCCGATGGCGCCGTGCATGTGCATGAGATGGCAGGCCCGCAGGGCGCGCCTTTGCTGGTGCTGGAGCGCACTGTGCGCGCCGAAGGCACGCATGAAGCCCGTTGGCGCCTCATTGTGGCCGCCGACCTGCAGGCCACGCAGGCAGCCACGGCCCGGTTTACCGGGGTGCTGGCGCTGTCACTCGCGGCGCTGTTGGTGTTGCTGGCCGCGGCTGCCTGGGCACAGGTGGCGGTGGGGCTCAAGCCCTTGCAGGTACTGCAGCGCGCGGTGCAAGATGTGCAAGAGGCCCGCGCTCCGCAACTGCAGGGCAGCTTCCCCGCCGAGGTGCAGCCACTGGTCGATGACTTCAATGCGGTGCTGCGGCGCTATGCCGAAGTGGTGGAGCGCGCACGCACGCAGGCGGGCAACCTGGCACATGCGCTCAAAACGCCCCTCACGGTGCTGGAGAACGCGGCCTGTGCGCAACCACCCGCTGATGGTGCGGCGCTGGCGGCTCTGGTGCGTGAGCAGGTGCTGGTGTCACGTCGGCACATTGACTGGCATCTGGCCCGGTCGCGGGTGGCCGCGTCTGCGCACCTGCCGGGGCAGCGTACCGCGCTGCAGCCGGTGGTGGAAGGCCTGGTACGCGTCATGAACAAGGTGCACGCAGACAGGGGGCTGGACATCAGCGCCGATCCGTCCCCAGCGCCGCTGTTCTTCGCGGGTGAGGCGCAGGACCTGCAGGAAATGCTGGGCAACTTGCTGGACAACGCCTGCAAATGGGCTCGGTCTGCGGTACGGCTGCAAGCGCAGGCGTTGCCCCTCGGCGTGGATGCCGCGCAGCGCCAGCTGGTGATCACGGTGGAGGACGACGGCCCCGGCATTGATCCCGCACAACGTGCGCAAGCGCTGGAACGCGGCGTGCGCCTGGACGAAACCGTGCCTGGTACAGGGCTGGGCCTGGCCATCGTGCAGGAGCTGGCGGCACTGTATGGGGGGCGGCTGGATCTGGAGCCTGCGGGATTGGGCGGTTTGCGTGCGACGCTCTGGCTGCCTGCGGCGACTTCTCGCTGAACCGCTGCTGCTGCTTCTGTTGGCGCAGGACAGCCGCAACCAAACCCGCCAAAGCGGGACGCACAGAAAAAAGCCCGCCAAAGCGGGCTAAGGCCCTGACAAATTCCCCTGAATCCTGCAAAGCCTTGGAGTGATGGAAACAGGTTATCACCGTCTGCGGTGTTTGACCACTCCTGTTGTGCAGGCGGTAAGTACAAGTTCCAAGGTGTCGGTGTGTGAAATCCGGCACGTTGCCGTCAGTGCCTGCTTTCCACGCTGTTGTGCATGGCCGTCTGGGCCACGGCGTCCAGGGCGTTGTCCACCACGGTCTGCTCGGCCAGCACCTGGACGGCACCTTGCAGCAGCAGCCGGTCCAGCAGCCGCAGGGTCATGGACTGCGTTCGGCCGGAGGCGCTGGTGAACAGGAACAGGTTGCCATGCGAGCCGATCCAGGACAGCTGGGTGCGCTCCCACTGGCCGGCGACCTGCAGGTTGACCCAGGTACCCACCGTGATGGTGGCGGGGGTCAAAGACAGGGCTGCTGCGACGCTGGGCTCCGCCTCGGCGCCGGCATCGCCCTCTTCGGACTCGGGCGCCTGCGAGACGTCCATGTAGCCTGACTCCCTCGCTTCCGAGGGCGCCACCCAGGGGTCGTCCTCGTCCAGGGGGGCCGGTTGTGGTGGCTCCGCGCCGGGTGCCGCGAGAGCTGCTGCAGGCGATGGGGACGGCGCGGCCACTCGCGGCCCGGGTGTGAAGGCCTGCTGGTGCAGTTGCATCAGCAGCTCAAACACCGCCTCCGTGCGGTCGGCTGGGTAGTCGATGGACGCCAGGCCTTCGCGCAGTTTGGGCAGCAGTTTGGGCAGCAGGCGGGCGAGCTGGCCGGTGTTCGCGCGTGTCAGCCCGGGCTGCACACTCCAGATCAGTGCATCCACCAGTTCCTGGTACCGGCCCGGGTCGGTCGTGCCCGGCTTGACGGACAGACGGGCCTCCGCCATGACCTGGGCCCAGGGGCCCAGCAGAAAGCGCGAGATGGCGTCGGGCACTTTGCCGATGTCTGGCAGCAGCCAGATCTCGCGCGATATCTGCGCGGCCAGCAGATGGCGCTGCTCTACATGCTGCAGGGCTTCGATCGCGCGCTGGCGCTCCTGCTTGAGCGCCTGGTCTTTCTCGGCCCATTTGGCGTGCAGCTGCTGCAGCACTTGCTCAAAGTCATCGGCGCTGTCGATGGTGGCGGTGGCCAGCGGGCCGGCAATGTGCATGAGCGACCGCATGAAGCTCTGGAAACCCGGGGCTTCGGGGCTGTTGAAGGCCAGGCTGCGGTCGGTGATGTCCTGCAACAGGCAGCGCGCGGCATGCTCCTTGTGGCTGAAAAAGCGGGGGTCGACCAGCGCCAGTTGCATCAGCGCAGGCTCCAGTGCGCGGATGAACTGCTGCACCGGCCACAGCAGCCGGGTATCGCGTGCGATGTTATCCACCATCAGCGCCACCACCTCCATGCTCAAGGCCTGGCCCAGGCCCTGTACCTGCTGCCGCTGTGCGGCTGCAGGGTTGCCGTCTGCACCGCTGCCAGCGGGCGCGCGCGGTGTGCCCAGGCGTTCCATCATCTGGCCGACCTGGTTCATCTCTTGCAGCGCCTCAAACGCTGCAGGCACCGTCATCGCAAAATCCGTGGCCGGTGGGTCGATGGGTGGCAGGCCTTCCCCAGGGTGCTCGAACTCGCGCGCAAACCGGTCAGCAAACGATTCCTGGCTATCGCCGGTGACTGCATGCACATCGGCAGGCGCGGGTGCCTCGTTGAACTCGCCCAGCAGCAGACGGCGCAGGCGATCCAGCGTCAGCAGCGGGTCGCCCGTGCTGGTTGACGCAGAAGACAGGTCGTTGTCGGCCGCGAAGCCGGGTGACACCCCTCCATCGGCGGGAGCCACATAGACCACCTCGCCCGTGGCCTGCCGCATGGCATAGCCCACTGGCTTCACGCCGCTTTGCTTGAGCTGGTCGATTTGCGCCAGGTACAGGCTGCGCAGCTCGGCGCCCAGTGCCTGGGCCATCAGCCCCATCCAGTCGTGGCGCACTTGGGGCGTGACCTGCATCTGCGACACCACGGACTGCAGGGCCTGCAAGAAGACGTCGGGCCGCAGCGGGTTGTGCTCGGGCTGCACTCTGGGCAGGCCTTGGGCGGCGCACACCAGTGCGTCCAGGTCGGCCAGTGGCCCCTCCACTGCAGAGATCAGCACTTGCCGGGCGCGGGCGCGCTCCACACTGTCGTTGATCTGCGCCTCGTCCATCAGTTCGAGGTCGTCAAAGTGCACGGTGAACAGGGAGCGCGTGGGCTTGTCGTCGCCCTGTGCGGTGTCCTGGTCCAGGGACTTGCGCAGTGCGTCGGGGTAGCGCTCTGCCATCACCGATGCCAGCCGCATCAGCTGCTGGCGTGCCTCCTGCATCGCGTGGTGCTCGCCGGGGGTGCGGGCACTGTCCAGGCGCGACTGCAGGGACATGCGCGTGGTCTCGATGACGCGCTCCACCACAGGCCGGGCCTGGGTGAGCGCGATCTGGACGATGCGCTGCTGGGGTGCAGCGGGGCTGCCGGTCGGGGCGGTGGGTGTCAAGGCCATCTTCAGTGGGACTGGGTACCGGTGGCTGCTGTAGTGGGTGCAATATTACGCGTCAAAAAGGGGCCCAAGGCCCCTTTTTGACGGTGGTGCGGAGGCTTTACCCGCCGTGAAACTTGACCACCAGCGGCACGATGAGCAGCGCCACGATGTTGATGATCTTGATCAGCGGGTTGATGGCCGGACCGGCCGTGTCCTTGTAGGGGTCGCCCACGGTGTCGCCGGTCACGGCCGCCTTGTGCGCCTCGGAGCCCTTGCCGCCGTGGTGGCCGTCTTCGATGTACTTCTTGGCGTTGTCCCACGCGCCGCCGCCGGTGCACATGCTGATGGCCACAAACAGGCCCGTGACGATGGTGCCCATCAGCAGGCCGCCCAGTGCCTTGGGGCCCAGCAGCAGGCCCACCCCAATCGGCACCACCACGGGCAGCAGGCTGGGGATCACCATTTCCTTGATGGCGGCGGTGGTCAGCATGTCCACGGCCTTGCCGTATTCGGGCTTGCCCGTGCCGTCCATGATGCCCTTGATGGTGCTGAACTGGCGGCGCACCTCCACCACCACGGCGCCTGCGGCGCGGCCCACCGCCTCCATGGCCATGGCGCCGAACAGGTACGGGATCAGCCCGCCGATGAACAGGCCCACGATCACCATCGGGTCCGACAGATCAAAGCTCACGGCCCGGCCATAGGTTTCGAGCTTGTGGGTGTAGTCGGCAAACAGCACCAGCGCGGCCAGGCCGGCGGAGCCGATGGCATAGCCCTTGGTGACGGCCTTGGTGGTGTTGCCCACGGCGTCCAGCGGGTCGGTGATGTCGCGCACGCTGCTGGGCAGTTCGGCCATTTCGGCAATGCCGCCCGCGTTGTCGGTGATGGGGCCATACGCATCCAGTGCCACCACGATGCCGGCCATGCTCAGCATGGACGTGGCCGCCACCGCAATGCCATACAGACCGGCCAGGCCGTAGGCCACGATGATGGCGGTGCACACAAACACCACGGGCCAGGCCGTGGAGCGCATCGACACCCCCAGGCCCGCAATGATGTTGGTGCCGTGGCCGGTGGTGGATGCCTGGGCAATGTGCTGCACGGGGGCGTATTGCGTGCCGGTGTAGAACTCGGTGATCCAGACCAGTGCGGCCGTCAGCACCAGGCCAGTGGCGCAGGCACCAAACAGCCGCAACTGGGAGCCCGTGGCCGTGATGGCGTTGTCCGGCATGATCCACAGCGTGACGAAGTAGAACGCCACCAGCGACAGCGCCCCGGCAATCGCCAGGCCCTTGTACAGCGCGGGCATCACGTTCTTCATGCCGGGCGAGGCCTTCACAAAGAAGCAGCCGATGATGGACGCCACGATGGACACGGCCCCCAGCGCCAGCGGGTACACCACGGCATTGACCTGGGCCGTGGCCACCATCAGGGCGCCCAGCACCATGGTGGCGATCAGCGTTACGGCATAGGTCTCGAACAGGTCGGCCGCCATGCCGGCGCAGTCGCCCACGTTGTCGCCCACGTTGTCGGCAATCACGGCCGGGTTGCGCGGGTCGTCTTCCGGGATGCCGGCCTCTACCTTGCCCACCAGGTCGGCACCCACGTCTGCACCCTTGGTGAAGATGCCGCCGCCCAGGCGCGCAAAGATCGAGATCAGCGACGAGCCGAACGCAAAGCCGATCAGCGGGTTGAGCAGCGTGGCCAGGTGGGCGGTGGGCGTGAGATTGCCGTTGCCCGCCAGAAACCAGTAAAAGCCCGTGACACCCAGCAGGCCCAGCCCCACCACCAGCATGCCGGTGATGGCACCGCCCCGAAACGCCACATCCAGCGCCGGGCCAATGCCGTGGGTGGCCGCCTGCGCGGTGCGCACGTTGGCGCGTACCGACACATTCATACCGATGAAGCCGCACGCGCCCGAGAGCACGGCGCCCACCACAAAGCCCACCGCCGTGGTGCCGTCTAGAAACACGCCGATGAGCACCGCCAGCACCACACCTACGATGGCAATGGTCTTGTACTGGCGGGCCAGGTAGGCGGCGGCGCCCGCCTGGATGGCGGCGGCAATCTCCTGCATGCGGGCATTGCCCGGGTCTTTGGAAAGAATCCAGCCCCGGGCCCAGACGCCGTAGGCCACCGCGATGAGCCCGCAAACGAGTGCGAGGATGAGGGGGGATGTCAGTGCTGAACCTGCAGCCATTCAATTCTCCTTGGTGTGTTGCACGGAGGGGGACCAACGCATCGGTGGCTTCCCCGCTGCGTTGCTTCCTCGTGCTACCCATGCGTTTCGCGCAGGAGCCGATTGGCCAACAGGCCCAATTTACAGGCAAACGCCGGTTTGCAAGCGGGCAGAAAGGGGCGTGCGCCTAAAATCAGGGTTAATCCCGACGCTTCGTTGCGCTGCATCAGCGCCGAAGGCCTCGCGGGTTATCGTCAACAAACCACTATCCAAAGACATGTCCCTCAACAACGTCCCCCCAGGCAAGAACGTCCCTGACAGCTTCAACGTCGTCATCGAGATCCCGATGAACGCCGACCCGATCAAGTACGAGGTGGACAAGGAATCGGGCGCTATTTTTGTGGACCGTTTCATGACCACGGCCATGCACTACCCCACCAACTACGGGTATGTGCCGCAGACGCTGTCGGGTGACGGCGACCCGGTCGATGTGCTGGTGATCACGCCTTACCCGCTGTTCCCCGGTGTGGTCGTGCCCTGCCGCCCTCTGGGCATTCTGATGATGGAAGACGAGGCTGGCGTGGATGGCAAGGTGATTGCCGTGCCCACCTCCAAGATCCTGCCCATGTACGACCACTGGAAGAACATCGACGACGTGAACGCCATGCGCCGCAACGCCATCGCCCACTTCTTCGAGCACTACAAGGACCTGGAAAAGGGCAAGTGGGTCAAGGTGCTGGGCTGGGAAGGCATCGACGCCGCCAAGAAGGAAGTCACCGACGGCATCGAGAGCTACAAGAAGTCGCAAGCCTGATAGGCCTCTGGCGCCGGTGCTTCATGCACCGGTTGCTATTAAATTAAAAGCACGCCATCCGCCATGGATGGCGTGCTTTTTTTTGCAGTTGGAACCCGTGCGGGGTGAGGCAGGCCAGGCGAGTCCGGGTGGAGGGCGCTGATAGACTGCATTTGGTTACACGGCTGCGGCTGTCCCGGTGTTTCGAGGTACTTTGAGGTGATTCATGAAAATTTCTGATCTGCGCATCGGTGTGAAGCTGGCGGCGGGTTTCCTGGTGGTGGTATTGCTGACCGCCTTGCTCGGCGCCATTGCGCTGGTACAAATGTCCCGCATCCACGCCAACGCCGAGGAGATCGCCACCAACCTGCTGCCCAGCGTCACGCAAACGGGCGAATTGCGTGTGCTCCTCAATCGCATGCGCCGTGCCGAGGCGGGCATGGTCACGGCGCGCAGTGCGGCCGAGGTCAAGGCCTTTGGCGAGCAGGTGGCACAGCGCCACAAGGACCTGACCCGTGTGGAAGCGATCTACGAGCCGCTCATCGACATGCCCAAGGAGCGCGAGGTTTTTCAGGCCTACAAGACGCGCAAGGCGGCCTATGTGGTCTTGCAGGACAAGCTGGCGGACATTGCCAAAGGCGTGGACTTCAGCACCGCCGAGACCATGGAGCTCACCGCCGATGCGTTGGGCATGCTGTATTCGGGCGAATCGGAGTCGGCCTTTGTGGCTGTTGCCGAAACCCTGGGCGAGCTGCAAAAGATCAATTCGGAAGCCGCCCTGCGGGCCAATGACGAGGCGCAGCGGGTGTTCACCGGGGCGCGTATCTGGGTGCTGGGCACGCTGGCCCTGTGCGTGGCCCTGGCTGCGGTACTGGGCGTGGCCATCACCCGCGCCGTGACGCGCCCCGCCCACCATGCGGTGCTGGCCGCCCTCGCGATTGCCGATGGTGACCTGGCGACCGAGGTGCCTTCGGGCGGCAAGGATGAAATGGGCCAGCTGCTGAATGCACTGGGCGACATGCGGGCCAACCTGGCGCGTGTGGTGTCAGGCGTGCGCAGCAACGCCGAAGGGGTAGCGTCAGCCAGTGCGCAGATCGCCTCAGGCAATAACGACCTGAGCGCCCGTACAGAACAGCAGGCCAGCGCGCTGGAAGAAACGGCAGCGTCGATGGAAGAACTGGGCTCCACCGTGCGCCAGAACGCCGACAACGCCCGCGCCGCCAACCAGCTGGCCGTCAGCGCCAGCACCGTGGCCGTACAAGGCGGAGACGTCGTAGCCGAAGTCGTCGAGACCATGAAAGGCATCAACGCCAGCAGCAACAAGATTGCAGACATCATCAGCGTCATCGACGGCATCGCCTTCCAGACCAACATTTTGGCGCTCAACGCCGCCGTGGAAGCCGCCCGTGCAGGCGAACAAGGACGGGGCTTTGCCGTGGTGGCCGGAGAAGTACGCAACCTGGCAGGGCGCAGCGCAGAAGCCGCCAAGGAAATCAAAGCCCTCATCACCGCCAGCGTGGAACGCGTGGAACAAGGCACGGCATTGGTGGACAAGGCAGGAGCCACCATGACTGAAGTCGTCAGCGCCATCCGCCGCGTGACCGACATCATGGGAGAAATCAGCGCCGCCAGCAGCGAACAAAGCGCAGGTGTAGGCCAAGTGGGAGAAGCCGTCACCCAGATGGACCAGGCCACCCAGCAAAACGCCGCCCTGGTGGAGGAAATGGCCGCTGCCGCCAGCGCACTGAACGCCCAGGCCGGCGAACTGGTCAATGCCGTGGCCGTGTTCAAGCTCGACGCCAGCAGCACGAACAGCAGCTACAGCCAGAATCGCAGCACAGCAGCCCCCGCCCGCACCCCCATGGCAGCGCCTAGCTACAAAGCCCCGGCCCGCAGCACCAGCCTGGGCAGCAGCGCCAAGAGCGGCAGCAAACCCACCGCCAGCCTGGCAGCGCCCAAGGCCAGCAGCGCAGCCCCAGCAGCAGCAGCCAAAGCTGCCGCGCCCAGCCCGGCCCCGGCGCCCAAGGCAGGGGGAAGCGACGACGACTGGGAGAGCTTCTGACGAGGGCCAGACAGGTCTCGGTATGAAGAATTCAGGTCAAAACGGCCGCAAGCGCAGGTAGATCATGCGCTGATAGCTATCAAAACAGAAGTGAAGAAGCACGCAGAGGGGCTACCTTCTGCGTGCTTTTTTTTGCCTGGCACCTAGCAACGTGCCGTCCATTCAGGCCGGTCAGTGATCCGGTCTGTGCCCTGGTCAGCGGTGCGGGTTGGGATACACCAAGTGCAGCCCCGGCAACTGGGGGCGCTGAAAGGGTTGCCACACCACGCCAGGCCCGTGGGGCTGGCCCAGGCGGTCGGCCACGGCCCACCAGGCGCTCGGGTTCAGGCCGATGCCAAAGTGGCTGGCCACCACTTCGATGTTCTCGGTGTGGGGGTTGTGGTCGGCGGGCGCCTGGATGCTGCCGCGCCAGGCCACCACGCCGTCGGTGCGCGAGTAGATGCTGGTGGTGGGCACGGTGGGCGCCTCGGGCAGGTTGTAGTTCTCGGTCTCGCGCTCGATGCTGCGGCCGCTGGCGAATTGATAGATGCGCCAGGCGTTGGTGGAGGTGTGTGGCCCTGCAAACGGCGTGCCCAGGGTGACCACGCAGCGCACCAGGTCCGGCATCTCCTTGGCCAGCTCGCGGGCGTAGATACCGCCCAGGCTCCAGCCCACCAGGCTCACCTTGTTGCCGCTGGCATCCGCCGCTTGCTGCAATTGGGCCTTGGCGGTCTCCAGCACGCCTTCGCGCGGCCCCAGGTTCAGGCCCTGGCCCCAGCCCAGCGTGTTGTAGTTGCGCGATTCGAGGTAGCGGCGCAGGGGCAGGGTGGTGGTGTCACCCGCCGTGAGGCCCGGGAACACGATGACCGTGTGCCCATCCCCCAGGGGGGCTCGCTGCAGCACAGGCCAGGCGGGCAGCACGGCGCCAAACTCCCACGGTGCCCGCAGCTCCAGAGCCAGCAGGGGCAGGCTTGGCGGCGGCATGTGGTGCGGGTCGGTGGATTTGCGGTCGGAGAAAAAAGGCATCAGGTCGTCGTTTCCAAACGGGCGCCTGCCGGGCGGGGCACGCGGTTGCTGCGACGGTAGCAGTTTTTGCGCACCAAGGCAGGGCGCGAAATGGAGCAAGCTCTCCAATTGCCCTGGCCCGTACCCCGTGCAGTCCCCTTCAACCGGAGGGGGGGATTGCCGAGGAATGTCACATTTTGCAACCATGCACTGCTATGCTTTGGATAGCTCTTGCGTTCACCGCGTTCTGGCGCAGTTCGCATCCCTCCAACCGCCCGAAAGCCCGTGCCATGACCGCTATTGCCGCTGCTCCCGCCGCTGCCCACCCCACATCCCGCGCAGGGGCTGCCGGCCACACGGCAGCCGCGCGTGAATTCCTGACTTTTCGCCTGGGGGCGGAGGAATACGGCATCGACATCTTGCACGTGCAGGAGATCCGGTCGTACGAGCGGCCCACACGTCTGGCGCATTCGCCGGATTTCATCAAGGGCGTGATCGACCTGCGCGGCCGTATCGTTCCCATTCTGGACCTGCGCGTGAAGCTGCAGTGCTCCGAGGCCAGCTACACCGAGTTCACCGTGGTCATCATTCTTGACATTGGCGCCACGGTGATCGGTGCGGTGGTGGATGCGGTGGCCGATGTGGTCTCACTCACGCCCGACCTCATCAAGCCCACGCCCCAGTTCGAGCGGCAGGGCCATGTGGACCCGACCTTTGTCACCGGCATTGCCAGCCTGGGTGATCGCATGCTGATCGTGATGGACATCGAGGCGTTGCTCAGCAGCGACGAAATAGGGCTGGTGACAAAAGCTGCGCGCGGGTAACGTACGGTGTCCCGGGTGGGACATTCGTTGCCTGAAGACGCCAGACATCGCCGTGGTTTGCGCCTTGCCTGAGGGTGATTTGGTTTTTTTGTTTCGTCAACGAACTTCTAGCTAATCACCACCACAACATCAACCCAGAGGAGAAGAAGGATGAATCAGTTAAAGATTTCAACCCGGCTGGCCGTGGCATTTGCCGTCATGGTGCTTCTGCTGGCCACTTTGGGTGCGGTGAGCCTGGTGCGATCGGCCAACCAGCGCACAGAACTCAAGGAAGTGATTGATGTCCGGCTGCAGATCATCAAGTCCCTGGGAGTGCTCAATGACGGAGTGAACGAGCAGGCCATTCAGGTGCGCAATTTGGCGATCTTCACCAAAGAATCGATCGTGAAGTCGGCCACCAGCCAGATTTCTGCCTCTGCGGCGGAGATCGATGCGCAATACAAAACCCTCAACGAATTGCTCGTTTCTGACAAAGGCAAGGAACTCCTCACGCGCATGCAGCAGCGGCGCGCTGATTTCCTGAAGCTGAGGGATCAATACCTGGCACTGCTTCAGCAAGGGCAACGGGACGAAGGCCTCAAGCTCCTGGAAGAGCAACTTCGCCCCGCACAGCGGGCCTACATGGCCGCCATCGATGAGCAGATGGAGTTTCAGTCCCTTAAAACTGCGGACGCAGGTGCACGGGCCGAAGCGGCTGCGGCTGCGTTGCAACGGGATGTGCTGATCGCGGGCGCACTCGCCATTGGCATTGCGATCTTTCTGGCCGTCAGCATCATCCGCTCCATCACCCGCCCCCTGGCGCAGGCCGTGGAAGCGGCTGACCGCGTGGCGAGTGGTGACCTGAGCGGCCAGATCGTCGTGCAGTCCAAGGACGAAACCGGGCACCTGCTCAGCGCCTTGCAGCGCATGCAACAAAGCCTGGTCAACACCGTCAGCACGGTGCGCAGCAATGCTGAAGGCGTAGCCTCAGCCAGTGCGCAGATCGCCTCAGGCAATAACGACCTGAGCGCCCGTACAGAACAGCAGGCCAGCGCGCTGGAAGAAACGGCAGCGTCGATGGAAGAACTGGGCTCCACCGTGCGCCAGAACGCCGACAACGCCCGCGCCGCCAACCAGCTGGCCGTCAGCGCCAGCACCGTGGCCGTACAAGGCGGAGACGTCGTAGCCGAAGTCGTCGAGACCATGAAAGGCATCAACGCCAGCAGCAACAAGATTGCAGACATCATCAGCGTCATCGACGGCATCGCCTTCCAGACCAACATTTTGGCGCTCAACGCCGCCGTGGAAGCCGCCCGTGCAGGCGAACAAGGACGGGGCTTTGCCGTGGTGGCCGGAGAAGTACGCAACCTGGCAGGGCGCAGCGCAGAAGCCGCCAAGGAAATCAAAGCCCTCATCACCGCCAGCGTGGAACGCGTGGAACAAGGCACGGCATTGGTGGACAAGGCAGGAGCCACCATGACTGAAGTCGTCAGCGCCATCCGCCGCGTGACCGACATCATGGGAGAAATCAGCGCCGCCAGCAGCGAACAAAGCGCAGGTGTAGGCCAAGTGGGAGAAGCCGTCACCCAGATGGACCAGGCCACCCAGCAAAACGCCGCCCTGGTGGAGGAAATGGCCGCTGCCGCCAGCGCACTGAACGCCCAGGCCGGCGAACTGGTCAATGCCGTGGCCGTGTTCAAGCTCGACGCCAGCAGCACGAACAGCAGCTACAGCCAGAATCGCAGCACAGCAGCCCCCGCCCGCACCCCCATGGCAGCGCCTAGCTACAAAGCCCCGGCCCGCAGCACCAGCCTGGGCAGCAGCGCCAAGAGCGGCAGCAAACCCACCGCCAGCCTGGCAGCGCCCAAGGCCAGCAGCGCAGCCCCAGCAGCAGCAGCCAAAGCTGCCGCGCCCAGCCCGGCCCCGGCGCCCAAGGCAGGGGGAAGCGACGACGACTGGGAGAGCTTCTGACGAGGGCCAGACAGGTCTCGGTATGAAGAATTCAGGTCAAAACGGCCGCAAGCGCAGGTAAATCATGCGCTGATAGCTATCAAAACAGAAGTGAAGAAGCACGCAGAGGGGACACCTTCTGCGTGCTTTTTGCTGGGTGATGTAGTGGCGCTTGGTTCGTGGTTTCGAAGGCAAGTGGGGCCGAGGGAGTTGCCTGCTGGCGCAATGCCTGCTGCAGTGTGGGGAGCAACGGGCCGATGTGTGCGGCGGTGTTGCGCGCTTGGGTGCAACTTGTACGCAAACGTAACGGAAAGCGCTATGCTGAGCGGGACCGCTGCGGCGCGCGGTCTTTCGGTGAGTGGGCAGCGTTTCTTTTTTGCGCCGTTCTCCCCAGGAGCTCCGCAATGGACCTTGGTTTCACCGCTTCGCGCTCGCGCACGAAGCACCCTCCGGTAGCCGAGGCGACCCGCCGGGCTTCGGCCCGATGGTCTGTGGCGCCTACTACGGCGCCCCCACGACAGCCGCCGCCCACCGCGCTTGCCGCTCCCCGCATGTCTTCTCCCCAACGGTGGCGCGCAGCCAGTCGGGCGCAGCCTTTTGCATTGTTTCCATCAGGAGTGCCGTCATGAACCAGTTCAAGATTTCCACCCGCCTGGCAGGTTTGCTTGCGGTCCTGTGTCTGCTGGTGCTGCTGGTGGGCGCGGCGGGGTTGTATGGCATGGGCAACTCCAATGCGGGGCTCAAGTCGGTGTATGACGACCGGGTGGTGCCGCTCAAGCAGATCAAGGTGGTGGCGGACATGTATGCCGTGAACGTGGTGGACACGGCCCACAAGGTGCGCGACGGTGCGCTGACACCTGCGCAGGGCCTGCAGTCGGTGGCCGACGCGCGCAAGGCCATCGATGCCAACTGGAAGGCCTACCTGGCCACGCAGTTGGTGCCGGAGGAGACCCAGCTGGTGGAACGCTTCAAGCCGCTGCAGGCCAAGGCCGATGCGGCGACCGACGTGCTGGCGGGGCACTTCAGGTCGGGCGACGTGGCGGCCCTGACTGCATTTGCGGCCAAGGAGATGTACCCCGCCATTGATCCGCTGCAAGAGGTGCTGGGCCAGCTGATGCAGGTGCAGCTGGACCGCGCCAAGGCCGAATACGACAGCGCCGCTGCCAGCTACCAGACCATCCGCGCGCTGGCCATCGCGGCGGTGGTGGCGGGGATTGCGCTGGCGGTGCTGATGGGTGGCGCCATGATCCGGCAGATTTCGCGCGCTCTGGGCGACGCGGTGCAGATCACCAATGCGGTGGCGCAGGGTGACCTGACCGTGGCCATCCACGCGCGGGGCAAGGACGAAATTGCCCAGTTGCTCGGCGGCCTCACCGCCATGCGCGACAACCTGGCGCAGGTGGTGGCGGGCGTGCGCGGCAATGCCCAGGGCGTGGCGTCGGCCAGCGCCGAGATTGCATCGGGCAACAACGACTTGTCCATCCGTACCGAGGAGCAGGCCAGCGCGCTGCAGGAGACGGCCGCATCGATGGAGGAGCTGAGCTCCACCGTCAAGCAGAACGCTGGCAACGCGCGCCAGGCCAACCAGCTGGCAATGAGCGCATCCACCGTGGCGGGGCAGGGCGGCGACGTGGTGGCCGAGGTGGTGACCACCATGAAGGGCATCAACGACAGCAGCAAGAAAATCGCGGACATCATCAGCGTGATCGACGGCATTGCCTTCCAGACCAACATCCTCGCGCTGAACGCAGCGGTGGAGGCCGCCCGCGCGGGCGAGCAGGGCCGGGGCTTTGCGGTGGTGGCGGGCGAGGTGCGCAACCTGGCCCAGCGCAGCGCCGAGGCGGCCAAGGAAATCAAGTCGC
The DNA here is from genome assembly GCF_003058055.1 of Acidovorax sp. 107. Lineage (NCBI taxonomy): Bacteria > Pseudomonadati > Pseudomonadota > Betaproteobacteria > Burkholderiales > Comamonadaceae > Acidovorax > Acidovorax sp. 107. Next base: position 2,385,108 of record NZ_QBTZ01000001.1, on the reverse strand, counting down.
TCATCACCGCCAGCGTGGAGCGGGTGGAGCAGGGCTCGCAACTGGTGGACAAGGCGGGCACCACCATGACCGAGGTGGTGGGCGCCATTCGCCGCGTGACGGACATCATGGGCGAGATCAGTGCCGCCAGCAGCGAGCAGAGCACAGGCGTGTCGCAGGTGGGTGAGGCGGTGACGCAGATGGACCAGGTCACCCAGCAGAACGCCGCCTTGGTAGAGGAAATGGCCGCCGCCGCCAGCAGCCTGAGCCATCAGGCCCAGGCCTTGGTGGGCGCGGTGGCGGTGTTCAAGCTGTCGGCCGAACAGGCGCGGGCGCCACAGCTTGGCGGCGCTGCGATCTCTGTGCCGCACCCCGCGCCCGCTGCGGACCCGCGCAAGGCGACCGGCGGCAATGCGGTGGGCAAGGCGACCCTTGCCCTGCGCTCAGCATCTGCGCCTGCCTCCAAGAAGGTGCCTACGGGCGGCGCCACCCCCTCCACCGCCAGCAGGGCAGCGGGCACTGCACCCCAAGCGGCCCCGCAGGCAGTGGCCGCAGGCGCCGAGGACGACTGGGAGAGCTTTTGACAGGTGGCAGGCCATTCGGGCACTGTTTGTGGGCTTTTTGCACCTTTTTGGGGCGTAGACTCCTTCCCATCGATTCGTCTCTGGAGGCTACTGCCATAGCATCCTTCGAGTTGGGCGCCTCCAATTCAGAAGCTTCCCGGCCTTAGCAAGGCTCACCCGCGCGGCCCTGCTTTTTTTGACGCACCCTGGCTGGCGGGCTGGCGGGCTGGCGGGCGGGTTCTTTGCGGTCAAATTGATACTATCATTTTTATCAAAAATATGATAGTATGCATACATTCCAGCTGCTGATTCCCTGGCTGACTCAGCACCGGTGCCACGTCTCTGCATCGGCACACCAAGGGCTGGCAAAAGTCCATAAGAACCACGAAAGACCCCCATGAGCAATCTGAAAATCGGAGCACGCCTGAGCCTGGCCTTTGGCCTTGTCCTGTTGATCACGGCCGCCATCGCTGCCACCGGCGTCTGGCGGCTCGCCGTTCTCAAAGAGGCCAGCGTGCACATTTCCACCGTCGAGATGGAGCGCAACGCCCTGGCGCAGGAGTGGAAAGCGGCCATCGACCTGAACTGGGTGCGTGCGTCCGCGTCGCTCAAGGCCACAGATGCGGGCTATATCCAGTCGCTCACGGCCGACATGGCCGCCACGTCGCAACGCGCCAGCGCGGCGCAGAAGAAGCTGGAGGCACTGGTGGACGACGCCACCGAAAGGAGCCTGATGGAGCGCGTGGCGGTTGCGCGTGTGGCCTATGTGGACGCGCGTGCCAAGCTGCTGGAGCGCAAGAAGGCTGGTGAAGATGTGTTTGCCCTGGTGGACAGCGACCTCAAGCCCCTGGCTGCCACCTACTTGCAGTCACTGGCCGATGTGGCGGACAACACGCACAAGCAGCTGGATGATTTTGAAAGCAGCATCATCCAGGCGGCAGGCACCAGCCAGTGGGTGCTGACGTTGGGCGCAGTGGCGTCGGTGGTGCTGGGGGCGTTGTTTGCGCTGTGGACCACGCGCTCCATCGTGGGGCCCGTGCAGCGTGCCGTGCAGGCGGCCGACGAAATCAGCCATGGCAACCTGTCGGTTCAGATTCGCGACGTGGGCAATGGCCGCAATGAAATGGCCCAGTTGCTGCGCTCGCTGGACGACATGCAGCAAAACCTGTCGCGCATCGTGGGGCATGTGCGTTCGGGCTCCGAGAACGTGGCCACGGCGTCGTCCGAGATCGCCCAGGGCAACAACGACCTGAGCGCACGCACCGAGCAGCAGGCCAGCGCCCTGCAGGAGACGGCGGCATCCATGGAGCAGCTCAATTCGACCGTACGCCAAAACGCCGACAACGCCCGGCAGGCCAACCAGCTCGCGCAGAGCGCGTCATCGGTGGCCGTGCAGGGCGGCGAGGTGGTGAGCCAGGTGGTGGACACCATGAAGGGCATCCACGACAGCAGCAGCAAGATCGCCGACATCATCGGCGTGATCGATGGTATTGCCTTCCAGACCAACATCCTGGCGCTCAACGCGGCCGTCGAGGCGGCGCGTGCGGGCGAGCAGGGCCGGGGCTTTGCGGTGGTGGCCTCCGAAGTGCGCAGCCTGGCGGGCCGCTCGGCCGACGCGGCCAAGCAGATCAAGACCCTGATCGACGATAGCGTGGAACGCGTGGCCGCAGGTACCACGCTGGTCGATCAGGCGGGTGCCACGATGACCGAGGTGGTGGGCTCCATCAAACGTGTGACGGACTTGATGGGTGAAATCAGCGCCGCCAGCGCCGAACAAAGCCAGGGCGTGACCCAGGTGGGCGAGGCGGTGACGCAAATGGACCAGGTCACCCAGCAAAACGCGGCGCTGGTAGAAGAAATGGCCGCAGCGGCCAGCAGCCTCAACAACCAGGCGCAGGATCTGGTGAGTACCGTGGCGTTCTTCAAGCTATCGCCGGGGCAGGCGGTGCGGGCAGTGCAGGCGGTGCAGCCGCCCGCATCCGCGTACGTGCCCAAGCCCGCAGGCGCGTCCCCTGCCTTGGCAGGTTCCCGTCGAGCAGCCCCTGCGGCCCTGCCCAAGGTGGTGCCCCCCCGTACGGCCGCCAAGCCTGCGCCGGTGCTGTCGGCAACGGCTGCTGCTGGCACGGGTGGCGGCAATGATGCCGATTGGGAGAGCTTTTGACGGTGGCTCACCGCCTGACCGCCCCCGGGGAGGAGTGGGTCCTGCGGTCGCTGCGCGGGCGGTCAGACCTTGCACAGATGTCGCAAGCGAGCCCAGCCTGGTCAGAGTAAGTCAGGCGGCCTTGAAGGGGCTTCGCGCCTGTAGATCGCCGAGGTAGCTTTCCACCCCGGCGCCTTCGCGGTCCAGAAAGCGCTGTACCGCCTCGGCAAACGCCGGGTGCGCCAGCCAGTGCGCGCTGGTGGCCTGTACGGGCAGCAGCGCGCGGGCCATCTTGTGCTCGCCCTGGGCGCCCCCTTCAAACCGCACAGCACCGTGGGCGATGCACCACTGCAGCGGCTGGTAGTAACAGGCCTCGAAATGCAGGCAGTCCACCCGCTCCAGAGCTCCCCAGTAGCGGCCGTAGGCTACCAGCTCGGAGCCTGATTCAGAGCCTGAGTTTGAGCCATTTTGGCCTGTAGTGCTGGATTCATCTGCGCTGATAGCTATCAAACTGCTAGCAACAGGCCGCCCGTCCCGCTCCCCCACAAACAGCAGCCAGGCCTCGGGCATGTGCGTCGCCATGCGGGCAAAGAAGTCGCGTGTGAGGTAGGGCGGGTTGCCGTGCTCCAGGTAGGTTCGCTCGTAGCAGCGGTAGAAAAAGTCCCAGTCCGAAGCGCTGATGCTTGCCCCGCGTGACCAGCGGAAGGTGACTCCGGCATCGGCCACCCGGCGGCGCTCCTGGCGGATCTTCTTGCGCTTGTCCTGCGACAGGCTGGCCAGGAAGTGGTCAAAGTCCCGGTAGCGCGGGGTCTGCCCATCCGTGGCCGCCTCCCCTTGCGCAGCAGCCGGCGCAGGGGGCTCATTCTTCCAATGAAACTGCACGGTGTGCCGCAGCATCAGGTCCTGCTGCACGCTGGTCAGCACATCGTCATCGCTGGCAAACAGCACGTGCACGGACGAGACGTTCTCTTGCTCGCACCACTGGCACACCGCCTGCACCAGCAGAGCCCGCGCGGCGGCATCGCGTGCCAGCAGGCGGCTGCCCGGCACGGGGGTGAAGGGCACGGCGATGACGGCCTTGGGGTAGTAGGGCACGCCATGCTGCTCATAGGCGCTGGCCCAGGCCCAGTCGAAGACGTATTCGCCGTACGAATGGCTCTTGAGGTACAGCGGGCAGGCAGCCACCAGGGTGTCGCCTTGCCACAGCGTCATGAAGCGGGGCGTCCAGCCGGTGCGGGGCGTGGCGCTGCCGCTGCTTTCCAGCGCCGCCAGGTATTCATGCCGCATGAAGGGCGTGGGGTGGCTTTGCTGCGCCAGCAGGCGGTTCCAGGCCTCTGCGCCCACGTCCTGCACGCAGGGGAGCACGCGGGCGATAATGGCAGCTTCAGCCATGCAGGCCCCTGTGATGCTCCCTTGATAGCGGGCCTGCAACGGCGGTATTCAACCCGGCCGCAGGGGCCGATTCCAGTTCCATGACGCTCTCCATTTGCACTGCGCAGCTCAACTTTGTTGTGGGCGACATGCCCGGCAACGCCCAAAAGATCATTGCGGCAGCCCGCGAGGCCTATGCCCAGGGCGCCCGCCTGTTGCTGACGCCGGAGCTGGCCATCTGTGGCTATGCGGCCGAAGACCTGTTCCTGCGCCCCGCTTTCATTGCGGCCTGTGATGATGCCGTGAAAACCGTGGCCCGCGAGACTGCGGGGTTGAAAGGCCTGGCCATCGTGCTGGGCCACCCGCAGGCCATGGCCCCTGGCGCGCAGGCCTTCAGCGTGTGCTTCAACGCCGCCAGCGTGGTGCGCGACGGCAAGATCGAGCAGACCTACGCCAAGCGCGAGCTGCCCAACTACCAGGTGTTTGACGAGCGGCGCTACTTTGTGCCGGGCAGCAAGCCCTGCGTGTTCGAGGTGGAGGGCCTGAAGGTGGGCGTGCTGGTGTGCGAAGACGCCTGGTTTGCCACCCCCGCACGCGACACCGCCGCTGCCGGGGCGCAGCTGCTGGCGGTCATCAATGCATCGCCTTTCCACCTGGGCAAGGGCACGGAGCGCGAGGCCACGATGTGCGCCCGTGTGGTCGAGACGGGTCTCCCGCTGGTCTATGCCCACCTGGTGGGCGGGCAGGACGAGGTGGTGTTTGAAGGCCGGTCGTTTGCGCTGGCGGCCGACGGCTCGGTGGCGGCGCGGGCGCCTGCTTTTGTGGAAAAACTGGTCTATGCGCTAGTGGAAACTGCCCAGGGTGCTATCAAAATTACAGCGGAGGTGGCCCCTGAGCGCACGCTGGAGGCCGACCTGTGGGACGCCCTGGTGCTGGGCGTGCGCGACTACGTGGGCAAGAACGGTTTCCCCGGCGCGTTGCTGGGGCTGTCGGGCGGTATCGACTCGGCGCTGGTGCTGGCGATTGCGGTGGACGCGCTCGGTGCCGACAAGGTTCGCACGGTGATGATGCCGTCGCCCTACACCGCCGACATCAGCTGGATCGACGCGCGCGACATGGCCGCGCGCATGGGCGTGCGCTACGACGAGATCTCGATCAAGCCCCAGTTCGAGGCCTTCAAGGCTGCGCTGGCCACCGAGTTTGCTGGCTTGCCTGAAGACACCACCGAAGAAAACTTGCAGGCCCGCATCCGGGGCACGCTGCTGATGGCGCTGTCCAACAAGTTCGGCGCCATTGTGCTGACCACGGGCAACAAGAGCGAAATGTCCACCGGCTACTGCACCCTGTATGGCGACATGGCTGGCGGCTTTGCGGTGATCAAGGACGTGGCCAAGACCCGGGTGTTCGACCTGGCCCGCTGGCGCAACGCCAACGACCCCTATGGGACCTGCGCCAGCCCCATCCCCGAGCGCATCATCACCCGCCCCCCCAGCGCCGAGCTGCGGCCTGACCAGAAAGACCAGGACAGCCTGCCGCCGTACGAGGTGCTGGACGCCATCGTGGCCCGCTACATGGAGAACGATGAGCCCATCGAATCCATCATTGCCAGCGGCTTTGAGCGCGCGGATGTGGAGCGCGTCACGCGCCTCATCAAGCTCAACGAGTACAAACGCCGCCAGGCACCCGTAGGGATTCGCGTCACGCGCCGCAGCTTCGGCAAGGACTGGCGTTACCCTATCACCAGCAAATTCAGGGCGTGACGCGTTCGCGCCGTGCCCTCAGCCCGATTTTTTACATCCTCCAGGAGACCCACCATGAAAATGATCACCGCCGTCATCAAGCCCTTCAAGCTCGAAGAAGTCCGCGAAGCCCTGGCCGAATGCGGTGTGACCGGCCTCACAGTGACCGAGGTGAAGGGCTTTGGTCGCCAGAAGGGCCACACCGAGCTGTACCGTGGCGCGGAATACGTGGTGGACTTTCTGCCCAAGGTGAAGGTCGAGGTCGTGGTCAAGACCGAGGATGTGGACCGCTGCGTGGACGCCATCGTGAACGTGGCGCGCACCGGCAAGATTGGTGACGGCAAGATTTTTGTGACTGCCGTGGAGCGCACGGTGCGTATCCGCACGGGTGATCTGGACGACGCAGCGGTGTGAGGTGACAACCCTCTGAGTCGCTTCGTGCCTTTCCTCTCCCTTCTCTCGAACGGCCGCGCTGTTTGAGAAGGGGGATACCGCCAGCGCATGGAGGGGGCCCTGGCGCGGCGGTCCTGGCTTGCGCCGCGCCAGTTTTGGAGTGCGGAGAGAGTTAGATCACAGAGCGCAGCGGGACGGGCGCTTGGTCGGGCCCCGCGTCTTGCACCAGCGTGCGCAGCAGGGCCTCTGTGTCGGTAGAGGCGTGCAGCAGGCCCATCTGCCACTCGCCCATGAAGCCGCTGGCCACGCTGGTCTGCAGAAAGCCCATCAAGCCGTCGTAGTAGCCCGCCACGTTGAGCAAGCCCAGCGGCTTGTCGTGATAGCCCAGCTGGCGCCAGGTCCACACCTCAAACAGTTCTTCAAACGTGCCAATGCCCCCGGGCAGGGCAAGGAAGGCGTCGCTGCGCTCGGCCATCATCGCCTTGCGTTCGTGCATGGTCTGCACGATGTGCAGCTCGTCGCACTGGCGGTTCGCCAGTTCCTTGTCCACCAGCGCCTGCGGAATCACACCCACCACCCGGCCGCCCGCCAGGCGCGTGGCTTCGGCCACCGTGCCCATCAGGCCGCTGCGGCCACCGCCGTACACCAGTTGCCCCTGGTGGGTGCCAATCCACTGACCCACGGCCTGCGCCGCCTGGGTATAGGCGGCGTTGTCACCAGGGCGCGATCCGCAATACACGCACACAGAAAAAGCAGGTTCAGGCATGGAAAAACCTCTGAAATAACGCTGCTGCCCAGATGCCCATGCACAGCAGCAAAGCCAGCAGAACCGCCGCACTGCCCATGTCTTTGGCGCGTTTGGACAGATCATGCCATTCGGGTCCGATGCGGTCGATGGCGGTTTCGATGCCGGTGTTGAGCAGCTCCACAATCATCACAATGATCACCGAGCCCGCCAGCAGGGCGACCTCGACCCAGCTGCGGCCCAGCCAGAGTGACAGCGGCAACAGCACCACGGCTGCGACGGCCTCTTGGCGAAACGCCTTTTCGTTCCACCCGGCCCGCAGCCCTTCCAGGGAGTAGCCCGCCGCATGCCAGATGCGGTTGAGGCCCGAGCGTGCCTTTTGGGGGTTGGCGGGTGCCGCTGATGGAGGAGAAGAGGGTTGCATGCGCTTATTTTTTGGGTATTTCGTAGTGCACCAGTCGGGTGCCCGCCAGCGCGTCATGCCAGAACTGCTGTGTGGGATGAAACCGGCTGAGCAAGGCCCAGATGGCCACCCACCCCAGTACGATGACGGCGGATTCGCCCCCCGACAGGGAAAACAGCGCTGCCGCAGCCAGCGGGGGCAAAAACCACAGCCAGCTCAACACGTAACGCAGCAAGGCGCGCGTCTGGCTGATGGGTTGCCCGGCAGTGCCCACCACGCGGATGTGCCAGGTCTTCTGCGCCAAGGTCTGTCCCTTGGCCCAGAACCACGTGAAGTAGATGCCGAACACCACGAACAGGAAGGCCTGCAGTGCATGGCGGTTGTCCATGGCATTCCGGGTCTGGCTCAGTGTGCCGAACAGGTAGCCGGCAATGAAAACCACACCGAACATCAGCATGCCTTCGTACAGCCAGCAGGCCATGCGCCGCCACAGGTTGGGAGTAGGGGCGCCCGCCAAGGCGCCAGTTAGGGCGCTGGCAGCGGCCTGCGGCGTGGGGGTAGGGTGAGAAACGGACATTCCAGGTCAGGCCCGTCGGGCCGGGGCAGGTTGCAAACCTACTGAGGATACAGGCCGGAGGTGTCAGGTGTTACCGGGGGCGGTGTGGGCGAGGCTGTGCTGTCGGCTCCCCCGGTGCCCAGGGGCGGAAGCGCTGCGGGCACCGCACTGGGGATCGCCACAGGCGCCGTTTCCACCCCACCGGGCGAGGCGGCAGGCGCTGCAGGCACGGGCGTCGAGCCCGCCGTCGCCGGGGCTGCCGGTTGGGGGATTGGGGCTGCAACGCGCGGCGAATGGTCTACCACCGGTGGGATCTTGGGGGCATTGGGCCGGTCGGGGCTCGCTTGCGTCGCAGCGGGTACCTGGACCAGCTTTCTGGGCGAGACCGGTCGCAGGGCCGTGGCCGCGCCATGGGGGTTGGGGGCTGCTTTGGAGGCCAGCGCCTTGCGCTCTTCTTCAGACAGTGCCTGGTAGGCCTCCCATTGCGCCCGCTTGCCGTCCCCCGCCAGCCGTTTGGTGACAGCGTAGTTCAGCCGTGCCTGGTTGCGCTGCTGGGCGCTCAGGCTGGCCCAGTCGGTGATGCGGTCATGGAACTTGTGTTGTTCCTCTTCCGAAAGGCTGGGGTAGTTGGTGGCCAGGTCAAGCCAACGGCGTTTTTGGGCTTCGCTGATCAACGCCCAGCGTTCTGCCAGTGGATACAGCGCCAGTTTTTGCGCAGTAGTGAGCGTGCCCCAGCCGGGTCCTGCCTCCGTGGCGGGGGGCATGTTCACGACCGACAGGTCGGCGCGCGCATTGTTGGGGCGTGCCACTGCCGCCTCGGCACCGGCCTCCAGCACTGTGCTGGGCGCCATGCGCATCTGCATCCACGCCTGCCAGCCGCCGGCGCTGAGCGCGCCCAGAAGCGCCAATGCCAGCACAAAGGCTGGCAGCGTGGAAGGAGCTTCAGAGGGGCTTGGGTGCATGCAGTCCAGAGTCAGGCAGGTCAGTTTGGCTGCGCGGAGGTCTTGAGGAATTGTACGAAGCCTGGGTCCGAGTAAGCGGCGGGTGGCAGGTCGTCGGTCAGCAAAGCGGAATCCACCTCGGCCACATCATTGGCGGCGCGCTCGTCCTGGGCAATGTTGATAACCACCAAGCCCACTACCAGTGCCAACAGCGGCACGGCGGATACCAGCGCATTCCACCAGCTGCTGCCTTCGCCGCCACGGCCCAGCGTGGCCGTGCTGCCCGCGCTGACCACTGCAGCCGCAGGGGCGGTGCGACGCACCGGGACGGTGACCTTGCGTTTGGCCAACGCCTGCATGCGAGAGGCACGCAGACGTTCGGAAATGTCATAGGGCAGGGCGTCGGTCCCGCTGGACAGGCGCGCCGTGACGCGCAACGCAAAGCGCTCTGCAGAGGCTTCAGCTTGGGTCGATGGGGTCTGTACAGTGTTTTTCATGGCTCGATTCCTTTGGCCTTCAGTGCCTTGCTGAGGGTTTGTATGGCACGAAAGCAGTGCGTTTTGACACTGCCTTCGGAGCAGCCCATGGCGGCAGCCGTCTCTGCGACGTCCATTTCTTCCCAGTAACGCATCAGGAACGCTTCCCGTTGACGTGGCGGCAATTCGGCAATTTCTTCTTCAATGCCCTGGAAGATCTGTGCCCGGCGGGTCAAATCTTCCGCGCTTTCCGCCTTGTCGCCGTCTTCTGTTCCTGAATACGCTTCGAGCAGATCAAAATCCGTGCCATCTTCACCCGGGCCCTCGAAGTCGCTCATGCTCGAAAATAGTGCATTGCGTGTCTTCTGGCGCCGGAACCAGTCCAGGGTGCAGTTGGAAAGAATCCGCTGGAAGAGCATGGGCAGCTCGGCTGCCGGTTTGTCGCCGTAGTGCTCTGCCAGCTTGAGCATGCTGTCTTGCACGATGTCGAGCGCCGCTTCCTCATTGCGAACGTGGTAGACCGAGCGCTTGAACGCACGCTTTTCTACGCTTTTGAGGAAATCGGAGAGTTCTTGTTCGGTTGCCAAGACGGGTCAGCCCGGGAGGGGATCGGCGCCAAAGTCTTCAGTTTTGAACTGATCGACGCCATAAAGCTGCAGATTATCGCACCCGCTGGAGTTTTTTTTGGCAGTGGAGCGTTTTGTGAGTGTTGCAGTGCGATAATTGACGTTGCAATTCAAAAGGCAAACGGGTCACGGTCCGGCGCGGCAATCATCCCGCCCATGTCCTTGGCCTCAAGTTCCAAGCTGGCTTCACAAGAGCGCGTGCGAGGAGCACCCAAGGTTTTTCGTCAGAGAAATTCACAAAGGTTGATCGATCATGGAAATCTCCAAGGCTGAAATCTCTTCAGCAGCCGCTGCTTCGCAGGGCAACACTTCCCCCGCTTCCGGCTCGCAGGACCTCATGGGTTCTGAGATCCTCATCAAGGCCCTCCAGGCAGAGAACGTCCAGTACATCTGGGGTTACCCGGGTGGTGCGGTCCTGTACATCTACGACGCGCTGTACAAGCAAGACACCATTCAGCACGTGCTGGTACGCCACGAACAGGCGGCGGTGCACGCCGCCGACGGCTATGCGCGCGCCACCGGCGAAGTCGGCGTGGCTCTGGTCACTTCGGGCCCCGGCCTGACCAATGCCGTCACCGGCATCGCCACCGCGTACATGGATTCGATCCCCATGGTGATCATCTCCGGCCAGGTGCCCACGCCCGCCATCGGGCTGGATGCCTTCCAGGAATGCGACACGGTCGGTATCACCCGCCCCATTGTCAAGCACAACTTCCTCGTCAAGGACCCGCGCGATCTGGCCGCGACGATGAAAAAAGCCTTCCACATCGCCCGCACTGGCCGCCCTGGCCCAGTGGTGGTGGACGTGCCCAAGGACGTTTCCTTCAAGAAGGTGCCCTACACCGGTTATCCGCAGACGGTGGAAATGCGCTCTTACAACCCGGTGCGCAAGGGCCATGGCGGGCAGATCCGCAAGGCGCTTCAGTTGCTGCTGGCGGCCAAGCGTCCCTATATTTATACCGGGGGCGGTGTGCTGTTGGGCAATGCCACCAACGAGCTGCGCACGCTGGTGGACATGCTGGGCTACCCCGTCACCAACACGCTGATGGGTCTGGGCGCCTACCCCGCGTCCGACCGCAAGTTCCTGGGCATGCTGGGCATGCACGGCACCATCGAAGCCAACAACGCCATGCAGAACTGCGACGTGCTGCTGGCTGTGGGTGCCCGGTTTGATGATCGCGTGATCGGAAACCCCAAGCACTTCGCACAGAACGACCGCAAGATCATCCACGTCGATATCGACCCATCGAGCATCTCGAAGCGCGTGAAGGTGGATATCCCGATCGTCGGCGACGTGAAGGACGTGCTCACCGAGCTGATCTCCATGATCCGCGAGAGCAGCACCCGCCCGGATGCCGGAGCACTGGCCGCCTGGTGGGACACCATCGAAGGCTGGCGCAAGCGCGACTGCCTCAAGTACAGCATGGGCAGCGGTGACGTGATCAAGCCGCAGTACGTGGTTGAGACCCTGTGGAACATGACCAAGGACGCGGACACCTACATCACGTCCGACGTGGGTCAGCACCAGATGTGGGCGGCGCAGTACTACCGCTTTGACGAACCCCGTCGCTGGATCAATTCTGGTGGCTTGGGCACGATGGGTGTGGGCATTCCTTACGCCATGGGTATCAAGCTGGCCAAGCCGCAGTCCGAGGTGTTCTGCATCACGGGCGAAGGCTCGGTGCAGATGAACATTCAGGAGTTGTCCACCTGTCTGCAGTACAACACGCCGATCAAGATCTGCTCGCTGAACAACCGTTATCTGGGCATGGTGCGCCAGTGGCAGGAGATTGAATACTCCGGCCGCTACAGCCACAGCTACATGGACGCGCTGCCCAACTTCGTGAAGCTGGCAGAAGCGTACGGCCACGTCGGCATGCTCATCGAGCACCCCAAGGATGTGGAGCCCGCCCTGCGCGAAGCCCGCAAGCTCAAGGACCGCACGGTGTTCATGGACTTCCGAACCGACCCCACCGAGAACGTGTTCCCGATGGTGCAGGCCGGCAAGGGCATCACCGAAATGCTGCTGGGGTCGGAAGACCTTTAAGCCCAATCGGCCCAAAGCGCACGTTTTTCATGCGTTCTCAGCTATCGAATAGATAGCATCCATTTTTTGACGAATCTATTGCCTGCCAAGCCCATGCATTACCGTGCATGGGGGAGGGCAGCGAAAAGAGGAATCGCTTCATCATGAAACACATCATTGCTGTCTTGCTGGAAAACGAGCCTGGCGCTCTTTCCCGCGTCGTGGGCCTGTTCTCGGCCCGTGGTTACAACATCGAATCGCTCACCGTGGCGCCCACCGAGGATGCATCGCTGTCGCGCATGACCATCCAGACCACGGGCTCCGACGATGTGATCGAGCAGATCACCAAGCACCTGAACCGCCTCATCGAGGTTGTGAAGGTGGTGGACCTCACCGAAGGCGCCTACACCGAGCGCGAGCTCATGATGGTGAAGGTGCGTGCGGTGGGCAAGGAGCGCGAGGAGATGAAGCGCATGGCCGACATCTTCCGGGGTCGCATCATCGACGTGACCGAGAAGAGCTACACCATCGAGCTGACGGGCGATCAGTCCAAGAACGACGCGTTTCTGCAGGCCATTGACCGCACCGCCATCCTCGAAACTGTCCGCACAGGCGCCAGCGGCATTGGCCGTGGCGAGCGCATTCTGCGCGTGTAAGACAATTCCCTGTTTTTATTTTTCACCCCAACAACGCATTTCAACCGGAGCAACCCATGAAAGTTTTCTACGACAAAGACACCGACCTGAGCCTGATCAAGGGCAAGACCGTGGCCATCATCGGCTACGGCTCGCAAGGCCATGCCCACGCACAAAACCTGAACGACAGCGGCGTGAAGGTCGTGGTCGGCCTGCGCAAGGGCGGTGCATCGTGGGACAAGGTTGGCAAGGCCGGCCTGAACGTGCTGGAAGTCAACGATGCGGTCAAGGCCGCCGACGTGGTCATGATCCTGCTGCCTGATGAAGACATCGCAGCGGTGTACAAGAACAACGTCGAACCCAACATCAAACAAGGCGCTTCGCTGGCCTTTGCCCACGGCTTCAACGTGCACTACAACCAGGTCGTGCCCCGTGCTGACCTGGATGTGTGGATGGTCGCCCCCAAGGCCCCAGGCCACACCGTGCGCAACACGTACACCCAAGGCGGCGGCGTGCCCCACCTGGTCGCTGTGCACCAGGACAAGTCCGGCAAGGCCCGTGACCTGGCACTGAGCTACGCAGCTGCCAACGGCGGCGGCAAGGCCGGTATCATCGAGACCAACTTCAAGGAAGAAACCGAGACCGACCTGTTCGGCGAACAAGCGGTGCTGTGCGGTGGTGCCGTCGAGCTGATCAAGATGGGTTACGAAACCCTGGTCGAAGCCGGTTACGCCCCTGAAATGGCTTACTTCGAGTGCCTGCACGAGCTCAAGCTCATCGTCGACTTGATCTACGAAGGCGGCATTGCCAACATGAACTACTCGATCTCGAACAACGCCGAATACGGCGAGTACGTGACCGGTCCTGAAGTGATCAACGAGCAGTCGCGCGCCGCCATGCGCAATGCGCTCAAGCGCATCCAGAACGGCGACTACGCCAAGATGTTCATCCAGGAAGGCCGCCTGAACTACCCATCGATGACGGCCCGCCGCCGCAACACGGCAGACCACAGCATCGAGAAGGTGGGCGGCCAACTGCGCGCCATGATGCCCTGGATCGCCAAGAACAAGCTGGTCGACCAGACCCGCAACTGATTCTTCATTGCTGGAGCGTCAAAAGGCCACTTCGGTGGCCTTTTTCCATTGGCATTGGGCACTGCGCGCAGGCGCTACACTGCGGCCTTCGCCTTTTGTGTGCGCGGCGGCCTGCTGTCTTGCGGAAAATGGCTGGATACTACAAATTTAATAGCTGCTCGCGCAATGCGGGTAAGCGCTGGAGGTCTGTTTGATGCATGACGGCAATGAGTCCACCGACAAGCCAGGTGTGATGGTGCGCAAAAGGCGCAAGGGCATCTACATCCTGCCCAACCTGTTCACACTGGCGGCCTTGTTTGGTGGTTTCTATTCCATCGTCATGGCCATGAATGGCCGTTTTGACCAGGCGGCGGTGGGCGTCTTCTGTGCCATGGTGCTCGACAGCCTCGACGGGCGCGTGGCCCGCATGACCAATACCCAGAGCGCGTTTGGCGAGCAGATGGATTCGCTTTCCGACATGGTGTCCTTTGGGGCAGCGCCTGCCTTGATTGCTTATGAATGGTCCCTTCAGGGTCTGGGCCGCTGGGGCTGGATCGCCGCCTTTGTGTATTGCGCCTGTGCGGCGCTTCGCCTGGCGCGTTTCAATGTGAACACGGGGGTTGTGGACAAGCGCTATTTTCAAGGGTTGCCTTCGCCCGCCGCGGCGGCCTTGGTGGCTGGATTCATCTGGCTGATGACCGAACTGGGCGTGCGTCCCGGCGAAGACCACTGGCTGAGCTGGAGCCAGGTGACCTGGATCATGTTCGCCTTCACGCTCTATGCGGGGCTGACCATGGTGACCAACGTGCCGTTCTACAGCTTCAAGGATGTGCAGATGAAAAAGAGCGTGCCTTTTGCCGCCATCGTGCTGATTGCCCTGGGCATCGCCATCATCAACATTCACCCTCCCATCGTGCTTTTCGGCGTGTTTGTTTTCTATGGCTTGAGCGGTTACGCCGTGTACGCCTGGCGCAAGGCCAAAGGCCAGCACAGCAGCGTGATCAGCACCTCTACCGACGAACCCGACGAGCGCGGCCTGCACAAGTAAGGGCCATGGGGTCCAGGCACTTGTGCTACATTGCGATGCATGAATTTGTTTGCTCTGGCACTACTGCTACCTCCCCACGGGCGGAGTCAGTAGGCGCACGCGCACACTATTCCACAAAGGCCCGTATGCACCCGCAACGGGCCTTTTGTTTTGGGCGCCAGTTTTTTCGTTGCGGGCCCCACCCACTGATACCAGGAGAACAACATGGCTGACAAACTGATCATTTTCGACACCACCTTGCGCGATGGTGAGCAGTCCCCCGGGGCTTCAATGACCAAGGACGAGAAGCTGCGTATTGCGCGCCAGCTGGAGCGTCTGAAGGTGGATGTGATCGAAGCCGGTTTTGCCGCCAGCTCCAACGGTGACTTTGAGGCCGTGCAAGCCATTGCCAATGCCATCAAAGAGTCCACCATTTGCTCGCTGTCGCGTGCCAACGACCGCGATATTTCACGCGCTGCAGAGGCTCTCAAGGGTGCGGCGAATGCGCGCATCCACACCTTCATTGCCACTTCGGCGCTGCACATGGAGAAGAAGCTGCGGATGACGCCCGACCAGGTACTCGAGCAAGCCAAGCAGTCGGTTCGCTTTGCGCGCAACCTCGTGGGTGACATCGAGTTCAGCCCCGAAGATGGCTACCGCAGCGACCCTGACTTTCTGTGCCGGGTGCTGGAGGCTGTGATCGCCGAAGGCGCCACCACCATCAACGTGCCAGACACCGTGGGCTACGCCGTGCCCGAGCTGTACGGCAACTTCATCAAGACGCTGCGCGAGCGCATTCCCAACAGCGACAAGGCGATCTGGTCCGTGCACTGCCACAACGACCTGGGCATGGCCGTGGCGAACTCGCTGGCCGGTGTGAAGATCGGTGGTGCACGCCAGGTGGAATGCACGATCAACGGCTTGGGTGAGCGCGCCGGCAACTGCTCGCTCGAAGAGATCGTGATGGCCGTGAAGACCCGCAAGGACTATTTTGGGCTTGAACTGGGCATCGACACCCAGCACATCGTGGCTGCCAGCCGCATGGTGAGCCAGACTACGGGCTTTGTGGTGCAGCCCAACAAGGCCGTGGTGGGCGCCAACGCGTTCGCCCATGCCAGCGGCATTCACCAGGACGGCGTGCTCAAGGCACGCGACACCTACGAAATCATGCGGGCTGAGGATGTGGGCTGGAGTGCCAACAAGATCGTGCTCGGCAAGCTCAGTGGTCGCAACGCCTTCAAGCAGCGCTTGCAGGAACTGGGTGTCAGCCTGGACAGCGAAACCGAAGTCAACACCGCTTTCACGCGCTTCAAGGAGCTGGCCGACCGCAAGAGCGAGATTTTTGACGAGGACATCCTGGCGTTGGTCAGCGACGAAAGTGTCACAGCCGAAAAAGAACAATATGGTTTCGTGTCGCTGTTTCAGCAGAGCGAAACCGGCGAGCAACCCCGCGCACGCATTGTCTTTACCGTCGATGGGAACGAAGTGCGGGGCGAGGCAGAGGGCAATGGGCCAGTCGATGCTTCGCTCAAGGCCATTGAATCGCACGTGAAGAGTGGCGCCGAAATGGTGCTGTATTCGGTGAACGCCATCAGTGGCTCCACCGAGAGCCAGGGCGAGGTCACCGTGCGTTTGCAAAACAGTGGTCGCGTGGTGAATGGCGTGGGTGCGGACCCCGACATCGTCGTGGCGTCGGCCAAGGCCTACCTCAGCGCCTTGAACAAGTTACAAAGTAAAGCCGATCGGGTCGCTGCTCAAGGTTGAGTGATCAATTTATAATTCACTCACTTTCTCGGAAAGTCGCGCAAGGTATTGATCTTGCGCGACTTTTTTTGATTCTGTACACTGCCCCATAATTCTTACCGTTTGGAGCACTTTGATGCACCATCGCCGCAACGCTGCAGTGAATCGATTTTTCCAGTGGATGGGTCTTGCGCTTGTGAGCGCAGCCCTCCTTTCGCCCTCTGCGCATGCGGCAGAGGTCAAAAAGCAAGGGGCTAAAAAGCAGCAGGCGGGCGCAGTCCATGCCAAGCGTGCCGTGGCCCCGCGCAAAGTCGCTGCGAGCATCAAGCCCACACGCGTGAGCGCCAAAACGGTCAAGGCCCCTACCAAGGTGGCCTTTGTGCCGGCCAAACCCTCTTTTGGCCAGATGGCGGGCTTGCACGATGTCAATGACCCGCTCGACCTGAAGTCCAGTGTGGCGCTGGTGGTGGATCAGGACACCCACGAGGTGTTGCTGCGCAAGAACGATCAGGCTGTGCTCCCTATCGCGTCCCTGACCAAGCTCATGACGGGCATGCTCATCTCGCAGGCCAAATTGCCGATGGACGAGCCCGTCACGATCACGCAGGACGACGTGGATACCGAAAAGGGTAGCCGATCGCGCCTCACGGTGGGCACTACGCTGACCCGAGGAGAGATGCTGCACCTTGCGCTTATGTCCAGCGAGAATCGGGCGGCCCATGCCTTGGGTCGCACCTACCCTGGGGGCCTGGAGCTGTTTGTGTCCCAGATGAACGCCAAAGCGAAGGCGCTGGGGATGAACGATACCCACTATGTGGAACCTACAGGCCTGTCCAGCCGCAATCAGTCGAGTGCTCGCGATCTCGCCACCTTGGTGGGTGTGGCGCATGGCGACCCCCTGTTGCGCGAACTGTCAACGTCGCCCGGCTACGAGGTGGCTGTGGGGCACAAGACGCTCCAATACAACAACACCAACGGGCTGGTGAAAAACCCTACCTGGGATATTGGTCTGCAGAAAACCGGCTATATCTCCGAGGCAGGTCGTTGTCTGGTGATGCAAGCCCAGGTGGCAGGGCGCAAGCTGATCATGGTGTTTCTGGACTCAGCAGGCAAATTCAGCCGGCTGGGCGATGCAGAGCGGGTGCGCCGCTGGGTGGAGTCCAACCCTGCGCTGGCCGCGCCATTGCAGGCGGCTCGCAATACCAACGGCTGAGCCGACGGATTCAAAAAAAGCACCTGACAGCGTGATGCTGTCAGGTGCTTTTTTGTTTTAGCGTCCACCACCAAACCGTCTTTGACGGGGCCTTTCGGTTACTCCTCGAGCGACTCGGTGAGCGACAGGGGGCGGCGTACTGTAGGTGCCCCGGTGCGGTAACTACAGTGTGTCGCAAGGTGGGAGCCGTACCTCGCCCCTCAGACCTGTGTTGAACGGTGTTCAACGCAGTTCAGCGCGCTGGTTGCTCAAGGTGTTGGGGTGGGCATCGGGCTGAGGTGTATGGCCCAGCGCCAGTGAAATCTCGTTCGCGGTTGCCTGCAGCTTGGGCAGCCAGCCTTCATCCAGGCGGTCTGCGGGGGCAGAAATCGACAGGCCTGCCACCAGCTTGCCCTGGTCGTCGTACACGCCGGCCGCCATGCAGCGCACGCCCAGTTCCAACTCCTCGTTGTCTCGGGCGATGCCGTATTGGCGTGCCTTGGCCAGCTCCCGCTCCAGCACCGGCAACTGCGTAATGCTGTTGCGGGTATGGCCAGCCAGACCGGTGCGGGTGGCGTAAGCGCGAACGCGCTGGGGGTCGTCCAGTGCCAGGAAAAGTTTGCCGGTTGAAGTCAGATGCAGCGGGGCCCGGCCGCCTATCGCACGCACCACCTGCATGCCCGAACGCTCGCTGTAGGCGCGCTCCACATACACAATCTCGTCCCCTTGGCGCATGCTCAGGTTCACGGGTTGCTGGATCAGCTTGTGCAGACTGCGCATGGGGGTCAGCGCGGCGTCGCGCACGCTCAGGCGGGCCTTGACCAGATTGCCCAGTTCCAGCAATCGCATCCCCAGTCGGTAGCTGCCTGATTCAGGGCGGTCCACGAACCGGCCGATGGTCAGATCGTTGAGGATGCGGTGGGTTGTGGAAGGGTGCAGCCCGGTTTTCTCGCTGATTTCCTTGAGGGAAATCGCCTCTTCGCGAGAGGCCAGCACATCGATCAGGGTGAACATGCGCTCAAGTACCTGAACGCTGGGTTTGAGAGGAATGCTGGGATCGGTTTTTTTCATGAGCGGCGATGGTGCGAAGGCCGCTACATTTTATCTTGTGAAATGTGAGTGCGTGTTCAGGGGGTCGCGCGCCCAGTGTCTCCGACCCGATGCCAATGGCCGTCCGTACGGATTTCGTGCGGCAGAAAACGCGCCTTGTAATTCATCTTGGGGCTGGTTTCAATCCAGTACCCCAGGTAAACATGGGGCAGCCCCAGCGCATGGGCTTGCGCGATTTGCCACATGACGTTGTAGGTGCCATAGCTGCAATGGAGTTCCGGTTCGTAAAACGTGTAGACGGCAGACAGGCCGTCATCAAGCACGTCGAGAATGGAGACCATCTTGAGAGCGCCGGGCTCGCCCGATGCATCGGTCTCGCGAAACTCTACCAGCCGTGAGTTCACCCGGCTTTGCAGCAGAAATTGTGTGTACTGGTCGATGCTGTCATGGTCCATGCCGCCGCCCGCGTGGCGGCCGTTCTGGTAGCGCAGATACAGCTGGTAGTGTTCGGGCACGAAACACAGCCGCAGCACGCGTGCCTGCAGTTTTCCGTGGCGCGCGGCCGCGCGTTTCTGGCTGCGATCAGGCTTGAACTCGTTGACCAGGACTCGCAGAGGAGTGCAGGCCTGGCATCCGTCGCAATAGGGGCGGTAGGTGAACATGCCGCTGCGGCGAAACCCCTTGGCCACGAGGTCGGAATACAGATCGCTCTGGATCAGGTGGCTGGGTGTGGCAACCTGCGACCGCGCCTGCCGGTCCGGCAGGTAGCTGCAGGGGTAGGGGGCTGTCGCATAAAACTGCAGGGTTTGCAGCGGAAGGTCGTTGAGTTGCGTCATGCCGGGGCGGTCAAGGAGGGCAGCAGCTCGTACCAGTATACGGGCTCAAATATCCAGGGAAAGGCAGGCTGTTGCCGAGCGCTGTCTACGTGTTTCAGAAATTTTGAGCGGGGTATTTCCCGGGCGCCCAGCGAAGCCAGATGATGGGTATTTTGCTGACAGTCCACGAGGGAGACCCCATGGCGGCGGCATAGGCACACCAAAGCTGCTAGGGCGATCTTGGAGGCATCTGTGGTGTATGCAAACATGGATTCGCCAAACACCGCGTGGCCCAGCGCTACGCAATACAGGCCGCCCACCAGCCGCCCGTCCACCCACGTTTCCACACTGTGCGCGTGGCCTGCTCGGTGCAGGTGTGTGTAGGCATCGACCATTTCGGGCACGATCCAGGTTCCTGCCTGGCCCTCGCGTTCTTTCATGGCGCAGGCGGTGATGACGTCCTTGAACGCGCTGTCGATGCGGATCTCGCAACGCGCCTGCCGGCGGAACGACTGCAGCCTTTTGCGCAGTGAGCGGTGCAGCCTAAACTCCGACACAGGCAGCACCATGCGCGGATCGGGCGCCCACCACAGAATGGGTTGACCGGGGCCGTACCAGGGGAAGGTGCCTTGCGCATAGGCGGCGCACAGGCTGGCCACGTCCAGAGCGCCCCCTGCGGCCAGCAGTCCTGGCGCGGGGTCGCCATCCCCCCAGGCAAGGGTCGGGGCGGGAAACGGGTCGCGGGGTTCGAGCCAGTGCAGTTGCGGGGGCATGCGGGCGTGTGTCACAAAGACACCATTGTCTGGCATGCGACTGCTGGTTGGGGGTGGCAACAGTTCAGACGAAAAAAAGCCCCGCACGTTTTGTGCAGGGCTTTTTAACTGGCTCCTCGACCTGGGCTCGAACCAGGGACCTACGGATTAACAGTCCGGCGCTCTACCGACTGAGCTATCGAGGAATGATCGGTACAACTTGCAAACTAACTCATTAAAAGGCCCCGCGTACACATGCAGGGCCTGAAAAATTCTTGGCTCCTCGACCTGGGCTCGAACCAGGGACCTACGGATTAACAGTCCGGCGCTCTACCGACTGAGCTATCGAGGAACAAGACTTAGATTATATACACAAAAACACCCGTCTGAAAACTCGTGCGTCTGGTCTTGTGACCTTTGCAAGCGTGTCCGACGGGCGCGGGCCGCACTGTGCAGGCAAGCGGGGTATCAAGGCTCGGGCCTGCGCCACAGCCAGATCAGCACGCAGGCCATGCAGGCCGAGGCAGCGACGGCCACCCAGGTGCGGGTTGCGCCCATCCACAGTACGGCGGCGCTGGCGGCCATGAAGACTGCAGCACTCCATTTGGCGCGGCGGCTGACCTTGCCGCCCTGGGCCCAGTTGCGCAGCAGTGGCCCGAAGAGGCGGTGGTTCCACAGCCAACGGTACAGGCGCGGCGAGCTGCGCGCGGCCGCCCAGGCAGCCATCAGGATGAATACCGTGGTGGGCAGGCCGGGAACGATCACACCGATGACGCCCATTGCCAGGCACAGCACCGCAAACCCCAGCAGCAGCCACCGCACGGGCCATGGCAGCGGACGTGGGGTGTCTGCCGCGGTGGCAATGTCGGTGGTGTTCGGGTCCTCGGGCTGGGTGGCCATGGCCTTTATTGTCGCCCCGCGCGCGCAGGGCCCGGGGTGTGCCGCGTGCCCACTGCGTGCAGCGCTGCGCCGCCCGCGCTATGCTGCGCCCCACCGGCCTCACGCCGACTGCCTTCGATACTTCCACGATGACCGTCCATACCATCCTCAAGATGGGCGACCCGCGCTTGCTGCGAGTCGCCCAACCCGTCACCGAATTCGATACCGATGCGCTGCACCTGCTGGTGCGCGACCTGTTCGACACCATGCGTGCCGTCAACGGCGCAGGGCTGGCCGCGCCGCAGATTGGCGTGGACCTGCAATTGGTGATCTTCGGCTCCAACGAGCGCAACCCCCGCTACCCGGACCGCCCGCTCGTGCCGCCCACGGTGCTCCTCAACCCCGTGATCACGCCATTGGGGGCGGAGGAGGAAGAGGACTGGGAAGGGTGCCTGTCCGTGCCTGGCCTGCGTGGGAAGGTGCCGCGCTGGTCGCGCATCCGCTACACGGGCGTGGACCCGTATGGTGATCCCATTGACCGCACGGTGGACGGCTTTCACGCGCGGGTGGTGCAGCACGAATGCGACCACCTGATCGGCAAGCTGTACCCCATGCGGGTGCGCGATTTCACGCAGTTCGGGTTCACGGAAGTGCTGTTCCCGGAGATCGATGCCGCAGAGGACGACTGAGCCTGATGAGCCCTCCCGATCCGGGCTGGAGGGGCGTCAGGACGACAGCTCTTGTAGCAGCTCGGTTTCGATCTGGATCTGACGGGCGTTGTTCTGCAGCTCGGGGCCCTGGATGAGAAACGTGTCCTCCACCCGTTCGCCCAAGGTGCTGACCTTGGCCAGCTGCACGCTCAGGTGGTGCTGCGCCAGGATGCGCGCCACCAGATAGAGCAGGCCTGCCCGGTCGCTGGCCGAGATCGCCAGCAGCCAGCGCTGCGCTTTTTCGTCGGGCCGCAAGGTGACGCGGGGCGCCACCGGAAAGCTCTTGACCCGGCGTGACACCCGCTTGCGGGTGGGCTCTGGCAGGGGGCCGCCTTCCTCGATCACGCGCATCAGGTCGCTCTCGACCATGTGGGTCAACTCGCGGTAGTGCCCCGGCTGCGATGAGGCCACCACCTGGAAGGTGTCGAGCGCATAGCCGTTGTTGGCGGTGTGCACGCGCGCGTCGAGGATGCTGAAACCCGCTCGGTCGAAATAACCGCAGATCCGGGCGAACAGGTCGGCCTGGTCGGCGGCGTACACCATCACCTGCAGCCCGTCGCCTGCCAGCGACTGGCGGGCGCGCACCACGGGCCGTGCGGAGCCCACATGGCGCGACAGGTGCCGCGTGTGCCAGGCAATGTCGGCCGCGTCGTGGCGCATGAAATAGCTCACATCGAGCGTTGTCCACAACGCCTTGTGGGCTTCGAAGGGCAGGGCGTTGAGCGCCAGCAGCACCAGCGCCTCTCGCTTGCGGGCCTCGATCTCGGCGGCTGCATCAGGTGCGCGGCCGCCCAGGGTGCGCAGCGTAGCGCGGTACAGGTCTTCCAGCAGCTTGCCCTTCCAGGCGTTCCAGACCTTGGGGCTCGTGCCGCGGATGTCTGCCACGGTAAGCAGGTACATCGCCGTGAGATTGCGCTCATTGCCCACGCGGTGCGCAAAGGCGCCGATCACATCAGGGTCGCTCAGGTCCTGCTTTTGCGCCACGGTGCTCATGGTCAGGTGCTCACGCACCAGAAACTCGATGAGCCGGCCGTCCTCGCGGTCCACGCCGTGCTGGCGGCAAAAGCGCCGCACTTCTTCTGCGCCGATCTGCGAATGGTCGCCTCCGCGTCCCTTGCCGATGTCGTGGAACAGCGCGGCCACATACAGGATCCAGGGCTTGTCCCACCCGCCCGCCAACTGCGAGCAAAACGGGTATTCGTGCGCATGCTCGGCCATGAAGAAGCGGCGTACGTTGCGCAGCACCATCAGGATGTGCTGGTCCACCGTGTAGACGTGGAACAGGTCATGCTGCATCTGCCCCACGATGCGGCGAAACGGCCACAGGTAGCGCCCCAGCACCGAGGTCTGGTTCATCAACCGCATGGCATGGGTGATGCCTGAAGGCTGCTGCAGGATGCGCATGAACGCATCGCGGTTGACCGGATCGCGCCGGAAGGCGCTGTCCATCACGCCGCGTGCGTTGTACAGCGCGCGCAGGGTGCGCGCCGACAGGTCCTTGAGCCCGACCGTGGTCTGGTAGAGCAGAAAGGTTTCCAGGATCGCATGCGGGTCGCGGGTGTAGAGGTCATCACTCGCCACTTCGATGAGGCCCGCCTTCTCGAAGAAACGTTCGTTGATCAGGCGCGGCTCATGGGTCGATGGGCTTAGGCGCTCTTCGATGTTGAGCAGCAGGATCTGGGTGAGCTGCGATACCGCCTTGGCCGCCCAGTAGTAGCGGCGCATCAGCGTCTCGCTGGCCCGCATGGGCAAGCGTGAGCCATCGGGTGCCTGCGAGCGGTAGCCGAACGACTCGGCCACCGCCGTTTGCAAGTCAAACACCAGGCGGTCTTCGTGTCGCCCGGCCGCCGCATGCAGGCGGGCGCGGATCAGGCACAGCAGCGCCTCGTTGCGCTCGATCTGGCGCACTTCGAACGCAGTGGCCAGACCACTGGCGGCCAGTTCCATCCAGTTGCTGCCCAAACCTGCCGCCTGAGCCACCCACAGGATCATCTGCAGGTCGCGCAGCCCGCCGGGCGACTCCTTGCAGTTGGGCTCCAGCGAATAGGGCGTGTTCTCGTACTTGGTGTGGCGCTGGCGCATCTCCAACGTCTTCGCGACCAGAAACGCCTGGGGGTTCATCTGCGCCCGATACTGGCGCTGGAATTCGGCAAACAGCGCGGCATTGCCGCAGACCAGTCGCGATTCGAGCAGCGAGGTCTGCACGGTGACATCGCCTGCGCTCTCGGCCAGGCATTCGGCCACGGTGCGTACGCTGGATCCGATCTCCAGGCCCGTGTCCCAGCAGCTGCCAATGAAGCCTTCGAGCTTGGTGCGTAAGGCGCTGCCGGCCTCGGGCGCCGCGCCGTTGGGCAACAGCAGCAGGACATCGACATCGGAATAAGGAAACAGCTGGTCGCGTCCAAACCCGCCGACTGCCACCAGGGCCATGTCCTCGGGCAACTGGGCGCGCAGCCACAAAGTCTGCAACAGGTTGCCCGCCAGCGATGACAGCTTGCGCAGCAACACGCGGATGCCGCGTGTGGAGGCGCCGGTGGATTGCATGGCCGCCAACAGGGCGGCCTTGTCGCTGCGGTAGGCATCCCGCAGGGCATGGAGTTCAGTCATGGTCGGTGTGCGCTGGTAAAGGCCATGAAAATGCCACGCAAGAATTGTGCGAGCGCCTGTGTGTCAAGGAGTAGCACTGGCGCCGCAGGGCCGGGTCAGGTGGCCGTGGCAGTCACAAACGGCGGCAGTGGCGGCGAGCCGGCCGACAGCGTCATCACCTCGTACCCCGTGGGCGTGACCAGCACCGTGTGCTCCCACTGGGCCGACAGGCTGTGGTCCTTGGTCACGATGGTCCAGCCGTCGTTGCCCAAGTCCTTCACCTCGCGGCGGCCTGCGTTGATCATGGGCTCGATGGTGAACACCATGCCGGGTACCAGCTCTTCGAGTGTGCCGGGCTTGCCGTAGTGCAGCACCTGTGGCTCTTCATGGAACTTCTTGCCAATGCCGTGGCCGCAGAACTCGCGCACCACCGAGAAGCCGTGCCCTTCGGCAAACTTCTGGATCGCGTGGCCGATATCTCCCAGCCGTGCGCCGGGCTTCACCTGAACGATGCCGTGCCACATGGCCTCAAACGTCAGGGCGGACAGCCGCTTGGCGGCAATCGAGCACTCCCCGATCATGAACATGCGGCTGTTGTCGCCGTACCAGCCGTCTTTCGTAATCACGGTCACGTCCACATTGACGATGTCGCCCTTCTTGAGCGGCTTGTCATTGGGGATGCCGTGGCACACCACATGGTTGACCGAGGTGCACAGCGACGCCGGGTAGGGCGGGTAGCCCGGTGGCTGGTAGCCGACGGTGGCCGAGATGGTGTCCTGCTGGGCCATGCATTCGGCGCCCAGGCGGTCGATCTCTTTGGTGGTGATGCCGGGCTTGATGTGCGGCGTGATGTAGTCCAGCACTTCGGAGGCCAGGCGGCAGGCCACGCGCATGCCCTCGATGTCCTCGGCGCTTTTGATGGTGATGCTCATGCCGCAATTATCCCATTGGCCCCCCGGCCGCGCAGGCGGCCGGGCCATGCCCGGTAAAATAGAAGGCTCCGGTGCTGGTAGCACGCTGGCGCCCGGAGCCACCCTCTACCCCTGACACCCCCCAACAGGCCGCTACCGTGACCTTGCACATGACCACGCTGGCGGGCGGCAACGCCCTCAGCACCTTCCGCGCCCAGCAACTTCAACCCGCCCTGGAGGCGATCCACCCCAAGATCAGCGGCATTGCAGCGCGTTTCGTGCATCTGGTCGTCACCGATGCGGCCCCCACGCCCGCCGAACAAGAACGTCTGGCCGCGCTGCTGACCTATGGCGACCCCTACGCAGGCCCCGAAGACGGCGCCGCGCTCATCGTCACGCCCCGCCTGGGCACGCTGTCGCCCTGGGCCTCCAAGGCCACCGACATTGCGCGCAACTGCGGCATCGCCATCCGCCGCGTCGAGCGCATCACCGAATACCGCATCAGCCTGAAATCCGGCCTGCTGGGCAAGACGCCCGAGTTGACCGCTGAGCAACTGGGCCAGATTGCCGCGCTGCTGCATGACCGCATGACCGAATCGGTCGTGGCCGACCGCAGCGCCGCCGCAGCCCTGTTCACCGAACTGCAGCCCGCACCCATGGAGCATGTGGACGTGCTGGCCGGTGGCCGTGCTGCACTCGAAGCCGCCAACACCCGCTTCGGCCTGGCGCTGGCCGACGATGAAATCGACTACCTCGTGACGGCCTTCACCGGCCTCAAGCGCAACCCCACCGACGTAGAGCTGATGATGTTCGCGCAGGCCAACAGCGAGCACTGCCGCCACAAGATCTTCAACGCCGAGTTCACCATCGACGGCGTGGCGCAGGACAAGAGCCTGTTCGGCATGATCCGCAACACGCACCAGCTGGCCCCCCAGCACACGGTGATTGCGTATTCGGACAACGCCTCGGTCATGGAAGGCCATCAGGTGGAGCGTTTTGTAGCCAAAATGGCCGCAAGCGCTAGTGAATCAAGCGCCAATAGCTATCAAAAAAGTAGCGTCACCCAGCATGTGCTGATGAAGGTGGAAACGCACAATCACCCCACGGCCATCTCGCCCTTCCCGGGCGCATCCACCGGCGCGGGCGGCGAGATCCGCGACGAAGGCGCCACGGGCCGGGGCTCCAAGCCCAAGGCGGGCCTCACAGGCTTCACCGTGTCCAAGCTCTGGGGCAGCACCGTGGGCAAGCCCGAGCACATTGCCAGCCCGCTGCAGATCATGGTCGAAGGCCCCTTGGGCGGCGCCGCTTTCAACAACGAATTCGGTCGCCCCAACCTGAACGGCTACTTCCGCGAGTACGAACAGAACGTGGGCGGCGTGCAGCGCGGCTACCACAAGCCCATCATGATCGCGGGCGGTGTGGGCGTGATCGATGCCGAGCTGACGAAGAAGATCGAATTCCCCGCCGGCTCGCTGCTGATCCAGCTGGGGGGCCCCGGCATGCGCATCGGCATGGGCGGCAGCGCCGCCAGCTCCATGGCCACCGGCACCAATGCGGCCGAGTTGGACTTTGACTCGGTGCAGCGCGGCAACCCCGAGATCGAGCGCCGCGCGCAAGAGGTCATCAACCATTGCTGGGCGCAGGGTGCTGCCAATCCCATCCTGGCCATCCACGACGTGGGCGCGGGGGGCTTGTCCAACGCCTTCCCCGAGCTGACCAACGACGCAGGCCGTGGCGCACGCTTTGACCTGCGCGCCGTGCAGCTCGAAGAGTCGGGCATGAGTCCGAAGGAAATCTGGAGCAACGAGTCGCAAGAGCGCTACGTGCTGGCGATTGCGCCCGAGTCGCTGGAGCAGTTCAAAGCCTTCTGCGAACGCGAGCGCTGCCCGTTTGCCGTGATCGGCACCGCCACCGAAGAGCGCCAGTTGGTGCTGCACGACCCCGCTGCCACCGCCGACGACCAGAAGCTGCCTGTGGACATGCCCATGAACGTGCTCTTGGGCAAGCCGCCCAAGATGCACCGCGACGTGACCACCGTGGAGCGCGAATTCGCACCGATGGACTTGACCGGCGTGCCGCTGCAAAAAGCCGTGATCGATGTGCTGGCCCACCCCACGGTAGCGTCCAAGCGCTTCCTCATAACCATTGGCGACCGCACCGTGGGCGGCCTGAGCCACCGCGACCAGATGGTCGGTCCCTGGCAAGTGCCCGTGGCCGACTCCGCCGTGACGCTGGCCGATTACAAGGGCTTTGCGGGCGAAGCGATGAGCATGGGCGAGCGCACGCCGCTGGCCGCGATCAACGCCCCCGCGTCGGGCCGCATGGCCGTGGCAGAAGCCATCACCAACCTGCTGGCCGCACCCATCGAGCTGCCGCGCGTGAAGCTTAGCGCCAACTGGATGGCCGCCTGCGGCGAACCGGGCGAAGACGCTGCGCTGTACGAAACCGTGAAGGCCGTGGGCATGGAGCTGTGCCCGGCGCTGGGCGTATCCATCCCTGTGGGCAAGGACAGCCTGTCCATGCGCACCCAATGGTCGGAAGGCAGCGACAAGAAGAAGGTCACGTCCCCCGTCAGCCTGATCGTGAGCGCGTTTGCCTCGCTGTCCGACGTGCGCGGCACACTCACCCCGCAGCTCAACGCCACAGAGGCTGACACCACCCTGGTGCTGATCGACCTGGGCAAGGGTCAGAACCGCATGGGCGGCAGCATCCTGGGCCAGACGCTGGAGCAAAGCGGCGATGTGGTGCCCGATGTGGACGACCCGAAGGATCTGGTCAACCTCGTCAACGCCGTGAACGCGCTGCGCGCCAAGGGTCAGATCCTGGCCTACCACGACCGCAGCGATGGCGGCCTGCTGGCGGCTGCTGCCGAAATGGCCTTTGCCGGCCATGTGGGCGTGGCGCTGAATGTGGACATGCTCGTGACCGAAGGCGACGGCGTGAGCGACAGCCGCATGGACACGGGCGACGCCAAGAACTGGGCCACGCAGGTGGGCGCCCGCCGCGATGAGTTGACGCTCAAGGCCTTGTTCAACGAAGAATTGGGCGTGGTGCTGCAGGTGCGAACCGCCGAGCGCAACGAGGTGATGCAGACCCTGCGCGAGCACGGCCTGTCCAAGTTCAGCCACTTTGTCGGCAAGACGCGCCCTGTGTCGTCTGAAATCGATGCAGGCAAGGGCGAACTGCAGGTCTGGCGCGATGCCAAGGCCGTGTTCAGCGCCCCGCTGGCCGATCTGCACCAGGTGTGGGATGCGGTGAGCTGGAAGATCTGCCAGCAGCGCGACAACCCCGCCAACGCCGACGCCGAGCACGCCGCGGCGGGCGAGCCCACCGACCCCGGCTTGCATGTGCACCTCACGTTCGATGCGGCCGACAACGTGGCCGCGCCGTTCCTGAACCTCGCCAAACCCAAGGTCGCCATCCTGCGCGAGCAGGGTGTGAACTCGCACATCGAAATGGCTTACGCCTTCACCGAGGCGGGCTTTGAGGCCTACGACGTGCACATGACCGACCTGCAGACCGGCCGCGTCAAGCTCGAGGACTTCAAGGGCGTGGTCGCCTGCGGCGGTTTCAGCTACGGCGACACGCTGGGCGCAGGCATCGGATGGGCGCGTTCCATCACCTTCAACCCGGTGCTGGCCGCGCAGTTCCAGGGCTTCTTTGGCCGCACGGATACGTTCGGCCTGGGCGTGTGCAATGGCTGTCAGATGTTTGCCGAACTGGCGGACATCATCCCCGGCGCGCAAGACTGGCCACGCTTCACCACCAACCAGAGCGAGCGTTTCGAGGCCCGCCTGTCGCTGGTGGAAGTGCTTGAATCCCCCAGCCTGTTCCTGCAAGGCATGGCCGGCAGCCGCCTGCCGATTGCCGTGGCGCATGGTGAGGGCTATGCCAACTTCAAGTACCGGGGCAACGCCGACAAGGCCATCGCCGCGATGCGCTACGTGGACAACCACGGCCGCGCCACCGAGCAGTACCCGTTCAACCCCAACGGCAGCGCCGGCGGCCTCACGGCCGTGACCACGGCCGACGGCCGCTTTACAGCCATGATGCCGCACCCCGAGCGTGTGTTCCGCAACGTGCAGACGAGCTGGACCAGCGAGGACCGGGCCCAGTACAGCGGCTGGATGCGCATCTGGCGCAATGCGCGCAAGTGGGTGGGCTGAGCAGGTACAACCCCCTGAGCGGCTGCGCCGCTTCCCCCTTCTCTCAATTCGCTTTGCGAATCGGGAAGGGGGACACAGCCCTCGCTGCGGGGCGGCCCTTGCTTGGCTGCTCTGGCTTTGGGGCCGTGCGCTTTCGACGAAGGGTGACGAGCGCTAGGTGCCGTGAAATTTGAGTCGCACGGACAGTGTTTGTCGGTGGCGAGGGTGACGTTGAACGGGGCTCAGGCCCCGTTGTTGTTGCGGTCTTGTCTGGCGTAGAGACGTCTTGGCGCGTTGCTATAGTCGGCGCTCTTCACCATTCCCAAGGACCTCCCATGGCTTCTGGCAGCCTGCTTGCCCTGCTCGACGACATCGCCACCATCCTCGACGACGTGGCCTTGATGACCAAGGTGGCGGCCAAGAAGAGCGCTGCCATGGCCGACGATGTGTCGGTGATGACCAAGGTGGCCGCGCAGAAGACGGCGGGCGTGCTGGGGGACGACCTAGCGCTCAACGCCCAGCAGGTGACCGGGGTGCGTGCCGAGCGCGAGATTCCGGTGGTGTGGGCGGTGGCCAAGGGCTCGTTCATCAACAAGGTCATCCTGGTACCCGCCGCGCTGCTGATCAGTGCCTTTGCGCCCTGGGCGGTGACGCCGCTACTCATGGTGGGGGGCGCCTTCCTGTGCTTTGAGGGTTTTGAAAAGGTGGCGCACAAGCTGCTGCACGCACAGCACGAGGATGAGGCCGAGCACGAAAGCCACGCCAAGGCCAACGCCAATCCGGCGGTGGATCTGGTGGCCTTTGAAAAGGACAAGGTCAAGGGCGCCGTGCGCACCGACTTCATCCTGTCAGCCGAAATCATCGCGATCACGCTGGGCACCGTGGCCTCCGCGCCCTTCGTGCAGCAGTTGACCGTGCTGTCGGGCATCGCGGTGATCATGACCATCGGCGTGTACGGTCTGGTGGCGGGCATCGTCAAGCTCGACGACCTGGGCCTGTGGCTCAACAACAAGGCCAGCAGCGCAGCGCGTGCCCTCGGGTCAGGCATTTTGCGCGCGGCGCCCTGGCTGATGAAGGGGCTGTCCATTGCGGGCACGGCAGCCATGTTCCTGGTGGGCGGCGGCATTCTGGTGCACGGGGTGCCCGTGCTGCACCATGCGGTGGAGGCTGCAGGCACGACAGCTTCGCAATGGCCCGTGGGCGGGCTGTGGGCTGTGTTGGTGCCCAACCTGCTGAACGCGGTGGTGGGCATCGTGGCGGGTGGGCTGGTGCTGGCGGGGGTGACGCTGGTGCAGCGCCTGCGGGGCAAGTCCACATCCCAATAGTGGGTATTTCTTGATCTAGGTCTAAGGGTTACTACCGAGGGCTTGAGGTAAGGCAAGGCTGGGTGGGGAGCGCAGCGGTTCAATGCATGTACGGGGGTCGTCCCCGTCCAACCGATGCGAAATACCATGAAAAAGAACCTGCTGGCTGTCGCCGTTCTCTGTGTCCTGTCCTCTGGCGCCGCCATGGCGCAACAGGCCGAGGGCCCCTGGATGGTCCGTGCACGTGCGGTGCACCTGGACAGCGCCAACAAGGACAGCACGCCGCTGGGCCTGTCGGTCAACAACAAGACCATCCCTGAAGTGGATGTGACCTATTTCTTCAACAAGAACATCGCTGCAGAGCTGATCCTGACCGTGCCGCAAAAGCACACCCTCAGCGCTGGCGGCGCCGCCATCGGCACGCTCAAGCATCTGCCCCCCACACTGCTGGCGCAGTACCACTTTGACGCCCCTGGCTTCAAGCCCTATGTGGGCGCGGGCCTGAACTACACGCGTTTTTCCAGCGTCAACCTGCCTGCAGGCGTGAGCATTGACCGCAACAGCTTCGGCCCTGCGCTGCAAGTGGGTGTGGACATTCCGCTGGCCAAGAACCTGTACCTCAACTTCGACGTGAAGAAGGTTTTCATCAAGACCGACGTGAGCGCAGGCGGTGCCAAGTTGGGCACCTTCAAGGTGGACCCCGTTCTGGTGGGCGTGGGTCTGGGCTGGCGCTTCTAAGGGCACAGGGCCCCAGCCGGGGCCCTGCGTTCCTGACAGCGAGAGTTCTCCAAGGGTCTAAAGGGCTGGCGCCTGCGCCAGCCCTTTTTTTGTGGGTGCGGAATTGGCCTACATACGACAGTCAACGAGGCAACGCACAATGGGGTGGGGGAGCGTGCGGGGTGTGCCATAGGTTGTGCCACCCAGGTGCCTCTGTTTTTGACCACCCGGCGGCGTTGCCGCACCAACGTGTTGACGACCCATGCTCCTGCCTCGCTATTCCGACATCACACACGGGCTGACCCAGCGGCCCGCACGCATCTCCCCCAAGTATTTTTACGACCAGCACGGCTCGCAGCTGTTCGAAGCCATCACGCGCCTGCCGGAGTACTACCCCACGCGCACCGAGATGGCGCTGATGCAGACGCATGCAGACAGCATTGCGGAGGCCGTGGGCGCAGGGCGCACTTTGATCGAGCTGGGTGCGGGCAACTGCCAGAAGGCTCGCACCCTGTGCCGCCTGGTGCAGCCAGCCTGTTTTGTGGGGGTGGATATTTCGGCGGATTTTCTGGAGCAGGCGGTGCAGGGGCTGCGCGATGACTTTCCGGCACTCGATGCCCGCGCACTCGCGGGCGATATGACGCTGGGGGTGTCACTGCCCGACGACATTCCCCGCACCGGGCGCCTGGTGTTTTACCCGGGCTCGTCCATCGGCAACTTCGACCCGCCGCACGCGCTGGATCTGCTGGCCCACATGCGCGAGCTGATTGACGACGATGGTGGTCTGCTCATCGGCATCGATTTGCCCAAGGACGTGGCGGTGCTCGAAGCCGCCTACGACGATGCAGCGGGGGTCACCGCCGAGTTCAACCGCAATGTGCTGCGGCATGTGAACCGCCTGATCGGCAGTGACTTTGACGTGGCGCAGTGGCAGCACCGCGCGTTCTTCAACACCGAGGCCTCGCGCATCGAGATGCACCTGGAGGCGGCCTCTGACACCGAGGTGTGCTGGCCCGGCGGCGGCCGCAGGTTCGACCGGGGCGAGCGCATCCACACCGAGAACAGCTACAAGTACCCGCTGCCCGTGTTCACCGACATGCTCGCGCGCGCCGGTTTTGCGCAGGCCCAGGCGTGGACGGACGAGCGGGGCTGGTTTGCAGTGGTCCACGCCCGTCCTTGACCGGTGGCCGCAATGACGATGACATCCCCTGCATTCGACGCGCTATTGGCGCGCTACACCGCCGTGCGCGGCCGCTCGCTGGCCCTGGCGGCCCCGCTGTCGCCCGAGGACTGCGCCGCGCAATCCATGCCCGATGCCAGCCCCACCAAATGGCACCTGGCCCACACCACCTGGTTCTTTGAAACCTTTGTGCTCGAAGCCCGTGAGCCAGGTTTCCAGCCGTTTGCACCGGCGTTCCGGGTGCTGTTCAACTCCTACTACAACGGTGTGGGCGCCAAGCACCCGCGCCCGCAGCGCGGGCTGCTCACGCGGCCATCGCTGGACGAGGTGCTCGCCTACCGGGCCAACGTGGACGCCCGCATGGCACGCCTGTGGCCCGCCGTGGTGCGCGATGCCGCGCTGTGCAGCCTGATCGAGCTGGGCCTGCAGCATGAGCAGCAGCACCAGGAGCTGATGCTCACCGACATCCTGCACCTGCTGTCCTGCAACCCCTTGTTCCCCGCCTATGCCAAGGCGTCTGACGCTGTGGTGCCCGAGGCCGCCGGGGCGCTGGCATGGCACTCTTTTGATGGCGGGTTGGCCGACATCGGCCACGCAGGCAGCGGCTTTGCCTTTGACAACGAGGGCCCCCGTCATCGCGTGTATCTGCACCCGTACGCACTGGCCTCGCGGCTGGTGACGCAGGCCGAGTACCTGGCGTTTGTGGAAGGCGGTGGCTACCGCAACCCGCTGCTCTGGTTGGCCGAAGGCTGGGACTGGCGGACGGCGCAGGGCCTGGAGCAGCCGCTGTACTGGCATTGCGTCGATGGCGCCTGGCACCACTTCACGCTGGCCGGCCTGCAGCCGCTGCAGGGCGAGCAGCCGACGGTGCATCTGTCGTATTACGAGGCCGACGCCTATGCGCGCTGGGCCGGTGCACGCCTACCTACCGAGGCCGAATGGGAGCATGCGGCCGCGCAGGAGGCCGCAGGCATGGCGCAGTGGCATGGCGCTGCGTGGCAGTGGACGCAATCGAGCTATGCCCCTTACCCCGGCTTCCGGGTGGCGGAAGGCGCAGTGGGCGAGTACAACGGCAAGTTCATGGTCAACCAGTACGTGCTGCGGGGCTCGTCCAGCGCCACGCCGCCAGGGCATGGGCGGCTGACCTACCGCAACTTCTTCCCGGCCACGGCGCGCTGGCAGTTCACGGGCATTCGGCTGGCGCGCGACCTTGGCTGAGCACGGCCAGCGCCCGGCGCTGACCGCCATCGCTCCGCCGTGCGCGGGCAGGCATGACGGCGTTGCTAGGTGTTGTCGATCTGTTTGCTATCAAATATGTAGCTGGCAGTGCTTATTCCACTAGCGCTTGAACGCAGAAATCCTCAAAAGTTAGGTGCAGGGTGTCTGGCCATGCGCTTGGGAGGCGCATGGCCCTTTGCACATCACACCTTGTCGAGTGCCTGCGCCAAGTCGGCCTGCAGGTCGTCGATGTGCTCGATGCCGACCGACAGGCGCACCATGCCTTCGCTCACGCCCGCCTTGGCCAGCTCTTCGGGGTTGAGCTGGCGGTGGGTGGTGGACGCGGGGTGCGTGGCCAGCGACTTCGCATCGCCAATGTTGACGAGGCGCGTGAAGAGTTGCAAAGCATCCAGGAAGCGCGCACCGGCTGCACGCGGGTCGGCGTCGCTGTTCTTCACGCCAAAGCTCAGGATGCCCGATGCCTTGCCGCCTGACTGGCGCTGCACCAGCGCGTGGTCCGGGTGGTCGGGCAAACCGGCGTAGCGCACCCATTCCACCTTGGGGTGCTTTTGCAGGTATTTGGCGATGGCCAGCGTGTTGTCGCAGATGCGGTCCATGCGCAGCGCCAGGGTTTCAATGCCTTGCAGGATCAGGAAGGCATTGAGCGGCGCCAGCGCCGCACCCGTGTTGCGTAGCGGCACCACGCGTGCGCGGCCGATGAAGGCAGCGGGGCCCAGGGCCTCGGTGTAGACCACGCCGTGGTAGCTCACGTCGGGCTCGTTCAGGCGCGGGAAGCGGGCCTTGTGCTGCGCCCACGGGAACTTGCCGCTGTCCACAATCGCGCCGCCCACGCTGTTGCCGTGGCCGCCCAGGTACTTGGTGAGTGAGTGCACCACGATGTCGGCACCGTGTTCGATGGGGCGCAACAGGTAGGGGCTGGGCACGGTGTTGTCCACGATCAGTGGCACGCCATGGTCGTGCGCCACCTTGGCCAAGGCCGCGATGTCGGTCACGTTGCCCAGCGGGTTGCCGATGGACTCGATGAAGATGGCCTTGGTGCGTGCATCGATGTGCTGCGCAAAGCTGGCCGGGTCGCGCGGGTCGGCAAAACGGGTGGTGATGCCCTGCTGCGGCAGCGTGTGGGCAAACAGGTTGTAGGTGCCGCCATACAGCGTGCTGGCTGACACGATGTTGTCGCCGGCTTCCGCAATGGTCTGGATGGCGTAGGTGATGGCCGCCATGCCCGAGGCCACGGCCAGCGCGGCGATGCCGCCTTCGAGCGCCGCGACGCGCTTTTCGAGCACGTCGGTCGTGGGGTTCATGATGCGGGTGTAGATGTTGCCCGGCACCTTCAGGTCGAACAGGTCGGCGCCATGCTGGGCGCTGTCAAACGCGTAGGCCACCGTCTGGTAGATGGGCACGGCCACCGCCTTGGTGGTGGGGTCGGGGCTGTAGCCTGCGTGGACGGCCAGGGTTTCGATCTTCATGACGTATTGCTCCTCCTCAAGGTGAATGGGCGCAGCGGGCGCCGCTGCAGGCCCATTCTTGCATCGGAAGATGCACGGGTCATCGAATCGTTCGTGATGAGCTTATGCGGCGGCCGCTGCGGGCGCGGCGCGGCGCGTGCCCGGCTCCGCCCAGGTGTGTTCGGCCAGGCGCACGGCGTCAGGGATGTGGATGTCGCGCTTGTCCATGTGGATCAGCCCTGCGTCTTCCAGCTCATGCAGCACGCGCGAGAAATACTCGGGCGTGAGCGACAGGCGCGATGCGATGGTGGCTTTGCTCACTGGCAGCGTCAGGCTCAGGCCACCCGGTTCCTGCGGTTCGCCGCAGCCCGCGCAGGCCAGCGCAATGCCGGCGGCGTCGCTGGAGTCTTCGGGCAGCTCGTGCAGCAGGTAGCTGATGACGCGCTGCATGCCGCTGTGCAGTGTGTAGGTCTGCACATCGTGCACCAGCCCGTGCAGGCGCCGCGAGATGCCTGCCAGCATGCGCATGGCAAAGCGCGGATCGGCCTCGATTTCACGCTCCACCGTGGTTTTGTCCACGCTCAGCAACAGGGTCTCGGCCAGTGCCTGGGCGTTGATGATGTAAGGCTTGCCCGTGAACATCAGCGCCTCGGCAAAACTGGAGCCAGGGCCCACCAGTTCGATCACCTTCTCCTGCCCGGAGGGCGAGAGCGCGAACAGCTTGACCTGGCCCAGCACCGTCACGTGGAACTCTTCACAAGGGGTGCCCACGCGGAAAACGCTGTCACCCCGCGCGAAGCGGCGCAGCCGGCAGCCCTTGGCCAGGCGGGCCAGCTCTTCTGGGGTGGATTCCTGAAAAAGCGGCAGGGCCGACAGGTAGCGCGGAATGTCAAATTGCCGGATGTCCATGGTGGGGCTGCAGTGGGAGTAATGCCGCGATTACACGGGGACGTTCCCGGCAGGGCCTTGTCCAAAGTCAAAGGTGCATGCTGCACCGCGTCATATTTGCGTGCGCGTGATCTGGCTGTAGACCGCCGCCAGCCGCTGCGCCAGGTCGCGCGGGCGGTGGACCAGCGCGTAGCCCTGCTGGCCGAAGAGGTAGGGCAGGTAGTCGTGCCCCGCATCGTCAATCGTCACCGCAAAAGGCGTGAGGCCCTGGGCACGGGCCTGCTGCACCGCATGGCGGGTGTCCTCCAGGCCGTAGCGGCCTTCATACACGTCCAGGTCGTTGGGTTTGCCATCGGTCAGCAGTAGCAGCAGGCGCTGGCGTTCGGGGCGCTCTGCCAGCCGGGCCGTGGCGTGCCGGATGGCGGCCCCCATGCGGGTGTAGTAGCCCGGTTTGATGGCGGCGATGCGCGCGCGTGCTGGGGCGGCCCAGGCATCGTCGAATCCCTTGAGGTGCTGGATGCGCACGTTCTGGCGCCGCACGGAGCTGAAGCCCAGCATCTCGAAGGTATCGCCCCCAGCGGCCAGCGCCTCGCCAAACACATACAGCGCGTCGCGGATCACGTCGATGACGCGCATGGGCTGGCCTGCGCCGCCCACGTGGGCGTCGGTGGAGAGCGACAGGTCGGCCAGCAGCAGCGTGGCCAGGCTGCGCTCGGCGCGCACACGGCGTTGCCACACGGCAGGCGATTCGCTGCGCCAGGCGGCGCCGTCGGTGGCATGGCGCACCCAGGCGTCCACATCCAGCTCGTCGCCGTCGGGCTGGGCATGGGCGCGCAGCGGGGCGGCGCGCAGCACCTCGAGGCGGCGGCGCACCTGACGGGCGGTGGTGCGCAGCCGGGCGTCGGGGGCAAACGGCGGGGCTTCGCGCGCCACCATGCGCTGCACGGCACAGTGGGCGGGGCGCAGCACGCGGGCTTTCCAGTCCCACTCGGGCTGGTGCTCGCCGGGGCCCAGGGCGATGTCGTCAGCGCTGGCGCTGGGCAGGTCCAGGTCGAAACGCACACGCGAGGCCAGGCGCCGTGCATTGCCTGGGTCTTCGGCAATGGCCAGCACGTCCATGTCGCGTGCGGCGTCCAGCGCGTGGCCGTCGTCGCTGTCGTCGTCGGCGCGCTGCACCTTGGTGAATTCGCCCCAGGAGAGGATGGACTCGGCGCGGAAGAACAGCATCAGTGGCGCGGCGTGGCGCTCATCGCGCACCCGTTCGGCCCTGCGGCGCGTGCGGTCGTCGGACCCGGGTGCGGTGGCATCGCGGCCTTCGGGGGGCTCGGGCGGCTCCGTGGGGCGGCGGCTGGCCGCGGCCAGGGCCTGGCCGTTGTCCAGCCACAGCCAGACCGGCGCGGTGGCGCTGGACGGCAGTGCGGGCCGCGCCGTGCCTGGCGTGGCGCCGTCCAGCTCGCCGCGCAGTGCGCGCTGCACCCAGGCCTCGGCTTCGGCGGCGGGGCCGCGCAGGCGGTGCAGCGGCGGGCGCTGGGCCAGCTGCGCGTGCCGCAGCCGGTCGTGGGCAGCGGCCAGCCCCGGGAATGCGGCGCGGGCCGCCTGTTCCGCCGCCAGGTTGTGGGCGAGCCAGCCGGGCCGCGCGGGCCGCGCGGTGTGCCACTGCGAGCCCAGGGCCGCCAGCCACAGGTACAGGTCGCGGTTGAGTGCGCGGTCGGCAAAGACGGCGAGCGTAGCGGGCAGGGCCAGCACGTCGCTTTGGTATTCGGGCAGCGCGGCGCGTGTGCCGGCGCCCGCGGCGCGCTGCAGCCATCCGCGTGGGCCGCCCACGGTGCGGTCAGCGGCCGGGGCGATGCGCATGGCGGCGGGGCCACCCCCGCAGCGGAACAGCAGGCCCAGCGGCTTGCGCACTTCTTCAAGCGTGACGGCGGCCTCCGGGTGGCCGCCGGCAGCCCAGTGCGTAATCAGGCGGTGCCATTGCTGGCCGATCCATTCTTCCATGTCATTGCTCCGTGCCGTTGCTCGCGGCGTGTTGCGCGGGGGCCGAGGGGGTTTCACGTTGCCGTGCGCGCAAGGACTCGCGCAGCGCATCCACACCAATGCTCCACTGCAGCAGAGGCTCGCGCTGCTGGGCCGATTGCGAGTGTTCGCAGGCCTGCACGCACAGCCCACATTGCACACAGGAGAACTTGCGCCGCTTGAACTGGCGCGGCGGCAGGTGCATGGGGCAGGCGCGGTCGCAGGCATTGCCATGGGGTTCGTCGCAACTGCGGCACTGCGAAGGGTGGGCGGCCTGCAGGCCGAACGAGGCCGCTGGGGCGGTGGAAGCAGGCGGGAGGCGCCCGGCATCGCGCGCGAAGCCCACCACACGCCCGCGCGGGTTGGCCATCCACACCAGGCTCTGGAACAGGCCCACCGCGCAGCCGAAACGGCAGAACAGGTGGCGTGCGAACAGGAACTCGGCCGTGAACACAGCCGTGCCTGCCACCAGAAAGCGCACCTGGCCCGGGGTGGATGTGCCGTGCAGCAGGCTGCCCCACACATCTGCGGGGGGCAGCAGGTAGGTCAGCAGCGTGATGGCCCAGGCAAAACCCATCAGCAGGCACAGCAGCGCAAACACGGGCCACCAGCGCCGGTCGGGCGTGAGGCCGCGTTGGGGCGTGGGCTTGGGGTCCCACAGCGAGAGGCGGCCGCAAGCCTTTTGCAGCACATGGTTGAGCAGCTCCACCAGCGAAAAGTGGGGGCATAGCCAGCCGCAGTAAAGGCGCCCGTAGCGCCAGGCCACGGCCAGAAAGCCCCCCACGATGAGGAGCGCTGGCAGCAGCGCGCGCAGCAGCAGGCGCGCGGCCATTTCGCCGGGGCCGATCAGTCCCTGGCGAAAGGCGTCGATCCCCAGGCTCCAGCGTTGGCCCAACACCCAGAGCTGCACTTCCGTGAGGTCAAACCGCAGCAGGTTCAGCGCCGGCGCACACAGGAACAGCGCGAAGAACGCGATCTGAAAGGCGCGGCGCTGGCGTTGCATGGCGGGGGCATCACCCCAGCAGGGCGCGCAGCACCTCGTCCAGCGCAGCGGCGGTGTCGGCGTCGTCGGTGAGCGCGTCCACAATGGCCGCGCGGCAGGCGGTGGCCAGTGGCACCCCTGAGACGGTGAGGCGTGCCGCCATCACCAGCAGGCGGGTGCTGGCCACTTCCTCCAGATCGTGGTCGGTGATCTGGCGCAGGGCGGTGCCCAGGCGCACCAGCGTGGCCGCCAGTTCGGCGCTGGCCCCGGCTTCCGTGCGCAGCACGGCTTCTTCCACCGCCGGGGTGGGGTAGCCCAGGTTCAGCGCCACAAAGCGCTGGCGGGTGCTGGGCTTGAGGCTTTTGAGCAGGCTTTGGTAGCCGGGGTTGTACGAGATGACGAGCATGAACTCTGGCGGTGCCGCCAGCAGCTCGCCCGTGCGCTCGATGGGCAGCACGCGCCGGTCGTCGGCCAGCGGGTGCAGCACCACGGTGGTGTCCTTGCGCGCTTCCACCACCTCATCCAGATAGCAGATGGCGCCCTGGCGCACGGCGCGCGCCAGGGGGCCGTCAGCCCACACCGTGCCGCTGGTGCCCAGCAGGTGCCGACCCACCAGGTCGGCGGCCGACAGGTCGTCGTGGCAGCTCACGGTGATGAGCGGTCGACCCAGGCGCGCCGCCATGTGCTCGACAAAGCGCGTCTTGCCACAGCCTGTGGGCCCCTTGATGAGCAGCGGCAGGCGCTGTCGCCAGGCATGCTCGAACAGGGCGGCCTCGCCGCCCTGCTGGGCATAGAAGGGCAGGGCCGTGGTGACGATGTGTTGCAGTTCGCTGTGGTCCATGGGAGCCTTTGCCTTGTTTGCCGCTGGTGTGGGGTCAGGCGGGGTTCAGCGACCGGGCAGGCAGCACGCCGCTCTTGGCGCCCTTGCCACCTGCGTCTTCGGTCACCGGGTCACCGCCGATGAAGAAGCTCGCGAAGAACAGGAACTGGCCCAGCAGGAAGATCACGCCGCCAGCGATACGCACCCAGTAAAAAATGGTGAGCTGGTCTTGCGTGGCCATGAAGCCCATGGCGTTGGTCAGGGGCATGCGTTGCAGCCAGACCTGCAGGATGCCCGCGCCCGTGAGGGCCAGCACCATGGTGGCCATGCCGATGGTCATGATCCAGAAGCTCCACATCTCGGCAGCCTGGGCCTTCTTGCTGTTGGCGATGCGGCCACGCAGCGTGGGCATGGCGTAGCTGATGAGTGTGATGACCACCAGCACATAGGCGCCGTAGAAGGCCAGGTGCCCGTGCGCTGCAGTGATTTGCGAGCCGTGGGTGTAGTAGTTCACGGCCGAGAGCGTGTGGATGAAGCCCCACAGGCCTGCGCCCAAAAAGCCCAGCACGGCGGTGCCCACGGCCCACAGCACGGCAGCCTGGTTGGGATGCTCGCGGCGGCGGCGCTGCACCATGTTGAAGGCAAACACCGTCATCATGAAGAAGGGGATGGGTTCCAGCGCACTGAAGATGCTGCCGATCCAGTGCCAGTAGCCTGGCAGGCCGATGAAGTAGAAGTGGTGGCCCGTGCCCAGGATGCCGGTCATCAGCGCAAAGGCAATGATCACGTACAGCCACTTGTCGATGACCTCACGGTCCACGCCCGTGGTCTTGACCAGCACGTAGGCCAGCAGTGCGCCCAGGATCAGCTCCCACACGCCTTCCACCCACAGGTGCACCACGAACCACCAGTACATCTTGTCGCGCACCAGGTTGTGCGGGTTCACGAAGCTGAACAGGAACATCAGCGCCAGGCCCCACAGGCCCATCAGCAGCACGAGGCTGATGGCGGTCTTGCGACCCTTGAGCACCGTCATGCTGATGTTGTAGAGAAAGCCCAGGGCCACGATCACGATGCCCACCTTGGTCGGCAGGGGCTGCTCCAGGAACTCGCGGCCCATGGTCTGCAGCAGGTCGTTGCCGGTCAGCTCCGCCAGCTTGGCGTAGGGCACGGTCAGGTAGCCCACGATGGTGAGCGCACCTGCCACCAGGAAGATCCAGAACAGCACCTTGGCCAGCAGTGGCGAATGCAGCTCGGTCTCGGCCTCCTCGGGCACCATGTAGTAGGCCGCGCCCATGAAGCCGAACAGCAGCCACACGATCAGCAGGTTGGTGTGCACCATCCGCGCCACGTTGAACGGGATGTAGGGGAAGAACAGGTCGCCCACCACGTACTGCAGGCCGAGCGTGATGCCAAAGATGATCTGCCCGGCGAACAGCGCCATGGCTGCGATGAAGTAGAGCTTCGAGACCGATTGGCTCTGGTATTTGAGTGTGGAGATATGCATGGTGTTGTTCCCTCTCTCAACCTTCGATGTTGGGTGGCCAGTTTTCGTTGTTGATCTCGCCCGTCCACTTGAGGAACTCGACCAGGTCGTCAAGCTGCTGGTCGGTCAGGTTGAACTGCGGCATCTGGCGGCGGTGGGCCACGCCGGTGGGTTGCGCCTTGATCCACACCTTGATGAAGTCGCCGCCCCGGCGCTTGTAGACATTGCCCAGCTCGGGCGCGAAGTACGCGCCTTCGCCCAGCAGGGTGTGGCAGCCGATGCAGTTGCGCGTCTCCCAGATCTTCTTGCCCGCCACCACGGCCGGGGTGATGGCCTGGGCGTTGGACCGCTCGGGAATGCGGCGCTCGCTATCGAACACGATGGCGGCGAACAGCAGGGCAAAAAACACCGTGCCCCCGTAGAACATATTGCGGGCCATCTGCTTGGTGAAACCGCTGTGTGACTGGCTCATTCGTAAGCCCTCCTTCGAACTTGAGGGCCTTATCCTCCCAAAATGGTCGGCTTTTTTCCTTGAACGGGTTCAAGGAAAGCGCCTTTGCCTGGGGAAACGTTCTGTAAGAGGTTTCTGAATGAAATGCGACGCTAGTGCTTATTAAATATGCACTTAAAGCTATCAAATAAATAGCAAAATGGTTGTGCCTAGCGCGGCCAGGCCGTGGCCACCAGAAGAATAAGCGTGGTCAGCACCAGCCAGCCCAGCAGCAGCCGCCGCCACAGGGCGGGTGCGTGGCGCAGCTCCATGTAGTCGAGCACGATGAACACGCCCTTGCCTGCGGCCAGAGCCAGCACCACAAAGGCCAGTGGGGTGCCGGGGGTGACACCCGGGTGTTCGCCCAGCCACCAGGTGGTGGCCGTGGCGGCCAGCAGGGCCAGCCAGATCCAGTCGATGCGGTCCGGGCGTTTCATGGTCTTCACCGCAACACGTAAACCAAAGGGAAAAGCAGCATCCACAGCAGGTCCACCATGTGCCAGAACACCGCGCCGGTCTCCAGCGCATGGCAATTGCCAGGGCCATAGGCGCCGCGCCGTGTGGGCCCCCACAGCACTGCAAAGATGATGCAACCCACGGCTGCGTGCAGAAAGTGAAAGCCTGTGAGCATCACGTACAGCAGGTAGAAGCTGTTTTCGGCCACGTCGATGCCTTCATTCCACTTGTGCACGTACTCCAGCGTCTTGAGCACCAGAAAGCCGCAGCCGCCGGTCAGTGCACCCAGCAGCCAGCGTGCGCCGGGGCCGGACTGGCCGGCCCGCACGGCATGCACGCTGCGGGCCACGCACCAGCTGGCCGACACCAGCAGCACCGTGTTGATGGCGCCGCTGGACAGGTCGAGTGTGGCCTGCCCGGCGGCAAACAGCGCGCGTTCGCGCACCCGCGTCACCGCAAAGGACGCAAACAGGATGCCGAACGTGAGCAGTTCGGCCAGCACCAGCAGCCACACCACCAGGTCGCCTGGCAGGCGCTGCGCTGGCGCGGGCTCAGGTTTGGAGAGGGCTCCCAGGGAATCACTCGGTGCAGCCATGCCGGTCAATGCGAGGTGCCTTCCGAGCGCGTAATCTTGTTCCACACGTTGTATTTGCCCACGGGCTTGCTCATAGGCAGGCGCTTAACCTCTTTCAAGGTCGTGGCGTCATACACGATGAGCGCGCCGTCCATCTCCCACACGCTGGCCAGGGCGTACTTGCCGTCCTTGGTGAACTCGATGTGCGCCAGGGTCTTGCCCGGCTCGCGCACGGTGGCCACGGGTTGCAGCGTGGCCTTGTCGATGAGGGTCATGGTGTCCTTGGCGGAACGGCTCATCATCGAATCGGTCCAGGCGTAACGCGTCTTCTCGTGGCTGCGCATGAAGAAGCCAGGGCCAGGGGTGGGGATGGTGGCCACCGGCTTCCACGTGCGCATGTCGATCACATCGATGGCGCCGCCCTGGAGGTTGGGGGAGGCCAGCACCGTGGTCCCGTTCCACGCGAATGTGATACCCGAGCCCAGGTGCGGCATGCCCGCAATCGGCAGGTCGGCGATCTTGCGGCGCACGTCCAGATTCACCACCTGGGCAGTGGCCGCGCCGTTGCCGGTGCCAGCGCCGGTGGCCGCAGCGTCCTTGGGTCGCGTCGCACCCAGCACGTTGCGGTAGCTCTGGTCGAAGAAGAAGTCGTCCAGCGGCTCGTCGAGCGGCGTGCGCCGCACACCCAGGTAGCCGGGCGTGGCAATCGCCTCGCCCATCTTGTAGTCATGCACCAGGCCGTCGTGGATGGGCGCGGCCTGGGGGTCGTAGGAGATCTCCCAGATTTCGGGGATGTCCTTCAGTGCCACCACGAAGCTGTGGCGCGGCGCGGCGTCGTACACCGCCGACACGCGCGAGCTGGCCTTGCCGTCGAGCGTGCCTGCGTTGTAGGTGCGCACCAGTTGCAGGTCGCTGTCGAACAGGGCCAGCGTGTGCGGCAGGTAGTTGGCGGCCATGACCCAGCGGCCGTCGGCACTCACAGCCACGTTGCGCATGTTCAGCCCCGCGCGCACCTCGGCCACCACGGCAAGGCGCCACAGGTCGTATTTGGTGATCCAGCCATCGCGCGAGCCGAAGTACACATACCGCCCATCGGGCGAAAACTTGGGCCCGCCGTGCAGCGCATAGCGGCTGGCGAAGCGGGTGATGACCTCGAAGCGGTCGCCGTCGACCAGGCTCACATGGTGGTCGCCGCCTTCCACCACCACAAACAGGTTCATGGGGTCCGCCTGCCACAGTGGCGCGGCGGGTTCGTTGGCCGGGGCGGGGTGGAATTCACGCGAGGCACGGAT
Organism: Acidovorax sp. 107; assembly: GCF_003058055.1. Lineage (NCBI taxonomy): Bacteria > Pseudomonadati > Pseudomonadota > Betaproteobacteria > Burkholderiales > Comamonadaceae > Acidovorax > Acidovorax sp. 107. The sequence continues at coordinate 2,340,746 of NZ_QBTZ01000001.1, read as the reverse complement.
GTCGCTCTCCGCCCAGCGCGGCGCTGGCACCACCGGTGTGCGGATGAAGGCCGCCAGGGCCCGGACCTCGGCGGCCGACAGCGTGCTACCAAAGGCGGGCATTTGTGTGGCTGTGCGGCCTTGGGTAATGACCTGCAGCGCGTCGGCCGCGGGCAGGCGGCTGAGGCTTTCGGGCAGCAGGGCGGGGCCCATGCCGCCGGTGCGTTGCGCGCCGTGGCAACTGGCGCAATGGGTGCCATAGAGGGTTGCGGCCGGGATGTCCTGGGCCGTGGCGAGGTCATAGCCCATCCAGCACAGACCGGCCACGAGGGCTGCACGGGCCGCATCGGCCAAGTGCGCACGCCAGCGGGGAGTGGGGGTCTCACGCATGGAGCTGCTCCCGGATGGGGATGGTGACGCGCTGGCGCTGGCCATGGGCTGCGGTGCCCTGGGGCTGTTGCAGACCGATTTCGCTGTCTTCGAGGTAGCAGCCGGGGTCTTCGGCCCAGGCGTTGCCGGTGAGCTGCTGGGCGCGCACGCGCGTGTTGCCGCCACACAGCGCGAGGTAGCGGCACTGCGCACAGCGGCCCTGCACGGGGCGCGGCTGCTGCTTGAGGCCGGCCATCAGCGGGTCGGAGGTGTCGCTCCAGATGGCGGAGAACGGGCGCTCGCGCACGTCGCCCAGCGTGTGGTGCCACCACATGGTGTCGGGGTGCACATGGCCCAGGTTGTCGATGTTGGCCACGTTCAGGCCGCTAGCGTTGCCGCCCCAGGCGGCCAGGCGCTGCTCCAGCTGCGGCGCCCAGCGCGGCAACCGAGCCTGCACCCACTGCAGCAGGAAGGGGCCGTCAGCGTCGTTGTTGCCGGTCACGTATTCCTCGGCCAGGCCCGTTTGCGCCGCCTGCCAGGCCCGGTCGAACAGCTGCGTGAGCGCATCGCGCGTGGCCTGGAACTGCGCGTCCTTGCCCCGGTGGATGTTGCCGCGCCCGGCGTAGTTCAGGTGCGAGAAGTAGAACTTGTCGATCTGCTCTGCACGCATCAACGCCAGCAGCGCGGGCAGGTCGTGTGCGTTCATCGCGGTCATGGTGAAGCGCATGCCCACCTTCACACCCCGTTCGCGCAGCAGCTTCAGCGCGTTCAGGCTCAGGTCGAATGCGCCCTGCATGCGCCGGAAGCGGTCGTGGGTGTCGCGCAGCCCATCCAGGCTGATGCCCACATAGTCAAAGCCCATGGCGGCTATGCGGTCGGCCATGGGCGCGTCGATCAATGTGCCGTTAGTGGACAGGCCGGTGTAGAAGCCCAGGTCCCGCGCGCGGGCGGCAATGTCGAACAAGTCCGGGCGCATCAGCGGTTCGCCACCCGAGAGGATGAGCACCGGCACACCATAGGCGCGCAGGTCGTCCATCACGCCGAACACCTCGTCGCGCGAGAGTTCGCCCGCGTAGTCGTGGTCGGCTGACAGCGCGTAGCAGTGCTTGCAGGTGAGGTTGCAACGGCGGATCAGGTTCCAGATCACCACCGGGCCCTTGGGGCCGGTGGCCTTGCGTTCGCGTATTTCGGGATAGGTGCCGGTCGCCTCGGCGGCGGCCAGCTCGCGCATGTATTGGCTAATCCTGAACATCGTGGGTACCTTTCAGGCGCAGTCCTGTCTTCTTGAGGATGGCCGTGGAATAGAGGATGTCGCGTGCCCGGCAGGCAGGGCCCAGCAGCGCAGCCACCACATCGGCCTGCCGCTCGACCTCGTCGCGTGTGCGGCCATGGAGCATGGCGAACAGGTTGTAGGGCCAGTCGGGCAGATGGCGGGTGCGGCGGTAGCAGTGGCTCACGCCATTGAGCTGGGCGATCTGGGCGGCCAGCGCATCCACCTGGTGGTCGTCCACATCCCACACGCTCATGCCATTGGCGGTGAAGCCCAGGCGGTAGTGGTTGGGCACGGCGCCAATGCGGCGCACCAGGCCTTCGTCCAGCATGGACGCAAGGCGCTCGCGCACCTGTTCGCCGCTCACGCCCAGCATGGCCCCCACCGCCTCGTAGGGGCGGGCCACCAGCGGCAAGCCACCCTGCACGGCGGCGATCAGGGCGCGGTCGAAGGCATCAAGCGCCATGGCGGGCTCCTTCCGGGGGAATGAGGGGCAGGCGCAGCTCGACGCGGTATTCGTGCTCCTTGGGGAACTGGAACACCGGCAGGCCGGTTGCCTGCTCGATGCGGCGGGCCGCGTCGGCCACGGCGGCTGCAGACTCTCCGGCCAGCACGAACCACATGTTGAGCGATGGGTGGTCACGCCGGTAGTTGTGGGCCACCTCGGGCAGGGCGTTCACCAGCGCCGTGACTTCGTCAAAGCGTTCCTCGGGCACGGCCAGCGCCGCCAGCATGAACTGCCCGCCGGCGCGCTCGATCTGGAACAGCGGGCCAAAGCGCGTGAGCACGCCGCTGGCCAGCAACTGGCGCAGGCATTCGATGACATGGTCTTCGCTCCAGCCCAGGGCCGCGCCCACGGCCGCGAAGGGGCGGTCCACCACGGGAAAGCCGCCGTGCAGGTAGTCCACAAGGAGCAGCTGGTCTGGCCTAAGCATGGAGGGCCTCCTGGAGGGCGGCAAACCGACGCGGGCTGCGCTGGGTGAACCTCCGCAAGGAGAACAGGGTTTCGCGGCGCAGGTGTGCAATGCCGGCCTGCTGCGCTGCCTGCTGTATCAGCGCCAGCACCTCGGCGCGCTCCTGCCCGTGCACCATGCAATACAGGTTGTAGGGCCAGTGCTGCGAGCGCGCGCGCTGGTAGGCCAGGGTGATGCCGGGCTGCTGTGCCAGCAGCTTGCCGCAGGCGTCCACCTGGTCCTGCGCTACATCGAATACGGTCATGGCGTTGGCGGTGTAGCCCACCTCATGGTGGCGTACCACCATGCCGAAACGGCTCAGGGTGCCTTGCTCCAGCCAGCGGTGCAGGGTCTCCAGCACGGTGGCGGGGCTCCATCCCAAATGTTCTGCCCAGGCGTCGTAGGGCCGAGCGATGAACGGCAGGCCCTGCTCGGCCAATGCCGCCAGTCCTGATTCGTGGGCGGGGATGGGTATGGAGGCCGTGTGCGTGGTGCCCCCGGCAGCGGCGGTGGTGGCGTTGAGGTCGAAGCCCAGGTCGATGCGGTAAGGCCGCACCATGGGCAGCCGCAGCACGTCAAGCCCCGTGTCCTGCTCAATGCAGCAGAGCATCTGGTCCAGGGCGAGTGCGTCTGTGGCAGTGGCGACAAACCACAGGTTGAGCGGGTTTTCGCGCTCGTAGTTGTGGCTGACGCCCGGGTGGCTGGACACCAGGGCGGCCACCTCGTCCAGCCGCGCAGGGGGAACGGCCATGGCAGCAAGCAGGCCCGCGCCGCCTGCACCTGGCGCGAAAACGGCTCCGATGCGGCCCAGAACCCCCGCGTCCTTCAGGCGCTGGCAATGCGCAATGACCGCGTTGGCGGGGCGGCCCAGGGCGCGCCCCAGCACATCGAAGGGTGCCGGGCAGAGCGGGAAATCGCGTTGCCACGCGTTGAGCAACGGCAGGTCGCTGGTGTGCGCGCACATGCTAGAAACCCATGCGCTGGGCGCGTGCCGTGAAGAAGATACCGCTGGGCGCCTGCGCGACCAGCGATGCCTGCGTGGCCAGCGTGGTGGTGTCCAGCACCTGCACCTTGTCATCGTCGCGGCAGCTGATCCACACAGATTCACCGCGCGGCGTGAATTCCATGTGCATCACGGCCTTGCCGGGCTGCAGCGTGGCGGCCACGCGCTGGGCCACGGTGTCGATGACCTGCACGCGGTGGTAGTCGGGCACGGCGAAGTTCACCCACACCTGGCGTCCGTCGGGTCGCGCCATCACAAACACAGGCTGGCCCGCCACGGGGATGCGGCCCACCTCGGCCCAGGTGGTGGTGTCCACCACCAGCACCTCGTGGCGGCCGATGGCGGGCAGGTAGGCGTGGCGCCCGGCCACGGCCCAGCCGCGCAGGTGGGGCATCTTGAACACCGGCAGGGGCTCCTGCCCCCGGCCGTAGCCGGCGAGGATGCGGCGTGCCACGGGCGCGTCGGCCCAGGTGTCCACCAGGGCCAGGCCGTCTTCGCCAAACAGGCCGGCGATGTAGTGCCGGCCATCGGGGGTGACCAGCGCGTCATAGGGCTGGCGGCCGATGCCGTCGATGCGGGTCACGCGCGGCTGTGTGGGCTGGGTGCAGTCCGCGATGCAGATGGCGTTGGCATCGAACAGGCTGTAGATGAAGCGCCGCCCTGGCAGGTCGGCCAGGCCCACCACGCGCGAACGCTGGCCGTCGGCAGTGAGGGCGGGGATATCGGCCAGCAGTGTGAGCCGTTCGGCGTCAAACACCTTGACGCCGCCGGGCGTGTAGTTCTGTGCGGCCACCAGCGTGCCGTCGGCGCTGATGGCGCCGCCGATGGAGTTGCCCGCCTGCTGCTCGCGGGCGGTGACGCGCTGGGTGAGCAGGTCGATGCGCGTGAGCGCGCCATCGCGGCCGAACACATAGGCGTTGCGGCCATCGCGCGAGAACACCACCGAGGCGTGCGACAGGTCGCCCAGCCCGGTCACGCGGGTGAGCACGGCACGCTGGCTGGTGTTGACGATGAGGACGGCGCCTGTGGCGCGCTCGATGACGACCCCGAGATCGCCCGTGCCCATCAGCGGCAGGGCAGGGGCCAGGGGGGTTGCGCAGCCACTGACTGCTAACAGGGGCAGGGCGGCAAGGCCACCCAGCAGCGAGCGCCGCTGCATCGCCAGGCCCCCCCAGGATGAAAAGCCTGCCGTGTCGGAGGGCTGCGACCGCGCGAAATGGGGAGCGTGGAGGGCGTTCTTCATGGCTTGGATGGCGGCGACTGGGGGAAGCCGCCGAGCAGTTGCCCGGCGATCCACAGCGCTTCTGCCTCGGTAACAAAGGCGCGCCACGGCGGCATGGGGGTGCCGGGGCGGCCGTGAAAAATGGTCGCGGCCATGGATTCGACAGGCTTGTCCACCAGGGCCGCAGGGGTAAGGGGCGGGCCAAGCCCGCCGGTGAGGTGCATGCCGTGGCACGAGCCGCAGTCCTGCCGCACCATGCGCACCAGCTCGCGCTGGCGCTCTGGCGTGCCCGGCACCTGCGCTGCCGCCCCGGCACAAGCCAGGGCGCAAATCAGCAGCATGGCGGGGCGGGTGAAGGCAGGCATGGAAGGCTCGCGCAGCGGCTCAGGACTTCAGGATGAACTCGATCGCGGCCTTGAGGTCGGCGTCATCGATCTTGTCTGGCCCGTTGGGTGACATCGGAATGGGGCCGAAGACCCCCGAGCCGCCCTTGCGCACCTTGTCGCTCAGCTGGGCGATCACGTCCTTGCCTTTGTACTTGGCCGCGATGTCCTTGAACGAAGGGCCGACAAGCTTCTTGTCCTTGGAGTGGCAGGCCATGCAGCCCGCCTTGTTCAAGGCTTCTTCCGGTCCGGCTGCGCTGGCGGCGCCACTGGCCAGCGCCAGGGCCGCCGCCACGGCCAGGGGCCATGCAATGCGGTGGTTCTTCATGGTGTGTGTGCTCCTGTCGTACGGGTCAGTACACGTCGTGCTGGGTGTTGTAGACGTTGAAGTGGCCCGTGGGCGTGATGAGGCGCGGGTCCTTGATCACGGCCTTGAGCTTGAGCGTCTTGTCGTCCACGATCACCAGAGCGCTTTCCTTGTTCTTGGCGCTCCACACCGAGAACCACACCTCGTCGCCCGCCTTGTTGAACTCGGGCTGCACCACGCGCTTGGCGCCGTCATCCTTCAGTCCGGCCCACTCTGCAACGGGAAGGGTCACAAAGCCCTTGTCCAGGTTCTTGATGTCGTACACCACGATGGACTGCGAGATCTTGGGATCGGGGTTCAGCGGCGCGTCGGAGTACAGGTGCGTGCTCTTGGGGTGGCTCTTGATGAAGAGCGCGCCACCGCCAGGGCCCGTGAGCTTTGCCACTTCCTTGAAGGCGTACTGCTTGTGCTTCTTGGGGTCGGTGCCGATCAGCGAGATGGTGTCGTCGCCCAGGTGGCCGGTGGCCCAGACGGGGCCGAACTTGGGATGCAGCAGGTTGGCGCCACGGCCGGGGTGGGGGATCTTGCCCACTTCGGTGATGGCGGCCAGCTTGCCCTCCTTGGCGTCAATGGCAGCGATCTTGTTGCTGTTGTTGGCAGCGACCATGAAGTAGCGCTTGCTCGAATCCCAGCCGCCGTCGTGCAGGAACGGGGCCGAGCCGATTTCGGTGACCTTGAGCGCATCGATGTTGGAATAGTCCACCATCAGCGTCTTGCCAGTTTCCTTCACGTTGACCACGAACTCGGGCTTGAAGTGCGACGCCACGATGGAGGCCACGCGGGGCTCGGGGTGGTATTCCTGCGTGCCCACCACCATGCCGCGGGTGCTGACGATCTTCATCGGTTCCAGCGTGTCGCCGTTCATGATGGTGTACTGGGGCGGCCAGTAGCTGCCGGCAATCGCCAGCTTGTCTTCGTAGCCCTTGAACTTGGAGGTATCCACCGAGCGGGCTTCCAGCCCCACGCGCACTTCGGCGACGTTGTCGGGCTTTTCCATCCACAGGTCGATCATGTTGATCTTGGCATCGCGGCCGATCACGAACAGGTAGCGGCCCGAAGCCGAGGTGCGCGAGATGTGCACCGCGTAGCCGGTCTTGACGATGTTGATGATCTTCTTGGTGTCGCCGTCGATCAGCGCCACCTCGCCGGTGTCGCGCAGCGTGGTCGAGAAGATGTTCTCGATGTTGTAGTTGTTGAGCTTCTTCTTGGGGCGGTCCTTGGGCTCAACGATCACCTTCCAGGTCTTCTTCATGTCGGCCATGCCGAATTCTGGTGGTGTTGGTGGCTCGTGCTGGATGTAGCGCGCCATCAGGTCCACTTCCTGCTCGTTCATCTCGCCGGAGGTCAGCCAGTTGGGCATGCCGGCGGGGGAACCATAGGAGATGAACACCTTGAGGTAGTCCGTGCCCTTGGCGGTCGTGATGTCGGGTGTCAGTGGTTTGCCCGTTGCACCCTTGCGTAGCACGCCATGGCAGCCCGCGCAGCGCTCGAAGTAGGTCTGGCGCGCTTTCTCGAACTCGGCCGCTGTCATGGGCGGCGCCTTGGGGTTGGTGCTCTGGTGCATGGGCTCATTCACCAAAGGGGACCCGCCAGCCTGGTAGTTCATTTCGGGTTGCGAGACTCCCTTGCCTGCCTGTGCCATCACCGAGGTGGCCACGGCCATGGCGGCGGCAGCCAGTGCAAGGTGCTGGACGGTTTTGATTGCTTTCATCATCGGTCCTCTGCGTCATGGAGCAGCGATTGGTTTTCGGCAAGGCGCGGCTGCGCTCTGCGGCCCGGCCAACGGCTGTCCTTCGTCTGGTGCGGGCCTGCGTATCGTCCTGCGGGCGGTGTGCGCTGTCCTTGAACTGGTTCAAGGACGCGCGGGCCTGTGTGTCAGAACAATGCATCACCCCACAGACAACCCGAAGGCCACACGATGAGCTTCATGGACAACCCCCAATGGCTGGAGCCGGTGCGTGGCTCGGCCACCGGTGCCCCGGTGCCCACAGGGCGCGTGACCCTGGTGGGCGCGGGCCCGGGCGACCCTGACCTGCTGACGGTCAAGGCTGCGCGCGTGCTCCGCGAGGCCAGCCTGGTGCTGTACGACCACCTGGTGGGTGAGCAGGTGCTGGACCTGGTGCCTGCCACCGCCGAACGCATCTACGTGGGCAAGGAGTCCTCCCGCCACACGCTGCCGCAGGAGGCCATCATCGACCTGATGTGCCGGCTGGCGCTCAGTGGCAGGCCGCTGGTGCGCCTGAAGGGGGGCGACTGCTACGTGTTCGGGCGCGGTGGAGAGGAAGCGCTGGGCCTGGCGCAGGCAGGCATCCCGTTCGAGGTGGTGCCCGGTATCACGGCAGCGCAGGGGGCGGGCGCCAGTGCGGGCATCCCGCTCACGCACCGCGACCATGCCGGCACCCTGGTACTGGCCACGGGCCACCTGCGCGGCGACAACGACACGGCGCTGGACTGGCCGCTGCTGGCGCGTGCACGCCAGACCGTGGTGTTCTACATGGGCGTCGCCACCCTGCCGACGATCTGCGCCCAGCTCATGGCGCATGGGATGCCGGCCGACACACCAGCGGCCATTGTGGAACGCGCAACGCTGCCCGGGCAGCGCTGCCTCACGGGCACCCTGGCGTCGCTGCCCGGTGTGGCCGCCAGCCAGGCGGTCCAGGCGCCAGCCTTGGTGATCGTGGGTGGTGTGGTGGCGCTGCAGCCGTTGCTCGCGCAGGGCATGGCCTGCGCGGAGTGAGGGGAGGGCGGAGGGCGCTTTAGGGGCAATCCTGGCCCTGGGGTGGGGCTGCCGCCCGCCTTCAGCGCGTGGGCGCTGCGGGTGCGGGTCGGGTGCGGTAGAAGGTCAACGGCACGCCGGACTCTTGCTGGAGCACCTGGCGCTTGATTTTGCCCACCACGTGCATCTCGCAGGGCTTGCAGTCAAAGCGCAGCGTGAGTTTTTCCTTGCCGTTGATAAGCATCAAAGGTTCGGCCTTGATCGTGCCCTGCACGCCGGTCACGCCCTTGGCCTGCTTGGGGCACAGGCTCATCGAAAAGCGCACGCAGTGCTTGGTGATCATCAGGCTGACTTCGCCTTCCTCCTCGTGCGCCTCGTAGGCCGCGTCGATCACCTTCACACCATGGCGCACGTAAAAGTCGTGCGCCTTGTGGTTGAACACATTGCCCAGGAACGAGAGCGTGTCTTCGGGGTAGGGCGCAGGCGGTTCCACAGGCGTTGCGCGCGGCAGGCGGGCGAAATTGCGGGCACGGTGGGCCTCCAGGTCGGCCAAGGCATCGCGGCGCAGCGCGTTGAGTACCGAGGCAGGAACGAACCACGGCTGCGACAGCTGCAACGCAATGTCGTGCACCGCAAATACCGTCGCACCAAAGCGGCCTAGCTGTTCGCGCAGGCTGGCCTCGGCCTTGGCGGCATCGGTGGCGCTCTGGTGGGGCTGCTGCACGTCGGCGCAGCCCGTGTTGCCGTCTTCGTCGGTCAGCGTCAGGCGGAAGCCGGTGGGGGTTTCGCTCAGGTGCGCCCACAGGCCGATGCGGCGGTCGCTGGACTTTTTTTCCAGCGTGCGGACCCAGTCCATGTCGCGGTTGCGGTTGACCTCGGTGCCCTTGCGCAGGTCCTTGAAGCCGTCCATGGGGTCCTTGGGGTACACGCGCCACTGGCCCACGCTGCGGGCGGACACCGGTTCAGCCACATTGATGGCCATGCCGATCAGCTCCTTGTGCAGGTCGTAGTAGCACAGTCCGTCGCCGTTGTGCAGCACGGTGGCGGGGTCGCTCACTTCCAGCTCGACAAAATCGGGGCCCACCTTGGTCACCCAGCCGATGGCCTGGCCAGGGTTCTTGGGGCTGTCGAAGGCGCCGATGTCTTCCTTGCGGCCGGTCACAAAGTAGTCGGTGAACTCGCGGTTGAAGTTCTGCAGCGGGTCAGGGGTGAAGGTGAAGGTGGTGCTGCCGCTGGATGAGCGGCCCAGGGGCCGGCCCTGCGTCTCGCGCTCCTCGATGATCTCGTCGAGCAGCGTGCGGTAGTGGGCGGTGATGTTCTTCACATAGCCCATGTCCTTGTAGCGCCCTTCGATCTTGAAGCTGCGCACGCCCGCGTCGATGAGGGCGCGCAGGTTGTCGCTCTGGTTGTTGTCCTTCATGCTCAGCACGTGCTTATCGTGCGCAATGAAGCGGCCCTGCGCGTCCGTCACTTGGTAGGGCAGGCGGCAGGCCTGGCTGCAGTCGCCGCGGTTGGCGCTGCGGCCGGTCTGCGCATGGCTGATGTTGCACTGGCCGCTGTAGGCCACGCACAGCGCGCCGTGGATGAAGAACTCGATGTTGGCGCGGCCGGGCGCATCCACCGGGCCCAGCGCCTTGTGGACTGCCGCAATCTGCTGCACCGTGAGCTCGCGCGCCAGCACGATCTGCGACAGGCCTGCGTCCTGCAGAAAGCGGGCCTTTTCGGGCGTGCGGATGTCGGTCTGGGTGCTCGCGTGCAGCTGGATGGGGGGCAGGTCGATTTCGAGCAACCCCATGTCCTGAATGATCAATGCGTCAGCGCCCGCCTCGTACACCTGCCAGGCCATCTGGCGCGCGGCCTCCAGCTCGTCGTCGCGCAGGATGGTGTTGAGCGTGATGAAGATGCGGCTGTTGAAGCGGTGCGCGTGCTTGACCAGGCGCTCGATGTCCCGGATGTCGTTGCCCGCACTGGCCCGTGCACCGAAGGCCGGGCCGCCGATGTAGACGGCGTCGGCGCCGTGGTTGATGGCTTCGATGCCAATGTCTGCGTCGCGCGCGGGCGAGAGCAGTTCGAGCTGGTGGGGCAGGAGGGACATGGGGCGTGATTATCCCAGCCTGTTCCACAAGGCGGCAGGCCCCCGGTTTATTAGCGCGGTTAATGGCGGAGCAAATTACTAAGTTTGCTTAGCAATTGAAGCAAATGGGCGCTGGGGTGGCTACGATGCTAGCTTTGAAGGTTTGTTGTGTACAAGATCGGTGCACAACACGCTGCTTTGACCGACCCAGGAGACTTTGTACCGTGCTGCGCCCCGTTTTCGCTTCCTCGCCTCTGTTCCGAATTTCTGCCCTGACCGCCATCGCGCTGGCCGCCAATCTGGCCTCCGCCCAGGACGTGCAAACCGTCAAGATCGCCCACGCAGGCCCTGTGTCGGGCGGTATTGCCCACATCGGCAAGGACACGGAAAACGGCGTGCGTCTGGCCATTGACGACCTGAACGCCCAGAACCTCGTGATCGGCGGCAAGAAGATTAAGTTTGAAATCGCGGCCGAAGACGACGCGGGCGATCCGCGCCAGGCCACCGCCGTGGCCCAGAAGCTGTGCGACCAGAAGGTGGCCGGCGTGGTGGGGCACTTGCAGTCGGGTACGTCCATCCCTGCATCGGCCATCTATGCCAAGTGCGACCTGCCGCACATCACGGCCTCGGCCTCCAACCCCGACCTGACCAAGCCCGGCCACAAGACCACCTTCCGCCTGATCGCGAACGACAATGCCTTGGGCGCTGCGCTGGCGCTGTTTGGCGCGGACCACCTCAAGCTCAAGAGCGTGGCCATCATCGACGACCGCACGGCCTATGGCCAGGGCGTGGCCTCGGTGTTCAAGGCCACGGCGCTGCAAAAGGGCCTGAAGGTGGTGGCGGAGGAGTTCACCAACGACAAGGCCACCGACTTCATGGCCATCCTCACCGCCATCAAGAACAAGAAGCCCGACGCGATCTTCTACGGCGGCCTGGATGCGCAGGCGGGCCCCATGCTGCGCCAGATGGAGCAACTGGGCCTGGGCAACGTGAAGTTCTTTGGCGGCGATGCCCTGTGCACCGAGAAGCTGCCCGAGCTGTCGGGTAAGACCCCCGCGCTGAAGAATGTGACCTGCGCCACAGGCGGCGCGTCGGTGGACAAGATGCAGGGCGGCGCTGACTGGAAGAAGCGCTACGACGCCAAGTTCCCCGGCCAGTTCCAGATCTACAGCCCCTACGCCTATGACGCTGCCATGGTGCTGGCCGACGCGATGAAGCGCGCCAACTCGGTGGACCCCAAGGTGTTCGCGCCGTTCCTGGCCAAGACCGAATACAAGGGCGTGACCGCCAACATCGCCTTCACCGCCAAGGGTGAGCTGACCACCCCGGCCGTGACCTTGTACACCTTCAAGGACGGCAGCCGCGTGGCGCTGAACTGAGGCTACCCGCATCCGCTGCTTCAGCGGCTACCACCGTTACGGCCGCCCAGTGCGGCCGTTTTTGCGTGCGGGGTTTGGCTTTACAGTCAGGCCCGTAGCGAGCAGGCCACGGGTGCCTGCCAAGGAGCCAAGGTATGCGCGCAATATTTGGATTGGTCGGGCTGGTGGTGGTGCTGGCCATCGTGGGGTTGCTGGCCAAGAAGCAGCTGGCGGCCACGCGGGCTCCCCTGCCTGCGTTGCAGACCGCCACCGGCGCAGCAGGGACCGCCTCGGCGCCCACGGGCACGGTGCGCGAGCAGAGCCAGCAGATGCAGCAGCAGGTCAAGCAGCAGATGGAAGGCCTGATGCAGCAGGCGCGCCCCATGCCTGAAGACGATAAAAATGAGCAAAAGCAGTAGCAGGCGCTCATATTTCATGCCTTGGTAGCTATTAAAAATATAGCAATGAACACCAACCACGATGCGCACTGGATGCGTCTGGCTTTGGCCGAGGCGCAGGCGGCTGCCAGCGCTGGCGAGGTGCCCGTGGGTGCCATCGTGGTCCAGAACGGCCAGGTCATCGCCACCGGCCGCAATGCCCCGGTGGAAGGCCACGACCCCACAGCCCACGCCGAAATCGTGGCCCTGCGTGCCGCTGCGCAGCGGCTGGGCAATTACCGGCTGGACGGCTGCAGCCTGTACGTCACGCTGGAGCCCTGCGCCATGTGCAGTGGCGCCATGCTGCATGCGCGGCTGGCACGGGTGGTGTATGGCGCGACGGAGCCCAAGACGGGGGCGGCGGGCTCGGTGCTCAACCTGTTTGGACATGCCGCCATCAACCACCAGACCGAGGTGGTAGGTGGGTTGCTGGCGGAGGAGTGTGGCCAGTTGCTGAGCGGCTTTTTTGCACAGCGCCGTCGCCAGCAACGCACCGAGGCACTGGCCCGCCACCCGTTGCGTGACGATGCCTTGCGCACGCCCGATGCGGCGTTTGCCAACCTGCCTGGCTACCCTTGGGCTCCCCAGTACGTCAGTGATCTGCCGAGTCTGGCGGGCCTGCGCATGCACTATCTGGACGAGGGCCCCCGCGACGCACCGCGCACCTGGCTGTGCCTGCATGGCAACCCGGCCTGGAGCTATTTGTACCGGCGCATGCTGCCCACCTTTCTCGCGGCAGGTGACCGCGTGGTGGTGCCCGACCTGATCGGCTTTGGCAGAAGCGACAAGCCCAAGAAGGAAGGCGCGCACCAGTTCGAATGGCACCGCCAGGTGCTGCTGGAGCTGATCGAGCGGCTGGATCTGCGCAACCTGGTGCTGGTGGTGCAGGACTGGGGCGGCATCCTGGGCCTCACGCTGCCCATGGCGATGCCTGAGCGGTTTGGCGGGCTGCTGGTGATGAACACGCTGCTGGCCACGGGCGACGCGCCGTTGCCCCCGGGTTTTGTGGACTGGCGCGCGATGTGCCGAGACAAGCCGCTGTACGGTGTGGGGCGCCTGCTGGCGCGCGGCAATCCGCACCTCAGCCCTGCCGAGTGCGCGGCCTACGATGCGCCTTTCCCCGACAAGGGTTACCGTGCCGCGCTGCGGGCCTTTCCCGAACGTGTCCCCGCCGCTTTGGACGATTCCGGGGCGGCGCTGTCGCGTGCAGCCCGCGATTTTTGGCAGCACCAGTGGCGAGGCCGCAGCCTGATGCTGGTGGGGGCGCAAGACCCGGTGCTGGGGCTGCCCACCATGCGGTCACTGCAACACCACATCCGCGGATGCCCCGAGCCGGTGGTGCTGCCCCACGCAGGCCACTTTGTTCAGGAGCATGGCGAGGCCATTGCCGCACGGGCTGTGGAATACTTCAGCCACTGATTTGCCCGCTGGCGCCGCCTGACTGCATGGGGCGCCGGGCATTCCCCCTGTTTACGGAGCAGACCCCATCGGGCCTGAGCGCTTTGCACGACCACCATCACGACCACTCCCAGTGCGACCACGACCACGGTCCCAAGCACATCTACATCTATTCACCCTCCAGCGCAGTGCGCGACAAGGCGGCCTTCAAGCGGGGCATTGCCCGGCTCAAGGCCCAGGGCCATGAGGTGGAGGTGGATGTGGACGCGCTGGCCACGCACACGCGCTTTGCGGGTGACGACGCCACCCGGCTGGCCGCCATCCACCGTGCGGCGGCCAGCGGCGCCGATGTGGCGCTGATCTCGCGCGGGGGCTATGGCCTCACGCGCATCCTGCCGGGCATCCGGTACAAGGCGGTGGCCAAGGCCATCGAAAAAGGCACGCACTTTGTGGGCGTGAGCGACTTCACTGCCTTCCAGTTGGCCGTGCTGGCCAAGACGGGGGCCACCACCTGGGCGGGGCCCTCATTGGGGGCCGATTTTGGGGTGGAGGGCGAGCCCGACGACATCATGGAGGCCTGCTTTGACGACCTGCTGACCGGCCACGGCGAGGGTACGGGCTGGCGCATGCACAAGGAAAAGCCCCATCACGCCACCGACAAGCCTGCTGTGCCCAATGTCTATGTGAAGAGTGCCACCCTGTGGGGCGGCAACCTGGCGGTGCTGGCATCGCTGGTGGGTACGCCGTACTTCCCGCAGGTCAAGGGCGGGGTGTTGTTTGTGGAAGATGTGCACGAGCATCCCTACCGCATAGAGCGCATGTTGACCCAGCTGCTGCACGCGGGCGTGCTGGCCCAGCAGAAGGCCGTGGTGCTGGGGCAGTTCACCAACTTCAAGCTGGCGCCGCATGACAAGGGCTACAAGCTGCAGTCGGTGGTGGACTGGCTGCGCACCCAGATCAAGGCACCCGTGCTGACCAATCTGCCGTTCGGGCATGTCGAGACCAAGGTGCTGCTGCCCGTGGGCGCCACGGTGTCGCTGTCGGTCGAAGAGCGGGACGCTCTGATCTACTGGGGCCACCAGCACTGAGCGCGCAGGTAGAGCGCGGCTGTGTGGCGGGAACAGGGAGCAGGCCCGTCGCGAGCCGCCGCTTCAGGGTTCAGAAATGTGCGCGGGGCGCATGGGGCATTTGCGGAACACGCAGCGACAGCGGCAACTGGCCCTGGAACATCGGCGTAACTTCGTCCAGCACGGTCTGGGCGACGGCCTGGCCACGCAGGGGAATCAGGGTGTCGAGCAGGTCGCTGCGCAGGTACCACAGCGCCTCGATGTCGCCCGCATAGCGCAGGCGCATGTTCATGCGCGCCACTTCACAGCCGGTGAGTCCCGCAAGGCTTTGCAGCATGGCTCGCCGCACCTCTTCCAGACCCTGGTCGCGCACCCAGGCCGTCGATGACGGCTTGTCACGACCTAGGAGGTCGTGCAGGCTGCTGCGGAGATTGGGTTTGTTCCAGCGCATGGACGGAGAGCGGTGCGATTTTTGTAACAGGGTCGATCAAAGTAAGCGGGAGTGAGGATTGACGCAAGGGTGGCGCTCCTGTTTTTGTATAAAGACAACACGTCGCCTCGGTTTGTTGCGAACTTTTACGCATTCCTCTTGGATGTTTGCCATGGCACCGACAGCGCATGGCGCACCGGGTGCGCAACTGGGCACGCGCCTTTCATGCCTGGCCTGTGCGCCCTGTTCCCCTGTCGAACACGACCCGTGCGAGATCGTCTGCATCGCACAGTTCTGTTGCGCCTCTCCCTACACATCCCGCTGCCACAAACGGCGGTGCGCGCGTCCACCAAAGGCCCTTGTGAAGGGCGGTTGACGCTTTGATAGGTGCGTCTTCGTTGAGCTTGCACTAAACTGATTCACATGATGTTACTAATCGGCCATCGTTCATGAGTGTGATGTCGACGGTGGTCTTCGCAGACATATCGGGCAGCACCTCGTTGTATGAAACGCTGGGCAACGAACGCGCCACCGAGGCCGTGACCCAGGTCACCCAGTGGATCAGTGACACCATCGAGGCACATGCTGGCCGGGTGGTCAAGAAGCTGGGCGATGGCGTGTTGTGTGTTTTTGGCGATGCGGCTACGGCCGTCACCGCAACCACCCAGATGCTGCGCCAGCACCAGGCGCGTCTGGACCGTTGGCCTCAGCCGCTGCGCATGGACATCCGCGTGGGCGTAGCCAGCGGCGAGGTGGTGGACGTGGATGGCGACTGCTATGGCGACGCGGTCAATGTGGCCTCCCGCCTGTGCGAACGGGCGGGCCCCGCCGAAATCTGGGCCACCGAGACAGCGGTGCTGCTGGCAGGGGCAGCTGCAGACGTTTGGTATCGCAAGCTTGGCCTGATGGAAATCCGTGGCAAGGCCGAGTTGCAGATGCTCTACCAGGTGGAGTGGCGTGAGAACGAAGAGCCCGACTCGCTCACCATGCAGGCGGCACTGGTCAGCAGTTTTGCCCCAGCCGATTCCATCCTGGGGCATATCCAGTTTTCCTGGCACGGTGTGGACATGTCGTTCACGTCGTCGGATGCGCCCGTGCACGTGGGGCGTGCCACCCATGCGCAGCTGTGCATCAACGACCCCCGGGTGTCGCGGCTGCATGCGCGCATCGACTGGCGCAACAGCGGCTTTGTGCTCACCGACATGAGCAGCTTTGGCACCTGGGTGCGGTTTGACGGTAGCGACTCCCCCGTGCGGCTGCGCCGCGATGCCTGCATCCTGCATGGCACCGGGCAGATAGCGCTAGGGGTTCCGTTCACCGAGTCCAGTGCCCCGATCATGAACTTTCACGTCGCAGGGACCAGCGTTCATCTGGGCTGAGTCTTCGGCCAACATGCCGGGCTGCCGCCGGTAGGGCCGGTTCTGGCTCGGTGCTCCGGCCCCCTTCACTTCCGAACAGACACGAACAACAGGCACGAGAGGCGAGACATGGCGTGGATGAAGCGAACGGCCGTCGGGCTGGTGGTGGCAGCATTGCTGGTCGGTACAGGGGCCGCGGTGTATGTGCAGCGCAGCTTTGCGAGGCTGGATGGCAAGCTGGTGGTGAAGGGCCTGCGCCAGGCCGTGCAGGTGCAGCGCGATGGAGCCGATGTCACCCACATCCGCGCGCAGAGCCCGCAAGACGCCTGGTTTGCCATGGGCTATGTGCATGCGCAGGAGCGCACCTGGCAGCTGGAGTTCAACCGCCGCGTGATGCATGGCGAGCTGTCCGAGGTGTTTGGGCCCGCCACCCTGGAGACCGACAAGCTCATGCGCGCGCTGGACATCGCGGGTACTGCCAAGCGTCAGTACGCAGGTCTGCCGCTATATGCCCGGGAGGCCTTGCAGGCGTACAGCCAGGGCATCCACGCCTTCCACCAGAACCGCCCCCAGGCGCTGCCGCCGGAGTTCCACATCCTGGGCGTTCAGCCAGGTGGGGCCACCGGTGCCGTGTGGGAGCCCGAAGACAGCGTGGGCTGGGCGCTGATGATGGCGCTGGACCTGGGCGGCAACTGGGGCAACGAGTTTGCGCGGCTGTCCATCGCCAAAACGCTGGACACCGAGCGCCTGTGGCAGCTGATGCCGCCGTACCCGGGCGAGCGCCCCGCAGCCTCGGCCGACCTGGCCGCGTTGTACCGGCAACTGGGGGTGTACCGGACCACTGATGCCAACGCTTCTGCTGCACCGTCCGCAGCCACTGCGTCGGTCGACCGGGGATCTGCATCTGCCGCTCTGGACGACGGGCCCTTGTCCCGCCAGATCAGTGCCGGCATGCTGGCCTGGGCCGACGAGCTGACCCGCAATGCGGGCACCAACGAGGGCAAGGGCAGCAACAACTGGGTGCTGGCAGGCACCCGCACGGTGAGTGGCAAACCGCTGCTGGCCAACGACCCGCACCTGGGCCTGTCGGCGCCCGCCATCTGGTACTTTGCGGGCTTGCAGGCGCCAGCAGGCCAGGCGTCTGACGGCACCCCCATGGGCGCCATCGACGCAGTGGGCGCCACCTTGCCCGGCATGCCCTTTGTGGTGCTGGGCCGCACGGACAAAGTGGCCTGGGGTTTCACCAACACGGGCCCGGACGTGCAGGACCTGTACCTGGAGCAGATCAACCCCGCCGACGCCTCGCAGTACCGCACGCCCGAGGGCTGGGCGCCCTTCACGGTGCGCACTGAAACCATCCGCGTGAAAGGGCAGGCCGATGTTGCCTTGAAGGTGCGCAGCACGCGGCACGGCCCCGTGTTGAGCGACGCGCAGAAGTTGCATGCCGACGTGCTGGACCTCGGCAAATACGTGCTGGCGCTGCGCTGGAGCGCGCTTGATGCCGACAACCAGACGGTGCTGGCGGGCCTGCAGACCAACCAGGCGAAATCGGTGGACGCCTTGTTCGCGGCCCTGTCGCACTACCACTCGCCGATGCAGAACGTGGTGGCGGCCGATGACCAGGGCAACATCCGCTTCAAGGCCGCAGGCCGCGCGCCCGTGCGAGACCCTGCCAACGACATCCGGGGCGTGGCGCCTTCGCCGGGCTGGGACGCCCGGTACGACTGGAAGGGCTGGCTGCCGTACGACCAGACGCCGGAGGACAACGGCGCCCGGGGCTGGATAGCCACCGCCAACCAGCGGGTGACTGCGCCCGACTATCCCCACTACCTGACGCAAGACTGGGCCTTGCCCTACCGATACGAACGCATTGCACAGCTGATCGAGGCGACCGACAAGCACGATGCCGCAAGCATGCAGGCCATCCACCGCGATGTGACTTCGCTGGCCACGCGCAAGCTGCTGCCCTACCTGCAGCAGGCCAGGTCATCGCATCCGCTGGCAGCGGCTGCGCAAGAGCAGCTCCAAGGCTTTGACGGGGTGATGGATGCGGGCAAGGCGGCGCCCCTGGTGTTTGCCGCGTGGACCGACGAATTGGCGCGTGGCCTGATCGTGCCGCGCATTGGCGAGGCGCGGTTCACTGCCACCTATGGCAAACGCGACTACCGGGCGGCGCTAGAGGGCATTCTGGAGCGCAACGACCCCTGGTGGTGCCAGCCTTCCTCGTGCGCAGAGCAATCGGCCGCAGCCCTGGGCCGTGCGCTCGACCGGCTGCAGGCAGCCTACGGCGCCGACCCCGCGCAGTGGCGGTGGGGTGCAGCGCACCCGGCGCTCAGCGTGCACCGGCCGTTTGGCAATGTGCCTGCGCTGGCCCGTTTTTTTGACGTGATCGAGCCATCGCATGGCGATTCCTACACGGTCAATGTGGGGCAGTACAACGCGGGCGAAGCCAAGGGCCCGTTTGTGAACCGCCACGCCGCATCGCTGCGCGCGGTGTATGACCTGGCCGACTTGGAGCAGTCTCGCTTCATCTACCAGACTGGGCAAAGTGGCCTGGTGTTTTCACCGCGTTACCGCGACATGAGCAGCACCTGGGCACAGACCGGTTACCGCGCCCTGCAGCGCCAGCCCGCGCGCTGGGCGCATGCGCTGACGCTGACCCCAGCACCCGCCGCGCAGTAACCAGGGCCTGGAGGATCCCCACGGGTTTTGCTGCGCGGATCGGGGCGGCCTGGGGCTGGCTTGCCAAATGACCGCCTTTGGGCCTTTGGAATGGGCAGTGGCGGCGGCTCATCGCAATGGCCGTGTGCAGGCGGCGCAGGCAGGTGACCCGTACACGGTCACTTTCACGCGCGCCACCATCCAGGGTTTTCAAGCCTTGCTGCAACGCGCAACGGATCGCGGGGGTTGGGCCCGAGGGCAGCGATTGCCCGGGCGATGCCAGTTTTGCTGCGCAGGGCTCCAAAGCACGGGTTTTGAGCAAAATGTGCCGGTAGCGCACTATTGATATGCGCTTGCTGCTGCAAAAAATGTAGCAAAAGGCTCGGTGTCCGGCAGCACGTAAATCACGCCCGGCGCCCGTCCGAACCAGGGGGCGATGAACTGGTCGTAGAACGCTGCGGGCGCATTCACGCAGCCATAGCTGATGCGCTTGTCACGGGCGCCGGGGCTGGCGAGGCGCTGGGGGCGGCGTTCTGCGGCGCTCACGCTGCGCACCCGGTGCAGCGAGACCGCTGTGTCGTAGTCGATCCACACAATGTCTTCGCCCTGCAGGTTGCGCCCCGGCTCGGTCACGAAGCGCCCTGCAGGCGTGGTGCGTTCGTGCGGGCGAATGCGGGACAGAGGCCGGGTGCCGATGCCGGGCGCAGAGCGGTCGCCCGGCGCTGCGCCCAGCAGCACCGGCGCGCTGCCCAGCCATTGAGCCTGGGCCGAGAACACATGGATGCGGGCCGCAGGCTTGTCGATCACGGCAAAGGGCAGGCCCTGGTGATCGGCGGTTGCGGCGGCCCAGCGCACCAGCTGGTGTACACGGGCCGAGGCGTCGTCCGGCAGCGCCCGGGCGAACAGGGGCGTGGCGAGCGCGCAAGCCAGGGCGACGAGGGCCACTCGGCGGTGAAGGGTGAGGTGCATGTCGGTGGTCCAAGGCGATGAACGCAACGCCGGTCGATGCCTTTGGCGTACGCCTACGCCCGTGCTGCTGCAAAGCCGGCTTCACGGGCAAGGCGCACCGCGCTTTTGCAGGCGTTCGGATCGTTTGCCGCAGCGGCCAATGCCCTCAATAATGCCTGCATCCGCGACTTCCGCGAAGCCCAGGGCTTCGAACCGCCATGTTTGATCGTCTCCGTAAAGCACTGCATCTGCCCGGCGGCCCGACCGCCGCACGGCCCGTGTCCAACCAGGAGGTGGTGCGGTGGGCGGCCACCCAGCGCCTGGCGATCGTGCCGCAGGCGGCGGAGGGGCATTTTGACTTGGGCGGCGACTTGAACGGCCACCCGTGGCGTCTCGAGTGCGGCAATCCCACCCGGGAC
This sequence comes from Acidovorax sp. 107, assembly GCF_003058055.1. Taxonomy (NCBI): domain Bacteria; kingdom Pseudomonadati; phylum Pseudomonadota; class Betaproteobacteria; order Burkholderiales; family Comamonadaceae; genus Acidovorax; species Acidovorax sp. 107. The sequence goes on along the minus strand of NZ_QBTZ01000001.1, from coordinate 2,320,334 downwards.
TATGTGCACGGCCTGGAGTTGCGGGGCCGCGCCGATCTGGGGGTGGACCCCGATGCGGCCGTGATGGTGCTGAACCGCCCCCTGCAGGAGTCCCTGGAGGGCAATGCCTACGACGCCATCACCGACACCCTGCAGACCACGGTGAATGCCAGCTTGCCCGAGGAAATGCGCTGGCTGGCGATGTATGAGGAGGTTGCCTGGCCGGGGCTGCCGGCCTCGTTCCGCCAGCACTTTGCGGTGGTGGCAGAGCGCATAGAGACAGCGCAGCGCTGGATCCACGCACCAGTGGTCTCCCAGTTGCTCAACATTGTGGAAGGCGAGGGCGGGGCAGAGCGTGCGCAGTCGCCGCTGCTGCTGATGCTGGTGCGTGGCAAGGTGTACCTGCGCGTGGAGCACACGCAGCGCAGCCTGGCGGAAATCGCCCAGGCCACGCAGTTGTTGCTGGCGGCCGCGCAGGGAGCGTTGCAGAATCTGCCACCCGCTGCACCCGCTGCACCCGCTGCACCCGCTGCACCCGCTGCACCCGCTGACGCGCAGGCGCAAGGCGCAGCAGGGCCGCAATAGGCGCGTCAGGCGCCGCGTGTGACCGGTACGGCGGCGTCGCGGCCGTAGTTGCCGTACTTGCCCAGCTCCCACTTGGCTATGGCGTTGCGGTGCACTTCGTCCGGGCCGTCCGCAAAGCGCAAGGTGCGTGCACCGGCGTACGCGTAGGCCAGCGGGAAGTCATCGCACATGCCGCCGCCGCCGTGCGCCTGCATGGCCCAGTCGATGACCTGGCAGGCCATGCTGGGTGCCACCACCTTGATCATCGCAATCTCTGTCTTGGCGACCTTGTTGCCCGCCACGTCCATCAGCCAGGCAGCCTTGAGGGTGAGCAGGCGGGCCATGTCGATCTTGCAGCGCGCCTCGGCAATGCGCTCTTGCGTCACGGTCTGCTGGGCCACGGTCTTGCCAAAGGCCACGCGCGACGATGCGCGCTTGCACATCAGTTCCAGCGCGCGTTCGGCCAGGCCAATCAGGCGCATGCAGTGGTGGATGCGTCCAGGGCCAAGGCGGCCTTGGGCGATCTCGAAGCCGCGCCCTTCGCCCAGCAGGATGTTGGAAACGGGCACGCGCACGTTTTCGAAAGTCATCTCGACGTGGCCGTGGGGCGCATCGTCGTAGCCCATCACGTTCAGCGGGCGGACGATGGTGATGCCCTTGGCGTCGGCGGGCACCAGCACCATGCTCTGCTGCGAGTGCTTGGGGGCGTCTGGGTCTGTCTTGCCCATCGTGACGAACACGGCGCAGCGCGGGTCGGCGGCGCCGGAGATCCACCACTTGCGGCCATTGATGACGTACTCGTCGCCTTCCCGCGTGATCCGCGTTTCGATGTTGGTGGCATCGCTCGAAGCCACATCGGGCTCGGTCATCGCAAACGCCGAGCGAATCTTGCCCTCGAGCAGGGGCTTGAGCCAGCGGGCCTTGTTGGCCTCGTCGCCGTAGCGTGCGATGGTTTCCATGTTGCCGGTGTCGGGGGCCGAGCAGTTGAACACCTCGCTGGCCCATTGCACGCGGCCCATGATCTCGGCCAGCGGTGCATATTCCTGGTTGGTGAGACCTGCACCGTCGTAGCCAGAAGCCGCAGCGCTGTCCACCGGCAGAAACAGGTTCCACAACCCGGCGGCCTGGGCCTTGGGCTTGAGGTTTTCGATGGTGTTCAGCGCGCTCCAGCGCTTGCCTGCGGCGGTGTTGGCGGCCAGTTCATCCTTGTACGCGGACTCGTTCGGATAGATGTGGTCATCCATGAACTGGAGCAGCTTGGCCTGCAGTTCCTTGGTTTTGGGCGAGTAGTCAAAGTCCATGGGTTTCTTCTCCGTTGGTAATCGTGGGGCGGCGCTGAGGATTGCGTCGTGTGTTCAGCCGCGCTGGGCAAACGACCAGGCCAGCTGGGCCATGGGTCGTGCCGTGTCGCCCGAGGCCTTGGCCTGGGCGCTGGAGGCTGTGCCTGCCTCTACCCGCTTGGCAATGCCCTGCAGGATGGCTGCAATGCGGAACATGTTGTAGGCGAGGTAGAAGTTCCAGTCGGCGCGCAAGGCGTCGGGCGTGGCGATGCCGGTGCGCTCGCAGTAGCGGCGGATGTAGGTGTCTTCGTCCGGAATGCCCAGCGCGCCCAGGTCCAATCCTGCGATACCGCGCCCGAGCGACGCTGGAATGTGCCAGCTCATGCAGTGGTAGCTGAAGTCCGCCAGGGGGTGGCCCAGGGTGGATAGTTCCCAGTCGAGCACGGCGATCACGCGCGGCTCGGTGGGGTGGAACATCAGGTTGTCCAGACGGAAGTCGCCGTGCACGATGGACACTTGGCCCTCGTCCCGCGCGCTGGCGGGCATGTTGGCGGGCAGCCATTCCATCAGGCGGTCCATCTCCTCGATGGGTTGTGTGATGGACGCCACGTATTGCTTGCTCCAGCGGCCGATCTGGCGGTCAAAGTAGTTGCCAGGCTTGCCATAGCTGGCCAGACCACGGTCCGCAAACTTCACGGTGTGCAGCGCTGCGATCACCCGGTTCATTTCGTTGTAGATGTCGCCGCGCTCGGTGGGCGTCATGTCCGGCAGGGATTGGTCCCACAGCACGCGGCCCTGCATGCACTCCATCACGTAGAAGGCGCGCCCAATCACCGACTCGTCCTCGCACAGCACAAACATGCGCGGCACGGGCACGTCGGTGCCGTACAGGCCGCTCATCACCGCGAACTCGCGCTCGATGGCATGGGCCGATGGCAGCAGCTTGGCCACGGGCCCGGGCTTGGCTCGCATGACGTAGCTGGCGCCCGGTGTGATGAGCTTGTAGGTGGGGTTGGACTGCCCGCCCTTGAACATCTCCACTGTCAGCGGGCCCGCAAAGCCCTCCATGTTTCTGGAGAGCCATGCGGTCAGCGCTTCGATGTCAAAGGCATGCTGATCGGAAACAGGGCGGGTGCCGACGAAATGGTCAAAGTTGCTCATGGAGGCGGATGAAAGTTCGTGCAATCGGTGATGGGGTAGTTGGCTCAGTTGTCGGCTTCTGCGATGCGCATCAGGGCTTCGCGGTCACGCACCACCAGGCCGCCCGGCTCGATGCGGATCGCGTCTTCGCGTTCCATGGCCTTGAGTTCCTGGTTCACGCGTTGGCGTGATGCGCCCAGCAGCTGGGCCAGTTCTTCCTGCGCCAGTTGCAGGCTGATGCGCATCTCGCTGCCGTCCGACAGGCTGGGTACTCCATAGCTGCGCACCAGGTGCACCAACTGTTTTGCCAGGCGTGAGCGCAAGGGCAATGTGTTGAGGTCTTCCACCAGCCCGAACAGTTGGCGAATGCGACGCGCGTGCAAGCGCAGCATGGCCTCGTACAGTTCGGTGTGCACGGCCAAGATCTTGCGGAAGTCGGCCTTGGCCACGCACAGGATCGTGGTGTCGCCATGGGCGTAGGCGTCGTGCGTGCGCCGGTCCCCGTCGAAGATCGCCACGTCGCCAAACCAGATGCCCGGCTCCACGTACGTCAGCGTGATCTGCTTGCCCGAGATGGAGGTGGAGCTCACCCGCACCGCGCCGCGTGCGCACGCAATCCACTCCTCGGGCGGATCTCCGCGTGCGGCAATCAGGCCGCCGTCCTTGAAGCGTTTGACGTATGCACATCGGAGGATGTCGTGGCGTAGTGAGGGTGAGAGAGAAGAAAACCAGCGACCGGAGTTGATCGCTTCACGTTCTTCGATAGTAAGAATCGGGTCGTCCATGGCCTGTCTTTTGGGTGACTAGAAACAGTTCCATTGTCGCGTCAGGGACCTGCGCAATGCGTCAGGGTTGTCACCTGCGTGTCTGCCCATGCGCCAATAAAAAACCCCCGGCGCTGGGTGGCAGCGTGCCGGGGGGTTGATGAGCCAGTGAAAGGGGATGCCCGCAGGCATCTTCCGCGGAGCGCTATTCGTAACGGGGTACGCGCTTTTCCAGGAACGCCGAGATGCCCGCCCCGCCGTTGATGTGGTGCAGGTTTTTCACGAAGTGGTCGCGCTCATGGGCCAGGTGGTGCGTGAGCTGGGCATGGGGGGCTTCGTTCAGCAGTTCCTTGATGCTGGCCAGTGCATTGGGTGCACGGGCATTGAGCTGCTCGGCCAGCGCCAGCGCTGCATCGAGTGCGTTGCCCGCTTCGGCGATGCGGTTGACCAGGCCCAGTGCGTGCAGGCGTTCTGCACCGATGCGGTCACCACACATGAGGATCTCGGTGGCCGTCTGGCGCGGCAGGGCCTGGGCCAGGCTCCAGCTGGCACCGCCGTCAGGTGACAAGGCCACATTGCTGTAGGCCATCACAAACACGGCATTGCGGGCTGCCACGATGAAGTCGCAGGCCAGTGCCAGCGAAAAGCCCGCGCCGGCGGCCGCTCCCTCCACCGCTGCAATCACCGGCTTGGGGTAGGTGCGGATGGTTTCGATCCAGTTGTGCAGGCCTTCGATGCTCTGGGCCTGCACCTCGGGTGCTTCCTGGCGGTTGGCCAGCAGGCGCTGCAGATTGCCGCCCGAGCAGAACATGCCATCCGCCCCCGTGATGACCACGCTGCGGATGTCGGGGCTGCTTTCGGCTACGCCCAGCGCCTCCACGCCTGCTGCATACATCACCGGGTCGATGGCGTTGCGCCGCTCGGGGTTGCGAAGGGTCAGGACCAGGGTCTGGCCCTGGCTGGTGCTCTGGAGTTCTGCGGGCATGGGAGTCTTCCGTGGGGTGCCGTTGTGCTGGGCGATCAGTCTTCTTCGACGTGGCTCAGGCTCAGGCCGATGGCGCCACGCCGGCGCAGCCAGGGGCTGGGGCGGTAGCGCGTGTCGCCATACACGGTCTGCATGTTGAACAGCACCTCGAGGATGTTGGTGGGACCCCAGCGGTCACCCATGGTCAGCGGGCCCAGCGGGTAGCCCAGGCCCAGGGTCACGGCGGTCTCCAGGTCCTTGGGGGTGCAGATGCCTTGCTGGCAGATGTCGCTGGCGATATTGACGATGGTGGCCACCACGCGCTGCGTGACAAAACCGCCGCTGTCACGGATCACGCTCACGGCTTTGCCATCGCGCGCAAACAGCGCATGTGCCGCATTGCGGATGTCGACGCGTGTGGCAGGGTTGGTGGCCAGCACGCGGCGCTTGGTGGCGGCGTCATCGATCAGCATGTCGATGCCGATGGTGCGGGCCGGGTCCAGTCGCTCCACCACCGCCACGGTGGTCACGTCAAAGCCCAGCGGGGCCACCAGCGTGATGGCCTGGGGGGAGGGCGATTGACCGGTTTCGATGGTGGCACCCAGGTCCTTGAGCAACTGGTACAGCTCGGCCCGGCGCGCAGCGCGCGGGGACACCCAGACCGGGGGAATGTCGTTGACGACGGGGACGGGTGCCTCGGCGGGCACCTGGGCCACGCCGTCCACGTAGCGGTAGAAGCCTTCGCCCACCTTCTTGCCCACCACGCCTCCTGCCAGGCGCTGGGCCGTGATCACGCTGGGGCGGAAACGGGGTTCGTCGTAATACTGGCGGTAGATCGATTCCATGACCGGATGCGACACGTCCAGCGCCGTCAGGTCCATCAACTCGAAGGGCCCGAGCTTGAAGCCGACCTGGTCGCGCAGGATGCGGTCGATGGTGGCGAAGTCGGCCACGCCTTCGCCCACGATGCGCAGGGCCTCCGTGCCAAAGCCGCGCCCGGCGTGGTTCACGATAAAGCCTGGGGTGTCCTGTGCCTGCACCGGGGTGTGGCCCATGGCCTTGGCATAGGCGGCCAGCGCAGTGCAGATGGAAGGATCGGTCTTGAGGCCCGCAATGACCTCCACCACCTTCATCAGCGGAACGGGGTTGAAGAAATGAAACCCCACCAGGCGTTCCGGGTGCTTGAGGGATGCGCCAATGGCCGTCACGGACAGTGACGACGTGTTGGTCGCCAGCACCGCATCGGGGCGCACCACTCCTTCCAGTTCAACGAAAAGGGCCTGTTTGGCATCCAGCCGCTCCACGATGGCCTCCACCACCAGGTCGCAGGCCGCCAGGTCCGCTACCGTTTTGACGGGGTGCAGCCGTGCAGTCAGCGCGGTGGCTTGGTCTGCCTCGATCCGGCCTTTGGTGACCAGCTTGTTCCATTGTTCCTGCAAGGCAGCCCGGGCGGCGTCGGCGGCCCCGGGGTTGGCGTCCAGCAGAAAAACCTGGCTGCCAGCCTGGGCAGCAATTTGCGCGATGCCCCGGCCCATGGCGCCAGTGCCCACGATGGCGATGTTGGGAAACTGAATTTTCATAGCGGCATTATGGCTCTGGCCTTATCTGGGACTTATGTGCAAGAATCCTTCAGACCGAAAACAAAATTAATTGTGAATATCCGTAACACCATTGTTGGGCCAGGATTGTGGGCGCTCGCAGCCGGTGCTTCGGCGCTGTCTCTGGGGAGCGGCAGTGGTACGGTCGTGTTGGGCGCTCCTGTCGATCTGTCGTTCGAGCTGCAACCCGACCCGGGGACGGATGTAGCGTCCTCCTGTGTCACCGCCAAGCTGGTGGCGGGCGACAACGCCATCAGCGACAGCAAGGTGCGTGTGATTCCCCTGCCCGAGGTGCGAGGGCGTCCTTCGGGGGTCCGCGTGCTGGCTTCGGTGTCGCTGGATGAGCCCGTGCTCACCGTCACCCTGTCGGCAGGGTGCAACGGCAAAACCACACGCGGCTACACCTTCCTGTCGGAATTGCCAACGACCGTGACCCGGTCTGCTTCTGCCTCCCCGGTCGACCTTTCGCGGCTTCCCGCTGCCAGCCCTGGAGCAGTGACAGAGTCGCAGCCTGTGCCCTCGGTGGGTGGTGGCGCTGCTGCCGCCTCCGCAGCGGCGGCCGGTATTGCGCAAGGCACCCGACCCAGTGGCAAGGTAGCTGTGCCTGCGAGGGCTGCGCGGCCTTCCACCGCAGCCAGCCGTGCGACGGGCTCTGCGGCAGCAGCGAAGCCCGCAGCGCGCGTGGCAGCCGCCGCTCCTGGCAAGTCAGCGGGTGCCGGCACCGCGCCCGCCGTGCGTTCCCGTCTGGTGGTCGAGCCTCTGGATACTTCGCTGGACGGCCCCGTGGCGTTGCGGTCCACGTCCCAGCTGCCCGCGCCGCCGTCCGAGGAGGCATCGGCAGCGCGCACGCAGGCAGCGGCGGTATGGAAATCTTTGAATGTGCAGCCGGATGAACTGCAGAAAGACGGCGAGCGTCTGAAAGCGCTGGAATCAGATACCGCCGCGCTGCGTTCGCAGGCGGCCCAAGACCGCGCTGCCGCTGCCCGGTTGCAGCAACAACTGGCGTCGATGGAGCAGGAGCGTTTTCCCGCGACGTTGGTGTACGCGCTGGGTGGTCTGCTGCTCTTGGCATTGTTAGGCGTGGCATGGATGTGGTCGCGGGTACGCAGTGCCTCTGACAAGGCCGTGCGGGCTTGGCGAGATTCCGTGGCTTTGGGTGTGCGTGGCGATGCGGCGGCACACGAAGAGGCGCTGGGTCTCACTCCCCACCCCGGTGACACGTGGCTGCCGTCTGAAACCCAGCCCCGTGCCGCGGCAGTGAGCTCAGAGCCCGCCGCCTTGGCACCCAACACGGTGGCTACAGCAACGATGGAGCCACGCTTTGTGGCAACCCGCCCTGCGGCGAGCGCCCCCGCTCCCTTGCAGGCCAAGCCCGTTTTTGCCCCGCCAGCCGCTGCGGTAGCACCCCACATCGTCAACCCCGAAGAACTGTTCGACATCCAGCAACAGGCCGAATTTTTTGTCTCTGTTGGTGAGCACCAGCAGGCCATCGAGGTTCTGAAGCACCACATTGCCCAGCACCGCGAGACGTCACCGCTGGCTTACCTCGAGCTGTTGCGGCTGTATCACACGCTCAGCCGCGTGGATGAATTTGCGCAATTGCGCATGCAATTCATGCAGGCGTTCAACGCCCAGGTGCCGGAGTTTGCGGGCTTCCACCGCACGGGCCGCATGCTGTATCACTACACCGACGCGCTCGCCGAGATCGAGGCCGAGTGGTCCACGTCTGCGGTACTGGGATTGCTGGAGAAGTTCCTGTTCCGCCGCACGGGTGCCGAGGCTGTGGAGCCGTTTGATCTGGCGGCCTATGATGATTTGCTGCTCCTGCTGGCGATTGCGCAGACTACTCCCGCCAGCGCGCGGGGGGCTCCGCCGCCGCGCAAGCGCACGACACCGCTGCTTCCACCGCCGTCAGAGGCCTTGGTCGCGTCGCCGGCTCCAGCGCCAGTGGTGGCGCCGCACGACGACTTGCCACTGGATTCGCTGGCTGCGAGTCTGGAGTTTGACTTCGCGATGAAGGCCCAGCAGGCACCTGCGCCCGCGCCCTTTGCTGCGGCGGCCCCTGGTCCCCATACGTCTGTGGGCCCAGACTCGCGCAGTATTCCGCTCGACCTGGATCTGTCAGACCCCCCACACCTCACGCTGAGCGATCTGCCTCCGGTGCCCGTGACGTCGCCACCACCAGCAGGCCAAGCCGTTGGCTTTGGCATGGAGAACGACCTGATGGAACTGCGCCTCGAACTGGAGCAGATGAAGAAGGGCGATCGAAAGTAGGTAGGCCTAACGCCGGGCTGCGAGCGGCAGCCCATGCGGGGGGCTGCCAGGTTGTGGGTTTTAGGTGGTGGTGAAAGTGAGGGGCGCCGATGGTCGCCCCGCCATCCCCTCAGCGCATGAGCGCCATCAACTTTGCCGCCGATGCTTCAGGATCGGGCGCGTTGACCAGCGCCCGTACCACCGCCACCGAGCCCACCCCGGTGGTCAGCACCTGGGGGAGCTGTTCGGCACTGATTCCTCCGATGGCTACCTGCGGGTAGTGGCGCATCAGCCGCGCATATACCCCCAGCCTGCCCACGCCCTGCGGTGCGGTGGCCATCTTTTTCAGGGTGGTGGGGAACACGGCGCCCATGGCGACGTAGCTGGGGCCCACCGCATCGGCTCGCACCATCTCGGCATACCCGTGGGTGCTGACTCCCAGGCGAAGCCCTGAGCGGTGCAGCGTTTGCAATTCGTCCGCAGAGAGTGCATCCAGGTCTTCCTGGCCCAGGTGGATACCGTACGCACCAGCGTCGATGGCCGTACGCCAGTGGTCGTTGATGAACAGAAGCGCACCGGTGTCCTGCACTGCCTGCACTGCGGCCCGCACTTCACGTGCGATGGCCTCGCTATCGTCGGATTTGAAGCGCAGTTGCACGGTGGGGACACCCGCCAGAGCCATGCGACCCACCCAGGCAGCGTCGGGCAGCACGGCATACAGGCCCAGGCGCTCGGGGCAGGGGGCGAACTGGCGGACGCGCGGCGTGGGCTGCAGGCCAAAATCTCTTGGCTCATCGGGCCAATGTGCTGCATCCATCACCCCCGTCCGCTGTGCACGCGCCTGCCAGGCGCGGGCCAGGCACTCGGCGTCGTGGGCAATGAAACCCAGGGCACTGCAGGCCTGCAACGCTGCCAGGTAGGTAGGGTCTTGTGATGTGGGGGCGGGCACGGGCTCGGGCGTGAACCCGGCAAAGGTGTCTGCATGGTGCGCAAGAATGGCTTGCGCCAGGGCGGCGGTATCAGGCATGGGCGTGGTGCCAGAACGGTGTGCCCAACACGGGCGTGCTGGGTTGCGCGGCGTCCTGCGCCGACATGGCACCAGCCCGGCGTGCGGCGCGCCCGGCATTCACCGCATCGGCGAATGCGCCAGCCATGGCCACCGGGTCTTGGGCCAGTGCTACGGCCGTGTTCAGCAGCACGCCGTCGTAGCCCCATTCCATCACTTGGCAGGCGTGCGAGGGCAGGCCCAGGCCCGCATCCACCAGCATGGGCACGTTCAGGCGCTCACGCAGTGTCTGCAGTGCGTAGGGGTTCACCGGACCACGGCCCGTGCCAATGGGGGCGGCCCAGGGCATGACGGCCTGGCAGCCCACATCGACCAGGCGCTGGCACAGCACCAGGTCTTCGGTGCAGTAGGGCAGCACCTGGAAGCCTTCCTTGATGAGGTGTTCTGCCGCACCCACCAGGTTCAGTGTGTCCGGCTGCAGGGTGTAGTCGTCGCCGATCAGTTCCAGCTTGATCCAGGGGGTGTCGAACACTTCGCGCGCCATCTGTGCGGTGGTGATGGCCTCCTGCACGCTGTGGCAGCCAGCGGTGTTGGGCAGCACGGGCACATTGAGCTTGCGCAGCAACTCCCAGAAGCTGCTGCCGCTTTCGGCCGGATTGCTGCCCTGGCGGCGCAGCGAGGCCGTGACCATGGCGGGCTGTGCGCGCTGCACCGAGGCTTCCAGCACCGCAGGCGAGGGGTAGCGGGAAGTGCCCAGCAACAGGCGGCTGTGGAAGGTCTGGCCGTACAGGACCAGGGCGTCAGGGCTTGAAGACTGTGTCATGACGAAGGGAAAAAGAGGGGCTCAACCGCCCGTCACCGGGGAGATGATCTCCACGCGATCACCGGGTTGCAGGGGGTGCGCGGCGTAGCGGGTGTTGGGCACAAAGGTGGTGTTTACCGCCACGGCAAATGGGGGGCGCGCCTCTATCGCGGCCACGGCATCGGCCACGGTGGCACCCTCGGGCAGTTCGTGCGGGACTTGGTTGATCGAAATGTTCATGCAAATGCGGGGGCTGAGACTCCGGTCGGGGCTGGGGCGGTGGGCTCCAGTTCCACCCGGAGGTCAAAACGTTCGGACAGCGCCGATTGTCCCGTGTTCAGCACCTCCAGGGTCACGTCCACCATGGCGGGCGCGATCATGAAGCCATGTCGGTACAGGCCATTGATCTCCAGCACGCCTGGGCGCGTCTGGCGGATGGCCGGCAGGTTGTCGGGCAGCGTGGGGCGGCACTGGGTGGCCAGTTCCAGAATGCGGCCCTCGGCAAAGCCGGGGTGGACCGCATAGGCGGCGCTCAGCAGTTCCAGGGTGGAGCGCACACTGGCGGGGGACCGGTCGTCAGACTCGATCTCGGTGGCACCAATCACAAACATATTGTCCTGCTTGGGGGCGATGTACATGGGGTAGCGGGGGTGCACCAGCCGTGTGGGACGTTGCAGGGTGACGTCGGGCGCGTGAATGCGTGCCACTTCGCCGCGCACACCGCGCAAGGCGCTCCACTGGGCCTTGGCGCCCAGGCCCCGGCAGTCGAGCACCCAGTCAGGCTGGCCCGGCGCGCCGGTGGTGAAGGCTTCGGGCGACTGGGGCGTGTGCCAGTGCGCGCGCACGGCCAGCCGCTCCATCTCCACCACCAGCGCCGCCAGGAGCTGGCGGTTGTCGAGCTGGCCTTCGCCGGGCAGGTACAGGCCTTGCGCAAAGCGGTGGGCTAGCGAGGGCTCGGCTTGCGCGAGGGCATGGCTGTCGAGGCTTTTGAGTGCGGGGAGCTCGGGCACGGTGCGCTGGTTGCTCTCCAGCTGGCGCGTGAACCGCTGGGCTTCTGCCGCGTCCTGGCGGTGCCACACGATCAGCGTGCCTGCCTGCTGAAAAAACACGGGCTGGGCAAGGGCGCCCAGCAGCTCGGGCCAGCGGGTCAGGCCATGGTGCCCCATGCGCACCACACCTGGTTCGGTGATGGCCGATTCGGCCAGAGGGGCCAGCATGGCTGCTGCCACGGTGGCCGCCGAATTTTCGGCCGCAGGGCTGCCCGCGTCGTAGATGTCCACACGGTGTCCCTGGCGCGCCAGTTCCACGGCCAGCAAACGGCCCATCAGGCCCGCGCCCAGAATGACAAAGGAAGAAGGTTGAAGTGACATAGCTCCGTCGGTGTGTCCGTGTAGTGGCATGCAGCCATGGACAAAACGGGGGCACCGTTGGTGGAAACTCCCCACGCCAGCATGACCTGGATCGGGTAGCGGGGCTGCTGCGTGTGCCGCAGTGCGCAGGTTCTGCGCGGGCCCCAGGGTATTTCTCAGTCGCACACCATATGGCGGGACACCCCTGTTTCGTCCGGAAAATGAATTACAGCACATCCCCCTGACGTGCCGTTTTGACCTGGCGCATAGGCCATAATTTTTGCCATGATTTCATCGATGACCCCCTTGCCCTCGACGGGCCGCCGCTACGCACGCGTGCTCTCCATTGCCGGCTCTGACAGCGGCGGCGGCGCGGGCATCCAGGCCGATCTCAAGACCTTCAGTGCGCTCGGTTGCTTCGGCATGACCGCCATCACCGCCATCACAGCCCAGAACACCTGTGGGGTGACGGGTATCCACGGCATTCCGCCCGAGATGCTCAAGGCCCAGATCGACGCCGTGGTGCAGGACATTGGCGTGGACGCCGTCAAGATCGGCATGCTGCATTCACCCGACGTGGTGCACGTGGTGGCCGACGCCATTCGGACCTACCGGCTGCCGCACGTGGTGCTGGACCCCGTGATGGTGGCTACCAGCGGCGACCGGCTGATCGCCCAGGAGACGGTGGCGGTCCTGGTCAAGGAACTGTTCCCGCTGGCCGAGGTGGTCACGCCCAACCTGGACGAGGCCGGATGGCTGCTGGGGCGCAGCATCGAGGGCGTGGAGGCGCTGGAGGTGGCGGCGCAGGACCTGCTGCGACTGGGCGCCCGCGCCGCCTTGGTCAAGGGAGGGCACTTGCCCGGCGACTGGGTGGTGGATGTACTGAGCGTTCAAAGCGGGGCCCAGGGGCACCGGTTGCAGTCACAACGCATTGCCACCCACAACGGACATGGCACGGGGTGCACCTTGTCGTCCGCAATTGCTGCCCATTTGGCGTTGGGCCTGCCGCTGCAGCAGGCCGTGGAGCAGGCGCGCGCCTACATCCTTGGGGCCATTGCTGCCGGGGCGGATGTCACCACCGGGCAAGGCCACGGCCCCCTCAACCACGGCTACGCGCCGGTGGCGCAGCGGGTGTTTCAGGCGCCGTAGAGCGATTTTTGGGTGTTTTGAGGCTCAAGCGCTAGTCAATCATGCGCTGAGCGCTCCTCTTTTGATAGTGTTTGGCGATTCAGCGTGCCTTGGGCCTTGTCGCCCAGGCCAGCACAAAGCTGAACACCAACGCGGGCAGGGCGGAGCCCGCATCAGGCAGCACCTTGGGGGCCAGGTGGTACACCGCGATGCCCGCCAGCCAGATCGCAACGGGCACGCCGTGGACCTTGCGCGCCGTCGCCAGCAGGGCGGTGGCCTGGGCGCCAAACGCCAGGCGCCCCAGGATCACGCCAAACAGTGGCACAAACACCGAGCTGAGCAGCAGCAGAAATGGTTCCAGGCTGTGCATGGGCAGCACCAGCGCCAGCGCCGTGCACAACGCAGCCACCAGCAGGCCCCAGCCACGCACGCCCCAGCGCGGCAGCAGGCTGTGGGCCGACACCGCGCCCGAGTACGCGTCGCCATAGGCGTTGTCCACTTCGTCGATCAGGATCAGCGACAGCGCAATCAGCCCGCCCTGGGCCAGCAGCAGCGCCTGCACCAGGTCTTGGCTGGGCAAGGTCAGCGCCACCAGCACACCCAGGCTGTAGCACCAGATGTTGGCCAGCGCATAGCCGAGCCAGGTGCCCCGCAGCGCAGAGCCACCGTTCTTGCCATGGCGTGCGTAGTCGGCCACCAGCGGCAGCCACGAGATGGGCATGGCGATCACCAAGTCGAGTGCGGGCAACACGCCCATGCCGCCTTCGCCCTTGCGCGTCCACAGCGCTTCAAGGCCTTGCGCTTGTGTCAGCGACAAAAACTGCCACGACAGCCACAGCAGCGATAGCACCACCAGCGGCAGCGCAATGCGCGCAATCAGCTTGCGCACCAGCTGCACCATCGACCCGCTGATGAGCAGCATCACCACGCCGCCCCACAGCAGCGTGGCCGCTACCTGCCAGTGGGCACCGGCCATGGCGCCCGACTGCTGGCCGATGGCCACGGTGGCATCGCGCATCACCACCAGCTCGAACGTGCCCCAGCCCACCAGCTGCACGATGTTCAGGATGATGGGCAGGCTGGCAAACGTGCGGCCGTACACGGCGTGCATCAGCCCCGCGCTGGCCAGGCCGCTGTCGCAACCCAGCTTGGCGACCCAGCCCAGCAGTCCTGCGCCCACGATGGAGCCGGCGATGATGGCAATCAGTGCCTCTTTGGTGCCCAGTGCAGGCATCAGGTAGGCACCCACCTGCATCACCAGCAGGCCCACGCCCAGGCTGAACCAAAGCGAGGCGTGGTCGTGCCACTGGAAGACGCGGCGGTCGGATGAGACAGGGGCCAGCGCTTCGTTGGTGGCGGCAGCGGGCGCGGTGGTGTGGACAGGCATCGGACGGCTCCGTAGACAGGCATACAGAGCAGGGGCGGCCCGGGCGGCTGGCACCCGGCGGCAGCGATTAGCGTTGCGGGGCGTGGCTTCGGCGGACTTGGCTTCCCTGCGCGAGGATGATCTCACGCACATCGCCGTCAGACGTTCTTACGGCCGGTGTGCAACAGGTTCAAAGGGTGTGATCTCAGCCCCGCACACGGCGGGACACCCCTAGCGTGCCGCCCGAGGGCAGCGGCGCGATTGTGCCACGCGGAAACGCTTGGTTGCATCCGTGGCGGGACAGGCGGAGCCAGCAGGGCCTCGGCGGGGCAGGGCCAATAGGATGCTGTCACGTCGGACTGCTGTCGCTGGGGGTGGGTTGCGCTCGCGCATGTTGGTCGGGGACCTGCGGGTGGGCCGGCCCGTTGCGGACACTGCGGTCTTGAAGCGCGAGCCCGTGGGCAGCAAGGCGGATTCCCCGCCGTGATGACCAGGTCAGCCCTTGGCTTGCGCGCTTGCCAGCAAGGCCTTCAGCGCGGCGCGCAACACGCCCGTGCCTTCTTCTGCGCTCAGCAGCCCAGCGCTCACGAAGGCACCGTTGACCAGCACCGCCAGTTGGGCGGCAAGCCGGTCCGGGTCGGCCGCATCCAGCCGAACGGCGATGGCACGCAGCCGCTGGCGCAGCGCCTGCATGTGCCGTTGCGAGACCAGACGGGCGGGGTGATCCTGCTCGGCAAATTCTGCCGCCACATTGATCTGCGGGCAGCCCCGGTAGTTGGAGCGGGCCAGGCGCTCGCCGATCCAGACCATGTGCGCATCCAGCTCGCCCGCCGGGTCTTCGCGGAACTGTGCGGCTACCCCATCCCACGTGGCCCAGAAGTCGACGTCTTCCCGCTCCAGAAACGCCACGATGAGGTCGTCCTTGGTGGGGAAATAGCGGTACAGGCTGGTCTTGGCCACGGCGGCTTCCAGCACCACCAGGTCCACCCCCACGGCGCGCACGCCGCGTTCGTAGAAGAGGCGCGACGCCGTGTCCAGGATGCGGGCGCGTACGTCGCCCACTTCACCCGCCGCCGTAGCGGCGCGCCGCGAACGCGCAGGAAGGGCGGAGTTGGGGCGGGTGGTGGGCGCGACGGAGGCTGGCCCAGTGTCGGCCCCGGCGGAGCGGTCGCCAGGGGGCAATGGGGCAAAAGTGGCGGAGGACATGTTGACAATGATACAGACCTGTCTGTAATATTTTAAGAACAGACAGGTCTGTATCGTTTGTTGATCACGTTTCTGTTGTTTCCTTTTTTTCTACTTCGAGGATTTGCCATGAACCCCACCCGCGCAGCCATCGCTGTTTTCGGAGCCGCCGGTCACACCGGCCGGTTCGTCGTCCAGGAGGCACTGCGGCGCGGCCTGGTTGTCGTGGCCGTGGGCCGCGATGCCCGCAAGCTCGACGACAGTCTGCCCTCGGGCGTCGAGTGGCGCGTGGCGGACATCGCCGATCCGTCCAGCCTGGACCGGGCCTTTGCCGGCTGCTCGGTGGTCATCAATTGCGCCGGGCCCTTTCTGGACACCGCGGCCCCGGTGGGCGCCGCGGCCCTGCGGGGGGGCTGCCACTACCTCGACGTGACGGCCGAGCAGGGCAGTGCACAGGCCACGCTGGCCGACCTGGACGCCCCCGCGCAGGCGGCAGGTCGCGTGGCGATTCCGGCCGCTGCCTTCTACGGCGGCCTGGCCGACCTGCTGGCCAGCAGCGTGGCGGCGCCCGGCCCCATTGACGCGATCACCGTGGCCATCGGACTGGATCACTGGTGGCCCACCGCCGGCACACGGCGCACGGGCGAGCGCAACACCGCACCCCGGATGGTGGTGAAGGAGGGGCACCTGGCACCGCTGGTGCCGTCGCTGCAGGTGCCTGACTGGCGCTTTGGCGGGCCACTGGGCCGCCAGGCCATGGTGGAGATCCCTTTCAGCGAGGTCATCACGCTGGCCCACCACCTGCCTGTACACAACATCCGCTCGCTGCTCAACCGGTCTGCATTGCAGGACATACGCGATGCGGCCACCCCACCGCCCGTCGCAGCGGACGGCTCCGGCCGCTCGGCCCAGCAGTTCGAGATGGTGGTGCAGGTCGAGCAGAACGGTACGGCCCGCACGACCTGTGTGCGCGGTCAGGATATCTACGCGGTGACGGCGCCCATCGTGATCGAGGTGGCGCAGCGGCTCATCGACCCAGCTTTTCAACGCAGCGGTGCGCTGGCCCTGGCGCAGGCGGTGGATGCTGTGGACGTACTGCAGTCGCTGCACGACGCGGCCGCGCTGCAGTGGTGGGGCGCGGACGCCGCCTGGCGTCAGCCGGCTGATGCGTGCACAGGCACTGCATAGTGCATGACCGACTGCGCCGAGGTCGGGTGGTACCGCGAATCGTAGATTTCCAGGTCCGGCCCGAGCGTGTGCGACCGGCCCCCGGACACCATCCAGCTGCCGTAGATGTAGTTCACCGTCGCGTCCACGTTTCTGGCCTCACCACGGTGGGTGAATCGCGCGTAAGTCGACGCAGGGATCTCCATCGTGGCCATGCCCGCGGGCAGGTCGCCAGCGCCCTGGACCTCGGTGCACGCCAGGTAGCGCAATTGTTCGGTGCGCGGCCCGGCGGGCAACACGACGCCGTAGCAGACGCCGGGCACTGCGTTCGCAATCTCATTCAGGCGCGGCAGGAACTGGCCCCACAGGGGCGGCAGCTTCTGGCCCAGGTTGTTCTTTTCGGAGTCGATGCCGTAGTAGTCGGTGGGCAGGCCCACTACGCGCATGGTGGGGCGCACCTCGATCGTCGGTGCCAGCGAGACGTTGTGGCGAAGGTGCTCCAGGTAGCGCTCGTCCAGACGGACCTTGCGCACGAAGAGTGAGCGATTGCCCATGCGGCGGTACTGCGACGGTGTCAGCCGAAAGCAGTCCTTGAACGCCCGGGTGAAGCTTTCCTGGGTTTCGTAGCCGGCGGCCAGCGCAATGTCGAGCACGCTCAGCCGCGTGCTGGCCAGTTGCTCCAGCGCGTTGGCGAACCGGCGCGAGCGGATGTAGGTCTTCAGGGTCTCGTTGGTCAGGGCCTTGAAGATGCGCTGAAAGTGCCATTGGCTCAGGCCTGCGGCCCGTGCCACGTCGGCCAGATCGATGTCGGATTCAAGATGGGCTTCGATGTAGTCGATGCCCTCCTGGAGTTGTTGCAGATGCAGCACGGGCGGGCCTGTGGATCAGGGAGTGTCAAAAAAGCCGGTCATGGAGACCAGGCGGTTGTCATCGTTGTAGCGGCCGTAGCTCACGCCCTCGCCGATCACCTGCCCGCTGCCATTCACCATGTTCCATTTGGCAAGGCTTTGCTGGTTGTGGCTGGCAAAGTAGTGGGTCACAAAGTGGCCCCCCGGTACCTGGCGGTGAAAGTCGTCCATGTAGGCCGTCAGCTGCGCCCAGCCCTGGGCCGTGGCCAGCGGGTCGTTGTAGGTGCAGGCGCGGTCCAGCGACTGGGCGAACAGGGCATCGCGCTCGGCGGGCGAGTCGGTCTTCCACGACGCGGTGTAGGCGTCCCAGATGGATTGAAGAGGGTGTTGGCTCATGGTGTGCTCCTGAAGGGGGATGGAGACGCCATCGTGCCGGGCGCTTGCGCGCCTTTTGGACATTTCGTGCTTATTTGTCGGCGCGCCGTTCTGGCAGCGCGCGACTGTGCCCTGATCCGCCCGGGACTATGCGCTGGCGGAAGGTGTCGATGCCGGCGCCACGCCCAGCAACTGGTGCAGCCGCGGGCTGGTGGTGGTGTATTGCAGCGCCACCTTGTCGCCTTTGATGGCCTCGGCCGCGCCAAAGGCGGCCAGCGTGGCTTCGTGAAAGCCGCACAGGATGAGCTTGCGTTTGCCAGGGTAGGTGTTGATGTCACCCACAGCGTAGATGCCGGGTACGCTGGTGCGAAAGGACTCGGTGTCCACCACCAGCTGCTTGCGGTCCATGGCCAGGCCCCAATCGGCAATGGGGCCCAGGCGGGGCGAGATGCCGAGCACGGCCACCAGCAGGTCGAGCCCAAGGGTGCGGGTGCTGCCATCGGCATCCACTACCTGCAACGCGCTCAGTTGGTCGCCAGAGGCTTCGATGCCGGTGATCTGCGCAGCCTCGACATGGATGCGCCCCGCATCGCGCAAGTGCTGCAGGCGCTGCAGCAGGGCATCGGGCGCCTGGAACACGTCTCGCCGGTGCAGCAGGCTGACGCGGGCGGCCTGGCCCTGTTCGGCCAGCTCCACGGCGCGCGCCACGGCAGGCTCGTCGCCACCATGCACGACGACGTGGCGACCCGTCGCATCCACGCTGGCGGGCAGGCGCTGGTAGTGCAACTGCGTGCCCACAAACCGCTCGATGCCGTCCACCTTGAGCGTGCGGGGCACAAAGGCGCCCACGCCTGCGGCAATGAACACGGTGCGTGCCAGCAGCTGCGCACCTTGCGAGGTTTCGACCAGCAGGCGTCCGTCGGCTTGTACGGTGAGCGCAGACACCAGCGTGTTGAGATGCCACTGGGTCTTGAACGGTGCGATCTGCCGCAGCAGCAGGTCGGCCAGCTCCCGCCCGGTGCACACCGGGATGCCCGGGATGTCGTAGATGGGCTTGTCGCCATACAGCTCGACGCACTGGCCGCCCGCATGGGGCAGGGCGTCGATCAGGTGGGCGGTGATGCCCTGCAGGCCCAGCTGGAAGACCTGGAACAGGCCCACGGGACCTGCGCCGATGACAACGGCGTCGGTCTCGACCACGGTGGGCGCTTGCAAAGTCTCGGTCACCAGTGGGGCGCGCGGCGGGTTACTTGATCAGTTCGTTGACCTTGCCCGGCTTGCCGTTCCACTCGTCGGCGTCGGGCAGTGCGGGCTTGCGCTTGGTGATGCTCTTCCAGCCGTCGGCAAAGGCCAGGTCGGCGTTGAGCTTGATGAAGGCGATCTGGTCGGCCGGCAGGTCTTCTTCGGCAAAGATGGCGTTGGCCGGGCACTCGGGGATGCAGACGGCGCAGTCAATGCATTCGTCAGGATCGATGACGAGCATGTTCGGGCCTTCTCGGAAGCAGTCCACGGGGCACACGTCCACACAATCGGTGTACTTGCACTTGATGCAGTTTTCGGAAACGACGTGGGTCATGACAGGAGTTGTGTGGGTCGGTGAAAACCCTCGATTTTAGAAGCTTTCACCGACCTTTGGTTGCAGGGCCCCTTGCTGCGAAGGGGTGTCTCGGGCGTGCGGAGGCTGATCTGGGTCAGTGGCCCATCAGTTGACCAGCACGGCGCCCGCAGTTTTGTGGCTGGCGGTGTCCACCAGGATCAGCGATCCGAGCACGCGGGCCTGGGTGAACGGCGCAGCGGGAATCGCCTCTTGCAGCAGCAGTTCCACATGGCCGATGGCGTTGGGGTCGAGCTGCGTGGCGGCTTCTTCGGCCAGCGTGTTGATGTTGAGCTTGTGCACCACGGCCTTGACCTTGGCCTTGACCCAGCGGTGGCCGTGCAGCGCCCAGTACACGCGGCCCGCGACCAGGGGCTCGTCGTCCATCCAGGCGATGGTGGTGCGCAGCTCGCGGCTGGCGGGCCAGGCCGGGGTGGCAGCGGGTGTGTCGCCAAAGTCGTCGTCGGCAACCGGCGCTGCAGCAGCCGTGGGCGCGGCCAGGATCCAGTCGCCGCGCGATACGTCCACCTCGCGGTCCAGGATGATGCCGGCGCTGGTGCCTGCGGGCACGTCCTTGGGGCGGCGGGCGTGGTCCAGCACCTGGGCCACGGTGGCCAGCTGGCCGCTGGGGAAGATCTGCACGGCCGTGCCGGGCGCGAAGGTGCCCGCAGCCACACGGCCCCAGAACACGCGGCGGCCCTGGCTGGTGTCGGATGAGGACGAGAACTTCTCGACCCACTGCACCGGGAAGGCCGGTGCCAGCGCTGTGTCGGCGGGGGTGTTGGGCAACGCTTCCAGCACTTGCAGCAGCGTGGGGCCGGTGTAGCCGCACCAGCCGGCATGGGCATCGACCACGTTCCAGCCCTTGAGGGCCGAGACAGGCACCGTGGCGCGCACGGTGATGCCAGCGGCCTGGGCAAAGGCTTGCAGCGCGCCCTGGATGTGCTTCCAGGCCAGTGCGGGGTCTTCCACGGCGTCGAGCTTGTTCACGGCAAACACCAGCGAGTGCACGCGCAGCAGGTGCACCAGCAGGCTGTGGCGGCGGGTCTGCGGCAGCAGGGCCAGGCTGGGGTTCTTCCAGTCGAGCTTGGTGGCATCGACCAGCACCACGGCGGCGTCGGCGCTGCTGGCGGCCGTGACCATGTTGCGGGTGTACTGCTCGTGGCCGGGCGCGTCGCCGATGATGAACTTGCGCTCTTCGGTGGCGAAGTAGCGGTAGGCCACGTCGATGGTGATGCCCTGTTCGCGCTCGGCGGAGAGGCCGTCGGTCAGCAGGGCCAGGTCGGTCTCGCCCTGGCGCTGTACGCCGGCCAGGTGGTCTTGCAACACGGCCTTGCTGTCCACCAGCAGGCGGCCAATCAGCGTGCTCTTGCCGTCATCGACGGAACCACAAGTGATGAACTTGAGGGCGGAAATATGGTCGTTTTGGCTGGTAGCGCTGGTGTTGTTTGCGCTAGCAGCTATGGAATTGATAGCGGTCATCAGAAATACCCGTCCTTCTTGCGCTTCTCCATCGAAGCATCCGATGTCTTGTCGTCCATGCGCGTGGCGCCGCGCTCGCTCACGTCGGCGGCCAGGGTCTCGATGACGATCTCGGCCGGGGTGGCTGCGGTGCTTTCCACGGGGGCGGTGCAGGTGATGTCGCCCACGGTGCGGAAGCGCACATCGCGCGTTTCCACCACATCGCCCTCACGCGGCGGAGTCAGCTCGGTCACGGGCATCAAGAGGCCCTTCTTGTCCACCACCTGGCGCTTGTGCGTGTAGTAGATGCTGGGCAGGCCGATCTGCTCGCGGTCGATGTACTGCCACACGTCCAGCTCGGTCCAGTTGCTGATGGGGAACACGCGGAAGTGTTCGCCGGGCTGTAGGCGGGTGTTGAATAGGGTCCACAGCTCAGGGCGCTGGGCCTTGGGCTGCCATTGGCCAAAGCTGTCGCGGTGGCTGAAGATGCGCTCTTTGGCGCGGGCCTTTTCCTCGTCGCGGCGGGCGCCGCCGATCAGCGCATCGAAGCGGAATTCTTCAATCGCTTCGAGCAGCGTGACCGACTGGTGCACGTTGCGCGACTCGCCGGGGTGGGCCAGGCGCACCGTGCCGCGGGCCATCGAATCTTCGACGTTGCGCACGATGAGTTCGGCGCCCAGCTCCTTGGCGCGGAAGTCGCGGAAGTCCGTCACTTCGGTGAAGTTGTGGCCCGTATCGATCATGAGCAACGGGTACGGAATGCCGCCGCCGCTGGCCTTGGTGCCAAAGGCCTTTTCAGCGCACTTGAGCATGACCAGCGAGTCCTTGCCGCCCGAAAACAGCAGTGCGGGGCGCTCGAAGGCGGCGGCGACTTCGCGCAGGATGAAGATGGTTTCTTCTTCCAGCGCGTCGAGGTGCGAGTTGTTGAGGTGGTAGCTCATGTTGTTGGTTTTCTCAAGCAGCGCTGAGTCGGTGCGGGCATTCATGGTCGGATCTGCGGTGGGTTCAATGCGCAAGGTGCAGGCCGCACTCGCGGTTGTCTTCGCCCTTGGTGGGGTCCACGTAGTCGAAGTTGTTGGGCAGTCCGTGCTTCACGCAGTATTCGTGCAGGTCTTTGGATGACCAGTGCAGCAGCGGCGCCACCTTGATGAGGCCATCGGGGTTGATGCTCACCGGGTCCATCTGTGCGCGCACGGCGGTGTCGGTGGCGCGCAGGGCGGTGAACCACACCTGGGGCGCAGTCTCGCGCAGGGCGCGGGCAAAGGGCTCCAGCTTCACCTCGGCGGTGAACGCGGCGTGGCGCGGGTCGTCCAGTGCGGGCGTGGGGCCTTCTACGGCTTCGCGGTGGGCGCGCGAGCGCAGCGGCAGGTAGATCTGCAGGTTCAAACCCAGCTGCTTCGTCACCTCGTCGGCAAAGCGGTAGGTGGCTTCGGTGTTGTAGCCGTTGTCCATCCACACCACCGGCACATCGGGCTTCACCTGCGTGACCAGGTGCAGGATCACCGCCTCGAACGGGCGGAAGTTGGTGGTGACGATGCTGGTCTGGCCAAGGCCCAGAGCCCATTCGACCAGGGCGGGGGCATTGCGGCCCAGGTCGGCGTTGATGGCGGCGAGGTCAAGCTGGCTCATGGCGTGGGTGGTGTCTCTCATGTTCATCAGGCGGCCTCGCGGAAGTGGGGCAGCGGGTGCGTCACGTCGCCCTGGTAGAAGGCCTTGAAGCGGTCAAACTGGCGCTGGGCGTCTGCCATGTCCACGCCTTCGCGCAGCACCGCTACGTCAAAGCCGCAGCGGGCCATCTGCACCAGCTGGTCGATCAGCACGTCACCCGTGGCGCGCAGCTCGCCCGCAAACTTCAGGCGACCGCGCAGCAGGCGTGCCTGGCTGAAGGCCCGGCCGTCGGTGAACTTGGGAAACTGAAGGTCAATGCGGTCCACGCCCGCCAGGTCCAGTTCAAAGGGGTTGGTGTCGTTGGGCAGTTCAATGATCTTCTGGCCGGCAACGTCAGTGTGGTGCTCGTGAGCAGCTATTATTTTCATAGTGTTCGATGCCTCAGGCGGCTTCGGTTTCAGCAGGGTGGCGCGCGGCATTGGCGGCGGCCTTGAAGGGGTCGAGACCGACACGGCGCACCGTGTCGATGAAGTTCTCGTGGCGCGGTCCTTCGGCGTCGCCGGCCAGCGGCAGGCGCTCTGTACGGTAGACGGCCAGCAGTGCTTCGATCACGCCCGGCACTTCGGAGGCGCTGAACGAGGGGCCGATGATCTTGCCGGGCGTGGCGGGGCCCGACAGGTTGGAGCCATCGGCTCCGCCCAGCGTGATCTGGTACCACTCCTTGCCGTCCTTGTCCACGCCCAGGATGCCGATGTGGCCGCTGTGGTGGTGGCCGCAGCTGTTGATGCAGCCGCTGATGTGCAGGTCGATCTCGCCCAGGTCCCACAGCTCGTCCAGGTCCTGGTATCGCTCGGTGATGGCCTCGGCAATGGGCAGCGAACGGGCATTGGCCAGCGAGCAGAAGTCACCGCCGGGGCAGGCGATCATGTCGGTCAGCAGGCCGATGTTGGGCTTGGCCAGGCCCAGCGCCTTGGCGGCCTGGTAGAGCGCGGGCAACTGGTCGCGGCGCACCCAGGGCAGCAGCAGGTTTTGCTCGTGTGTCACGCGCGATTCGCCACCCGAGAAGCGGTCGGCCAGCTCGGCGGCGGCTTCCATCTGCTCGGCCGTCGCGTCGCCGGGCGCATAGCCCAGGCGCTTGAACGAGAGCATCACCGCGCGCAGCTGCGGGTGGCGGTGTGGCAGCACGTTGCTGGTGAGCCAGCGGCCAAAGTCGCGGTCGTCGCTGGCGGCGGTGCGCAGCAGTTCCAGGGTTTCGGCTTCGGCGTTGGCGGGCGAGAGGTCGAGGTCGGGCTCGCGGAAGTTCGCGGCCACGCGGTCGTATTCGGCCTGGGTGATGGTGTGCGGGCCGCCTTCGTCCTCGACGATCTGGCGGAACTCTTCATTCACCTGGTCGATGTAGCTCTGGCCCTCGGCCTTCACCAAAATCTTGATGCGCGCCTTCCAGCTGTTATCGCGGCGGCCGTAGCGGTTGTACACGCGGATCACGGCTTCCAGGTAGTTCATGAGCTGGTTCCATGGCAGGAACTCGCGCAGCACTGGGCTGATGGTGGGCGTGCGGCCCATGCCGCCGCCCACGCGCACCTTGAAGCCGAGTTCGCCCGCGTCGTTCTTGACGAGCTGCAGGCCCACGTCGTACCAGCCCAGGGCGGCGCGGTCTTCGCGCGCACCGTTGATCGAGATCTTGAACTTGCGGGGCAGGAATGAAAACTCGGGGTGCAGCGTGCTCCACTGGCGCAGGATTTCGCAGAAGGGGCGGGGGTCGGCGATCTCGTCGGCCGCGATGCCCGCGAGCGCGTCGCTGTTAATGTTGCGGATGCAGTTACCGCTGGTCTGGATGCCGTGCAGTTGCACGGTGGCCAGCAGGTCCATCACGTCCGCAGCCTTGGACAGCGGAATCCAGTTGTACTGCACGTTGGTGCGCGTGGTGAAGTGGCCATAGCCGTACTTCAGCTTGGTGCCAATACGGCGGCCGTCGGCCAGCGGAATCTCGCCCAGCTTTTCTTGCGTAGCCTGGGCCTCGGCCAGCAGGGCGGGCTCGGGCTGGTCGTATTCGCGGGCCACGCGGGCCAGCACCCGCAGCTGGGTGCTCGACAGCTCGCCGTACGGCACGGCCACGCGCAGCATGGGCGCGTAACGTTGCACATACCAGCCGTTTTGCAGGCGCAGGGGGCGGAACTGCTCTTCGGTCAGTTTGCCCGCTTGCCAGCGTTCGAGCTGGTCGCGGAACTGCTCGGCGCGCAGGCGGATGAATTGGCGGTCAAAGTCGGTGTATTGGTACATCGTGGAGCACTCAGATCAGAATCAGTTTGAAGCCCGCCCAGGCGAGCAGCAGGGAAAGGGCAGAGCGAATGAGGCGCTCGGGCGTGCGGGTGACGAGGCGCGAGCCCAGCCAGATGCCCGGCAGCGAGCCAGCCAGCAATTGTGCAAGCAAAGACCAGTCCACCGAGCCCAGCGATGCGTGTCCCAGCCCGGCCACCAGGGTCAATGGAACGGCGTAGGCAATGTCTGCGCCAATGATGCGCGGTAGCGGCAGCATGGGGTACACCAGCAGCAGCACCGTCACGCCAATGGCGCCTGCGCCCACTGAGGTGAAGGTGACCAGCGTGCCAATCACCGCGCCCAGCAGAACCGGCAGGCTCCAGTGGCGCGGGCGGGCGGGGTCGCCCACGTGGTTCTTGCGGGCTGCTGCCTCGGCCGCCTGGCGTTGGGCGGAGAAAGCAATGACTTTGTAGAGCGTAGCCGCTGCCGTGAGCAGCAGGGCAAAACCCAGCGTGGTGGTCATGATGGCCTGCGCGGTGCCGCTGGCCGGTCCCATCACCTGGAGGGCCCACAACGCCAGCAGCGCGGCCGGAATGCTGCCGGCGCACAGCTGGCCCACCACCTTCCAGGGCACCAGGCGCTGGCGCGCGAGGCTCACGGTGCCGCCCATCTTGGTAAAGGCGGCAAACAGCAGGTCGGTGCCCACGGCCATGTGGGGCTTGATGCCAAAGAAGAAGATGAGGATGGGCGTCATCAGCGAGCCACCGCCCACGCCAGTGAGTCCGACGATCAGACCCACTGCAAATCCCGCAAAGACAAACGCCAATTCATGCATGCCGGCGAATGTAGAGGGCTTGCTTATGGATGCAAACTATTGTTTTGTGCTTCTAATATGCAAATATGGATATAAGTCAGTGCTGGCCTCGTGCGCCGGGCGGTGGCCGACCGCCTCTGGCGCGCACGCGGCGGCGGTTCACATCCGTTCACTGGACAGAGCGCGGGCCAGCTTGGTGTCCAGCGGCAAGGGCTCGCCGTTGAGGCGGGCGGCCAGCAACTCGCCGCACAGCAAGGCCAGCGTCAGCCCGCGCGCACCCATGGCGGTGCACACCCACAGGCCGGGCAGGGCGGTTGCATCCACCGGCCCCACGATGGGCAGGCGGTCGGGGGCGGTGCAGCGCACAGCGGCCCAGTGCTCGACGGCGGAGGATGCGGTGGTGTCCTGCTCACCAGCGGCCAGCCGTGCCTCGAAGCGGGGGGCCAGTTCGCGGGCAGCGGCGGGGATCAGGGTCTGCACTTTGTCCCAATGCGAGCGGTGCGCCGCAAGCTGGTCGGCGGCCGTGGCGGGCAGCTCTGCCACATTGCGCTCAAAAGTGGAGCCCATGATCCAGGCGCGCTCGGTGGCCTCTTCGCCCGGGTTGCCGGGGCTGCCCACGCCGAACGACGGCACCATGTTGCCATGCCCGTTGGCCGGGAACGGCGCTGGCGCCGTCAGGTGGGCGGCATAGCGGCCCCACGACACCTGGCCCCGCACAGGTTGCAGGGGCCAGCGGTCAGCCAGTAGCGGGCTGCTGCCTGCGCCTGCGGCAATCACCACCACGGGGGCCTGGGCCAGTACCTGGCCTTGTGCATCCAGCGCCTGCCATTCGGCCGCGTTGGCGGCGGCGTCCGCAGCAGGCTGGGCGCGCAGGCTGGCCACTGGGCAATTTCCAAGCCACGTGACGCCGGGTTCTTGCAGCAGTGCCCGCACCATCTGGGGCGGGCGTATCCAGCCCGCCTGGGCATGCCAGCAGGCCACCGCATCGGGCGGCAGGTCGGCCTGCTCGCGAGCGGCTTGCGGGGCAGGGACGGTCCAGTCCGCGCCGGGGCCCCCTTGCCAGTCGGTGGGCAGGCCGGGGGGGCCGTCGGTGCGGTGTTCCAGCACGCCGGTGGGGCCCCAGTCCTGCCCGGCCTTCAGGCGCTGGCGGGCTTGCTGCAGCGTGGTCCGCACGCCGCTGCGCGACAGGCGCGACAGCACCGCATCGTCGGGCGATACATGGGGCGCAAACACGCCCGCAGGCAGGCCCGATGCGCCAGCGGCGGGTTCCGCCGCCCCGTCCAGCACCTGCACCTGCCAGCCCCGGCGGGCCAGGCTGGCGGCCGCTGCGGCACCTGCCAGCCCGCCGCCAATCACCAGGCAATGCCGGGGCTGCGGGGCGGCGGTGGGGGGCGCCTCCGGCAAGGCGGCCGTGCGGGGCCGTGGCTCCCAGTGGGGGTTGTAGGTGGCCTGCAGGTTGTCGCGCTTGGGTGGCACGCCGGGCACGCGCTGCACCTCGAAGCCGCATTCGGCCAGCGCATCGCGCACGGCGCGGGCGATGGTCCAGGTGGCGAGCTGGGTGCCCCGGCGGCAGCAGCGCGCCACGGCCTTGAGGGCGTGGGTGCTCCAGATTTCGGGATTGACGGAGGGGCTGAACCCGTCGAGGTACACCGAATCTGCCGTCGGCGCCTGCTGGCGCAGCATCTCCTGCGCGTCCCCCACATACAGGGTGAGCAGCACGCGGCCTTCGTCAAATGCCAGGCGGTGCACGCCGGGCAGCAGGCCCCACCATTGCGCGTGCAATTGCTCAGCCAAGGGCGCTAGTTCGGGGTGGGCCGCAGTGGCCCGCAGCAGGTCGGCCGCGCTCACGGGCCAGGCCTCGGTCGATACGAAGTGCAGCAGCCGGGGGCGGCGCTCGTCGGCCCGCCACGCTGCCCAGGTGACGAGAAAGTTCAGCCCGAAGCCAAAGCCGGTTTCCAGCACCCGCCACTGGGGCTGCCCGGCCCAGGCCGCGGGCAGGCCGCAGCCTTGCAAAAACACCCTGCGGGCCTGGTCCAGCCCTCCGTTTTCGCTGTGGTAGCGGTCGCCAAAGCGGGGGCTGTAGGGGGTGCCGTCGGGCAACCAGTCGATGGGCTCGGACATGGGGTGGGGGGCTGCGAAAACCAGGAGTTGCACGCTTTGTGCGCACAACCCAGAAAAAGAAAGGGCGCCACATGGGCGCCGTGCTGAGGCTGGTTTTTACAGCAATTAGGCTGAGCGTCGGTTGTTCTAGATCACTGGCCGTGAGCGCGTGAAGTGAACCGCGCTGCCAAGAAAGGGTTTGCGTAAAACCATTTCGTGCAACGCTGCACTGCAGCTTCGCTGCGTTACGCGCTGGGCGGGACGTAGCCCGCCGCAGCGTCTGCGCCGCTGCCAAAGAAATGGTTTTCCATCTGCCGGGCCAGGTACTGGCGGGCCCGCGCATCGGCCAGGTTCAGGCGGTTTTCGTTGACCAGCATGGTCTGGTGCTTGAGCCAGTCGGCCCAGGCCTGCTTGCTCACGTTTTCCCAGATGCGCTTGCCCAGCTCGCCGGGGTAGGGCGGAAAGTCCAGGCCTTCAGCTTCTTGGCCGAGTTTGATGCATTGGACGGTGCGTGCCATGGTGGTTCCTTCTTGTGGTGGGGTGAATGCGAAGGCGGCGTGGGCTCTGCCTTCAGATGTTTTGGGTATTAAGAACTGAAATCTTATTGGTTCCAGTTTTTAAGAGGGCCTTCCAGAATGCGTTTCATCGGTGTTTTGCACCGTCCACATTCAAAACCGAGGACCCCCATGAACTTTCGCCGCGACTTTATCAAGTTTCCATTGGCCGCAGCCTTTGCGGGCGCTTTGGCGCTGACGGCGCTGCCGTCGTTTGCGCAGTCTGTGACGCTGCTCAATGTGTCCTACGACCCCACCCGCGAGCTGTACGTGGAGTTCAACCAGGCCTTTGCCAAGCACTGGAAGGCCAAGACCGGCCAGGACGTGACCATCAAGCAAAGCCATGGCGGATCGGGCAAGCAGGCCCGCTCCATCATCGACGGGCTGGACGCCGACGTGGCCACCCTGGCCCTGGCGGGCGACACCGATGCGCTGCACACCAACGGCGGCTGGATCCCCAAGGACTGGCAAAAGCGCCTGCCACACAACAGCTCGCCCTACACCTCCACCATCGTGCTGGTGGTGCGCCAGGGCAACCCCAGGGGCATCAAGGACTGGGATGACTTGGTCCGCCCGGATGTGAAAGTGATCACGCCCAACCCCAAGACCTCGGGCGGCGCGCGCTGGAACTACCTGGCCGCGTGGGAGTTCGCCAAGCGCAAATACGGCGGTGACGCCAAGGCCAAGGACTTCGTGGCCAAGCTGTACGGCAACGTGCCTGTGCTGGACACCGGCGCGCGCGGCTCCACCATCACCTTTGCGCAGCGCAACCAGGGCGATGTGCTCATCGCCTGGGAGAACGAGGCCTACCTGCTCGAAAAAGAGTTCGGTGCCAAGTTCGACGTGATCGCCCCCTCGATCTCCATCCTGGCCGAACCTGCCGTCTCGGTGGTGGACAAGAACGTGGACAAGAAGGGCACCCGCGCCGTGGCCGAGGCCTATCTGCAGTACCTCTACACCGAAGAAGGCCAGGACATCGCGGGCAAACACTTCTACCGCCCGGCCGTGTCCGACAAAGCCAAAGCCAAGTACGCCAAGCAGTTCCCCAAGCTGAACCTGTTCACCATCAACGACGCGTTTGGTGGCTGGGACAAGGCGGCCAAGGACCACTTTGCGGACAACGCCAGCTTTGACCAGATCTACACCCGCAAGTAAGTAAGCCAGTCAGCCCACCCGCCTTTCGTGTGCGGGTGGCCGGCGCCCCGTCTCCGTGCAACAAGCCAGGCCCCAGCGGGCCGGGCGGGGCGTTGCTCGTCCTTTTTGAATGAAAACAGGCCCAAGCGATAGTCCAACATGCGCTGCCAGCTATCAAAACCATAGTATTCAAGGAATCCACACCATGTCCGCCTTGCTCATCGCCGGCAGTCCCTCGGAGCGCTCCCGCTCCGCCGTTTTGCTCGACGCCGTGGCCCAGCGCCTTTCGGTGCGCGGCGCGCTGGTGGACCGCATCCACATCCGCGACCTGTCGCCCCAGGCGCTGCTGCTGGCCGACTTTGGGCACCCCACGGTGGTCAGCGCCATCGACCAGGTGGCCGATGCCAGCGTGCTGGTGGTGGCCACCCCCGTCTACAAGGCGGCGTACAGCGGCGTGCTCAAGGTGTTTCTGGACCTGCTGCCGCAAACAGCCCTCAAGGGCAAGACCGTGCTGCCCCTGGCCACGGGCGGCAGCCCACACCACATGCTGGCGCTGGACTACGCTCTGCGCCCCGTGCTGCAGTCGCTGGGCGCCAAAAGCATCCTGCCCGGCATCTACGCTACCGATGCCCAGGTCACGCTGACGCCCGAGGGCACCTACCACGTGCAGGCCGACATTGCCGCCCGGCTGGACGACGCGGTGAGTGTGCTGGTGACCGAAACCCTGCGCCCATCGCCCGCCCAAGCCACGCGTTTTGCACCGGTCAACTTCGCTGACGTGCGATGTAGCGTCTGACGCAGCGCCGGCACTGCGGCAGGCCCGCGGCGCCAGCGCCAGCTTACTTTTCCTCCCATTCCCTCTTTTTGGCTTTTTGCTGCGCCGGGTGCGCGGGCAGGGCGGTGTGCCGCCTGCTGCCAGCCCGCCCGGTGCTCCATCCACCTGATTTGCTGCTGGAACCCGCACCATGAACGAACTGAACCGCTTCTCCCTGCAACGCCGCCACCTGCTGGCCACTAGTGCTGCCACCGCCGCTGCAGCGGCGCTCCCTGCCACCTCTTGGGCCCAGGCCTCCGGCGCGCCCCGCGTGCTGCGCGTGGGCCACCAAAAGGGCTGGCTCTCCATCCTGAAGGGCCGCGGCACGCTCGAAAAGCGCCTGGCTCCGTTGGGTGTGAAAGTGACCTGGACCGAATTCAACGCCGGCCCCGTGCAGCTCGAGGCGCTCAACGTCGGCTCCATCGACTTTGGCGACGTGGGCGAAGCCCCGCCCATCTTTGCCCAAGCTGCGGGTGCGCCGCTGGTGTACGCCGGTGCCACCGTGCCGCGCCCCGCGCTGGAGGCCGTGATCGTGCCCAAGGACTCGCCGATCCGCAGCGTGGCCGACCTCAAGGGCAAGCGCGTGGCCTACAACAAGGGCTCCAACGTGCAGTACTTCCTGGTCAAGCTGCTGGAGAAGCACGGCCTGAAATACGGCGACGTGCAGTCCGTCTTTCTGGCCCCGGCCGACGCGCGGGCTGCCTTTGAGCGCGGCGCAGTCGATGCCTGGATCATCTGGGACCCGTTCCTCGCCGCCGCGCAAAAGACGCTGGACGCCCGCCTGCTGGCCGACGCCACGGGTGTGGTCAACAACCGCGCCTACTACTTCACCTCGCGCGAGTTCTCCACCAAGAACGCCGATGTGCTGCGCATCGCGATCGAAGAGGTCAACGCCATCGATACCTGGGCGTCCAAAAACAAGGACGCCGCCGCTGCCGAGCTGTCGGCCGTGCTGGGCCTCGACAAGTCCATCACCGAGCTGTACCTGAACCGCGCCCGTTTTGGCACCGCGCCCGTCACGCGCGAGATCCTGGCCGAGCAGCAGGCGATTGCCGACACCTTCTTCGACCTCAAGCTCATCCCCAAAAAGCTCAACCTGCTGCACGCCGCGCCGGTGGACCTTTGAGAGCCTGGCAGCACCGCACTGAAAGGAGTCACCATGGCCCACCTTCCCCTGAGCAACGAGCGCCGCCGCGCGCTGCAACTGCTGGGTGTCACCGCCTTTAACTGGGTGCTGGCGAGCCGCTACGCCCACGCACAAAGCCCGGCCGTGCCAGGCCCCGAGCAACTGCGCATCGGCTACCAGAAGTCCGCCGTCAACCTTGTCATCCTCAAGCAGCAGGGCGTGCTGGAAAAGCGCTTTCCCGGCACCCGCGTGAGCTGGCTGGAGTTCCCGGCTGGGCCGCAACTGCTTGAAGCGCTGTCGGTCGGCGGCCTCGAATTTGGCCTGACCGGCGACTCGCCGCCCGTGTTTGCGCAGGCCGCAGGCAAAGACCTGCTCTATGTGGGCGCCGAGCCGCCCAAGCCCGACAGCTCGGCCCTGCTGGTGCTCAAGGACTCGCCCCTGCGCACCCTGGCCGATCTCAAAGGCCGACGCATCGCCGTGCAAAAGGGCAGTAGCGCCCACTACCTGCTGCTGCGCGCAGTCGAAACGGCAGGGCTGCAGTGGGCCGACATCCAGCCCGTGTACCTGGCCCCGGCCGATGCCCGCGCAGCGTTCGAGCGCAAGAGCGTGGACGCCTGGGCCATCTGGGACCCGTTCTACGCCGCCACCGAGCTCGCCATCCAGCCCCGCGTGCTGGCCACGGGGCGCGACCTGGCCAGCAGCAACAACTCGTTCTACCTGGCCGCCCGCCCGTTTGTGCAGGCCCACCCGCAGGTGCTGCGCGTGCTGTTTGACGAACTCAGCCGCGCCGACCGCCTGGCGCAAGAGGCGCGCAAGGACGCGATCAAGCTCATTGCCGCCTTCAGCGGGCTGGACGCGGGTGTGGTGAGCCTGTTCATCCAGCGCCGCCCCTCATCACCTGTGGGCCTGCTCTCGCCCGCCACCGTGGCTGACCAGCAGCGCGTGGCCGATGCGTTTTTCAAGCTCGGCCTGATCCCCAAACCCGTGAACGTGGCCGACATCGTGTGGCGGCCTGCGGCAGCGGAGCTGGCGGCTGTCAGCGCCAGGCCCTGAGCCGCATGCGCTCGTTGAGTCCATCGAATACCTACCCCGAGGCATCCATGAAAATTTTCTGGTTCATCCCCACCCACGGCGACAGCCGCTACCTGGGCACTTCCAAAGGTGCGCGCCAGCTCAACCACGACTACCTCAAGCAAGTGGCCGTGGCCGCCGACAGCCTGGGCTACGAAGGTGTGCTCATCCCCACCGGCCGCTCGTGCGAAGACCCTTGGGTGGTGGCGTCCAGCCTGTTGCCCGTCACACGCAACCTCAAGTTTCTGGTGGCGGTGCGCCCCGGCCTGCACCAGCCTGCGCTGGCGGCACGCATGGCGGCCACGTTCGACCGGCTCTCGGGCGGGCGCTTGCTCATCAACCTGGTCACAGGTGGCGACCAGGCCGAGCTGGAGGGCGACGGCGTGTTTCTGGACCACGCCACGCGCTACGAACAGTCGGCCGAGTTCATCCGCATCTGGCGCGAAATTCTGGCGCGCAGCCACCGGGGCGAAAGCCTGGACTTTGAGGGCCAGCACCTGTCGGTGAAGGGCGCCAAGCTGCTCTTTCCGCCGCTGCAGCAGCCGCACCCGCCGGTGTACTTTGGCGGCTCATCTGCCGCCGCGCGCAACCTGGCAGCCGAGCAGGTCGAAACCTACCTGACCTGGGGCGAGCCACCTGCCGAGGTGGCCAAGAAGGTGGCAGACGTGCGCGCCCGCGCTGCAAAGCATGGGCGCACCGTGAAGTTCGGCATTCGCCTGCACGTCATCGTGCGCGAGACCGACGCACAGGCCTGGGCCGCTGCCGAAGAACTCATCAGCCATGTGGATGACGACACCGTGGTGCGCGCCCAGGCCGTGTTTGCGCGCATGGATTCCGAAGGCCAGCGTCGCATGGCTGCGCTGCACGCCGGTGGCGCCAAACGAAGCCGCCAAGACCTGGAGATCAGCCCCAACCTGTGGGCGGGTGTGGGCCTGGTGCGCGGCGGTGCGGGCACGGCCCTGGTGGGCGACCCGCAAACGGTGGCCGCACGCATCGAGGAATACGCCGCGCTGGGGCTGGAAACCTTTGTGCTGTCGGGCTACCCGCACCTGGACGAGGCGTATCGCTTTGCCGAGCTGGTGTTCCCGCTGCTGCCCTTGCCATTGCGCAACCAGCTCGCCAGCGGCAACCCTTTGTTTGGCAACCCCCTGGGCCCGTTTGGCGAAACCGTGGCCAACGACTTTGTGCCACGTGCGTCGCAAAGCTGACCCTGAACCCCTAACGGAACCAGTCCCATGACACAGACCCTCAGAGAACTGCAGGTATCCCCGCTGGCCGACGCAGTGGACCTGCCCATCGAAGGGCCCTTGCTGCCCGCACCCGTCGTGCGCTTTGCCAGGCACATTGCGCAGCGCCTGCTGCCCTGGGCCGTGCCCGTGGGCCTCATCGTGCTGTGGCAGATCGCCTCGTCACAAGGCTGGCTGTCCACCCGCGTGTTGCCTGCGCCGCTGGAGGTCGTCAAGGCCGCCTGGACCCTGGCCGCCTCGGGCGAGCTGTGGACCCACGTCAAGGTCAGCGCGGGCCGTGCACTGGCCGGGCTGGCGATTGGCGGCGGCCTGGGGCTGCTGCTGGGCCTGCTCACAGGCTCCATCAAGCTGTTCGAGACGCTGCTCGACTCCACCATCCAGATGGTGCGCAACATCCCCGCGCTGGCGCTCATCCCGCTCGTGATCCTGTGGTTTGGCATTGACGAGTCGGCCAAGCTGTTCCTCATCAGCGTGTCGGTGTTCTTCCCGATCTACCTCAACACCTTCCACGGCATCCGCAATGTGGACCCGGGGCTGATCGAAATGGGCCGCACCTATGGCCTGGGCCGCTGGCAGCTCTACAAGCAAATCATCCTGCCCGGGGCGCTCTCCAGCATCCTGGTGGGGCTGCGGTTTTCGCTGGGGCTGATGTGGGTGATCCTGATCGTGGCCGAGACCATCTCGGCGCAGGCGGGCATTGGCTACCTCACGATGAATGCGCGGGAGTTTCTGCAGACCGACATCGTGCTCGTGGGCATCCTGCTCTACGCGTTGCTGGGCAAGCTGGCCGACGTGTTTGCCAAAGGGCTGGAGCGCTACTGGCTGCGCTGGCATCCAGGATATGCATCCCCCTGAGCCGCTGCGCGGCTTCCCCCTTCTCTCTACGCGCTGCGCGCTACGGGAAGGGGGACGACGCCAGCGCGGCGGGGCGGCCCTTGCGCGGCGTCCCTGGCGTTGGGTCGCGCCCAGTGCAGCCACCGCGCCCGATTACTCTCATTTTTATAGCTGCTAGCGCTTTATGGACAGGCGCAGGAGGCCATTTTGACTGCAAATTTCTCACCACAACAGCAGCACCAGGGTGTGCGCCTGGAAGTGCGCGGCGTAGACAAACGCTATGGCACACGCGACGTGCTCCAGAAGGCCGAACTGGTCATCGAGCCCGGCGAGTTCGTCGCCATCGTGGGCCGCAGCGGCTGCGGCAAAAGCACGCTGCTGCGCCTGGTGGCGGGGCTGGAATCGGTGTCGGGCGGTGCCATCCGTATCGACGGTGACCCGGTGGACGGCCTGAGCAGCAGCACCCGCATCATGTTCCAGGACGCGCGCCTGCTGCCCTGGAAGCGTGTGCAGGACAACGTGGCCCTGGGCCTGCCGCCCGCGCAGCGTGGGGCAGCGGCCGATGTGCTGGCCCGCGTGGGTCTGGGCGACCGGCTGGGCGAGTGGCCCGCGCGCCTGTCGGGCGGCCAGCGCCAGCGTGTGGCCCTGGCGCGTGCGCTGGTGCACAACCCACGCCTCTTGCTGCTGGACGAACCCCTGGGTGCGCTCGATGCGCTTACCCGCATCGAGATGCACCGCCTCATCGAAGGCCTGTGGCGCCAGTCGGGCTTTACCGCGCTACTGGTCACCCACGACGTGCAGGAGGCCGTGGCCCTGGCCGACCGCGTGATCCTGATCGAAGACGGCCAGATCGCGCTGGACCAGCGCATCGACCTGCCACGCCCGCGTGTGCACGGCGAGGCGGCCTTTGCGCAGCTTGAAAAACGCATCCTCGACCGCGTGCTGCAAAAGCCCGACGTGGAGCCCACCCCCGAACCCACCTGGCCCGGCGTGCCCGCCCACGGGCTGCGCTGGGCGGTGTGAATTTCTCGCTTTCTCTCTCGATTTTTAACAGCGCTTCTTTCTTTCAACGGACTTTTTAGGAGAACCCCATGTCCATCCAAGCCATCAACGTTCGCAACCAGTTCAAGGGCAAAGTGCGCGAGATCATTCGCGGCGATGTCGTCTCCGAGGTCGATGTCGAAACCCCCTGGGGCATCGTCACCTCCGTCATCACCACCCGCTCGGTGGACGACCTGGGCCTGGTCGTCGGCTCCGATGTGGTGGCGCTGGTCAAGTCCACCGAGGTGTCGATCGCCAAGCTGTGATCTGATTTTTGAACTGAATAGTCAGCCTGCGCCCTGTGGACGGTCGCAGGCTGCTATTGAAAGCGTAGCGAACTTCGCAGCAAGCCAGAGCGGCTCGTACTGCGCACTTCACCTCTCAGGCCTTGTTACAACGCCTGAGTTTTTGGTGCTGACCAGGCTCGGGGCTGGCAGGGAGCAGCTGCAATATGGCCCGCTTGCAGGTGTGCCTGATAAAACGTATGATACGTGTCATGCGAAATAAACAACCCAGTGCCCGAGCCGCTGCCAAGGAGGCGACCCACGAGCGCATCGTGTCGGTGGCCGCGCGGGCGATCCGTCGCAACGGCTACCACGGCACC
Source organism: Acidovorax sp. 107 (assembly GCF_003058055.1). NCBI lineage: Bacteria > Pseudomonadati > Pseudomonadota > Betaproteobacteria > Burkholderiales > Comamonadaceae > Acidovorax > Acidovorax sp. 107. The sequence continues at coordinate 2,284,305 of NZ_QBTZ01000001.1, read as the reverse complement.
GGGGTGGCAGACATCATGAAGGAGGCGGGCCTGACGCATGGCGGCTTCTATGCGCACTTCGAGTCCCGCGAGGCCATGCTGGCCGAAGCGGCCACGCAGGCCTGTGCCCAGTCTGTGGCCACTGTGGCCGGCGCCGTGGCGGGGGAGCCCGCCTCGCAGGCGATGGCCACCGTGCTCAAGGCCTATCTCTCGCGCCAGCATGTCGAAAGCGTGGAAACCGGTTGCCCCCTGGCCGCGCTGGGCTCTGAAACCTCGCGCCAGTCGCCCGAAGTGCGGCGGGTCTCCACCCGGCACATCAAGGAAATGGTGGACCTGATTGCGCGCCAGTCGCCGCAGTGGGGCCAGCCAGAGATCCATGAGCAGGCGCTCGTCACCCTGTCCACCATGGTGGGCGCCCTGGTGCTTGCCCGGGCGGTGGACGATGCTGCGCTGTCCGACAGCCTGCGCGAGGCCGCGCTCAAGCACCTGTTGCCTGCGGAAGCGGCCTGACGCAAAACCACTCACCAGGCGCTGTTCTCGATTGTGATCTTCGTGCGGTGGCACGCATTTTTTTGTCTTTTTATATGATGTTTATCATTCGAATTATCGAATCCAGCCCTTCTAACCATGGGGGGCCTCTTCAGGCTCCCGCCGCAAAGGACGTCCCATGAAAGCGTTTGTTCTGGATCGTTACGCCAAGAAGGGCGCGCTCAGGCCCGCCGACGTTCCTGCGCCCTCTTTGCGCGACGACGAAGTGCTGGTGGAGGTGCATGCAGCGGGCGTCAATCCGCTCGACGCCAAGATCCGGGACGGTGAGTTCAAGCTCATCCTGCCCTACAAGATGCCGCTCATCCTGGGGCACGACGTGGCGGGCGTGGTGGTGCGCGTGGGGCCGCGCGTGCGGCAGTTCCAACCCGGCGACGAGGTCTATGCCCGGGCGGACGACTTTCACATCGGCACCTTTGCGGAACTCATCGCGGTCAAGGAGTCTTCGCTGGCCCTCAAGCCCCGCAGCCTGACCATGGAAGAGGCGGCTTCGATCCCGCTGGTGGCCCTGACGGCCTGGCAGGCCCTGGTCGAGAAGGCCCAGGTCAAAAAAGGGCAGAAGGTCTTCATCCAGGCGGGCTCGGGCGGGCTGGGCAGCATCGCCATCCAGCTGGCCAAGCACCTGGGCGCCACCGTGGCCACCACCGCCAGCGCGGGCAATGCCGCACTGGTGCGAAGCCTGGGCGCCGATGTGGTCATCGACTACCGCCAGCAGGACTTTGAAGACGTGCTGCGCGACTACGACATGGTGCTGCACAGCCAGGACGGCAAGGCGCTGGCCAAGTCCCTGCGCGTGCTCCAGCGCGGCGGCCAACTCGTCTCTGTCTCGGGCCCGCCAGACCCCACATTTGGCGAATCCATTCGTGCCCCCGGCTTTTTGCGGTTGGTGTTCCGTCTGTTGAGCGCAGGCACCCGGCGCCGCGCTCGGGCGCTGGGCATCGGCTACGGGTTCCTGTTCATGCGGGCACAGGGCAGCCAGCTGCAAGAGATCACACGCCTGATCAACGCCGGGGCCATCCGCCCGGTGATCGACAAGGTGTTTGCCTTTGACGCCACCAACGAAGCCATTGCCTACGTGGACACCGGCCGCGCCAAGGGCAAGGTCGTGGTCAAGGTGCGCTGAGCTGTTCGCTGGCGGCTACCCGCACCCACCGATTGCTCGCTGCGCATTGATCCCCGGCACGTTTGACCCGCACCTCACTGTCCATTCCCAACCCACCCCTGGAGATTCCCATGAAGATCGAAAACGCTGTTGTCCTCGTCACCGGTGCCAATCGCGGCATTGGCCTGGCTTTTGTCCGCGAGCTGCTCGCACGTGGTGCGCGCAAGGTCTACGCCGCTGCGCGTGACCCATCCACCATCACCCCGCAACCCGGCGTGCAGGCCCTGCGCCTGGACGTCAACAACCCCGAAGACGTCGCAGCGGCTGCAGCGCTGGCGTCCGATGTGACCTTGGTCATCAACAACGCGGGCATCGCCCAGCCTGGCGGCTTCATGGCGGCCGACAGCGAAGAGGTGATGCGCCGCATTTTTGAGACCAATGTCTTTGGCGTGCTGCGCGTCAGCAAAGCCTTTGCGCCTGTGCTGCAGGCCAACGGGGGCGGGGCGCTGCTCAACGTGCTGTCGGTGGCGTCGTGGGTGAATGGCGGTGAGCTGGCTGCGTACTCGGCCAGCAAGTCTGCCGCCTGGTCGCTGACCAATGCACTGCGGCACGAGCTGGCAGCGCAAAAAACGCAGGTCTTGGGGCTGCACATGGCGTATGTGGACACCGACCTCACGCGCGGCTTCGATGTACCCAAGACCAGCCCGGTTCAGATCGTGCGGTGTGCGCTGGATGGCCTGGAAGCAGGTGCGGACGAGGTGCTGGCCGATGAGCTTACGCAGCACGTCAAGCTCGCGATGACAGGCACGCGCCCCAGCTACCTGCCGCAAGCTGCCTGAGAGCGCGGCGCGGGGGCCGCAGAGCCGACGTAATGTGCGCGATGGCCCCTGCACCGCGACAAGGATCAAACGCTCAGTCGGCCGGGTATCTGGCAAGAACCCTGGGGCTATTGCCCACCAACCCGCGCATGTTGCCTACACTCGGGGCCATGACGACCCTTCTGGTTTGCCCTTTCAACGCCCTGGCTGCGCTGCCCCATGCAGCGGCCTGCGCGCGAGCGGTGGCCAAGAAGAACGTGCGTCGTCAGCTGACGCCAGCACATTCCTGAGCCCGGCGGCACCCTCTCTCCTCATCCCTTGTAGCGCAACCATCCACCGCCGGGCACCAGCCAAGCGCGGTAGCGGCCGTCTTGTCCCCACGGGGCACGGCCGCATTCGATGGAGTGCTTTGTATGCATGCAGTTGTGGCCCCTGGCGAGCGCACGCTCACCGATCTGGACTATTCGCGCCTGACCAAACTGGTCGGCAACCGGCTGGCGCCCTTGCTCGATGACCTGCTGGCCAACGCAGACATCACCAGTCCGCGCAACGTACAGGCGGACGTGGTCACCATGAATTCGCGCGTCGAGCTGGTGGACCAGTACACCCACAGGCGCCAGGTGCTGACCCTGTGCTACCCGCAGGACGCCGAGCCTGCGGCGGGCTTCATCTCGGTGCTGTCGCCGGTGGGCATCAGCCTGCTAGGCCTGCGGGCGGGAGATGTGGCCAAGTGGCAAACGCCGCACGGCGAAGAGTGCGCAGCCACCATCGAGAGCATCCAGTACCAGCCCGAGGCCACGGGCGACTACCTCACCTAGTCGCCTCCGCATTCCGGCCCGCTGCGGGCCGTACCACCAGATCACTTCCCACCAGACCGGCGCCAATGGCATTGGCAGCCGTTGGAGGAGTGCGCGTTGTTCACCACAGAAGGACGTACCACCATGACCCCTCGCTCCATCCTCGTCGTCACCGATTTTTCTGAACTGGGAGGGCACGCGCTGGCACGCGCGGCGTTGCTGGGCGCAGAGCATCGGGCTGCGTTGCAGCTGGTGTATCTCGCCCAACCTGGCGAGGTGCCTCCCCCCGATGTGGCTGTGCGTCTGTCGCACCATGCGCTCCAGCTGCGGCAGCGCCACCAGATGGCCGTGCAGGCAGTAACACGCGTGTACTACACGGTGGCAGACATCGCCCGTGCGGCAGCCGCGCACGACCTGGTGGTGTGGGGCACGGCACCGCAGCGGGGGCTGCGGGCCTGGTGGGGCGCGCACCCCGCCCTGCAGGTGCTGCGTGCCTGCCAGCGCCCCGTGGTCGTGGTGCGCAACGCGGCGGACCAGACCTACCAGAGCCTGTTGGTGGCGGTGGACTTTTCGCTGGTATCGCACCGATTGGTAGAGCTGGGCCTGGCACTCCACCCCCACGCACGCGTGGAACTGTTCCATGCCGTTAGCACCGCCAATGAGGGCAAGCTGCGGTATGCCGAAGTGTCAGAGCGCGCCATTCAGATCTATCGCGAGCAGTGCAGGCGCCATGCGCAAGACAGGATGTTCACGCTCACCGATTCGTACGACGCGCGGCGCAATCGGCTGTCATCGTCCATCGGGCGCGGCGATCCGGCGCGGCAGGTGCTGGTGGCGCAGCAAAGCGCTGGGGCCGACCTGATTGTGGTGGGCAAGCATCCCGCTTCCCCGTGGGTGGATTGGCTGTTCGAGAGCGTGGCGCAACGCATCTTGCGCGAAGCCCGTACCGATGTGCTGGTGGTGCCGCATGGTTTTCAGCCCGCGTCCCGGGGGGCTGCGTTAAAGCGTCTCGTGACCGATCTGCCCATGCGCCGCGTCAAAGCCGGCGCACCGCGCCCGCCGGGACACCCCAATCCGGCTGCGCTGTGGGGTGGGGCATGACGCGGTGGGCCTAAGGGCTCAGGCCGCCTTGGCGAGGGGTGTGGCGTACCTGCTGGCAGGGCGTGCCAAGCCCAGGTTCTCCCGCAGCGTGGTGCCTTCGTACGCGGTGCGGAACAGGCCGCGGCGCTGCAGCTCGGGCACCACCAGGTCCACAAACTCGTTCAGGGACTGGGGCAGCACGGGCGGCATCACGTTGAAGCCATCGGCCGCGCCGTTCTCAAACCATTCCTGCATGCGGTCGGCAATCGTTTGTGGCGTGCCCACCACCACCCAGTGGCCGCGCGCGCCCGCCAGGTATTCGTACAGCTGGCGCACGGTGTAATTCTCGCGGCGGGCCAGCTGCAGCACCACATGCGCGCGGCTGTTGATGCCCTTGGGTGGCTCGGGGATGTAGGGCGGCGGTGCGTCCAGGTTCCATTGCGTGAGGTCTTCGCCAGGCCAGAAGGGGGCCAGCGTGGCCAGGCCCACGCTGGGGTGGATCAGCGCCTGCAGCTCGGCCCACTTCGCCTGGGCTTCTTCCTCGGTACGACCGATGACCGGGGAGATACCAGGCAGCACCAGCAGCTCATCGGGGTAGCGGCCGTACTTGGCCATGCGGCCTTTCACGTCCTTGTAGAAAGCCTGGGCTTCGGCCAGGCTGGTCCAGGCGGTGAAGATGGCTTCGGCCGTGGCGGCAGCCAGCTCCTTGCCGTCTTCGGACGAGCCCGCCTGCACGATGACCGGGTGGCCCTGGGGCGAGCGCTCGATGTTGAGCGGCCCCTGCACCTTCAGGTGCTTGCCGATGTGGTTGAGCGTGTGCAGCTTGTTGGGGTCAAAGTACACGCCGCTGGCCTTGTCGCGGCGGAAAGCGTCGTCGTCAAAGCTGTCCCACAGGCCCTTGACCACGTCCACAAACTCGTGGGCGCGCTCATACCGCACGGCGGGGTCGGGGTGGGTGTCCAGACCAAAGTTGCCGTGCACGTTCTCGGCACTGGTGGTCACCACGTTCCAGGCGGCGCGGCCCTTGCTGATGTGGTCGAGCGACGCGAATTTGCGTGCCAGCAGGTAGGGGTCTTCGTAGGTGGTGGAGGCCGTGGCCACAAAGCCGATGTGCTTGGTGACGGCCGACAGCGCGGCCCACAGCGTGACGGGCTCGAAGTGCGAGAGGCGCCCCTGGCGGCTGAAGGACTCGCGGTCGCCCTTGTGCCACACCCCTGGGCTGTCGGCCACAAACACCTGGTCGAACAGGCCGCGCTCTGCGGTCTGCGCCAGTTCGATGTAGTGGTCGATGTTGACGCCCGCATTGGCCTGCGAATCGGGGTGGCGCCACGCGGCAATGTGGTGGCCCGTGGCCATGATGAAGGCGCCGAGGCGCAGTTTTCTGAATGTGTCGGGTTGGGTCATAGGTATTTTTAAAACGGCTGTTGAATGGGCACGCAGCTCGCGAGACTGGCGCGGCCCAGGCGAGTGCACCCGTGGAACCGGCTTCGCCGGGCCACTGGGTGCGTCCCCCTGGGGGGGGGCGCCGAAGGCGACTCAGGGGGCTATCTCTCGGGGGTTACTCAGTGATAGTGATGCGATGCAGCTTGCGGTGCTGCGGGAAGAAGTCGCCCACCGCGTAATGCTGGGTGGAGCGGTTGTCCCATACCGCCAGCGTGCCCGGTGCCCAACGCAGGCGGGCCTGGAACTCGGGCACCTGGGGCAAGGCGAACAGCTGGGTCAGCAGGGCATCGCTCTCCACGCGCGACAGGCCCTTGATGTGGCTGGTGAAGGTGGAGTTCACATACAGCACCTTCTTGCCCGTGACCGGGTGCACGCGCACCACAGGGTGTTCCACCGGCGGGTACTTGGCGCGGGCGGCCTTCAGCTCATCGCCGCTGGCGTCCTTGCGCAGCAGGTACTCGGTCCAGCCGCTGATCTCCCAGGTGTGTACGGCCGTCAGCGTCTCCAGGTAGGCCTGGAACGCGGGCGGCAGGCTGGCGTAGGCAGCGGTGAGGCTGGCCCACAGCGTGTCGCCGCCGCTGGCCGGAATCACCTGCGCATACAGGCTGGTTCCCAGCGGTGGCTGCTCGCGCCAGGTGATGTCGGCGTGCCAGTTGCTCGATGCCTTTGGGCGCTCGGCCGTGCTCTCCACGATCTCGATCTCGGGGTGGTTCTCCAGCCGGGGGAAGAACGCCTTGACCTCCGCCACGTTGCCAAAGCTGCGGGTGAAGTCCACCTGCTGCTGCGGCGTGATGTGCTGGTCGCGGAAGAACAGCACCTCGTGCACGGCCAGTGCCTGGCGCAGCTCGGCCTGCGTGGTGGCATCCAGCGGCTGGCGCAGGTCCAGGTCGTGGATGACGGCGCCGATGGTGGGGGTGTAGGGCTCCACTGCAAAGCGGGTGAAGGTGGGGTGCAAATCGTTGATCTTGGACATGGTGCTGCTTTCTGAAACGAGGGTGGTTGAAAGAGAACGGCCATGTCATTGGGACACTGCAAGCGCTGCACACCAACGAAGCAGTTCGCATATCGATAGTTGGAAAAACAGGCGCTGCAGCCATGCGCACGGGCAGGGCGCTTGCGCATTTGGATATCTGTTTTCGGTCGTTGGCCGCATTGCCGGGCGTGCCTAGAGTGGGGTTTGACAGGTGCAGGGCATGGCCCGCGCACCGTTCCAACGCAACCCCTACGAAAGAGCTATACCCATGACAAAAACATCCTGGAATGCAACCCGCCGCAAGGCCTTGACCGCAGCAGGCGCTGCCTTGGCGCTGGGCCTGTGGGCGGGCAGCGCCGCTGCGCAGACGGCAGAGCCGCTGAAGGTGATCCGCATCGGCATTGCCACCGGCGGCGTAGGCAGCGACCCCGTGCGCCATGGCGGTACCTCGGCTGCGCTGGCCTACACCGACAGCGCACTGGAAGAGGAGTTCAAGAAAGACGGCGTGAAAGTGCAGTGGACTTTCTTCAAGGGCGCAGGCCCTGCCGTGAACGAGGCGCTGGTCAACAAGCAGCTGGACTTTGCATGGCAGGGCGACCTGCCGTCCATCGTGCACCGCGCGAGCGACGTGAAGACCAGGATCATCCTCGGCAGTGGCGTGCGCGGCGGGCTCTACCTGGCGGTGTCGCCTGATTCCAACATCCGCCGCCTGGAAGACCTCAAGGGCCGCAAGGTGGCGGTGTTCAAGGGCACCAACCTGCACCTGGCTGCCGTGCGTGCGCTGGCCGACAAGGGGCTGACCGAGCGCGATGTGAAACTGGTGAACCTGGACCTTCCCAGTGCCGAGGCCGCACTGGTCAGCAAGGACATTGACGCTGCCTTTGGCTACGTGGGCTTCTTCAAGCTGCGCGACCAGGGGCTGGCCAAGGTGGTGTGGTCGGCCGCCGAAGACTCGTACAAGTACACCCGCCAGACCGCGCTGCTGGTGACCGACGACTTCGCCGCCCGCCACCCCAAGGCCGTGGAGCGTGTGGTCAAGACCGTGGTGCAGTACGCGCACAGGTACTCCGACGAAAACCGCCGTGCCGAGCTGTTTGCGCAGTGGGGCAAGGCCGAGTACCCCGAGAAGGTGTGGCGTGAAGACTTCATCGGTCAGCCGCTGCGTGTGCGCCTGTCGCCGCTGCTCGACCCGTTTCTGGTAGCGCGCTACAAGGACGCGGCCGACGAGGCGTTCAAGCTCAAGCTGATCCGCAAGAAGCCCGAGATCGACAGCTGGTTTGACCGCCGCTACCTGAATGCCGCACTCAAGGAACTGAAGCTGGAGGCCTACTGGCCCGTGTATGGCGCCAACGGGGACTTGGCAGCCGCGCCCTAGTCGGGCGCTGCGTCAGCAGCATGGAATCCTAGGTAGGGGGACCGGGCTGGTGAAAACCGCCCTTTGCAACCCGCCGGCACCCAGTGCCCGGCGGGTTTTTTTGTGCCTGCGTCTGGCCCCGCTCATAACGTCTGCACCGCTGCTCATGCCGCAAACATCTTTGTCATTGCATATGAGTATTAACTATTTATTTTTATAACAAACGTCTTTTACATTTCTTTTGGTTGTTATTGAAGTTACCCGCTCAGTCCTCTGCGGTAGCACTTCTTCCACCCGAAAGGACATGCAAAAGATGGCGATACCCGCACTGAACGCGGCCGGGCCTGCCAGCCCCACGCACCCGTTGGAGCCGCGGCCGGACTTGCCCGCGCGCCGCGTTGCAGCGGCAAGAACTAAGGCTTCCTGGACCTGGGCAGGGCGCTCGCTCTGGGCTTGGCCTTTTCCGCTGGCCGTGTTGGCACTGTGGCAGCTCTCGGCCATCTGGGGCTGGGCGCCCGAGCAGGTGCTGCCGCCGCCCGCCGCCGTGTTCAAGGTGTTTGGCGAGCTGCTGGCCAGTGGCGAGCTGTGGGACCACCTGCGCATCAGCATGGTCCGCGTGTTTGCGGGCTTTGGCATTGGCCTGTCGCTCGGTCTGCTGCTGGGCGGTGCCATGGGCCTTTCGCCCACCTTCCGCGACTACGTGTTTCCGCTGTTCAAGGCGTTCAGCCAGGTGCCGGTGATCGGCTGGCTTCCGCTGCTGATTCTGGTGGTGGGCATTGATGAGGCATTGAAGTTTCTGCTCATCGCCAAGGCCGCGCTGGTGCCCGTAGCCATCAACACCTGCCAGGGCATCCAGAACGTGCCCAACCGGCTGGTGGAGGTGGCGCGCGTGTACGGCTTTACCCGCTGGCAGATGCTGCGCAAGGTGGTGTTTCCGGCAGCCACGGCGCCCATCTGGAACGGCGTGCGCTATGGGCTCACCCATGCCTGGCTGGCGCTGGTGGTGGTGGAGCTGCTGGCATCGTCCGAGGGCATCGGGTTCCTCATCGTCTATGGCCGCCAGCTCTTTCAGCTGGACGTGGTGCTGGCCGCCGTGCTGGCAGTGGGCATCGTGGGTTTTGTGATCGACAAGCTGCTGGCCGTGTCCGAGGCGTGGCTGCTGCGCTGGCGCAAGCCGGGGCTGTGAAAGGGGTGTGCAAATGTCTTCTGTGAACGTGCAACGCAACCTGTTCCACAAAGTGCCTCCACGCCTGCGGGGCTGGGTGCTGCCCGTGTTGATCTTGGCCGTGTGGTGGGCGGCGGTGGCCTCGGGCGCGTCCGATTCGCCTCTGCTGGTGTCGCCGCTGGCCGTGTGGCAGCGCGGCGTGGGCCAGGTCGTCAGTGGTGAACTGTGGGTGGCCTTGTCGGCCAGCCTGTGGCGCATGGCCTGGGGGTTTGTGATCGGCTCCAGCATCGGGCTGGCGATGGGGGCGCTGCTGGGCTGGTCGCGCTGGGCCGAGCGGCTGGTGGGGCCCACCTTCCACACGCTCAAACAGATCTCGCTGTTTGCGTGGATTCCGATGCTGTCGATGTGGTTTGGCCTGGGCGATGCCGCAAAGATCGCGTTCGTTGCAATGGCGGCGTTCTTCCCCGTGGTGCTCAACACGCTGGAGGGCCTGCGCAGCGTGCCGCGCGAATACCTGGAGGTGGCCCGCGTGTACGAGTTCAGCGTGTGGCAAACGCTGCGCCGCGTGGTGGCGCCAGCGGCGGCACCCTCGCTGTTCACCGGCATCCAACTGTCGCTCATCTACAGCTGGCTGGCCACGCTGGGGGCCGAATACCTGCTGGCCTCGGGCAAGGGCATTGGCAACACGCTCATCGACGGGCGCGAGCACTTCTGGATGGATCTGGTGCTGTTTGGCGTGGTGGTGGTGGGCCTGGTGGGCTTCGCCCTGAACGCGCTGCTGGCCGCGCTGGAAAAGCGCCTGCTGGCTTGGCGCGACAGCACGATCGCAAGGTATTGAGCCCCCTGAGGCGCTGCGCGCCATCCCCCTCAGGGGGACGCTCCCAGGGGCCTGGCAAAGCCAGCTCCCCGGGGGCACTGGCCTGGGCCGCGCCAGTTGAGGGCCATTGCTGAGAACAACGTCATTTGAAAAGGAATACACCATGGCACACGCCGGTACCCTGGCCATTCGCGGCCTGAACAAGCAGTACGAGGTCAAGGGCGAAGCCCTGCCCGTGCTGCAGGACATCCACCTCACCATCGAGCCTGGTGAATTCGTGAGCATCGTCGGGTCGAGCGGCTGCGGCAAGTCCACGCTGCTGCGGCTGGTGATTGGCCTGGAGGGCGACTACCAGGGCGAGATCCTGCTCAACGGCCAGCGCATTGTGGGCACCAGCCTGAACCGGGGCATCGTGTTCCAGGAGCACCGCCTGTTCCCCTGGCTCACGGTCGAGAAGAACGTGGCGCTGGGCCTGCTCAACTCCAGCCTGACCGAAGGCCAGCAGCGCGCCACCGTGCACGAGCACATTGCGCTGGTGGGGCTGCAGGGGTTTGAAACGGCCTACCCGCACCAGCTCTCGGGCGGCATGTCGCAGCGCGTGGCGATTGCGCGGGCGCTGGTCAACCGGCCCGACATCCTGCTGCTGGACGAGCCCTTTGGCGCACTCGACGCCATGACCCGCGCCCACCTGCAGCAGGAGCTGCACCGCATCTGGCAGCAAGAGGGCATCACCATGATTTTGGTGACCCACGACGTGGAAGAGGCCGTGTACCTGGGCGACCGCGTGGTGGTGATGGAGCCGCGCCCCGGCCGCATCCGCCGCACCGTGCCGGTGGGACTGCCCCATCCGCGCGAGCGCACCTCGCATGCGTTTACCGCCATCAAGGACAGCGTGCTGCGCGAGTTTTCCGGCCACCCGGCGGCTGACCTGGCCGAGCCACCGCTCAAACGTGGCGAGCAGTTGGCGCCTGCCGCGCAATGGCAGTTTGCCGTTTGATTTTTTGTTCTCCCTTTTCTGATTCCCGAGATTCCCATGACACAAAAGAACTCCTCCGTTTTCTCCACCCGCCGCTCGCTGCTGGTGGCTGGCGCTGCCACATTGGCCGCCCCTCTGGTGCTGCGCGCCCAGTCGCCTGCCAAGGTCATCCGCATCGGCTCGCCCGACCTGGGCACGGCCGGCAAGCCCTCGCCGGGCGGCAGCGTGTTTGCGGTGCTGCAGGCCAACAAGTGGCTCGAAGATGAATTTGCCAAGGACGGCATCAAGATCGAGTGGAACTTCTTTCGTGGCGCAGGCCCGGCCGTGCACGAGGCGCTGTCGGCCAAGCAGATCGACATCGTCTCGCTGGGCGACCTGGCTGCAGTCATCGGCCGCGCGCGCGGCCTGCCCACCCGCTTCGTTGCGGCCACGGGGCGGGGCAGCAACAGCTACCTGGCCACGGCGCCGGGCGTGAGCATCAAGACGGTGGCCGACCTCAAGGGCAAGAAGGTCACGGTGCTCAAGGGTACGGCCTACCAGCGCACATTCGACAACCTGCTGGCCGCAGCGGGCCTGACCGAAAAGGACGTCAAACTCATCAACATGGACTGGCCCACGTCCAAGGCCGCCGTGGTGGCCGGGCAGATCGATGCCACGTTTGGCGGCTCGGACCTGTTCCTGCTCAAGGCGCAGGGCGCGCAGATTGCGCTGAGCACCAAGGGCCGGGGGCCCGACTACACCATCAACTCCGGCATTCTGGCCACCGAGGACTTCGCCACGCAGAACCCGCAGCTCACCCAGCGCCTGGTGACCCAGTTGGTGCGCGCCGCCCACTGGTCTTCGCAAGAGAGCAACCGCGAAGCGCTCATCAAGCTCTACGCCGACAACAGCGGCAACCCCGAGCTGTCGTTCCGCGAGGAGCTGGCAGGCGACAACCTCAAAGCGCGCTACTCGCCGCTGCTGGATGAGGGCTTCATCGCCGGTTACCAGGGCGTGCTGGATGACGGCGTCAAACTGGGGCTGATCCGCCAGACCTTTGATGTGAAGGCCTGGTTCCAGCCCGCCTTCGTGCAGCAGGCTGTGAAGGACCTCAAGCTCGACAAGCAGTGGCGCGAGACCGATGCCGCTGGCAAGGCCAAGGGGGCGGCATGAGCACCGCCGCCTCCGCTTCCACACAAGCGCCCAACATCGTCTTCATCCTGGCCGACGACCTGGGCTGGGCCGACCTGAGCGTGTACGGCCAGGCCGACTTCGCCACGCCGCACCTCGATACGCTGGCGGGCGAGGGCGTGCGCTTCACGCAGGCCTATGCCAACTCGGCCGTGTGCTCGGCCACGCGGTTTGCGCTGATCACCGGGCGCTACCAGTACCGCCTGCGTGGCGGCCTGGAAGAACCCCTGGTGCGCAAGGCCCATGTGCATGGCCTGCCGCCCGAGCACCCCACGCTGCCCTCGCTGCTGCGCGACGCGGGCTATGACACGGCGCTGATTGGCAAGTGGCACCTGGGCAGCCTGCCCACGTTCGGCCCGCTCAAAAGTGGCTACGACCGCTTCTTTGGCAACTACGGCGGTGCCATTGATTACTTCACCCACAAACCCGGCGTGGGCGATGCCGTGGCGCGCGATTTGTACGAAGGCGAAGTGCCGGTGGAGCGCGTGGGCTACTACACCCAGCTGCTGGCCGACGAGGCCACGCGCTGGATCGGCGAGCGCAGCGCGGCCCAGCCGTTCTTTTTGTCGCTGCACTTCACCGCGCCGCACTGGCCCTGGGTGGGTCCGGAGGACGAAGAGATTTCGCTGGGCCTGAAGGACCTGTTTCACTACGACGGCGGCAACTTGGCCACCTATGCGCGCATGGTGCGCTCGCTCGACAAGGCCGTGGGCCAGGTGCTGGGCGCCCTAAAGGCGCAAGGCCTGGCCGACAACACCATCGTGGTGTTCACCAGCGACAACGGCGGCGAGCGCTTTTCCAAGACCTGGCCCTTCACCGGCCAGAAGACCGAGTTGCTCGAAGGCGGCATCCGCGTGCCTACGCTGCTGCGCTGGCCCGCGCGCATTGCCCCGCAGGTGAGCGAGCAGGTCACCGCCACCATGGACTGGCTGCCCACGCTGTTGGCCGCTGCGGGCGTGGCGCCCGATGCCGACTACCTGCCCGATGGCGAGAACATCCTGCCCGTGCTGCTGGGCGACGCGCCCGCACACCCGCGCACGCTGTTCTGGCGCTACAAGTCGCAGCGCCAGCGCGCTGTGCGCGAGGGCCGCTTCAAGTACCTGCGCATCAACGACAACGAGTTTCTGTTCGACGTGGAAGCTGACTCGCTGGAGCGCGCCAACCTGCGCCACAAGCACCCCGATGTGTTTGAGCGCCTGCGCACGGCGTGGGAGCAGTGGAACGCGCAGTTCCTGCCCATCACCGACGAGGTCATCACCCACGGCCTGTCGCCCGACATCCAGGCGGACCGCTACGTGCCCGACCTGTCCCAACGGGGCATGTGAGGCGCCTGTTTGGCAGAAATCCAAAGAAAAGTGACTGATGCGCTAGTGAAATATGCGCTTTATGCTATCAAAAACATAGTATCTGCGAGCCCTCTGCCTCATGGGCCCTATGGCTTCTGGCCGCATGGGCCGTCGCCATCATGGGCCGTGACAGGAGGCAGTCACGTGGACATTGGGGAGCGGCTTTTCATTCATGAACTTTCAGCAACTGCGCTCTGTGCGCGAAACCGTGCGGCGGGGCTTCAACCTGACCGAAGTGGCCCACATCCTGCACACCTCTCAACCCGGGGTGAGCCGCCAGATCCGCGAGCTGGAAGAAGAGCTGGGCGTGGAGATTTTTGTGCGGGCGGGCAAGCGCCTCACGGGCCTGACACCGCCCGGCGAAGTGCTGTTGCCCACGGTAGAGCGCCTGCTGCTGGAGGCCGACAACCTCAGGCGCGCCGGCCAGGACTTCAGCGACAGCGCACAGGGGCGCCTGTCGGTGGCGGCCACGCATTCGCAGGCGCGGTATGCGCTGCCCCAGGTGGTGCGCGACTTTCGGGCGTTGTTCCCGCAGGTATCGCTGCACCTGCACCAGGGCTCGCCGCGCCAGGTGGCCGAGATGCTGCTGTCTGGCGAGGCCGACATCGGCGTGGCCACCGAGGCGCTGGCCGGTTATGAAGCCCTGGTCACCCTGCCGTGCTACCGCTGGACGCACAGCATCGTGGTGCCCCCGGGCCACCCGCTGCTGGCCAGCCCGGGCCCCGTGACGCTGGAGCAACTGGCAGAGCACCCCATCATCACTTACGAGCTGGGCTACACCGGTCGTGCCCACATCGACACCGCCTTCGCTCGCGCGGGCCTGGCGCCGGACATCGTGCTCACCGCTATGGACGCGGATGTGATCAAGACCTATGTGGAACTGGACATGGGCGTGGGCATTGTGGCCTCCATCGCGGTCGATGAAGACCGTGACCGGCACCTGCGCCTCATCGATGCGGGCCATCTGTTCGAGGTCAATCTCACCCGCCTTGGCCTGCGGCGCGGCGCGTGGCTGCGCGGGTATGCGTACCACTTCATCGAGAGTTTTGTTCCCACGCTCACGCCCGATATGGTGAGGCAGGCCATGCAGCCGGGCGGCGGCACGGGGATCGACAGCGACCGGGGGGCCTGATGCGGAACCCGGGCCTCGGCCAGAGAGGCGCTGGGCCTGCGCACTGCAGCTATGGGCCCCACCCGGGGCACGGTGCGTGGTGAGGCCCGCCGCGCGGCCCCAAGCAGCCTGCCTTCACCGCCTTGCCAGGACGGGTGTCCGGCTCGCCTTGTACCACCGGGCACGTTGGCTTCGCGCTTCGTCGTCAGCCCTTTACCGTCTCCTCATGGAGGTCCGGATGGAGGCTTTGCATGAGCCAATCGACCAGTGCGTGCAGCCTGGGCAGCCTGCGCAAATCCCGGTGGTAACCCAGCCAGACGTCACGCCCAGGCGGTGAACTGGCGCCCTCCAGCCTTTGCAGTCCCGGGTGTGAATCCCCCAGGGGGCAGGGCAGCACGGCCAGGCCCGCCCCAGATGCGCAGGCCATGGCCTGCACGTGCCGGTTGTTGCTGCGGAAAGCGATGCGCGCCGACGGAAAGGCCTCGCGCAACCACGCGGCATCGGGCATCTCGCTGAAGCCCAGGTCCATCGTGATGAGGCGAACGTCCGCATCGTCCGTGGGCATGTCTGCACCACGCTGCTTGTACAGCGCGTAGGGCACATGCATCAGCCGACGCTGTATGACATCGGGCTCGTCAAAGGGAACGATGCGTGCCACCAGATCGGCCTCGCGGCGTGCCAGGCTGAACAGGCGCGCATCGGTCAGCAATTCGATCGTGACCCGGGGGTGTTCGTTGGTAAACGCTGCACAGAGCGGCGTCAGCACATGCAGACCAAACCAGTCGGAGGTCGATACCCGCAGGCCGCCTTCCAGTTGTTGGTCGGCACCGTCCAGTTGCCGGGAGAACGACAGCGCCTGCGCCTCCATGCCCTCGGCGTGGCTCAGGACGGCAGCGCCCTCGTCGGTCAACACGAAACCCTCTGACGTTCGCTGGAACAGGGTGTGGCCCAGAGAAAGCTCCAGGGCCTTCAGCCTGCGGCCCATGGTGGGCTGGCTTTGCTTGAGCGCGCGGCCTGCCGCACCCAGCGTGCCGTGCCGGGCAATGGCCAAGAACACCTGTACGTCATCCCAGTTCATCGGCTGCATCATACAAAAGTGAATGACAAGATTTCAATCTTGTGGCTTTTCATTCAAAAGCGAAAGGTGAAAACTGGCGGCACTGTTCAACCCCACGAAGGAAAACGCCATGTCCACCCCATCCACGCCCACCATGCAGGCCTTGGTGCTCGCATCCCCCCACGGCGCACTGACCCCCACCTGGCTGCCCCGGCCGCAGCCCGCCGCGGGCCAGGTGCTGGTCCGCATCCACGCCAGCGGCGTGAACCCGCTGGACACCAAGATCCGCGCGGGCGCCGCCGAGCACGCCCAGCAACCGCTGCCCGCCGTTTTGGGCATGGACCTCGCCGGCGTGGTGGAGGAGGTGGGGCAGGGCGTCTCTCGCTTCCGGGTGGGGGATGCGGTGTATGGCTTTACCGGCGGCATCGGCGGGCTGCAAGGCAGCCTGGCGCAGTACGCCGTCGTGGATGCCCGCCTGTTGGCCCACAAGCCAGGCCGGCTGACCATGCGCCAGGCAGCGGCCTTGCCGCTGGTCTTCATCACCGCCTGGGAGGGCTTGGTGGACCGTGCCAATGTCCGCAGCGGGCACAAGGTGTTGGTGCATGGCGGCGCCGGGGGCGTGGGCCATGTGGCCGTGCAGCTGGCCCGCGCCCGGGGTGCCGAGGTGTTTGCCACGGGCAAGGCGGCGCAGGCTGGTTACATCCGGTCCCTGGGCGCGACGCCCATCGACCATGAAACAACCTCGGTCGAGGCCTATGTCAATGCGTTCACCGACGGCAAGGGTTTCGATATCGTTTACGACACCGTGGGTGGACCGGTGCTGGATGCGTCGTTTTTGGCGGCCCGCCGCTACTCGGGCCATGTGGTGACGTCACTGGGCTGGGGCACCCACAAGCTGGCGCCACTGTCGTTCCGGGGTGCGACGTTCTCGGGCGTGTTCACGCTGCTTCCCATCCTCACGGGGGAGTTTCGCGAACACCATGGCGAGATCATGGAGCAGGCCACCACGCTTGCGGAAGCGGGGCAGCTGGTGCCGTTGCTCGACCCGACCAGCTTCACGCTGGATACGGCCGAAGCGGCACACGCCCTGGTCGCTGAGGGCCGTGCCTGTGGCAAGGTGGTGGTGAGCGTGCTGCCATGAGCAAGCCGGGTCAGCCTTTGGCAGAAAGCGACAGCGCGCCAGCCAGCAGGGACGGTGCAGCAGGCACGCGGCTTGGCGCGATGGACCCCACGCACGAACACCTTCGCCGCGTGGCCGATGCGTTGATCGCCGCCACGAATGCGTTTGCGGTGGAGCAGGTGCTCGGCCTTTTTGCGCACGACGCCGTGATCGACGACCCCTCCACGGGCCACCGTTTTGATGGCCATGCCGGAATACGCCGGTATGTCGAACAGTACTTCGTTGGCTACCAGACGGTGACCCGGTTCCTGTCGATGCAACGCCTCGGGCCGCAGCGCGCGAGGGTGCGGGTGGACTTCACGGGGGATTTTGGTCACGAGATCGGCAACCTGGACATCACCGTGGATGCGCAGGGCTTGATCGCCCGCCTGGATGCCGATCTGGAATGAGCGGTGTGAATGGTTTGGCTGCGCGACGGCTCTCAGGGCTGACGTGCCACGCTAGGCTGCACAAGGCTGCTCTGGGCTGTATTGATGCGGAATTTGATGGAAAACAGCCTGAAGCGCTAGTGAATCATGCCATGGCAGCTATCGAAAAAAGAGCATCTTGATCTGGCTCACCGCGGCAGGCAGCCCGCAAACCCCCTGGGCCCTGCTGCTGACACATCCGCCAGCGTCATGGCCTCCAGCCGGTCGTTCTGCCCCGGTATCTTCGTCAGCCGCTGGCCGTTCTGCCAGCGCCAATGCGTGCCGTCGAAGCTGTAGACGAAGGTGTGCGTGCGGTTGGACAGCAGGTGCGCGGGGGTGAGGGTGATGGCCTGGGCAGCGGCTTGCGTCGGTGCGTGGGCCTGGGCCTCGTTGTCCTTGATGACGAGCTTGCCCACATAAGGCGTCACGGTGGATTCGGTGCGTGTGACTTCGGGCTGGACCAGGGCGGGGCTGTAGCCAGTCAGGGTCCAGTCGCCCGCCGCGCCGGGGAGTACATGGGGTTGTCGCCCGGCTAGGAACTGGGTGCAGGCGGCGGTGATGGCGTCGAAGCCCGTTGTGGCAGGGCTGCTGGCTTCGGGCTTGCTGCAGCCTGCCAGGCCAGCCACCAAGGCGGCAGCGGCTGCCAAGGGGAGGGAGGCACGGGAGCAGTGGTGTGGCTGGGTCATCAGGCGGGGGGCGGTGGTTCGTCGGGATGTTCGGCGGTGCGGTCAGGCTGCATTGTGGGCTGGTGGCCGCAGTGGGTCTTGATGGATATCAAGACGCACAGGCTTTTACGGCGGCGTGCTGCGCATGGCCAGCGCGCCGTCATCACCCCGGTACCAGCGCAGCAGGGCGCTGGGCTGCGTGGCAACGGCGCCGTCCAGCGCGGCCAACACCGCCGCATTGAGTTCGTGGGCGCGGGCGGGCAAGGGTTGGTCGCGGTAGGCGAGGGCGGTGCCGGCCATCAGTGCTTCGGCGTCCACCAGCAGGCGCAGGTTTTGCGGGATGGTGGGCGACTGCTCTGCGCAGTGCGTGGCCGACAGGGAGTGCGCTTTGCGGCAGGCGGCGGGGCGCACGGTGTAGATGGCGCAGCGATCATCAATGAGAAAGCTGCAGGGCTGGCGGGTGGGGCCTGCGGGTGGGCCGGGCTGTGCGGGGTTGGCCGCGCTTGCTGCAGCCCCATGCTGTTGCAGGCGCCGTGTGGTTGCGGCTTGGTCCGCATCGGGCAGAGAGCGCAGGTACTGGGCAATGTGCAGCACCTCGGGCTCGGTGGCTTCCACGCGCAGGTAGCAGCAGTGGGCGCAGCCTGCCTGGCACGCCAGCTGGGGGCCGGTGGCGCGGGCTTGCTCGGCCACCGCGTCCAGGCCCTGGTGCAGTTGCGCGATGAAATCGACGGCAGCCTGGGCGGTGGCTTCGGTAGTCGCCTCGTCAGCGGTGATGGCGTCTGTGCCATCGGCTGCCGCGCCCTGCGTGGCGTTGGTCTGCGCCGCCCGCAGTGCCCGCCCGGCGGCGCTGCGCACGCGGGCGATGGACTGCAGGAAGGCGGCTTGTTCTGCTTCGGTCAGCGCCGGGGAGGGCGGGCTCGTCATGGGGGTGCGTGGACCGTGTTGGACGGCGCAGGCGCTGTGGGTGCCAAAGGCAGCCGCACGCTGGCCGCCAGGCCGGAGCCGTCTGCTGCATCGCTGGCTGCTGCCAGTTCCAGCCGCCCTTCCATCAATTGCACATACCGCGCCACGATGGCCAAGCCCAGCCCCGCGCCCTGGCCCAGGTGCTGGCCCTGGTCGCCCTGCGCCCAGCGCTGCTGCAACTGCTGCGCCAGCGCGGCGTCCACACCGGGGCCGTTGTCGGTCACGCGCAGCACGCCAAAGCCTGGCTCGGTGCTCAGCGCCACCGTGATGCGGGGTGGCGTAGTACCGCGCCCGTAGCGCAATGCGTTGTCCAGCAGATTGTTCAGGATGCCTTCCACCAGCGCGATGTTGCCCCGCACCACCACGGCC
The DNA here is from genome assembly GCF_003058055.1 of Acidovorax sp. 107. NCBI lineage: Bacteria > Pseudomonadati > Pseudomonadota > Betaproteobacteria > Burkholderiales > Comamonadaceae > Acidovorax > Acidovorax sp. 107. Next base: position 2,264,987 of record NZ_QBTZ01000001.1, on the reverse strand, counting down.
TGGTCCAGGCCCTCGGCGCCCAGGTCCACCCCCAGAGTGTCGGCGCGGGGCAGGTAGCGCAGCAGCACGTCGCGCACCAGGGTGTGCAGGGCCAGCGGCTGCAACGTCAGCGCAATGCCGCCCTCGGCCGCGCGGGCCAGGGCCAGCAACTGGTCCACGGTGCGGCTGGCGCGCTGTTCGGCTTGGGCGATGCCTTCGATTTCGCTGCGCCAGACGGCCGGGTCGTTGTGGGCCAGCGCGTGGGCGGCCTGGGCGCGGATGCCTGCGAGCGGAGTGCGCAGCTCGTGCGCCACGTTGCCCGCAAACTCACGCTGCGCATGCAGGCTTTGCTGCACCCGCGCCAGCAAGCCGTCCAGGGCCACGCCCAGGCGTTGCACGTCGCTGGTGCTGGCCTGTTGCGTCAGCGTGGGCGGCAGGGGTTGCAGGTCGGCAGCGTCGCGCTGGTCCATGGCGTCTTGCAACGCCCCCAGTGGATGCAGGTCGCGTTCTATGCCGCGCAGCAGCCATGATCCCAGCACCACCAGCAGCCACAACTGGGCCAGGCCCGAGTACACCAGCAACCGGCGCAGCAGCTGCGTGCGCTCGGCCGTGGTCTGCGCGATGACGACGGTGAACGACGGCGGCCCTGCGATCTGCAAGGTGGCGCGCCGCATCTCGCGCCCGTCCTGCGAGAGGTGCGAAAAGGCGTGGCTGCCGCCCGCCGCCACCACGCCCGGCGCCAGGTGCGAGTCGCCAGCGATGAAACTGCCGTCGGTGGCATACACCGCAAACCACACAGTTTCGCTCTGGTCAAAGCGCAACAGGCCCACCTCGCGCGGGGTGAGGTCTAGCCGCAAGGGGGGGCTTGCCAAGCCTCCCGTCTGGCCACCGCGCACGTGGGCCGCCAGCGCGTGGGCGTCGTCCAGCAAGGCGCGGTCAAACGCCTCGGCCACAAAGTGGTTGCCCACCCCCAGCACCACCGTGCTGCCCAGTCCCCAGATCAGCACCAGCGACAGCAGCACGCGCCGGCCTATGCGTTGGCGCAGGTCGGGCGGCTGCTGGTGCAGCGGTGCGGGGTCTGGTTCAGGGCTGGCCAACGTCATCCTCTAGCACGTAACCGAGCCCGCGCAGCGTGCGTATGGTCGCGCCACTGCCCGCAATCTTGCGTCGCAGGCGGGAGAACGAGGCTTCCAGTGCGTTCTCACCGACCACCTCGCCGCCATCTGACAGGCGCGAGGACAAGTCGCCCTTGCTCAGCACACGGCCGGGTGGGGTCATCAGCTCCCACAGCAGGTCGAATTCGCGTGCGGGCAGCTCCAGCGGTTGCTCCGCCACGCTGACGCGGCGCGCCTGGCGGTCCAGCACCAGCTGGCCCACGGTGACGATGTCGGCGGTGCCGCTGGCGCGCCGCAGCAGGGCGCGCAGGCGGGCTTCCACCTCTTTGAGCTCGTAGGGCTTGCCCAGGTAGTCGTCGGCACCGGCGTCCAGCCCGGCAATGCGCTCTTCGGTGCTGTCGCGGGCGCTGAGCACCAGCACGGGGGTGCGGTCGCCGCGCGCGCGCGCGCTGCGCAGCGCAGTGAGGCCGCTGCCCAGGCCGCTGCGCGCGTGGGCGGCGTGGGGCAGGTTCAGGTCCAGCAGCACGGCATCGAAAGACTGTACGGCCCACCAGTGCTGGGCCTCTTCCACGGTATGGGCCAACTCGACGCGGTGGCCCGCGTTTTCGAGGCCCTGGGCCATGGTGCGGCTGAGCACGGGGTCGTCTTCCACCAGGAGGAGGCGCATGGAGATGTGAGTTCTACGTGAAATTACGCATGGCCAAGATCAGCCTGCGATCAGGTTCGATGGGGATAGTCCGCTCGTCAGCATACCCCAGCCCTGCGCGCCATTTGCGCAGCCGGCGGGGGTCGTCAAGCCTATCAGGAGACAACCTTTTCATGATCAACCGCAATCTACTCAGAGGCTTTGCCCTCATGGCTCTGGCGCTGGGCTTCGGCCTGCCGTCCATGGGCTATTCGCTAGGGACGCTCGGCCGCGCAGGGCCGGGCATGTTTCCATTCATCGTCAGCTGCATGCTGTTTGTGATCGGTGTCATCACCGTGGTGCGTGCACGCCTGGTGGCGCCGGTGCCCATGGACTTTCAGGTCCGCAACATCGCCATCATCCTGGGCAGCCTGTGCGGCTTTGCCGCGCTGTCGCACTTTGTGAACATGATCGCGGGCATCGTTTTTCTGGTGTTCTGTTCGGGGTTTGCGGGTACGTCGTACTCGTGGAAGCGCAACCTGAAGATCGCTGCGGTGCTGGTCGGCATCGCGTTTGCATTCCAAAAGCTGCTGGGCGTGAGCCTGCCGCTGTACTGAGGTCTCCGCCATGGAAGTCTTGAACAACCTTGCGTTTGGCTTCAGCCACGCGCTGACTTTGCAGAACCTGATGTTCTGCGCCCTGGGCTGCACCGTGGGCACTCTGGTGGGCCTGCTGCCGGGCCTGGGCCCGCTGGCCACCATCAGCCTGCTGCTGCCGCTGACTTATTCGATCGACACCACCGGCGCACTCATCATGCTGGCCGGTATCTACTACGGTGCGCAATACGGCGACAGCGTGAGCGCCATCACCATGAAGATTCCGCACGCGAGCAGTATCGTGGCGTGTATCGACGGGTATGCGATGACGTTGAAAGGGAAAACGGGGCTGGCTCTGTTCACCGCCGGGTTCTCCAGCTTCATCGGGGGCACAGTGGCCATTGTGGTGCTGGCGTTCCTGGCGCCCAGCCTGGGCGAGGTGGCCTTTTTGTTCGGCCCTGCCGACTACTGCGCGCTGATGCTGGTGGGCTTTGTGTGCGTGAGCTTTGTGACCACCGGCAGTCTGCTCAATGGCCTGGCCATGTGCATGGTGGGTGTGCTGCTGGGCTCCATCGGTACCGACGTGAACAGCGGCCTGGCCCGCTTCACCTGGGACGCTCCGTTCCTGGCCGACGGCGTGGGCATTGTGAGCATTGCGCTGGGCTGCTTCGGCATTGCCGAGATCGCCAAGAACCTCGACTCGCGTGAAGAGCGCTCGCCCTTTAACGGCAAGATCAAGCTCATGCCCACCTGGCCCGAGTTCAAGCGCATCATCCCGAGTGCCCTGCGTGGCAGCGTGGTGGGCTCCATCCTGGGCATCCTGCCCGGCGGCGGCCCCGTGATTGCCCAGTTTGCGGCCTACGCGCTGGACAAGAAGGTCAGCAAGTACAAGCACGAGATCGGTACTGGCTGCATCGAAGGCGTGGCAGGCCAGGCTGCAGCGGACGAAGCGGCTGCACGCACCAGCTTCATCCCGCTGATGAGCATCGGCATCCCCGAGAACGCCGTGATGGCGCTGATGATGGCCGCGTTCATCATCAAGGGCATCCAGCCCGGCCCCAACATGATCGCCGGTCACCCCGAACTGTTCTGGGGTCTGGTGGCCAGCATGTGGATCGGCAACTGCTTCCTGCTGGTGCTGAACGTGCCCCTGGTGCGCTACTGGCTGTCGGTGTTCAAGATTCCGTACAACGTGCTGTTCCCGGCGATTCTGTTCTTCTGCTGCATCGGTACTTACAGCATCAACAACAACCTCGACGACGTGTTCATCACGGTGGCGTTTGGTGCGCTGGGCTATCTGTTCATGCGGCTGGAGATGGACCCGTCGCCGCTGATGCTGGGCTTCATCCTGGGCCCCATGCTGGAGGAGAACTTCCGCCGCTCCATGCTGCTGTCGCGCGGCAGCTTCGAGGTGTTCATCAACCGCCCCATCAGCGGCACGCTGATCAGCCTGATCGCTGCGTTCGTCCTGTGGCAGATCTTTGTGTTCTTCCGCCAGCGCGGCAGGGCCAAGGAGATGGTGGTAGCGCCTGCGGCGAGCTAACGCTTGACTCTCTGTGTGCCGCCTTGGCGGCTTTGCAAGGCCGGTCACCCTGGGTGACCGGCCTTTTTTTGTGGCTCACTCCACCTGCCACCAGGCGGGTAGCAACGCAATCACCTGCGCCTGCGCAAACCGGTCGTCCATCAGATGCACTGCGCCATCGTCGCTGGGCGTGCGGATCACGCGGCCAGCGGCCTGCACGACCTTTTGCAGGCCGGGGTAGAGGTAGGTGTAGTCGTAGCCCGCGCCAAACAGCGCCTGCATGCGCTCGCGAATCTGCTCGTTGACGGGGTTGACCTGCGGCAGGCCCAAGGTGGCCAGAAATGCGCCGATGAGGCGCTTGCCCGGCAGGTCGATGCCCTCGGCAAATGCGCCGCCCAGCACCGCAAAGGCAATGCCCCGGCTGGTGTCGGTGAAGCGGGCCAGAAAATCGCGTTGTTCACCCTCCAGCATGCGACGCGACTGGCACCAGTGCGGCACATCGGGGTGCCGCTGCGCAAACAGCGCGGCGGCCTGCTGCAGGTAGTCATAGCTGCTGAAGAACGCCAGGTAGTTGCCGGGCCGCGCGCGAAACTGCTGCGCCATCAGAGCCGCAATGGGTGCCAGCGACGCTGCGCGGTGCGGGTAGCGTGTGGAGATGTGGCGCGCCACCTGCACCTGCAGCTGGTGCGCGGCAAAGGGTGACTCCACATCTACCCACGCATGGTTATCGGGCAGGCCCAGCAGATCGGCGTAGTAGCGCGCGGGCTGCAGCGTGGCCGAGAACAAGGTGCTGGTGTGCGCGGCGGCCAGCCGGGGTTGCAGGAAGGGTGCGGGCACCACGTTGCGGATGCAGACCACGGAATCGCCGGGCTTGAAGGTGCGGTGGTGGGTGGCAGAGGCCTGGGTGATGTCCACCATCGAATGCGCATCCAGCAGGTCGGCCATGCGCTGCAGGTGCAGGGCGTCGAAGTAGAACGTTTGCAACGCACCGTCCGGCTCGGTGGGGTGCTCGGTGAAATGTTCGTTGAGGGTGGTGGTGCACTGCTGCAGCGCGGCCAGCAGCTTGTCCGGCAAGGCTTCGAGCACCGTGTAGGGAGCGGTGTGCGCCTTGTCCAGCGCCACCCAGGCGCGGCGCACCTTGTCCAGCGCCTTCTTCACGGGCGCGTGCTGCGCAGCGGTGGGGCTGCTGCGGGCCTGGGCCAGGGCGGCGGGGTGCAACTCGGCAGTGAACATCTTGCGGCCGCGCTCCACCAGGTTGTGGGCTTCGTCCACCAGCAGCGCCGTGCGCCACTGGTTGGCCTGGGCCAGGCCGTGCAGCAGGCCGCCGAGGTCAAAGTAGTAGTTGTAGTCACCCACCACCACATCGGCCCAGCGGGCCAGCTCCTGGCTCAGGTAGTAAGGGCAGACCTCGTGCTGCAGGGCAACCTCACGCACTCGGGCTAGTAGCAAAGCGGGGACGCTTTTCCCTTCCATGGTGGTGGCCACCGCCGCTGCGCGTGCGGCGGGCAGCCGGTCGTAGAAGCCCCGGGCCAGCGGGCACGATTCGCCGTGGCAGGCCTTGTCCGGGTGTTCACACGCCTTGTCGCGCGCCACCAGTTCCAGCACGCGCAGTGGCAGCGCCGGTGCGCTGTCAGACAGGCGCGCCAGCGCATCCAGCGCCATCTGCCGGCCTGAGGTTTTGGCGGCCAGAAAAAACACCTTGTCGATGCGCTGCGCAGGTGCGGCCTTGAGCAGCGGGAACAGCGTGCCCATGGTCTTGCCAATGCCTGTGGGCGCTTGGGCCAGCAGGCAGCGGCCCGCCACTGCGGCCTTGTACACAGCCTCGGCCAGTGGGCGCTGGCCCGTGCGAAAGCCGCCAAACGGAAACGCCAGCGCATTCAGAGCCGTATCGCGAGCGGCACGGTGGTCCATCTGCTGTTCGGCCCAGGCAATGAAGCGCTGGCACTGTGCCTCGAAGTGCTGGCGCAGGTCGTCAGCGCTGCAGCGCTCGGTAAACACCGTCTCCTGCTGCGTGCCCACATCCAGGTACACCAGCGCTACGTCGATCTGCTCCAGCTGCTCTTGCTCACACAGCAGCCAGCCATACACCTTGGCCTGCGCCCAGTGCAGGTGGCGGTGTGATGCGGGCTGGCGGTCCAGCCGCCCTTTGAAGGTTTTGACCTCGTCGATGCGCTGTTGGGCAGGGTCATAGCCATCGGCCCGGCCGCGCACACGCAGGCTTTGGTAGCTGCCACTCAGCGAAACTTCAGCGCGGTAGCGCGCGCCTCGGCGCGATGCAGCTACCGCATGCCCTGCGATGCCCTCCAGCGCGGTGGGCGCGGGCGTGAAGCGCAAGTCCAGGTCACCCTGCTTGGCGGTGAACTCGCACAGCTCGCGCACCGCCACGGTGTAGGTCATGGCGCGGAGTGGGGGCTGTCGATGGCAGGAGCGAAAGCTTCACCCAGATGCGCCTGGGCCGGGTCTTCCTCACTGCGCAGCGGCGTGGCCTTGCACAACGCCATCCACACCGCAAAGGGCAAGGTGCAGCGGTTGTGCCTTGCAGGGCGCAGCAGCTCAAAGCGCCCATCCTCCACACTGCCATGCAGCACCCAGATGCCGAAGTGCTCGGGGATCTCATCAGGCTCGGCGATGCCGGCCGGGAAGACGTAGTAACACTCCTCGCACAGCCACTGGTAGGCCTGCCGCTTGGCGTCGTGCCGCAGGTCCGACAGCAGGTCGGCCCGGCTCGCCTTCACCTCATGCACCATGGGCTGCAGGTAGGCGGGCACCGAGGTGTTGCGCACCGAGAACAGATCGGGCCGGGCCATGCGCCAGACGTGGGCGGCGCGTGCGGCGGGGGTGTGGTCGTCGTCGGCCCACAGGGGTGCCATGACCGGTGCCGTGTTGGCGGGCGTATCGCCCGTGGCCGCAGGCAGCACCCCATCCACAACCGGCACGGTGTCGATCACCGCGCGCAGTGACAGTTCGGTCCATACGATTCGCCCCGAAGCCAGCAACTGCGCTGCGAACTTCTGCCCCAGCCGGTCGTGCAGGCTCAGCGCCCGCACGCTGCGCTGACGGGCCTGCGCCAGGGTGCGGATGCCTTCATCGGTGAGGCGCAGGGTTTCGCAACCATCGGCCGCAATGTGCAGACTGATGAGGCCCGCAGCCAGCAGGTCAATCTCCAGTCCATCCTTGCACGGCCAGCCTGCCGAGCGCCAGATCTGCATCAGGCGCGTGCGGTGAAAGCGTGTGATCTGCGTGGAGGGCGGGGAGTCCGAAGTGGGGGAGTGCAGCACCGTCATGGCGGGGTGGTTGGGCTGGCGGGATACTGATTTTAATCACAGTGTCTGGCTGGCGCTGCTTTTTTGGATGGGAGGAAGTGTGTTGTAGACGAATTTAGGTCAGAGAGGCATCTAGTGCACGATGAATATGCGCTGGTAGCTATTGAAAAAGGAGCGCTCTAACAAACACCTTGCAAGGGAACCGAATGAATCCCACAAGGATTTGAATGAGGATGCTCTTGCCCGACGTGAGGCGAACAATCGGAAGGTGTCATGGACCGTGTCTATGCAGCGGGTGAATTGAAAGCGACTTCGAGAGGCTGCAATGCAGCGATAGCCGCCAGTGAATTCGAATCGACGAAATCACGGTATGGGATGCAAAGCGGTCGTTGCTTGGACGCAAGCACCAAAAAAAGGCACCGCAAACGATGCCCTTCAGGGCTTGTGCCGCAGGGCTTGCCGCCTTACAGGGCCTTGACCAGTTCAGGCACAGCCGTGAACAGATCCGCTTCCAGCCCATAGTCCGCCACGCTGAAGATCGGCGCCTCAGGGTCCTTGTTGATCGCCACGATCACCTTCGAATCCTTCATGCCCGCCAAGTGCTGGATGGCACCCGAGATACCGGCCGCGATGTACAGCTGCGGTGCCACGATCTTGCCCGTCTGGCCCACTTGCCAGTCGTTCGGTGCGTAGCCTGCGTCCACCGCCGCGCGGCTGGCACCGAGAGCCGCACCCAGCTTGTCGGCCAGCGGGGTCATGACTTCGTCGAACTTTTCCTTGCTGCCCAGCGCCCGGCCACCGGAGACGATGATCTTGGCGGCCGTGAGCTCGGGGCGGTCGCTCTTGGCGATTTCGCTGCCCACGAAGCTGCTCTTGCCGGCGTCTGCCGTGGCGGCGGCGGTTTCAACAGCTGCGCTGCCACCGGTGGCGGCTGCGGCGTCAAAGCCGGTGGTGCGCACGGTGATGACCTTGACGGCATCTTGGCTTTGCACGGTGGCGATGGCGTTGCCGGCGTAGATGGGGCGCTCGAAGGTGTCTGGGCTCACCGCCTTGGTGATGTCGCTGATCTGGGCGACATCGAGCTTGGCGGCCACGCGGGGGGCGATGTTCTTGCCGCTGGCAGTGGCGGGGAACAGGATGTGGCTGTAGTTGGAGGCGATGGCGAGCACCTGGGCGGCCACGTTCTCGGCCAGGCCGTGTTCCAGGCCTGCTGCGTCTGCGTGGATGACCTTGGCAACTCCGGCAATCTGCGCGGCGGCTTGTGCAGCAGCACCGGCGTTGTGGCCGGCCACCAGCACGTGCACTTCGCCGCCGCAGGCCACTGCGGCCGTGACGGTGTTCAGCGTGGCGCCCTTGATGGACGCGTTGTTGTGTTCAGCAATAACGAGTACCGACATTTAGATCACCTTCGCTTCGTTCTTGAGTTTCTCGACCAGGGCGGCCACATCCGCCACCTTGACGCCTGCGCCGCGTTTGGCGGGTTCGGTCACCTTGAGGGTCTTCAGGCGCGGGGTCACGTCCACGCCGAGGTCTTCGGGCTTGACGGTGTCCAGCTGCTTCTTCTTGGCCTTCATGATGTTGGGCAAGGTGACGTAGCGGGGTTCGTTCAGGCGCAGGTCGGTGGTGATGACGGCGGGCAGTGTCAGGGCCAGGGTTTCCAGGCCGCCGTCGACTTCGCGGGTCACGCTGACCTTGTCGGCAGCCAGTTCGACCTTGTTGGCGAACGTGGCCTGGGGCAGGTCGGCCAGGGCCGCCAGCATCTGGCCGGTCTGGTTGGCGTCGTCGTCGATGGCTTGCTTGCCCAGGATGATGAGACCGGGCTGCTCTTTGTCCACCAGGGCCTTCAAGAGCTTGGCCACGGCCAGGGGCTGCAGTTCGGCATCGGTCTCCACCAGGATGGCGCGGTCGGCGCCGATGGCCATGGCAGTGCGCAGGGTTTCCTGGCATTGGGCCACGCCGCAGGAGACTGCGATGACTTCGGTCACCAGGCCTTTTTCTTTCAGGCGCACGGCCTCTTCAACGGCGATTTCGTCAAAGGGGTTCATGCTCATCTTCACGTTGGCGATGTCCACACCCGTGTTGTCCGACTTCACGCGGACCTTCACGTTGTAGTCCACCACGCGCTTGACGGGAACGAGGATCTTCAGCATGTTGGATTGGCAGAAAAAGTGAATGCGCTGCTCGGTGAGGCAGCAATGAAAAAGCAGCAGTGCCCACAAGAAAGGGCATTGCCGCAAACCAAGGCGCTGGGTCAGGGGTTGACGTACGCCGTCTTGACCGTGGTGAAGAACTCGGCGGCGTAGCGCCCTTGCTCCCGGGGGCCATGGCTGGACCCCTTGCGGCCACCAAACGGCACGTGGGGGTCGACCCCGGCAGTGGGCGCATTGACCATGACCATGCCGGCCTGCAACTCGCGCTTGAAACGGGCGGCGCTATTCAGGGACTGCGTCACGACCCCTGCGGACAAGCCAAACGGTGTGTCGTTCGCCACCTTCAGCGCCTCGTCGGCATCTTTCACCCGGATGACGCTGGCGACCGGTCCGAAGATTTCTTCGCGATTGATGGTCATGGCAGGCGTCGTCTCGGTGAACAGCGTGGGCTGCAGATAGAAGCCGGGCTGCCCGTTCCATTGCTCCATGGCGTTGCCGCCGAACGCCAAGTTCGCCCCTTCCTGTGTGCCCAGGCCAATGTAGCGCAGGTCTTGCTCCAGCTGGCTTTGATCCACAACGGGACCAATGACCGTGCCTGGAGCGCGGGCGTCTCCCACCACCAGGTTCTTCATCGCGTCGACCATGCCCGCCACGAAGCGATCATGGATGGCGTCCGTCACGATCAAGCGGGACGAGGCGGTGCAGCGCTGCCCCGTGGAGTAGAACGCGCCGTTGATGGCGCACGCCACAGCCTGCTCGATGTCCGCATCGTCCAGTACCACGAGCGGGTTCTTGCCGCCCATCTCCAGCTGGAATTTGGCCATGGCACCAGGCCGGCCCACCGCGCTCTGTGCGACTTTGCGACCAGTCGATTCCGATCCGGTGAAGGTGATGGCCTGAACGCCCGGATCTTCCAGCAGAACCTTGCCAAGCTCTCGTCCGCGCCCCATCACCAGATTGAAGGTGCCTGCGGGCAGTCCCGCACGCGAGATGATGTCTGCCAGCGCCCAGGCGCAGCCTGGAACCAGCTCCGCAGGCTTGAACACCACCGCGTTGCCGTAAGCCAGTGCGGGCGCAATTTTCCAGGCCGGAATCGCCAGCGGGAAGTTCCACGGCGTGATGATGGTGACCACGCCGACGGGCTCGCGAGTGATCTCCACGGTCATATTGGGGCGGGTGGACCCCAAAAGCTCGCCGCCCACGCGCAGAGCTTCGCCCGCAAAGAACTTGAAGATGTGCGCGGCGCGCAGCACTTCGCCCGCGGCGTCTGCCAAGGCCTTGCCTTCCTCGCGCGCCAACAGGTCGGCCAATTCGCCTTGCCGCGCCAGCAACTCGCTGCCGATGCGGTCCAGCGCTTCCGATCTCTGCATAGGGGTCTGCGCGGCCCAGCGCGGTTGCGCCGCCGCTGCAGCGGCCACGGCCGTGCGCGCCTGCGCTTGGCTGGCGCGCGCGTACTGACCCACGACATCGCGGGTGTCGGATGGGTTGATGTTGGCGGCGGCGTCCGCGCCAGCGAGCCATTCGCCCGCAATGAAATTGTGGTGGATGGAGTTACTCATTCGGATAGAGGCCCTTGGTTTGAGCAAATAGTCGGCAGATGCCGAACAAGGCGTCCACATTCGGCGTGGGGACCTGCACTCGCTGCGCAATGTCCCGCACTGCACCGACGATGGCGTCGAGCTCCAGTGTTCGGCCTGCCTCGGCGTCCTGCAACATGGATGTCTTGAAGGCACCGAGCTTTTCGGTGATGCGATGCCGGTCTTCGGGGCTTTGATCGATGGGGCTGCGGATTTTTTCGCCCACTGCGGCAACTTCGTTCATGGCGGCAGAGCAGAACGCCCGCACTTGTGCATCGGACAAGATGCGGTCTACGGTAGCGCCTGTGACTGCAGACAAGGGGTTCATGGTCAGGTTGCCCCAGAGCTTGAACCAGATGTCATGCCGTATGTCGTCACTCACCGTGACCTCGAACCCTGCAGCTTGCAAAAGCTCACCCACGGCCAGGGCGCGCGGCGAACTGCCCCCTTGAGGCTCGCCGATGATGAGGTGCTTGCCCTTGACGTGTTTGACCATGCCCGGCCCGCGCATCCGGCTGCTGGCATGCACCACAGCCCCGAGCACATTGGCAAAAGGGATGCTGGCGGCAATCTCGCCGTGAGGGTCAATGCGGGGCAGGCCGGACTCGAAGCCTGGCAGGCCCTGGCAGAACCACCAGGGCACACCGTTCATGGCGGGCAGCACCACGGTGTGGGGGCCGATGAGCGGCCGGATGGATGCGGCCACCGCCGCCAGCGCAGGGCCTTTGACTGCTATGACCACCAGGTCCTGGGGACCCAGGTCCTCGGCACGGTCGCTCGCGTTGGCCGGTGCCTGAACGTTGCTGCCATCCTCCCGCTCCATGCGCCACCCGGAGGTCTGGAGAGCGGTCAGGTTGTCGCCACGGGCGAGTGCAGACACCCGCAAATTGCCCGTGGCCGCGATGGATGCACCAATCAGGCTGCCAATCGCCCCCGCCCCGACGATGCAAACCGTTTGCAGGTTCGGGGCGGCGAGATCTGAAGCGAGGCGCGGCGGCGACTCAAGCATCGGCCGTGAATCCGATGGATTTGACGATAGGGCCCCAACGCTCCAGATCGGCCTTCAAGGCTGCCGCGAGTTCTTCAGGCGAAGAGGCGCGGACTTCGAGGCCCATGGCGGCGAGTCCGTCCACCACTTCTTTCGCGCCAAGCGCTTTGCGGATTTCGGCGTTCGCCTGGTTGACCACGGCCGCGCTGGCCTTGCCAGGCAGGAAGAAACCGTGCCATTCCCCATAGACCAGCGACTTGTACCCTTGCTCGGCCAGGGTGGCGACTTGCGGGACGAACTTGCTGCGCGTGGCTCCGCTGGTCGCAAGAATGCGCAGCTTGCCGCCAGGCAGATGGGGCAGAAACTCGCCCACGGGCGCGGACACGGCGGCAATCTGCCCGCCCACCAGGTCCATGATGGCTGGCTGCGTGCCACGGAAGCCGATGTGGCGCAGGTCCACCTTGCCCGCACGTCCGATCAGTACGCCGACGAAGTGGGGGACCGAGCCAGGGGCGGGAGAACCGAAGTTCGCCTGTGTGGGATTGGCATTGCACCAGGCCAGGAACTCAGGGACGGTGGTGACGGACGCAGGAACCAGGGGGCCCACGGCAAAACCCATGTCCACCTGCACGGCCGTCGAGACGGGCGTCAGATCGACCAGCGGGTCGTAGGGCAGCTTCTTGTAGGTATGGGGGTAGATACCGAGCATGGACATCGGCGTCACCAGCAGGGTGCTGCCATCGGCGGGCGACGCCTTCAGGGCCGAAATAGCGATTTGCCCCCCGGCACCCGGGCGGTTGTCAACGACGACCGCCTTTGCATAGGTGCCGGTTAAGCGAGCAGCGACACGGCGGGCTTCCGTATCGATCGTTCCGCCGGGGGCAAAGCCGGCAATGATCTTGGCGTTCTCCAGCGTGTTTGCGCGGGCAGCGAAGGGTACGGCGGTGGCGGCCAGGCCCCATGCCATCTGCGAGATGAGTTGTCGACGTGTTTGCATTGGATATGTCTCCTTGTGTTGATCGTTGAGGGGCAAGGGCTCAGCCCTTCTTGCTCTTTCTGGCGTCGGCAAGGTTTTGCTTGAAGCGGTCGGGCACGCGCTCGTCGAATCCCAGCGCCACGCGCCGGACCTCTGCCGTATCGGTGGGTGGATGCCCCACGCCCAGGGCGCTGGCGCGGGGAGCCGCAATTTCCACCACCGTTCCTGCCACGCGGCCCAGACCGGTGATTTCGCACTCGACGACATCGCCAGGGTCTACGGATCGCGAGTGGCAAGGGGTGCCCATCAGGATCACGTCGCCGGCCACCAGCGTGATGTGGCGCGCCAGATCGGCGATCACGTAGTGGGGGCCCCAGATGGTTTCTTCGCCGATGTGGGCCTCTTGCACCACCAGTCCGTTCACATAGGTACGCAGGGTCTGCGCAAACAGATTGACCCCACGCACCAGTCCGGGGCCGATGGGCAGCAGCGTGTCCGCGCCCTTCACGCGCAGCATCGAGCCCTGGTCGGTATCGCGGAAGTTCTGCAAGCCCATGTCGAGTGCGGGGCAGAAACCTTCGATGTAATCCCACGCCTCGTCGGGCGTGACATTGCGGCAGGTCTTGCCGATCACCACGGCATATTCGCCTTCGTAGTTCAGGTACTGGCAGTCGGCGGGCTTGAGGATTTGCCCGCCGTGACCGTTGAGCGACGTAGGCGGCTTGGTGAAATAAGTCGGCGACTCTGTTGGCTTGCTTTTTTGGCGTGTCTCGTAGCTGCGCGAGCTGTACGAGATATGCACGGCAATGATCTTGCTGGGGTTGACGGGCGGCAAGTAGGTCAGCGCCTGGGCGTCCAGCACCCGGCCGTCGTCCAGCTGCAAGCGGCCCGCGTCGGGACCACCCTCCATCAGGGTTCCCCAGAATGCGCTGCCGCCTACCAAGGCGCGGCGGCGCTCCACCCGGGGGCCGCACATGACGGCGGGTAGCTCAGAGATGGGAAACTCGAAATTCATGGTGCTCAATCTGTTGGATGTGTTGAAGGGGCGCGATGCGTTAGGCGGCAGCAGGCTGGCTCGCTGCGCCGGTGTTGCCCTGGCTGGCTGCCTCGGAGACATCGAACCAGACGTGGATGTTTCCGGTGCCGCGTGCGTTTTCGTAGGCCGACAGCGGGTCGCCTTTGGCGCGGCAGGCCGCACCACCCATGGCTCCGAGCATCTGCAGGTAGTGCGCTCCAAACGCTTCCCACGGCTTGCGGCGGTAGTCGTCGTCCCAGCGCGCGAGGATCTCGTCGTGGCGCCCCTGGCGCATGAATTCAATGGCTGCCTTGTCGCTGGCAATGTTCTCGGGACGAGACACATTGCTTTCGTGGAAGATGCGCGGATGGTTCGGGCGCCAATCAATGCCGTTGAACTTGTGGCTCAGCGCCCCAGAGGCGAGCAGCACCACATTGAGGTCGCTGCGGCGAATGGCTTCACCGATGTCTTCGCCCGATTGAAGGAACTGAGGCCACTCGCAGTTCTGGCAGGAGCTGACGGTCAGTACCGGGGTCTTGCTCAGTTCCAGGTGCAGGTGCTTGACCAGGTTGATCGTTGCGTACTGCTTTCCCAGTTCGGGATGGCGGATGTTGCGCACATAACCTTTGCGCTCCCGCGAAACGGCTTCCACCTGCACGGCGAGGTCGGGGCAACCCAGGTAGTTGTAGGGAACTCCATGCAGATACCAGGGCATTTCATCCGAGATATAGCTGCCTTCGAACTTCGCGCCACCGTCCACCAAGTGGTAGCCGGTGGTGAACCAGTGCGAATCAAAGATCAGTACGGCATCGGGTTTCACGGCCTTGATCCGCTCACGAACCCGGGCGTAGCCCGAGATCAGGTCAGAGTCTGACCCTGCACCTTGCAGCACGCGAAACTCTTCGCACTGCATCAGGCCAGGGTGGTGCGACACCATGGCGGCGCCAACGATTTTTCCCATCGGGAGTCTCCTAGAAGCTGCCATCTAGGCAGCAGGTCAGTTGAATTTCTTGCCGGCCCACAGTTGCCGCCGGTCCGCCAAGGGATCGGCCACCACTGCCGAGCGGGTGTCAAAGCGCATGGTCTGGCGGGTGGTGAGGTCGTACCGCGTCCATCCGGGGTCTCCGGTTTTGACGAATCGCAGCCAGTGCCCAAACATGGTGTCTGCCAACGGCTGGTAGCCCGGGCCGCCCAGGAAAGGGCTGGCCTGTTTGCTGGCCAGGGTGTTGAAGACGTAAGGAACGTCCACCACATGGGCGGCGCCCAGCCGGCCGCCAAAACCTGGCGATTGCCAGGCAAACTGGTAGTTCCAGGTCTGGGCACCCGCTGCGACCCGGTTCTCCGCGTAGCGCTGCGCTGGCATACGGAACGTGCTGTCGGACTCCAGTGCCGCCAGCATGTCGCCGGGCGATGCGTTGGGGCGCACCTGGGCGTAGACATTCGGCGCGTTGGACGTCAGGCCCGCCCCTCCCAGCGCAGCAGCGAAGGCCGGTGCAGAGATGCGCTCAATGGCTCCGCCGGGCACCAGGTACAAGCGGGCTTCGTCGTCGGTGCTGCCGATCAGCAGCGGTATTGATTTGTGTGCATGCCGGGTCAGCGAGGCCAACGGAGGGTCCGTGAGCAGCGTGCCGTCCACCACGGGCAGGTAGGGGGGCTGACCACTGATACCGCCCCACTTGGCCCGGTCACGCAAGTCGGCCACCATGCGTTCCGTGCCTGCGACAAGCGCGGGCAGGGGCACATTGGCAAGCGCCTTGGCGGTGGGCTCTACACCCAGTGTCGCAGCGGTCGCCGCCGCAATGCGGCCGGCCTGCTCAGGGGTCAAGTGATTCTGGGGCGGGCTCTGCGCAATGGCCTTATGGAACAGCCCTTGGGCCGCAGGCATGCCCATCAGAGCCATCACGCTCTGGGCTCCGGCAGACTGCCCGGCCAGGGTCACATTGGTCGCATCGCCCCCGAAGGCCGCGATGTTCTGGCGCACCCATTGGAGGGCCGCCACCTGGTCCAGAAAGCCCCGGTTGGGCGGCATGCCTTCGACCCACATGAATCCGTCGATGCCTACGCGGTAGTTCACGGTCACCACCACCACCCCTTCGTGGGCATAGGCGCTGCCGTCGTACCACGACTCGCCAGCATCCACGCGATAGAAGGCGCCACCCGGCAACCAGACTAGGACCGGCGCGCCCCGGGCGTCGGCGGGTGCCCAGATGTTCAGCGTCAAATCGTCTGCAGCGCCCGACATGCCTCCATCGGCTCCACGGGACGGCTGGGGAGGCATGGGGCCTGCACTCGACGCATCGCGAACGCCCGCCCATGCGGGCACTGGCTGGGGGGCCTTGAACCGGTTGGCCTCCAAGTACGGATTGGCTGCGTAGGGGATGCGCTGGAAAGACAGCACTTGCCCTTGCCTCCGGCCCGCTAGTTTCCCCTGCGCCACGGTCGCGATGGGGGTATCGCCCGTGGCATTGGCAATCGCCGTGGCCGTCGATGAGGCGCATCCGCTGAGCGCCATGCCGCTCAGGCCCAACGCCGCGCAACCCATGAGAAGCTGGCGCCGGGATGTGTTCTCGCTGTTCATTGTTGTCTCCTTGTGATGCGGCGATGCCGACCGACACTCAACGGTGGCTGAAGCTGGCCTTGAAAGGCTTTTTAGGAACGACCACGTCCTTGACATCGCAGAAGAATTCGAAGCTCCACTCGCCACCTTCACGACCCACCCCTGAGCGCTTGATGCCGCCAAACGGTGCCGCGAGATCGCGGATGCCAAAGCTGTTCACCCAGATAAAGCCCGTGCGGACTTTTTCGGCTACAGCCACGGCGTGTCCTTGCTCGCCGTAGCACACGCCCCCAAGGCCGTAGTCGGTGCCGTTCGCCATCTCGATGGCTTCTTCGTCAGAGCAGAAGGTCTGCAGCGTGAGTACCGGACCGAACACCTCGTTCTGCACGATCTCGTCGTCCTGGCGCAGGTTGGTCAGCATGGTGGGCTGGTAGTACTGCGCGCCGAATGGATGGCGAGCGCCGCCCCACAGCACGCGTGCGCCACCGGCCACGGCACGGTCCACAAACGCACCGACACGTTCCAACTGCCGGGGATGAATCAGTGGGCCCACTTCTGTCGCTTCGTCGCGCGGGTCGCCAATGTTGAGCTTCTCCACATAGCCGCGCAGCGCTTCGATGTAGCGGTCGGCGATCTTTTGGTGCACCAGGAATCGGGTGCCAGCCAGACACACCTGACCAGCGTTTCGGTACATGAGTGCCCCGGTGGCCGCAGCGCTATCGATATCAGCGTCTTCCAGCACGATGAAGGCGCTCTTGCCGCCCAGTTCCAGGCTGCACGGCACCAGGTTGGCACCTGCGGCCCCGGCGATCCACTTCGCGGTGGGGACTGAGCCCGTGAATGAGATCCGGGCAAGGCGTGGGTCGCTGACCAGCTTGGCACCGGTCTTTGCGCCGCTGCCTTGCACCACGTTGAACACGCCGGGGGGCAGGCCCGCCGCATGGGCGGCATCGGCCAGCAGCGAACAGGTCAAGGGCGCCCACTCTGGTGGCTTGAGCACACAGGTATTGCCCGATGCCAGTGCCGGGCCCAACTTCCATGTGGACAGCATGAGTGGTGCATTCCACGGCGTGATGATCGCAACCACCCCTGCAGGGTCATGCCGAACCAGGTGGGTGGCTTGTTCCGTTTCCAGCTTGCGGTCCTGCAGTCCCAGCGCGTGTTCCGCAAACCATTTGATGTTGAGCATGGCGCGTGGGACCACGCCGTGGCGCATGCGCGAGAGGAGCACCCCCGCGTCATTGCTTTCGAGCTGGCACAAGGCGTCTGCGCGCTTGCCGATCTCTTCGGCGAACCGGTCCAGATAGGGCTTGCGGCCCTCGGCCCCTAACGCTGCCCAGGCCGGAAACGCGCGTTGCGCCGCTTGGATCGCCTGGTCCACATGCTCGGCAAGGCCTTCCGACACGTGGCCCAGCAGGTGTTGGTCAATTGGGCAATGCAGCTCAAAGGTTTCGGTGGAACCGACTCTTTGGCCGTCGATGTAGTGGTCTGGTGACACGGGGACGCCGGCCACGACCAGGGGTGCGCTATTCATTGGGATTCCCATCCAAGTTGGAAACAGAAGAAGACGATCGATCAGGGCAGCAGCTTGCCGGGGTTGAGCAAGCCATGCGGATCGAGCGCGGCCTTGATGCGGCGCATCAGGTCGAGCTCCACGGGCGACTTGTAGCGGGCCGACTCGTCGCGCCGGAGCACACCGAGCCCGTGCTCTGCAGAGATGGAGCCGCCACGCGCGTGCACCGCGTCGTGGATCAAGCGATTCATTGCTGGCTCCAGTGCCAGAAAATCGGCGGGGGAGGACCCCTCGGCTGGCGACAGGTTGTAGTGCAGGTTGCCGTCGCCCAAATGGCCAAAAACCACAAGGCGGACCAAATGAGACTGCGCCAGGATGCCCGCATCGGTAGATTCGATGAACTCGGCAATGCGCGACGCTGGCAGCGAAATGTCGTGCTTGATGGTCTTGCCTTCCGCGCCTTGTGCTTCGGAGATGTTCTCGCGCAGCGCCCACAGGGCCTGCAGCTGCGACAGGCTGGAAGACGGCGCTGCGTCTGTGATCAGGGACTGCTCAAATGCGGCCTCCAGCAACGACTCCATGCTGGACGTGGCCTGGGTGTCGTCCATTTCCCCAGACAACTCCATCAGCACGTACCACGGACTGCGTTCTCCGAACGGAATGCGGCTTCCCGGAACATGCTTCTCCACCAGCTGCAAGCAGGTGTCGCTCATCAGCTCGAAGGCAGTGAGGGCCGCGCCCAGGCGTGCCTGTGCGAAAGTCAGTAGCTCGACCGCTTGGGCGGGTGCAGGCACCGCCACGCATGCGACGACCTGGGACCTGGGTTGGGGGAAGAGCTTCAGGGTCGCGCCCGTGATGATGCCGAGCGTGCCTTCGCTACCGATGTACAAGTCGCGCAGGTCATAGCCGGTGTTGTCCTTGCGCAGACCGCGCAGTCCGTTCCACAGCTCGCCTTCGGCCGTCACCACCTCAAGCCCCAGACAAAGCTCGCGTGCGTTGCCGTAGCGGAGCACCTGCACACCTCCTGCATTGCTGGCCAGGTTGCCGCCGATGGTGCAGCTGCCCTCGGCGGCCAGGCTCAGCGGGAACATCCGACCTTGCGCCTGCGCGGCCTCCTGCAGGGCCAGCAGCGTGACGCCCGCATCGACGGTGATGGTGTTGTTCTGGAGGTCGACCGAGCGGACGCTCTGGAGCCGGGACAACGACAGAACGACGGAGCGACCCGAAGCGTCGGGCGTCGCCCCTCCAGACAATCCGGTGTTGCCCCCTTGGGGTACTACCGGAATGCGCCGCTCATGGCACCACCGCATGACGCTCGCTACGTCCTGGGGGCTATCGGGTTGCACCACCGCCAACGCAGTCCCCGTCCACTTGCCGCGCCAGTCCGTCAGGAACGGCGCCATCTCTTCAGCCTCTGTGAAGAGACGGCCGGCAAATGCGGCACGCAGCGCCGTGTGCAGCTCAGTAGCCATTGCGCACCTCGGTGCTAGGGGATGCGACGTCGTTGCGATAGCGTTGCAGCAAGGCCTTGGCCGCCTGCGACAGCAGCGTCGTGTCGACCCCGATAGCAACAAACTGCGCACCCACCGAGGTGTAGTGACGCGCCAGGGCTTCGTCGGTGCACAGGATGCCGGCGGCCTTGCCGTGAGAGCGGATGGTCCGGATGGCCTTTTCGATGGCCGCCTTGACCTCGGGATGCGATGGCTGCCCCAGGTAGCCCATGGAAGCCGACAGATCGGCAGGGCCGATGAATACACCGTCCACACCTTCGACCTGCGCAATGGCGTCCAGCTGTGCAAGTGCGTCCGCCGTCTCGACCTGAACCAGCAGGCAGACCCGGTCATTGGCCTCGTGCAGATAGTTGGGATACCGGCTCCAACGGGAGGACCGCGCCAGGCCACTGCCCACGCCGCGAATGCCTTGCGGCGGATAGCGCATCGCGGAGGCCAGCGCGCTGGCGGCTTCCGCAGTCTCCACCATCGGGACGAGCAGGGTCCGCGCACCGATCTCCAGCACTTGTTTGATCAGCGCGGCATCGCCGTGTGGAATGCGCACGACCGCTTCCGTGTCGTAGGGGGCTGCCGCCTGCAGTGCGCCCAGCATGGAACGCAGGTCGTTCGGACCGTGCTCTCCGTCGATCAGCAGCCAGTCGTAGCCGAGCCCTGCGCACACCTCCGTCGCATACGGATCGGCAAGCCCGAGCCACAGGCCCGCAAGTTGTCGACCCGCCTGGAGCGTGTCCTTGAACGTATTGCGTGGCGTCTGGGTCATACAAACCTCGCAGAGATCGAACCGAGGGAGCCGTAGTCGGCGTGGAACACATCACCCACGGCACAGGCCACAGGTCGCGTGAAGGAGCCACCCAGAACAATTTCACCGGCAGCGAGCGATTGCCCGTAGGGCGCGAGCCGGTTGGCCAGCCATGCAACACCGTTGCCGGGATGGTTGAGCACGGCAGCCCCGAGGCCCGACTCTTCGATCACCCCGTTTTTGAATAACAGGGCGCCGGCCCAGCGCCAGTCCACCTCGTTCGGGCGCATGGGGCGGCCTCCCAGAATGATGGCGCCATTGGCCGCGTTGTCTGCAATCGTGTCCAGCACCTTGCGCGGCGCACGCGTGTTCCGGTCGAATTGCTCGATGCGCGCGTCAATGAGTTCCAGCGCCGGGACGACATAGTCGGTCGCGTTGAGCACATCGAACAGGGTGATGCCCGGCCCCTGGAGGGGCTTGGCCAGGATGAACGCGAACTCCACCTCCAGGCGCGGCAGGATGAAGCGGTCGGTCCGGATCTCCGATCCGTCAGGGATCAGCATGTCGTCGAGCAGCGTCCCGTAGTCAGGCTCCGTGATCTGGGACGAGATCTGCATGGCGCGGGAGGTCAAGCCGATCTTGTGACCAATGACCTTGCGGCCATCCTGTTGGCACAGGTCCATCCAGGCGCTCTGGATGGCATAGCTGTCTTCGATATCCATGGTGGGATGAAGACGAGAAAAGTGTTCGAGCTGGGTGCGTGTGCGCTGCGATTCGTGCAGCTGGCGTGCCAGCGAGGCATGCAATGCGGGGCTGAGATTCACGGTATGGGCCTGGTCGGTGCTGATGGCAGGCCCAGAGTATCTGACTGTGAATTGCGCTTGACAATCGACAAATAATGGTGAATTAATAAGTAAAAGTGGCTAATTGATTTGACCTGGTGCAAAGCGCAAGCTGCAAAATTCACGCATGGCTCTCACACGGTTCACCCTCAGGCAGTTCGAAGCCTTCTCCAGCGTTGCTGAAATGCGGAGCTTTGCGGCTGCGAGCGAGCAGATGGGTTTGTCTTCATCAGCGGTCAGTCAACTTGTTGCGGAGCTGGAGTCCACCATTGGTTTCCGCGTGTTTGATCGCAGTACGAGGCGCGTGGAGCTGTCGAGTGCTGGCAGGGACTTTCTCGGCTCGGTCAAGTCCGTGCTGAGACATGTTCATATGGCCGAATCGGCGGCCTCTGACGTCAGAAACAGGGCCTCCGGGGTTGTGCGCATTGGCGCGCCCCTGGTGCTCGCGGGGGCCATCCTTCCTGCCGCTATCAAAGCCTTTTCCGAAGAGCGTCCGAAGGTTGTCATCCGCATCCGGGATACCCCTGTCGATGACCTCCTGGACCGTGTCGCCAGCGGCGACTTGGACTTGGCTGTGGGGCCAGATCGCAGCGGCATTGAACACGTTGAGGCCATCCCCGTCTTTGACAGCCCCTGGGTCCTTTGGTGCTCGCCCGCACATCCTTTGGCGCAGCGCAAGTCCCTCAAGTGGGCGGATCTGCGCAACGCCCACATCGTTTCCGCCGGGCGCGACCATGAGCGAAGCGTTGCGCAAATGCGCCTCAACGCCCCCGAGGGCTCGCGGATTCTCCCGGTGGATGTGGTGGACAACGTCTCCACGGCCCTGGGTATTGCGGCCCAGGGGCTCGCGGCGACGTTGGCGCCGGCGTACATCTCTGCCATGGCCGTGCCTTTGGGCCTCGTCATGCGGCGCGTCAAAGATCCGGAAGCAATACGCCAGGTTTGCATTTACCGGTCCACGGTACGTGCAGCGCCTCCGGCTGCGGAAGCGTTTGCCGAGTTTCTCAAGGAGTGGCTTCAGCAGTGGCAAGCTGATGAAGCTCGGCGGAAGCGGGCTCCACGGGCAACTGCGCGATGACTTGTCCCGTCCCTGAAGCCACAAAATACGGGGTGACCAGATGGGCGGGCGCCTTGTAGTTGGCCCAACCCAGGGCGCCCAGAAGCATCGCCGTGTCGTGCATCCATCCCTCGCCAGTGCACGCCTTGGCATAGCTCGGTAGCATGGCCGTGAACTCGGCCCAGCGGCCCGCCTGCCACAGCTCCAGGGTGAGCAGATCGCACTGCCGATTGAATTCGTCGCTGATCTCATACGGCCGGTCCAGAACGTCCTGGTTGTCGTGAATCCGGTGGGAGAGCGAGCCGCTGGCGATGAGCGCAACGCGGCTTTCCGACGCTTCAATGGCTTGGCGAAAGGCGGCACCTACCCGGCGGCTCTCGTCAATCGTCGCGAATGCGCACCAGCCAGACACCGAGATGACGCGAATGCTCTTGTCGAGCTGCATGAAGTGCAGCGGCACCAGCGTGCCGTACTCCAGTCCGAGATGGGATTTTTGGTGCGCAATCGTCTTGACGCCCGTCGCGCTGGCGCACTGGGCCATGGCGAATGCAAGCTCCGGGTTGCCCTGGTAGGAATAGGGAAGCTCGCTCAACTGCGTCGGGAACTCACTGCTCGTGAAGACGCCGTCAAATTGCGCTGCTCCGTTGATGTGGTACGCGGCGTTGCTCAGCCAGTGCGTGTCCAGGATCACAACGGTGTCGGCCCCGGCTTCGGTGATTTGCCGACCAACGGCCAGTAGCCCATCCGTGGCATCACGGCGGCAGCCGTGCAGCGGCCCTGGCTGCTCCGAGATGATGAGGCGGGGAATGTGCGTGACTTTGGCGGCGTAGACAAGTTGGCCCATGGGCGATCTCCTTTGGTTTGAGTTCCGCTGCGGTGTTGTTCAGTCACACCCCCAAGGACAAGCGATCAATACTTGCCCACTCTTCAGAATTCCTCAGCAAATGAATTCCTGGCAATTGCGCTTTGTCAACACGCTTCGCGTTTTGGGGTGACAACCAACGACCCGTTCAAAGCCGAATTGAACTACCGCCTAGCGCTATGAATAAAGCAAGGACATGGTTGAATTCGCTACGCTCAATTTTGGGTATCTTGGTTATCCGTCGTCGCCTGCTCGTTTCAAACTCTACGTCTCGCGTGCTGCGACTGAGGCCACCAAGTAGCGGGAGTTCGCCAGTCAAAACAATGAGATGGTGACGTGACTTGAAACGAACAGCCTCGGAACAGCTGGGACGATTCATTCCGAACTAGCGCTAACGAGTGGGTAAGAATTTGTCGATTGGTTTTTTGCTCTCCACGAATCAGACTCCGGGCACTTTGTTCGCTCGAACTTCGATGCCCATGTCGATGTCCAGAGCGCACGAAGTGCGAAGTAGAAAACACACTGGAGACATTTATCAATGCGGCGATTTAATCCCCTCTCACTCGGCACTGCCAAGCTCTCTCTGGCTGCGTGCATTGGCACCAGCGCGCTCATCACTGCGTGTGGTGGATCTGACGATTCATTCACGTCTCCCTTTCTCGACGCCACACTCACATTGCCTGCAACTGCAGTGCCGGCAGCAACTCGATCACCTGCAGGCACGAGTGAATATCAGCGACATCTGGACGCTGCGACGGCCAATGCCGGCAAGGAGTTCGCGGGAGAGCAACGTCGCCAATGGTGCTACTCCGTCGAGAACGCAGGTGCCCCGCCTGAGCTTCAGGACACGGCGGTCATTCCGATGACCAAGATGTTTGACAACCTGTACTACACGGGACGCCGCTGGGTGGGACAGTATGTTTTGAAGACGCCCAATGGCTATTTCCTTTTGGATGCGCAGAATAGTACCGATGACGCCAAGACTATGACGATCCCCGGACTGGTGTCTGTTGGCATCAATCCCGCCACCCTCAAGGGAATCATGCCGACACACGGGCATGGCGACCACTACAACGGCGCGAAGTTTATGCAGGACACCTACGGTGGGCCTGTGTACATTGGCTCTGAAGACGCGGCGGCACTGACTGCGGCCAACGCGCGCAACGCAACGGTGTTTTCTGGTTCCATCATCACCACCTCGCTCAGCAACGGGACCATGACACCCCAGATACTCGCTGTAGATGGCTTGAACTTAACGGTGCTGTCTACTCCCGGTCACACGCCTGGAACGTTCTCCGGCATATTGCCGGCGCAGCTGGATGGCAAGAGCTACAAGCTTATCTTTTGGGGTGGCACAGGTACACCAACCACCTTACCGCTTGCCAAGGCATATCTCGATGGATCTGAGCGGCTCTACCAATTGGCCGTTGCCGAAAACGTGGATGGGACTATCCACACGCATCCATTTGTAGATGGATCGCTGGCCAAGCTGGATGCCCTCAACAAAGGCACCGCAGGTGGCAAGAATCCATTTCTGATCGGTAATGCCAGCACGCTGCGATCTTTGTCGATTCTTCGCGAGTGCTCCGCAGCAAAGGTCAATGCGCTTGACGCGACCGTGATCAATCCTGTTTGGCTCACGACCACTACGGAAGTCGCAGCTAGCAAACGCACCAGTTCGAACGGCACCAGCAACGTGGCAGGACTGATTCGCGTCGCGGACCCCTATGGACCCGTCGCGAACGCGACGGTCAAGCTCAGCCTGTCGGGAGGCAGCGATAGCTGCACTGCGACTACAGATGCTGCAGGCGTCGCCTCCTGCGCCTTCCTGACAACTCAACCGACACAGGGTGGTATTGCTACTGCCCAGTTCGTCGGGACGCGGACCAGTACCCAGGTCCAGCTACAAAGCTCGGCATCTGTCGCACTCAACTAATAGATTACGTTCGTTGATGACAGAAGATCGTCTCGTACACGCTGCCTACTTCAAGGGGCCGGCTCTTAGGCAGGCCCTTCTGGGCCTGCTTTTCTTGTGTCCTTGGGGTGTCATCTGCGCTGATACTTCGCCTGCCGCAGAGAGACACCTTCATTCGGCGCGCCAGCATGCCAAGTCGTCCGCACAACTTCAAAAGAATTTCCGGACCTGGTGCGCATCTGACTTACAAGATTCGCGGTTAATTGGCGGCCTCAAAGAAGCATTGCTACAAGCCGAGATCAAGTTCAAAGATGCCCGGGACTCAGGTCAAAATAATCTTGAATCTCCCGTGGTTGAACGCCAATGCCTAGCATACAGGCTCACGAAGGTGAATCCTGAGTTCAAGACCCCAGTCTGGTACTTGAGTCATCTACAGTTTGTTCATACAAAGCCCACGAGCGGGCATGGAATTAGCGCAAAGGCCGTTGCACGGGCGAGCAGCGCAGACGGCCCAATCCTGAACAATCGAATCACTTTCTCCATGGGGCTTCATCACAGTTGCTTTGGTTACACGGATGTTAAGGGGCAAGTTGCCTGCACCCTTGTAGACACCCATCCCCATGGACCAGGGGTTGTGCACGAGGAGGAGGCCGACAGTATCGTGGCTTCATTGCAGGGGGTTCTGAGTGACGATCTGGTTCTGTGGCCAACAACCTTGACCCTAAAAATATCTCCGCACTCTGGACGTTCGACAGGGTCAACTGCAAAACGCCCGTAGTTCAAACTCTGCTGCGCAGTATCCGCCGTCGCTTTCAGAAAGAAGATGGGGCGGTGCACCGCGTGGATTCAGGTCTCGGCGGAGCGAGTCGCAATCCAACGGCTCTCTTCAATCAGTTCAAGTAAGCCTGCTTGGATGATGTCCAAGGTTGGTTTGTCCACTAACTGACCTTCTTGGATACGCGTCGCCACACCAGCAATGGCGATATGTTGGCGCACCAATGGCCGCGCTAACGTAGCTGCCAGTGCGTCACGAATCTGGGCTTGTGCGCGCACCCCCCCAGCTGTGCCTGGCGATGCTGTCATGATGAGCGCCGGCTTGCCCTTGAGGGGCGATGCGAAGCCCGGTCGCGACGCCCAGTCAATGGCGTTCTTGAGCACGCCTGGTATGCCGTAGTTGTATTCTGGCGAGCAGACAATCAGGCCATCGGCGCTCTTGATTGCTTCTTTCAACTGAACTACGGCGGCGGGCGGTTGGTCCCCATCCAGATCGGCGTTGTACAAGGGAATCTCGTCGAGAGGAAACAGCTCCAGTGTCGCTTCGGGTGGTAGCAGGGGCTGCAGGCTGCGCAGCACGGCGGTGCAATGCGAGGCACGGCGGATGCTGCCCGAGATGGCCAGGAGGCGCAGGGGGGAGGGGGGCGAGGCGGTAGTCACGAGGTTTTCTCCTTATTTCAATGGTCTGAGTTTATGCATAAAATTCAAAACATGTATAAAAATGACACTTCTCAGCGCACCCCGCCCCTGGTGGATCAGGCCTTTGCGCAACTGCGCAGGGATGTGTTGAGCGGCACCTATAGCCCCGGTGCCAAGCTCAAGCTCGATGAGTTGCAAGCTGCCTACGGTTTTTCCAGCAGCCCTCTGCGGGAAGCCTTGAGCCGTCTGGCCCAGGAGGGGTTGATCCGCGCCGACGAGCGCCGGGGTTTTCGTGTCACCGCAATTTCTGCAGAAGATCTGATCGATATCACCCGCATGCGGGTCATGCTTGATGTGCAGGCGCTGCGCGAGTCTATCGAGCACGGGGACGACGCGTGGGAAGCCCAGGTGGTGGCAGCTTTCCATCGACTGGAGAAGGTAGAAGGCCGGCTCAGCGACGGACCGGTTGTTTTGGACCAGGGATGGACCGACGTACACACGGCCTTTCACATGGCCCTGATCTCGGCGAGTCCCTCGGAGCGTTTGCGCACCTGGAGCGCCAGCCTCTTTGATCAGGCCGAACGCTACCGGCGGTTTTCTGCACGCCACAGGAAAACCTTCAAGAACAAATCCAGCGAGCACCGCAAGCTCATGGATGCCACCTTGCGGCGCGATGCGGACACCGCCTGTGCGCTTCTGCAGGAGCACATCTTGGGCACTGAGCGCAATGTACTGGCCGTGCTGAGCAAGGTGGAGCCTGATCGCGGCGCCTAAGAGGCTCTGCTCAAGCGCAGCTCAAGAAAACTAAGCGAACCCGTCCCATCGCGCACCAAGCCTTTACCTGGGGCGCCCATAGAGACCGTCTTTCCCTAGACCGTCCCCTCTCTCGTCAACGCCTCCCCCCTCAAAAAAAAGCCCGCAGGCCTCATGCCAGCGGGCTTTTTTTGCTTCTGGATGCGCGCGTTCCTGACGCTGACTGTGCAGCCTTCTGATGCTTGTTTCAGACAATTTCCCAGAAATTGCTCGGTAGAAACCACTATGCACGAAACATGTTTTATGCATAAAAATAACTTCATGCATTTATCTACGAGATGCGTGATTTGTTGAATCACTCTTCTCGAAGCCTCTTTTCCATCCCCCTCTAAGGAAACCCATGAAACTGATGTCCTACTCAATCGGCGGCCGTGAAACCTGGGGCGTCGTCCTCGGCGATGGCGTGGCTGAACTCGCCAGCCGCACAGGCCATGCCACCTTGGCTGACTTCATTGCCAGCCCAGACTTCCAGCGTCGTGACGCTTTGGTGGATGGGCTCAAGGCGGATGCGAAATTGGCTGACGTGACCTTCTTGCCCGTGATTCCTCGCCCAGAAAAGATCGTCTGTGCGGTACGTAACTACATGGACCACCACCAGGAAGTGCTCGCCGCCGGCATGCAGCGCGAGTTGTCCGAGCAGCCACCGATCTTCCTGCGCGTATGGCGTTCGCAGACGCCCCATCAGGGCCCCATCATTCGCCCGCACGTGTCGGATTCGCTGGACTGGGAAGGCGAGCTGGCCGTGGTGATCGGCAAGGAGGGCCGTGACATCAGCGAGGCAGACGCCTGGTCCCACATCGCGGGCTACAGCTGTTACAACGACGCCAGCGTGCGCGAGTGGCAGTTCCACGCCAAGCAGATCGCTTCAGGCAAGAACTTTGAATCCACTGGCGCCTTCGGCCCCTGGATGGTGACGGCCGACGAGATCGCGCCGGGCCGGGAGCTCAAGCTGGAGACACGCCTGAACGGCGTAGCGGTGCAGTCCAGCCACACCGGACACATGATCTTCTCCATCCCCCGACTGATCGCCTACGCCTCCACCATCTTCACGCTGGTGCCCGGTGACGTGATCATCACCGGCACTCCGGCTGGTGTGGGCTGGAGCAAGAAGCCGCAGCATTTCATGAAGCCAGGTGACGTGGTGGAGGTGGAGATCGAAGCCATTGGCGTGCTGCGCAATCCCGTGGTTGCTCAGGGCTGATTCCCACCGTTCACCAAACCCTTTTCGACCTTCCACCCAACCCCTGCAAGGGCAGAGCCAGGCCCCATGCGGCCGCCGCCCACGGAGACAAATACGATGCATAGAAGACATGTCTTGGCCGCCTGTGGCGCGGCCGCGCTTGGATGGCCGGCTTTGCCTGCCTGGGCTCAGGTGTACCCTGAGCGAGCCATCAAGCTCTACCAGGGCTTTGCCCCCGGCGGCAACGCTGACGCCATCGCGCGCGCCGTTGGAGCGGAAATGGCCAAAGCCTTGGGCCAGCCGGTGGTGGTGGAGTCACAGTCGGGAGCGGGTGGGAACATCGCAGCCACTACGGTGGCACGCGCCAAACCCGATGGGTACACGCTGCTGCTGGCGACCGGCGGACACGCCGTTGCGGGCGCCCTGTACAACACGCTGCCCTACAAGTCGGTGGCGGACTTCGAGATGGTGTCCACCATCACCTTCTTTCCCTTCCTGGTGGTGGTCAACGCCAATTCAAAGATTCAGAACCTGCGCGAGGTGATCGCCAATGCACAGGCTGCGCCCGGAACGGTAGGGTACGGCACCGCAGGTGTGGGCTCTACCCACCACCTAGCGGGCGAGTTGCTGGCCAAGATGGCCCGCGTGAGTCTGCTGCATGTGCCCTATCGGGGCGACGCTGCATCGATCACTTCCCTGCTGGCGGGCGATGTGCCTTTCATCATCGCTCCCCCCACTGCGGTGTTGACCAACATCCAGGCGGGCAAACTGCGGGCCATTGCCACCACGGGGCTTCAGCGCTGGCCCGGCCTGCCCAACGTTCCCACCGTGGCGGAACAAGGCGTGGCAGGGTACGACGTGCGTTCGTGGGCGGGTTTGATGGCCCCGGCCGGCACGCCCCGAGCGGTCGTAGATCGCCTCCAAACAGAAGTAATGCGCGCTCTGCAAGCATCTATCGTGCGTCAACGCCTGGAGGATATGGGAGGCGAGGCGCGAGGGAGCACGCCCGAAGAAATGAAAAACATGGTCAGCCACGAAATAGAAAAATGGCAGCAGGTGGTGGCTGACGCCAAGATACCCAAACAATGATTGCTACCCATTCCATCGAAGGACTTATTGCATGACTTTGATCGCTATCCGCAAGCGCAGCTTGACCATTGAAACGGTGTACCACGAGGGCGGGCCACCGCCCCAGACACCATTGCGTGTCGCCTCTGCCTGTGCCGTCATCCGCAATCCCTATGCGGGCCGGTATGAGCCGGACCTCCTGCCGTTCATGGCCGAGCTGCGCAGCCTGGGCACGACGCTTGCCGAAGAACTGGTCTCGGTACTAGGCAAGGACAACGTACAGGCCTATAGCAAGGCCGCGATTGTGGGTGTGAACGGTGAGCTGGAACACGGTGCCGTCTGGCACGAAGCTGGCGGTTGGGCGATGCGCCAGGTGCTGGGCGAGCCCAAGGCCATCGTGCCGTCGGCCAAGGTCGTCGCGGCGACAGGTTACCGCTTGGTGGTGCCGCTGCACTACATCCACGCGGCCTATGTCCGCAGCCATTTCAACAGTGCCGAGGTCGGCATCCAGGACGCACCGCGCCCCGACGAAATTCTCTTTGCGCTGGTGATGGCCGATGGTGGTCGCATCCATGCGCGTCTGGGCGGGCTCACCCGCGAGCAGGTCTCCGTCCACGACGGCCAGCGCTGAGGGTCAAGATGGCGATCTCCTTCGAAGGCTCGATGAAAGCCGTGCAGTTGCAGGTCACGGGTGGCCCGGAAGTCCTTTCCTGGGTCGACCTGCCTACACCCCAGCCCGGGCCGGGCCAGGTGCGCGTGCGAGCGCACGCCATCGGTGCGGGCGGACCGGACGTATTGATCCGCAACGGCACCTACAAATGGATGCCGCCGCTACCCGCCATCCCCGGCAACGAGTTGGCCGGCGTTGTGGACGCCGTGGGCCCGGGCGTGGCTCGGCTGCAAGTGGGAGATCGGGTGCTGGTGAGTGCGCGAGAGCTGCCCCAGCGCGGTGGCTGCTATGTGCAGGCGATCTGCGTACCAGAGTCGGTGCCTTTTGTGCTGCCCGCCAGCATCGCCTGGGAAGACGCCGTGAGCCTTGGCAACTTCCAGTTGGGCCTTGCTCTGCTGGGCAGCAACGGCAACTTGCCGGCCCAATCCATTCTGGTGCCTGGCGCAGCCGGTGGGGTGGCCACAGCGCTCGCTCAGGTTGCTCGCTCGCGCGGCCTGCGGGTGATCGGCACCGCCTCTACGCCTGAGAAGCGGGCATTCGCCTTGGAGAACGGCGTGACGGACCTTGTGGATGGCGACGTGCAGGCGCTGCCGCAACGGGTGATGGAACTGACCGCTGGCCGTGGCGTGGACCTGGCGTTCGACCACGTGGGCGCTGCGCTCTTCATTGCGTGCCTGCGTTCGCTCGCGCCGTCGGGCATGGCCGTGTCGTACAACATCCTGGCCGGCCCGCCCTCTGCGGACGTGTTCGACGAGTTGCGCAAGCTGCTCGCCAAGAGCCTCGCCATTCGCACCTTCTCCATTCACGCGGTGGACGCCGATGTGGCGCAGCGCCGTGGGTTGATGGAGCAGGCCATCGCACTTATGGCCAGCGGCCAATTGCGTGCGCCGCGCGCCATGTGCATGCCGCTGGCGGAGGCACGCCGGGCCCACGAGC
The DNA here is from genome assembly GCF_003058055.1 of Acidovorax sp. 107. NCBI lineage: Bacteria > Pseudomonadati > Pseudomonadota > Betaproteobacteria > Burkholderiales > Comamonadaceae > Acidovorax > Acidovorax sp. 107. The sequence continues at coordinate 2,234,105 of NZ_QBTZ01000001.1, read as the reverse complement.
TTCTCGACAGCGGTGGCACGCTCGGCAAGCTGGTCCTCATCCCCTGAACCCCTGGAGTCCGACACCGTGAACCCACCCTATACCGCCAACCTTTCCCACTGCGGAATCTTCTGCCGCGACCTGGAGGTGATGAAGACCTTCTACACCGGTGTGTTTGACATGCAGGAGACCGACCGGGGCGAAGGTGTGACCTTCCATTTCGAGATCGTGTTCCTGAGCGGGCGTGACGATCAGCACCACCAGTTGGCGCTGGCCGGAGGCCGCTCAGCGGATACACCCAGCACGGTGATGCAGCTGTCCTTCAAGGTCCAGACCCTCGACCACCTGCGCGAAGCCCGCCGCCGTGCGCTGGCCCTGGGGGCGACAAAGATGCGCGGCCTCAACCATGGCAATGCGATCTCCATCTACTGCATGGACCCGGAAGACAACACGGTCGAAATCTACCTGGACACCCCCTGGTACGTGAGCCAACCCCATGGCGACCCCCTGGACCTGGACCAGACCGACGATGCCATCTGGGCCCAGACCGAGCGCGTTGTGCGTTCGGACCCCAGCTTCATGCTGATGACGGAGTGGACGGCGCGGTTTGCGCAACGCAATGCGGCTTTGAAGGCGCAGGGAGGGTAAATAGAGCGGGGCTTTCGAGGTGCTGCAGCAACTGTCGGCTCTTCATCATCGCTCCTTCCAATCGCTGTAGCGCATTTCCTTGCAGGGCAGGGCGCAATACAGCGGTGGGTGGGACGGTAGCCGGCGCCGGCATCCATGGCGCCGTTTTCTTGTCAAAGACTGAATGCTGAAGGGTCAGGCCTTCAGCGCGCAGCAACCACCGTCGTCTCATAGATATCGATCTTCGGAGGCTCCTGACAGAGGCTAGCCATGGACTGTGCGAACGTGCGCGAGGCCACCACCCGGAAATGGGCTTGCAGTGCCGCCATGTCGCTCCAGCGCTCGAAGAACACGAACCGCAGCGGCTGTTGCACGTCGCGGCTGACTTCGTGGGACACGCAACCCGGCTCCGCCCGGGAGCGCAGAACATGCTCCACGGCCAGTCTCTCAACGGTCTCCTCCGTGTCCTTGCGCGCGATCACATGGCCTGTGACGATGATCATGGTTTGGCTTCCTCTTTTTGTAGTGGCTGTAATGAACGGACAGATGCTCCCCAGCGCTAACGTGCGCTGGCACCACCGTCGATGGGGATGATGGCTCCGGTCATGTAACGGGAGGCCGGCGAAGCCAGCAGCAGCGCCAGCCCCTGGATCTTATGCGGCTGGGCGATGCGGCCCAGTGGGATGTAGGTGCGCATGCGTTCAGCGCTCTCCGGCAGGCGCAGGCGCCCGCCATTGATGCCGGTGGCAAAGGGGCCTGGGGCGATGGCGTTGACCAGGATGTTGAACGGCGCCAGCTCGATGGCCGCCTGGCGCACCACGTTGTTCACCGCGGCCTTGGAGGCCACGTAGGCGTAGCCGGAATGTGCCTCCGACCTCAGCCCGGCGATGGACGAGGTCACGATGATCCGCCCTTGGCGGCGGGGCTTCATGTGGCGGCTGGCGGCGCGCAGCGTGCCCAGCACGCCCGTCAGGTTGACCTGCAGTACCTTTTCCCACGCTGCAGGGTCCACATTTTCCAGGCGCCCTTGTTCGGCCAGGAAGCCGCGTCCGGCGCTCATGCCCGCGTTCGCAAACACGCAATCGATGGCCCCTTCAGCCGCGATGGCGTCGATATTGCGGTCTACATCCGCGCCATCGCTGACGTCGATCACCCGCTGCTGAACCTTCGTATGCGTCTCGCGCAGGCGCTGCACTTCGGCGTCCAGCGCTGGCGCGTTGCTGTCGGATAGCACGACCGCCGCACCCGCCTCCAGAAGGGCTTCTGCAATGGCCAGCCCGAGACCGCTGGCAGCGCCTGTCACCAGCGCTCGCTGGCCGGTCAGATCAAACAAGGATGGCAACGAGGCCATGGTGGCGGTGCCATTCATCAACGAACCCCTTGCAGCGGAATGAGGTGGTCCCAGCGCTCAGAGGCCTCGATCATGTAGTGCACGCTCAAGGTCACACGCTGAAAGAACCACTGGCCTTCCAAGCGGATGTACTCGTCGTCAAAGCGCCCCACCACATAAAAGCTCTTGCCGTCCTTCACAGGTCGGCCGTCCAGGTAGCTACACCCCGTGCCCCGGTCGCCCTGCACCTGCACCACATGGCTGTGGATGAACTGCCGGGCCGTTTGCACGGGAAACGATGCGAAGAACGCACGGATGTTGTCGCGGCCCCGCACTTCGGGGCGTCCGCCATAGGCCACGTAGGCGTCGGGCGCAAACAGTTCATAGAGGCGGTTGCCCGCATCCTCGTTCACGAGTTCGTGGTAGCGGGCGCGCAGCGCGCGGATGGCTTCGATGCCCTCCATGCGTTCAACGCGTTCTGTGAGCGCTGTGACAGTGTTGTGGAGGGCTGAAAGCTCGACCGGAGCGTGGGTTGCCGTCATTGAAAGGTCTCCTGGTGAAGGTGGTGGAAATCACCCATGATTTTTTGGGCGCGGCCCCTCACGGACGCACCCGTGTGGGCATGGGGAATGACGTAGAAGCGGCGCGCATGAATCGCGTCGACCGCGGCGCGTGCGACATCCTCGGCACTGACGGCGGAGGCGGCCATGCCGGCGCGCACCCTTTCTTCATATGCCGCTGCCGTCGGGCCGGCCCCTGCCAATGCGGGTGGCCGGTTGCGCTGTGACTCGTTGATGCGCGTGGCCACTAGAGAGGGACACAACACCGACACGCCAATGGAAGAGCCCACCTGCTCCAGATCCTTGGCCAGACATTCCGAATACGCGACGACCGCGTGCTTGCTGGCGCAGTACACAGCGGAGCCCCCGACGGTGGCGAGGCCTGCGGCCGACGCGGTATTCACGATGTGAGCCGGCAGGCCCCGCGCGCGCATGCGCGGTACAAAGCTGCGCACGCCATGTGCCACCCCCATCATGTTCACGCCCAGCACCCACCGCCAGTCGTCGTCCGTGGCGTCCCAGGCCGTCCCGAGCACCGCCACGCCAGCGTTGTTGAAAAGCCAGTCCGCGCCACCCCACCGGCGCCAGCTTGTTTCAGCCAGTCGCTCCACGTCGGCGGCGCTCGACACATCGCAGCGCTGTGCCATGCAATCGGCGCCGGCGGACTCCACCAGCGCCTGCGTTTGCGCCAGGGCCTCCGCCTCGATGTCCGCCGCCACCACCGCCATGCCTTCGCGGGCACATGCCAACGCCAGTGCGCGGCCGATACCGCTGCCTGCGCCAGTGACTACGGCCACTCTGGGCGCGGGCATCAGAGACTCGCCCCGGACTTGCGAATCACCTCGGCCCACTTGGCGGCCTCGCTGGCCACGAAGGGCGTGAACTGCTCGTGGGGCATGCCGATCTTCACGCTCGAGACCGCGTCCAGCGCCGCTGTGACCTCGGGCGAATTCAGTGCCTGACCCACCCCATCGGACAAGCGTTTGACTATGGGGGCAGGCGTATTGACCGGTACAAAGATACCGCCCCAGTTCATCGCCACCACGCTGGGGATTCCGGCCTCGGTCATGGTGGGCACGTTGGGCAGCGCGGCAAGGCGGCTCGTGCTGGTCACCGCGAGCGCATTGATTTTTCCGTCCCGGATGTGCGCCCGAGATGTCTGTACATAGTCGAACAGCACATCCACATTGCCCGCAATCAGGTCGACCAGGGCCGCGGTGGTGGCCTTGTAGGGGATGTGATTGAAGCGCGCGCCGGTCTGGGTTTGCAGCAACTCCAGACACAGGTGGGCAGACGTGCCATTTCCACCCGACCCAAAGTTGAGCTTGCCAGGCTGTTGCTTGCCGAACTCGATCACGTCGGCGACGGTTTTGAACTTTGTATTGGGATTGCAAACCATGACGTTGGCGTTACCTGTCAACCCATGGATGGCCACGAAGTCCTTGATCGGGTCGTAGCGAATGTTCTTGGAGAGAACCGTGTTGGTCCCTTGTGTGCCCTGGGTGCCGAGCAGGATGGTGTAGCCGTCGGGCGCCGCGCGTGCCACAAACTCGGCGCCGATGGACCCGCTCACACCGACCCGGTTTTCGATGACGATGGGCTGACCCAGGTTGTCACTCAGCGCCTGTGCGATGAGGCGGGCCTGGACATCCACCACGCTGCCCGCGGAGAAGGGAACTACGAGGGTGATCGGGCGCTGCGGGTAAGCGCTCTGTGCAAATACCGACGGCGAGAGTGCCAGAGCCCCCATGGATGCCGAGAAGTGGCGGCGATTCATCATGGTCTTGTCTCCTTGTTGTGTATTCGGTCGTGCTGCATGAGAACGCAGTACGGTGAGCACCTGAGCACCTGAGCACCTGAGCACCTGAGCACCTGAGCGGCGCAGAGGCGCAGAGGCGGTTTGCCCGACCGCCCCTTCTTTCATCAAACCATCGCGAAACCGCCGGATGCGCCGATGGTCTGCCCCGTGATGAACAGCGCGCGGTCTGACGCCAGGAACGCCACGATCCCTGATACGTCGGTGGGTCGGGAGAGGCGACCCACGCCTTTGGAGATGGGGTACGCATTGAGCATCTTGCCCAGCAGCTCGTTGTTCTCCACCGTGGCGTGGATGTTCAGGGGGCCGTCCTTGATGCCCTCATGAGACACCGCGCCCAGAGCGATGGAGTTGACAGTGACCGCATGGCGGCCGTGCTCCCGTGCCAGGGCCTTGGCGAAACCGGGAATGGCGGCCTTGGCGCCCGAATACACCGCCATGTTGGCTTCGCCGATGCGACCCGCTTCCGAGATGATGTTGATGATGCGGCCGGTCTTGCGCCCGACCATGCCTGGCAATACAGCGCGGCAGCAGTGCATGGTGCCGTAGACGTTGAGGTTCACGATCTTGGCCCAGTCCACCACGGGGGTGTCCACAAAGGCAGGTGTGCGGCCGCCTTTTTCGCGGCGCTCGGGAATGATGCCTGCGTTGTTCACCAGCACCGTGATGGGCGCGCCGAAGTGCTGGGCAGCGTTTGCAACCATGGCATCGACCGCGTCGAGCTGGGTGATGTCGGCAGGAGCGGCGTAGGCTTGTCCGCCTGCGGCGTTGATCTCATCCGCCACCGCTTGGGCGCGCTCTGCAAACAGGTCGTTCACCACCACGCGTGCACCTTCGGCTGCGAGTTCGATGCAAATCTGTCGGCCTACGCCTTGCCCGCCGCCAGTGACGAGCGCGACCTGTCCGTTCAATCCGAGTTCCATGGGATACCTTTCGTGTGTGTTGTCTGATGAAGTCGCCAATGCCGTAAGGCCCTAGCGCCCTTTGAATTGGGGTTCGCGTTTCTCGACAAAGGCGCGCATGCCCTCGATGCGGTCTTCGCTGTCCACGATCATTGCGGCCGCATAGCGTTCGTATTCCAGGCCCGAGTCCAGGTCGGTCTGCATGCCGCGATTGATGGCGCGCTTGGCGAAGCGGACTGCCAGCGGTGGGTGCTGCGCGATGCGCTGGCTCAGTTCCAGCGCAGCCGTCATCAGTTCGGCCTGCGGCACCACACGGCTGACGAGGCCGTAGCGCAGCGCCGTCTCCGCGTCCACCAGGTCAGCCGTCAGGATCAGCTCTTTGGCCCGGGCTTCACCCACCAGTCGTGGCAGCCGCTGTGTGCCACCGGCGGCCGGGATGACGCCCAGCTTGATTTCGGGCAGGCCAAAGCGCGCGTGGGAGGCCGCAATGCGCAAGTCGCAGCACAGAGCAATCTCCAGCCCGCCGCCTAGCGCCACACCGTTGATGGCCGCAATGACGGGTTTTTCAAACTCTTCGATGTTGCGGAACAGCTCGTGGGTGGCCTTCTGACGCACGAAGTACTCGGTGCCGCGCACCACGTCGGTGGCGCGCTCCTTGATGTCGGCGCCTGCGCAGAACGCCTTGTCGCCGCTGCCGGTGATCAGCACCGCGCGCACCTGGTCGTCGTTGCGCGCCAGTTCGAAGAAGGCGCGCGCCAGGTCCGGCTTCATGGTGCTGCCCAGCGTGTTCATACGGTCGGGCCGGTTGAGGGTGATCACGGCCACGCGGTCGCGCACCTCATAGAGCAATGTGCCCAGGTCCTGGATATCAGGGGTAGTCATTGGATTGCTTTCAAAAAAATCTGAAGTGCCGTCACGCCGATGCCGACAGCACATGAGCGACGGACACAGAACCCAGACCGATCATGTGGGCCATGCCCCACCGCGCGTTGGGGTGCTGCCGGCCATCGGCTTCACCCCGCAGCTGGCGGGTGATTTCCGCCAACTGTCCGATGCCCGTGGGGCCGAGCGGGTGACCCATGCCGATGAGGCCGCCCGATGCATTGATGGCGCAGCGGCCGCCAATCTGCGAATCGCCACGTGCCAGATAGCGGGCGCCTTCGCCGGGTTCGCACACACCAATGGCTTCGCTGTACAGCAGCTCTTCCACCGAGAAGGCATCGTGCAGCTCCAGCAGGTCGAGCTCCTTGGGGGCAATGCCTGCTTGGTCAAACGCGGCCTGCGCGCTGGTGCGGACCAGCTCCACAGCGCTGTCGCCGTATTGCATTTCGGGCCGCTCACTGCCTGCGACCGACGCCTTGACGCGCACGCAGCGGCGTGCATCCAGTCCCAAGTGACGGATGGCGTTGCCAGAGACCACCATCACTGCCGCAGCCCCTTCGCCGCGCGGGCAGCATTGCTGCACCGTGAGGTCGCCCACCACGCGCGGCGATGCGAGCACCTGTTCCAGCGTGCGGGGTTTGCGGAACTGCGCGAACGGGTTGCGCGCCGCATTGCCGTGGTTCTTCACGGCCGCGTTGGCCATTTCCTCGACGGAGGCACCGCGCTCGCGCAGGTAGGTGCGCGCCATCATCGCGAACTTGGCCGCCGGGATGGTGGCGGTTTCGCTCAGCCTCTCCAGGCCGTCCTTGTTGGCAGCGCGGCGCCCGTCGCCATGTTTGTCCACACCGACCGCCAGCACCACATTGCTCATGCCGGTCGCCACTTCCATGCACGCCTGGCGGAATGCGAAGGAGCCAGAGGCCGATGCGTTTTCCACCTGCGTCACCGCCAGACCCGTGGACCCCAGGTGGCGCAACATGACGCGGCCCGCCGCCATTCCGATGGAAGTGGTGCCCACATGCGCACTTTGCACGCGGTCCCATGCCAGTCCCGAGTCGGCCAGCGCTGCGCGCACGGCTGTGAGGCCCAGCTCGGTGTAGGGCGTTTCGGTAGGAAACTGGTAGGGGTGCAGGCCAATACCGGCGATGAACACGCCGCCATTGGCATCGAGCCAGTTGCCCGAATTGGATTGCTGGGTATGGCTCATTGCGCGGCTCCTTCATTCACAGGTACAAAGCGGCAGGCGTAAACACCTTCTTCCGGCTTGACTTCGGCAACGGCGCGAACCGCCATGCCGTGCTTCAGTGCCGATTCATCTGCAACAGCCATCACGCCTTCTTCGACGATGCCAGGGGCGATGCGAATGTCCCCCGCAATGCTGGGCGCTGCCATGCCGGGCAGCAGCGGCACGTGCAGGGTCACGAACTCCAGCAGCTCTCCACCACCCGGGCGGGTAATGCGCGTGGCTTGGCTCAGCGGTTCTCCGCAATGCATGCAGCCCGGTGCGTTGGCAGGAAAGCTCAGCCCCCCACAGGCGCTGCACTGCGCAAAGAAGAAGTTGAGCGAGTGGCCATCGTCAGCCAGCTCATACAGAGTCGGCTGCAACGGCTTCAAGGAAGTCTTTGAATCGGTCATAGAAAGAAGGGAGGGGAAAAAGAAAGCTGCTGGGCGGGCAGGGATTGCCCGCAGCCTGTCAATCAAGCTTGGCGCCCGACTGCTGCACCACTGCACGCCACCGGGTCATCTCCGACTTCACGAAGGCGCCCATCTTGGCGTCGCGCAGGCCGACCAGCGGGACGCTGCCGAACTTCTCGGTGGCCTGCAGCATTTCGGGGTGAACGATGGCTTTGGCGATCTCGTCGCCCAGGCGCTTCACGATCTCGGGTGACGTCTTGGCCGGAACGAACACCGCGCCCCAGGCTGTGGATTCGGCTTCGGGAACGCCCAGTTCACCCACGGTGGGTACGTCGGGCGAACTGGCCAGGCGCGTCTTGGAGGTGACCGCCAGCGCCTTGAGCTTGTTGGCCTGCACCTGAGGCAGCACCACCGCCGGATAGTCGAACATCAGGTCGATGCTGCCGGCCATCAAGTCGGTCAGTGCCGGCGCGCTGCCGCGGTACGGCACATGGGTCATCTTGATGCCTGCGGCGGTCTGGAACAGCTCGGCCGTCAGATGGGTGCCCGTGCCAGGTCCGGCGGAGCCGTAGTTGAGCTTGCCGGGGTTGGCCTTGGCATAGGCGATCAGCTCGGGCACCGTCTTGAACGGGCGCGAAGGGTTGATCACCAGCATGAGCGGCGTTTCCGACATGGCGTGCACGGGCACGAAGTCCGCCACGGGGTCATAGCGCACGTTCTTGTACAGCGCTAGGTTGGCGCCATGCGTTCCCTGCGTGCCGTAAATGATGGTGTAGCCATCGGGCGGCTGGCGGGAGGCCGACTCGACACCAATGGAGCCGCCTGCCCCCGGGCGGTTGTCCACCACCACCGACTGTCCCAGCTGTGCGCTGAGCAGCTTGGCCAAAAGCCGCGACGTGCTGTCCGTAATGCCCCCGGGTGGGAACGGCACCACAAACGTGATGGGCTTGCTGGGCCACACATCCCCCGCAGCGTGCAGCACACCGAAGGCCAATGAGGCAATGACAAAAACAACCAGTTTTCGGAAGGTTCTACGCATGCTTGTCTCCATTTTTTGTTGCCACTTGATTGCGGCTGGTCGTAGAATACTTCAATATTTCGTAGACATGCAAGAAGTTTTGGTGATCAGGTGAAAAGCAAAAATCGGAATTTCAAACAAATTCCCCCAAGGAATTCCTTCGATCTCAAAGATATGATTCGTTGATATCTACGAAATACCGGAGAACCTATGCCCGCCATCGTCCCTGCCGCGTCTCGCACCATGGCCCTTCTGGAGGTCTTTGCCCGCGAGCGCCGCGAACTCTCCAACTCAGACCTTGCGCGCCTGATGGACCTGCCTGAGAGCAGTTGCTCCGATCTCTTGCACACGTTGCACGAGCTGGGCTACCTGATGCGGACTGCGCGCACCCGGCGCTTCTATCCAACAGCCCGTCTGCTCACAGTTGCCAAAGGCATCGCTGCGGGCGATTCGCTCTATGCCGTGGCGTCCGAGGCCTGCGAACTGCTGCGCGACAAGACCGGAGAGACCGGCATGTGCGGCCGCGTGGAGGCCGGCGTGGTCAAGGTCCTGGCGTTTGCCGAGGGCACACACCCGCTGCGCTATGTAGAAAACGTGGGCAACAAGATCGCCCTGCACGTATCTGCTTTGGGCAAGGCCGAGCTGGCGCTGGGCACGCCCGAAGAGGCTGCGCGTCAGCTGCGGCTCAAGCCGCTCAAGCAGATCGCCCCCGGCTCCATCACCGACCTCGCAGCGCTGGAGGCGCAGATCGCGCAAGCGCGCGAGCAAGGCTGGATGTGGGTGGAGAACGAAGGCTTTGACGGCCTGGCCGCCATCGCCGTGGCCGGCTATCTGGGCGACGAACCCCTCGCGCTGTCGATCGCCGGCCCCACGGAACGGCTGCGTCGTACCAAAGACGCGTGCCTGCAGGCCTTGCAGGAGGTGCGGGCGCTCGTGTTCCATCCCCAGAACCCCGCGCCCACGCTGCGCGCCACGGCCTCGGGCCGGCGCGGCGCGGGCACCAAAGACACCACGCCCGCCTAGCGGCGGGTCCAAGCATTCAACCCAGGAGACATAGCCATGTATGCAACGATGAGTTCCGAACAAGAAATGCTGCGCGACAGCGTGCGCCGCTTCATGAAAAGCGAGGTCGCACCCCACGTGGCCCAGCACGACCGGGACAAGACCTTCCCCTTCGAACTCCTCAAGGAGCTGTCCCAGTTCGGATACATCGGTGGCCGCTTGCCCGAGGCCCTGGGCGGCATGGACATGGACCAGATGACCTGGGCCATGCTCATGGAAGAAGCGGGCTACACCTGGTTGTCGCTGCGGACCATGGTGAACATCACCAACGCGGCCATCAACAAGCTGGCGGCCGAGGCCAACGAAGAGCAGCGCGAACGCTTCCTGAAGCCCCTGCTGGCGTCCGAACGCAAGGTGTTCAATGCCATCAGCGAGCCAGGCACGGGCTCCAACATTGCGCAGGTCCAGACGCGCGCAGACCTGCAGGGTGACCACTACGTCCTCAACGGCCGCAAGCTGTGGATCACCAACGGCGCCTTTGGCGACTTCGGCATCGTGGTCGCCCGCACGTTCAGCCCCGACTGCCAAGGTGGGCTCTCCACTTTCCTGATAGAGCGCGATGTATCGCCCTATGAAGTGCGCAATGTCGACACCATGGTGCTGCGCAGCACCGGCACGGCGGAGCTGGCGTTCGACAACGTCAAGGTGCCCCGCGAGAACCTGCTGGGCGAAGAAGGCAACGCGCTCAAGAAGATGCTCATGGGCCTGGACGGCGCGCGCGTCAACATTGCCATGGGCGCTGTGGGCGCTGCGCAGGCTGCGCTCGACCTGTCCATCGACTATGCCCGCACCCGCACCCAATTCGGCAAGCCCATCGGTAGTTTTCAACTGGTTCAAAAGCTCATCGTGGACATGACGATCCGCGTGGAAGCCGCCCGGGCACTGAGCCTGCGCGCTGCCGCAGCCCTCGACGCCAATGCCGATGCGCGCACTGCCTGCTCCATCGCCAAGCTCTACGCCACCGAGGCCGCACACGAAGTCGCCAGCATGGCGCTGCAGGTGCATGGCGGCCTGGGCTACGCCACCGACTACCCCATTGAGCGGATCTTCCGCGACACGCGCGGCGGGACGATTCCCGAAGGCACCACCGAAGTGCAGACCTTGATCGCTGGTCGCGAAATCCTGGGTATCTCAGCGATTGCCTGACCCTCGGCATCACCGCACCTATAACGACCAGGAGACAAGATTGACTGATATTTCACGACTGATCCGCCCCCGCTCGATTGCCCTTGTGGGCGCGTCCGACCGCCCGCAGAGCATCGGCGAGCGCACGCTGACCAACCTGCTGGACCATTCCGAGTTCGACGGGGACATCTACCTCGTCAACCCGACCAAGGCAGAAATCCGCGGGCACCGCTGCTGGCCCAGTGTGGCATCGCTGCCCGCCACGCCCGACGTGGCGGTGATCGTGGTGCCCGCATCGGGTGTGCTGGCCGTGGCCGAGGAGTGCGCGGCACGGGGCGTGCTGTTTGCCATCGTGCTGACTTCGGGCTTTGGCGAGGCCGGAGAAGAAGGCGAACGCGCCCAGGTGCGACTCAAGGAGATTGCTGACGCAGGCGGCATGCGCCTGTACGGTCCCAACTGCCCGGGCCTCACCAACGTCAACCACCGCCTGGGTCTGACCTTTTCGCCGTCGTTCCCGCACGACCTGGTGAAGGGGCCCATCGGCCTGGCCACGCAGGGAGGTGGCCTGGGGCGCAACGTGATGCAGGCCATGGACCGGGGCATCGGCATTGGCCTGTGGGCCTCCACCGGCAACGAGGTGGACCTGCAGGTGGCCGACTTCATCCACTACATGGCCGATGCCCCCGACATCAAGGTGATCGTGACCTTGCTGGAGGGCATCAAGGACGGTGCGAAGTTTGTGGCCGCCGTGAACCGCGCGGCGGCCAACGGCAAGCCCGTGATCGCACTCAAGGTGGGCAAGTCGGCCTACGGGCAGAAGGCGGCGCAATCTCACACCGCATCCCTGACCGGATCGGCCGAGGTGAACAGCGCCGTGTTCAAGCAGTGTGGCGTGATCGAGGTGGATGACATCGACGAGCTGGTCGATACGGCCTGGCTGTTCGCGCGGGGCGAGCCGGCATCCAGCGAAGGGGTGGCGATCTACACCTCGTCGGGTGGCACGGCGGCCTTGACGGCGGATGCTGTGGGCACCGCAGGCCTGACCCTCGCGCAGTTTGCCCCGCACACACGGCAAGCCCTGGCCGATCTGCTGCCCGACTTCGCTGCGCTGGACAACCCGGTGGATACCACCGCCGCCGTACTGAGCGATGCGGCGCTGATTGAAAAGTCATTGAGCGCCGTGGCGGCGGACCCCCACCTGGGCTGCGTGATCGTTCCGATCGCGCTGGACTATGGCGACACCACGATCCAGCTGGCGCGCACCATCATTGCGGCGCAGAAAGGTTGCGCCACCCCGATCCTTCCCATCTGGATGAGCGATCGCATGGGCGAGGGCTATCGCATGCTGGTTGAAGGCGGTTTTGCACCGCCACGGTCGGTGGGCAAGGCCATCAAAGCCATCCAGCGCTGGATCGAATATGGCCGCTGGACGCGTTCGCGCGGCACGCACACCCCGTTGAACCCAGCAGCGGCGTTGCCGCCCGCCAGCGCCACGCGCAGCCTGTCTGAGGCCGAGGCCAAGTCCCAGTTGCTGGCAGCCGGTATCCCGTTACTGCCCAACGCACTGGCACCGACGATGGAGGCTGCCGTCGCAGCCGCCAAAGGCATGGGTTACCCCGTGGTGGCCAAGATCGCCAGCGAGCAGATCGTGCACAAGTCCGACATCGGCGGCGTCATCGTGGGGCTTCAGAACGCCGACGAACTGCGCCAAGCCTGGGAAGACATCATGGCGGCCGCGAAGCACCACCGGCCTGACGCGCACATCGACGGTCTGCTCATCGAGAAGATGGCGCCGAGCGGAGGCCTGGAGTTGATGGTCGGCGTCACGCGCGACCCGGTGTTCGGCCATGTGATGACCTTCGGCCTGGGCGGCATCTACGTGGAGATTCTGCGCGACGTCACCCGGCGCATGCTGCCGCTTTCCGCCAGCGAGGCAGCAGCGATGGTCCGCGAGATGCGATGCTTCCCCTTGCTGGAAGGCGCGCGTGGCCGCCCGCCGGCGGACCTGGAGGCGCTGCATACACTGCTGCTGCGCATCTCGGACTTCGTGATGCACAACGCAGGTCGTATCGAGGAGATGGACCTCAACCCCGTGTGGATTGGCGCGCAAGGTGAGGGCGTGCTGCCGCTCGATGCCGTGATCATCGAAAGAACCGCCGAATGACCGCCACTACAGCCCGGCCGCCGCTGCAGGGCATCACGGTGGTGGATTTCAGTGAGCTGCTGCCGGGGCCCTTCCTGACGCAGAACCTGGCGGAGATGGGCGCGCGCATCATCAAGATCGAGCGCCCGCCGCACGGCGACAACGCGCGCCATCTGGGGCAGGGCGCGTTCGAGGCCGTGAACCGGGGCAAGCAGAGCCTGATGGTGGACCTCAAGGACGAAGCCCAGCGCGATCACGTTCGCGCGCTGATCGCATCGGCCGATGTAGTGGTCGAGTCCTATCGCCCCGGCGTGATGGCGCGACTGGGGCTGGATGCCTCCGCACTCTGCCAGGCCTTTCCGCGACTCATCTATGTGTCCCTCAGTGGCTACGGGCAGACAGGGCCCTGGGCCGACCTGCCGGGGCATGACATCAACTACCTGGCCGCTGCGGGCGTGCTGGCGGTGTCAGGCCAAGCGAATGGCGCCCCCGCACAGAGCTTCGGGCTGCCGGTGGCCGACCTGTGCGGGACCATGTACGCGCTGTCAGCCACGCTCGCCGCGCTGTTCCAGCGCGAAGCCACGGGCCGGGGGCAGTACCTGGACGTTGCGCTGGCCGATTGCGCCTTGCACTGGATGAACCCACGGCTGGGTGCCTACCGGTCGGCCGGTGCGCGCACGGTGCAAGCGCAGCGCGAGGCCACGCTGGTGAAGGCCGCCTACGGCGCGTTCCGTTGCAAGGATGGGCGCTACGTGTCGATTGCTGCGCTGGAAGACCATTTCTGGAAGCGCCTCTGCACAGCGCTGCCGCTCGCGCCCTTTGACGGGCCGGAGTACGCCACGCACAAGACCCGCAAGGCAGTCGCTGATGCGATCAATCTGCGCATTGAGCAGGCCATGGAGTCACTGGATTCGGGTGAAGCCTTCGAGCTGCTGTGCCGTCACGACGTTCCCGCCGCGCCTGTGGTGCACCCCGCAGAACTGTCGACCCAGGCGCACTTTGCCTCGCGCGGCAAGTTGGGTGCTGGGGACGACATGCCATGGGTCCGCTTTCCGGTGGCCATGGAGGGGATGGGCGGCACCGACCTGGCGGGCGCGCCGTCACTGGGCGCAGGGATCGACTGAGTCATGGCAGCCGTCCTGCGCACGCGCATTACGCAGCTTCTGGGGATCGACCATCCCATCCTGGGCGGCGGACTGATGTGGCTGTCCGACGCCAGGTATGTGGCCGCGCTGGTGAAAGCGGGCTGCATGGGCTTCATCACGCCCCGGTCGTATGCCAGCGAAGCGGATTTCTGCGACGCGCTTGCGCTCTGCTCTGCGCTGACCCGCGGCAAACCGTTTGGTGTGAACCTCACGCTCTCGCACCGGCCCGAAGCCAACATCACGGTTCCACGCTGGATGGATGCCGCCCTGGCGTATGGCGTGAAGGTGTTCGAGACAGCAGGACATGCGCCTGCGGAACTCATCAAAGCGCTGCACAAAGCCAACGCCGTCATTGTCCACAAGGCCTCCAGCATCCGCCACGCTTTGTCCGCAGAGCGCGCAGGTGCCGATGCCATTGCTTTGGTCGGCATGGAAGAGGGCGGTCACCCCGGCATGAACGAGCTGCCCACCATGCTGATGGGCGCTCTCGCCCATGGCCAGTTCAAGGTGCCCGTGGTGCTGGGGGGCGGCATCGGCCGCGGCAGACAACTGGCCGCGGTGCTGGCTCAGGGGCTGGACGGTGTGCTCATCGGCAGCCGCTTTCTGGTGTGCGAGGAGATCCAGACGCACCCGCTTTACAAGGAGCATTTGCTCACCTGTGACGAGCACTCCACGGTGCGGTTGCTGCAGTCACTGGGCACCACTTGGCGCGTGCTGCTGAACGACACCGCGCGCCAAGTTCAGACCATCGAACGGGCTGGTGCCACCGAACACGCTGCGTTCGGCGACCTCATCAGCGGAGCCGCCGCGCGCGACTGCTGCTACGCCGAGGGCGACTGGCGCCGTGGCATGGTCTCCCTGGGGCCGTCCATCGCATTCGCCCAACGCATCGAGCCGCTGCAGGCCATCGTCAACGACCTCGTGGACGAAGCAGTACAGGCCATCGCGGCCCTTCACGCAATGCATTCACAGAACGGAATGGAACAAGAATGAACCGACTGCCTTTTATGGAGCGGCTGGTAGTGCCCGTCATTGCGGCCCCCATGCTGCGTGTCTCTGGCATCGAGCTGGTCTCGGCCGCGTGCGCGGCTGGCGTCATCGGTGCGTTTCCCACGGCCAATTGCACGTCTCTGGACGAGTTCGCGGCGTGGTTGCGGCGACTTCGGCGCGAGGCCAAGGAGCAGCCCAGCCGAGCGCCTTATTGCCCCAACCTCATCATGCGGCGCGACCCCGCACGCCTCAAGGCCGAAGTGGACTTGATCGTGCGCCACGGTGCGGAGCTGGTGATCACCAGTGTGGGGTCGCCCGCTTCGGTGATTCCGGCCTTGCGTGACGGCGGCTGCCTTGTGTTTGCCGATGTGGCTTCGCTCCACCATGCAGAGCGCGCGCTGGAAGCAGGTGTCGATGGCCTCGTTCTGCTGTCGTCCGGCGCAGGCGGGCACACCGGCTGGGCCAACCCGTTCGCCTTCGTGCGCGCTGTGCGCCAGATGTTCAATGGTCCCATCGTGCTGTCGGGAGGACTCTCGGACGGCGTGGCGCTGCGCGCCGCCACCGTGTTGGGTTGCGACCTGGGGTGCGTGGGCACACGATTCATCGCCACCCAGGAAAGCATGGCTACTGCGGATTACAAAGAGATGCTTCTGGAAAGTTCCATGGACGATGTGCTCGCCACACGCGCCTTCACGGGACTGCCCGCCAACTTTCTGAAGCCGTCCATCGTCCAGGTTGGGCTCGATCCAGAGGCTCTGGACGAGACGGTATCGGTTCAGGAGGCGCGCAAGAAGTTTGGCGGAGGATCTGAAGGGCCCGTCATTCACCGGTGGTCAGATCTTTGGAGTGCGGGGCATTCGGTGTCGGGTGTGACATCCCTACCGACTGCTGCCGAACTGGTTCAGTCCATGAAGATGGAGTATCTGGCAGCCAAGTAGTCTGTATTCACCCGCTGGGATTGCAGCGGCACAGTATGGTCCCAGTAGCCGTCAGTGTCCGGTACGCACACATGCAGTCATGAGCGGCCATACATCTACGACGGCTATCAACCTGGAGCCGTCCAATCCTGCCGAATCAGCTAACGAGGCTCTCAACCCCCTCACCACTCCGCAAAACTCCCATCCCGGTGCCGCCACACAGGGTTCCTCCACCGGTGCCCTTCTGCCGCGCGCTCGCGCACATATTTTTCATTCACCTCAATCCCCAAGCCCGGTCCGTTCGGGATGGCGACCATGCCATCCTGGTACGCAAACACCTCGGGGTTGGACACGTAGTCCATCAGGTCGTTGGCCTGGTTGTAGTGGATGCCCAGGCTTTGCTCCTGGATGAAGGCGTTGTAGCAAACCGCGTCCAGCTGCAGGTTGGCCGCCAGGGCAATGGGCCCCAGCGGGCAGTGCAGGGCCAGCGCCACGTCGTAGGCCTCGGCCATGCTGGCGATCTTGCGGGTTTCGGTGATGCCGCCGGCGTGCGAGGGGTCGGGCTGGATGATGTCGGCGTAGCCGCCTTGCAGCACGCGCTTGAAGTCCCAGCGCGAGTACAGGCGCTCGCCTAAGGCGATGGGGGTGGACGAGATGTGCGCGACTTCCTTGAGCGCCTCCTCGTGTTCGCTCAGTACGGGCTCTTCGATGAACATGAGCTTGTAGGGCTCCAGCTCCTTGACCAGCACCTTGGCCATGGGCCGGTGCACGCGGCCGTGGAAGTCCACGCCAATGCCCACGTTGGGGCCCACGGCCTCGCGCACGGCAGCCACGTTCTGCAGGCAGCGCTCCACCTTGTCGTAGCTGTCCACGTACTGCACTTCTTCAGTGCCGTTCATCTTCACGGCGGTAAAGCCGCGTGCCACGGCGGCCTGGGCGGCGGCGGCTGTCTCGCTGGGGCGGTCGCCGCCGATCCAGCTGTAGACCTTGATGTGGCTGCGCACATTGCCGCCCAGCAGCTCGGCCACGGGCACGCCCAGCGCCTTGCCCTTGATGTCCCACAGCGCCTGGTCGATGCCGGCCAGTGCGCTCATGTGCACGCCGCCGCCCCGGTAGAAGCCGCCCCGGTACAGCACTGTCCAGTGGTCTTCGATGTGGCGCGGGTCCTTGCCGACGAGGTAGTCGGCCAGCTCATCCACCGCAGCGGCCACGGTGTGGGCGCGGCCTTCCAGCACGGGCTCGCCCCAGCCGGTGATGCCTTCGTCGGTTTCGATTTTCAGGAAGCACCAGCGCGGCGGGACGATGAACGTGGTGAGTCGGGTGATCTTCATGGGGGCGGTGCAATGCGTTGCGGAACGCGGAGTTGTTGGGGACGAGTGGGGGGGGTCAGGCGTTAGCGGGCGCGGTGCCAAAGGACGCCTGCCACGCCCGCGCAAACGCTGCAGCCTTGTGCGCCACCTCGGGGGCCTGGTCGCCGGGCCGGTACAGGGCCGAGCCCAGGCCAAAGCCGCTGGCGCCAGCGGCGGCATAGGGCGCAATGCTCTCGGGCACGATGCCGCCCACGGGCACCAGTGCCATGGGCGGCGTGATGACTGCGCGCCAGGCCTTGAGCACATGGGGCGGCAGCGCCTCGGCAGGGAACAGCTTGAGCATGTTGGCGCCCGCTGCCAGCGCGGCATAGGCCTCGGTCAGCGTGGCCACGCCGGGCGCGCAGGCCATGCCGGCAGCGCGGGCGGCCCGGATCACATCGGGGTCGCTGTGGGGCATGACGATGATCTGCCCGCCGGCTGCCGCCACATCGGCCACGGCATCGATGGAGAGCACGGTGCCTGCGCCCACGAGGCAGTCGGCAGGCAGTGCATCGCGCAGTGCGCGGATGCTGGCCAGCGGCTCGGGCGAGTTGAGCGGCACTTCGATGATGCGAAACCCCGCGTCGTACAGCGCGTGGCCGATGGCCACCACCTCGTGCGGCTGCACGCCGCGCAGGATGGCGATGAGCCCGCAGCGCTGCAGGATGTGGAACAGGGCTTTGTCGATGGGGTTCATGCGGGCAGGCTCCCGGCGGTGATGGGGGATAGAGAAGTCGAGGATGTGGGCGCCACGACCAGCCCCGCCGCCAGCGCGATTTGCCACAGCCCGGTGGCCGTGGCCTGCGTGGCGATGGTGGGGGCGGCAAAACCGTAGGTCTGCAGCGCGATGGCGTAGCGGCGGCACAGGTCGGGCTCGCCGCAAAGCACCAGCGTTTGCGGTGTGGTCTGCGTCTGATCCTGCACACGGGCCAGGCTCGCCACCTCGTGCCCGATCAGCAGGCCCGAGAGGTAGTCCGCTTGCGCGGTGGACGCCAACGCGCCTGTGAGACCCAATGTGCGCGTGCTGAAGATGTGCGACAGCAGGCCCAGTGCGGCGTCGCTGCTCCGCGCCACCTCCAGCCCGCGCGAAAAGGCGTCGTCGTCGGGCGTGGCTGCGACCTGCATGGTCTTGCCCAAGATGGTGTGGCTGCGCAGCGCGGCAAAAACCTCGCCGGTCATGAAAGTGTGGAATTGCTCGATGCGCCCCCGGCGTGCCAGTACCCATTTGCTGTGGGTGCCGGGCAGGCCAATGAGCACGGGCGCGTCCGCAGGCAGCGCAAGATCCGCCAGCACCCCCAGCACCTGGGTTTCTTCGCCGCGCATCACGTTGGGCAGCGCGCCCTGCTGCAACAGGCCCGGCACGATGTGCAGCGGCGGGCCGTCGCGCCGCGCCACCAACGTCAGGCCCTGGGCCAGTGCATCGAGCGAGGTCGGCGTGGGCAGGTACTTGGCCTCGCGCCAGCCTTGGGCGCTGCCCACCATGCCGCAGGCCAGCAGGGGCAGGCCGGGTGCGGCGGCCAGCCAGTCGCCACAGGTGTCTTGCACCGCGCGTTCAAATGCGGAGCCGGGTTCCGTATCGGCTACATCGCTCGCGGCCGGGGGCAGGTTCATGATGCCCCAGGGGCGGTGCCGCGTCTCCAGCACCTCGCCATGCGCGCCCATGCGGAAGGCTCGCAATGCGCTGGTGCCCCAATCCAGGGCAATCAGGCCCGCCTCGGCGGGCACCAGAAAACGTGCGGGCACCATGCGTTTCCTGCTTAACGAGCCCAGCGCAGCACCAGCGGGTCCAGCCGCCGCGCGATGTCGATCAGGCCGCGCCGCACCTCGGGGTGCATGGCCGGGAAGGGGTGGCGGCCCGCCTCGCAGGCGATCACGCCGCCTTCCTTCATCAGCGCCTTGGCCGTCAGGATGCCGCCCTGGCGGTTCTCGTGGTTGATGAGCGGCAACCAGCGCTGGTAGAGCGCAAACGCCTGGTCCATGTCGCCCTGGCGGTGCGCCTCGATGATGGGGCGAATGCCGTCGGGGAAGCCGCCGCCCGTCATTGCGCCCGTGGCACCGGCATCCAGGTCGGCCAGAAGCGTGATGGCTTCTTCACCGTCCCACGGGCCTTCGATGGCGTCGCCGCCCAGGCGGATCAGCTCGCGCAGCTTGCTGGCCGCCCCGGGCACTTCGATCTTGAAGTAGGCCAAGTTCTCGATCTCTTGCGCCATGCGTGCCAGGAACGGGGCCGACAGCACGGTGCCGCTGGCAGGCGCGTCTTGCACCATGATCGGAATGCTGATGGCGTCGGACACGCGGGCATAGAACTCGTAGATCTGCGCCTCCGGCACGCGGAAGGTGGCGCCGTGGTAGGGCGGCATGATCATCACCATCGCCGCGCCCATTTCCTGCGCGGCGCGGCTGCGCTCGGCGCACACGCGGGTGCCGTAATGGGTAGTGGTGACGATGACGGGCACGCGGCCTGCCACATGTTCCAACGATGTGCGGGTGATGATTTCGCGCTCCGCATCCGACAGCGAGAACTGCTCGGAGAAGTTGGCCAGCAGGCAAACGCCGTCCACGCCCGCTTCGATCATGAAGTCGAGGCAGCGCTTCTGGCTGTCCAGGTCGAGCGTGTCGTCTTCGTGAAAGGTGGTGGGCACGACAGGGAAGATGCCTCGGTAGCGAGGGTTCTTGAGGGAATGGGTGGCAGGCATGGCGGAGGAAAGGTCAAAATTTGAGTGAAATGCGGCTCTGGCGCTTATCTATCAAGCACTAAAAGCTATGAAATATGTAGCAACATCTGTGGCTGGTGGGTCGCCGGTATCAGTGAGAGTGGCGAGGGACGGCGGCGCCTCGGCAACCCACCAGAAAGTCAAAGTCGCAACCATCGTCAGCCTGCAGCACGTGGTCCACGTACAGGCGCTGGTAGCCGCCGCGCCCACCGTTGTCGGTGCCCGCCAAGGCAGCCAGGCGCGCGGCCAGTTCCTCATCGCTGATATCCAGGTGCAAGCGGCCGTTGTCGCAGTCCAGCTCAATGAAGTCGCCATCGCGCACTGCGGCCAGGGGGCCGAGTGCAGCGGCCTCGGGCGCTACGTGCAGCACCACCGTACCGTAGGCGGTGCCGCTCATGCGCGCGTCGGAGATGCGCACCATGTCCTTCACGCCCTGGCGCAGCAGCTTGGGCGGCAGGCCCATGTTGCCCACCTCGGCCATGCCGGGGTAGCCCTTGGGGCCGCAGTTCTTGAGCACCATGACGCAGCTGGCGTCGATGTCCAGGTTTTCATCGACGATGCGCTCCTTGTAGTGCTCCAGGTTCTCGAACACCACCGCGCGGCCCCGGTGCTTGAGCAGCTCGGGCGACGCAGCAGAGGGCTTGAGCACTGCGCCACGCGGCGCCAGATTGCCGCGCAGGATGCAGATGCCGCCGTCGGCAATCAGCGGGTTGTTGATGGGGCGGATGACCTCGTCGTTGTACTGCGGTGCTTCGCGCACGTTGTCCCACAGACTCTTGCCGTTGACGGTGAGCGCGTTGGGGTGGGGCAGCAGGCCGTTCTCGCCCAGGCGGCGCAGCACGGCGGGCAGACCGCCTGCGTAGTAGAACTCTTCCATCAGGAAGCGGCCCGAGGGCTGCAGGTCCACCAGGGTGGGCGTGCCACGGCCGATGCGCGTCCAGTCCTCCAGGTCCAGCTGCACGCCGATGCGGCCCGCGATGGCCTTCAAATGGATGACGGCATTGGTCGATCCGCCGATGGCGGCGTTGGTGCGGATGGCGTTCTCGAACGCCTCGCGGGTCAGGATCTTGGAGAGCGTAAGCCCTTCGTGCGCCATCTCCACAATGCGCTTGCCGGACATATGGGCTAGCACATACCGGCGCGAGTCCACAGCCGGGATGGCTGCGTTGTGCGGCAGCGATGTGCCCAGCGACTCGGCCATGCAGGCCATGGTGCTGGCCGTGCCCATGGTGTTGCAGGTGCCGGCAGAGCGGGACATGCCCGCCTCGGCCGCAAAGAACTGGTGCTCGTTGATCTCGCCCGCCTTCAGCGATTCGTGCAGGCGCCACACGGCGGTGCCCGAGCCAATGTCCTTGCCGTCGAGCTTGCCGTTGAGCATGGGCCCGCCCGTGACCACGATGGCCGGTACATCGCAGCTGGCTGCGCCCATCAGCAGCGCGGGTGTGGTCTTGTCGCAGCCCACCAGCAGCACCACCGCGTCGATGGGGTTGCCGCGAATGGCTTCTTCCACATCCATGCTGGCCAGGTTGCGGGTGAGCATGGCCGTGGGGCGCAGGTTGGATTCACCGTTGGAGAACACCGGGAATTCGACCGGAAAGCCACCCGCCTCATAGATGCCACGCTTCACATGCTCGGCAATCTTGCGAAAGTGCGCGTTGCACGGGGTCAGCTCGGACCAGGTGTTGCAGATGCCGATCACGGGGCGGCCGTCGAATGCGTGGTCGGGGATGCCCTGGTTCTTCATCCAGCTGCGGTACATGAAGCCGTTCTTGTCGGCCGTGCCGAACCATTCGGCGGAGCGGAGTTTGCGCTTGGGGGTGGTCATGGTGGGGTGCGAGAGAAAGAGGAGAAATGAAGAGTCAACGGGCCTTGCCCGAGCGGCGCGAAAGCAGCCGCTGCAGCAGACAGAAAGCGAACAGCAGCACACCGACGACGATGCGCGTCCACCAGGAGCTGAGCGTGCCGTCGAAGGAAATCAGGGTCTGGATGATTCCGAGCATGAGCACGCCAAACAGAGTGCCCGCCACATAGCCCACGCCACCGGTGAGCAGCGTGCCGCCAATGACCACGGCGGCAATTGCATCCAGCTCCATGCCCACGGCATGCAGGCCATAGCCCGACAGCATGTAAAACGTGAACACCACGCCCGCCAGCGCGGAGCAAAAGCCAGAGAGCGTGTACACGCCAATCAGCGTGCGGCGCACCGGCAGGCCCATGAGCACGGCCGAGTGCTCGCTGCCACCCACGGCATACACGCTGCGGCCAAAGGGCGTGCAGTGCGCCACAAACAGCGCCACCAGCAGCACCGCGATGGCAATGAGCGCGCCCAGCGAGAGCGATGCGCCTTCCCATAGTGGCAGGCGCCACTGGGCCAGCTCCGAATAGCCCTCGTGAGTGATGCTGATCGAGTCGATGCTGATCAGATAGCACAGCCCCCGCGCCAGGAACATGCCTGCCAGGGTGACGATGAAGGGCTGCAGCCGAAAGCGCTCGATGAGGAAACCCATGAACGCGCCAAACGCCGTGCCCATCAGCAGCACCAGCGGGATGGCGACCATCGGGTTCCAGCCCCGGTGCTCCACCAGCGCGGCCAGCACCATGGTGGTCAGTGCCACCACCGATCCCACCGAGAGGTCGATGCCGCCCGACAGGATCACAAACGTCATGCCCACCGCGACGATGATGAGGAAGGCGTTGTCGATCAGCAGGTTGAGGAATACCTGGGCTGAGAAGAACCCGGCGTACAGCACCGATCCGAGCGTGGCCATGGCCACGAACAGCGAGATGGTGGCGGCCAGCGGCAGGTACTTGGGGTTGAACCGCGCTCGCGCAGCGGCGGCCGGTGGGGCCGGGTGGCTCATGGTGCTGAAGCCTGCGGTCTTGGGTACGGCGCTCATTGCAAAGCTCCCGCGCCGGGGCGGCGTGCCATGGCGCCGACTTGCGCCCGGAACTCGGGCGACTGCAGCAGCATCACGATGAACACCACCACGGCTTTCACCACCAGGTTGATCTCGGGCGGCACGCCCAGCGAGTAGATGGCGTAGGTCAGCGTCTGGATGATGAGCGCACCGATCACGCTGCCCACCAGGCTGAACCGGCCGCCGGTGAGCGCCGTGCCACCCAGCGTAACGGCCAGGATGGCGTCCAGCTCCAGCAGCTGCCCGGCGTTGTTGCCGTCTGCACTCTTCACGTTGGAGCTGATCAGCAGCCCCGCAATGCCCGCGCACACGCCACAGAACACATAGGCCGCCACGATAAGCCGCCCCGCCTGCACACCCGCCACGCGCGCTGCCGTGGGGTTGATGCCCACTGCCTGGATGAACAGGCCCAGCGCCGTGCGCGTGATGGCCAGGTACAGCACGGCAAAGACCACAGCCACCACAAACAGCGAGAAAGGCAGGCCCGCCAGGTACCCGCCGCCCATGAAGAAGTAGGGCGTGTAGTAGATGGTGATGATCTGCCCGTCGGTGATGAGCTGGGCAATGCCCCGGCCCGCCACCATGAGGATCAGCGTGGCAATGATGGGCTGCATGCCCACCTTGGCGACCAGCACGCCATTCCACAGTCCGCACAGCAGCGCCACGCCGATGGCGCCCAAGATGGCGACTGGGAGTGGGAAGCGGCTCTCGGTGCCGGACACAGAACCGCCGATGAGCCACGCGGCCACCGCCGCTGCGATGGCGACCGTGGCACCCACCGAGATGTCGATACCGCGCGTGGCGATCACCAGCGTCATGCCCAGCGACACCAGCACCAGGGGGGCGGCGCGGTTCAGGATATCGATCAGGCTGCCGTACAGGTGGCCGTCGCGCCATTCGATGTGCAGAAAGCTGCTGTTGAACACGGTGTTCACGATGAGCAGCAGCGCCAGCGTGATCAGCGGCCAGGCCAGGCGGTGGCGTAGCAGCGCCACCAAAAGGGAAGGGGAGCGTTCAGACATGTTCTGCAGCAATCAGGTCGTATACGGCGTCTTCGCTGCTGCCTGCGGGCAGCTCACCCACCTTGTGGCGGTCGCGGAGCACCACGATGCGGTGCGCCACGCGCACCACCTCGCTCATTTCGGAAGAGATGAACAGCACGGCCATGCCCGCCTGTGCCAGGCGCAGGATCTGGTCCATGATTTCCTGCTTGGCGGCCACGTCGATGCCGCGGGTGGGTTCGTCCAGGATGAGCAGGCGCGGCTCGATGGCCATCCAGCGCGCAAGAATGGCCTTTTGCTGGTTGCCGCCCGACAGCAGGCCGATGGGCTTGTCCACTGTCTCGGTCTTGATGCCCAGCACCTTCACATAGCGTTCGGCCAGCGCCGTCTGCTCGGCGCGCGAGAGGAACTTACCCACACCCATGCGCGCCTGCAGCGCCAGCGCAATGTTCTCGCGCACCGACAGTTCGGCCACGATGCCGTCGGTCTTGCGCTCCTCGGGGCACAGGGCCAGGCCGTGGCGGATGGCATCCATGGGGTTGGCAAATTTCACCACCTGCCCGTCGATGCGCAGTGCGCCCCGGTCGGGCTGCTCCAGGCCAAACAGCAGGCGCGCCAGCTCGGTGCGGCCCGAGCCCAGCAGCCCGGCCAGGCCCACCACCTCGCCCGCGCGGATCTGCAGGTCCAGCGGCTGCAATTGCGTGTCTTGCCCCAGGCCCTCGGCTTGCAGCAGCGTGGCCTGGCGGGTGTCTACAGCAGGTGCTGGTGCAGGTTGCTCCGATGCAGCGGCCAGGTCGCGGCCCAGCATGGCAGCAATCAACGCCTGCGGGCCCAGGTCCTTGGCCAGCCACTCACCCACCCAGCTGCCATTGCGCAGTACGGTGATGCGGTCGGAGACGGCATACACCTGGTTCAAAAAGTGCGTCACAAAGACGATGGACAGCCCCTCGCTGCGCAAGCGGCGCAGCACCTCGAAGAGCTTTTTCACCTCGTCGTCGTCCAGGCTGGAGGTGGGCTCGTCCAGAATCAGCACACGCGATTCGATGCTCAGCGCCCGGGCAATCGCCACCAGCTGCTGCACGGCCACGGGGTAGTCCGACAGCAAGCGTGTGACGTCGATCTGCAGGCCAATGCGCGCCACCAGATCGCGGGCGCGCTGGTGCAGCGTGGCCCAGTCGATGCGAAAGCCCTGCGCAATGCCGCAGCGCGGGTAGCGGCCCGCAAAGATGTTCTCGGCTACCGAGAGGTTGGGGCAGAGGTTGACCTCTTGGTACACGGTGCTGATGCCCAGGCGCTGCGCGGCCAGCGGCGAGTCGGGCCACACGGCTTCTCCGCCCAGCCGCATCTGGCCGCCGCTGGCTTCCAGAACGCCCGTCAGCACCTTGATCAGCGTGGACTTGCCCGCACCGTTTTGCCCCATCAGCGCATGGATCTCGCCGGGGTAGAGGTTGAGCTGCACATCGCGCAGCACGGGGATGCCCGCAAACTGCTTGTGGATGCCCGAAAGCTGCAGCACCGGGGCTGCAGCAGGGGCGTGAGCGGTGGATGCGTCCATGGCAGCCGTCATGCCTTGTTCTTGTTGTAGACATCGACCAGCACGGCGGCCAACAGCACCACGCCCTTGATGACCTGCTGGTAGTCGATGCCGATGCCCAGGATGGACATGCCGTTGTTCATCACGCCCATCACAAAGGCGCCGATCACCGCGCCCATCACCTTGCCCACGCCGCCCGAGGCCGATGCGCCGCCGATGAAGCAGGCCGCGATCACGTCCAGCTCAAAACCCAGGCCCGCCTTGGGCGTGGCGGTGTTGAGCCGCGCCGCAAACACCAGCCCGGCCAGGGCGGCCAGCACGCCCATGTTGATGAAGGCGTAGAGCGTGAGCCGTTCGGTCTTGATGCCCGAGAGCTTGGCCGCCTTCTCGTTGCCACCCATCGCGTAGATGCGGCGGCCGATGGTCGTGCGGCTGGTGACGAAGTCGAACAGCACGATCAGCAGCGCCATCACGATGAGCACGTTGGGCAGACCCTTGTAAGACGCCAGCAGGTAGCTGAAGTACACCAGCAGCCCGCCAAACACCACGGTGCGCGCGACGAACAGGCTGGCGGGTTCCGTCTGTACCCCGTGGCGCAGGCGGTTCGCGCGCTGGCGCAGGCCGCCCACGGCCAAAGCGGCAGCCACGGCGGCGCCCAGCAGCAGCGAGGTCAGGCGCAGACCCTCCACGCTGAACAGGTCGGGGATGAAGCCCGAGCTGAGCATCTGGAAGGCTGAAGGGAACGGCCCCACCGACTGCCCCGCCAACAACGCCAGCGCCAGGCCCTTGAACACCAGCATGCCCGCCAGCGTGACGATGAACGAGGGGATGCGCGAGAACGCCACAAAGCTGCCTTGAATGGCGCCAATGAGCCCGCCGCACAGCAGGCACACCAGCGTGGCAGGCACAAAGTGCCAGTTGTATTCGACCATCAGCACCGCTGCCAGTGCGCCGATGAAGCCACACACCGAGCCCACCGACAGGTCAATGTGCCCGGCCACGATGACCAGCAGCATGCCCAGCGCCATGATGACGATGTAGCTGTTCTGCAGCACCAGGTTGGTGAGGTTCAAGGGCTGCATCAGCGTGCCCTCGGTCATGTACTGGAAGAAGCCCATGATGGCTACTAGCGTGATCAACATGCCGTATTCGCGCAGGTTGTGCTGCAGGTGCTGCAACAGCGATTTGTCGTGCCGCGCCGCAGTTGTTGGGTTTCCGTCGGCCAGCGTGCTGGCGGGTGGGTGAGTGGTCTGGCTCATATCAACTGGCTTTCACAATCGCTCGCATGATTTTTTCTTGCGAGGCCTCTGAAGTTGGCATCTCGGCCACAAAACGGCCTTCGTTCATCACATAGATGCGGTCCGTGATGCCCAGCAGCTCGGGCATTTCGGAGGAGATCACGATCACACACTTGCCCTCGGCCGCCAGCTGGGCGATGAGCGTGTAGATCTCGTACTTGGCGCCCACGTCGATGCCGCGCGTGGGCTCGTCGAGGATGAGCACTTCGGGGCTGGTGAACAGCCATTTGCTCAGCACCACTTTTTGCTGGTTGCCGCCCGACAGGTTCAGCGTCTTCTGGTCTACGCCCGAGCAGCGGATGCGCAGCTTTTCGCGGTAGTCCTGCGCCACGCGGTGTTCCTGGCCGCTGTCGATCACGCTGGCGAACGACACGCCCGGCAGGTTGGCCAGCGAGGTGTTGAACTGGATGTCTTCATTCAGCACCAAGCCATTGCCCTTGCGGTCTTCGGTCACATAGGCCAGGCCGTGGCGCACGGCTTTCTCCACCGTGCTCACATCGATGGGCTGGCCGTGCAGTCGCACTTCGCCGCTGATGCGCTGGCCCCACGAGCGACCAAAGATGCTCATGGCCAGCTCGGTGCGGCCTGCGCCCATCAGGCCCGCAATGCCCACGATCTCGCCGCGCCGCACGTTCAGGTCGATGCCCTTGAGGTGCTCGCGGTCGCTGCGCTGCGGGTGGTGGGCGCGCCAGTTGCGCACCTCAAACACAATGTCGCCCACTTGCGGCTGGCGCTGGGGGTAGCGGTCGCTCATCTCGCGGCCCACCATGGCCTGGATCACGCGGTCTTCGCTCACCGGGTCTTCGCGGCAGTCCAGCATCTGCACGGTGCTGCCGTCGCGCAGCACGGTGATGGCATCTGCCACGCGCGAGATTTCGTTGAGCTTGTGCGAGATCAGGATGCAGGTGATGCCCTGGGCTTTCAGCTCCAGCAGCAGGTCCAGCAGGGCCTGGCTGTCGTTCTCGTTGAGGCTGGCGGTGGGCTCGTCCAGGATCAGCAGGCGCACCTTGCGCGACAACGCCTTGGCAATCTCTACCAGTTGCTGCTTGCCCACGCCCAGTTGGCCCACGGGGGTGTCGGGCGATTCGCGCAAACCCACCTTGTGCAGCAGCGCCTGGGCGCGGCTGTGGGCGGCCATCCAGTCGATAACGCCATGCCGCGCGGTTTCGTTGCCCAGGAAGATGTTCTCGGCAATCGACAGCAGCGGCACCAGCGCCAGCTCCTGGTGAATGATGATGATGCCCAGGTGCTCGCTGTCGCGGATGCCTGCAAACTCGCGCTCTTGCCCGTCGAACAGGATCTGGCCGCTGTAGCTGCCATGGGGGTATACACCCGACAGCACCTTCATCAGCGTCGATTTGCCCGCCCCGTTTTCGCCGACGATGGCATGGATCTCCCCGGCCTGCACCTGCAGGTTGACCTGGTTCAGCGCCACCACGCCAGGGAAGGTTTTGCGGATGTTCCGCATTTCAAGAAGCATGGTCTCTCAGTTTGTTGGCGGGGCCTCTGGCCCCATCCCGGTTGCAGGCCGCCTGCGCTGCCCCAATGGCAATCGCAGGCGGCGGCTTTAGATGCAGAAGCCGCTCACGCTCACTTGATCTGAGACTCTTTGTAGTAGCCGCTGCCGACCAGCACCGCGTTCCAGTTGGACGAGTCCACAGCCACCGGCTTGAGCAGGTACGAGGGCACCACCTTCACGCCGTTGTTGTAGGTTTTTGTGTCGTTGATTTCAGGCTGCTTGCCCGTCAGCACGGCGTCCACCATGTTGGCAGCCACCTTGGCCAGCTCGCGGGTGTCCTTGAACACCGTGGAAGATTGCTCGCCCTTGAGGATGGACTTGATGGAAGGCACCTCGGCGTCCTGGCCGCTGACCACGGGGCAGGGCTGCTGGGCGGTGCAGTAGCCCACGCCCTTGAGGGAGGACAGGATGCCGATGGAGATACCGTCATACGGTGACAGCACCGCATGCACCTTGTCCTTGCCGTAGTAGGCCGACAGCAGGTTGTCCATGCGCGCCTGGGCCACCGAGCCGTCCCAGCGCAGGGTGCCTACCTTGTTCATGCCCGTCTGCTTGCTGCGCACCACCAGCTTGCCGCTGTCTATGTAGGGCTGCAGCACGCTCATCGCGCCGTCGTAGAAGAAGAAGGCGTTGTTGTCGTCGGGCGAGCCGCCGAACAGTTCAATGTTGAAGGGGCCCTTGCCTTGCTTGAGGCCCAGCTTGTCCACGATGGAGGTGGCCTGCAGCACGCCGACCTGGAAGTTATCGAACGTGGCGTAGTAGTCCACGTTCTTCGAGCCCTTGATGAGGCGGTCGTAGGCAATGACCTTCACGCCTTTGTCGGCCGCGTTTTGCAGCGCTTTGGACAGCGTGGTGCCGTCAATCGACGCGATCACCAGCACTTTGGCGCCCTTGGTGATCATGTTCTCGATCTGCGCGAGCTGGTTGGGGATGTCGTCTTCGGCGTACTGCAGGTCGGTCTTGTAGCCCCGGTCCTTGAGCACCTTGACCATGTTGTCGCCATCGGCAATCCAGCGCGCCGAGGACTTGGTGGGCATCGAGATGCCGATGGTGCCCTTGTCCTGGGCCGATGCCACAGACGTGGCGCCGATGGCAGCCAGTGCCACGGTGGCCAACACGGCCTTGAAAATTGCACGCTTCATTTGAGTCTGTCTCCTGGGGTTGTTTTGATTTGATTGCCGCTTGGATGCGCCACGGCCTAGCGAAACTGTCGCTGCCCAATGCCAGTGCCACCGCCCAAGGGCCGCCCCGCCGGGCCGGTGGCGTCCCCCTTCCCGCATCGCGCAGCGATGCGGGAAGGGGGAAGGCGCGCAGCGCCTCAGGGGGTTAGTACTTGCGGTTAGGCATTTCCTTGGCCGCCACTTCCATCGGGAAGATGCCTTCCTCGGTCACGATGCGCTTGGGCACCGCTTTACCAGCCTTGATGTCTTTGACTGCGGCCATGAGTTGCGGGCCCAGCAGGGGGCTGCACTCCACGCTCACGTTGAGCTTGCCGGCGATCATGGCTTCGAAAGCGCCCTTCACCGCGTCGATAGAGATGATCACGATGTCCTTGGCGGGCTTCATGCCGGCCTCTTCGATGGCCTGGATGGCGCCAATCGCCATGTCGTCGTTGTGTGCGTACAGCACGTTGATCTTCTTGCCCTCGGCCTTCAGGAAGGCTTCCATCACTTCCTTGCCCTTGGCGCGGGTGAAGTCGCCGGTCTGGCTGCGGATGATCTTGAACTTGGGGTCGGCCTTGATGATTTCCTCAAAGCCCTTCTTGCGGTCGATGGCGGGGGCGGAGCCTACGGTGCCCTGCAGCTCGACGATGTTGACCTCACCCTTCTGGTCCTTCATCTTTTCCACCAGCCAGCGGCCGGCCTTGCGACCTTCTTCCACAAAGTCCGAGCCCATGAAGGTCACGTAGAGCGACGTGTCCTTGGTGTTCACGGCGCGGTCGGTCAGCACCACGGGGATCTTGGCGGCCTTGGCCTCGCGCAGCACGGGCTCCCAGCCGGACTCCACCACGGGCGAGAACGCAATCACGTCCACCTTCTGCGCGATGAACGAGCGGATGGCCTTGATCTGGTTCTCTTGCTTTTGCTGTGCGTCCGAGAATTTCAGCTCGATGCCGGCCTCTTTGGCGGCGGACTTGATGGACTCGGTATTGGCGGTGCGCCATTCGCTCTCGGCCCCCACCTGGCTGAAGCCCAGCACCAGGGGCTTTTGCGCCCAGGCTGCGCCGGGCAGCAAGGCGGCCACGGGCACGCTGGCCAAGGCGGCAGCAACGGTGCGGCGGTTCATTTTCATCATCTTGTCTCCTGTCTGTAATGGTTGGTTGACGACGGTTGCGGGATGGAAAGAAGGAAAAAAAGAAGAAGGCTCAGGCCAGCATGTAGCCCGTCTTGACCGTGGTGTAGAACTCGGCCGCGTAGCGCCCTTGCTCACGGGCGCCGTAGCTCGACTCCTTGCGGCCACCAAACGGCACATGGAAGTCCACACCCGCCGTGGGCAGGTTCACCATGGTCATGCCCACGGCGGCGTGGCGCTTGAAGTGCATGGCGCGCTTGAGCGACGTGGTGCAGATGCCCGCGCACAGACCAAACGGCGTGTCGTTGGCCAGGGCCAGTGCGTGGTCGTAATCGTCGGCCCGCAGCACGCAGGCCACGGGGCCAAAGATTTCCTCGCGCGCCACGCGGTGCTCGGGCCGGGCCAGGAAGAGGGCGGGGCTCATGTAATGGCCTGGGGTGGGGCGCTCCAGGCGCTCGCCACCCCAGACATGCTCCGCTCCCTCATTGCGCGCAATGTCGATATAGCTCAGGTTCTGGGCCAGCTGGTTGTCATCCACCACCGGGCCCATCTCGGTGCCACGCTCCAGCGCGTGGCCCACCTTCAGGCTGGCCAGCCGGTTGCGCAGGCGCGCCACAAAGGCGTCGTGCACTTCGGCCTCGACGATGAGGCGGCTTGATGCCGTGCAGCGCTGGCCCGTCGAGAAATACGAGCCCTGCAGCGCGCAGTCCACCGCCTGGTCCAGGTCGGCGTCGGCCAGCACGATGAGCGGGTTCTTGCCGCCCATCTCCAGCTGCACCTTGGCGCGGCGCTGGCTGGCGGCGCGCAGGATGCGGTCGCCCGTGGCCACCGACCCGGTAAAGCTCAGCGC
The DNA here is from genome assembly GCF_003058055.1 of Acidovorax sp. 107. Taxonomy (NCBI): domain Bacteria; kingdom Pseudomonadati; phylum Pseudomonadota; class Betaproteobacteria; order Burkholderiales; family Comamonadaceae; genus Acidovorax; species Acidovorax sp. 107. The sequence goes on along the minus strand of NZ_QBTZ01000001.1, from coordinate 2,202,499 downwards.
GTTGACCAGCGGGTGATCCACCAGCGTCTGCCCCACCTCGCGGCCGCTGCCCATGATGAGGTTGAACGCACCGGCGGGCAGGCCGCTGCGGCTGATGATTTCGGCCAGCGCCCAGCCACAGGCGGGCACCAGCTCGGCGGGCTTGAACACCACGGTGTTGCCGTAGGCCAGGGCCGGGGCGATCTTCCAGGCCGGGATGGCGAACGGGAAGTTCCACGGCGCGATGATGCCCACCACGCCCACGGGCTCGCGGGTCACATCCACCTGCACGCCCTGGCGCACAGAGGCCAGCAGCTCGCCCTGAATGCGCAGCGCCTCGCCCGCAAAGAACTTGAAGATCTGCCCGCTGCGCGCCACCTCAGCCACGCCCTCGGGCAGGGTCTTGCCTTCTTCGCGCGCCAGCAGCGCACCCAGCTCGTCCTTGCGCGCCAGCAGTTCGCTGCCGATCAGGTCCAGCACATCGGCGCGGCGCTGGGGCGTGCTCTGGCTCCAGGTGGGCAGGGCATCGGCCGCAGCGCGCACGGCCAGCTCGGTCTGGTTGCGGTCGGCGCGGGCATATTCGGCCACCACCTCGCGGGTGTCCGACGGGTTGGTGCTGATGCCGGTGGTGGTGCCGATTTCCCACCGGCCATTGATCAGGTGCCGGGGGCTGAGCTGGAGATCGCCGAGCTTCATGGAGACAGGCCTTTGTTGCAGTTGCGGCGAAGTCTATGGAAGGTTTTGATATCTATCCAATCGTTTTTTAGACAAAATAGATATCGTTCTTTGCATTCTGGAAAACCCCTCCTTCTCTCCCGCTGCTGCCACACCATCCATGAGCACCTACAACCACTGGTTCATCCGCGCCCGCCTCAAGACGCGCCAACTGCTGCTGCTGGTGGCGCTGGCCGAAGAGGGCAACATCCACCGCGCCGCCCAGGTGCTCAGCATGACCCAGCCCGCAGCGTCCAAGCTGCTCAAGGATCTGGAGGATGTGCTGGAGGTGTCGCTGTTCGACCGCCTGCCACGCGGCATGCGCCCCACCTGGTATGGCGAAACGATGATTCGCCACGCGCGCATGGCGCTGGCCAACCTGAACCAGGCGCACGACGAGATCGGCGCGCTCAAGCGCGGGCATTACGGCCAGGTGGGCATTGGCGCCATCACCTCACCCGGCCTGAGCCTGCTGCCCGCCGCCGTGGCGCAGGTCAAGCAGGAGCACCCCAGCCTGCGCATTTCGCTCGACATCGAAACCAGCCCGGTGCTGCTGGAGCGGCTGGAGCAGGGCAAGCTCGACATCGTGGTGGGCCGCCTGTACGAGGAGCACGACAAGGAGAACCTGCGTTATGAGTCGCTGACGGAGGAACTGGTCTGCGCCATGACGCGCCCGGGCCACCCGCTGTCGAGCATGAGCGGGTTGACGCTGCGCGACGTGGTGTCGGCCAGCTGGATCGTGCCGCCTGCGGGCAGCGTGCTGCGGCACCGGTTTGACCTGATGTTCCAGCAGGACGGGCTGGCGCCGCCGCTGCACACGGTGGAGACATCGGCCCTGTTGTTCATCACCCGCATGCTGCAGCAGAGCGACATGATTGCGGTGGTGGCGGAGGATGTGGCGCGCTATTACGCGGCGCATGGGATCGTGACGGTGTTGCCGCTGGCGATGCCGTGCCATATGGATGCGTTCGGGATCATCACGCGGTCGGACCGGCTGTTGTCGCCGGCGGCGAAGGTGATGATGAAGGCGTTGAAGCAGACGAGTCTGGTGCAGTATGGGCGGCGGTTGGAGGTGGCGGATTGATAGTTTTGGGTGTTATTGGCTGGATGTGCTAGTGGGATATGCGTTGGTAGCTATTGATTTTGTAGTGTTTTTTCGTGCGCTGATTGGGTGGCGTGCCTTTGTTGAGGGCGGAGGCCGGGAGTCGCCCGGCATGCGAGTAACTTTCTTTTGCTTCGCCAAAAGAAAGTCACCAAAGAAAAGGCGACCCCCAGTCTGCGACCCCTTCGCGGTGCGAAGGGGCAAACCTGCGGCGGTGCGGTTGCGGGGTGCGCCGTGGAACTCGCTTTGCGCTGGCGCGCGCCGCTCGGACAGCCACGGCGAGTCAGTTCACGAAGCATGGGCGCTTCGACGCCCATGCTCACCCCACAACCGCCCCGCCGCAGGCGCAGCCAGCAGGGGGGGGCCAAACATCCAACAGCCGAACAGCCACACGGGCCATCGCTGCGCTCGGCCGCGCCTGCGTAGCGCGAGGCGCTTGCGCCGGCGAGACGGGGCCGAGCGCAGCAATGGCCCGTGTGGATGTCCGCTCCCCGGGTTCCCTTCTGTATGCGCCTGGGGCGCGCAGGGCGCGGGGTGGCACGCGCGTCGGAGCGCGCGTGCTTCGTGAACTGACTTACCGCAGTTGTCCGAGCGGAGCGCCGCAGGCGCGCAGCGAGTTCTGCGGTGCACTCCGTGACCGAGCACCCCAGGTTGCCCCGTAGCGAAGCGAAGGGGTCGCAGACAGTAGGGTCGCCCTTTCTTTGGTGACTTTCTTTCGGCGACGCGAAAGAAAGTTACTCGCACGCCGGGCGACTCCCGGCCTCCGCCCTCAAACCAAGCATGCCTCTCAAACCAGCGCGCGCCGGCTCAGACAGGCTCAGCTCGAACGCCCGTAGATCACCAGAAAGTACAAAAATAATAGCTACTAACGCTTAATGGATAAGCGCCAGAGCCCAAAAAAACCTCAAAACCTCAAACCCACCCCGCATCCACCTTGAACTCCTGCGCCGTACACATCGCCGCATCATCCGACGCCAAAAACAACACCATCCGCGCAATGTCATGCGGCCGCAGCTTGTCCGGCAGGCACTGATTGCGCGCCAACTCCTTCTCGCCCTCGGCGTCCAGCCACAGCTTGATCTGCCGCTCCGTCATCACCCAGCCGGGCGACACGGTGTTGATGCGAATCCGGTCTTGCCCCAGCGTCTTGGCCAGCCCGCGCGTGAGGCCGTTCACCGACGACTTGGCAATGGCATAGCAGGGGTAGCCCGTGCCCTTGCCTTGCCAGCCGGTGGAGCCCAGGTTGATGACCGAGCCCGCGCCCAGCCTGCGCATGCCCGGCACCACGGCCTGGATGGCGAAGAAGGCGGGGCGTTCGTTGATGGCCATGCGCTCGTCGTAGTACTCGGGGGTTACGGACTCCAGCGTGTGCCGGTCGTCGCTGGCCACGTTGTTCACCAGCACTGAAAAGTCGCTGCCCAGCTCGGCCGCCGCTTCGGCCACACAGGCCTGCAGGGCGTTCACATCGCGCACATCGCACACACGCCACCAGGGGCGGGGCAGGCCTGCGTCGGCAATGTGCTGCGCCAGGGCTTCGCTGGCATTGCGCGCCACGTCCACAAACGCCACGCGGGCGCCTTGCTCGGCAAACGCCGCCACGATGGCCGCGCCAATGCCACTGCCGCCGCCCGTCACAAACACGGCGCGGCCTTGCAGGCTGGGGAATTTCGCCAGGCCCTGGGGGGCGCCCGTGGCGTCGGTCGAGGAAGAGGAGGGGGTAAAAAGCTGTGTCATATTAATATTGCAATCAATCAATGGCAAAAAAATTCATTTCAAGCATCAATTGGCGTTGATAAGATGCCGCTCGTCAAGTGCCTGGCGGCAGGCCGATGCAAAAAAACGACCGGAGACAACCAACGTGCGCCCTTCGCTGGATACCCCCATCCCACCGTCCAGCGGCGTGTCCGCCTCTGCGCCAACAACCACCGGCGCCGTGCGCTGCGTGGTCGCATTGGGCAACGCGCTGGGCGAGGGCGTGCTGTGGTCGGTGCGCGAGCAGGCCGTGTACTGGGTGGACATCCTGCAGCGCGAGCTGCACCGCTGGAGCCCGGCCACGGGCGCCCACCAGCGCTGGACGTTTGACGAAGAAATCTCCGCCATCGCCGAGCGCGCCAACGCCCCGGGCTTCATCGTCGCCCTGCGCCGAGGCTTTGCGCTGTTCGACCCCGCTGCCGACATCGCCCCACGCTACCTGCACCAGCCCGAGCCAGAGCGCACCGGCAACCGATTCAACGACGGCAAGTGCGACGCCCAGGGGCGTTTTTGGGCCGGCAGCATGGACTTTGCGTGCGAGGCCCCCACGGGCGCGCTGTACACCTACACCGCCAGCGGCCACTGCGTGCGGCACGACGATGGTTTTGCCGTGACCAACGGACCCACTTGGGCCCCCACCGCGCAGGGCCCGGCCATGTTTTTCAACGACACGGTGCTGGGCACCACCTACCGCTACCGCTGCGACCCGGCCACCGGCACCGTGAGCGACAAGACGCTGTGGAAGCGCTGGCCCGCTGTGGACGGCGTGCCAGACGGCATGACCACCGACGCGCAAGGCCGCCTGTGGATTGCGCACTGGGGCGGTGGCTGCGTCACCTGCCACGACGCCGATACGGCCGATGAGCTGGCCCGCATCACGCTACCCGTGAGCCAGGTCACCAACTGCGCCTTTGGCGGTGCAGACCTGCGCACGCTGTACATCACCTCGGCCCGCACCGGCCTCACGCCCGAGCAGATCGCGGCCGAGCCGCTGGCGGGTGCACTGTTTGCCGTGGACGTCAGCGCGCCCGGCCTTCCCGCACACCAGTTCGGCGGCTGACGCCGACCCCACGCGCAGCGGTGGGGCCGTGGCTCCGCCTCTTCTTTTCTCCATCTCGCAGAAAGCACACCGCCCATGACCGAGGCCTCTTCATCCCACCCCATCGTCTGGCTGCACCACGCGGGGCAGCACCTGGGCCTGGTGCCCACGCTCGGCGGCAGCGTGGCGGCCTGGCAGATCGACAACCCGCAAGTGGCGGGCGCGCGCATCGACCTGTGGCGCCCGTGGGACGGCGCCACGCCCGACCTGTACCAGCTCGCGTCGTTTGCCATGGTGCCCTGGTCCAACCGCATCAGCGGCGGCGGGTTTGAGCATGCGGGGCAGTTCCACCCCATGCGGCCCAACCGCGTGGGCGAGCCGTACCCCATCCATGGCGATGGCTGGCTGCAGCCCTGGCTGCTGACCCAGCCCGCGCCCGACACGCTGCAGATGCAGCTGCGCTCCGAGCGCTTTGACGGCAACCCCTACGAGTACGAATGCGTGCAGACCTTCCGGCTGGTGGAGGGCGGCCTGGACCAGTCGGTGCAGGTGCGCCACCTGGGCGCACAGCCGCTGCCCTATGGCCTGGGCCTGCACCCCTGGTTTCCGCGCACCCCCGGCACGCGCATCACAGCGCCTGTGCAGGGCGTGTGGCTGTGTGGCGACGACCCTTTGCCCACGGAGCACACGCAGCACTTCCCGCCCGGTTGGGACCTGAACAGCGGTGCGCCTGCCAACGGCTGCCTGATCGACAACGCCTACACCGGCTGGGGCGGCACGGCGCACATCGACTGGCCCGAGCGCGGCCTGCGCCTCACGGCCCACATGCCCGATTTTGAAAAAGACGGCGGCGCGGCCCAGCACTACTGCCTGGTCTACCGCCCGCCGCAGGGCCCGGCGTTCTGCTTTGAGCCCATCACACAGCCCATCGACGCCTTTCACCAACCGGGCCAGCCCGGCCTGCGCACGCTGGCGCAGGGCGAGACGATGGTGATGAATGTGCAGTGGCGCTACCAGCCGCTGACTGATTGAGGGTGGGCCTTAAACCAGGTTCTTACAGCAGCGCCGCGTGGCACGCCACGCACAGCTTGTTGCCATCAGGGTCCCGAAAATACGCGCCGTAGTAATGGGCGTGGTACTCGGGCCGCAAGCCCGGGCGGCCCTCGCACACGGCGCCCAGGCTCAGCGCCAGGGCGTGTGCAGCATCCACCTGGTCGCGCGTGGCGGCCGCAAAGGCCACCATGGTGCCGTTTCCGGGTTGCGGCACCTCGCCATTAAAGGGGCGGGCAATCACAAACAGCGGGCGGGGGCCGGGGTTGGATTCCCAACCTGCCCAGGGCCGGCTGGGCTCGCAAAAACGCTCCTTCACGCCCAGCACGCTCAGCACGGGCCGGTAAAACGCCAGCGCGCGCTCAAAGTCTGAAATGCCCACAAACACGTGCGACAGCATGATGGGGTGATCCTTCCGTTGGTCTGAATGCTGGGGCCTATGCGGCCGACCCTATGTGCCCCGGTGCCCGGCCCTTGCGGGCCTTGCTGCTGCCCAGCGCATTGAGCTCTACCGCCGCGCGGATGAGCGCGCGGAACGCATCGGCAGGCAGCGTGTCGCCCTCGTGGATATCAATGGCACGGCGTGCGTTGCCGTCCAGGCTGGCATTGAACAGGCGCGCCGGGTCGGGCAGGGCGGCGCCTTTGAGAAACGTGAGTTTCACGGCTGCTTTGTAGCTCTCGCCCGTGCACAAGATCCCGCCCAGCGACCACACCGGCGTGCCACGCCACTTCCACTCTTCCACCACACCGGGCGCCGCTTCGTGGATCAGCTGGCGCACCTGCGCCAGCACCTGCCCGCGCCAGTCGCCCAGGTCGGCAATGCGCTGGTCGATCAGTGCCGATGCGGCGGGCCCGGTGGTTGCCGCGTCTGGCGCGGCGGTGTTGGGCGCACGGCCCATGGCAGCGGGTGGGGATTTTTTGGCAGCAGCCACGGGGTGGTCCTTGGTGGAGTGGGTGCAAAAGGCGAGGGGTGCGGCCCCGCCATTGTTGCCACTCTGCGCACCTTGGCAACCCCGGTACAACGGGTTGTTACCTTCTGGCTCGCCTCTGTTCATTCAGGCAAGCGCGTCGATGGCTGCAGGACCTGCCCTCCCATGCGCGGCGTTGCTCCGCGCGTCCGCCCGATTCGCTTCAGCCGTGCGCCACGACCTATCCCGCCACCCGCGCCATCACTTCGCGCGCCTGCTCCGCAGTCACTGCCGGGCCGCCTGCCTGCGCCGTCCAGGCCACAAACTGGTCGGGCCGCACCAGCACCAGCGGTGCGCCATAGCGTGCGGGCTCGGTGCCTTTGCCCCCGTCGCCACAGTCCACCAGCCGTAGCGGCAGGCCCAGGCCCGCAGCCGTCTCGCGAAAGGCTTGCACCGAGGGCGCATGCGCGCCGTCGCCACCCACCACCAGCAGCGAAAAGCCTGCGCCCAGCTCCTCAAACACGTTGCGCCCGCTGGGCAGCGTGGCGGGCGCCAGGTGGTGGCCTGGCCGCGCTGTGAACTGGTGCGAGCCCTTGGCACTGGTGATGCGGCCCTCGCTGCCACACACCATGGCCGAGCCCTCGTAGTGCGGCTCAAACGCATGCACTTCGCCCACGGCCCCTAGGGCGCGCGCTTGCCACGCGGCTTCAAACGCGGCCTGTTCGCGCGCCGGGTCGTAGGCGTCCAAGAATTCCTTGTCGGTCTCGATGGATCGCGCGATGAAGTCGTTGATGGTGGACGCAAACACCGGGCGCCGCTCGGCGTCGTACGAGTCCAGCAGCCGCTCGCCGCCCCAGCCCTGCAGCACGGCGGCCAGCTTCCAGCCCAGGTTGCGCGCGTCTTCCAGGCCCGAGTTCACGCCGTAGCCACCGTAGGGCGGGTGGCTGTGCGCGGCATCACCCGCGATGAATACGCGGCCCTTGCGGTAGCTGTCGGCCAGCATGAAGCGCAGGTCCCAAAAGCCGATGTGCTCAAACTCCACCTCAAACTCCGCGCCCACCGCCTCGTGCAGGTAGGCCGCAAAGTCAAAGTTGTCCTTGGTGGTGCCCGGCGGCACTGGTGCATGAAAGAACCAGGTGCTGCCCAGGTCCACCCGGCCCAGAAACTTCCAGTAGCCCTTCAGCTCGGGCTGCAGCACGTTGTAGTAAGACTTGCCGGGATAGCGCTCCAGCAGCTGGTGCAGGCCTTGCGACTTGAACACCAGCAGCACCATCATGCGGTCGTGGTCGGTGCGGGTGTGGGTGATGCCCGCCTGCTCGCGCACCACCGACCGTGCCCCGTCCGAACCCACCACATAGGCGCCGCGCAGCACGCGCTGGGCCTTGCTGTCGCCACGCTGCTGGATGGTGACGGAAACGCCCGCATCGTCCTGCGCCAAGGTGCTGGTCTCCCAGCTGTAGAGGGTCTGCACCGACGGCAGCTGCGCCACGCGCTGGCGCAGCACGGCCTCGGTGGCGTACTGAGGCAGCCGCTCGTTGGCGGTGAAGTAGTAGGGTTTGACGAGATCGCGCTGCAGCCAGTCGTAGCTGTAGGGCCCCAGCAGCGTGCCGTGTGCGGTCAGCCCGCCAATGCCGTATTCGACCGGGATGGTGCGCGCCGCGCGCAGCTGCTTTTCAGCACCCCAGAAGTGAAAGTGCTCCATGGTGCGCTGCGTGAGGTTCTGCCCCTTGGGGATGGGCTGGGGCTGCACATAGCGCTCCACCACGATCACGCTCACGCCGCGCTGGCCCAGCTCAATGGCCAGGCCCATGCCGACCGGGCCGCCGCCCACGATGATCACTTCGGCGTCTTGCTGTGGCGCCACGGTTGCTTGCTGGTTCATGTTGTTGGTGTTGTTCGGTACGGGTCGGTTTGGCATTGGCCACTATGCGGTGTTGTGCAGTGCTTCGCGCTACTGGCTACCGCTGGGTACGGGTGGTCGTGGTTACTCGGCGGTGATGCCCTGGGCCTTGATCAGGTCAGCCCAGCGCTTGGCGTCAGCCGTCACCAGCTTCTGGAAGGCGTCTGGCGAGCTGTGGGCAGGCGTCATGCCCTGGGTCTCGAACGACTTGGCCACGGCGGGCGATGCCAGCACGTCACGCAGCTCGGTGTTCAGCCGGTCCACCATGGCGCGGGGCGTGCCTGCGGGGGCAAACACGCCGTACCACATGTCCACGTTCAGGTCGCCCAGCTTCAGGGTGCCCAGCGACGGCACCTCGGGCAGCAGCGGGTGGGGCGTGTCCGAGCTGATGGCCAGCGCCTTCAGCTTGCCCGCCTTGACGTGCTGCAGGGCCACGTGGATGGGCAAAAACATCGCGTCGATCTGCCCGCCCAGCAGGTCCGTCACGGCGGGGGCGGTGCCCCGGTAGCTGATGTGGGTGAGCGAAATTTTGGCCCGGTTCTTCAGCAATTCCATCGCCAAGTGGTGCGGCGTGCCCGCACCGGGCGAGCCGTAGTTGAGCGAACCGGGCTTGGCCCGGGCGCGGTCCATCAGGTCCTTGAGCGATTCGATCTTGGACCCGGCCGACGCCACCAGCAGCAGCTGCCCCCAGCTCGTCTGGCTCACGGGCACCAGGTCCGTCAGCGGGTTAAAGCCCTGCTTGGGGTACAGCGCCATGTTCATCACCAGCGTGTTCACGCTGACCAGCAGCGTGGTGCCGTCGGGCGTGGCGCGTACCACCTCTTGCGTGCCGATGATGCCGGACGCACCCGCCTTGTTCTCCACAAAAAACGGGCGCTTGAGCCGGTCAGACAGCGGCTGTGCAATCTGCCGCGCAATCAGGTCAATGCCTGTGCCGGGCGTGAACGGCACCACCAGCCGCACAGGTGCGTCAGCACCCGTCTGCGCCCAGGCCCTGGGCGTGGCGGCTGCCGCCGTGGCGGCCAGCGCGCCCAGCAGCAGGCTGCGACGTTGGGGGGAGGGCGGGTGCGCGTTGGCACGCAATACAGGCTGATCGAACATGGGGCTTGTCTCTTTAGTCGTTGAAAGGGCGTTGCGGGTCGATTACAACGACACTCTTGACATTGATCAAACGGAAAATTCTGATGAATTCTTCATCAAAGCTGATGAATGTCAGCACCCGCCAGCTCCACGCTTTTCTGGAGGTCACGCGCCTGCAAAGCTTTGCCAAGGCGGCCGAGCAGGTGCACCTGTCGCCCTCGGGCATGAGCATGCTGGTCAAGGAGCTGGAGGACCAGGTGGGCGCCCGCCTGTTTGACCGCACCACACGGTCCATCACCCTCACCGACGCCGGGCGCCGCCTGCAGCCCGTGGCCGAGCGTGTGGTGGGCGAGCTGCGCGCCCTGGGCGCCGTGCTGGATGGCAACGAGGCCGCCGTGCGCTCGCGTCTGCTGGTGGCGGCCACGCCCATGATCTCGGCCAGCCTGCTGCCCGAGGTGATTCGCGGCTTTGCGCACAGCCACCCCGGCGTGCAGGTGCAGCTCAGCGACGTAGAGGTGGGCACCGTGCGCCAGCGCGTGCTCGACGGCGAGGCCGACATCGGCTTTGGCTTCTTCGTCAAACCCGCCGTGGGGCTGTCGCGCCAGCCCTTGTGCAAGTTCCGCCTCATGCGCATCAGCCCGCCCGACGCGGCGCACACCAGCGGCCAGCTGTCAGACAGCCAGCCCTGGAGCCGCCTCAAAGACGTGCCCCTGGTCAGCCTGCCGTCCGACAACCCCATCCAGGTGGTGATTGAAAAGCAGCTATCTCGCCTGGGCCTGGCCCACCAGGAGCGCCCCCGCATGAACCTCATCGGCACCCTCATCGGCATGGTGCGCGCAGGCCGTGGCAGCGCTATCGTGCCTTCGTTTGCGCTGGAAGAATGCCTGCGCCAGGGCCTGGGCGTCGCCATGCTGCGCGAGCCCGTGGTGCATCTGGACCTGTACCTCGCCTACCGCCGGGGCACGCAGCAAAAACCAGCGGCGATGGCGTTTGCAGAGGCGTTGCGAGAGGCGGCGGTGCGGTTGCCAGCGTAGTTGAGCGATCCTGAGGCATCCATTCAGCCTGATTTATCTATTCTTTTATCTATTCAATTTTCCATTCAATCGGCGTATCCTTAGGGCATGCCCTCCGCCGCCCAGACCTATGCCAACGCCATCCGCCCCCTGCTGCGCCCCGGCCCCGCCAAGGCGCAGGCGCTGGCCCAGGCGCTGCAGGTCAGCCAGCCCACCGTCTCCCGAGCCCTCAGCGCGCTGGGTGATGAGGTGGTGCCTTTTGGCGCCGCCAGATCTATTCAATACACCCTCCGCGATCCAGTCCGCGCCGATCTGGAGGCCACTGTGTACCGCGTCACCCCCCAGGGCGCGCTCGAAACCCTGGGCACCCTCGTCCCCGTGTGCCCGCAGGGCTTTGTGATGGTCGAGGCGGGCGGGGCCCGGCAACACAGCGACGGCCTCCCGTGGTGGATTTATGACATGCGCCCGCAGGGCTACCTGGGGCGCGCCTACTGCCAGCGGCACGGCCAGCGCCTGGGCTTGCCCGAGCGGCTGGGCGATTGGAGCGACACCCACGCGCTGCGCGCCATCCTGGACCAGGGCGACGACATGCCCGGCAACCTGCTCATCGGCCCCACCGCGCGCGACCAGTTCGTCAACGCGCCCGACCCCGTGCCCATTGCAGCCGCGCAAAAGCTGCACACCTACGCCCAGTTGGCCGACCTGTCCGCGCGCGGCGAAGTGGCGGGCTCGTCAGCCGCCGGAGAGCAGCCCAAGTTCACCGCCTACGCCGAGCAAGCCGATGGCACCGCCGCGCATGTCATGGTCAAGTTCACCGCCGAACTTGACACCCCCGTCAGCGCCCGCTGGCGCGACCTGCTGCTGGCCGAACACATCGCCCTGCAGGTGCTGCGCGACCACGGCGTGCCTGCCGCGCAATCAATGACCTGGATGCACGGCACCCAACGATTTCTGGAAGTGCAGCGGTTTGACCGCCTGGGCGCTCGCGGGCGCAGGGCGCTGCATTCCTTCGCGGCGCTCGATGCCGAGTTTGTCGGCAGCGGCGGCAACTGGCCGGTGATTGCCCGGGCGTTGTGGAAGTCCGGGGTCATCACCCCCCAAGCCTTTGACACGGCCTGCCTGCTGTGGGCGTTTGGCACCCTGATCGGCAACACCGACATGCACAGCGGCAATCTGTCGTGCTTGTCAGAGGGGCGAAGGCCTTACGAGCTGGCGCCTGCGTATGACATGACGCCCATGGCGTTTGCTCCCACGGCGGGGGGAGGTTTGTCGGATCGGGCGCTGGAACTCACGGTGGGGGAGCAGGTCAGTGCGGCGGCTTGGAAGGAGGCGCTTGCGATGGCGCAGGTGTTTGTTCGGCGGTTGGAGGACGAACAAGGGTTCAGCGCGGGTTTTGATGTGTGCAAGGCTGAGTTGGTGCGCCATGTGGCCGTGGCGGCCGAGCGTGTTGGGCGGCTTGTGGTTTAGGGTGGATGCCTGCAGGAAACGCGGCAAAAGGCCGTGGCTATGACGTTTGCGGATGCTGAATACGTCGGACATAGGACACGGCTTTTAAAACGGATTTAATGCCAAATATGCGAATGGTGCTTGCTCTTTAGGTGTTAATGGCTATGAAATTGAGAGCAAGATTGGCTATTAAATTAAATTAAATTAAATTAAATTAAATTAAATTAAATTAAATTAATTGCTTGGTGCCCAAAGGGGAAATTCAAAATACCGTTTGTGCATGCTGGCTCGCTGCAGTTGTTGGCTAAATATTTGCCAAGCTTCGCAGAATTTTATTAATAGATATTTAAATGCATGCCCCTTGTAAACCCATGTTGCAAGCCACTTTTCGTAGGAATGAATTTCCAGAATGTTTAATTTGGCTTGATTGGTTTTGCTGGTTTTTGAAGTAAATTGCATTTTGCATTGATGGAGTAGTTATGCCCGAAAAAAACATTGATCCAAAATTGATATCTTGGGGTGAAATCCAGGGGGAAAAATGGAAATCGCTTTTGCTGGGTAACGGTTTTAGCATGAACGTTTGGCCGGGATTCGGGTATGCAAGTCTTTTTGAGGTTGCGAAAGATGAAGCGATTGCAGAGCCGCTTGATCAAAACAGTGTAGCCCTATTTGATCGGCTTGGTTCAAGTAATTTTGAAGATGTGCTTCGAGTTCTTTTTCATGCACGAATAGTTGATGAGCAACTAAACTGCCCGCAAAGAAATCAGATTGACGCCCTGTATAGTTGTACGAAAAATGCACTTGCGGCTGCTGTGAATCACTCTCACGTTTCTCACGGGTTTAACGGCTTAGCTGCAATAAATAAGGCTCTCCGCGTCTATAGAAACGTATTTACAACCAACTATGATCTCATTCCGTATTGGGCGATCATGCAAGAAGATCTTTGGCGGTTCAAAGATCTCTTTTGGGGGGAGGACGGGACATTTGATCCAAGCAACACGTCCGTCAATGCGGATAGATGTGTTATTTCATACCTTCATGGGGCTATTCATCTGGTTGAACTTCCTGATGGAAGGACCAAAAAGCTAGCGGCGAACGGAATTGAAAGCCTTAAGGACCTGTTTAACCTAAACCATCCAGAGTACTTTCCTCTTTTCATATCGGAGGGCGCATCTGAGAGGAAGTTGTCCAGAATAAAGAGAAATGATTATTTGCGTTTCTCGTTTGAAAAATTCCAGTCTATAGATGAAGGATTGGTTGTAATTGGGCATTCTCTTCAAAAGGATTATGATCAGCATCTAGTGGATGCTTTGCATAATAGCGATTTAGCTTCAATTGCAATTGGTGTTTGGCCTCATCAAAATGAAGGGCAGATATTGCTTTTCAAAGCCCGAATTGTCGCTGAGCTTGTTGGGAAAAATATCTATTTCTTTGACTCCACAACACATCCACTAGGAAATCCGGAGTTGAAGCATCATGTATAAAAATTCCGTCGAGATGGACGATTTGTAAGCTGTGCTTGTGAATATCCTCCCCCGCCGCTTTGGGGCCACTGCGGCCTCCCATGTCAAATGCTAAAGCTCATATGCAAATGCGCTTGTCCGACACGACGTTCCGCATGTACCGCAAGGGTGACGGTCGGGTGTCGTTCAGACTTCATAGCCGTCTGATGGTTTTGTCAAAGGGCGTTGGCTTCAGGCTGTCGGCGTATCTCAGCCACTTTGAGGGTCGACTCACACTCGATTCGGGTCTTGTCGTACCGATGGACTATTTGGGATTCACAGACGATTGCATGTATCGCATGGATACGATGGTCCATGAATTCTGGGCGTCTGGCGAAGCTGAACTCGATGAAATGCGGGAAACCTTAGGTCTCTTTCGGTTGCAGTACGCCATCTTCCACCATCCATCGATGGGCCCGCCAGACGCTATCGAATTGGTGGTACCTGTTGTCCCCCGGGGCCCTCACGCCTCTTACCGTAGGCCGAGGTCTGGTGCGTCTATCAGCACGGACCCCTAAGAACGTCCTCAGGGAGCGCCGGAAGTGCCGTGGGGCGCCGGTTACATTGAATATTGAGCTTCCGCTTTCATTTGAGGTGAGCGGCTTGCTTCTGACCGCTTTCCTCCACCAGCCTCGGCCCTTCACCCCACCGCCCGCATCCCCACCAACCCCGGCATCGCCCCCCGCATCGCCTCCAAAAACAACCGCAGCCGCGCCGGATAAAACCGCGCATACGGGTACACCAAGTACACCGGCAGCGGCGCCGCGTGCCAGTTGGGCACCAGGTGCAGCAAGTTCCCCTGCCGCACGTCGTTGTCCACGATCCATGCCGATGAAATGCACGCCCCCAGCCCAGCCAGGGCGGCGCTGCGCAGGGCGTACAGGCTGTCGGTGGCCAGACGCGGGGTGATGCCGAAGGTGTGGGCCTCGCCGCCGGGCTCCTGGGTTAGCGTGACCTCGCGGCGGTAGAAGGTGCTCAGGGCCAGCCAGGGCAGGGGTTGCAGGTCTTGCGCGTGCTGGGGCGTGGGGCGCCCGGCCATGAGGGCGGGGGCGGCCAGCACGATGCGGGGCACCTCGGCCAGGCGCACGGCGACCACGCTGGGGTCGTCCACCGCGCCGACCTGGATGGCGCAGTCGATGCCTTCGGCGATGAAGTTGGGGCGGCGGTCGTGCAGCATCCATTCCACGTCCACCTCGGGGTAGCGGCGCAGGTAGGCCATCAGCGGGGCGATGAACTGGTCTTGTCCAAAGGCGTGCGGCGCCAGCACGCGCAGGGTGCCGCGCGGGGTGTCGGCGGTGCCGCGCAGGTCGTCTTCCATGGCGCGCCAGTCTTCCAGCAGGGCCTTGGCGTGGGCAAAGCAGCGGTCGCCGTCTTCGGTCAGCTTCATCACATGGGTGGAGCGCTGCAGCAGCTTGATGCCCAGGCTGCGCTCCAGCGCCTGCAGGCGGCGGCTCACGGTGGGCTGGCTGGTGCCCAGTTGCTGGGCGGCGGCAGACAGGCTGCCAGCCTCCACGATGCGGACAAAGGTCTGCATCAGCTCGATGCGGTCGGCGCCGGGTTGCAAGGCTGGCTGGGGGTTGGTCATGCGCCAAGCGTATAACGAATCTGCAATTCAGCCTACTACCCAGTGCGGTGGAGGGCTAGAACAATCGCACCATTCCTTTCTAACCAATGGTGTTGTGATGTCTTCCATTCAAAACGTGCATGCAAGCGGTGCGGCGGGGCTGGCCCCGGTGGCGCCGCCTGCAGAGGGGGCGGTGAGTGCGCCGCTGCTGTTGCTGCTGGCGACCACGGCGGGGCTGAGCGTGGCGTCGCTGTACTACAGCCAGCCCATGCTGGGCGTGCTGGGGCCCGACATGCAGGCCGACAGCCGTGTGGTGGGGCTGGTGCCCACGCTCACGCAGCTGGGGTATGCGCTGGGCATCTTGCTGCTGGCGCCGCTGGGCGACCGGTTTGACCGGCGCCGCATCATCGTCATCAAGTCCATCGCGCTGATGCTGGCGCTGCTGCTGAGCGGCCTGGCGCCTGGCATGGGTGCGCTGCTGGCGGCCAGCCTGGCGGTGGGGCTGGCGGCCACGGTGGCGCAAGACGTGGTGCCCGCCGCCGCCACGCTGGCCCCTGCCGCACAGCGCGGGCGCATGGTGGGCATTGTGATGACGGGGCTGCTGCTGGGCATTTTGTTGTCGCGCGTGGTCAGCGGCTTTGTGGCGCAGCAGTGGGGCTGGCGCACGGTGTATGTGGCGGCGGCGGTGGCCATTGCGCTGCTGACGGTGGCCGTGTGGCGCGGGCTGCCGCGCTTTGCGCCCACCACGCAGATGGGCTATGGCGCGCTGATCGGCTCCATGGTGGCACTGTGGCGCCAGCACGCGGCACTGCGCCGCGCGGCCTGGGCGCAGGGGCTGCTGGCCGTGGGTTTCAGCGCGTTCTGGTCCACGCTGGCGGTGATGCTGCACAGCCAGTTTGGGCTGGGCACGGCGGCGGCGGGCGCGTTTGGCCTGGCCGGGGCGGCGGGCGCATTGGCCGCCCCGCTGGCCGGGCGCCTGGCCGACAAGCGCGGGCCCGAGGTGGTGACGAGCTACGGCGCCGGGCTGGCCGCTGCATCGTTTGCGGTGATGGCGCTGGCACCGTTGCTGCCTGCGCAGGCCCAGCTGGGCTTGATTGTGGCCAGTGCCATCGGCTTTGACTTTGGCGTGCAGGCCACGCTGGTGGCGCACCAGACCATCGTGTACGGCATCGACCCTGCGGCGCGCAGCCGGCTTAATGCGCTGCTGTTCACCGGCATGTTCATCGGCATGTCGGCCGGCGCGGCGCTGGGCAGCTTGGCGCTGGCGCAGTGGGGCTGGCTGGGGGTGGTGGGCTTGGCCACGGCCGGGTCGCTGGCGGCACTGGCGGTGCGCATGGGGCGGCGCCGGGGCTGATTTAGAACGAAATAGGGCGGTAGCGCTAGTGGATCATGCGCTGGCAGCTATCAAAAAAAGAGCGACCCTGGGGTCGCTCTTTTTGTTGGGTGGCGGTTTGTGCCGTGCTGGTGCTCAACCGCCCTTCGGTGTTGGGCCTGCGTGGGCTCAGGCCTTTTTCACCTCAATGTGGTACAGCCCCCAGGGGCACAGGCCAAAGCGTTCCTTCACGGGCTTGTCCTTGAAGGCGGGCAGCACATCCGCGTCGTACACGGCCCACTGCGGGCCCAGGCCGCCCAGGGCCATGGGCTGGCCGTCGATGTGGGTGGCAACGATCATGCGGTAGGCCTGGGCGTCGGCCATGCTGATGTTGACGTTGTAGCCGTCCACCGCGCGCAGGCCCAGTTGCACGGGGCTGCCAGCGGCTACACCGGCGGCTGCCAGCACGGTGGTGAGCAGGGGGCCCTTGAGCGTATGGGGCTTGCTGTCGTATTCCAGCGTGGGCTTGATGGTGACGGCGGGCATGCGCGCGAGGGCGGCGGCGTCTAGCGCGTAGGCCTTGTCAAACTGGATGCCGTGTTTGCCCATCATCTGGTCGATGGTGGCATCTAGAGCGCCACGGTTGGACTGGGTGATGGCACCGCTGATGGTCAGCAGTGTGGGGCCGCTGGGGGCCTTGGCCTGTGTGGCGGCGTGGCTGCTGCCCGTGGCCGTCCACAGACCTGCCAGGCCCATGCCGGCGGCGACGAAGTTGCGCTTGTTCATGTTCATGGGAGGGTGCTCCTTGGTGGAAATCAGGGGCGGATGGTAAGTGCTGGAGCCGCGCTTGCCACGCAATAAATCGCAACAGGCTCGCAACAGGCGGTGTGCAGCGTGCCCAACCTTCAGCCGCCAGGGTGCTTGCCTTGTGGTGACAGCGGCCCGACGCCAGCCGCACCACAATCGGGTCATATGACCTCTTCTTCGACGATGCTGCGGGTGATCAGCCTGGCAGCCTTTTGCAGCATGGCCTCCATGCGCGTGTGCGACCCGATGCTGGTGTCTCTGGCACGCGAGTTTTCTGTCACCACGGGCGATGCGTCGGCCGTCATTGCCGCGTTTGCCGTGTCGTATGGCGTGCTGCAGTTGTTCTATGGCCCGCTGGGCGACCGGCTGGGCAAGGTGCGGGTGGTGATTGGTGCCACGTTTGCCTGTGCGCTCTTCAGCGGCGTGACGGCGCTGGCGCCCACGCTGCCGGTGCTGGTGGCGGCGCGTGCGGCCATGGGGGCGTCAGCGGCGGGCATCATCCCGCTGTCGATGGCGTGGATTGGCGACAACGTGCCGTACGAGCAGCGGCAAGAGACCCTGGCGCAGCTGATGGTGGCCACGGTGTCGGGGATGATGGCCGGGCAGTGGTTTGGCGGCTTTGCGGTGGAGGCGCTGGGCTGGCGGGCGGCGTTTGTGGTGCTGTCGCTGCTGTTTTTGACGGCTGCCAGCCTGCTGTGGCGGCAGTCCCGCGCCCTGGCGGCCAGCACGCCCGCGCCTGCGGCTGGCAGTGCGGTGCCGCCCGCGTTTTCGCTGTCGGCCTACCTGGCCAACACGGCCGCGCTGCTGCGCATGCCCCGGGTGCGCTGGGTGCTGACCGTGGTGGCGGTGGAGGGCGCGCTGGCCTTTGGCACGCTGGCTTTTGTGCCCGCACGCATGGTGGACGGGTTTGGGCTGTCGGCCTCGGCCGCCGGTGGGGTGATGGTGCTGTATGGCGTGGGCGGGCTCATCTACAGCCTGCTGGCACGCCGCTGGCTGGCGCTGCTGGGCGAGCGGGGCCTGGCGCTGGTGGGTGCGTCGCTGATCGCCGCCGGGCTGTTGCTGTTGGCCTGGGGGCCGGTGGCTGCCTGGGGCGTGCTGGGCTGCTTCTTTGCCGGGGTGGGCTTTTACATGCTGCACAACACGCTGCAGGTGCAGGCCACGCAGATGGCGCCCGAGGCGCGGGGCACGGCGGTCACGCTGTTTGCGTGCCTGCTGTTTTTGGGGCAGTCGCTGGGGGTGCTGCTGGTGGCGGCCAGTGTGGACCGGGGCTGGATTGCGCCCGTGTTCTCTGTGGCGGCGCTGGGGGTGCTGGTGCTTGGCGCGCTGGTGTCGCGCAAGGTGAATGGCAGGGTGGCGGCGCCTGCGGGGGCGTAGACCCGACTCGGCTGCACCGCGTCGGCTGCAATGCGCAAATAACTTTGATGTCTTATTACTTTATTTTTTGATAGTTTGATTCTTTATGGCGCAATAGTACATTCCCTTATCTTTGTGTCTTTTAGGGCCGAACCCGCGCCGCCCGGCGTGTGGCGGCCCTTTGTGTTTCATGATCGAACTACGGGGTATCACCCAAACCTACCAGGGCTCACAAGGCCCGGTCGAGGCGCTTAAGGGCATCGACCTCACCATCCAGCCGGGCGAAGTGTTCGGCATCATCGGCAAGAGCGGCGCGGGCAAAAGCTCGCTGGTGCGCGTCATCAACCTGCTCAACCGGCCCACCACGGGCCAGGTCATCGTGGGCGGGCAAGACCTGACCCAGCTGAACGACGCGCATTTGCGCGAGGCGCGCCGCGAGATCGGCATGGTGTTCCAGCACTTCAACCTGCTGTCGTCACGCACGGTGTTTGACAACGCCGCGCTGCCGCTGGAGCTGGCGGGCATGGACAAGGCCGCCATCCGTGCGCGTGTGAACCCGCTGCTGGATCTGGTGGGCCTGTCGGCCCTGGCCGACCGCTACCCCGCGCAGATCAGCGGCGGGCAAAAGCAGCGCGTGGGCATTGCGCGTGCGCTGGCCAGCCGCCCCAAGGTGCTATTGAGCGACGAGGCAACGTCCGCGCTGGACCCGGAGACCACGCGCTCCATCCTCGACCTGCTGCGCCAGGTCAACCGCGAGCTGGGCCTGACGGTGGTGCTGATCACGCACCAGATGCAGGTCATCAAGCAGGTGGCCGACCGCGTGGCCGTGATCGAAGCCGGCCGCATCGTGGAGCAGGGCCGGGTGCTGGACGTGTTCACCCGCCCGCAGCAGGCCATCACCAAGAGCCTGATCGACGAGATCCTGCCGCAAGAGCTGCCCGCCAGCGTGCTGGACCATGTGCGCAAGCTCGCAGGCGAGCTGGGTGCCGGGCGAACGGGCCAGCTGCTGCGCCTGTCGTACGCGGGTGACAGCGCCTACCAGCCCATCCTGTCGCAGCTGATCCGCCAGTTTGGGGTGGACATGAGCATCCTGCACGGCCAGGTGGACGAGATTCAGGACGAGACCTTCGGCTCGCTGGCCGTGTACGCCAGTGGCGAGGCCGACAGCGTGCGCGGCGCCGTGGCGCACCTGCGCGCGGGCGGTGTCGAGGTCGAAGAAGTGGCCGTGGCCGGTTAAGAGGGAGCACACATCATGTTCAACAACTTCACGCCAGCGATGCTGGATCTGTTTGCTTCGTCCTTGTGGGAGACGCTCATCATGGTCGGCATCTCCGGCCTGGTGGGCGGCTTGCTGGGGGTGCCGCTGGGCGTGTTCCTGCGCCTGACCGATGACGGCGGTGTGCTGGAGAACGGCCCCGTCAACAAGCTGGTGGGCTGGCTGGTCAACGCCGTGCGGTCCACGCCTTTCATCATCCTGCTGGTGGCCATCATCCCGTTCACGCGGTTCATCACCGGCTCGTCCATCGGCACCGCTGCCGCCGTGGTGCCGCTGACCATTGCCGCTGCCCCGTTTGTGGCCCGCCTGGTCGAGGCCGCGCTGCGCGAGGTGGACCACGGCTTGGTCGAAGCCGCACAAGCCATGGGCGCCACCACCAGCCAGATCGTGTGGAAGGTGCTGCTGCCCGAGGCCCTGCCCGGCATCGTGGCGGGCCTGACCATCACGTTTGTGAGCCTGACCGGCTACTCGGCCATGGCCGGTGCTATTGGCGGTGGCGGCCTGGGCGACCTGGGCATCCGCTATGGCTACCAGCGCTTTCTGCCCGAGATCATGCTGGCCGTGGTGCTGGTGCTGATCTTCTTTGTGCAGGCCGTGCAAAGCCTGGGCGACTGGGCCGTGCGCAAGCTGAGCCACCGTTGAGTGGTGAATGGCTTGCTATTGAATCAATAGCTGCTGGCGCATGATTCACTGGCGCTTGCGGCCTGTTTTGCTTCAAAACCACGCGTGGGGGCACAGCCTGGGCCTCTGCGCTGGTCCCGGGTCCCTCGCACCCTGTGGGAGAGGTGCAGAAGTCAACCTCAGCCCGGCACCCGGTAGTGGTAGCCGTAGGCCGTCTTGAACCCCATCGATTCATACAGCCGCAGCGCTGGCGTGTTCTGCGCTCGCACCTGCAGGTAGGCGCTGGTCGTCCCGGCCTCGGCGCCCCAGTGCAGCAGGGCCTGCACCAGCGCGCGCCCGCGCCCGCCGCCCCGGTGTTCGGGCGCTACGGCCAGGTCGTACAGGCCCACCGCGCCGCGCTCCAGCACCGCCAGGCCAAAGCCCACGGCATGGCCCTGGGCGTCGTGTTGCAGCGCATAGCCCACCGGGTGGGCAATGGCGTCGAGGATGCTGCGGTGCAGGTTGCGGTGATGCGGCGCCACGCCGTTGGCCGCCGCAAACCCTTCCAGCCACGTGGGCGATGGCGAAGTGCTGACCACCGTGCTGCCGTCGGGCCGGGGCACCGCGCCCAGCGCCAGCGGCCGGTGCAGGACCAGCGAGGGGTCAAAGTGCTGGTAGCCCGCGTCCGCCAGCTCCTGGTCGGCCTCTGCCGGGGCCAGGGGGGAGATGCGGAACACGGCGGGCAACCCATGCCGCGCATACAGCGCTGCCGCCGCCTCGCGCACACCGTCAAACGGCGCGCCGGGCACCAGCGCGTTGACCGAGTTGGCGCGCTTGGTGTACCCGCCCGACAGCCGAAACACCCAGCCCCGGTGAAACACCGTCTGGTGCGCAGGCCAGGCGTTGAAGGCGCGTTCTTCCAGCGCGCGGACGAGGGCAGCGGGTACGGTGTTGGCGATAGGGGCGGCGGTGTCGGTCATCACAGGTTTATACCAACCCACCTTGACCATTCACCGCGCCAGCCACCCTGTGCGACCGCTCTTTGCAACCCCTCTTTGCCATTGGCTCAGTCGGTGGTGATCTTGTTGTCGGCCACCAGCTTGGCAAAACGTGCGGTGTCGGCCGCAATCTGTTCGGCCATCTGCGCGGGAGTGTTGCCGATGGGTTCGGCACCAATGTCCTGCATGCGCTTTTGAAAGTCGGGCGACTGGATGACCTTGACCATTTCGGTGTTCAGCCGTGCCACCACGTCGGCGGGCGTGCGGGCGGGGGCCAGCACACCAAACCAGGTGCCGATGTCAAAGCCCGCAAAGCCACTTTCTTGCAGCGTGGGCACGTCAGGCAAGGTGGACGAGCGTTTGGCCGTGGTCACCGCCAGGGCGCGCAGCTTGCCCGCCTTGATGTGCGGCAGCACGGGGGTGACGGTGTCGAACGACATCGACACCTGCCCGCCCAGCAGGTCGGTGGTGAGCGGGCCGCTGCCCTTGTAGGGCACATGCAGCAGGGGCTGGCCGATGGAGGTGGCGAACTGCGTGCCGATCAGGTGCTGCGCAGTGCCCGCGCCGTTGGAGCCGTAGGAGAACTTGTTGGGCGTGGCCTTGATCAGCGCCACCAGCTCCTTCACGTCCTTGGCGGGCGTGGCCGCGCTCACGGCCAGCACGTTGGGCACCAGCGCCACGGTGGTGATGGGCGCAAAACTCTTTTGAAAGTCGTAGTTGAGCTTTTTGTACACGCTGGTGGCAATGGTGTGGTGCACCGCGCCCATCAGCAGCGTGTAGCCGTCGGCGGGGGCCTTGGCCACGTAGTCGGCCCCGATGGTGGCGCCCGCACCGCCCCGGTTTTCCACGATCACGGGCTGGCCCAGGGCCGTGCCCAGTTTTTCGCCCAGTGCGCGTGCCAGCACATCGGTGGTGCCGCCCGCTGCAAAGGGCACGACGATGGTGACGGGCTTGACCGGCCAGGCCTGCGCATGGGCCGGTGCGCTGGGCAGGGCACAGGCAGCGGCAGCCAGGGCTACCAGTGCCAGCAGCTGGTGCCGGCGTGTAGTGGGCGTTGTGGGCGGCGTTGACGGTGGGTGGTGCGGCTGTGCAATGCGTGTCATGGTTGTCTCCGTGGGGTTGTGGTTCTTGTGGTGGTATGGCCGGTGGGGACGCGGGGGGCGTGGCGTCAGCCCTTGGCTGCGATCAGGATCGCGCGGAAGTCGTTGACGTTGGTGCCCGTGGGCCCGGTGATCACGGCGTCGCCCAGCGCGCCAAAAAAGGTGTGGGCATCGTGCGCGTCCAGCGCGGCGGTGGCGTGTTGGCCCAGTGCTGCGGCGCGCTTCAGCGTGTCTGGCGTGGCAATGGCGCCTGCCACGTGCTCCAGGCCGTCGATGCCGTCGGTGTCGCCAGCTAACGCGTACACGCCGGGCAAGCCCTTGAGCGACAGAGCCATGGACAGCAGGCATTCCACATTGCGCCCGCCGCGCCCTGGGGTTGGCGTGGGTTGCCCGGGGGCGGGTGCGCGCAGGGTGACGGTGCTTTCGCCGCCACTCAGCAGCACGCGGTGCCGTGGTGACGGGGCCTTGGCGGCGTAGCGGGCGACACCGGCCAGCACCGTGCCCATGTCGCGGGCTTCGCCCTCCAGCGCGTCGCCGAGCAGCGTGGGCTCTATGCCCGCCTCGCGCGCCACCTGGGCCGCCGCCCGCAGCGCCAGGTCGGGCGTGGCAATGACGTGGGTGGTGATGGGCCCCAGCCGGGTGTCGCCGGGCTTGATGCTCTCGCTGGCGGCCGTGTCCAGTGCGGCCGTTACGGCGGGCGGCAGTGCAATGCGGTAGCGCTGCAAGATGGCCCGCGCCTGTGCACGGGTGGTCGGGTCGGCCACGGTGGGGCCAGACGCCACGTCCAGCGGGTCGTCGCCCGGCACGTCCGACATCACCAGGTTGACCACGCGGGCGGGGCTGCACGCCAGGGCCAGCCGCCCGCCCTTGATGGCCGAGAGGTGGCGCCGCACGCAGTTCATCTCGCCAATGCTGGCGCCGCTGCGCAGCAGGGCCTGGTTGAGCGCCTGCTTGTCGGCTAGCGTGATGCCAGGTAACGGCAAGGGCAGCAGCGCCGAGCCGCCACCCGACCACAGGCCGATCACCAGGTCGTCTGCCGTGAGACTTTCCACCGCTTTCAACATCTGTTGCGCGGCTGTCAGGCCCGCCGCATCGGGCACAGGGTGGGCGGCCTCCAGCACGCCGATGTGCTGGCAGGCGGCAGCATGCCCATAGCGCGTGACCACCACGCCTGTGAGTGGTGCCGGCCACTGGGCCTCCAGCACCTGCGCCATCTGCGCTGATGCCTTGCCCGCACCGATCACCACCGTGCGGCCCCGGGGCGGGGCCGGCAGGTGAGGTGGCAGGCATATCGAGGGCTGCGCGGATGCGATGGCGGCGTCGAACATGCTGCGCAGCCAGTGGCGGGCCTGGGTGTCGATGTGTGGGGTCATCGGGTGGTGGGGCAGGGCGCAATGCGTGGGAGCCACGCGGCTCAGGCCGCCTTTTGCAGCGGCGTACTGCCGATCAGTGCGCACACGGCGTCGGTCACCTGCGCCGTGGTGGCCGTGCCGCCCAGATCGCGGGTGTGCAGGGCGGGGTTGGCGGTGACCTGTTCGATGGCTTGCATCACGGCGCGGGCAGCATCCACCTCGCCCAGGTGCTCCAGCAGCATCACCACCGACCAGAAGGTGCCGATGGGGTTGGCCAGGCCCTTGCCCATGATGTCGAACGCCGAGCCGTGGATGGGCTCGAACATGCTGGGGTAGCGGCGCTCGGGGTCGATGTTGCCGGTGGGCGCAATGCCCAGGCTGCCCGCCAGCGCAGCAGCCAGGTCGCTGAGGATGTCGGCATGCAGGTTGGTGGCGACGATGGTGTCGAGCGTGGCGGGGCGGTTGACCATGCGGGCCGTGGCAGCGTCCACCAGCTCCTTGTCCCACTTCACATTGGGGAACTCGGTGGCCACCTGCGCGGCGATCTCGTCCCACATCACCATCGCATGGCGCTGGGCGTTGCTCTTGGTGATGACGGTGAGCAGCTTGCGGGGCCGCGACTGCGCCAGGCGGAAGGCAAAACGCAGGATGCGTTCCACCCCCACGCGGGTCATGATGGACACGTCCGTCGCTGCCTCGATGGGGTGACCCTGGTGCACGCGGCCGCCCACGCCGGAGTATTCGCCCTCGGAGTTTTCGCGCACGATGACCCAGTCCAGGTCCTTGGGCGTGCAGCGCTTCAGGGGCGCATCAATGCCGGGCAGGATGCGCGTGGGCCGCACGTTGGCGTACTGATCGAAGCCCTGGCAGATCTTGAGGCGCAGGCCCCACAGCGTGATGTGGTCGGGGATGTCCGGGTCGCCCGCCGAGCCGAACAAGATGGCGTCCTTGCCGCGCAGCGCATCGAGACCATCGGCCGGCATCATCACGCCGTGGGCGCGGTACCAGTCTCCGCCCCAGCCGAAGTTCTCAAACTGGAACTGCAGGCCCGTGTGGCGGGCGGCCAGGGCTTCGAGTACGCGTTGGCCGGCGGGAATCACTTCCTTGCCGATGCCGTCTCCGGGGATGGTGGCGATTTGGTAGGTTTTCATGAAGGTCTCTGATCTTGGTGTGTGAAAGCGTCGGGGAAGGCCTGTGGGGATGCCGGGCCGCGAAAAACGGGTGGAACAAAACAGTGAGAGCGACTGTAGGCATCCGCTCGTTGTAAAAACGGCGGCCAAGTGAATCCATCGTTAACCTGCAGTTGATAATGCAGCGATGAGCTCCACCATCCAGCCCGCAGAACTGGGTTTCTTTTCGGCACTGGCCGCCAGCCCCAGCCTGAGCGCCGCCGGGCGCGAAATGGGTGTGTCCACCGCCGCCGTGAGCAAACACCTGGCGCAGATGGAAAAGCGCCTGGGTGTGGTGCTCATCAACCGCACCACGCGTCGCATGAGCCTCACGCCCGAGGGTGAGCTGCTGCTGGAGCACGCGCGCCGCATCCTGCGCGAGATCGACGCGCTGGACGAACTTATCGTGCAGTCCAAGGCCAGCCCCAAGGGCCTGCTGCGCGTGAATGCCACGCTGGGTTTTGGCCGCATGCACATCGCCCCCGTGATCTCGGACTTTGTGCGCCAGTACCCCGAAGTGGATGTGCAACTGCAGTTGTCGGTGCACCCACCACCGATCACCGACGATGCCTACGACGTTTGCGTGCGTTTTGGCGAGCCACCCGATGGCCGCGTGATTGCCCGCCGCATAGCCCCCAACCGGCGTGTGCTGTGCGCCGCACCCGCCTACCTGGCGCAGCACGGCAGGCCCCGCGTGCCGCGCGACCTGATGGAGCACCAGTGCATCGGCATCCGCCAGGGCGACGAGGCCTACGGCCTGTGGCGCCTGATCACCGGGCGTGGCAGCAAGGCGCACACCGAGTCGATCAAGATCACCGGCAACCTCACCACCAACGACGGCGAGATCGCCGTGCTGTGGGCGCTGCAGGGCCACGGCATCGTGATGCGCGCCGAGTGGGACGTGAACCGCCATCTGGCCCAGGGCCTGCTGGAGCCCGTGCTGCCGCAGTACCACACGCCTGCGGCCGACATCTATGCGGTGTACCCGCAGCGGCACCAGTTCTCCACGCGGGTGCAGGCGTTCGTTGGGTTCCTGGCAGATGCGTTGGCCGCGTCGGGCACGCTGGCGGGTGTGGGCGTGGGTGCCCGTGTGGACAAGCGGCGTGCCGTGCGGGTTTCTTGACCTGGCGGGTGGCGCAGGTGCCGCTGCCGGGTTAGGGTGTTGGCGAGGCGTTTTTTGACCCCTGTGGTTTCTGAGGTGCTTTTCATCCCGCCGACTTTTCTCTTGCTTTTATCGCCCCTGTTTCGTCCATGAAAACGTTGTTGCTGCTCATCCCCCCGCTGTTGGGTGCGCTGTTTGCCGGGCCTGCGCAGGCCGCCGATTCGCTGGTGGCAGCCGATTGGTCTCTGTCCGTGGATGGCGCTTATGTGCTGGACCAGCGCGCGGGCCTGGCCTGGCCGCGCTGTGTGGAGGGCATGCAGTGGAATGGAAAAACCTGCACCGGCCAGCCCCTGCTGCTGGACCGCGCCGAGGCCACGGCCCTGGCTTCGGACCGCTGGAAGGCCGAGGGCGTGGGCTGGCGCATTCCGCGTGCGGCCGAGCTGCAGCGGCTGGTGGACAAGTCGCTGTCGCCCCCGGGCCTCAACCCGATTTTGTTTCCGGTGGCGCCCGGCCAGTGGCACTGGTCGTCCACCAGCAACGTGAGCGCGCCCAGCGTCAATCAGTACACCTACGGCAACATCTCCCAGAGCCGCGCGGGCGACAGCGCGCGCCAGGCCGCCATGATCAATGGCTGGGCGGTGAACCTGTCCACCGGCGAGGCGCGCGGCGATGCGGCGCGGGCCAGCAAGCTGCCCGTGCGGCTGGTACGGCCGATGCCGGTGGGTGGGGGCAAATAGCCTGTCGTCTCCGGGAGAGTGCGCTGCGCAGGTGCGCCACGCACGGTAGGTCGCTTCAAGCAGTCACGGGTTGCTCGTCAGCCGCTGCAAACACCTCGCGCGCGACAGTCAGCCCGTTGAGTGCGGCCGGAAAACCCGCGTACACCGCCATCTGCATCAGCACCTCCACGATCTCTTCGCGGCTGACGCCCACGTTGAGCGCGGCCTGCAAATGCACTTTGAGCTGAGGTGTGGCGTTGCCCAGCGCGGTCAGGGCGGCGACGACGGCAATCTCGCGGCTGCGCAGATCGAGTCCGGGGCGCGAGTAGATGTCGCCAAACGGAAACTCGATCAGGTAGCGCGCGAAGTCGGGGGCAATGTCGGCCAGGCTGGCGACGACACGCTCACCCGCGTGGCCGTCGATTTCGCGCAGCTTGGCGAGGCCCTGGAGATATCGGGGTTGGGTTTCGGGGGACATGGGAGCTTCCTTGGTGGGTGGACGACAGGGTGGGTCGAAGGGAAGCTTCCAGGCCCTGGTAATGCGCGATCTTGGCTTGCAGGGCCTGCGCGGCTTGCTGCATGGCGGTGATCGTTGCCAGCACCTGCGCCAGATGCTGTTCCAGCAACTGGCGCCGCTCGGGGGCGGTGGCGTTCCCTTCGCTGCGTAGCTGCGCAAAGGCCTGCATCTGCCCGATGGGCATCTGGGTCTCACGCAGGCGCAGCAGGAATCCGATCCATTCCATGTCCGACGCCGCATAACGGCGCTGGCCGCCGGGTGCACGCGCCACCGGCGCAATCAACCCGGCGCGCTCGTAGTAGCGCAGGGTGTGTGCGGTGAGGCCTGTGCGCTTGGCGACTTCGGCAATGGTGAGGAGGGATGCCATAGGAACGATTCTGAAAGTTAGAGCGCACTCTAAGTCAAGCGACACGTGCATGACTTTGGACGGGGCGTGTGAAAGCGTTTCTGGCATGTAGCTGCAGCGCCCTGCGTGCATCGTTCGTCCCAGCGCATGGGGGGCAGCCATTCACCGAGGGGACAGCGCGGTCGCGCAGCTTGGTCAAGAATGCGGGCTGGTGGTGGTGAGGCGCCGTTGAATACGGCACCCTTTCACCACACTGCGCGGTCCAGCGCGCAGGCCCTTTGTCCCATCTTCTACCTGCGAGTCCTCCATGAACCCCTCCATCCCCACCACCGCGCTGCAGTTGCGCTCGCTTGTGCAAGCCGATGGCACCTTGCAGATCAGCCTGGAGCCCACACCCGTGCCCACGCCGGGGCCTGACGAAGTGCTGATCCAGGTGCAGGCCACGCCCATCAACCCGTCGGACATCGGCCTGCTGCTGGGCCCGGCCGATTTGTCGACCGTGCAGGTCACGGGCACGGCCGAGCGGCCGGTGGCTACGGCGCGTATCCCGGAGCGCGCCATGCCCGGCATGGCGGCACGCCTGGGTCAGAGCATGCCGGTGGGCAACGAGGGCGCGGGCCTTGTGGTGGCTGCGGGTGCCTCACCCGCCGCGCAGGCGCTGCTGGGCCGCACGGTGGCGGTGATTGGCGGTGCCATGTATTCGCAATACCGCGCCATGCCGGCGGCGCAGTGCCTGCCGCTGCCGCCCGGGACCACGGCGGCCGAGGGCGCATCGTGCTTCGTCAACCCGCTGACGGCGCTGAGCATGGTGGAGACCATGAAGCGCGAGGGTCACACCGCGCTGGTGCACACCGCGGCAGCCAGCAACCTGGGCCAGATGCTGCTCAAGATTTGCCAGAAGGATGGCGTCGGCCTGGTCAACATCGTGCGCAAACCCGAGCAGGCGGCGCTGCTGCGCGGGCTGGGCGCCCAGTATGTGTGCGACAGCAGTGCGCCCAACTTCATGGCCGAGCTGACCGACGCGCTGGCCGCTACGGGCGCCACCATCGCGTTTGATGCCACGGGCGGCGGCACGCTGGCCGGGCAGATCCTGCAGTGCATGGAGGCCGCCGTCAACCGCAAGGCCAAGGAATACAGCCGCTACGGCTCGGCCGTGCACAAGCAGGTGTACCTGTACGGCCACCTGGACACGCGCCCGACCGAAGTGCACCGTACCTTTGGCATGGCCTGGGGCATGGGCGGGTGGTTGCTGTTTCCGTTTCTCCAGAAGATTGGCGACGAGGCGACGCAGGCGCTGCGCCAGCGTGTGGCGGCCGAGCTGAAGACCACGTTTGCCAGCCACTACGCGCGCACCGTGTCGCTGGCGGGCGCGCTGAGCGCGGACGCCATTGCGTTCTACGGCCCGCGCAACACCGGGGCCAAGGTGTTGATCGATCCGTCGCTGTAAGCGAGGTTGCAGGGGCGCGCCTGGCGCCTTTGAGGGGTGGGGCTACACGGCAGGCACCAACAAAAAGGGCTCCCAGTGGGAGCCCTTTTTGCCTGCCCGCCCCTGCGGTTCAGTTAACACTCCCCATGGCAGCAGCACCCGCACCGCGCGAAGTGCCACCACCATGGGAAGTCCCGCAACTGCTTCAAACCAATCTCAGCAGTTGGTCTGCCAAATTACATGGCGCTGAATTCGCCCGAAGGGATCTGGCCGGTGCGCACGGCTTCGGCAGCCTGGGCACGCACGGCAGCGCGGTCAGCGGTGGACTTGTAGGTCACCACGCGCGAGCCTGCGGGTTCCATGTTGTGGGTGCGGGCTTCGACAACGGCTTCGGCAGCCACTTCAGCGCGGGTGCGGTTCGTATCGAACTTCAGGGCAAATTGCGAGCCATCGGCTTCGTCAGCATGGGCGCCAAAGGCGGCGAAAGCGGCAACAGCGGCGACGGAGAGGAAACGAGCGGTCTTGTTCATGATGAAAATCCTTAAAGGCTAAAAAAGCGTCTCAAAAAAGCCGGGTCAAAAACCATTCCTGAACCGGGTTCGGTGAGTCGCCTTGCGGGTTCGGCTCATCGATGGGATGAACTGTACGCCGATGGTGTTCAGGGAAAAACCACCTAGTCGCAAACTAACTGTTCCAGTATTGAGAACAATCTTTCCATCCTCTCGCGCTCTCGGGCGATCTTTAATCCCTCGCCTTCTGCTGGAAAAAACTGTATATTTATACAGCATCAAACCACAGGAGAAGCAGCGCCATGCAAGTCATCGAATCCACTTACGTCGTCAACCTCCGCGACTACCCCGAGGAGCTTCCTGCCAAGGAGCGCATAGCCGCCGAAGCCCGGTACGCCAGGGCCCTGGAAAAGCAGCTCGGCGGCCCCGAACAGGTGGCGGCCGCGCTGGACACCATGCAGAGCCTGGAGGAGTCGCCTCCCGAGGTGGTGTCCCCGGGCGATCTCACCCTGCTCAAGGCCTGGGGCAAGGCCAGCGTGGCGGCCCTGCAGGCCGGGTTCCGGGACTTGGGGGAAGGCGAGGGCGCGTACTTTGAGGTGCGGCTGGTCTAAGAGGCTGAGAGTCCTTTATTCACGCCCGCCTGGCACGCCCATACGCCCCGGTTCGTCGTTACCAATGCTCTCCATAGCCTGAGCTATGGCTGTGCCTTGCGCCTAGATCCGAGGCGTATGGGCGCGCCTTTCGGGCCCGGCTGAAAAACTCTCAGTCTCTGCACCTGAAGGCACGCAGCACGCAATGGGGCTGACCGAGCCGCCGTGCAGGCGCGTGGTTGGTGTAGGGGCCGGGTCGCCCCCGTGCTTGCGCAACCGCCGTGGGGGCAGATACTGTGTGTACATTGCATTCCCTGCACCCTCAACGCCGGAGACACCACCCCATGACCCTGCCGCTTCACCCCCTGGACCCTGACCTGTTTGCCCGCGCATTGCCGCTGCTGGACGACGAGTGGCTGACCCGCGA
The DNA here is from genome assembly GCF_003058055.1 of Acidovorax sp. 107. Taxonomy (NCBI): domain Bacteria; kingdom Pseudomonadati; phylum Pseudomonadota; class Betaproteobacteria; order Burkholderiales; family Comamonadaceae; genus Acidovorax; species Acidovorax sp. 107. Next base: position 2,171,850 of record NZ_QBTZ01000001.1, on the reverse strand, counting down.
CCCCGAGCTGGCGCCCGTGCTGCCCACGGTGCTGGCACGTAATGTGGGGCAGGACTGGCACAAGGCGGGTACGTTTCGCCATCACCTGGTGGGCGTGACGCGCACGCTGACGGTGTGGCAGCAGCCGCGCGATGTGCGCCTGCTGGGCCTGTTGCACAGCGTGTACGGCAATGCGTTTGTGGACCTGGTGAAGTTCGACCCCGCCAAGGAGCGCGCCCGGGTGCGCGAGATTGCGGGCGAGTCGGCCGAGCACCTGGTCTACCTGTTTTGCACCCAGTCGCGCACGCAGTTTGTGCAAAAGGTGCTGGCCCATGCGCTGGAGGCCGACGGCAGCCTGGTGCTGCAAAAAGACGGGCAGGACCACGTGCTCACGCCCTACGAGGTGGCTGCCTTCATCATCGTGAGCATGGCGGACACCATCGAGCAGTGGTTCAGCTGGCAAGACGACATCTTTTCGCGCTTTCCGGACGTGCAGCACCGCAACCAGAAGGCGCATTGGGCTGCATCGCTCTGGCCCGGGCCCATGCGGCCGTCGGGGCGCATGGTGCACCAGATCAACGGGCTGGCCAAGGCGCTGCAGCACCCGGGGCTGAAGGACGTGCTGCCCATGCCCCCCGTGTTTGCGCATTGCTCGCAGCACCTGTCTGCTGCCAACGAGGCAGCAGCCACATCGCTGTACTGGTCGGTCATCCAGCAAGACCAGCCGCTGGTGGACCTGGACGTGGCCACCGGTGTGCTGGAAAGCGCCGTGCGCCACAACCCCTGGGTGGGCGAGCCGCAGATGGTGCTGGCCCAGCTGTATCTGTCCGCTGGCCGCAAGGACGAAGCCAAGGCCGCTGCCGAGAGCGCGCTGCACCTGTTCAGCGCCTGGGGCAATGCGTGGGACAAGCGCGTGCAGTGGGACGCCTGGGTGGCCTGGACGCGCATCCTGCTGCAGGGCGCGACGGTGGAAGGCACCTGGCCCGAGCGGCTGGACAAGCTGAACAACGTGGCGCTGCGCGGTTGATTTGGAACACCCCCTGAGTGGCTGCGCCACTTCCCCCTTCTCTCGAATCGCTGCGCGATTCGGGAAGGGGGACGCAGCCCTTGCTGCGGGACGGCCCTTGCTGGGCTGCCCTCGCCGAGCGCGCGCCAGTTTCATGAGGTGGGGGTGGGGGCACGGGCCTTGTCTTCTTATTCGAATAAGTTGTAATGAAATGAAAACTTAGTTGTTCCTGTTTTATCGGGGAAACCCTAGGATGCGAGCCATCTCTCAACGAAAGGTTTTCCCTGTGAACAACAACAAGCGCCTTCTCCTGCAATCCGCCCTGGCCTTGGCTGCCGCTGCCGCTTTCTCGTCGGGCGCCATGGCCCAGGACAAGCCCATCAAGGTGGGCGTGACCGGCGGCCCCCACGCGCAGATTTTTGAGCAGGTGAAAAAGGTCGCCGAGAAGGACGGCCTCAAGATCCAGATCGTCGAGTTCAGCGACTACGTGCAGCCCAATGCTGCGCTGGCTGCGGGCGACCTGGATGCCAACAGCTACCAGCACAAGCCTTACCTCGATGCGCAAGTGGCCGACCGTGGCTACAAGCTGGTGTCGGTGGGCTACACCGTCAACTTCCCCATCGGCCTATATTCCAAGAAGGTCAAGAAGCTCGAAGACCTGAAGGAAGGCGCCAAGTTCGGCATCCCCAACGATCCCACCAACGGCGGCCGTGTGCTGCTGGTGCTGCAGGACAAGGGCCTGATCAAGCTGCGTGACGGCGCGGGCTTGAAAGCCACGCCGCTCGACGTGGTGAGCAACCCCAAGAAGCTCAAGTTCGTCGAACTCGACGCCGCCCAGCTGCCCCGTTCGCTGGACGACCTGGACGCCTCGGCCATCAACACCAACTTTGCGCTGTCGGCAGGCCTGAACCCTGGCAAGGACGCGATCTCGCAAGAAAACGCCAAGAGCCCCTACGTCAACCTGATCGCCGTGCGCGAAGCCGACAAGGACAAGCCCTGGGTGGCCAAGCTGGTGAAGGCCTACCACTCCGAAGAAATCAGGAAGTTCATCCAGACCGAGTTCAAGGGCTCGGTGCTGCCCGGGTTCTGAGGCCAATTGCAAGCGCACCCTTTCACGGTCAGCGCTGCAGTTCTGCGATGCGACTCCCTCTCTCGCAAGGGGGGCAGGGCCTGAGGGGCCACCCAGAAAGCGCGTGACTTTTCATGCGCTTTTGGCCCCTGGTGCTTATCCATAAAGCACCAAAAGCTATTTAAGTGATAGCAAAACACCGATCCCATTCCCGCTGCGTTGCGCCGGGCAACCTGCGGTATCGCGCTTGGATACACAATGAGAGGGTAACGTCCGGTAACACCTAACCCTCCACCATGCCCTTCGCGGAACGAATCCTCTCAGCGGCCTGGTTGAGTGCGACCACGCTGTTGTTCGTTGCCTCGCTGTGGGTGCCGGAACCTGGCGTGCGGCTGTTTCTGGACAACGCGTCCTGGACGCTGGGGTTTGGGCTCTCCGCCTTCTGGGCCTGGGGCGGCTGGCGGCGAGCGCCCCCTACCGACCGCGCGTTGCACACCGGGCTGCTGGCCTTTGCCGTGCTGGTGGCCTTGGGGCAGATGGTGTGGAACGTGCAGGTGGCGCTGGGCTGGAACCCGTTCCCAGCGCCTGCCGATCTGCTGTTTCTGGCCGGTGGGCCGCTATGGGCTGCCAGCGTCATCCGCGCCACGTTTGCGCGCCTCTCGCGCGACCGCGCCTACCCGGCAGCACTGGACTTTGGCGGCACGGTGCTGGCGCTGCTGGCGTTCACGCTGGTGATCTATCTGCCCTCGGGCGAGGTGGACTCGCTGGCCGTGGGCACGGTGCTGGTGCTGTACCCGGCCGGATTTCTCGCGGCAGCCGGGGTCACGGCGCTGGCCATTCCCACGGTGGGGGTGCGCATCGAGCGCTCTCACGTGCTGGTGCTGCTGGGCTTGCTGGGCTATGGGCTGAGCTGGATGCAGTGGAATCTCATGGTCATCAGCGGCACGGTGCAACCGGGCATCTGGTTCAACGCCAGCTTCAGTGTGTCGGCGTTGGTGCTGGGATGGGGCTCGCGCTGGATGCGTTTCGAAGTGTCGGCAGACGCCGCCTACCGCCGCCAGTGCGACCGGGCGATGAACTATGTGCCGCTGCTGTCCATGACGCTGGCCGCCATCACCCTGGTGCTGCTGTTTGTGGCCCCCGACGGGCGCGCGGGCATGCAGGCGCTGATCCTGGCGTGCTGCCTGCTGGTGCTGCTGCTGGCCGCACTGCGCCAGACGATCGTGGTGAGCCTGCTCAACCGCCTGCGCACGGCCGAGGCCGCTGTGCTACGCAACGAGGAGCTGCTGTACCGCGTGGCCCACTTTGACGCACTCACCGGTCTGCCCAATCGCCGCTACTTTGAAGACGCGCTGGAGCGCGCCGTGGCCGAGGCTGCGCGCGACACCCAGGCCGCCAACCGCCGCGTGGCGCTGTTGCTGATCGACCTGGACCACTTCAAGAGCGTGAATGAAACCTATGGCCATCGCGTGGGCGATGCGTTGCTGAGCGAGGTGGCCCAGCGCATCACCCAGCTGCTGGCGGGGCAGGGCCTGGTGTCGCGGCTGGCCAATGACCAGTTCACCGTGATGCTGCTGCGCCCCGCTTCGCGCACCGAACTGGCACAGCTGGCGGCCTCGCTGTTGGAGGGCCTGGCGCAGCCCTGGGACCTGTCGGAGGTGGGCGCGCAGTACATGGGCGCCAGCCTGGGCATCAGCCTGTACCCGGACGACTCCGCGAACAGCGTGGAGCTGGTGCGCCACGCACATTCGGCGCTGCATGCCACCAAGAACGTGGGGCGGGGCTCGTACCGGTTCTACATCGAGGAGTTCACGCAGATCACGCGCGGCCGGCTGGAGCTGCGCCGCCGCCTGCACGGTGCGCTGCAGGGCGGCGAGTTCACGCTGGTGTACCAGCCCCAGCTCAACCAGCAGCGCCAGACGGTGGGGGCCGAGGCGCTGCTGCGCTGGTCGGTGGATGGCAAGCCGGTGCCGCCCGACGAGTTCATCCCGCTGGCCGAGGAGAGCGGGCTCATCGTGCCGATTGGCCTGTGGGTGTTCGAGACCGCGTGCCGCCAGATGGCCCGGTGGCGCGCCGAGGGCTGGCAGGTGCCGGTGGTGTCGGTCAACGTCTCCACCATCCAGTTGCGCGAGCCGGGCTTCACCCAGACCCTGCTGGACGTGACCCAGCGCGCGGGGGTGGCGCCCGCCGGGCTGGTGCTGGAGATCACCGAGTCGCAGTTGCTGGATGAGTCGCTGTACGCCATTGCGCTCGACCTGAAGAACGCGGGTTTCGCGCTGTCGATCGACGACTTTGGCACTGGCCACTCATCGCTCATCAAGCTCAAGCGCCTGCCGGTGAGCGAGCTGAAGATTGACAAGGTGTTTGTGCGTGACATCGTGGTGGACGTGAACGACCGCGAGATCTGCGCCACCGTCAATGCCCTGGCCCGCACGCTGGGGCTGGAGGTGGTGGCCGAGGGGGTGGAGACCGAGGAACAGCTGCAGTTTTTGATCCGCATGGGCTGCGAGCGCTTTCAGGGCTGGCTGTTTGCCCCGGCTCTGCCGCCCCGGCAGCTCGCCGAGCAATGGTTGCAGCGGCAGGCGCCATCCGCGGCGCAGTGACTGCGGCAATGCTTGCGCGCGGCATATCAAAAATGATAGCTGCTCAGGCATATTCCACTAGCGCATCCAGCCGTTTTGCCTTGATAAATGCGAAAACCCGGCACAGATCCGGGTTCTTGGGAGCTTGCAGGGCTTGTTGAGCCCTGGGCGCCGTCGTCCGTGAACCGCTTACGCTGCCTGCGACACGCGGGCCTGGTTGGCGGCGACGCTGGTCTGGGTGGTGATCTCCACGTCGGCCGAAGCCAGGGCGGTGGCCTTGGCGTCGGGGCCCATGGCCACACCTTCGGCGCGCACAAAACGCACATCGGTGATGCCGAAGAAGCCGAACACCACCTTCAGATAGCTCTCCTGGTGCTCCATGGCCTGGCCACCTTCGCTGGTGGAGTACACGCCGCCACGGGTGGAGGCCACGATCACCGTCTTGCCGCCAGCCAGGCCCACGGGGCCCTTGTCGGTGTACTTGAAGGTGCGGCCCGCTTGCGCCAGGCGGTCAATCCAGGCCTTGAGCTGGCTGGGGATGGAGAAGTTGTACAGCGGCGCGCCGATCACGATCACGTCGGAGGCCAGGAACTGGCTCACCAGCGCTTCGGACAGGGCGTTTTCATTGCGTTCCACCTCGGTCGCAGCGGCCTGGCCGGTGCGGAAACCCAGCGACTGGGCCGACAGGTGCGAAGGGGCCTGCTGTGCCAGGTCCAGGTATTGCACGGTGGTGCCGGGGTGGGCGGCTTGCCATGCAGCCACGGTGCGGGCAGTCAGTTGGCGGGACACGGATTGATCGCCAGTGATGGCAGAGTCGATGTGAAGCAGTTGCATGAGGGAACTCCTTGGGTTCTGTGGATCGGAGCCACAGCGTGTGGCCATGGGATGAATTGTGGGGATGGATCAATTTGTTGATAAGGTAGTGAACTTGCGATAGATTGTTCTATCCATAGAACGATTGAAGTGTTACGGACCCGGCCATGCAAGACCTCAACGACATGCTGTATTTCGCCGAAGTGGTGGAGCGCGGTGGCTTTGCCGCTGCGGGCCGCGCCCTCGGCATCCCCAAGTCGCGCCTGTCGCGCCGGGTGTCTGACCTGGAGACGCAGCTGGGCGTGCGCCTGCTGCAACGCACCACCCGCAAGCTCTCGCTGACCGAAGTGGGCGAAGCCTATTTGCGCCACTGCCAGGCCATGCGCGAGTCGGCCCAGGCCGCGGCCGACACGGTGGCCCAGGTGCAGACCACACCGCGCGGCACCATCCGCGTGAGCTGCCCCGTGACGCTGGCGCAGACCGTGGTGGCCGAGCTGATGCCCCGGTTTCTGGCTCAGTACCCCGAGGTGCGCATCGACATGCTGGTGAGCAACCGCGCGGTGAATCTGGTGGAAGAGGGCATTGACGTGGCGCTGCGCGTGCGCCCCTCGGTGGATGACAGCGGCAGCATGGTCGTCAAGCGCTTGGACCACACCACACAGATCCTGGTGGCCAGCCCCGAGCTGCTGATCCGGCAGGGCACGCCCCAGACGCTGGACGACCTGGCCAAGCTCGACAGCATTGCCATGTCGGCCCCCGATGGCCGGTCCACCTGGAACCTGATCGGCCCCGGCGGCGTGCACCAAATGGTGCAGCACACCCCGCGTTACGTGGCGGACGACCTGCTCACGCTCAAGTACGCCGCCGTGGCGGGCACAGGCGTGTGTTGGATGCCCGACTACATGTGCCAGGAAGAAATGCGCGAGCGCAAGCTGGTGCGTGTATTGCCCGACTGGGCGCCCGCGCCCGCCATCGTGCACGCCGTGTTCCCCTCGCGCCGGGGGCTTTCGCCCGCCGTGCGGCGGTTTCTGGACTACCTGGGTGAGGCCATGCCCGGCCGCAGCAGCCTGAGCACGCGGCAGGCCATGCAGGGGCTCGACGGCGCGAACATCTGAGTTGCCAAGCGCAAATACGGCGCGGGTGCACGGGTTCGGTGGGTGGCACGCTTTTTAGCGCCACAATGCAACGAATTGCAACTGTGCGGGCTGCGCCCGTCCGTGTGGTCGGCACACGCGGCGGCCCGGGGACTTTTTGTGACCGCTCCACACCCCATCGACCAAGACATCCGGCAAGCCCGCGTGCACCCTGCCGTGCGTGCCATCGTGATCCCGCCGTGCCCCGAATCGCTGCTGCGCCTGCAGGAGATCGTGGCGGCGCCCGAGCTGGACTCGACCGCGCTGGAGCAGCTGGCATCTTCCGACGTGGCCCTGGCCGCCGCCGTGATGCGGCTGGCCAACAGCCCGCTGTACGGACTGGCCCAGCCGGTGCAGACCGTGGGCATGGCGCTGACGGTGCTGGGGCTGCAACCGGCGGTGGAGCTGCTGTCGGCCTTCATCACGCGCAACGCGCTGCAGGTGCGCTCGCCGTTGCTGGAGCATTTCTGGGAAAGCTCGCAGCGCCGCGCCATCGCGTGCGAGCACATCGGCCACCAGCTCTACAGCCTGGACCCGGGCCTGGGCTACAGCTTCGGGCTGTTCTGCCATGTGGGCATGCCGGTGCTGGTGAAGGCCGTGCGGGGCTATGCAGGCACCGTGACCGAGGCCCTGGCGCGCAAGGACCGCACCTTCACCCAGACCGAGAACGCCAGCCACCGCACTGACCACGCGGTGATGGGTGCCATCGTGGCGCGCACCTGGCATTTGCCGGGCGACGTGGCGCAGGCCATCTGGCTGCACCACGACTTTGCGTGCCTGAATGACGAGCGGTTTGATTCCACCGTGCGCCACCTGGTGGCGCTGGGCCTGCTGGCCGAGTTCCTGGTCAACCAGCACGACAACCTGCCGCCCACCCGGGAATGGTTGCAGCACGGCCGGGCCGGCATGGACCATCTGCATGTGACCCAGGACGAGCTAGACCATTGGATCGACGCACTGCACCCGGCGTTTGAGGCGGTGCGGTTCTGATGATTCTGGCGAGCGGCTGATCCGCCGCTGCCACGACGGGGCCGTCACGCTCGCCCCATGCGTACGTGGCGCAGCCCCTGTGTGGCCTGGCGGTGCGATTTTCAGCGCGCCGCTTCCAGCAGCTCCACCAGGCGCGTGTGCCCCCGCTGGGCCGCCAGCTGCGCCGCAGTCAGACCATCACTGTCCACCAGCGCCGGGTTGGCGCGCAGGGCCAGCAGCCGCTGCACGGTAGCGGTGTGGCCGTTCATGGCGGCCAGCATCAGGGCGGTTTTTCCTTCGGGGTCGCGGGCATCCACCGGTGTGCCCTGTTGCACGAGCGCTTCGACCTGTTGGGTCTGGCCCGTGCGCGCGGCCTCCCAGACGGTGCTGGGCAAGGCTGCACCCAGATTCTTTTGCATGGCAGGGGCTGCGGCAGCCGCGTGGTGGTCGCGCGCTGCAGAGTCAGCCATAGCGCTGCGGGCGGCTGGTGCGGCAGCCGGAGCGGCCTCCTGGAGAGCAGGTGCTGCGGAGGCAGCTGCGCGCTCGCGCCTTTCAGCACCGGATTCGGCACGGGGGGCTGCGGCCGTTGAGGGCGCGGGGGGCGATGCTGGGAAGCCGGAGAGGGCGCCTGCTGCGCGGGGCGCTGACAGGGCTTCCTGCTCAGTGGCCGAGGGCGATGCGGGGGGCGCCTTGGCCGCAGGCTGTTGGGCTGCCGGTATCTGCACAGGCGCGGGGGCGGCTACCGTGGAGGGCTTGGAGGGCAAGGCGTCGGCCGATGGGCCGGTGCTGTTCCGCGCATTGTTCTGCGCGCTATCGGGCGCGCGCGGAGTGGCTGGTGAGGGCTCAGCCGGTGGCTGCGGCGTTGGCGGGGCCGCTGGCGCTGGGGCTGCCGGTGCCTCGGCCCGGCGGTGGCTGAAAGCGGTGTCTCGCTCTTCTGGCGTGCCGCGTTCAAATTGCAGCATCAGCCAGCCGGTCAGCCCCACCACGGCCACCGTGGCCAGGGCCGAAATCTTCCAGCGGGCCTGGTTGGCGGCAGGGGCTGACACGGGGCCTGCTGATGCCGATGCCGCAGCCTTGGCGATCATCTGGGCGTGCGCACGCACGGCCTCGCGCACATGCGCGCCGGGGCGGGCGCCTTCCTGCTCGCTGGCTTCGTGGTAGCGCCGGACCAGTTCGTCGTCCTGCCGGGTCATGCAAACTCCTTGAGGTGCTGGCGCAGACTGGCCCGTGCGTAGCGCAGGCGGCTCTTGGCGGTTTCAAAATTCACGCCGGTGGCCTCGGCAATCTCCTGCACGCTCAGGTCGCCTTCGGCCTGCAGCAAAAAGGCCTCGCGCTGCTCCAGCGGCAACTGCTCTACCGCCGCAATCAGCGCAGCCGCCTGCTCGCGCGACTGCAGTTGCCGCACGGGCCCAAAGCCCGAATCAGCCACCAGCGTGTCGGCCAGCGTGCGCGCATCGTCGTCGCTCGCATCCAGGCTGGTGTGGTGCTTGGCGGTTCGCAGGTGGTCCACCAGCCGGTGGTGTGCCAGCGTGAACAGCCAGGTGCGGAACTTGGCTTTCACCTCGTAGCGGCTGGCATTGCGCGCCACGGCAAACCACACGTCCTGCAGCAGGTCGTCGGCCACGGCCTGCACCTTGACGCTGCGAAACACAAACCGCCAGACGGCCAGCTCGTGCCGGGCGTAGAGCCGGTCAAAAGCGGCCATGTCGCCACCGGCGTAGCGCAGCATCAGCGTCTCGTCGGTGTCGCTGGCTTCGTCAGAGGGCGGGGCGGTGGGCACCCGGGCATTATGCGAGGCCCTCATCCAGCGCATACCCGGGCAAACGGGGGCGTCTTCCAAGCTTATCGAGGGTCAGGCACGTACGATGGGGTGTCTGATTGCGGAAACGCGCGGGGCGCCTGCGGTGGGGCAACGGGCTCACGGATCACGCCGGCAGCAACCAGGTTGTCGCGGCTGTCGTAGCGGATGCTGATGATTTCGTTGGGGCGGTCCTGCAGCCGGTTGAAGGTGGTGTGCGAGACAACCGAGGTCTCGCGCTGGCCGTGCGCCGTGCCCAGCTTGGCCGACGGCATGGGGGCGGCCTTGGCCACACTGTCGGCAGATTGCGAGCGGGCAGAGGATTCGGCCTCGGCCGACGGAACTGGGGCAGCAGGCGCACCGGCAGCCCCAGCGGCTGCGGGCGACGCGGGTTCTTCCCGCAGGCGCCCGAGGCCCAGGCCGTTGTCGCGGCGCTGGCTGTAGGGCTCGGGGGTGAATGCCGGGGCCGGTTGGGGCACCGGTGGCTGTTCGCGGAACAGCGCCACGCCAATCACTCCCACGTGGGCCGGGCGGCCCGTGCGGGCGGCATACGAGTTGGCGATGTGGGAGAACTCGAAGGCCGCGACCTCGCTGTTGCTCTTGCGCCAGCCGGTGATCTGGTAGCGCTCGTGGGGAGAGAAGACGTACCCGCCCTGTCCCCACCCAGCGGTTTCGCCGCTGAGCACATTGACGCCGTCCACCGAGGGCACGGCCAACACCCGCTCGCCCAGCCGGTTGCGCACGGTGATGGCATAGCGCGCACCGGGCCGCCCGGCCACCCAGTATTCGCCCCGGGCGTAGTGCACCGGTAGCGTGGCGCCGGTATCGCGGTCCACGATGGTGACATCGGCCAGGCGGCCAATGGCCTGGGCGGGAGGGCTGGTCAGCGCCATCAGGGCGGCCAGGGAGGCGTATGCCGTCAGGGCAGGGAGGGCGAGTGAACCGGGTTTCATGGCAGCTCCATCAAAAAAGTGAGGGGTGCTGGGTGAAACGAACGGGGCGGTGGAATGGGGTTAAGCCCGCGTAAAAAATCAGCTGACGCGTTCACGGGCCACGGAAATTCGCTGTTTTTAGATGATTTGGCGATTAAATAACAAGAATTAAGTCGTTTGGGTTTTAAAGCGTGGCTCGCAGAATGCCAAAGCTGTGACCACCACCACCTCCATCATCATCGTTCCCGGCTGGCGCGACTCCGGCCCCGGCCACTGGCAGAGCCTGTGGGCCGAGCGCCTGCCGAACGCGCGCCGTGTGGTGCAGGACGACTGGATCACGCCCACCCGGTCCGCATGGGTGAGCCAGCTGGAAAAGACGGTGCTGGCAGCGCCGCACCCCGTGGTGGTCGTGGCGCACAGTCTGGGCTGCATTGCCACCACCCACATGGGCCCTGAGGCTGCGGCCAAGGTCTGCGGCGCGCTGCTGGTGGCCCCGGCTGACCCCGAGCGCCGGGCCATCCTGAGCGACTTTGCGCCCGTGCCCTATGCCGCACTGCCTTACCGCAGTATCGTGGTGGCCAGCAGCAACGACCCGTTTTGCCCCATCCGTCTGGCTGGCGCCTATGCGCGGGCCTGGGGCAGCGAGTTCGTGCGCATGCAAAACGCAGGGCACATCAACATCGAGTCTGGCCACGGCGAATGGCCACTGGGCTGGGCGCTGCTGCAGTCGCTGGAAGGCGACCACGCCACCGTGCCGCAACGCCCCGCAGCCTCGACACACGCATCGTCTGCAGTCGCCTGATTGCTATATTGTTGATAGCATTTGACGCTTGATTGACAAGCACTAGAAGCACTTTTGGCTTGAAATTTCATGCGCGGGGCCTCGGCCTTCCAGAAGGCGTGCAATCGTTTCCTGGAGTCCGATGAAAAATCTATATGCCAATATACGATTAATTAACAAGAATATATTCTTTTGAGTTTTAAAGAGGCCTCCGCACAATGCGGTATCTCCAGCAATTTTTGGGCGACACACCATGACTTCTCTGAAACTCAAGACCCTCCTGGCCTCCGTGGCCCTGGCCGCGAGCGGCATGGCTGCCGCACAGAACTCGCTGCTCAACGTGTCGTACGACGTGGCCCGCGAGTTCTACAAGGACTACAACACCGCTTTTGCCGCCCACTACAAGAAGACCACCGGCCAGGACGTGAAGATCGACCAGTCGCACGCCGGCTCCAGCGCCCAGGCGCGGGCCGTGAACGACGGTCTGGCCGCCGACGTGGTGACCATGAACACGACCACTGACGTGCAGTTCCTGGCCGACAACGGCGTGGTCGCCAAGGACTGGGCCAAGAAGTTTCCCAACGACGCATCGCCCACCACTTCGACCATGCTGTTCCTGGTGCGCAATGGCAACCCCAAGGGCATCAAGGACTGGGACGACCTCATCAAGCCCGGCGTGCAGGTGATTGTGGTGAACCCCAAGACCGGCGGCAACGGCCGCTATGCCTACCTGGCCGCCTGGGGCGCCGTGCGTGAAAAGGGCGGCACCGAAGCGCAGGCCGCCGAGTTTGTAGGCAAGCTCTACAAGAACGTGCCCGTGCTGGCCAAGGGTGGGCGTGACGCCACCGCCACCTTCCTGCAGCGCAACCAGGGCGACGTGCTCATCACCTTTGAATCCGAAGTGGTCTCCATCGATCGCGAATTTGGCGCGGGCAAGGTCGATGCCATCTACCCCTCAGTGAGCGTGGTGGCCGAGAACCCCGTGGCCGTCGTGGAGCGCACCGTGGCCAAAAAGGGCACGGCCCAGCTGGCCAAGGCCTACCTGGACTACCTGTACTCGGATGAAGCGCAAGAGATCGCCGCCAAGCACGCCATCCGCCCTCGCTCGGAAAAAGTGCTCAAGAAGTACGAAGCCACGTTCAAGCCGCTCAAGCAGTTCACGGTGGCCAAGTATTTTGGTTCGCTGACCGAAGCACAGAAGGTGCACTTCAACGACGGCGGCCAGTTCGACAAGCTCTACACCCCTGGCGCCAAGTAAGCCCGCCTCGCTTCTGACTCACCTATGACCACTGCGACTGCTGTGGCCGCAGCCCCGGCCGGACGGCGCACGCCCAAGCGTGTGCTACCCGGCTTCGGGCTGTCTCTGGGCTACACCCTGTTTTACTTGAGCATCATCGTGCTGATCCCGCTGTCGGCACTGATCTTCAAGACCTTCACCCTCACCTGGGACCAGTTCTGGGCGGCCATCAGTGCGCCGCGCGTGCTGGCTTCATACCGGCTCACCTTTGGCGCATCGCTGATGGCGGCGCTGGTCAACCTGGTGTTTGGCCTGCTGATCGCCTGGGTGCTGGTGCGCTACAAGTTTCCGGGCAAGAAGATCGTGGACGCGCTGGTGGACCTGCCGTTTGCGCTGCCTACGGCTGTGGCGGGCATCTCGCTCACCGCCCTGCTGGCGGGCAATGGCTGGGTGGGCAGCATTCTGGAGCCCATGGGTATCCAGCTCGCGTTCAAGCCCGCAGGCATCGTGATTGCGCTGATCTTCATCGGCCTGCCGTTTGTGGTGCGCACGGTGCAACCGGTCCTGGAGGATGCCGAGAAAGAACTCGAAGAAGCTGCCACCTGCCTGGGCGCCACGCGGTGGCAGACCTTCACCATGGTCATCCTGCCCTCCATCACGCCCGCACTGCTCACCGGCTTTGCCATGGCGTTTGCGCGGGCCGTGGGTGAATATGGCTCGGTGATCTTCATCGCCGGCAACATGCCCATGGTGTCGGAGATCACGCCGCTGATCATCATCGGCAAGCTGGAGCAGTACGACTACGCAGGCGCCACCGCGGTGGCTGTGGTGATGCTGGTCATCTCCTTCATCCTGCTGCTCATCATCAACGCGCTGCAAGCCTGGCAGCGCCGCCACGCGGGGGCTCCGGCATGAGCGGCAACAACTCCCGAACCATTCGCCGTGCACAAGCAGGCACCACGGAAGCGCGGTGGGTGCGCTACACGCTGATCGGCGTTGCGCTGGCGTTCATGCTGCTGTTTTTGGTGCTGCCACTGGCCGCAGTGTTTGCCGAGGCGCTGCGCAAGGGCTTTGGCGCGTACCTCGAAGGCCTGCGCGAGCCCGATGCCTGGTCGGCCATCAAGCTCACACTGATCACCGCACTCATCGCGGTGCCGCTGAACCTGGTGTTTGGTGTGGCGGCGGCCTGGTGCATTGCCAAGTACGAGTTCAGAGGCAAGGCCTTTCTGACCACGCTGGTGGACCTGCCGTTCTCGGTATCGCCCGTGGTAGCCGGGCTGGTGTATGTGCTCATGTTCGGCGCCAACGGCTGGTTTGGTCCCTGGTTGCAGGAGCACGACATCAAGATCATCTTTGCCGTGCCGGGCATCGTGCTGGCTACCATCTTCGTGACCTTCCCGTTCATCGCGCGCGAGCTGATCCCGCTGATGCAGGCTCAGGGCAACGACGAGGAGCAGGCCGCGATCGTGCTGGGTGCCAGCGGCTGGCAGACCTTTTGGTATGTGACGCTGCCCAACATCAAGTGGGGCCTGCTGTACGGCGTGATCCTGTGCAACGCACGCGCCATGGGCGAGTTTGGCGCGGTGTCGGTGGTGTCGGGCCACATCCGGGGGCAGACCAACACCATTCCGCTGCACGTCGAGATTCTCTACAACGAATACCAGTCCGTGGCAGCGTTCGCTGCCGCCTCGCTGCTGGCTCTGCTGGCATTGGTCACGCTGGTCATCAAGACGATTGCCGAACACCGCAATGAACAGGCTCTGAAGGCCGCCGCAGAACTCCCCCCCGAGCGGCCCTCCCAAGGAACGACACCATGAGCATCGAAATCCGTAACGTCAGCAAGCAGTTTGGTGATTTCCAGGCCCTGCGCGATGTGAGCCTCGATATCGCCTCGGGCGAACTCATCGCGCTGCTGGGCCCCTCGGGCTGCGGCAAGACCACGCTGCTGCGCATCATCGCGGGCTTGGAGACGGCCGATGTGGGCACCATCCACTTCAGCGGCGAAGACACCACCGACGTGCATGTGCGCGAGCGCAACGTGGGCTTCGTGTTCCAGCACTACGCACTGTTCCGCCACATGACGGTGTTCGAAAACGTGGCCTTTGGCCTGCGCGTCAAGCCCCGCAGCGAGCGCCCGAGCGAGGCGCAGATCAAGAAAAAGGTGATGGACCTGCTCAAGCTGGTGCAGCTCGACTGGCTGGCCGAGCGCTACCCCTCGCAGCTGTCGGGCGGCCAGCGCCAGCGCATCGCCCTGGCCCGCGCCCTGGCGGTGGAGCCCAAGGTGCTGCTGCTGGATGAACCCTTTGGCGCGCTGGACGCCAAGGTGCGCAAGGAACTGCGCCGCTGGCTGCGCCGCCTGCACGACGAGCTGCATGTCACCTCCATCTTCGTGACCCACGACCAGGAAGAAGCGCTGGAAGTGGCCGACCGCGTGGTGGTGATCAACCAGGGCAAGATCGAGCAGAGTGGCTCGCCCCAGCAGGTGTGGGACCAGCCCGCCAGCCCATTCGTGTATGGCTTTTTGGGCGACGTGAATCTGTTCCATGGGCGTGCCCACGAGGGTCTGGTGCATCTCGAAGGCATGCAGATCGACTCGCCCGAGCACCAGGCCGCACAGAACGCCAAGGCCTTTGCCTATGTGCGTCCGCACGACCTGGACGTGGAGCGTTACTCCCCCGGCGCAGGTCTGGACGCCGAGGGCCGCCCCCGTGGCATCGTGGCCCAGCTGAGCCGCGCCATTGTGGTGGGGCCGATTGCGCGACTGGAACTTATTCCCTCGGGCGACCACAAACCAGCGGACAATGCGTCCCCGGACCCCTTGATCGAAGCGCAGATCCCTGCGCAGCAGTTCAAGGAGATGGGTTTCAAAGAGGGCGAAACGCTGGTGGTGACACCGCGCCGCGCCCGAGTGTTTTTGGATCACGCCGCTGGGATTTGATTCTCCCTGAGCCGCTTCGCGTCTTCCCCCGAGGGGACGACGACCTCTTCTGCGGGACGGCCCTTGCTGGCCGTCCGCATGCTTGGGGAGTAACGGTTTCAGAGGCAATGCCCTGGGCGGTTACTGTTGGATGAGGGATAACAAAGATGTTGTTGAACTGGATCGATCAGGCCCCGCGCCGCGTGCTGGCACTGATCAGCATGGCCTGTGTGGCGATGCTGGCCTTTGGCATGTACCTGCAACACGTGGTGGGCCTGGAGCCTTGCCCCATGTGCATCGTGCAGCGCTATGCACTCATTGGCGTGGCAGTCTTCACCGCCCTGGCAAGCGCACGGGGCAATAAGGGCTGGTGGATGACCTGGGCGGTATTGGCTGTGCTCACTGCCGGGTTTGGCGCCTTTGTGGCGGCCCGCCAGAGCTGGCTGCAGTGGTACCCCCCGGAGATCGCCACCTGTGGCCGCGACTTCTACGGCATGATCGAAAACTACCCCATCAGCCGCGCCATACCCATGATCTTCCGAGGCTCGGGAGATTGCACTGCGATTGACTGGACCTTCCTGGGTGGCTCGATTGCCAACTGGTCGTTCGTCTGCTTCGTGGGGTTTGGCCTGGTGCTGCTGGTACTGTTGGCGCGAGCGCTGAAGGGCGGCAACAAGCGGGGCGCAGGCTATTCGATGGCCTGATGCCTGTGGTGTACAGACTTTCATGAAAAAGGCGCTCCGTGGAGCGCCTTTTCTGTTCAGGGGCGGACTTCAAACGCCAGGCCTTCTGCTGCAAGAAGCGCAGACCGCCCCGGAGTGCCTGGGCAACCGCAAGGGTGCAGGCTAGCCCGGCACCACGCCCCCAGCGTCCAGCGCCGGCGGACGCAGAAGGTCCTCGTTGATGCCCATGGTCTGGCTGGCGCGCTCCACGGCCTGCCACAGGGGAGCGGGCATTTGCAAGATCTCGTCAGGCGAGGCAGATCGTGCAATCCACGCGCTGATTTGCACGTGCTGCTCACGGGTGAGCAGGTCCAGGTTCAGCATCTCGTCGATGATCTTCATGTAGGGTCCATCAAGGGTTCTTGGAAAGGGCTCTGCGCTGTGAATCTGAGCAGGGCTTGGGGCGTGCGCACGGCCGACAGAGGGGGTGTTCTGGCCACCCTTGGTGCCTGGAGCGTGGGGTGTCTGAAGAAGATGATGCCCGAAGCACAGATCTCAAGCAGGGCCGGGACATTAGTGTCAGTCTGCCACTCCGGCTCCGTTCGGAAACAGCACGCCTTCCGTGCCGTCCAACCAGGCGGGCAATTTGGGCATCACATGGTCAAACAGCGGGTTGGACTGCCACTGCGCCAGCCAGGCCTGCAAGCGCGGCCAAGGCTGGGCGCTCCACCAAGCGGCGTCAATGCCCGCAAACTGCCGTACGAAGGGCGCAATGGCCATGTCGGCAAGGGTTGCCCGGTCGCCAAACAGACCGGTGCATTCGGTCAGTCTGCTCTCCAGCGTTTGCAACCAATCCACGGCTTGGGCGCGTGCCAGGGCCGCGTCGGCATCGGGGTAGCGGCCGGGGTATTTGCACCGGTCCAACGCCTGCTTGAAAGGGCCGTCGCATTCTGCAATCAGCGCCAGCATGTCCGCCACGGTGCCGTTGCTGGGGTTGAGCCAGCCTTCCGGGTCGTGCTGCGCCAGCGCCCACAGCATGATGTCCAGGCTCTGCTCCAGCACCTGGCCGCTGGGCAGCACCAGCACCGGCACAGTGCCTTTGGGCGATGCCAGCAGCAAACCCTGGGGCTTGTTCTTGAGCACCACCTCGCGCAGTTCGCAAGCCTGGCCACTCACGGCCAGGGCCAGGCGGGCGCGCATGGCATAAGGACAGCGGCGGAAGGAGTACAGGATGGGCAGGGCGGTCACGCCGTGTCACCCATACCATCGTCGCCCGCGCCCGAGCCCTGGCCTGCACTGCGCTCGGGGCGGCCGGGTTGCTGTGCGCCGATGTGCTCCTGCCCGCGTTGCCGGGCCAGTTGCATCTGGCGCTCGCGCTCGGCCAGGGCGCGTTCCTGCTCGGGCGTGCGGGTGCCGTGGCAGTACGGGCAGCTCACGCCGGGCACGTAATGGGGCGACTGCAGTTCGGCCTCTCCCAGTGGCATGCGGCAGGAGCGGCACAGCTGGTAGTGGCCTGGTGCGAGGCCGTGGCCTACGGACACGCGCTCGTCAAACACAAAGCAGTCACCCTGCCAGCGGCTGGATTCTTCGGGCACGGTTTCCAGGTATTTGAGGATGCCGCCTTCCAGGTGGTAGACCTCGTCAAAGCCTTGCGATTTGAGGAGCGCAGTGGATTTTTCGCAGCGGATGCCGCCGGTGCAGAACATGGCGACTTTGGGCTTGCCTGCCAGCACGCCGCCGGGTTGTTTCTCTTTTTCGACCCAGGCCGGGAACTCCGCAAAGGTCTGCGTGTGTGGGTTGATGGCGCGCTCAAACGTGCCAATGCCCACCTCGTAGTCGTTGCGCGTGTCCACCACCACCACGCCCGGGTCGTCGATGAGGGCGTTCCAGTCCTCGGGTTTGACGTAGGTGCCCGCATTGCGCGCGGGGTTCAGGCCCGGCACGCCCAGGGTGACGATCTCGCGCTTGAGGCGCACGCGCATGCGATAGAAGGGTATGCGCTCGGCCAGCGCCTCCTTGTGCTGCAGGGCGGCAAAGCGCGCATCGCTGCGCAGCCACGCCAGCACGGCGTGCACGCCCTGCGGTTCGCCCGCAATGGTGCCGTTGATGCCCTCGGGCGCCAGCAGCAGCATGCCGCGCACGCCATGGGCGTCGCACAGGGCCTGCAGGGGCTCGCGCAGCGCTGCGAAGTCGGGCAGGTCCACAAACTGGTAAAGCGCGGCGGTGAGAAAGCGGGGTGTGACCGAGTCCACGAATTGGGCGTTTTTGAAACAGGAAAGGTGATGATAGCTGTCACCTTTCGTTACGATGCGGGGTTACCAACGCTGCTTGCAAGGTGGTCGCATGAGCAAGGAATCCACTCTCAATCTGTTCCGTCGGCTGGAGCAGCTCAACGGCATCGGCGCCGCGCTCTCGCGCGAGCGGGACATCGACCGGCTGCTGGAGAACATCCTGGAGGCCGCCAAGACCATCACCGGGGCCGATGGCGGCACGCTCTACAGCGTGACGGAAGACCAGTCAGCCCTCAAGTTCGAGATCCTGCGCACGGATTCGCTGGGCATCCGCCTCGGGGGCACGACCGGCAAGCCCATCGAGCTGCCGCTGCTGCCCCTGCGCACGGTCGATGGCGCGCCCAACGATTCGCTGGTGGCGGCCCACGCTGCAATCCACGACCGCACGGTGAACATTGCCGACGCTTACAGCGCGGCGGGGTTTGATTTTTCGGGCACACGCGCGTTTGATGTGCGCACGGGCTACCGGTCGCAGTCGTTCCTCACGGTGCCGATGAAGAACCACGATCTTGAACTCATCGGCGTGCTGCAGCTCATCAATGCGCGCGACCCGGAGACAGGCGAAGTCATCACTTTCTCGCAAGCCGACCAGAGCTTGGCCGAGTCGCTCGCGTCGCAAGCGGCCATTGCGCTGACCAACCGGCTGCTCATCACGCAGCTCGAGCGGCTGTTTGAGTCGTTTGTGAACCTGATCAACCTGGCCATCGACGAAAAATCGCCCTACACCGGCGGCCACTGCCAGCGCGTGCCGGCCCTCACCATGATGCTGGCCGAAGCCGTGGATGCCACCCGCGAGGGGCCGCTGGCTGCGTTCAAGATGAGCGACCGCGACCGCTACGAACTCAAGATGGCGGGCCTGCTGCACGACTGCGGCAAGATTACCACGCCCGTGCATGTGGTGGACAAGGCGACCAAGCTGCAAACCATCTACGACCGCATCGGCCTGGTGGACACGCGGTTTGAAGTGCTCAAGCGCGATGCCGAGCTGGTTGCGCTGCGCCGCCAGCTGGCGCTGCGCCCGGTGGTGGACGCGCGTGCCGAGGGGCAGGAGCTGCAGGCCCTGCAGCACGAGATCCAGGCGCTGGAGGACGACCGCGAGTTTCTGCGCCACTGCAACACCGGCACCGAGGCCATGCGCCCCGAGGACCAGCAGCGTGTGCGCGACATCGCCGCCATGCGCCACTGGCGCAACCCGCAAGGCGTTCAGACGAGCTTTTTGACGGCCGAGGAGGTGGAGAACCTCACCATCCGAGCCGGCACCCTGAACCAGGCCGAGCGCGACACCATCAACTACCACATCGTTGCCACCATCAAGATGCTGGAGACGCTGCCCTGGCCGCGGCACCTCCAAAACGTGCCCGAATACGCAGGCGGCCACCACGAGCGCATGGACGGCAAGGGCTACCCGCGCGGCCTCACGCGCGAGCAGATGTCGCTGCAGGCCCGCATGATGGGCGTCGCCGACATCTTCGAGGCGCTCACGGCGGCCGACCGGCCTTACAAGAGCGGCATGACCTTGTCGCAGGCGCTGGCCATCATGTGCCGCATGCGGGACAACGGACACATCGACCCCGACCTGTTCGAGGTGTTTGTGCGGGAGCGTGTGTACCTGCGGTATGGCGAACAGTTTCTGGAGGCGGGGCAGGTGGACGCGGTGGATGTGACGGCGATGGGTTTTTGATTTCGCCGGGCGCCCGGGTGGCGCATCGTCCCATAGCGCGCACCGATGCCTTCGGATGGTTTGCTATTTAATTGATAGCTATTAGCGCAATATACACTAGCGCTACCGGCCTAAATCACTCCAATTTCTCTGCGATGGCGCTGGTACCAGTGCTGCCCCCGCCCCGGCGCTGGCCTGCGCCAGCAGCCAGTCCCGAAACGCCGTCATGGCCCCCGTGGCAGGGCGGGACTGCAGCCGCGTCAGCCAGTAGGCGCCCCGGTGCAGCTCTTGTGCGAAGGGCTGTGCCAGACGGCCCTGCTGCAGTTCGCGCGCGAACATCGTCACCGGCAACAGCGCCACGCCCGCGCCCTGCGCCGCTGCTTCGGCCAGGGTGAGGGACGAGTCGAACACCGCGCCACGCACCACGGGGCAGGGCGCCCCCACCGCCTCAAACCAGGCCGTCCATTCGTCGGTGCGGTAGCTGCGCAGCAAAGGCTGGCGCGCCAGGTCGGCAGCCGTGCGCAGGCCGTGGGCCAGGGCGGGTGAGCACATCACCGACATGGGCGCATCCATGATGCGGTCGGCTTGCGTGCCGTGCCAGGCGCCGTCGCCAAAGCGGATGGCGTAGTCCAGCCCTTCGCCCGCCATGTCCACCCGGTTGTTGTGCGTGAGCAGGCGCAGATCCACAAAGGGGCAGGCCTGCTGAAAATCGCGCAGCCGTGGCAGCAACCAACCCACCGCAAACGTCCCCACAGCCCCCACGGTCAGCACCTCGCGCGGGCGGGTGTCGCCCAGCTTCTCCAGGGCGCGCTGCAAGTTGCCGAACGACTCCACCACCACGGGCAGCAGTGCCTGGCCTTCATCCGTCAGTGCCAGCCCGCGCGGCAGGCGCCGGAACAGCGGTTTGCCCAGCCGGTCTTCCAGCTTGCGGATGTGCTGGCTCACGGCGGTCTGGGTTACGTGCAGCTCCTGGGCGGCGCGCGTGAGGTTCAGGTGGCGGGCCGAGGCCTCGAAGGCACGCAGGGCGTTGAGCGGCAAGTGCATGGCGCCAAAAGGTCAAAGTTTTTCTTGGGGCTTTTGGCAATTATTGTCGATGGTGCTGGGGGCTGAACCCCAGTATCGTTCGGGCCTTGTTCCTCAACACGCTTTCCATCGATATGCAAAGAAGACAGTTTTCCTTGGGTTTGATGGCCGCCACGGCCCTGCCTTTGTGGGGTTGCGCTGCCGTCTGCAACCCGGACCGCCGCGACCAGACCACCCGCGTCTGGAAAGACACCCTCGCCGGCATCGAACGCGCCGCCCAGGGCCGCCTGGGTGTGGCCATGCTCGATACCGGGTCGGGCCTGGCGCTGGGCTGGCGGCAAGACGAGCGGTTTGCCATGGCCAGCACCTTCAAGCTGGTGCTCGCCGGCTGGATGCTGGCTTTGGTGGACCAGGGCAAAGAGCGGCTGGATGCACGTGTGCACTACGCAGCGGCCGACGTGGTGGCGTACTCGCCCGTCAGCGGCCCGCGCGCGGGCGATGGTGGTGGCCTGACGGTGGGAGAGCTGTGCGCTGCCACCGTGAGCCTGAGCGACAACACCGCCGCCAATGTGCTGCTGGCCCGCCACGGCGGCCCGGCCGGGTTCACCGCATTCGTGCGTTCCCTGGGTGATGAGGTCACGCGGCTGGACCGCACGGAGCCCACACTGAATGAGGCTGCCGTGGGCGACCCGCGTGACACCACCACGCCGCTGGCCATGCGGCAGACCATGCAGAAACTGGTGCTGGGCAACGCGCTCAGCCCCACGTCCCGGGCCTGGCTGCAGCGCTGGCTGGTGGAGACCAGCACGGGCGACAAACGGCTGCGCGCCGGTGTGCCGGGCTGGAAGGTGGGCGACAAGACAGGCACGGCGGGCGACAGCGGCACGGCCAACGACATCGGCGTGTTGTGGCCGCAGGGCGGCGGCGCCCCGGTGCTGGTGACCTGTTACCTCACGCGCTCCATGGCGTCGCCCGAGCAGCGGGATGCGGCGATTGCCCAGGTGGCGCGCGCCGTGGCGGCCGCACACGAGACTTTCACCCGTGCTTAGAGCTTCTTGACCAGCACTTGGCTCTTGCGATCCCAGTTGTACTTGCGCTTGCGGGCGTCGGGCAGCCAGTCAGGGTCTACCGGCGAGAAGCCGCGCTTGATGAACCAGTGCATGGTGCGGGTGGTCAGCACAAAGATGCTGTCCAGCCCCAGCAGGCGTGCACGCTGCTCGATGCGTTTGAGCAGCTTTTCGCCGTCGCCCGTGCCCTGGCTTTGTGGCGATACGGTCACGGCGGCCATCTCCGCCGTCTTGGCCTCGGGGTAGGGGTAGAGCGCGGCGCAGCCGAAGATCACGCCGTCGTGCTCGATGATGGTGTAGGTGGAGATGTCGCGTTCGATCTCGGTGCGGTCGCGCTTGACCAACGTACCGTCCTTCTCGAAGGGCTCGATCAGCTGCAGGATGCCGCCCACGTCGTCGATGGTGGCCTCGCGCAGCTCTTCCAGCTTTTCGTCGATGACCATGGTGCCGATGCCGTCGTGCACATACACCTCCAGCAGCAGCGAGCCATCCACCGCAAACGGCAGGATGTGGCTGCGCTCCACGCCGGCCTTGCAGGCCTTCACGCAGTGCTGCAGATAAAAGCCAGTGTCGGTGGGCTGCTGGGCGGGTGGCAACTGGGCCAGCAGGGCCTGCGCAGCGGCCAGCGGCAGCTCGGTGTCGATGGGGTTGTCGTCACTCTCGGGCTCGGTGGGCGACATGCGGATGCCCTGCACCTCGGTCAAAAAGATCAGCTTGTCAGCCCGCAACTCGATGGCCACGCTGGTCGCCACTTCTTCCATGCTCAGGTTGAAGGCCTCGCCCGTGGGCGAGAAGCCAAACGGAGACAGCAGCACCAGCGCCCCCATGTCCAGCGTGCGCTGAATGCCGGCCACATCCACCTTGCGCACCAGGCCCGAGTGCTGAAAATCCACCCCATCCACAATGCCCACGGGCCGCGCCGTGAGAAAGTTGCCCGAGATCACTCGCACGGTGGCGCCTGCCATGGGTGTGTTGGGTAGGCCTTGGCTGAAGGCCGCCTCGATCTCGTAGCGCAGCTGGCCCGCAGCCTCTTGCGCGCAATCGAGGGCCACCGAGTCGGTGATGCGGATGCCGTGCGAATACTTGGCCGCATGCCCCTTGGCCGCGAGCTGCTCGTTCACCTGCGGGCGAAAACCGTGCACCAGCACGATCTTGACGCCCATGGCCTGGATCAGCGCCAGGTCTTGCGCAATGCTGTGCAGTTTGCCTGCCGCGATGGCCTCACCCGTGAGCCCGATCACAAACGTCTGGTTGCGAAATTTGTGGATGTAGGGCGCCACCGAGCGGAACCAGGGGACAAAGGTGAAGTTGAAGACGGCGGACATGGACGGAGGTGGCGTGGGGCGGTGGCGGAAATGTGCGAGGTGCGAATGATAAGTGTCCTTAGAACCTGCTCCTTCATCCGGGCGCCGAGTGGATGCCAGGCCTTACCAGCGCAGCGATGCGGTGGCACCAGTGCTCGGCTTCTTCCCTGCGGTCAAAGCCGCCCAGTTGCAGGGGGCGCTCCCCCTGTACCGCCAGGCGCAGCACATAGTAGGGACCGTCTTCCGATTCGCGTCGCTGGATGTCGGGCGGCGCGATCTGGTCGAATGCAATGGAGGTGCTGCGCGCACCCAGCGGCCAGCGGGACGTGCGCACCATGCATCGCCGGGCGGCGTCGAACTGCAGCGTGAGCACCCGTCCCATTGCAATGGCCATGAACAGCAACCCCATCGCGCTGGCCGCCAGCACGCAGGCGGCGGCCAGGAGGAGGTGAGGCCACGGAGTGGCGGTGCTGGCATGTTGCACAAAGGGGACCGGAATCAAGAACATCGCCGCGCTGAGCAGGCCCACAAACAGGCGCATGGGCACGGAAATGTGCTCCGCGTAACGCACCCCGTTGGATGATTCTGAAAAACCGTGGGCCATGGCGGTTCCTGGTGGCAGACCTGCGTGCATACGCGGCAATGCAATGGTGTGGCAGGAGCATGCCACGGAGATGCCGGGTCGTGTGGTGGGTGACTGGCCCCGTGGCTAAGTCAGCCTTTGCGGCCCGGCTTTGGTCGGGGCTGCGCTTTGGGTGGTACGTAGCGGCTGCTTGAGACAGGGCAGGCAATAAGGGCTCCACGGCGTTCATTGGCCACCCCTCAGTCGCTCTCGGCAAAGCGTGCGTTAAGTGTTGCCTTGCGCAGGGCGACGTTGTCCGCACGGCGTTGGGCCCCACGGTCTCGGATGTGCTTGCCTGCCGCGCTGGACAGGCTGCGTTGGGCCAGTGCAATGGCCACCGGGTTTCGGGGCGGGCCCGAGGCTTCGAGCGTCAGCACCAGGGGCTGCTTCATGCGGCGCAGCTTCTTGATTTCACCCTGGGCAAAGGCCCGAGACAATTTCTTGGCACTCATGTGTGCGTTCCACCAAACAAAAAACCCCGGCGAAATAGCCAGGGCTTGGGGAGCGCTGCACAGGGTGCAAGAGGGCGCCGGTCTGCCTTGGCTGGATGCGTGAAGACACAGTCCAGCCGGGGCGGTGGAAGTGATCAGGCGGGAGCGGACGAGCGGGCAGACATAGCAGTGACCTCCAGGTGGTTTTCAGCGGCGGGTGACAGACCCAAACCTGGCTGAACAACGAAGGCGCGATTGTGGCGACGCGCGCAGCGCGTGGCAAGCGAGCGCTGGGGGCATAAGCCCGTCTGTCGCGCCAAACGCACAGCGCGGCCCGATAATTGCGCCCCATGTCTTCTCCCGATCAGCAGCGGCCGCCAGAGCCTTCCCATCCGCCTTCTCCCCGCGCGTTCACCATCGAGTTCCCAGAATCCCTGCCCGTATCGGGCAAGCGCGAAGAGATCATGGAGGCCATCACCAAGCACCAGGTGATCATCGTGTGCGGTGAAACTGGGTCGGGCAAGACCACCCAGCTGCCCAAGATTGCACTGGCGCTGGGCCGGGGCAAGTGCAATGCCAAGCCAGGCCAGAAGGGCCAGCTCATCGGCCATACCCAGCCTCGCCGCATTGCGGCCAGCAGCGTGGCCAAGCGCATTGCCGAAGAGCTGAACACGCCGCTGGGTGATGTGGTGGGCTTCAAGGTGCGGTTTCAGGACCGCTTGAGCCGCGATGCCTCCGTCAAGCTGATGACCGACGGCATCTTGCTGGCCGAGACGCAGACCGATCCGCTGCTCAAGGCCTACGACACCATCATCATCGACGAGGCGCACGAGCGCAGCCTCAACATCGACTTCCTGCTGGGCTACATCCGCCAGATCCTGCCGCGCCGGCCGGACCTGAAGGTCATCGTCACGTCGGCCACGATTGATGCCGACCGGTTTGCCAAACACTTTGAAAGCGCCAAGGGCCCGGCCCCGGTCATCATGGTGTCGGGCCGCACCTTTCCGGTGGAGCAACGCTACCGCCCGTTTGAAGAAAGCCGCGACTACGGCCTGAACGAGGCCATTGCCGATGGCGTGGACGAGCTGTGGCAGGGCAACGCGGCGGGCGACATCCTGGTCTTCTTGCCCGGGGAGCGTGAGATCCGCGAGGCGGCAGACCATTTGCGCAAGCACCTTTCGCACCAGCCCGTGATGCGCAACGCCGAGGTGCTGCCGCTGTTCGCGCGCCTGTCGCAAGCCGAGCAGGATCGCATCTTTGACGGCCACACGGGCCGCCGCATTGTGCTGGCCACCAACGTGGCGGAAACCTCGCTCACCGTGCCGGGCATCCGATACGTCATTGATGCAGGCACAGCGCGCGTCAAGCGCTATTCATTTCGTAGCAAGGTCGAGCAACTGCTGGTCGAGCCCATCAGTCAGGCCGCCGCCAACCAGCGCGCGGGCCGCTGCGGCCGGGTGGCCAACGGTATCTGCATCCGCCTGTACGACGAGGCAGATTTCAACAGCCGTCCGCGCTTTACTGACCCCGAAATTTTGCGCAGCTCGCTGGCCGGCGTCATCCTGCGCATGAAGTCGCTGCACTTGGGCGACGTGGTGCAGTTCCCGTTCATCGAGGCGCCCTCGGGCCGTGCCATTGCCGACGGCTATCAGTTGCTGGCCGAATTGGGTGCCGTGGACGATGCCAACGAGCTGACCCCCATGGGTGTGGAGCTGTCGCGCTTGCCGCTGGACCCGCGCGTGGGCCGCATGATCATCGAGGCACGCGATCGCAAGGCGCTGGATGAAGTGCTGGTGATTGCCAGCGCCTTGAGCGTGCAGGACGTGCGCGACCGCCCCATGGAGGCGCAGCAGCAGGCCGACCAGGCCCACGCCAAGTTTGACGACGACAAGAGCGAGTTCAGCGGGTATCTGAAGCTGTGGAAGTGGATCAACGAGGCCCGGGGCGGGGCGCCCAGCCTGCCGTCGGCCCGCGCGCAGAAGGCCATGGCGGCGCAGAAGGCTCCATCGCAAGCCTACTTGCCGGTGGCGCAGCGCAGCGGCGGTGGTCGTCCTGCCCCAGTACCTGCCGCACCCGCTGCGGCCCCAGCCGCTACGCACAAGCTCAGCAACCGCCAATATGAGCAACTGCTGCGCCAGAACTTCATCAGCATCCGCCGCCTGCGTGAGTGGCGCGACATCCACACCCAGTTGCTCACCGTGGTGACCGAGCACAAGTGGCAGATCAACACCCAACCGGCGAGCTACGAGCAGCTGCACCTGTCGATGCTGGCCGGCCTGCTGGGCAACGTAGGCGCCAAGGGCGACGAAGAAGACTGGTACCTGGGCGCGCGGGGCATCAAGTTCTACAAGCACCCGGGCGCGCACCTCAACAAGAAGCCCGGTCGCTGGATCATTGCATCGGAGCTGGTGGAAACCACGCGCCTGTTTGGGCGCGGCATTGCCGCCATCGAGCCGCAGTGGCTGGAGCAGATGGGCGGGCATCTTTTGCGCAAGCAACTGCTCGACCCGCACTGGGAAAAAAAATCCGCCGAGGTGGTCGCGCTGGAGCGCGCCACGCTCTACGGCATCGTGGTTTACAACAACCGCCGCGTGAACTTTGGCAAGGTGGACCCGCACGCCGCGCGTGAGGTGTTCATCCGTGAGGCGCTGGTGGGCGGCAACTGGGAGACCAAGCTGCCCTTCCTGGCCGCCAACCAGAAGCTGATCGCCAAGGTAGAGGAGCTGGAACACAAGTCCCGCCGCCAGGACGTGCTGGTGGACGATGAGCTGATCTACGCCTTCTACGACCAGCAACTGCCGCCCGGGGTGTGCAGCGGCCACAGCTTTGAAGCGTGGTACCGAGACGAGTCCAAGAAGCAGCCCGACCTGCTCAAGCTCACCCGCGAAGAGCTGATGCGCCACGAGGCTGCAGGCATCACCACCAACGCGTTTCCTAAGACCGTGCGCCTGGGTGGCGTGGACTGCGCCGCCAGCTACCTGCACGAGCCCGGCGATGCGCGCGACGGCATCACCGTGACCATCCCGCTGTTCGTGCTCAACCAGGTGAGCGACGAGCGCTGCGAATGGCTGGTGCCCGGCATGCTCAAGGACAAGATCCAGGCGCTGCTCAAGAGCCTGCCGCAGCGCCCGCGTAGCCGCTTTGTGCCGCTGCCCGAATCGGCCACGCGCCTGGCTGAACTGCTGGGCGCGCCCGAGCGCTTTGGCACGGGCAGCCTGACGGATGTGCTGCTCAAGCAAGTGCGCGATGAGACCTCGCTCGACGTGAAGCGTGCGGACTTCAAGCTCGACATGCTCAGCCCACACCTGTTCATGAACTTCCGGGTGGTGGACGAGCATGGCCGCCAGCTGGGCCATGGCCGCAACCTAGGCGCGCTCAAAGCGGAGTGGGGTGCCAAGGCGCGCGGGGCCTTCCAGGCGCTGGCGGGGCTCAAATTGGGCGGAACAGCGGCTGATGCAACGGATTTAAAGCAAAAAGCACCGCATGCGTTAGAGAAACATGCCCAAGGTGCTATTAAATCAGGAGTAAATGGCCCCAATGCCTCAGCCAAGCCGGCCAGCGCCGCGCATTCTGCACCCGCCGCCCCTTCCGTTCCCGCTGGCCAGCGCTACACCACCTGGACCTTTGGTGAGCTGCCTGAACTCATGGAGATCAAGAAGGCGGGCCAGACGCTGATCGGCTTTCCGGCCTTGATCGACGGTGGCGACGCTGTGACCATCGAGGTCTTCGACGAACCCGAGGTGGCTGCCGCCAAGCACCGCGCCGGACTGCGTCGCCTGTTTGCGCTGCAGATCAAGGACGCCCTCAAGTATCTCGAAAAGAACATCCCCGACCTGCAGAAGATGGCCGTGGCCTACATGCAAGTCGGGCGGTCGCCTGACGGGGCCGGTGGTGGCACGCAGGAAGAACTGCGCAACCAGATCATCGACGTGGCGCTCGACCGCGCCTTTTTGCTCGACCCGCTGCCTACCAACGATTTCGACTTCAAGCGCCGCGTGGAAGAGGGCCGGGGACGCCTGACGCTGATTGCCAACGAGGTGGCGCGTCTCGCGGGCACCATCCTCATCGAATACGCCGCTGCCGCCCGCAAGATCAAGGACACCAAGAGCGCCCCCGAGGCGACAGCGGACGCACTGCAGCAGCTACAGCGTCTCGTGCCCAAGAACTTCATCGCCATCGCCCCCTGGGCGCAACTGGCCCACTACGCGCGCTACCTCAAGGCCATTACCCTGCGCCTGGACAAGGTCCGTGCCGACCCAGCCCGCGACGCCGCCAAGCTGGCTGAACTGCGCCCGCAAGAGCAGCGCTACTGGCGCCTGGTTGCCGAGCGCAAGGGCGCCGTGGATGCCCGCATGCAAGAGCTGCGCTGGCTACTGGAGGAGCTGCGCGTGAGCTTCTTCGCGCAGGAGCTGCGCACGCCCCAGCCGGTGAGTGTGAAGCGACTGGACAAGCTGTGGGCACAGATTCAGAGTTGACGTGAGGGACGCCAAGGCCGCGACTGTTGCCGGTCGTGCCCCCTTCGTCGCAGGTTGAAAACTGGCCATCCTGCGCCCAGCGCATGCATGCAAGGTCATGCGCCCCTGTGGCCGCTTTGCGGCAGCCTTGTTCGGGACGGGGGCTGAACCAGAAGTTCAGGCCAGCCACAACGGCCACCTTCTTTCTGGCGTGTCCGGTTCCATCCATACTGTGCTCCATGGACTCGGCAGGGGCTTGGAATGAACCGACTGAAGACTGGCATCGTTGTGGGCGCGTTGGCGATATGGACGGCTTCTGTGGCAGCACAGGCCTCCTATCCGAACAAGCCCATCCGACTGATCGTGCCGATCGTGGCTGGCGGTCCGAGCGATGCGGTGGCACGGGCTCTGGCCAAGGGGTTGAGCGCCGGGCTCGGGCAGCAGGTGTTGGTGGAGAACCGCCCGGGTGGCAACACCGGGATCGGTGCGGGTGCCGTGCTGAGCGCGGCTCCTGACGGCTACACGCTGCTCTTTGCCCTGGCCTCCAACGCAGGCCTGCCGCACTTGAGCAAGGCGGCGCCCTACAAATCCCTGATGGAGTTTTCGCCGATTTCGACCCTTGGTGGCAATACGCAATGCCTGGTCGTGCCCAGCAGCGTGCCTGCCAAGACGCTGGCCGAGTTCGCCTCGCATGCCAAAAGCAGCGCCCAACCTTTGATGCGAGGCTCCAACAATGTGTCTGAGGATATGGTGGCCGGGCAGATCACCGGCGCGCTGGGTTTCACGCTGGAGCGCGTACCTTACAAGGGCGCACCGCAGATGTTCCCGGACTTGCTGGAAGGCCGCCTGCAGGCTGCGGTGTTGCCGCTGGGGGCCAGCCTTCCCCATGTCCGCTCTGGACGGCTGACGATGCTTGGCTGCAGCATGGCTGAACGCGTCGCCTCGCTGCCGGCGGTACCCACCTTGGCGGAATCCGGCGTCTCGGCAAGCCCGTTGATCACGGCGCACTTCGTGCTGGGGCCGCCAAAGCTACCGTCCGAAATCATCGAACGCCTGTCCGCTGCGGTGCGCCAGGCTGCATTGGCGGGTGACTTCAAGCAGGAGATGGAGCAGTTGATGATCTTTGGACCGGTGCGCTCGCCGGCCGAAACCCGCGAACTGATGTTGCAAGCCGAGGCCCAATACGCTCAGTACGTCCGCGAGACCGGTGCCAGCATCGATTGAGTCGCGGTGTTCAGCGGTGGGTCAGCCAGCTCGATGCCCGCCGACTGCTGCCATGGTGCCATCCCGGTCTGCTGTCCACACTGGACTGCCCTTGGGCGGTGGAGCGCTGCGCCAGTTCGGTACAACGGGTGACCACAAAATCTGCAAAAACGCGCAAGCGCAAGGCCCTGCGCAGTTCGGGGCGGAAATAGAGCGCCAGCGGCGGTGGGTCCATCACTTCCCAGTCCAGCAGCGCCGGCACCAGCAGGCCTCGGGTCGGGTCAACGTGCTCTGAAACATGCGCAATCCGCATCACCCCACCGCCACCCAAGGCCAATTCAAGCAGGTGATCGCGATGGTTTGAATGCAGCCAACCGCGGACGACCACTTGTTCAATGACCTGACCCTGCGTGCCCGCTTGACCATATCGCCAGAGATCGAGCAGTTTGCCGTAAGGGTTGCGGTAGCAGAGGCAGTTGTGCTCGGACAGGTCACTCGGTTGGCGGGGGATGCCGTAGCGTTTCCAGTAAGCGGGCGTGGCTGCTGTGACCTGGGGCATCACCGGCAACTCGCGCCGGACCCAATCGCCGGCCTCGAACCAACCGTGCAGCGCCAGAAGATCGCATTCCCGTGCGGCCGGCTCTTCCAGGTGGACAACGGTGCGCAGGTCCAGCGTGAGGTCTGGATGGCTGACATGAAAGGCCGGCAGCGCTGGCACGATGAAGTGCTGCAGGAAGAACGGTGTGCCGCCCACCACCAGCGTGCCTTGCGGGCGCTGCCTGGCCTGGCCCAGCCCTTCATCGGCCGCCTGCAATTGCGCCAGCAACGGCGCACAAGCTTCGGCGTACTGCACACCATCGGCAGTGAGCGCGAGCCCGCGGCTGCCCCGCTGGAACAGCTTGGTGCCGAGCTGCACTTCCAGCGCTCCCACCAGCTTGGCCACGGCCTGCAAACTCACATCCTGCTGGCGCGCCGCAGCCGACAGACTACCGGTCTGCGCAGCGGCCAGAAAATATTGAATGGCTTTGAGCTTGTCCATTCCGAAGAAGTGTCCGTGACCGTGCAGACCTTGGCAACTGGCGGGCAGTCCGCCGCCGGGGGGGCAACTGATGGAGCGGATAGTCCTGGGGTCACTTTGGTGACGCGTGCCCGGGGCATCCCCATTGCCCGACCAAGGCGCGGCATCTAGGCTTGCGGGCACAAGGAGATTTGCCCCCCATGCGTCCTCACCACAAGTTCTGGCCCCGCCGCCTTCCCCATGCCATCACGCTGCCTGCTACTTCGCTGTGGGACAACCTGGCCACCAACGCACGCCGCTACCCTGACAAGGCGGCACTGGTCTTTTTTGGGACGACGACGAGCTATCAGCAGCTGATGGAAGGCGCAGAGCGCCTGGCAGCAAAGCTGGCGCAACTGGGTGTGCAGCGTGGCGACCGCGTGGTGCTGTGCATGCAAAACTGCCCGCAGCTCGTGATGGCGCACTTTGCCATCCTGCGGGCCAATGCGGTGGTGGTGCCGGTCAACCCCATGAACCGGGCCGAGGAGCTGAAGCACTACATCACCGATCCCGACACCAAGGTGGCAATCACCACGGGCGATCTGGCACCAGAGATGGCCAAGGCCAGCAACGCACTGGCCGCTGGCGAGCGGCTGGCGCATCTGGTGGTCACGCAGTTTTCGGATGCGTTTGACGTGGCCGTGACCGGTATGGATGCACCGCCCGAGGCGTGGATGGACTGGCTGGGCACGCGCCACCCTTTGCCTGCGCTGGAAGGCGGGCAGGCCCACGCCTGGGTGGATGCCTTGGCTTGTACCGATGCCCCCCCCACCTTGTCGGTGGGCCCGGCCGACATGGCGCTCCTGCCCTACACCAGCGGCACCACAGGCCTGCCCAAGGGCTGCATGCACCTGCACAAAAGCATCATGCACAACGCGGTGGCCGCCAGCTTGTGGGGCAATGGTTCTGCCGACAACGTGACGCTGGCGGTGGTGCCCATGTTCCACATCACCGGCATGGTGAGCGTGATGCACACGTCGATTTACTGCGGCGCCACTCTTGTCATCATGCCGCGCTGGGACCGTGACCTCGCCGGGCGCCTGATATCGCGCTACCAGGTCACCACCTGGACCAATATTCCTACCATGGTCATCGATCTGCTGGGCAGCCCGAACTTTGCCAGCTACGACCTGTCCAGCCTGGCCTACATCGGTGGTGGTGGTGCGGCCATGCCACAGGCGGTGGCGCAGCGCTTGCTGGAGCAATACGGCCTGCGTTATGCCGAGGGCTATGGCCTGACCGAGACGGCTGCGCCTTCGCACGCCAACCCGCCGGACCACCCCAAACAGCAGTGCCTGGGCATTCCGTTCATGAGCACCGATGCCCGCGTGATCGACCCCGACACGCTGCAGGAGCTGCCCGTGGGCGAGCAGGGCGAGATCATCATCCATGGCCCGGAGGTGTTCGAGGGCTACTGGAAACGGCCCGACGCCACGGCCTCGGCCTTCATCGAGTTCGAGGGCAAGCGCTTCTTCCGTTCGGGGGATCTGGGCCGCATGGACGAGGACGGCTACTTTTTCCTGACCGACCGGCTCAAGCGCATGATCAACGCGAGTGGCTTCAAGGTGTGGCCGGCCGAGGTCGAAGCCCTGATGTTCCGCCACCCGGCGATCCAAGAGGCCTGCATCATTGCCGCCAAGGACAGCTACCGGGGCGAGACGGTGAAGGCCGTTGTGGTGCTGCGCGCCACCCACAAGGACACGACCGAGCAGCAGATCATCGACTGGTGTCGCGAGAACATGGCGGTATACAAAGTGCCGCGCATCGTGCAGTTTGTGAACGCACTGCCCAAGAGCGGCAGCGGCAAGGTGATGTGGCGCGCACTGCAGGAACAGGAAGCGCAGTGACCGGCCGCCCCCCACCGGTCTGACAAGCAAGAAGCGCCGTTTTTGTGGCGGCTCTTTCAGCGGCGGCGGTGATCAGTGCGCCGCGCCAGCCAAGGTCAATTCGCCCAGGTCCCGTTCGAGCAGGGCGGGGTCGCCCAGCTGCAGTTCGATCAGGCGGCGCAGGTGGGTGACGCTGTCCAGGTCAATGCCCTTGCACAGCAGCCCGGCGTGCAGGCCCTGCACATGCGCCACCTCGGTGGACATGGCAATGTGGTTGCCGGTGTCGGCCAAGGGAACGGTCAGCTGGCACAACATGCCTTGCTCCAGCGCAGCCTGCGCGGGCACCATGATCAACGCGCCCTTGAGTGACAAATCCTGCACATGCACGCTGAACGCATCGGTGGAGGTGGTCAGCAGGGCCGGTGCATCAAAACCGACGCGGACGAAGTGGCGGCGTTCGTGGGGCATCGCTGTCTCCTGGGCGAAGCGGGGGTAAACATATGCTAACCCAACGCAAGCGCGGCAGTTAATCTTTGGAGGTTTTTGCAAGCATTCGTTAACATGGGTTTTCCATCACCTGTGGGGGCCGATGTGAAACCTGGCGCGAACCGGCTGGCGCGGCAATACGCCGCTTGGCTGCGAGGCATTGTGTGGGCTGCAGTCCTGGCGGCCAGCGCCAGCGTGGCAGCGGCCCCGCGTGAGCTGCGTGTGGGCGTGTACTCCAACGAGCCCAAGGTGTTTGTGGAGGCCGATGGCAAGGCTGCGGGCATCTTTGTGGATCTGCTGCGGCTGGTGGCTGCGCGCGAGCAGTGGACCATCAAATACGTACCCTGCAGCTGGCAGGACTGCCTGGACGCGCTACGCCAGGGCCAGCTCGACCTGATGCCTGACGTGGCCCGGTCGCCAGAGCGCGAGATCCTGTACGACTTTCACCGCCTGCCGGTGCTGAACAGCTGGTCGCAAATCTATCGCACGTCGGGTGCACCCATCTACTCGCTGTTTGACCTGCAAGGCAAGCGGGTGGCGGTGCTCAAGGGCTCCGTGCAGCGGTCCACGTTCCTGAACATGGTGGACAGCTTTGGCATCCAGGTCACCTTGGTGGACGCGTCCAGCCTCATGGATGCGTTTGCCATGGTGCAGCGGGGCGAGGCTGATGCGGTCATCTCCAACCACCTGTTCGGCAATTTCCATTCGGCGCGCTATGGCGTGGTGGACACGGGCATCGTGTTCCAGCCTGCTGCGCTGTTCTTTGCCACCGGCCCTGGGCGCAATGCAGACGTGCTGGCCGCCATTGACCGATCGGTCGAGGATTGGCGCAGTGGTGCGGACCCGTCCTATGCCCAGGTCATGCGTCACTGGGGCAGGCAGGACCCGGAAGTGCGGGTTTCGCCCTGGTTGTGGTGGGGGCTGGCAGGCCTGGTGGCTTTCGGTTTATTGGCCGCGCTGACGGCCGCGATCTTTCGCCGCCAGGTGCAAGAGCGTACGCGCCACCTGCAGGACAGCGAGCAAAAATTGGCCGCCATTTTGGACAGCGTCGGGGCCTTTATCTATATCAAGGGCCAGGACTACCGCTACCAGTACGCCAATCACCAGACGCTGCAGTATTTCGGCAGGCCTGTGCATGAGGTGCTGGGCCATGATGACGCGGATTTTTTTGATGCGGCCACGGCCCGGCAGCTGCGCGCCAATGACCGGCGCGTGCTGGAGGAAGGCGAAACCCTGGAGGCGGAGGAGGTGAATACACCCTCCTCAAGCGGTGAGGCACGCGCGTTCCTGTCCATCAAGATTCCGCTGCGCCACGCGGACGGCAGTATCTATGCACTGTGCGGTATCTCAACCGACATCACCGAGCGCCGCAAGGCCGAAGAGTCGCTGCAGATCGCCGCCACGGTGTTTGAGTCGTTCGAGGGCATGATCGTCACCGGGCCGGACCAGCGCATCCTCAAGGCCAACCAGGCCTATGCGCGGCTGACCGGCTACACGGTGGACGAACTGGTGGGGCAGACGCCGCGCCTGCTGCACTCGGGTCGCCAGGACGCGTCCTTTTACGCTGCCCTGAAGAACATCTTGCACGCCACTGGCATGTGGCAGGGGGAGGTATGGAACCGGCGCAAGGATGGCACCGAATACCCGGCCTGGATCACCATCACCACCGTGCGCTCGCCGCGCGGCGAGATTACGCACTATGTGGGCACGCAGACCGATATCTCCGGCCGCAAGGCGGCCGAAGAAGAGATCAGGCTGCTGGCCTTCTACGACCCGCTCACGGGCCTGCCCAATCGCCGGCTGATGAATGACCGCCTGCAGCACAGCCTGGCCGCCTGCGCGCGGTCGGGCGCGGGAGGCGCGCTGTTGTTTGTGGATCTGGACAACTTCAAGGACCTCAACGACACCCAGGGCCATGAATTGGGCGACCAGCTGTTGCGCCAGGTCGCCGCGCGCCTGGGTGGCTGTGTGCGCATGGGCGACACCGTGGCGCGCCTGGGAGGCGACGAGTTTGTGGTGCTGCTGGAGGGGCTCAGCCCCCAGGCGCACGAAGCCGCCGGCCAGGCCGAAACGGTGGGGCGCACCGTGCTGCAGGCGCTCAGCCAGAACTACCAGCTCGACGGCCATACGCACCACAGCTCCTGCAGCATCGGCATCGCGCTGTATGCCGATGCGCGCGGCTCGGTGGACGAGCTGCTCAAGCATGGCGACATGGCCATGTACCAGGCCAAGGGGGCAGGGCGCAACACCTTGCGGTTCTTCGATCCACGCACCCAGGCCAACGTGACGGCGCGCACACTGCTGGAAGCGGGCTTGCGCGAGGGGCTCCGCGAGGGGCAGTTCCTGCTGCATTACCAGGCGCAAATCCACCAGCAGCGAGGCATTGTGGGTGCCGAGGCGCTGGTGCGCTGGCAACACCCGCAGCGCGGGCTGGTGTCACCGGCCGAGTTCATCCCGGTGGCCGAGGCCTCGGGCCTTATCGTGCCGCTGGGGGTATGGATTTTGCGCACCGCCTGCCAGCAATTGGTGGAGTGGGCCCGCGACCCGCAGACTGCCCACTGGACCCTGGCCGTGAACGTGAGTGCAAGGCAGTTCCGCCACAGCCATTTTGTGGATGAAGTGCTGGGCGTGCTGGAAGAGACCGGCGCCAACCCGCACCGGCTGAAGCTGGAATTGACGGAGACCCTGTTGCTGGACGACGTGGAGGACACCATACAGCGCATGGACACCCTGCGCGCGGCGGGGCTGGGCTTCTCGCTGGACGACTTTGGCACGGGCTATTCCAGTCTGAGCTACCTCAAGCGGCTGCCGCTGGATCAGCTCAAGATCGACCAGAGCTTTGTGCGCGACCTGCTCACCGATGCCAACGACGCCAGCATTGCCCGCACCATCGTGACTTTGGCCCGGAGCCTGGACCTGGGGGTGATTGCCGAGGGGGTTGAGACCCTGGAGCAGCGCGACATGCTGGCCGGGCTGGGTTGCCACACCTGGCAGGGCTACCTGTTTGGGCGCCCGGGGCCCGCCGATGGGCTGCGGCAGGCGGGGGCCAGCGCGGCGACTTTGTGACGCCTTCGGGCGTATGGAGGGCCGCGACCGGGGCGCCCTCGGCTTTGCGCTACCTCATCCGTTGCCAACAACTGTCGCCATTGGCTGACATTTTGTAGCGTGTGAACGGTGTAAGGTACGGCAGGTCTTGTGACCGAGACAGAGCCACCTTCCCCATGTACGCACTGTCTGCGTGCACGGTGTGGCAGTCAGCAGGAGCTTTCCATGAAAAACACCATTCTTCCCACGATCCGTCTTCTTGTTACTGGCGCAACGGCAGCTTTGCTGCTCGGCCTGGCGGGCGGCGCGCATGCGCAGGCCTACGTCAACGCCACCGTGGGGGGCGAACTGGCACCCGGTGTGTATGGCCGCATCAACATCGGCAACGCGCCACCCCCTCCGCTGATTTACGCGGAGCCGGTCATCATCCAGCGGCCTGCCGTGGTGGTGCCACGTGCACCCATCTATCTGTATGTGCCGCCGGGCCATGCCAAGAACTGGGGCAAACATTGCGCCCGTTACAACGCTTGCAGCCAGCCCGTGTACTTTGTGCAAGAGCCGCCACCGCGCCGCGGCAACCCCTACCAGGGCCCTCGGGGTCGCGACGACCAGCGATGGGATGACGACCGTGGGCGCGGCGGCAAACACGACCGCGACCATGACCGGGGACATGGGCGGGGCGAGGGCCGTGGCAAGGGCCACGGCAACCGGGACTGAGCAGGGTGCTCAGTGCGGGGCCTGGGCCGGGTAGTGAAGCAGGCCCTGCCCCGTAGCAGATTGTGCGGTGGCAGGGGCCCGTGCGGTGCCTGCGGTTAAGCTTGGGGCCTTATGGCCCAAGTCTCGTTTTTTCCCCCTTTCACTGCCCCGTCTCACGTCGCGAGCCAGTTGCGCAGCAGCGGTTTTGCCGTGCTCAGCCCTGCGGCCGTTGCCGAATGGGTGGGCTGTGATCTGTCTGCGCTCATGGCCCTCAATGGCGACTGGGCGGCCTTGCCCCCCGACGAGTTCCTGAAAGACGGTGGTCGCTACCGCCGCCGCCGCCATGCCTGCTTTGTGCTGCAGGACGGCCAGATGCAGCAGGTGCCGCACCGGGCCCACTGGCAACCGGTGGAGTACAACGCGCTGCACGGTGGCATGGAGCGCTGGTTTGCGCCGATGGAGCCGGCCACCGTGGCACAACCTGTGTGGCGGCAACTGCTGGCTGCGCTGGCGGGCGTATCGGACGCCGTGTTTGCCAGCCCGCAGGCCTCCGCGCCCTGGTTTGTGGAGGCGCACCAGTTTCGCATCGACACCACGGACGGCATTGGCCGCCCCACGCCCGAGGGCGCCCACCGCGACGGCGTCGATCTGGTGGCGGTGTTTTTGGTGGGGCGCGAGGGCGTCAAGGGCGGCGAGACGCGGGTGTTTGAAGCAACCGGCCCCGGCGGGCAGCGCTTTACGCTGACGGAGCCGTGGTCCCTGCTGCTGCTGGACGACGCACGCATGATTCACGAGTCCACCCCCATCCAGCCACTGGGCGACGCTGGTTACCGCGACACCTTGGTGGTGACCTGCCGCCGAGGCAACTTCCAGGGGGCGGACGTGGTGGGGCAGGTGCCGCCTGTGGCGTGAACGAACCTGTCGGAGTGCATCCGATTTGATGCGAATCAAGATGCGCGGTAAGGTGGGCGTTCACACTGCACGTTGTGGGGCCACAAGCCCGCCACACCATTCAACCCAAGGAGATGCACCATGTTCAAGCACATTCTGGTTCCTGTCGATGGTTCCAAGACCTCGATGCTGGCCGTGTCCAAGGCCGCCGGCCTGGCCAAGACCTTTGGCAGCACCGTCACCGCGGTGTACGTGATCGATCCCTATCCCTTCACTGGCGTGGGTGCGGACTTTGCCTACGGCCAGGCGCAGTACATCAGTGCAGCCACGGCTGAGGCCAACGCAGCGTTGGAAGCCACCAAGAAAGCCATGGCCGATGCGGGCGTGCAGGTCACCACCGTGGTGGGTGAGGGCCACGCGGTGCACGATGGCATTTTGCGTGCGCTGGAGAGCACGGGCGCCGACCTCATCGTGATGGGCTCGCATGGCCGTCGTGGCCTCGAAAAGCTGGTGCTGGGCAGCGTCACGCAGCGTGTGCTGGGGGTGGTGCACATCCCTGTGCTGGTCGTGCGGGACTGATTGTTTTTGCACTATGCAAAACGGCTCCTTTCGGAGCCGTTTTTTATTGCAGAGAGCGCTTCAGGCGGTCACTCGATCTTTGCGCCAGAGGCTTCCACAATGCCCTTCCACTTGGCGTAGTCAGCCTTGAGCAGGGTGTTGAACTGAGCGGCCGACATGGCCTCTGGCTCGGCGCCCTGGGCGTGGATGGCGGCCTTCATTTCAGGGGTGGCCAGCAGTTTGTTGATTTCTGCGTTGACGACGTTCACCACGGTGGCTGGTGTACCGGCGGGCGCAAACACGCCGTACCAGGTGCTCACATCAAAGTCCTTGAAGCCCGACTCGGACACGGTGGGTACCTCGGGCATGGACGAACTGCGCTTGGCCGAGGTCACGGCCAGCGGGCGCAGCTTGCCCGACTTGATCTGCGCCATGGCGGATGGCACCGACGACATGAGCAAATCCACGTTGCCCGACAGCGCATCCATCAACGCAGGGTTGGAGCCCTTGTACGGGATGTGGCTGAGCTTGATGCCCGCAGCCTTCTCGAACAGGTCGCCCGCCAGGTGGATGGAGGTGCCGTTGCCGGGCGACCCGTAGGTGATGGTGCCGGGCGCAGCCTTGGCGGCAGCCACCACGTCGGCCAGCGTCTTGAACTTGGAGTTGGCACTGGTCGCAATGACCACGGGCGTGTAGGCCACATGGGCCACAGCGGTCAGGTCCTTGGTGGGGTCCCAGGTCAGGTTCTTGTACAGCCAGGGGCCGATGACGAGGTTGTCCTTCTGGCCCATGACCAGGTCATAGCCCGTGGGCGCCGCCTTGACTGCCTCGCCAATGCCGATGGTGCCGCCGGCGCCGGCACGGTTGTCGGCCACCACGGTCCACTTGGCGCTTTCGGTGAGCTTGGTGGCCACCAGGCGCGACAGGATGTCGGTGCCGCCGCCGGGCGGAAAGGGCACGATCAGGCGGATGGGCTTGGCAGGGTAGGCCGCAGCAGGCGCAGGCGCCTGAGCGTGGGCCGTGGTGCCCAGCGCGAAGGCGAGGGCGGTGAAGGAAAGCAGGGTGCGCATCATGGTGAGGGGTGTCTCCGTCGGTTCAGTGGTGTGCGGGCGGCCTTTGAGCCGCTGGGTGCGGCTGCGGTGGCCCGGCTGATCTGGGGCAGCGGGCGCCAATGATCGCTGATCGACCGTGGCGCTCGCATTGCCAATAGCGGGTGGCAGCATCGCGGGTGGCGATGGCAGTGTGCGCACCCGCGTGCAGGTCAGTGCGGGTCAGAGGCGTTCAAAAATCGCTGCAATGCCCTGGCCTCCGCCAATGCACATGGTCACAAGCGCATAGCGGCCCTGGATGCGTTGCAACTCGTGGATGGCCTTCACGGTGATCAGTGCGCCGGTGGCGCCAATGGGGTGGCCCAGCGAGATGCCCGAGCCGTTGGGGTTGACCTTGGCGGGGTCCAGGCCCAGGTCTTTGGTCACGGCGCAGGCTTGGGCGGCGAAGGCCTCGTTGGCTTCGATCACATCCAGGTCGTTGACGGTGAGGCCGGCCTTCTTCAGCGCCAGCTGCGTGGCGGGCACGGGGCCAATGCCCATGTACTTGGGGTCCACGCCCGCGTGGGCGTAGGCCACCAGCCGGGCCAGCGGCTTGGCACCGCGTGCCTTGGCGGCACCGGCTTCCATCAGCACCACGGCGGCGGCAGCGTCGTTGATGCCCGACGCGTTGCCAGCGGTCACCGTGCCGTTCTCTTTGATGAACACGGGCTTGAGCTTGGCCAAGTCGTCCATCGTGGCGCCGGGGCGGAAGTGCTCGTCGGTGGCGTACTGCACGTCGCCCTTCTTGCTCTTCAGGGTGACGGGCACGATCTGGTCCTTGAACAGCCCGTTTTGCGTGGCGCGCTCGGCCCGGTTGTGGCTTTCGACCGCCAGCTTGTCCTGGTCTTCGCGGCTGATGCCCCACTTGGCGGCGATGTTCTCGGCCGTCACACCCATGTGGATGTTGTGGAAGGGGTCGTGCAGCGCGCCGATCATCATGTCCACCATCTTGGTGTCGCCCATGCGGGCGCCCCAGCGCATGTTCAGGCTGGCGAAGGGCACGCGGCTCATGTTCTCGGCACCGGCGCCAATGGCCACGTCGGTGTCGCCCAGCAGGATGGACTGGCTGGCGCTGACGATGGCCTGCAGGCCCGAGCCGCACAGGCGGTTGACGTTGAATGCAGGCGTGCCCTCGGCGCAGCCGCCATTGATGGCCGCCACGCGCGACAGGTACATGTCCTTGGGCTCGGTGTTGACCACGTGGCCGAACACCACGTGGCCCACGTCCTTGCCCTCCACGTTGGCGCGGGCGAGGGATTCGCGCACGACGAGTGCACCCAGTTCGGTGGGGGGCACGTCCTTGAGGCTGCCACCAAAGGTGCCAATGGCGGTGCGCACTGCGCTGACGACGACGACTTCACGGGTCATGGGGAGGTCCTTTCAGAGAAATTCAGGTCAAAATGGCTGCAAGCGCCAGTGAATCATGCGGTTGCAGCTATCAAAATAGGAGTAACCGGGCTCACGCCTCGCGCACGTCGGCCACCGGGTTGGTGCCGAAGTCTGCGCGCTCCAGCCAGGCGAGCACGCGGGTGGCGGCCTCGGCAGGCGATGTGAGCTGGCCACCCGTCTTGAGGTTGGCGAAATTCTGGCGGTCCGGGAAGGCGGCCGGGTCGGCGCCGCGCAGCTGGACCTGCATGTCGGTGTCGATCACACCGGGAGCCAGCGAGCATACCTTGGCCCCATGGGGCTTGATGGCCTCGTCCAGCGCCACGCAGCGCGTGAAATGGTCCATGCCCGCCTTGGCGGCGCAGTAGGCGGCCTGCGAGGCCATGGCCCGGCGGCCCAGGCCCGACGAGATGTTGAGCACCTTGCGCGGCACCGTCCAGGTGTCCGTCGCGCCCAGGAAGGCGGCGGTGAGCTGCATGGGCGCCTCCAGCCCGACGCGCAGGGCGGTGGCCAGGTCGTCCACGTCGCTGGCTGACAGCGGAGCGATGCGCGGGATCATGCCTGCGTTGTTGATGAGGGTGGCGCTGGCAAACGCCTGAGGGCCCTGGGCCTGCAGCCAGGCTTGCAGCTTGTGGGCCGCCTGCTCGCCCTGCGACAGGTCTTGCTGCCACTGTTCGATGGTGACGCCCGCGGCCCGGGCCTCGGCGGCCAGGTCGTTGTTGGCACTGCGCGCAATGCAGATCAAGGTGTTGCCGCTGCGCAAAAGCTGCTGGGCCATGGCCAGGCCCATGCCGCGCGATGCGCCGGTGAGGATGTAGAGGTGGTTTTGAGGCATCCCGCCATGTTACTGCGCAGTACACAGGGCCGGTTGACTTCACTGGCCTCTGCGTGACTCCAGTGCGGCCAGCAGCAATGTCAAGCGTGCGTCCAGCGCCGCCAGGTCGGGCGCCTTGAGGGCCGAAAGGATGCGGTGTTCGTTGGCCACGTGGGCCTCCACGGCGCGGTCGATCAGCTCCAGCCCCTGGGGCGTGAGCTGCACCAGCGAGCTGCGGGCGTCGGCCGGGTTGGGCAGGCGCTCGATCCAGCCCTGGGCTTCGAGCTTGGCCATGCGGTGCGTCATGGTGCCGGAGGTGACCATGAGCGTGGAGAACAGCGTGGTCGGTGCCAGGCAGTAGGGCGCGCCACTGCGGCGCAGCGTGGCCAGCATGTCGAACTCCCAGCGGCTCAGGCCGAAGTCGGCAAAGGTTTCATCCAGCCGCCGCTCCAGCAGCACGGCGCAGCGCTTGATGCGCCCGATGGGGCCCATGGGGCTGGCGTCCAGGTCGGGGCGCTCGCGCTTCCACTGGGCCAGGATGGCATCGACGGCGTCGGGTTCGCGTGGGGTGGCCATGGGCTTGTGGTGGCTGAATTGTCTTGAGTTCGAGATTGTATGGTAGAGTTTTTGTCTTGAATTGAAGATAAATAAATGACCTCTGCACGATCCACAGCAAGCTCTTCGGTCTGGCTTGATGCGCTTACCACGGCGCTCGGGCCCGTCATTTGGGGCTCGACCTACATCGTCACCACCGAGCTGCTGCCGCCTGACCGGCCCTTTACCGCCGCGCTGCTGCGTACCTTGCCCGCAGGTTTGCTGCTGGTGCTGTGGTGCCGCCGCTGGCCGGCCTGGGGCGACTGGGTGGGGTGGCGGCGCCTGTTGGTGCTGGCGGCGCTGAACATTGGCGTGTTCCAGGCGCTGCTGTTTGTGGCGGCCTACCGGTTGCCCGGTGGCGTGGCTGCGGTGGTGGGCGCTGTGGGGCCGCTGGTAGTGATGGGCCTGACCTGGGCGCTGGACCACCGGCGCCCGCCCGCACTGGCGCTGGCTGCTGGGGGTTTTGGGGTGCTGGGCATGGCGGCGCTGCTGTTGTCGCCCGGTGCGCGCTGGGACATGGTGGGCGTGGCGGCTGCGCTGGTGGGCACGCTGTGCATGGCGGCGGGCACGTTCTGGTCGCGGCGCTGGCGGTCGGACCTGCCGGTGCTCGCTTTCACAGGTTGGCAGTTGCTGGCGGGCGGGCTCATGCTGGCGCCGGTGGCGTGGGCGGTGGACCCGCCTTTGCCTGCACTCACCCTCCCCAATATCGCGGGTTATCTGTACCTTAGCCTGGCGGGCGCGCTGGTGGCCTATGCGCTGTGGTTCCGTGGCATTGCACGGCTGCCTTCGGTGGCGGTGTCGTCACTGGGGCTGCTGAGCCCCGTCACGGCGGTGCTGCTGGGCTGGGCCCTGCTGGGGCAGGCCATGACGGGGATATCGCTGGTGGGCATGCTGGTGGTGCTGGCGAGCATCCTGGCCGTGCAGTGGGCCATGTCGCGCGCCGCACCACCGGGCGGGCGCTGACCATCAAACATCATGTGCTATCGAATAAATAGCGATTGGCGCATGTTCCACTAGCGCTAGCGCGCAATTTCGCTAAAAATCGGCTGCCCACTCCAGCGCTACCTGCTCCCCCGTGCTGGGGTGCGTAAAGGCCAGGTGGCTGGCATGCAGCAGCAGGCGCGGGGCTTGTGCCTGCGTGGCGGCATCGGCATACAGCGCGTCGCCCAGGATGGCGTGGCCGATGGCGGCCAGGTGCACGCGCAGCTGGTGGGTGCGGCCGGTCAGGGGCTCCAGTTCAAGGCGGGTGGTCTGTGCCGCCGCGTCGTGCGCCAGTGCGCGCCAGCGGGTCAGGCTGGGTTTGCCCACGCCGTGGTCGATGACGCGCAGCGGGCGGCGCTCCCAGTCGGCGGCAATGGGCAGGTCGATCTCGCTCCAGTCGCCGCCCGCTGTGCCCAGCAGCCCTTGCACCACCGCCTGGTAGCGCTTGTGCACCAGGCGCTCGGCAAACGCGTGGCCCAGGCGGCGCTGCGCGTCGATGTGGCGTGCCATGAGCACCAGGCCCGAGGTCGCCTGGTCCAGCCGGTGCACGATGAGCGCGCCGGGCCAGCGCAGCTGTGCGCGGGCGCTCAGGCAATCCTGCTTGTCGGGCCCCCGGCCGGGCACACACAGCAGGCCTGAGGGCTTGCACAGCACCAGCAGGTCGTCGTCTTCGTACAACGCCTGTACGCCATCTGCCAAGGGCTCAGGCAGGGTCATGGCCCACGATCAGCCGTTGCACGGTGGCGCAGAGTTCTTCCACGTCGTTGGGTTTGTGGATCAGGGCCTGGGCGCCTTCGGCCAGCGCGGCCTGCTCGATCTCGGCCGTGACGTAGCCCGAGGCCAGGGCCACGGGCAGATCGGGGCGGATGAGGCGGGCCTCGCGCACCAGGTCCACACCGCAGAAGCCGGGCATGTTGTAGTCGGTGACCAGCAGGTCATAGGCTTGTGGGGCGGTCCGCAGCGCCACCGTGGCCTCGTGCGGGTCCGTATAGCCGCTGACCTCATAGCCCCGGCGGCGCAGCAGGCGCTGGACCAAAAAGACCAGGGCCTGGTCGTCGTCCACGTACATCACATGGTGCTTCTTGCCGGGCGCCGCGCCGACCGATTCGGCTGGCGCTGATGCAGAGGCCATGGCCGTTGGCGGTGATGCCTGCTGCACGGG
The DNA here is from genome assembly GCF_003058055.1 of Acidovorax sp. 107. Taxonomy (NCBI): domain Bacteria; kingdom Pseudomonadati; phylum Pseudomonadota; class Betaproteobacteria; order Burkholderiales; family Comamonadaceae; genus Acidovorax; species Acidovorax sp. 107. The sequence continues at coordinate 2,127,333 of NZ_QBTZ01000001.1, read as the reverse complement.
GCTGGCCTGCACAACGGCAGCAGCACCGGACGTGGTATCGGTTGCTACCGGAAAGTACAGCGTGAACCGGCTACCTTGGCCGGGCGCGCTTTGCACGTCCACCCCGCCTTCGTGTGTACGCATCACGCCGTGCACCACCGCCAGGCCCAGGCCGGTGCCCTGGCCCACGGGCTTGGTGGTGAAGAAAGGCTCAAAGATGCGCTCCAGGGTGGCGGCGTCCATGCCGGGGCCGGTGTCGCGCACCGTCAGGGCCACATAGTCGATGGGCGCGAGGCCCAGGCGCTCGGTCAGGCGCTGGTCGGGTCGCACCGTGGCGGCCTCCACATGGATGCTGCCGCGCTCGGTACCAATGGCATGGACGGCGTTGGTGCACAGGTTGAGCAGGGCCTGCTCGACCTGCGTGGCATCGGCCAGCACAGGCGGCAGGCCCGCTTGCAGCTGCATGTGCAGTTCGATGGCGGGGGGCAGGGTCACGCGCAGCAGGCGCTCGGTGTCGTGCACCACCTCGGCCAGCGACACGGCCGAACGCTGCGGAGGTTCGTTGCGGCTGAAGGTGAGGATCTGGCGCACCAGGTCGCGCGCGCGGCGGCCGGCCTTGTCGATCTCCAGAAGACTTTCCAGCACGGGCGAGCCTGCGGCGCAGTCGGCCTTGGCCAGCTCCACATTGCCCAGGATGGCGCCCAGGATGTTGTTGAAGTCGTGCGCAATGCCCCCGGCCATGGTGCCCACGGCCTGCATCTTGTGCGACTCGCGCAGCTGGGCTTCCAGCTCGTTGCGGTGCGCCTCGGCCTTCTTGCGACCGGTCAGGTCGCGGGCAAACACGGTGGTGGTTTCCCCGTCGGCATGGCGCTCGAACGACACGCTCACCTCCACCGCCAGCTCCTTGCCGCTGGCGGTCAGGGCCGTCATCTCGCCCAGCAGGGCCTGGGTGGTGAGCTGGGCAAACGCCAGGGCTTGGGCGGCATCGGGCAAAAAACGGTCGAGCGTGCTGCCCAGCGCATCGCTGGCGCTGCACTGGAACAGCGCGGCGGCGGTGGGGTTGAACACGGTGATGCGCTGGTGCTGGTCCACGCAGATGATGGCGTCCAGCGCGGAGTTGATGACGGCCTCCAGCCGCTTTTCGCTGGCGCGGATCTGCTCGTTGCGTTGCTGCAGGGTCTCGGCGCTGTGCTGCAGCGCCTGGCGCTCGGCCAGCAGCGGGCCCTGGTCGATCACGGCGCACAAAAACTGCGACAGCGGCGGGCCGCTGGTTTGCGGTGCATCGATGTGGGCAATGTGCAGGTCGCCGGTGATGCGCGTGGCCTCGCTGATGGTGAACACCACCTCCTTGACCTCGCTGTGCCCCAGGTCCTGCGCCTGGGCAAAGGCCTCGCGCACGCGGGCAGCGTCTTGCGGGCACACAAAAGGCATCAGCGCGGTCAGTGGCCGGTCGCGCTCCGTGGGCTGAAAGGAGCGGTGCGCCATGGAGTTGGCCTGCACCACCATGTCGTGGTCGTCCACCACCATGAGGGCCAGCGGCACGCTGGCAAACAGGGTTTCGAAGCGCTCGTAGGCGCTCTCGGCCACGGCCTGGCTGTAGCGCAGCACCTTGTTCTGGCTTTCCAGCTCGGCCTGGTAGGCACGCAACTCGGCCACCAGGCCCTCTGCCGAGGCGCCGGGGGCGCGGGGATGGGGGGCGGGTGGGCGCGGCGTGGGCTCTGCGGCTGCGCTTTGGCGGCCTGCAGGGTCCAGAAAAGACAGGTCGGGTTCACTCATGAAGGGGCGCGGTCAGCCGGGAGTTGACCCGGGCATTCACGGGCCACGAGTGTACGCCCACGTGCTCCGCGCCTGTGCAGCAGCACCTGTGCCAAAACGCCTCGCTGCAGCGTGCCGCCGGGGTGATTGTTGATCAATCGCGAACAATCCTTTTCTTTGGCAGGGCTTACCGAACCGATGTGGGGTGCCTACAGTTCCACCATCAACGCATCCATCGATCAATTTCTTTTTTCAGAGACCTTGCCATGACCATCGACACATCCGCCGCCCAACCCCTGCTGAACAAGCTGCAATGGCGCTACGCCGCCAAGAAGATGAACCCCGCCAAGGTGGTTCCACAGGACAAGGTGGAGCGCATTCTTGAAGCTGCCCGCCTGGCGCCCACGTCCAGCGGCCTGCAGCCGTTCGAGATCATTGTGGTGACCGACCCTGCCGTGCGCGCCAAGATCCAGCCCATCGCCTGGAACCAGGCCCAGATCACCGACGGCTCTCACCTGCTGGTGTTTGCGGCTTGGGACAACTACACGGCCGACCGCATCAACATGATGTTCGATTTGACCAATGACCAGCGTGGCTTCAAGAACGAAGGCTGGGAAAACTACCGCCAGATGCTGCTCAGCAGCTACCCCCAGCGCGACGCCGAAGTGAACTTCCAGCACGCCGCCCGCCAGGCCTACATCGGCATGAGCGCTGCTCTGATCGCTGCGGCGTTTGAAGAAGTGGACTCGACGCCTATGGAAGGCTTTGACCCCAACGCGCTGGATGAAATCCTGGGTCTGCGGGCACGCGGCCTCCGCAGCGTTGCCATCTTGCCGCTGGGCTACCGCGCCGACGAAGGCGACTGGCTGGTGAACCTGAAGAAGGTGCGCCGCCCCCGCGAGCAGTTCGTCACCGAAGTCTGAGGCACGCGTCCTGAGTCACAAAAAAAGGCTGGACCCGTGCTCCAGCCTTTTTTGCGTGGGGAGCCTCAGCGTGTGGCGGGCGCTGCATCCGTCACGCGGCGCATGGGGGTGAGCACGAAGGCGAGTGCCGCCAGCACCACCAGCGTTCCGCCGCTGGCCGCAAACAGCTGCGTGAGCGTGATGCTCTTCATCACCCAGCCGGTGACGGCGGCCGAGATGGGCGCCAGGCCCATGAAGATGAACATGAACAGGCTCATCGCGCGGCCCAGCAGGGCGGGCGGGACCCGGTGCTGGATCCAGGTGAACACGCTCACCTGCATGAATCCGCCGAGCAGACCGATAACCAGCATCAGCACCGCGCCCTGCCACACAGCGGTGATCAGGCCCAGCGGCATGAACAGCGCGCCAATGATGGCGTCGAACGCCAGGATGGTCATGCCCAGGCTGCCAAACCGCAGCCGGGGCACCATGCCCGATACCACCATACCCAGCAACGTGCCCGCACCATGGGCGCCCACGATGATGCCGAAGGCAGCGGCACCCAGCTGCGGGCTGCTGCTGGCCAGCACCGGAATGGCGATGTGGATGGGGCCCATGATGAACAGGGCAATCGCGCTCCAGTACAAAAAGCAGGTGCGCAACTCGCTGTCGCGCCAGAAGTGACCCAGGCCTTGTGCCACCGAGGCGAGCACTGCCTGCGGCGCGGCTGTGGGGGCGGAAAGGCCCGCAAGGCCTGCCAGAGGCTGGACCTTGGACAGCGTCCAGGCCGACACGGCGAAGCTCAGCGCATCCAGCGCAAAGGCCATGCCGATACCGGTGGCGTTGGCATGTGCGGGCGCATCCGCTGCGGTGTGGCCCGCACCACCGGCACCAAACAGGGCAATCAGCAGGCCCGCCAGCAAGGGCCCCAGGAACATCGTCAGCTGCCGCAGGCCCAGGCTGATGCCGTTGGCGGCCTGCAGCTGAGGGCGCGCCACCACCGACGGCATCATGGCCGTGCCGGCCGGAATGCTGAAAGCCGTGGCCAGCCCAATGCCCAGCGACAGCGCGTACACCATCCACAGCGACAGCGTGCCCGCAAACACCAGCCCCGCTAGCGCGGCCAGCAGCACCAGGTTGACGTATTTGGTGATCATCAGCACCTGCTTGGGCGAATGGCGGTCCACCAGCGCGCCGCCAATCAGGATGAACAGCGCACGCGGTACGCTGATGAGAGCGAGTACGGTGCCCAGCACCAGCGTGTCGCCCGTCATCTGCAGCACCAGCCAGGGCAGCGCGATCAGCGTGAACTGGTCGCCTAGCATGGACAGGGCCGAGCCGCCAATCATCCAGCGGAAGTTGGGGTCCTGCAGCAACGCGGCGCGCGGGTCTGCGGGCGGGGTTGCGGGGCCTGCGCCGGGTGGGTGGGCAGGACGGGGTGAGGTATCAGGTCGCATGAACGAGGTCTCCCAAAGAATGACGGGTGTGCGTTCGCCCCGTGAGCAAGCGGCCCACAGCGGTAAAACGCACAAACAGGTGGTAGCTGGCCAGGCACAGGGCCGTGGTGGCCAGCACGTTGATCAGCATCTTGGCCAGGGCCGGAACGGGCAGACCGTACAGCAGCGCACCCAGGCCGATCGTGAGTGGCAGGTGCACGAGGTACACCCAGTACGAACTGTCGGCCAGATAGGCCAGCCAGGCGCGGGGCTGGCCGACATGGCGCAGAAACAGCCCGATCAGCGCAAAGCTCCACAGCCACGACGCGCTGTTGTAGGCCAGCGCCATCCAGAACTGCAGGTGGCGCATGGCGGATACCGGCGCGGCCAGCAGGTCGGTGAACGCCCCGGTAACCATTACCAGTGCAAAGGCCGACGCCTCGGGCTGGGCCAGCACTTCTGACAGCAGCGCGGTGAGCAGAAACCCCACCAGCCCCAGGCCCGCCAGCGTAGGCCAGTGCCGCTCGTAGCGCGCCATCAGCGTCTTGCGGTGCACATACAGGCACAGGCCAAAGCCGTAGAACAGCCCGTTGTGGATCCATTCCGCCAGCGGCGGCAGGAAGGACCCGCTGGGCGTGACGATGCCGTGGTCGTAGCCCGCGCCAATCCAGGCCAGCGGCAGCGTGAGCACCAGCAGACCGGTTGGAGTGCCTCCCAGCCAGAGGGCTCCGCGCTGTAAGGCCTGCTGCATCCCTGCGGGCAAGGCGCGCACTGCCATCCATGCCAAGGGCGTCAGCAGCGCCAGCCACAACAGCATCCACAAGAACCAGAGGTGCATGGTGGCCGGGCCTTGGGGCACATTGGGGCCCCGGGGTAGCAGGCTACGGTCCACGCCCCAGGTGCCATAGGCCATGCGGTGCAGGAACATCAGCCCGAGCAACGCGCAGGCCACGAACAGCGGCGGCCAGAACAGCGCAAAGGGCAGGCCCAGGCGGCGCAGCCGGTTGCGCACCATGCCAGCCAGGCCGTGCCGTTGGACCAACGCTGCCACGAAGAACCCGGCGAGGATGAAAAACAAGGGCATGCGGAAGGCATGGATCAGCGCCACCAGCAGGTCTGCCAGAGGGCTGGACTGGTCGTCGTGCCAGGGCAGGGGCGAAGGCCGGCTCATGTAGATGACCGAGACATGCAGCACGATGCCCAGCCACATCATGGTGGCGCGCAAGTTGTCCAGCGCGTGCAGCCGCCGGGTGGGGGCTGAGGGGCTGGAGGAGGGTGTCGATCCGTTCATGGGGATCGACTGTGGGGCCTCACGTTGCGTGAGGGTCAAGCACTTTTCAGTGTTTTTTTGGGAGATGGTGTGATCGCCTCAGCGGCGCGCAGGGACCGCAGCAGTCACGGCAGGTGCTGGCATCGCATGTGCCAGCGCCGCCTGCAGATAGGCGCGCACGGGGGCGCTCAACGGCGATCCCGCCTGCAACAGTGGCTCGTTGGCCGACGCCGTGAGCAGCTTCTGGCGCAATGGCGCATCGCTGTGGGTCAGCTGGTCGAGCAGCGTGTTCCAGCGCACGGCTGCACCCGCTGCATCTGCATGGTCCCAGGGTACTTGGCGGTCCAGCAATTGCTGTACGTCGCGTTCCAGTGCCGCCCACGCGGTGTGAGGCACATGGCCCAGCATGCGCAGATCGTCGCGGGTCAGGTACTTCTCCAGCAGCGCCAGGCGCAGCTTGATGGCCGTTTCGACGTATTCGATCATGTCGCCGGGCGGCGCGTGGTTGCGTCCCTGGGCACTGGGCTCGGTGCGGAACATGTGGCCCCAGCGGTCCAGCAGATCGAGGTCGCCCCCCATCCAGTGCAGCATCAGTGCCATCCAGCGGTAAGCCAATGCCTGCACCTCGGGTGCATCGGGTGGCAGCTCGCGGTCCATGGCGCTGCGCACCAGGTCTTTGACAACGAGCCAGTCGGCCTCGATCAGGCTCCAGTTGGTGAAGATCTGCTTGAGTTCGGTGGTGCTGAAGTATTTGCCATAGGTGGTCATCAGCGCCAGCGCTTCGAGCCAGTTGCCCATGTCGGGTTCGGCACCCGCCATGAGACCGTCGCGCAGCATGGTCAGGCGCCCGCGCAGTTCTGTGGCCTGGGTGATCTGCTGGTCCAGCGCGCGGATCTGCTGGCCAATGATGCGCTCGGGCGCTACCCCATCGCCCGCCAGCAGCTCGGCAATATCGCTGAGCGCCAGGCCCATCTGGCGCATGGTCTGGATGCCGTGCAGCCGCTGTACGTCGGCCTGGCTGTACAGGCGGTACCCCGCGTCTGACCGGCCCGAGGGCTTGAGCAGCCCGACCTCGTCATAGTGGTGCAGCGTGCGCACCGTGAGGCCGGTGCGCCGCGCGAGGTCGCCGACCTTCAGCAGCATGGGATCAGCGGCCGACAGCGATGAGTTCGATCTCGAAGTTCAACGTGGCGTTGGGAGGGATCACGCCACCCGCACCGGCTGCACCATAGGCGATGGCGGGTGGGCAGGTCAGCTTGGCCTTGCCGCCCGGCTTCATGCGCTGCACGCCTTCGGTCCAGCAGGGGATCACGCGGTTGAGCGGGAACGAGGTGGGCTCGCCCCGCTTGTAGGAGCTGTCGAACTCCTTGCCGTCGAGGAACGTGCCCTTGTAGTGGACCTTGACCGTGTCGGTGGCCTTGGGCGATTCGCCCGTGCCGTCTTTGAGCGATTCGTAGACCAGGCCACTGGCCGTGGTGAGGGGCTTGGAGGTCTGGGCCATGGCGGCGGGGGCCATCACAACGGTGGCGAGCAAGAAGCACAAGAGGTTTCGCAAAGGGGGCTCCTGAAAGAGTGGATCACAACGCAGCCCGCGATCTTATGCGCGTTCGTGCCGCGGCCTGTGGGAGCGGCACCACGAAAAAAGCCCTGGGCACGCGAGCGCCAGGGCTTGGGAGGTCATGAACCACGGCAGCGGGTGGGCCGCCGGTGTCTTCACGGCTGGGTCAGGCGTAGTCGCTCACCGGGATGCAGCTGCAGCTCAGGTTGCGGTCGCCCCACACGTTGTCCACGCGGCCCACGGGCGACCAGTATTTGTTGCTGCGCAGTGCGGCCACGGGGTAGGCGGCCGCTTCGCGGGTGTAGGGGCGGTTCCACTCGCCGCTCAGCAGGCTTTCTGCGGTGTGCGGGGCGTTCTTGAGCGGGTTGTTGTCCTGCGGCAGCTTGCCCGCTTCGATCTGGCGGATCTCCTCGCGGATGGCGATCATCGCGTCGATGAAGCGGTCAATCTCAAACAGCGTTTCGCTCTCGGTGGGCTCCACCATCAGCGTGTTGGGCACCGGGAAGCTCAGCGTGGGGGCGTGGAAGCCGTAGTCGATGAGGCGCTTGGCCACGTCTTCGGCCATCACGCCACTGGTGTCCTTGAGGCTGCGCAGGTCCAGGATGCACTCGTGCGCCACATGGCCGTTCTCGCTCGCGTACAGCGTGGGGTAGTGGTCCTTGAGGCGTGCGCTGATGTAGTTGGCGCTCAGGATGGCGGTCTCGGTGGCAGCTTGCAGGCCTTCGGCGCCCATCATGCGGATGTACATCCAGCTGATGGGCAGCACGGCGGCGTTGCCCAGCGGGGCAGCGCTGACGGCACCCACGCCGCCTGCCACGCCCGCTGTGGCATGGCCGGGCAGGAAGGGCACCAGGTCTTGCACCACGCAGACGGGGCCGACGCCAGGGCCGCCACCGCCGTGGGGGATGCAGAAGGTCTTGTGCAGGTTCAGGTGGCTCACGTCACCGCCAAACTCGCCGGGGGCAGCCACACCGACCAGGGCGTTCATGTTGGCGCCATCCACATACACGCGGCCGCCGTGGCTGTGCACCAGGGCGCACAGTTCCTTCACGCTGGTTTCAAACACGCCGTGCGTGCTGGGGTAGGTGATCATCACGGCGGCCAGGTTGGCGCTGTGCTGCTCGCACTTGGCTTTCAGGTCCACCAGGTCCACGTTGCCGTTGGCATCACAGGCCGTCACCACCACCTGCATGCCCACCATCTGGGCGCTGGCGGGGTTGGTGCCGTGCGCGCTGCTGGGGATCAGGCAGATGTTGCGGTGGCCTTCGCCACGCGACTCGTGGTAGCCCTTGATGGCCAGCAGGCCGGCGTATTCGCCCTGCGAGCCTGCGTTGGGCTGCAGGCTGATGCCCGCGTAACCTGTGGCCTGGCACAGCCAGGCGCGCAGCTGCTCGTCCAGCTCCTTGTAGCCCACCAGCTGGTCAGCGGGGGCGAACGGGTGCACGTTGGCAAACTCAGGCCAGGTGATGGGGATCATCTCGCTGGTGGCATTGAGCTTCATGGTGCAAGAGCCCAGCGGGATCATGCTGCGGTCCAGCGCCAGGTCCTTGTCGGACAGCTGGCGGATGTAGCGCAGCATGCCCGTTTCGGAATGGTGGGTGTTGAACACCGGGTGCGTGAGGTAGCTGCTCGCGCGGCGCAGTTCGGTGGGGATCAGCGGCTCCACGCCCTTTTCAAACGCGTCGAAGGTGGGGAGCGCCTGGCCGTCCTTGGCGAAGATTTTCCACAGCAGCTCGATGTCGGCGCGTGTGGTGGTCTCGTCCAGCGAGATGCACAGGTACTCTTCAAAGTAAATTCTCAGGTTGGCGCCCATCTGTACTGCGCGAGCAGCTATGGATTTGGTAGCGGCGCCGGTGTGCAGGCTGAGCGTGTCGAAGGTCGCCTGTTCGCGCACCGGGGCACCCAACTGCTTCAGGCCCTGGGCCAGGATGGCGGTGTAGGCGGCCACGCGTTGTGCAATGCGCTTAAGGCCTTCGGGGCCGTGGTAGACGGCGTACATGCTGGCGATCACGGCGGGCAATACCTGGGCCGTGCAGATGTTGGATGTGGCTTTTTCGCGGCGGATGTGCTGTTCGCGCGTTTGCAGGGCCAGGCGGTAGGCGGGCTTGCCATGCACGTCCACGCTCACGCCCACCAGGCGGCCAGGCATGGAGCGCTTGAATTCATCGCGGCAGGCCATGTAGGCAGCGTGGGGGCCACCTGCGCCCATGGGCATGCCAAAGCGCTGGGTGGTGCCCACCACGATGTCGGCACCTTGTTCGCCGGGCGGCGTGATGAGGGTGAGCGCCAGCAGGTCGGCAGCCACGATGAAGGCGGCTTGCTTGGCGTGGGCCTTTTCCACGTCGGCGCGCAGGTCGTCAATGCGGCCGCTGGTGGCGGGGTACTGGGCCAGCACGGCAAAGTAGTCGCCGTCCAGCAGGGTGTTCCATTCTTCGGCCGAATTGGCCAGGCGCACTTCCAGGCCCAGGGGCTTGGCGCGGGTCTGGATGACCTCAATGGTCTGCGGGTGGGCATCGCCCGCCACCACAAACACGTTGCTCTTGCTCTTAACCGAGCGCTTGGCCAGTGTCATCGCTTCGGCGGCGGCGGTGGCCTCGTCCAGCATGGAGGCGTTGGCGATCGGCATGCCGGTGAGGTCGCACACCATGGTCTGGAAGTTGACCAGGGCCTCCATGCGGCCTTGCGAAATCTCAGCCTGGTAGGGCGTGTAGGCGGTGTACCAGGCGGGGTTCTCCAGGATGTTGCGCAGGATGACGCCCGGTGTGTGCGTGCCGTAGTAGCCCTGGCCGATGAAGCTCTTGAGCAACTGGTTCTTGCCCGCGATGGCCTTGAGTTCTGCCAGTGCTGCCGCTTCGGTGAGCGGCGCTGGCAGGTCCATGCCCCGGCTGCGTGCGATGGAGCGCGGCACGATGGATTCGATGAGCGCACGGCGCGAGGCTTCGCCGATCACCGACAGCATGTGCGCTTCGTCGGCTGCGTCGATGCCGATGTGGCGGGGCAGGAATTCGGTGGCGTTTTCAAGCGCGCCAAGGGGGGTGGCGGATTGCATCAGCATGGGGCAGTCTCGTAGGTCGCAGCGGGTTGGGGGCAGTGCCGGGGAGGTGGCTCGCACCCGGCGGGGCGGCGGGCCGGGCATGGCCCGGCGCCATGCCCTGTAAGTCGGCAAGGATCAGGCGTTCTTGGCGAACTCGGTGTACGTGGCTTCGTCCAGCAGGGCGTCGAGCTGGCTCGCGTCGGCCAGCTTGACCTTGAAAAACCAGCCAGCGCCCAGCGGATCGCTGTTGGCCAGCGACGGGTCGGCACGCAGGGCTTCGTTCACTTCCACCACTTCGCCAGAGACGGGCATATACACATCGGCGGCGGCCTTCACGGACTCGACCACGCCAGCCACTTCGCCCTGGGCAAAGCTCTTGCCCACTTCGGGCAGGTCCACAAACACCACATCACCCAGCGCGTCCTGCGCGTGGACGGTGATGCCCACCACCGAGGCGTTGGCATCAGCGGCGTTGATCCACTCGTGGTCTTTGGAGAATTTGATCGTCATGGGAAGCTCCTCAAGCAAAGGAAAAAAGTAAAGGAATCTGCAATGTAAGCGGGCGCAGCTTCTGCGCTTCGCTGATGAAATCAGCCGCGGTAGTAATTGGCGGGCACAAAGGGCATGGCGCGCACTTCCATGGGCACCGGCTTGCCGCGCACGATGGCGTTGACACGGGTGCCGATGGCTGCAAAGTCGGGCGTGACGTAGCCCATGGCCACAGGTTCGTTCACCGTGGGGCCCAGCAGGCCACTGGTGACTTCGCCGATCTTTTGGCCGTCCGTGCTCTGCAGTTCGGTGTGCTCGCGCACCGGCACACGTTCCAGCGCGACCAGACCCACACGCTTGCGGGGCAGGCTGGCAGGGTTGTCAATCTGTGCGAGCACCTTGTCGGCGCCAGGGAAACCACCCGCACGCGTGCCGCCGGTGCGGCGCACTTTCTGAATAGCCCAGTTGAGCGCGGCTTCGGGGGGCGTGGTGGTGGTGTCGATGTCGTTGCCGTACAGGCACAGACCTGCTTCGAGGCGCAGCGAGTTGCGGGCGCCCAGGCCGATGGGCTTGACTTCAGGCTGGGCCAGCAGGGCGCGGGCCAGGGCGTCGGCCTGCACGGCGGGCACGGAGATTTCAAAGCCGTCTTCGCCGGTGTAGCCGCTGCGGGTCACAAAGCAGTCGCAGCCAGCAATGCTGAGAGCGCCACCGGTCATGAACACCAGCTTTTCGACGCCGGGCGCGAGGCGGGCGAGGGCGGTGACGGCCTGTGGGCCCTGCAGCGCGAGCAGGGCGTGGTCGGGCATGGGCACCACCTTGCAGCGTTGGCCGATGCGGGCCTGGATATGGGCAATGTCGCCCACTTTGCAGGAGCCGTTGACGATAACAAAAAGGGTGGGCTCGCCATCCACCACGCCCTGGTTGAAGAACATCAGGTCATCAATGACCGTGCCTTCGTCGGTCAAAAGCAGGCCGTAGCGCTGCTTGCCCACGGGCAGGTCGATCACATCCACGGGCATCAGGGTTTCAAACGCCGCCGCCGCATCGGCACCGATCAGCTTGAGCTGGCCCATGTGCGACACGTCAAACAGGCCGGCGGCAGTGCGGGTGTGCACATGCTCGGCCATCAGGCCAGCGGGGTATTGCACGGGCATGGAATAGCCTGCAAAAGGCACCATGCGAGCGCCCAGCTCGATGTGCAGGGCGTTCAGGGGCGTGGTGAGCAGGGGGGCGGTGGCTGACATGGCGGACTCCGGGCAAATGGGGGCCGCGACCACGGTGTGGTCACGGGATTTGCCCTGCTGTCCGCTTTACCTGAGAGATTCACCGCAGCGCCCTGGCTGGCCGTGCGGTTTGCTCCTTCGGTGGATGGCCTGCACACAGTTTCTTTTCTGTGGGGTCACCTCTCTCCAGCAAGGGAACGCCCGCATCGCTGCGGGCGGTTGCCAGTCCTTTTGCCTGAGCGTTCGGCTGCTGCCTGCGCCTTCGGCGGTGCCGCGCGCCTTGGGGACAAGACGGAGCACTCTCTCCTGACTGGGCGATTCTAACTACTTTGCGTAGACCAGATCCCGAAGTGCCAACGAGATCGATGGCACATAGGTGATGATCAGCAGGCACACCAGAATCACGCCGACGAACGGCAGCAAGTGCTTGATGATCCGATCCAGCGAGATTCTGGCCACCGTGCAGGCCGCGAACAGGTTCACCCCGAATGGTGGCGTGATCATGCCCAGCGCCAGGTTCACCACCATGATCAGCCCGAAGTGCACGGGGTCCACACCGAAATGCATGGCCACAGGCGCCAGAATGGGTGCCAGCACAATGATGGCCGCACTGGTCTCGATGAACATGCCGATCACGAACAGCGCCGCGTTCACGCCCAATAAGAAGAGGGCAGGGGACTGCAGTACCGCCTCCAGCCAGCGGCCGATGGCATCGGGCACGCCGGCGCGCGTGATGAGGAATGCAAACAAGCCGGCGTTGGCGATGATGAACATGATCACCGCCGATGAGATGGCAGATTTGCGCAGGATGGCGAACAGGTCCTTGAGCTTGATCTCGCGGTAGATGACGATGCCCACCACCAACGCGTAGAACACGGCGACGGCCGATGCCTCGGTGGGGGTGAACACACCACCATAGATGCCGCCCAGGATGATCACCGGCATCAGCAGCGCCCAACCCGCCTGCAGCGTGGCCTTGCCAAAGGGCATGCGCCCATCGCCGTCGTTTTTGCCCCAGCCCTTGTACTTGCAGTACACCCAGACAAACAGCATCAGGGCAGCGCTGATGAGCAGTCCGGGGCCGAAGCCCGCGATGAACAGTTCGCCAATCGACACCTCAGCGCTCACACCGTACAGGATCATCGGGATGGAAGGCGGGATGATCACGCCCAACTCGGCACTGGTGGCCTGCAGCGCGGCGGCGTAGCTGGTGGGGTAGCCATGCTTGATGAGCGCAGGAATCAGGATGGCGCCAATTGCAAACGTAGTGGCGACCGACGAGCCCGACACGGCCGCAAAGATCATGCAGGTCAGCACGCAGGTCATGGGCAGGCCACCCTGCACGCCGCCCACGATGCTCTTGGCAAACTCCACGAGGCGGCGCGAGATGCCGCCAGTCTCCATCAGGTTGCCCGCGAGGATGAAGAAGGGGATGGCTGCCAGCGGAAATTTGTTGATGGCCCCGAACATCTCCTTGACGGAAATGAGCATGTTCGCGTTGGAGGCCTGGATGCCCAGGATGGAAGCCAAACCGATGGACACGGCCACCGAGACGGTGAGCGCAAAGCACAGCACCATCGTTGAAATCATGACCAAACTCATTGAGCAGTCTCCAGTTCCATACGCAGGGGATCAATGAGGTTGCCAATGATGCCGACTACACAAAAAAGACCACCCACCGGCATGGCCAGGTAAGCCCAAAACATGGACACAGACTCCAGCCCGGCCATGCTCTGTACCCCCCCGCGTTGCGCGTAGTCCCAGCCGTACCAGATGATGATGCCGATGAGGGCCAGTGCCGCCAGTGCCACCACCCAGTCCAGCACCCGTTTGATGCGCGGTGGACTCCAGCGATACAGCACATCCACGCTAACCATCGCCCCTTGGCGAAACGCAGCTGGGATGGCCAGGAACACCATCCAGATCAGGCTGAAGCGGATCAGCACTTCAGTCCATTCTGCGGGCTGCTCCAGCACAAAGCGGGTCACGATCTGGAACATGCCCAGGGCCGCGGCAATCGTCAGCATGGCGCAAGCGCCCAGCATGGCGATGAAGGTGGTCCATCGCTCAAAAGTAAGAAAAACGTTTTTCATGGGGCGGTGCCAACCATGGGTAGGTAGGAGGTGATCAGAACTAGCGATGGTTCAAGAATAAAAACGCCCGATAGCGCAATGGCTACGGGCGTTATCAGCTGCAAAGGTAATAGCAAAGAGACAAATTACTTGACGTCGCGAATCTTGTCGATGGCAGCCTTGCCGAACTGCTTTTCAAACTCGGCGTTCACAGGGGCCAGTGCCGCCACAAACTTGGCCTTGTCCACGTTGTCGATCACGGTCATGCCCTTGGCGCGCAGGTCGGCCACGCCCTTGGCATCGTCTTCGTCCACGCGTGCACGGTTGGCCTTGGTGCCTTCCTTGGCAGCGTCAATGAAGGCCTGCTTGTCGGCTGCCGAGAGCTTGTCGAACGCTGCCTTGTTCATCACGAAGATGCAGGGCGAATACACGTGGCCGGTGAGTGTCAGGTGCTTTTGCACCTGGTCGAACTTGGCCGAGATGATGACCGACAGAGGGTTCTCCTGGCCGTCCACGGTGCCTTGCTGCAGCGCCGTGAACACTTCAGGGAAGGCCATGGGCGTGGTGATGATGCCAAAGCCTTTGTAGGCGGCAATGTGCACGGGGTTCTCCATCGTGCGCATCTTCAGGCCCTTGAGGTCACCGGGCTCTTTCACGTCGCGCTTGCTGTTGGTCATGTGGCGGAAGCCGTTTTCAGCCCAGGCCAGCGCCTTGAAGCCCTTGGCGTCAAATTTGGACAGCAGGTCCTGGCCGATGGGACCGTCGAGCACGGCGCGGGCGTGTGCCTTGTCGCGGAACAGGAAGGGCACATCCAGGATCTTGGTCTCTGGCACAAAGTTGGGCACCGGGCCGGTGGAGCTGAAGGCCAGTTCTTGTGTACCCAGTTGCACAGCTTCGATTGATTCGCGCTCGCCACCGAGTGCGCCGTTGTAGAAGGTCTGAACCTTGTAGCGGCCGCCGGTGCGCTTTTCCACTTCCTTGGCAAACGTGTCGATGGCGACGCCCTGGTGGGAGTTCTGGGCCGTCGAGATGCTGATGCGCATGGTGGTCTGCGCTGCAGCGGTGGCCACAAAGCCGAGCGCGAGGCTCAGGCCAACGACGAGTTTGGTCAATTGCATGGTGTCTCCTGTTGATGTTGGGCCAGGGCGATTGGCTGCGCGCAAGCCCCTTGCACAGCGGTCCCCGACCTCGGTCAAATTATGGCGGTGCAGCATGACCGCAGGCATCGGGGTTTGTGCTGGTAAGCGTGCTTATCAACGGGGCGGCAAGGGGTTTGGAGTTGCGTAGGTGACACCAAAGGAGGAGGGCTTGCCAGCAGCGCTGACGGATTGCTGGAGCGGCAGTGAACGGCGGACTGCCCATTGGTGCGTTGACTGCTGCGGCGAGTCCCCTGCACCCGTGCCGCAGACGTTGCAATGCCAAGGGCCCCGTGCTGGCGGTAACCAGCCGGGGCCTTGTCAATTTGTGCGCTCCGGTAAGAGCGCCTTGATGGAAGAAGTATGCACCGGGTGCTGCAGATGAATTTGCTGAATTTGGCGCATTCTATTGGAAATGCAGAATAATTTTCTGCATCTGAATGATTTGCTGAATAATCAGGCCGATGGATCGACTGGATAGAAAAATTCTCGCTGTCTTGCAGGCAAACGCTCGCGCCAGCCTGCAAGAAATAGGGCAGGCCGTGGGCCTGAGCCCGTCACCCTGCTGGGGGCGCATCAAAAAGATGGAAGAGGCGGGTGTCATCCAGGGCTACACGGTGCGCATCAATCCTCAGTCCCTTGACCTGGCCGACACGGTACTGGTGCAGGTCACCCTCGACAGCCATTCGGACAACACGCTCGAAAAGTTTGGCGAGACACTGGCCAGCATTCCCGAAGTGATCGAGGCGCACCTGGTCTCCGGTGACTACGACTACCTGCTGCGCATCGTCGTCAAGGACACCCGCGATTACGAGCGCCTGCTGCGCGAGAAGCTCTACAAGATCAAAGGCATACGGCACAGCCGCTCCAGCTTTGTGCTGCGGACCTTGAAGAAGGCAGACCTGCCCTTGTTCACCGGGTAGGCCGTTCATGTGGCGTGGCAAGACGCCGGAGATTTCTTGCAGATAACTGGCAACGCACTTTTGGCCAGCGCCCCAACTGCGAGCAGTTCTGCGTTGTGACCTTGAAATGCGACGGCACAATCGCTTTTACAGCGCGGTGTCTGCCGGAAAAAGGCGGGTGGATTCCCACACCGCGCACCATCGCAGTGCGCCCGTCTGGGCAATGCGCAGAGCTGTTTGAGTAAAAGCACACCCAGCCCTTCCGAAGAACACCATGAACCTGCGTTTTGTCGAAGCCTTCTACTGGGTAGCCTCTCTCAAGAGCGTGACACGCGCTGCCGAGAAGCTTTTTCTGACCCAGTCCGCCATGTCCAGCCGCATCTCCGCGCTCGAAGAAGAGCTGGGCGTGCTATTGCTGGACCGGCGCGACAAGCATTTCAAACTCACGGTGGCCGGTGCCCGGTTCCTGGTGTATGCCAAGCGCATGCTGGAGCTGCAGCGCCAGCTCAAATCCGAGATGGGATCGGGCGGCCCATTGGAGGTGTCGATCCGGCTGGGGGCCATCGAATCGGTCTTGCACTCATGGCTCATTCCGTGGGTGGAACAGTTGCGCAAGGACAACCCTTTGCTGGAGCTGGAGTTGACGGTAGAGACCACCCCCGTATTGCTCGACCAGATCCGCCGCGGAACGCTGGATGCCGTATTTGCCGCCTTGCCAGCGGCGGCAGATGGCATCCGCAGCCAGGCGGTGACGCCCATGGAGATGGTGTTTGTGGGCAACAGCAAAACGCACCGCAAGCGCCGCTATGCGCTGGAAGACTTTGCAGGCGCTGACATCCTGACTTTCCAGCGTGGCTCGCAGCCGCATGTCTCCCTGCTCGACACGCTGCGCCAGGCCCAGGTGGAGCCGCGTTGCGTGCACACCATCTCGTCGATTTCTGCCATGGTGCAGTTGGTGCAAGGCGGCTTTGGCGTGGCCACGCTGCCGCGCCTGGCAGTGCAGCGTCTGCTGGCATTCCCCGACCTGCGTGCGCTGGCGTGCGACGCGGCGCTGCGGCCGCTGCCCATCCACGTGAGCTACCGCGAAGACCCCTCATCGCCCGCCATGGAGGCCGTGGTGCGTTCGGCGCTGGACTTCATCGAGCAGCAGCAGCCCGCGCCAGCCCGCCGCTCTCGCAAGGGCTGAGCCTCCGTCAAAAACGCCTCGGCGCACTCTGCCGGGCGCGCTCGACACACACCTTTTTTTCCCGGCATTCCAATGGTCCGGCGGTGTCAGGGTTTACCCGTAAATTTTTTCTCAGGGTTTTCCCTTGGCACCAATATGGTTCGCCTCTCCCCAATGGAGTGCATGGAAAAAATCGATGACGTAATAGAAATTTTTTGAATTTGCCAGGGTCGTTAACACCCCAACACAATCTGCCCAACGTCATGCAATTGACATTTCTCAATGCAAGGAAAAACGGTGGACTTCGTTCAAGAAAATTCGCTCGCGGTGTTTGGTCCTGAAGGTGCCAGCAACCCGATCCATGTCCGTGACACTATCCGCAAGGGCCTGTGGACATCGCACACCAGTGGCCTTGCAGATGGCCATGTTCAGGGCAACGTCGTCATCCTGCCCGAGGTGCTTGCCAGTGACTTCCTGCGGTTCTGTCAACGCAACCCCAAGCCTTGCCCTGTGCTGGCGGTCAGCGAGCCCGGACAGTTCACCTTGCCCTCCCTGGGCAAGGGCATCGACATTCGCAGCGATGTGCCGCTCTATCGCATCTGGCGTCACGGTGAAATGTCGGAAGAGGTGGCGGACATCGCCAGCCTCTGGCGCTCTGACTTGGTCACCTTCGTTCTCGGTTGCTCCTTCTCGTTCGAGTCCGCATTGATCGAGGCAGGCATCCGCCTGCGCCACGTTGAGGAAGGCAAGAACGTAGCCATGTTCCGCACCAATGTGCAAACCGAGTCGGCGGGTCCCTTTGGTGGCCCCATGGTAGTGACCATGCGTCCCATGCCTGCAGCAGATGTGATTCGGGCGGTGCAGGTCACCTCGCGGTTTCCCAACGTGCACGGCGCACCGGTGCACATTGGTGACCCGGCTCTCATCGGCATCACCGATCTGTCCCAGCCCGACTATGGCGATGCCGTAGCGCTGATGCCCGGTGAGATCCCTGTTTTCTGGGCCTGCGGCGTGACGCCGCAATCGGCCATCCTCAACGCCCAACCGGCCTTCTGCATCACCCATGCCCCGGGTTGCATGCTGATCACCGATCTTCTCAACCACCAACTCGCCAGCTTCTAAGCGGCTTACCCCAGGAGTCTCCCCATGAAAAAATTTGCACTGTGTATGACGGCTGCCCTCAGCGTGTGTGCGGCCCAGGCCCAGGTCAAGTGGGACCTGCCCACCGGCTACGGCGCCAACAGTTTCCAGACGCAGAACGTGCAGCAGTTTGCCGATGAAGTGGACAAGCTCACCGGCGGCAAACTCAAGATCACCCTGCACCCCGGTGGTTCGCTGTACAAGGCCAACGAAATCAAGCGCGCGGTACAGACCGGGCAGGTGCCTTCGGCCGAATTCATCCTGTCGGGCGCCACCAACGAGAACCCGCTGTTTGGCGTGGACTCCATCCCCTTCCTGGCGACCACCTATGCAGAGTCCAAACGCCTGTACCTGGCCGCCAAGCCCGCGCAAGAGAAGCTGCTCGCCGCCCAGGGCGTGAAGGTGCTGTTCTCGGTGCCATGGCCTGGTCAGTCGCTGTATTCGCTCAAGCCGGTGAGCACGCCCGCAGACTTTGCGGGCACCAAGATGCGCGCTTACAACCCTGCCACCACGCGCATTGCCCAGCTGCTCAAGGCGCAGCCCGTGACGATCCAGCTGTCCGAGCTGGGCCAGGCCCTCGCGACCAACACGGTGCAGAACTTTCTGACGTCGAGCGCCAGCGGCGTGGAGTCCAAGCTGTATGAGCAGGTCAAGTACTTCTACCCCGTCAGCGCGTGGCTGCCGCGCAATGCCACGGTGGTGAACCAGAAGGCCTTTGACGCCCTCGACAAGCCCCTGCAGGACGCCGTGCTCAAAGCCGCAGCTGCCGCCGAAGAACGCGGCTGGGCCACCAGCGAGCGTGTGGACAAGGAGTTCATCAAGGAACTGTCGGCCAAAGGCATGACGGTGGCAGAGCCCAGCGACAGCATCAAGAAGGAGCTGGCGAGCATCGGCGAATCCATGACTGCCGACTGGGTGAAATCGGCCGGTGCCGAGGGGCAGGCCATCATCGACGCCTACCGCAAGAAGTAGTCGCGTCTGAACATGTCTGAAGGCCCCCACGGGGCCGGGTAGCGCACCGCGCGCTACCCCCGCAATTTCATTACCGCTCCCCCCTCTTTTTCAAGCGTTACAGGAGTACGCCATGGACAAGCTCGTCCGAAATTTCTACAGGCTGCTGATGCTGCTGTCCGGCCTGTCGATGCTGGCCGCGTTCGGCGCAGTCACGCTGGGCGTTTTTGCCCGCGAAGTCATCCACCTCAACATCGACGGACTCGACGCCTACGCGGGTTACGCCATTGCCGCTGCCTTGTTCTTTGCGCTGCCCAGCACGCTGCAAAACGGCGATCACATCCGCGTGACGCTCATCCTGGACAGGCTGCCCGCCCGCTGGCGCAGTGCCTTCGAGTGGTTCTGCCTGGTCAGCGCGCTGGTGCTGTCCGTGTACATCGCCTGCTATGCCGTGCGTTCGGTGTGGATCTCCTACATCACCCACGACATCTCGCCCGCGGCCGACGCGTCGCCGCTGTGGATTCCCCAGATCAGCATGGCCATGGGCTGCATTGGTTTTGCGCTGGCGTTTGCCCATGCGCTGGTGTTGCGTTTCCAGGGGACGGCCTTCATGGCGGTGTCCGAAGCAGCACGTTCCGAATAACCCGTTCCAGGAGACTTCATCATGGACGTCATCATCGCTTTGGGTCTGATCGTGGTGCTGTTCGCAGTGCTCGGATCGGGCCTGTGGATCGGCCTGTCACTGCTGGCAGTGGCTTTGGTCGGCATGGAGTTTTTTACCAACCGCCCGGTGGGCGACAGCATGATGCTGACCATCTGGGGGTCTACCTCCAGCTGGACGCTGACGGCTTTGCCGCTGTTTTTGTGGATGGGCGAGATCCTGTTCCGCAGCAAGCTGTCGAGCAGCATGTTCAAGGGCCTGGCGCCCTGGCTGGAGCGCTTGCCCGGCCGCCTGCTGCACGTCAACGTGGTGGGCTGCACCATCTTCGCAGCCATCTCGGGCTCATCGGCCGCCACCTGCTCCACCATCGGCAAGATCACGCTGCCTGAACTCAAGCAGCGCGGCTATCCCGAAGATATCTCCGTGGGCACATTGGCCGGTGCGGGCACGCTCGGACTGCTGATTCCGCCATCGATCATCATGATCGTCTACGGCGTGGCGGCGAACGTGTCGATCTCCAAGCTGTTCCTGGCAGGGGTGATTCCGGGGCTGATGCTGGCTGCGCTGTTCATGGGCTACATCGTGGTGTGGGCCTTGTTCAACAAGGACAAGGTGCCTGCGCCTGACGCCCGTCTCAGCTTTGTGCAAAAGCTGTATGCCTCCCGCCACCTTATTCCCGTCGTGTCGCTCATCGTCGTGGTGCTGGGCGCCATCTACAGCGGCATTGCCACCGCTACCGAAGCTGCGGCGCTGGGTGTGGCCGGGTCGTTGATCCTGGCCAAGATCGAGGGCTCGCTGAACTGGGAGCGTTTCAAGGAAGGGCTGGTCGCTGCCTGCCGCGTGTACTGCATGATCGGCCTCATCCTGGCGGGTGCCGCGTTCCTCACGCTGGCCATGGGCTTCATCGGCCTGCCACGGCACCTGGCCGAGTTCATCGGGGCGCTGCACCTGTCGCCCTTTGCGCTGATGCTGCTGCTCATCGTGTTCTTCATTGTGCTGGGCTGCTTCCTGGACGGCATCTCCATGGTGGTGCTGACCATCGCAGTGCTGCTGCCTACGGTGGAGGCTGCAGGCTTTGACCTGGTGTGGTTCGGCATCTTCATCGTGCTGGTGGTCGAGATGGCGCAGATCACGCCGCCCGTGGGCTTCAACCTCTTTGTGTTGCAGGGCATGACCCGGCGCGAAGTGACCTGGATTGCACGCACGGCGCTGCCTCTGTTCGCTCTGATGATTGTGGCCGTCGTGATGACGTACTTCGTGCCAGATGTCGTGCTCTGGCTGCCCCGCCAGATGCAAGGCTGACCCCCAGCACCCACGCCCGCAACGTCCGCACAGGAGTTCCCCATGAAGACCTTGGTGTTGTTGGCCGCGTTCGCCGTGGCCCCGGTGCTGCACGCCCAGACCCAGTGGAAGCTGGCCACGGGCTACCGCGCGGAGTCGTTTCATACCCGCAATCTCGTGCAGTTTGCGCAAGACGTAGAGCGTGCCTCGGCAGGCGCGCTGCACATCGAGGTCCATGCCAACAACGCCTTGTTCAAGCTGAACGAGATCCCCCAGGCCGTGCAGGAGGGCAAGGCCCAGGCGGGAGAGACCATCATGACCAACCTGGTGCGGGACATCCCCATCGCCGGGGCAGATGCTGTGCCCTTTGTGGTGCGCAGCTATGCCGACGCGCGGCGCATGTGGGACGTGCAGCGGCCGCTGATCGAGTCGCACATGGCCAGTAAGGGGCTCAAGGCGCTGTACGCAGTGCCCTGGCCGCCGCAGGGGCTGTTCTCGATCAACCCCGTGCGCTCGTCCGCCGACTTCAAGGGCACGCGCATGCGCACCTACAACCCTGGCACCGTGCGCATTGCCGAGCTGCTGGGCGCCACGCCCGTGGACGTGCCCATGGTGGAAGTCAACCAGGCTCTGTCGGCGGGCAAGCTCGATTCCATGATCACTTCCGCCCTCACGGGGGTAGAGAACCAGGTCTGGGGCCAGATCAAGCAGTACTACGGCATCAACGCCTGGTTTCCCAAGAACATCGTTTTTGTGAACCAGCAGGCTTTTGATGCACTGCCTGCACCCACACGCCAGGCGGTGACGAAGGCTGCCGCCGAGGCAGAGACGCGCGGCTGGGCCATGAGCGCTGCGGTGGCCGAAGAGTCGGTGGCCGAGCTGCAGCGCAAGGGCATCAAGGTGGATCGTGCGCCAGCAGATTTTGATGCCGAACTCAAGCGCCTGGGCGAGCGGTTCTCGCGCGAGTGGGTGCGCTCGGTGGGCAGCGAGGCCAACCAGATCTTCATCCCGTACTACACGCAGCGCTGACCTTCCCTGCACGCCTTTCAGGAGAAGCACCATGCACACGCCCTCAGACACCATCGAGATGTACCTGCGCGCCAAGGACCTCAATCGTCCGCACCTCATTGCGCAAGCCTTTGCCGGTGGCGCGCTGCTGCAGATGGAAATGCGCCAGGGCGACGGGCAGGCCCCAGCATGCACCCTGGGCCGCGAGGCCATAGCCGAGACCCTGGTGCGCAACTTTGGCCGCGCTTACGAAAACGCCTACACCTTCTGCCTGACCGAGCCTCCAGCCCCGGCCTGCGCCGACTTTCACTGCCTGTGGCTGTCTGCCATGACTGCCAAGGAAAACCGCGCCGTGTGTGTGGCGGGCGGCCAATACCACTGGCGATTTGCCCCCGGCAACCGCCTGGCGCAGGAGCTTCGCATCGTGATCGACACCATGCAGACCCTGCCGCCCGCCGACATCTTGCCCGTGATGGCCTGGGCCGCTTCGCTGGCAAGCCCCTGGTGCCCTGTGGAGCGGGCTCTGGCCACCGCACCCCCCATTCCTGCCGTGTGGCAGGTCATGCAAAGGCTGGCCCCCGCCCACCTTGCCATCGCCTAGCCACACAGCCACCACCTCTTTCCATTTTTTTATCTCGGAGCCACTACACATGACCACCATGACACCCCAAACGCACACCCCACGCTGGCAGTTCTGGATCGACCGGGGCGGCACTTTCACCGACATCGTGGCCAAGCGGCCCGATGGCTCCCTGACCACCCACAAGTTGTTGTCCGAGAACCCCGAGCAGTACAAGGATGCCGCCGTGGCGGGCATCCGCCACCTGCTGGGCCTGAAGCCTGGCGAGCCCGTCACGCCCGCGCTGGTGGAGTGCGTGAAGATGGGCACCACGGTGGCCACCAACGCACTGCTGGAGCGCAAGGGCGAGCCCACGCTGCTGGTCACCACACGCGGCTTTCGCGATGCACTGCGCATCGCTTACCAGAACCGCCCGCGCCTGTTTGACCGCCACATCCAGCTGCCCGAGCTGCTCTACACCGAAGTCATCGAGGCCCGCGAACGCATGGGCGCCCACGGTGGCGTGCTGCAGAACCTGGACGAAGCCACTTTGCGCGGTGACCTGCTGGCCGCCTATGGTTGCGGGCTGCGCAGCGTGGCCATTGTGTTCATGCACGGCTACCGCTACACGCAGCACGAGCAGGCGGCCAAGCGCATCGCCCAGGAAGTGGGCTTCACGCAGATCAGCACCTCGCACGAAACCAGCCCCATGATGAAGTTCGTGAGCCGGGGCGATACCACCGTGGTCGATGCCTACCTGTCGCCCATCCTGCGCCGCTACGTGGAGCAGGTGGCCAGCGAGATGCCGGGCGTCAAGCTGTTCTTCATGCAGTCCTCGGGCGGGCTCACCGATGCGGGCACGTTTCAGGGCAAGGACGCGATCCTGTCCGGCCCTGCAGGCGGCATCGTCGGCATGGCGCGCACGGCGGGCCTGGCGGGGCACGAAAAGGTCATCGGCTTCGACATGGGCGGCACCTCCACCGATGTGAGCCACTACGCCGGGGCCTTCGAGCGCGAGTTCGAAACCCACGTGGCGGGCGTTCGCATGCGCGCTCCCATGATGAGTATCCACACGGTGGCGGCGGGCGGTGGCTCGGTGCTGGCCTACGATGGCGCCCGTTTCCGCGTGGGCCCCGAGAGCGCCGGTGCCAACCCCGGCCCCGTGAGCTATCGCCGTGGCGGCCCCCTGGCTGTGACCGATGCGAACGTGATGGTGGGCAAGGTGCAGCCCCGTTATTTCCCCAGCGTGTTCGGCCCCGCAGCCGACGAAACGCTGGACGCCGACGCAGTGCGCGCCCGGTTTGAAGAGATTGCGACGCAGACCCAGCGTAAGCCCGAAGAAGTGGCCGAAGGTTTCATCCAGATTGCCGTGCAGCAGATGGCCAACGCCATCAAGAAGATCAGCGTGGCGCGCGGCTATGACGTGACGCGCTACACCCTGCAGTGCTTTGGTGGTGCAGGCGGCCAGCACGCTTGCCTGGTGGCCGATGCCCTGGGCATGTCGCGCGTGTTCGTGCACCCCTTGGCTGGTGTGCTCAGCGCCTACGGCATGGGCCTGGCCGACCAGACCGTGATCCGCGAGCAGGCGGTGGAGATGCCGCTGGCGGCTGAATCTCTGCCCTTGATCGCCGAGCGCCTGGATACGCTGGGCGCTGCCGCGCAGGCCGAGCTGGAGCGCCAGCAGGTCAGCACCAACCCCGTGCAGGTGCGCCATAACGTGCATGTGCGCTATGAGGGCACGGATTCGGCCCTGGTCGTGCCGTTTGGCGACATGGCCAGCATCCAGGCAGCCTTTGAGGCCGCCTACCGCCAGCGCTTTGCCTTCCTCATGGCCGGCAAGGGCCTGGTGGTGGAGGCCGTGTCGGTCGAAGCCATGATTGCCGGTGACGCCCCTGCCGAGCCGCGCCTGCCCGTGCACCCACACCGCAAGCACCCGCAGCGCGAGGTGGTCCAGATGTACTCGGGCGGCGCCTGGCACGACGCGGCCCTGGTGGTGCGCGAGGACCTGCACCCCGGCGACGTGATCCCCGGCCCGGCCATCATTGCCGAGAAGAACACCACCACCGTGGTGGAGCCCGGCTGGTCTGCGCGCCTGACCGACCTGGACCACCTGGTGCTGGACCGCGTCACCGCCCGCAAGGTGCAGTACGCCGCAGGCACCACGGTGGACCCGGTGCTGCTGGAGGTGTTCAACAACCTGTTCATGAACATTGCCGAGCAGATGGGGCTGCAACTGCAGAACACGGCGTACTCGGTCAACATCAAGGAGCGTCTGGACTTCAGCTGCGCGTTATTCGACGCGGCCGGCAACCTGATCGCCAACGCACCCCACATGCCCGTGCACCTGGGGTCCATGGGCGAGAGCATCAAGACCGTGATCCGCGAGAACGCGGGCAAGATGCACCCGGGCGACGTGTACATGCTCAACGACCCGTACCACGGGGGCACCCACCTGCCGGATGTGACGGTGATCACCCCGGTGTACGTGGCCGAGGGCAACGAGCCCACGTTTTATGTGGGCAGCCGGGGCCACCACGCGGATATTGGCGGCACCACACCGGGCTCCATGCCCCCGTTCTCCACGCGCATCGATGAAGAAGGCGTGCAGATCAACAACGTGAAGCTGGTGGACCGGGGCATCTTTCTGGAAGAGGAAGTGCGCACCCTGCTGGCCACGGGCGGCGGCACCACGCCATACCCCAGCCGCAACCCTCAGCAGAACCTGGCCGACCTGCGCGCACAAATCGCGGCGAACGAAAAGGGCGTGCAAGAACTGTCGAAGATGGTGGACCAGTTTGGTCTGGATGTCGTGCAGGCCTACATGCGCCACGTGCAGGACAACGCCGAAGAGTCGGTGCGCCGTGTGATCACGCAGCTCAAGGACGGCAGTTTCACCCTGCCGCTGGACAACGGCGCGCAGATCAGCGTGTCGGTCAAGGTCAATGTGGCCGAGCGCAGCGCGGTCATCGACTTTGCAGGCACCAGCCCGCAGCAGATGAACAACTTCAACGCCCCGCGTGCCGTGTGCATGGCGGCCGTGCTGTATGTGTTCCGCACGCTGGTGGACGACGACATCCCGCTCAACGCCGGCTGCCTCAAGCCCCTGCAGGTCATCATTCCGCAAGGCTCCATGCTCAACCCCAACCCGCCGGCCTCGGTGGTGGCGGGCAACGTGGAGACCTCCACTTGCATCACCAACGCGCTGTTTGGCGCCTTGGGCGTGATGGCGGGCAGCCAGCCCACCATGAACAACTTCACCTTCGGCAATGCGCAGTACCAGTACTACGAAACCATTGCCGGTGGCAGCGGTGCGGGTGCGGTGCTGGACGCCACAGGCCGGGCGGTGCGCGGCTTTGACGGCACCAGCGTGGTCCAGACCCACATGACCAACTCGCGCCTGACAGACCCGGAGGTGCTGGAGTTCCGCTTCCCGGTGGTGCTCGACAGCTACGAGATCAAGCGCGGCTCGGGCGGTGCAGGCCGCTGGGCGGGCGGGGACGGTGGCGTGCGGCGCGTGCGTTTCCTGGAGGCGATGACGGCCAGCATCCTGTCCAACGGGCGACTGAACCCCGCCTTTGGCATGGCGGGCGGCCAGCCCGGCAAGCCCGGTGCCAACCGCGTGCTGCGTGCCAACGGCCAGGTGGAGGAACTGGGCCACATCGGCGCGGCGCTGATGGAGCCGGGCGATGTGTTCGAGATCGCCACCCCCGGCGGTGGCGGCTTTGGCGAATGTGTCACGTCCTGACGTGATGGATTGCTGACCCCCGGTGGGGTCGGCGCTGTGTGCTGCGAACCTGCGGGGGCGCACGGTGCACGTCGCTGGCCCCGCCGGATTTCACCCCCGCACGGTGCGGGAAATGAAACAGGAGAACGCTCATGAACTATTTGCCCGCCACTTCCGGGGCGCCTGGCGGCGCCGCCTTCTCCACCGCACCGGCCGGCGCGGAGTTCAGCCGTGCGGCGCCAGACGCTGCCGCCCAGAGCCCAGCACCTGCCCGGCGCCGCCGGACTCTGAGCGTGGGCCAGAAGCTGGCGGCCAGCTTTGGCATCCTGGGCTTTGCGGTGGCGCTGCTGGGTGCCACCACCTGGCTCACAGGGCAGGACACGAGCCGCCAGGCCACGTTGCTGACCACGGAGCAACTGCCCATCGAACGCACCGTGCGTGACTGGAAAACCCAGTCGGTCTATATCGGCCAGATTGCGTTGCGCGCCACGATGTCGTCCGATGTGTTCCCCCTGGTGGCCGAAATGCGCAACCAGATCGCCGCCGAAGACGCCATGCGCAAGCGCATTGATGAAGCGCTGACCAAGGCGTCTTCCAGCGAGAGCGCGAGGCCCCTGTGGGCTCAGGCCCAGGCCGAGCGCCAGAAATACGCCGTGCTGCGGGACGCGCTGGTGCAGAACGCACTGGAAGCCAAGATCATCAGCCAGAAGGAGCTGCAGGAGCACGCCGCCGCGTTGACCCAATACCTGCGGTCCATCGACCAGTTGCTCGCGGCGTCGGAGCAGTCCTCCCTGAAGGCGGGCGACAGCATGATTGCCGACGCGTCCCGTGCGCAATGGATCAGCGCCGTGGCGGTGCTGGTGGTGGTGGCGCTGTCGGCGCTGTTTGGCTGGCTGCTGCGGCGCTCCATCGTGTTGCCATTGCGCCAGGCGTCCGAGGCGGCCGCTGTGGTGGCGCAGGGCGACCTCACGGTGCGCATGCCAACCCAGCGCACCGACGAGATCGGCCAGCTGCTCACTGCGCTGGACAAGATGGTCGAGTCACTGCACTACGTGGTGACCGAGGTGCGTGACTCGGGCGAATCCATCCATGTGGCCAGCTCCGAAGTGGCCGCAGGCAACACCGACCTGAGCATGCGCACCGAGCACGCGGCCAGCAACCTGCAGCAGACGGCGGCCAGCATTGCCCAGCTGGCGCAGATGGTGGCCGCCAATGCCGACAGCACGCGCCAGGCCAACGCGCTGGCGCTCAACGCCACCGAGGTGGCCAGCAAGGGGGGCGAAGTGGTCAACCAGGTGGTCAAGACCATGGAGGAGATCAATGCCAGCAGCAAGAAGATCGCCGACATCGTGGGCATCATCGACGGCATTGCGTTCCAGACCAACATCCTCGCGCTCAATGCGGCCGTGGAGGCGGCCCGTGCGGGCGAGCAGGGGCGCGGCTTTGCCGTGGTGGCCAGCGAGGTGCGGGGCCTGGCCGGGCGCAGTGCCAATGCGGCGCGCGAGATCAAGGCACTGATCTCCACCAGCGTGGACAAGGTGAGTGACGGCGCCCGGCTGGTGGTCACCGCGGGCTCCACGATGGGCGACATCGTGCAAAGCGTGGAGCGTGTGACCACGCTGATGTCCGAGATCAACGAGGCCAGCAGCGAGCAGAGCACGCAGATCGGCCAAGTGAGCCAGGCGGTGGACCAGCTCGACCACATGACGCAGCAGAACGCCGCGCTGGTGGAGCAGGGCGCCGCAGCGGCCCAGAGCCTCAAGGACCAGGCCAACCGGCTGGCGGGTGCGATGGGGCAGTTTCAGCTCACACGCGCAGCTGCGTGAGGGGTATTGCGCTGCAGATCGGACTGATTTCCATAAAAAAGGGCCTGCAGTGCAGGCCCTTCAAGCGCAAGGTGCTATGAATTTTGACGGTGCTTACATGCCCGCGTAGTTCGGGCCACCGCCGCCTTCCGGCGTGACCCACACGATGTTCTGCGTGGGGTCCTTGATGTCGCAGGTCTTGCAGTGCACGCAGTTTTGCGCGTTGATCTGCAGGCGCTGGGCATCGCCGCCTTTGGTGGTGTCGGGCACAAACTCGTACACACCCGCCGGGCAGTAGCGCGCCTCGGGGCCGGCGTACTTGGCCAGGTTGATGTTGACCGGCACGCTCGGGTCCTTGAGCGTGAGGTGGGCGGGCTGGTTCTCTTCGTGGTTGGTGTTGCTGATGAACACGCTGGAGAGGCGGTCGAAGGTCAGCTTGCCATCGGGCTTGGGGTAGACGATGGGCTTGCACTCTGCTGCGGGCTTCAGGTACGCGTGGTCGGGCTTGTCGCGGTGCAGCGTCCAGGGGATGTGGCCGCGCAGCACGAACTGCTCAAAGCCGTTCATCAGCGTGGCCGTGGTCAGGCCGTACTTGAACCAGTTCTTGAAGTTGCGGTCCTTGTTCAGCTCGGTGTGCAGCCAGCTCTTTTCGAAGGCTTCGGGGTAGGCGGTCAGCTCGTCGTGCTGGCGGCCTGCCACCACGGCGTCATAAGCGGCTTCGGCGGCCAGCATGCCGGTCTTGATGGCGGCGTGGCTGCCCTTGATGCGGCCCACGTTCAGGTAGCCCGCGTTACAGCCCACCAGTGCGCCGCCCGGGAACACCGTCTTGGGCAAAGCGTTGATGCCGCTGGCGTTGATGGCACGTGCGCCGTAGGACAGGCGCTTGGCCGTGATCTCGCCCTTTTCGTTTTCGAAGTAGTAGCGGACGTTGGGGTGCGTCTTCCAGCGCTGGAATTCTTCGAACGGGCTCAGGTAGGGGTTGGCATAACCCAGGCCGGTGACGAAGCCCAGGGCCACCTTGTTGCCCTCCAGGTGGTACAGGAAGGCGCCGCCGTAGGTGTCGTTCTCCATGGGCCAGCCGGCGGTGTGCATCACAAAACCGGGCTGGTGCTTCTTGGGGTCAATCTCCCACAGCTCCTTCACGCCGATGCCGAAGCTTTGCGGGTCGCGGTCCTTGTCGAGGTGGAACTTGGCAATCAGCTGTTTGCCCAGGTGGCCGCGTGCGCCTTCGGCAAACACGGTGTACTTGCCCAGCAGCTCCATGCCGAGCTGGAAGTTCTCGGTGGGCTCGCCGTCCTTGCCGATACCCATATTGCCGGTGGCCACGCCCTTGACGGAGCCGTTGTCGTTGTAGAGGACTTCTGCAGCCGTGAAGCCGGGGAAGATTTCCACGCCCAGGGCTTCGGCCTGTTCGCCCAGCCACTTGGTCAGGTTGCCCAGGCTGATGATGTAGTTGCCGTGGTTGTGCGCAAACGGTGGCAGGAACATGTTGGGCACACGAAAGCCCGACTTTTCGCTGAGGAAGATGTAGGCGTCGTCGGTGACGGGCTGGTTCAGCGGAGCGCCGCGCTTTTTCCAGTCGGGGATCAGCTCCGTCAGGGCCTTGGGGTCCATGATGGCGCCCGACAGGATGTGCGCACCGGGTTCGGAGCCTTTTTCGAGCACCACCACCGAGACGTCCTGGCCTTTTTCGGCCGCCAGTTGCTTCAGGCGGATCGCAGTGGCAAGGCCGCCAGGGCCGCCGCCAACGACCACCACGTCGTATTCCATGGATTCGCGGGGGCCGTATTGGGCGAGGATTTCTTCGTTGGTCATGGGCTTCTCGTCGGGCGTTTGATAATGGATTATTTTCTACAGAGCGCCGACCGCGCCCTGTCTGTCTGGCGACTGATTGTATTCACGGAATATAGACAATCGAACGACCGTTCTATTTTGATCAGTAGGGAGACTCTAAATGGCATACAGCATCGACTTGTCCGGCCGCGTGGCCTTCATCACGGGCGCCTCCAGCGGGCTGGGCGCGCAGTTTGCCCGCACGCTGGCCCGCGCGGGCGCAGGGGTGGTGCTGGCCAGCCGCCGGGTGGAAAAACTCAAGGAGCTGCGCGCGCGCATCGAAGGCGAGGGCGGTGACGCCCATGTGATCGAGCTGGACGTGACCGACCACGACTCCATCAAGTCCGCCGTGGCCCACGCCGAGACCGAAATGGGGTCGATTGACATTCTGGTGAATAACTCGGGCGTGAGCACCACCCAGCGCATCCAGGACGTGACGCCCGAGGACTACGACTTCATCTTTGACACCAACGTGAAGGGCGCCTTTTTTGTGGCGCAAGAGGTGGGCAAACGCATGCTGGCCCGCTCGCGCGGCGCAGCGCCGGGCAGCTTCACGGGCGGACGCATCATCAATATCGCGTCCATGGCGGGCCTGAAGGTGCTGCCGCAGATCGGCGCCTATTGCATGAGCAAGGCCGCCGTGGTGCAGATGACCAAGGCCATGGCCTTGGAGTGGGGCCGGTTCGGCATCAACGTGAATGCGATCTGCCCCGGCTACATCGATACCGAGATCAACCACCACCACTGGCAGACCGAGCAGGGCAAGAAGCTCATGGACATGCTGCCCCGCAAGCGCGTGGGCCAGCCGCAGGACCTGGATGCGCTGCTGGTGATGTTGGCCAGCGACCAGAGCCATTTTGTGAACGGCGCGGTGATTGCTGCCGACGACGGCTTCGCGGTCTGATCCTCGGGGCGTGGGCGGCTATGAAGATAGAAATCCCTGAGGTCAAGAAGCTGGTCTTCGAGATGCGGTTCCCGGTGCGCTGGGGCGACATGGATGCGATGGGCCATGTCAACAACACCGTGTACTTTCGCTACCTGGAAACCGCACGCATCGAGTGGATGGTGTCGGTGGGCTGCAACCCCGACCCGCGCGGCCAGGGACCGGTCATCGTCAATGCGTTCTGCAACTTCTACAAGCAACTCGAATACCCGGCCGACGTGCTGCTCAAGCTCTACGTGAGCGACCCGGGCCGCACCACGTTCGAAACCTGGGGCACGATGGAGCGGGTGGACCAGCCGGGTGTTGTCTGTGCGGCCGGCGGGGCCACGATCATCTGGGTGGACTTTCCGCAGCAGAAGGCGGCGCCGCTGCCGGACTGGATGCGCGCACTGGTCAGTTGATGCATGGACCGCAGCGGCGAGGCGGTTACGGTGGAGGCAGGGCAACGCAGTGCGCTTGTGGCATGCCATGCGCCTCCGAGGCGCCGAGCAGCAACAGGCGCTGCAGCTCCGGCAGATAGCGGATGGCGGTCTGCGGTGCGCTGTAGCCGTTGGTGTTGTTCAGGCGCTCCTGCATGCGCAACACAAGACGGCTGGGCAGGTGCTCGATGCTGAGCGTGCGAACGCCCGTGTAGAACGTGGTGTCGATGGTGCCTTCGGTGCCAAAGAAGCCGCCGCCCACCCGCGCGGCGCGGCGCCGACCCTCGAAGACCGTGGTGATGCGCAGTGCTCCGTCTCGGCTGGTACAGCTGCCCTCGAAGGCTGCCGCGCACTCCATAGGCAGCGGGTTCTGCTGCACCGGCACTGCCTGCACGGAAGGGGTGTGCAGAAGTGCGGTGGGTACCTGCTCTAGGCGCGCGCAATCGGTGGCGGGCACTACTTTCCAGGCGGTAGCACCCGGCGAGTCGGGGATTTGCAGGCGCGAGCCCGCAACCCCTGCGCCCAGGTAGTAGGCGCGCGCGGCCCCGGTGCCGGATTCTTCTCGGAAGAGCGAGGCAGACAGCAACGGCGACAGTGCACCGGGGGGTACGGCCACGGGCAATGCGTAAACGGGCAGTGTTCCCTCTGGGGGGCCAAACCCTGCCGCCTGTACGGCAGGGGCGGCCAGTGCCCAGAGCAGGATCGTCGTTGCGGCGCGCAAGGCCATCATCAGGCCCCAGGTTTGGCCTTGGGCACGCGGCCCATCAGATAAAACTCGGGATTGGGCTGCATGCCCGCAAAGCTGGCCATGCGGTTGGACAGGCCGAAGAATGCCGTGATGGCTGCGATGTCCCAGATGTCTTCATCATCGAAACCATGGGGGTGCAGTGCCTCGAGGTCCGCGTCGTCGATCTCGTGGGCGTGCTGGCACACCTTCATCGCAAAGTCGAGCATGGCGCGTTCGCGCGGGCTGATGTCGGCCTTGCGGTAGTTCACTGCCACCTGGTCGGCAATGAGCGGCTTCTTTTCGTAGATGCGCAGGATCGCGCCGTGCGCCACCACGCAGTACAGGCACTGGTTGGCGGCGCTGGTGGTGGTGACGATCATTTCACGCTCGCCCTTGGTCAGGCTGCCTTCTTCCTTGAGCATGAGCGCGTCGTGGTAGGCGAAGAAGGCGCGCCATTCGGCCGGGCGGCGCGCAAAGGCCAGGAACACGTTGGGGATGAAACCGGCCTTCTCCTGCACTTCCAGAATCCGCGCGCGGATGTCTTCGGGCAAGGTGTTCAGGTCGGGGAAGGGGTAGCGGTTCACGTGATCTCCTTTGCTGTGTTGTGTGTGCAGTATCAGCGATCCTCGCGAGCCGAGGCCCCGCGCAGGGGCGGTCCCGCCATGGAGGGGAAGCGCGAAGCGACGCCGCGGAGCTGACTTCAAGGATGCCACTGGGTGGCGCGCACCGGGGTGTGGGCAGGCGCAGCCGAACTGCCAGCCAGCGCATACGACAACTGCGTGGCCGCGGCCATCACGGTCTGGGCCAGGGACTCCAGCTTTTCAGCCGGCAGGCGCGAGGCGGGGCCCGAAATGCACACCGATCCCATCAGGCGCCAGTGCATGCCAAACACTGGGGCGGACACCGTGGCCACGCCTTGTTCGCGCTCGCCGATGGACCAGTGGTAGCCCTTCTTTCGGATTTCTTCGTAGGCCTTGCCTGGCTCTCCCGAGAACGCCAGGATCACGCGTCCCGGCGAGCCCTTGTCCAGCGGCAAGCCTTCGCCCATGCGCGCGTGGTGGCGCAAGGCCTGCGGGCCTTCCACGCGCACCAGGCAGGTCCGTACATTGCCCTCGCGCACATAGAAAGCCGCGCTTTCGCCGGTGGCGTGCGTCAGCTCGCGCAGCGCCGGCTCCAGCACGTTCTGCACATCAAAGCCCGCCTGATAGCGCGCGCCCAGCCAGCCCGCAGCGGGGCCCAGACGCCAGTCGCCGTCTTCGCGCTGCACCATGAAGCCCGATTGCGCGAGCGTGCGCGCCAGGCGCAGCACGGTGGTCTTGTGCAGGGCGCAGCGGCGGCTCAGTTCGGCCAGGGGCAGGCTCGATTCGCCCAATGCAAAGGCCTCCAGCACCTGCAGTGCGCGCGTGACAGCGATGACGCCGCTGGCGTCTTTGGTCGCTGCGTCTGCGCTCACATCTGCAGCAGGGGCGGCGGCGACAGCAGGCGTGTGGGCCTTGCGCGGGGCTGGGCGCGCAGACGGGGGCCGTGGTGGCGGTGGGGCAGGCGGGTTGCTCATGACGGAATTAGTTTCATTGTGTGCAACTGCATTGTATGGGTTGAAACGCCTGCGTACAGTCGCACCCACGGCGCCGGACCTGGGCAGGTTCTGCAGACCGGTGTGACAAACCACCAAATAACGGAGACAAATCCATGCCTGCTTTTTCATCGCTTTCTCGTGCAGTCGGCGCGCACCTGTGCGCCACCCTGGTCGGCCTTGGCGCCCTGGCTGCGCCTGCGGGCGTTGCCCTCGCGCAGGCCTACCCGAACAAACCTATCCGCCTGATCGTGCCGTTCCCTCCGGGCGGCGGCACGGACATGATCGCGCGCACCCTGGCGCAAAAGCTTACCGACCAGAACAAGTGGAACGTGATCGTGGACAACCGCCCTGGCGCGGGTGGCAATCTGGGTGTGGACGCCACAGCCAAGTCGCCGGCTGACGGCTACACCCTGGTCATGGGCCAGACCAGCAACCTGGCCATCAACCCCACGCTGTATCCCAAGCTCCCCTACGACCCGCTGAAGGACCTGGTGGCCGTGGCGCTGGTGTCGTCCTCGCCCATCGTGATGGCAGCACCCGCCAATTCGCGCTTCAAGACCTTTGCCGATGTGGTGGCTGCCTCCAAGGGCAAGCCCGATGCGCTCACCCTGGGCTATTCGGGCAACGGCACCGTGGCCCACTTGGCGGGCGAGCTGGCCGAGAACGCTGCGGGCATCCAGTTGCGTCATATCCCCTACAAGGGCGCGGCCCAGGCCATGACGGACCTGGTGGGCGGGCAGATCGACCTGTACATGTCGTCGGTGCCCACGCTGCTGGGCCAGGTGCGCAACGGCAAACTCAAGGTGCTGGCCATCACCTCGGCCAAACGTTCGTCGCAGCTGCCCGATGTGCCTACGTTGGCGGAGTCGGGGTACAAAGGCTTCGAGGCCGTGACCTGGTTTGGCATCCTGGCGCCCGCCGGCACGCCCGCCCCCATCGTGGCGCAGCTCAACAAGGCCATCAATGCGGCCCTGCAGCAACCCGACGTGGCCGACAGGCTGCGCTCCGAGGGCGGCGACGTGCTGGGCGGCACGGCCGAGCAGTTCAGCCAGCTGCTGCGCGCCGAAGTGCCGCGCTGGGGCAAGATCGTCAAGGATTCGGGCGCCAGCCTGGACTGACTGACGCGGCCGCCAGTTACCACCGCCCCTTTTCACGCCCACTGAGCCCTCGCCATGCCCAGCGAAAGCACTGCTGCGCCTGTACGCTTCTCAGCAGGTACCGCGGCGCCCCGCACTGCGGTACCTGCCGGCGCTTGCGACTGCCACGTGCATGTGTACGACAGCGGCTTTCCCACGGCTCCGGGAGCCAAGCTGCTGCCGCCCGATGCGTCTGCGCAGGACTACCGCGCGCTGCAGCAGCGCATAGGCACCACCCGCGTGGTGCTGGTGACTCCCTCCACCTACGGCACCGACAACCGCAGCATGCTCTGTGGCCTGGCGGCATTGGGCGCGATGGGGATCGAGGCGCGGGGTGTTGCCGTGATCGACGGCACTGAGGGTGATGCCGAGCTGCAGCGCTTGCACGCCGCCGGTGTGCGCGGCGTGCGGCTCAACCTGTCGCTGGGCGTGTCGGGTACGGTGGATGCGCTGGAGCCGTTGGCGCACCGCATCGCGCCACTGGGCTGGCACCTGCAACTGTTGATGGCACCTGACCTGCTGGCGGCGCGGGCCGACGTGCTGCGCCTGCTGCCCGTTCCGCTGGTGTTCGATCATTTTGGCCGCCTACCTCCCGCGCAGATGGGGCAGGGCGCGCATGCGCTGCTGCTGGAGCTGCTGCAGGGCGGGCGGGCGTGGATCAAGCTCTCTGGTGGCTACATCGTGAGCGCCACCCACCGCGTGGACGACCCCCTGCTCGACCCATTGGCCGCCAGCTACCTGCGCTGCGCGCCCGAGCGCGTGGTGTGGGGCAGCGACTGGCCCCATGCCACGGCCACCGCCGGCGTACACCCGCTGCCCGACGACGCATTGCAGATCGACCGCCTGGCCGAGTGGGCCCGGCAGTCGCCCCAGCCGGGCGGGGCCACCACGCTGCAGCGCGTGCTGGTGGACAACCCTGCAGCGCTGTACGGCTTTGCGTCCGTGACGCCCACGGCGCGGGCCCTATCGATTTCCGCTCCCTTTCCGACGACCTGAGAGACAAGCCATGACCGCATCGACCAACACATCTCCATCTTGCCGCCGCGTGCGCCGCCACCTTCTCGCTGCGGTGGCAGGCGCAATGCTGCTGAGCCCGCTGTTGGGAGGCCCCGCGCTGGCCCAGGGCGACTGGCCGGCTGGCCGGGTCATCACTTGGGTCGTGCCCTACCCCCCGGGCGGCAGCACCGATGTGCTCGGCCGCAATGTGGCGCAGCGCGTTGGCGCGGCGCTCTCCACCAACGTGATCGTGGACAACAAGGCGGGCGCCACCGGCACCATTGGCGCGGCCTTTGTTGCCAAGGCCGCGCCTGACGGCTACACGCTGCTGGGCACCTCCATCGGCCCGCAGGCGATCGCACCGCACCTCATGGCCAAGCTGCCGTACGACCACATCACAGCGTTTGAGCCGGTCGTCACCATCGGCACCATCCCGCACATCCTGGTGGTGGGGGCCAACCAGCCCTTCAAGACCGTGGCCGACTTGCTGGCGGCCGCCAAGGAGCAGCCGGGCAAGCTAGCGTTCGCCTCGGGCGGCAACGGCACCATCCTGCAGATGCAGGGCGAGCTGCTGCAGCAGCAGACGGGCGCGCGCTTCATTCATGTGCCCTACAAGGGCGACACCCCCGCGCTGCAGGACACGCTGGCCGAGCAGGTGCAGTTCATGTTTGCTCCGGCCGCCGCAGCGCTGCCGCATGTGCAGGCGGGCAAGCTGCGTGCGCTGGCCGTCACTTCGGGCCAGCGCCTGAAGGCTTTGCCCGCCGTGCCCACGATGGGCGAGGTCGGCATGAAGGACTTCGTGGTCGAGCAATGGCAGGCCGTGTTTGCCCCTGCCAAGACCCCCGCTGCCGTGGTGCAGCGCCTGAACCAGGAAATCAACAAATCCCTGAAAGATCCCGCCGTGCTTGCCCTGGCGGACAAGCTGGGCGTGACGCTGGTGGGCGGCACTCCCCAGCAGTTGGCAGATCTGCAAAAGGCCGACTCGGCCAAGTGGGCCAAGGTCATCAAAGACGGAAACATCAAGGCCGACTGAGCACTTCTCGCACCCCCATTTTTCTTCTTCATTGACTCCTTCAACCGGACCGATCCCATGAGCCAACTCCCAGAAATCATCCGCACCATCGACCGCGTCAGCGCCGACGTCGTGGCCCAAGCCGCCACCTACCAAGCCGCCATCCTGGCCGACGTAGCGGGCCGCCGCGGCACCATGCACGGCCGCGTGGCGCCTGTGCACCAGAGCATGAAGGTGGCTGGCCCCGCCTTCACCGTGGAAGTGCGCCCTGGCGACAATCTCATGATCCACGCCGCCATCGCCCTGGCCCAGCCCGGCGATGTGCTGGTGATCGACGGCAAAGGCGACCAGACCGCCGCGCTGATGGGCACGCTGATGCTCAGCGCCTGCAAGAAGCGTGGCCTGGCCGGCGTGATCGTGGACGCCGCCATCCGCGACAAGCTGGAAATTCTGGAACTGGACTTCCCCGTGTTCAGCGCGGGCTTTAACCCCGCAGGGCCCACCAAGTACGTGCCCGGCCGCATCAACCACCCCATCAGCGCCGGTGGCGCGGTGGTGAACCCCGGTGACCTGGTGGTGGGCGACGCCGATGGCGTGGTCGTCATCGAGCGCGAGAAGGCCCCCGCCATGCTGGCTCTGGCAGACAAAAAGGTGGCCGACGAAGCCGCCCGCATCGAAGCCATTGCCCGTGGTGACACCGCGTCGAAATGGCTGCCTGCCGCCCTGCGCGCTGCGGGCGTTTTGAAGGAAGGGGAATCGCTGTGAACCCAATCATCATCGTTACAGGCGCCGACCTGGCGCAACAAGCCCTGGATCTGCTCACAGGCTACGAGATCGTCTACGCAGGCAAGACGCCGACGGAAGAGGACATGGTGGCCCTGTGCGGTGCGCACAACCCCGTGGCCATCATCGTGCGCTACGGCAAGGTGGGCGCTGCGGTGATGGACGCGGCCCCCGCGCTCAAGGTCATCTCCAAGCACGGCAGTGGCACCGACACCATCGACAAGGTAGCCGCCAAAGCCCGTGGCATTGAAGTGGTGGCCGCCGTGGGCGCCAACGCCGCCGCCGTGGCCGAGCAGGCCCTGGCCCTGCTGCTGGCCTGCGCCAAATCGGTGGTGGCATTGGATGCGCGCATGCACGCTGGCCACTGGGACAAGGCCACGCACAAGAGCCTGGAGCTGGGCGGACGCACGGTGGGCCTGGTGGGCCTGGGCGCCATTGGCCTGCGCTTTGCCAAGATGGCCGACGCCCTGGGCATGCGCGTGATCGGCTTTGACCCGTTTGCGAAGAGCCTGCCGGACTATGTGCAGAGCGTGGACCTGGACACGATCTGGCGCGAATCCGATGCGGTGTCTTTGCACTGCCCGCTGACTGAGGAGAACCGCAACCTGCTGAACGCCGCCACGCTGGCGCAGTGCAAGCGCGGCGTGATCGTGGTGAACACGGCACGTGGCGGCCTGATCGACGAGGCCGCACTGCTGGCCGCCGTGCGCTCGGGCCAGGTCATGGCCATCGGGCTCGACAGCTTTGCGGTGGAGCCCATGACGGCGGGCCACCCCTTCCAGGGCGAGAAGAACTTCATCCTCAGCCCCCACATCGGCGGCGTGACGAGCGATGCCTACGTGAACATGGGCGTGGGCGCAGCGAAGAACCTGCTGGCTGTGCTGGCCCGTGCATCGCACGCAGTAGCCGTCGCCTGAGCGCTGGCCTGCCACAAGAACATGACCGGGCAGGGTGCCCGGCCGCACAGGAGACAACAGACCATGGCATGCAATTTCAAGAAAAATAGGCCTCTTGCGCTAGTCAATCATGCGCTGGCAGCTATTGTTTTAGTAGCGTCTAGCGCCGCCCACGCACAAGCAGGTGCGGCAGGCTACCCCACCAAGCCCGTGAAGCTGGTGGTGGGCTTTGCTGCAGGCGGCCCCACCGACGTGGTGGCGCGTGCGTTTGCCGACCACGCCAGCCGCGCGCTGGGCCAGCCCTTCATCATCGACAACAAGCCCGGCGCGGGCACCATCATTGCCGCGCAGGCT
Organism: Acidovorax sp. 107; assembly: GCF_003058055.1. Taxonomy (NCBI): domain Bacteria; kingdom Pseudomonadati; phylum Pseudomonadota; class Betaproteobacteria; order Burkholderiales; family Comamonadaceae; genus Acidovorax; species Acidovorax sp. 107. The sequence continues at coordinate 2,088,608 of NZ_QBTZ01000001.1, read as the reverse complement.
GTGGCCAGCGCCCCGGCCGATGGCTACACGCTGCTGTTTGGCGCCACCAACCACACCATGATTCCGGCGCTGTACCAGGGCCGCGTCAAGTTTGATGCGGTGAAGTCCTTCCGCCCCCTGTGCACGGTGGCCAGCAGCCCCACAGTGTTGGTGGTGGCCCCCAGCCTGCCGGTGAAGACCCTGGCCGACTACCAGGCCAAGGCCCGTGCCGAGCCCGGACGCGTGACGGCAGGAACGGCGGGGGTGGGCAGCTCAGGCCATTTCGCCACCGAGGTGTTTGCGCGCGCCCAGGGCCTGCAGCTCAACCACGTGCCCTACAAGGGCGCCGCGCCGGTGGTGACAGACCTGATGGGCGGCCAGCTCGACAGCTCGTTCGCAACCTTGGGCTCGGTGCTGCCGCAGATCCAGAGCGGCAAGCTGCGAGCGCTGGCCGTGGGCGCGCCCAAACGCTCCGCCCTGGTGCCCGATGTGCCCACATTTGCCGAGGCAGGCGGTGGCAACTACGCTGCCGACGTGTGGTACGGCGTGCTGGCCCCGGCAGGCTTGCCCGAGCCCATCGCCCAAGCGCTGGAGCGCACAGCGGCCGACTTTGCCAAGAGCGAATCGGCCACCGACAAGCTGCGCGGCCTGGGGCTGGATGCCGAATCGGTCTGCGGCAACGCCTTTGCCACCCGCGTGGCCCGCGAAGTGACCACCTATAGCCAGATTGCCAAGGCGCTCGACCTCAAAGCAGATTGAGCGGCCCTGTTGTAGAACCCAGAACTGATTGGAGACACCGATGCTTCGCTTCCTCAAACCCCTGATCGCCGCCTGCGCCCTGGCTGCTGGCGTGGCCCACGCCTTTCCTGACCGGCCCATCACCATCGTCGTACCCTACGCCCCCGGCGGTGCGGCCGATGCCGTGGCCCGTGTGGTGGCCACCCGCCTGGGTGCCAAGCTGGGCGGCAGCGTGATCGTGGACAACAAGGCCGGTGCCAGCGGCACCATTGGCGCGAGCTTTGTGGCCAAGGCCCCGGCAGATGGCTACACCATGCTGTACGACGCCACGCCGTACTCCATCAACCCGCACCTGTTCCCCAAGATGCCGTATGCCGCCAACGCACTGCAGCCGCTGTCGCTGGTGCTGCTGGCGCCCAACGTGCTCATCGTGAAGGCCGATGCGCCCTACAAGAACGTAGGCGAGCTGATTGCCAAGGCCAAGGCACAGCCGGGCAAGATCAACTTTGCCTCGGGCGGCAGCGGCACGGTGCAGCGCCTCGCGGCGGAGCTGATGGCGCAGAAGCTGGGCCTCGATATGGTGCATGTGCCCTACAAGAGCGGCGGCCCGGCCATCACCGATGTGATGGCAGGCCAGGTGGACTTCATGTTCGGCACCGTGGCGGCCACCTACCCGCATGTGGCGGGCGGCAAACTGCGCGCGCTGGCTGTGTCGGCCCCTGAGCGCTCCAAGCGCCTGCCTGATGTGCCCACGGTGGCCGAAGCTGCCATCCCCGGCTACGAGGCCTATGAGTGGAACGGCGTGTTCCTGCCCGCAGGCGTGCCCGCCCCCATCGCCACCAAGCTGCAGCAGGCTCTGCAAGACGTGCTGAAGGAAGATGAAGTGAAGCAGCGCCTGGCCGACCTGGGCGCACAGCCCGTGGGCTCCACACCCGCAGACTTTGCCGCCTTCTTGAAAAAGGAAGACGCGAAGTGGGGCGAGGTGGTGAAGAAGGGCAATATCAAACTCGACTGACCCATGCCCCAGCCAGCGCTTACCACGCCCGTGCCGTACTCTGTGGGCCTGAACCGCCCGCAGCGCCCGTTGCCGCCCGGCGCGTGCGATAGCCACATGCACATCTTTGACCCGCGCTTTGCGCCGTCAGCCCATTGGACGCGCACGCCGCCGGTGGCGCCCGTGGCGGCGTACCGGCAGCTGCAGGCGCGCCTGGGCACTACCCGCACGGTGGTGGTCATGCCATCCACCTACGGCACGGACAACGCCTGCACGCTGGATGCATTGGACCAACTGGGCAACGATGCACGCGGCGTGGCCGTGGTGGGCGAGGGCGTGAGTACCGATGAACTGGCCCATCTGGCCGCACGCCGTGTGCGCGGGCTGCGGGTCAACTTTGTCTCGCCCCAATCGTGGGGCACCACCACACCTGACATGCTGGCCACGTTGGCGCGCAAGGTGGCCGAGCACCCGGCCTGCTCGGGCTGGCACATCCAGATCTTTGCGCACCCCGAGCAGCTCATCGCGCTTGCGCCCCAGTTGCATACGCTGCCGGTGCCTCTGGTCATAGACCACATGGGCCTCATCGACCCGGCTGAAGGCCCGGCTGCTGAGGCCTATGGCGTGGTGCGCGGCTTGCTTGATGGAGGCAACACCTGGGTCAAGCTCTCGGGTGCCTACATGCGATCGACCGTGCATGGCCCCAGCTACGCCGACACGCTGCCGCTGGGCCAGGCCCTGGTGCAGGCTGCGCCCGACCGCCTGGTGTGGGGCAGCGACTGGCCGCACACCACCGAGACGCCTGGCACCGTGAACGACGCCGATCTGGTGGACCTGCTGCAGGCCTGGGCTGGCAGCGAGGCTGCCATGGACCGCATCTTGCTCGACAACCCGGCGCGGCTGTATGGTTTCGATACCGCCGCCTCCGCCTGAACGAATTGGAAAGACCCGCCATGTTTTTGCTGCAAGCCCCCGAGGTCCGCAACCTCGACGTCTTCACCACCATGCCCGAGCACTTTCGCCGCCGCGAGCGCAGCGACTGGGCTGATGCCAACCGGGGCGGCACCATCACCGATTCGTTTCTGGAAGGCCCAGTGTTCGACGACGCAGGCAATCTCTACGTCAGCGACATCCCTTGGGGCCGCGTCTTCCGCATCAACCCCCAAGGCGAATGGGCGCTGGTGGCCGAGTACGACGGCGAGCCCAACGGCCTGAAGTTCTTGAACCCCGGCACGCTGCTCATCACCGACTACAAAAACGGCCTGATGCAGCTGGACGTAGCCACGGGCGCCGTCACCCCGTACCTGCAGCGCCGCAACAGCGAGCGCTTCAAGGGCGTGAACGACCTGATCTTTGACGCCGAAGGCAACCTCTACTTCACCGACCAGGGCCAGAGCGGCCTGCACGACCCGAGTGGCCGCCTGTACCGTCTGCGACCCAACGGCCAGCTCGATTTGCTGCTGCACAACGTGCCCAGCCCCAACGGCGTGGCCCTGTCGCCCGATGGCCGTGTGCTGTACTTGGCCGTGACGCGCGGCAACTGCGTGTGGCGCGTGCCGCTGCTGCCCGATGGCAGCGTGGCCAAAGTCAGCCAGTTCTTCACCTCGTATGGCCCCAGCGGCCCCGACGGCCTGGCGGTGGATGCCGAAGGCCGCTTGCTGGTGGCCAACCCCGGCCTGGGCTATGTGTGGGTGCTGAACCACCGGGCCGAACCGGTGCAGGTGCTGCGCGGTGCGCCGGGCAGCTCGACCACCAATCTGGCGTTTGGCGGGGCAGGGCGCACTACCGCGTATGTCACGGACTCCACCTATGGTCGCATCCTGCGCGCTGACATGGGGGCACCTGGACTGCCGTTGGCTCGCTTGCGTTAGAGCGATCTCCTGTTCGATGAATACATGGGGTGCAGTGAAATCAATGGAGTGAAGGTGTTTTATTGAAATTGACTATTGATGAGATTCAATCGATTCAATTTACCTGTCATCGTTTGCTTCCTACCATCTGTCCTGTCGATACGTTTTGCCGACGCGCTTTCACAGGAGATGACCCATGACGACAGAAGCCAAGTGCCCTTTTGACCACACCAAGGCCGTACCCACGGGCCCCCGCAATGCCGACTGGTGGCCCAATCAGCTCAATCTCCGCCCCCTGAACCAGAACTCGCCGCTCACCGACCCGATGGGTGAGGGCTTCAACTATGCCGAAGAATTCAAGAGCCTGGACTTGGCTGCCGTGAAGACCGATCTGCGCGCGTTGATGACCGACTCGCAGGATTGGTGGCCTGCAGACTTTGGCCACTATGGGCCGCTGTTTGTGCGCATGGCCTGGCACAGTGCGGGCACCTATCGCCTGGCAGACGGCCGGGGTGGCGCTGGCGCAGGGCAACAGCGTTTTGCTCCGCTCAACAGCTGGCCCGACAACGCCAACCTGGACAAGGCGCGCCGTCTGCTCTGGCCGGTCAAGCAGAAATATGGCCGCAAAATTTCGTGGGCCGATTTGATGATTCTGGCGGGCAACGTGGCACTGGAATCCATGGGCTTCAAGACCTTCGGCTTTGCGGGCGGCCGCCCCGATGTGTGGGAGCCGGACGAGAACGTGTATTGGGGCGCCGAATCCACCTGGCTCGGGGGCGACAAGCGGTACAGCGGTGAGCGTGACCTGGCCAACCCTCTCGCGGCGGTGCAGATGGGCCTGATCTACGTGAACCCCGAAGGCCCGAACGGCAACCCCGACCCGATTGCCGCCGCGCGCGACATCCGCGACACCTTTGCCCGCATGGCCATGGACGATGAAGAGACCGTGGCACTCATTGCCGGGGGCCACTCCTTTGGCAAGACCCACGGTGCGGGCGACGCTGCGCTGGTGGGCCGCGAGCCCGAAGCCGGGGGGGTCGAAGACCAGGGCCTGGGCTGGATCAGCCAGCACGGCAGCGGCATGGGCGGCGACACCATCACCAGCGGCCTGGAGGTTACCTGGACCACGACACCGACGAAGTGGAGCAACAACTTCTTTGAAAACCTGTTCGGCTACGAGTGGGAGCTGACCAAGAGCCCGGCAGGCGCGCACCAGTGGACGGCCAAGGGCGCGGCCGCAACGATTCCGCACGCCCACGATCCGTCGAAAAAGCTGGTGCCCACCATGCTGACCACCGACTTGTCGCTGCGCTTTGACCCGGCCTATGAAAAGATCTCGCGCCGCTTCCTGGCGCATCCCGAGCAATTTGCCGACGCGTTTGCGCGCGCCTGGTTCAAGCTGACGCACCGCGACATGGGTCCCCGTGCGCGTTACCTGGGAGCCGACGTGCCCGCCGAAGTGCTGATCTGGCAAGACCCAGTGCCCGCCGTGGATCACGCTCTGGTCAACGCGCAGGACATCGCCGCGCTCAAGGCCAAGGTGCTGGCATCAGGTCTGTCCATTTCGGAGCTGGTGTCCACAGCCTGGGCCTCCGCTTCCACGTTCCGGGGCGGCGACAAGCGCGGCGGCGCGAATGGCGCGCGCATCCGTCTGGCGCCGCAGAAGGACTGGGCCGTGAACCAGCCTGCGCAACTGGCCAAGGTGCTAGGTCAGCTCGAAGCCATCCAGCGCGACTTCAATGCCGCGCAGACCGGCGGCAAGAAGATCTCGCTCGCTGACCTGATCGTGCTGGCCGGTGGCGCCGCCGTTGAGGCCGCAGCGAAGAATGCCGGGCAGGAGGTGACTGTGCCTTTCACCCCCGGCCGCACCGATGCCTCGCAGGAGCAGACCGATGTACCGTCGTTCGAGGTCATGGAGCCTGTGGCCGATGGCTTCCGCAACTACGTGCGCCCCGGCCTGGAAGGCGCTGTGGCCGAGCTGCTGGTGGACCGCGCCAACCAGCTCACGCTGACGGCGCCCGAGATGACGGCGCTGGTGGGTGGCTTGCGCGTGCTGGGTGCCAATGTGGGGCAGGCGGCCCATGGTGTCTTCACGCAGCGCGTCGGCACCTTGAGCAATGACTTCTTTGTGAACCTGCTCGACATGCGCACCCAATGGCAGAAGTCGGCGAGCTCAGCCGGTGTGCTGGAAGGCGTGGACCGCAGCACTGGAGCCAAAAAATGGACCGGCACGGTGGCCGACCTGGTGTTTGGCTCCAACTCCGTGCTGCGCGCGCTGGCGGAAGTCTATGCCAGCAGCGATGCGCAAGCGGTGTTTGTACAGGACTTCGTCAAGGCTTGGACCAAGGTGATGAACCTCGACCGGTTTGATCTGGCCGCAGGCGGCGCCAACGCCTGATCTCAAGGTTTCTGCTCCATGCCGTCCAAGGACGGCGTGGGGTGAACCGAGCATGCCTTGATCGAGCCCGGTGTGTGCACTGCACGCGCCGGGTTTTCTGTTCTGTGGTTTTCAGGACGGCAGCCTCGCGCGTGCTCGCTACCATCAGGCCTTGATGTTTCAACCTTTCAAGGAGAGTGCGCGTGACAGCAACCCCGTCCAAAGACTACGAAAAAGGCCTGGCCACCCGCCGAGAGGTCATGGGTGACGATTTTGTGGACCGTGCGCTGGGCAACGCCACCTCTTTCACGCAGCCCATTCAGGAATACATCACGCGCAATGCGTGGGGCGACGTCTGGCAGCGGCCCGGGCTGGACCGCAAGACCCGAAGTCTCATCACCGTCTCCATGCTGATCGCGCTGGGCAAACAGCATGAGCTCAAGGGCCATGTGCGTGGCGCGCTGAACAATGGCGCCACCGCTGAGGAGTTGCAGGAAGTGCTGCTGCACGCCAGCGTCTACTGTGGCCTGCCGACGGCGGTAGAAGCGTTTCGCACCGCCGCTGAAGTCATCGACGGTCCGACCAAGTAGGCAGAAAAGCAGTAGAGCTGCCCGCTGGTGGCTGGTTCAGCCGCCAGCGAGCAGCTTGTGCACCAGGTCGGCGGCGGTGGACGCGTTGTACTTGCGCATGAGGCGCGCGCGGTAGATCTCCACGGTGCGGTGGCTGATCTCCAGCGCCCGGCCGATCTCCTTGGAGGTCAGCCCTTCCAGCAGTCGGGCAGCCACTTCCCGTTCGCGGCCTGTCAGCTCGGCCTTCACGGTGCGCTGCGAACTCAGGTCCTCAAAGCTCCAGATGCCCGATTCGTGCGGGGCATCGCGATTGAGTGCGCGGCCTGACACATGGCACCAGAACACTTCGCCGTTGGCGCGCTTCATGATGCGGTTGTCCGCATAGTGGCCCTTGGCATTCAGAATGGGCTCCATGTGGGCGCCGAGCCGCTCATATTCGTCGGCGCTGGGATAGAGTATCTGGAACGACTGGCCGATCAGCACCTCGCGCGAGGCGCCGAACATCTCGCAGACATGGCGATTGCAATCGACCATGGTGCGGTTGCGCGACAGCACCAGCCCCACGGGGGCCATGTCGAAAGCCAGTCGGTAATCCACGTCCATAGTGCTAATCTTTACGGAAAACTACTTATTTAAGTACGTAGTATCGTAGCGCATTCCATTCATAAGGAGATCGTGGTGAACAAGTTATTCCCCTCCGCAGCCGAGGCCCTGAAGGGCGTGGTTGCAGACGGCCAACTCATGGCTGTAGGCGGTTTTGGGTTGTGTGGCATTCCTGAGGCCTTGATCGACGCGCTGCGCGATTCGGGCGTGAAGAATCTCACCGTGATCTCCAACAATGCGGGCGTGGATGGCTTTGGCCTGGGCAAGCTGCTCGAAACCCGCCAGATCAAGAAAATGATCTCTTCGTATGTGGGCGAGAACAAGGAGTTCGAGCGCCAGTACCTGGCCGGCGAACTCGAGCTGGAATTCACCCCCCAAGGCACGCTGGCAGAAAAGCTGCGTGCTGGCGGCGCGGGTATTCCGGCCTTCTTCACCAAGACCGGCGTGGGCACCATCGTGGCCGAGGGCAAGGAGCTGCGCGAGTTCGACGGCGAAACCTACGTGATGGAGCGCTCGCTGGTGCCCGATGTGTCGCTGGTCAAGGCCTGGCGTGCCGACAAGTCGGGCAATCTGCAGTTCCGCTTCACGGCGCGCAACTTCAACCCCGCTGCGGCCACGGCCGGCAAGATCACCATTGTGGAAGTGGAAGAGGTGGTGGAAACCGGCGCCATTGCGCCCGACCAGATCCATCTGCCCGGCATCTATGTGCACCGCATCGTGCACAACGCCACGCCCGAAAAGCGCATTGAAAAGCGCACCATCACCGAAAAAGCGGGCGTTTGAGCCGCTGCCGCACAACCGTACAGAACAAGCTGGAGAAGTATCTATGTCGTGGAGTCAAGACCAAATGGCGGCCCGTGCCGCCCATGAACTCGAAGACGGCTTTTATGTGAACCTGGGCATTGGCATTCCCACGCTCGTGGCCAACTTTGTGCCGGCCGACAAAGAAGTGTGGCTGCAGTCCGAAAACGGCATGCTGGGCATTGGCCCGTTCCCCACCGAAGACGAAGTGGACGCCGACCTGATCAACGCCGGTAAGCAGACCGTCACCACCATCAAGGGCTCGTCCATCTTTGGCAGCGACCAGTCGTTCGCCATGATCCGTGGCGGCAAGATCAACCTGTCGATCCTGGGCGCCATGCAGGTCAGCGAAAAGGGCGACCTGGCCAACTGGATGATCCCGGGCAAGATGGTCAAGGGTATGGGCGGCGCGATGGACCTGGTGGCTGGCGTCAAACGCGTGATCGTGCTCATGGAGCACGTGGCCCGCAAGAAGGACGGCACTGAAGACCTGAAGATCCTGCCTCAGTGCACGCTGCCCCTCACGGGCGTGGGCGTGGTGGACCGCATCATCACCGACCTGGCCGTCATGGACGTAACCCCCCAAGGCCTGAAGGTGGTGGAGCTGGCTCCAGGCGTGACCTTCGAGGCCCTGCAGGCCAAGACCGGGGTCACGCTGATCCCATAAGCCATTGCGCTACGGGTGCAGAGACGTAGCAAAAAGGCCGGGGCCCCTCACAGGGCCCCGGCCTTTTGCATTTGCATTGGCACTTCTCACAAAGCCCTCATGCCGTACGCATGGGGCCTTGGCAATTACATGGCGTTGCCGATTTCGCCTGCAGAGATCTTGCCGGTACGCACAGCTTCAGCAGCCTGGGCACGCACGGCAGCGCGGTCAGCGGTGGACTTGTAAGTCACCACGCGCGAGCCAGCGGGCTCGATGGAACGGGTCTGGGCCACGGTAGCGGCTTCGGCAGCCACTTCAGCGCGGGTGCGGTTGGTTTCGAACTTGGTGGCGAACTGCGAAGCATCGGCTTCGTCAGCGTGGGCACCAAAGGAAGCGAAAGCGGCGACAGCGGCGATAGACAGGAAACGTGCGGTGTTGTTCATGGTGAAACTCCGAAAAATTCAAAAATAAGGGATTGGGGTACTGAGAGATACGGCGCAGCCAGGGCAGCAGATTCAGCCGCCCCTGGTCAATCAGCCGCGCTCACCCGAAGAAATCTGGCCAGTGCGCACAGCTTCAGCAGCCTGGGCACGCACGGCAGCACGGTCAGCCGTGGACTTGTAAGTCACCACACGCGAACCAGCGGGTTCGATCGAGCGGGTTTGTGCCACGGTGGCAGCTTCGGCAGCCACTTCAGCGCGGGTGCGGTTGGTTTCAAACTTGGTGGCGAACTGCGAAGCATCGGCTTCGTCAGCCTGGGCACCAAAGGAAGCGAAAGCGGCGACAGCGGCGACAGACAGGAAACGTGCGGTGTTGTTCATGATGGAAATCCTTGAAGTTAAAGAAGCGGCTCAGAAAAACCGGAGCAAAGCGCCAAAAACAAAGAAAGCTGCTTCAGACCGGGTTCGGTGAGTCGCCTTGCGGGTTCGGCTCATCGATGGGATGAACTGTACGCGGGTGGGGGGCAGAGAAAAACCACCGAGTCGCGAACTAACTGTTCCAGTATTGTGAACAATCGATTGGGAACTTTTCAGGGTTTACCCAAGACTGACATCTGCAAGCACTTCAAAAATGCTCCTAAAACTCTATCAGTCCATGCAAACCCTGATGCCAATTTGGGACAGTGACATTGGGGTGACAGGGGGCTTTGGCACCCCTGCCAGAAGGGGCTGACAAGGGCTTGGCCCGATGGTGCTGCTGTGGGCTGCGTCTCCAGTCTTGGACACAACTTCTTACCGCAGCGCATGCAGCTTGATGTGAATCAAAGTTGTGTGTCTGTACCGCGTGATAAGCGTCAGTGCCTTGCAAGAGAAACTCATATAGTGCGAGGTAACGATTTGTGTTGCTTGCATGACCGATATTCTTCTTTCAGTGGACGCAGACACCACTGACGGCTCCCACTATCTGCGTGCGCTGACCGACATGGCCGACCGACGCTCCGTGGTCGCCGAGGCTGCCATCTACACCGACAACGGCATCAAGCTGGTGGAAAAAGGGGCGCGCATCGACAGCCGCCTTTACGACCGCTTGGTCCAGCACAAGCTGCGCGAGCCCATCGACCGCCATCTGTCGATCGAAAACCCCGTGGACGTGCCCGCGCTGCTGGTCCTGGGCCAGACGCTGATCGAGCAGGAAACCCTTCCAGCCATGCTGGCCGAGGCCCTGGGCTCGGGTGCCCGGTTGCTGGCGCCCCTGCGTTCCCTGCCATTGCCTTCTGCCATGGCCTGCAAGCTCACCGTGATGCGCGACCAGCGGCCCACGCTGTTCCAGCACAGTCTGGTGATGATGACCGTAGCGGTGTTTCTGGCCATCAAGAGTGGGGTGAGTGAGCGCGACTGCAGTGCGGTGGCTGCCGCTGCATTGCTGCATGACCTGGGGGTGCTGCACATGGACCCGACCTGGGACGACCCCGATCACCGGGTCGTGGGTGTGGGGCGCAAGCACTTGGTGGCCCACCCCATCTCGGCGATGCTCATGATCCGTGACATGCAGGTGTATCCACGCGCTGCCGAGGTCGCCGTGCTGGAACACCACGAGCGCATGGACGGCAGCGGCTACCCCCGCGCCCTGGCCGGTGCCGACATCACGCCCATGGGCCGTATCCTGCTGCTGGCCGAGGTGGTGGCCGCGTTCTACGAGAAATATGACGACATGCCTGCGCAGCGGCTGTCGCTGGTGCTGCGGCTGAACCACCGCAAGTTTCCCTCTGCGCTGGTGGCGCTCATCCTGCCCTTGCTGCAGGAGGAAGTGGTCCGCGAATCGGCCCTGATGCCCCTGGGCAACGATGCCCCGCGCCAGATCGAGCTGCTGGCCCAAGCCTTTGCCTACTGGGACCAGCTCAAGGCGGTCTTGCCTCCCGACACGGTGACCAAGCCTCCAGCAGGCAGTGCCTTTGCGTTTACCGATTCCCGTCTCATGGCGTTGCAAAAAGCCTTGATCGAAGCGGGCTCTCACCCCAAGCACCAGGGGGAGCTGCTGGCGCAGCTGCAGGGCGACCCCATTGGCATGGCCGAGGTCGCGCTGGTGGGGCGCGAGGCCCTGTGGCAGCTGCAAAGCATCCTGAACGCCATCCATCGCCGCTGGCCCCAGCTCTCCGAGCGTGTCACGCCCTCGGATGCCGCGGTGGCTGACTGGTGCGACTGGGCGGTTCGCATGCTGTAGCCGGATCGGCGCTGCCGGTGCGTGGGTCGCCACCCCCGGTGGCGCGCCTCGCGCTGAGAGCGCTTGCTGGCGCCTGCCGGGAGTGCCCCGGCCGCGCCTGCTCTTGACCCGCGTACGCTGGCAATTGCACGCCGACTTTGGTGGCAGGTCTTTGCTGCCAGGTCCACCCATGCAGCAAAATACTGGTTATATTTACAGTATTCGTGTTGCCTGAACCTTTCCAACCACCATGCCTGCGCCACGCCCCTCCTTGCGGGTTGCGTCCGATTTGCCGACCGCTGTGCCGGGGGTGTGGCATGCCGACGCGCTGGGTGCAGGGCCGCAGTCGGTGCTGCCAACAGGTCATGCCGCGCTGGACGCACAGCTACCGGGTGGCGGCTGGCCGGTGGGGGCCCTGAGCGAGGTGCTGCAGCCCCTGGCGGGCTTTCACGAATGGCAATTGGTGCTGCCCGCATTGGTGCAGGCCACGGCCCGCCAGAGCGGGGCCGTGGTGCTGGTGGCGCCGCCGTGCGAGCCTTTTGGGCCGGCCCTGCAGTCGCAGGGCTTGCGGGCAGAGCGCGTGTGCGTGGTGCGCGCCGACTCTGCCATGGCGGCATTGTGGGCCGCTGAGCAGGCGCTGCGCTGCCAGGGCGTGCTGGCCGTCATGGCCTGGCTGCCCCAGGCGCAGCCTGCCGCGCTGCGGCGGCTGCAACTGGCGGCGGCCCATCAGCAGCAATTGCTTTGGGTGTTTCGCTCGGTCGATGCCTCCAATGCCTCAATGCAGGCATCGCAAGTGTTGCAGGCATCACCGGCCCTGTTGCGGCTGCAGGTGCAGGGGCTGGCCTTGCCAGGAGACGCTGCGGTAGCCCCTGGCATGCAGGTGCAGATCCTCAAGCGCCGGGGGCCGCCGTTGGCGCTGGCACTCCACTTGCCGGGCTGCCACCCCCAGTTGGCGCAGGTGCTGGTCGCTCAGGCAGAGCGGCGCCGCGCCGCGCAGGAGGCAGCCAGTGCCCTGGTGGCGAGGCGCCAGACAGCCGCTGTGCGGGGGGCCGGGGCCGTGCTGGCGCGCCCTGCGCAGGGGGGGCGACCAGAAGGGAGCGGGCATGCACTGGATCGCACTGCCATTGCCCTGGCACGATGAATCTGCCGCCCCGCCGGGCACAGGTGCAGGAATGGGCGCAGCTGCAGATGCCGCAGCGCTTAGCGCGGCCGCAGGCTGGTGGGCATTGCGCTTTACGCCGCGTGTGGCACTGGCCGATGGCGAGGTGGTGTTGCTGGAGGTGTCCACCACCGAGCGCCTGTGGGGCGGGCGCGAGGCATTGCTGGCGCTGGTGCTGCAGGCCTGGGCCGACGCAGCTGCCAGGGGCACGGGGGAGGCTGCGGCCAACGCGCCTGCCCGCAGTGCTCAACAGCAGGCCCCGGCCAGCGAATCGGCCACAGCCCAGCCGCTCTGTGCATCACCCTCTACCCCCCCTTGTTCGCCGCCAGTGTGGGGTGCCGGCCCGACGGCCTTGGTGGCCCAGGCCAGGCTACGCATGGCATTGGCAGGGCGCCCCGGCCCATCGCAGGGCCGGGTAGAGAGCCTGCCTTTGCATACCCTGACGGCGCTGCGCCCCCATGTAGCCAGCCTGGAGCGGATGGGTTGCCGCACCTGGGGCGCTCTGCAGGCTCTGCCACGTGCGGGCGTGGCGCGGCGCCTGGGAGCTGGCGTGCTGCAGGTGCTGGACCAGGCCCTGGGCGATGCCCCCGAGGCCCATGCCTGGCTGCAACTGCCCGAGCAGTTTGCGTTGACCACCGAGCTGCCCGCATTGGCCGAGTCGGCCGAGGCACTGCTGTGGAGCGCAAGCCGCTGCCTGACGGCCCTGCAGGCCTGGCTGCAGGCGCGCCAGCAGGGCGTGCTGGCACTGGAGCTGGTCTGGCGCCACGACCTGCGGCGCATCGATGGCGTGGCGTTGCCCCCCACCCAGGCGCTGCAGGTGCGTACCGCCCAGGCCATCCACGACCTGGTGCACCTGCGGCGCCTGCTGGCCGAAAGCCTCGCGCGCACCACGCTGGCCGCACCGGTCAACCAGATCATGCTGCGCCTGCTTGAATCGGCCCCGCTGCCGCACCGCAGCGCCAGCCTGCTGCCCCCTGGAGAGGTCGGGGCGCGCGGCCCTGCAAGCCATGGCAGCGCCGACCCGGCCGGTGCTCCCGGCGAGGCCCTGCACCAACTGCTGGAGCGTCTGTCGGCCCGCCTGGGAGCCGACCGGGTAGTGGCCCCGGTGCTGCTGGCCGACCACCGGCCCGAACGCATGCAGCAGTGGCGCCCGGCCGCTGACGTGCTGGGTGCGCCCACCCGTTCTGCGGCCCCCCGTGCTGGTGGCGATGCGCCGCAGTGCATCACCCCGGATGCCCCCTTGCTGCCCACCTGGTTGCTGAACCCGCCCCGGCGGCTGGCCGTCCAGGGCAACCGCCCTTGCCACCACGGCTTGCTGCGCCTGCTGGCCGGGCCCCACCGGTTTGAGGCGGGCTGGTGGTCTGCCATGGACGACGGCGTGGACCCGGCAGACCCCTGCGCGGGTCTGGCCTTGCGCGACTATTTTGTGGCCCACAACGACGTGGCGGGGCTGGTTTGGGTGTTTCGCGAGCGTCTGGCGCCATCGCCCGCTGGCGGACAGGCGGCGGCACGCCCCCACCGCTGGTTTTTGCACGGAATCTTTGGGTGAGTGGGCGGGGCGGTTGTCCATGGGCTTGATGCATCGACTCTCTTCGCAGGCCGCGGCCGTGCCAGGCCCCGCAGCGGGCGTGGGCGAACTGCCGGGCTATGCCGAGCTGCATTGTCTGTCCAACTTCAGCTTTCAGCGGGGAGCATCACACCCCAAAGAGCTGGTGGCGCGCGCTGCCAAGCTGGGCTACCAGGCGCTGGCGCTGACGGACGAATGCTCCGTCGCCGGCGTCGTGCGTGCCTGGGGTGCCGCCAAGGCCTGTGGCCTGCACCTCATCGTGGGCAGCGAGTTCTTGTGGGGCGACCTGCGGCTGGTGGCACTGGCACGCGATGCCGAGGGCTGGGGCAACCTGTGCGAGTTCATCACCGCCGCCCGGGCCGCAGCACCCAAGGGGCACTACCGCGTGGACGCGGACAGCCCCTGGCACTTGCTGCAGGGGTGCGAGCTGCTGCTGTCGCCTTGTCGCCAGCGCTTTGATGCTTCTGATTTTATAGCTGTCAGCGCATTTATAACGGGCGCTATAGGCCAATTGGGCTCAAAGTTTGACACGCACCTGTGGTTGGCGGTCGAACTGCACATGGCTCCTGATGACAGCCTGTGGCTGGCCACGCTGCAGCGTGTGGGCGCTGCGCTGCAGCTGCCGCTGGTGGCCGCGGGCGACGTGCACATGCACGCCCGTTCGCGCAAGCCGCTGCAGGACGTGATCACCGCCGTGAAGCTGGGTTGCAGCGTGGCCGAGTGCGGCTTTGCGCTGCAACCCAATGCCGAGCGGCACCTGCGCCAGCGCGTGCGGCTGGCCGGCATCTACCCACCCGAGTTGCTGGCGGCCACGCTTGCCGTGGCTGGGCGCTGCACCTTCTGTCTGGACGAGATCAAGTACCAATACCCGCTGGAGACCGTGCCCACGGGCATGACCCCTGCCCAGGCGCTGGCCTGGCTGGTGGAGCTGGGGGTGCAAAGCCACTACCCGTTGGGCGCGCCCGAGAGGGTGCAGGCGCAGATCCGCAAAGAGCTCGACCTGATCGCGCACTGCGGGTACGAGATGTACTTCCTGACCGTGCATGACATCGTGCGGTTTGCGCGCAGCGTGGACATTTTGTGCCAGGGCCGGGGCTCGGCGGCGAACTCGGTGGTCTGCTACGTGCTGGGCATCACCGCGGTGGACCCCGAGGATTCCCACCTGCTGTTCGAGCGCTTCATCAGCAAAGAGCGCAGCGAGCCGCCCGACATTGATGTGGACTTCGAGCACGACCGGCGCGAAGAGGTCATCCAGTACATCTACGACAAATACGGCCGCGACCGCGCCGCCATTGCCGCCGTGGTCACCTGCTACCGCACGCGCAGCGCCCTGCGCGACGTGGGCAAGGCCCTGGGCGTGGAGCCCGCTCTGGTCGATGCGTTTGCCAAAGACCACCACTGGTTTGACGAGACCTTTGCCACCGACCGCCTCCAGGAACTGTCCCAGGCGGTGGGCGTGTCGCTGCACCGGCACACCGCCCGGCTGTGGCTGGAGCTGGCTGCCGACCTGAAGGACTTTCCGCGCCACCTGAGCCAGCATGTGGGCGGCTTTGTGCTGACCCAGGGCAAGCTCACGCGGCTGGTGCCTGTGGAGCCTGCCAGCATGGAAAAGCGTTCCGTCATCCAGTGGGACAAGGACGACCTTGATGACATGGGCCTGCTCAAGGTCGATGTGCTGGCTCTGGGCATGCTCAGCGCGCTGCGCCGCTGCCTCAACCTGCGCGAAGCCCTGCGCGGCGAGCGCTGGGGTATCAAGGAGATCCCGCGCGAAGACCCCGCCACCTACGACATGATCTGCGCCGCCGACACCGTGGGCGTGTTCCAGATCGAAAGCCGCGCCCAGATGAGCATGCTGCCCCGCCTGCAGCCGCGCCAGTTCTACGACCTGGTGGTCGAGGTCGCCATCGTGCGGCCCGGCCCCATCCAGGGGGGCATGGTGCACCCCTACCTGCAGGCGCGCGAGCGTCGGCGCAGGGGTGAACCGCTTCAACTCGAAAAGCCCGAGCTGGAGAACGCCCTGGCGCGCACGCTCGGCGTGCCCATCTTCCAGGAACAAGTGATGCAGATCGCCATGATCGCGGCGGGCTTCACGCCCGGCATGGCCGACGACTTGCGCCGCTCGATGGCCGCGTGGAAGCGCAAGGGCGGCGTGCATCGTTTTGAAGAGCCTCTCAAACAAGGCATGAAAGACCGGGGCTACCCCGCCGAATTTGCCGACCGCATCTTCCAGCAGATGCTGGGCTTTGGTGAATACGGCTTTCCCGAAAGCCATGCCCACAGCTTTGCGCTGCTGGCCTATGCCAGCAGCTGGCTCAAGTGCCACGAGCCCGCATGCTTTTTGGCGGCGCTGCTCAACTCGTTGCCCATGGGTTTTTACAGCGCCTCGCAACTCGTGCAGGACGCCCGCCGCCACGGCGTGCGCGTGCTGCCCATCGACGTGACCGTGAGCGACATCGACTGCACCCTGGAGGGCAACCCCGAGCCGCTGCGCCCCGCACGCGGCTTGGGCGCACCGCCGCTGCCCCAGCCTGCCGTGCGCCTGGGCCTGCGGATGGTGGGCAGCCTGCACGCAGACGCTGCCCAGCGCCTGCTGCAAGCCCGCGCCACAGGCCCCGCCTTTGCCAGCACCGAAGACCTGGCCCTGCGCGCGCAACTGAGCCAGCAAGACCTGCAGGCCCTGGCCGCCGCCGACGCCCTGGCCAGCCTGTCGGGCCACCGGCGCCAGCAGATGTGGGACGCTGCCGCCCAGCACGCGGCGCCTCCCCTGTGGCGCGACGTGTCCGTGCACGAGGCCCCGCTGCAACTGCCCCAGGCGCCCGAAGGCGAAGAAATCCTGTTCGACTACGCCGCCACCGGCTTGACGTTGCGTCGCCACCCCCTGGCCCTGCTGCGCCCCCGCCTGGCTCGCTGGCGCCTGCAAACCGCCCTGCAATTGCACGGCGCCGCCCACGGCCGCAAGGTGCGCGCCTGCGGCATCGTCACCGTACGCCAGCGCCCCGGCACCGCCAAGGGCACGATGTTCGTCACGCTGGAGGACGAAACCGGCCCCGTCAATGTCATCGTCTGGCCCGCCATGGTCGATGCGTGGCGCAACGCGCTGCTGCGGTCACAGCTGCTGGCGGTGGAGGGGGTGTGGCAATGCAGCGCGGGCCCACCCGGCAGCACGGCCGTGGTGCGCCACCTGGTGGCCCAGCGCTTCAAAGACCTGACCCCGCTGCTGGGCCGCATGGGGCAGGCGTTGCAGGGGAGCCGGGACTTTCATTGACGCAGGGCCGCGTGGTTTCGCAAGAGCCCTGTGGACAGGCGCACAGCGGGGGGGGCGGGGCCGTGGTTATCGGTTAGCGGGGAGCGAGCGCTATTTTTTTGTCGCCCGGGTCATCAAATAGTGCTGACGCACCATGTTGTTCTCGAAGTAGCGTGCGACGAAGTTGTCGAGTTCCGCCCGGAAAGCCGCGAGCTTTGCCGGCTCGTCTTTGAATGTGGCAACCAGTTTCACCACGGGGCCCAGGGTTTCCTCAATGCTTTTGCGATAGTGTTGTGGGCTCAACGCTGGAAACACCATGATGGCGCGATCAAACGCGATGTCCGTCACGGCATCGCCGAGCCGCTGGCGAATGATGCCGGGATCTCCCCATTGCGGCGGCGCGGCAGCGCCTGGAGGTGGGGGAACGAACTTGCCGACCAGCGCAAACATCTGGCCCACATAGTGTTCCGGGGGCCACGTGGAAAACGCGAGGGTACCGCCCGGCTTGAGCACGCGCAGCAGCTCGGCCGTGGTGACGTCGGGCCTGGGCGCAAACATGTGACCGAACTGGCTGATCACCACGTCAAAAGTCGCGTCTGCGTACGGCAGGGCTTCGACATCGCCCTCGGTGAATTCGATCTCGACACCTGCCAGTGCGGCGTGCCGCCGGCCGTGCTCGATCAGCACGGGCGAAAGGTCGAGCGCGGAGACGTTCGCGCCCATGCGCGCTGCAGTCAGTGCCCCCACGCCCGTGCCACAGCAGGCGTCGAGCACCCGCTGGTTCGCTCGGATGCCCGCGTGTTTGACGAGTTCCGCGGCCGTCGTGGTGGTGACGGCTTCGAGCGGAGCGAAAAGAGACCATCCCTCTCGCTGGATGGTTTTGAGCTGGGCAAACGGATCGTTTAACACGGCGGACTCCTTCCTGAGACAGGGCTGGGAACGCGATTATTTGCCTCTGAAAGCCGTTCGACAAGAAACCTTGCTGGCGGAGGAAGGACCAGCCCCTTCTGGGAGACCGCCCCAACGGTCTTTGAATAAGCTGGCGCTTATGGATGGAGCTTTTTCCCCTCACTCAGCATGTGCACGAACTGAGCGATCTTCCTGGCCCGTGTCTCGGCCTTCTTGACGTTTTGAATGCGAAACAGGATGGCAAACCTGTTTTGGCTATTGAGCGTTGCAAAAAACGCCTGGGCTTGGGGGTTGGCGTCCAGGGCCTGTTGCAAGTCGTCGGGGACTGTGGATGTGCGCGCTGACGCGTAGGCCGCATCCCATCGCCCGTCCTGCCGGGCCCGTTCTATGGCGGCCAGGCCGGCGGGCCGCATTTTGTGGGCGCTGATGAGCGCCTCGGCTTTTTCCCTGTTGATCTTTGACCAGAGGCTCTTGGCAGTTCTGGGCGTAAAGCGCTGAAGCCAATGGTGCTGGTCGTCCGACTGCTTCTGGCCGTCAATCCACCCGTGGCAAAGAGCGCTCTCCAGCGCCTGTGCATAGGTGATGGTGGGCTGCTCGGCAGATTTTTTGGCCACGCGCAGCCACACTCCGGACGAGGTGCTGCCATGGCCCTCCAGCCAGGCTTCCCACTCCGATTGCGTCGCGAAGGTCAGTGTGGGATCGGTCATGGTGTGTTGACAAAAATCCTAACGGATAAAAAGCATTTGCCCATAACCAGGGGCTGCAGCGCACGGCATCCAGGTGCTACGTTGGTGAGGGCGATTCCCCCTCAGCACACTGGCTTTGTGAACTGGGAAGTGCATCTGTATTCCGGGTCACCCACGCTCAGGGCGCCTGCAGCTTTTGCAGCAGCTCCAGCGTCGGATACCCGTCAGCCACCACGCCCAGGCTGCGCTGGTAGCCGCGCAGGCCTGCGCGGGTGGCGGGGCCCATCACGCCATCGGGGGTGCCGGCGGCAAAGCCTTGGCGGTTCAGGGCTTCTTGCAGGGCTTGCAGTTGTGCGCGCGACAGCGGTTCGATGTCGCGGGGCCAGGGGGCGGCCACCGGGCCCCCGCCGTCGATCTGCCGCGCCAGCAGCGCCACGCCCAGCGCGTAGTTGACCGAGTTGTTGTAGCGCAGGATGGTGCGGAAGTTGTTGCCCACCAAAAACGCCGGGCCCCGTGCACCCGCAGGGGTGACGACGGAGGCCCCAGCCAGGTCGGGCAGCGGCGCCCCGTCGATGGACCGCACCCCTTCGGCCTCCCACTGGGCCGCGGTCTGGCGCACGGCGGGGTCGGCGCGGGCGTGGTCGAAGGTGGGAGGTAGCTGCACTTCCGCCCCCCATGGCTCGCCAGGCTTCCAGCCGGACCGGGCGAGGAAATGCGCGGTGGACGCCGTCACATCGGGCACGCTGCCCCAGATGTCGCGGTGCCCGTCGCCGTCGGCATCCACGGCGTAGGCCAGAAACACCGAGGGCAAGAACTGCGTGTGCCCCATGGCCCCGGCCCACGATCCGATCATGCGGTCGGCGGCGATGTCGCCCTGGTCGATGATGCGCAGCGCTGCCAGCAGCTCGGTCTGCGCCCAGCCGCGGCGGCGGCCTTCGTACGCCAGGGTGGCCAGTGCGTCCACCGTGCGGAAGGTGCCAAAGTTGCTGCCGTAGTTGCTCTCCATGCCCCAGATGGCGGTGACGATGCTGGCCGGTACGCCGTAGCGGGCGGCTGCGGCCTGCAGTGCCGCGCTGTGCGCCGCCAGCTGGGCCTGACCCTGGGCGATGCGCTGGGGGGAGACGGCGCTGTCCAGGTACGCCCACGGGGTGCGGGTGAACTCGGGCTGGGCGCGGTCCAGCTCGACCACGCGGGGCAGCCACTGCGCCTTGCCGAGCACGTCGCGCACGGTGGCCGGGCGAATGCCGGCCTCCAGCGCCTGGGCCGAAAAGGTGGTCAGCCATTGGGCAAAGCCGGCGGTGTGGTCGGCATCGGGGCTGGCCTGCAGCGGTGCGGCGGCTGGGGTGGGCGAAGCTGTCTGCGTTGGGGCCGCGGGGGCCGCCGCCACAGGTTTGGCTGAGGGTGTGGGGGTGGCGCTGGGGGTTGACGCGCAGCCCGAGAGGGCGAGGGCGGCTGCCAGGGCCACCCCGGCAACGCCTGCAGGGGCGTGGGCGCGCTGGGCAGCGAGGGGCAGGGCGGTGGAGCGCCCCACGGGGCAAGGGGAATCAATGAAACTGGGCATGCACCATTGTCCCGCGCGGCGGCACGTGTACGGGGTGCGAATGTGCATCAGTCCGTACGGTGAATATACTTACTATGTTTTTGATAGCTGCTTGCGCATGTTCCACTAGCGCTTGCGGCCAAAAACACTGAAAAATGCGGTTACAGTGGCGGCTTGATCGCCCCTGCTCCCGCCGATTGCGCGCGAGCCACCGCCTGCAGCCCCCCTGTTAGCCTACCGACCATGGCGCCCCACACCTTTCTCTGGCACGACTACGAAACCTTTGGCGCCAACACGCGCCGCGACCGGCCCGCGCAGTTCGCGGCCATACGCACCGATGCCGAGCTGAACGAAATCGGCGAGCCTCTGATGCTGTACTGCCAGCCCGCCAACGACTATCTGCCCGACCCGGTGTCGTGCCTCATCACCGGCATCACGCCCCAGCAGTGCCTGGAGCAGGGCGTGCCCGAGCACCAGTTTGCCGCGCGCATCGAGTCCGAGTTTGCGCAGCCCGGCACGATTGGCGTGGGCTACAACACCATCCGGTTTGACGACGAGATCACGCGCTTTATGTTCTGGCGCAACCTCATCGACCCCTATGCGCGCGAGTGGCAAAACCAGTGCGGCCGCTGGGACCTGCTGGACGTGGTGCGCATGACCTATGCGCTGCGGCCCGACGGCATCACCTGGCCCAAGAAGGAAGATGGCGTGACGCCCAGCTTCAAGCTGGAGCACCTGTCCAAGGCCAACGGCCTGCAGCACGACGCCGCGCACGATGCGCTGTCGGACGTGCGCGCCACCATTGCGCTGGCGCGGCTCATCCGCCTGCACAACACCAAGCTGTTTGACTTTGCGCTCAGCCTGCACAAGAAGGACCGCGTGGCCGCCGAGCTGCGCCTGCCCGCCACCACGGCCACGGCGCGGGCTTTTTTGCATGTATCGGGCATGTTCCCCACCGAGCGCGGCTGCCTGGCCGTGATGTGGCCGCTGGCCAGCCACCCCACCAACAAGAACGAGCTGATCGCCTGGGATCTGGCCCACGACCCGCGCGAGCTGGCCACGCTGAATGTGGAGGACATCCGCCTGCGCATGTTCAGCAAGGCCGATGCGCTGCCCGAGGGGGTCACGCGTCTGCCCATCAAGACCATCCACCTGAACAAGTCGCCCATGGTGGTGGGCAATGTGAACACGCTCACGCCCGCATTGGCGCAGCGCTGGGGCATCGACCTGGCCCAGGCCGCACAGCACGCCGAGGTGGCGCGCGCGCTGCCCGACATGAGCGGCATCTGGCCGGCCGTGTTTGCCCGCCCGCAAGAGCCCGCGCCGGATGTGGACCAGGACCTGTACGGCGGGTTTGTGGGCAACAACGACCGGCGCTTGCTGAACGACCTGCGCACCCTGAGCGGCGACAAGCTGGCCAAGGCGCGTGCCCACTTTGACGACCCGCGCCTGGCCGAGCTGCTGTGGCGCTACCGGGCGCGCAACTTTCCGCAGACGCTGTCACCCGAGGAGCAGGAACGCTGGGAGGCCCACCGCGCTGCCTGCCTGTTTGACGGGCAGGGTGGGGCGCGCACGGTGGAGCAACTGTTCACCGAAATCGACGAACTCTCGGAGACGGCCGACGACGAGCGCACGCAGGACATTCTGGGCGCCTTGTACGATTACGCTGAACACATCGCACCTGAAAGGTAGCCCCCCTGAGGCGCTGCGCGCCTTCCCCCGGAGGGGGGCGCACCCGGTGGCCTGGCAAAGCCAGTTCCACGGGTGCACTGGCATCAGGGCGCGCCAGTAGTGATCGCCCCGTCTTGTAAGTAGCCCCGCAGAAACAGCGCAGATTTTTATGACGACACCGCAGAACCACAGTTTCACCACCCAGATCGTGCATGCCGACCGCCTGGGCGGCGCCGAGCAAGGGGCCATCCACAAGCCCATCCACACCTCGGTGCAGTACGGTTACGAAAAGGTCGAGGACCTGATCGCCGTCTTCCAGGGCACGGCCAAGGGCGGCTTCAATTACGCGCGCCAGGGCACGCCCACCACGGCGGCACTGGAGGCCAAGATCACGCAGATGGAGCGCGGGCACGGCTCCATCGTGTTCTCGACCGGTATGGCGGGCATCTGCGCGGTGTTTCTCACGCTGCTCAAGGCGGGCGACCATCTGGTGGCCAGCCAGTTTGTGTTTGGCAACACCAACAGCGTGTTCGGCACGTTGGCCGACCTGGGCATCGAAGTGACCACGGTGGACGTGACTGACGCGGCCAATGTGGCCGCCGCGCTGCGCCCCAACACCCGCATGGTGTTTGTCGAAACCATTGCCAACCCTGGCACGCAGATCCCCGACCTGGAAGGCATTGGCGCACTGTGCCGGCAGCGGGGCGTGCTGTACGTGGTGGACAACACCGTGGCCTCGCCCTACCTGTTCCGCGCGGCCACGGTGGGGGCGGGCTTGGTGGTCAACTCGCTCACCAAGAGCATTGGCGGGCAGGGCGATGCGCTGGGCGGTGCCATCACCGACACGGGCCTGTACGACTGGTCGGGCTATCCCAACATCTTTGCGGCTTACCGCAAGGGTGACGCCAAGGGCTGGGGCCTGCAGCAGTTGCGCAAAAAGGGCCTGCGCGACATGGGCGGCACGCTGTCGTCCCACGCCGCCCACCAGCTGGCCCTGGGCGCTGAGACCCTGTCGCTGCGCATGGACCGCACCAGTGCCACCGCTCTGGCGCTAGCGCAGTGGCTGGAAGCACACCCGGCCGTCTCCCGCGTGCTGTACCCCATGCTGCCCTCGCACCCGCAGCACGCCTTTGCGCGCAAGCACCTCAAGGCAGGCTCGTGGCTGCTGTCGTTCGAGCTGCGCAACCCTGACCAGTGCCTGGCCGTGTGCAACCGCCTGCAGCTGCCCATCAAGGCCACGGGGCTGGCGGACACGCGCACGCTGATCATCCCGGTGGCGCACACCATCTTTTGGGAGGCAGGCGCTGAAGTGCGCGCCACCATGGGCATTGCCGACAGCATGATCCGCCTGTCGGTGGGCCTGGAAGAGGTGGAAGATCTGCTGGCCGACTTTGGGCAGGCGCTGGCCGGAGCCTGACCCCACCTGAACTGCCCACCCTGACCGGGAGCCCCGCCATGGCCACTGCCACTTCTGCCCCGCCCGCCATCATCGGCAAGTACCGCATCGAGCGTGAACTGGGGCGGGGCGCCAGTGGCATTGTGTATCTGGGGCTCGACGGCTTCCGGGGCCGCAAGGTGGCCATCAAGCAGACCCACGCGCACCTGCTGAAGGTGCCCGAGCAGGCCGAGCGCTACCGCAAGCTGCTGCGCAACGAGGCCGCGCTGTCGGGTCGCCTGCGCCACCCCAACATCGTGCGCCTGCTGGATGCGGACGAAGAGGCGCTGCCGCCGTACCTGGTGCTCGAATACGTGGACGGTCAGCCGCTGTCCGACTTTGCGACGCCGGACACCTTGCTGCCCGTGCCCCAGGTGCTGGACATCGCCTTCAAGTGCTGCAACGCGCTCGAATACGCTTACCGCGAGGGCCTGGTGCACCGCGACATCAAGCCCGCCAACCTCATGCTGGCGCGCGGCGGCGATGTGAAGCTGACCGACTTTGGTGCCGCCCTGTCGCTGCGCAGCGATGCCACCCAGCTGTCCGGCCTGGTGGGGTCGCCGTCGTACATGTCGCCCGAGCAGGTGCGCGAGCAGGACCTCACCCACCACAGCGACATGTTCTCGCTGGCCGTGGTGGTGTACGAGCTGCTCACGGGCCGCCGCCCGTTTGATGGCGACACTGACTTCGCCACGCTCTACAAGATCAGCAACGAGACGCCCACGCGGCCCAGCCTGCTGCGCGCGTCGCTGCCAGCGCATGTGGACGAAGTGCTGCTGCGCGCGCTGGCCAAGCAGCCCGCCGACCGCTTTGCCACCTGGGCCGACTTTGCCCAGGCGCTGCTGGCCGCACACCGGGGCCTGCCCCGCCAGAAGTCGCAAGACACCGAGGCCGAGCGCTTTGCGCGCCTGCGAGCACTGCCGTTTTTTGCCGACTTTCACGACGTTGCCCTGTGGGAGCTGATGCGCCTGGGCAGCTGGCGCCGGCTGGAGCAGGGCACGGTGCTGATGCGCGAGAACACGCCGGGCGACTCGTTCTGCATCCTCATCGAAGGCCAGGTGGCCGTCAGCCGCCAGGGCTGGAACCTCAGCACCCTGGGCCCCGGCGTGACGCTGGGCGAGATGACCTACCTGCGCCCCGACAACCGCATCCGCACCGCCACCGCCGTGGCCGAGACTGAGGTGCTGGTGCTCAAGGTGCGCAACCCCGCGCTGCGCGAGGCGTCGGAGGATCTGCAGTCGCGCTTTGACAAGGCCTTCATCAAGCTGCTGGTCGGGCGGCTGATTGCCACCAATGAACAGTTGGCCGAGTGGGAGCTGGTGGCTGCGCCTGGAGCCGCTGGCGGTTGATATTCTGTCTGCTATATAATTGATAGCTGTTTGGGTATATTGCACTAGCGCTACCAGCCAAAATTACCCAAAAAACCGGTAACACACCGCGATGGCGGCCACCACGCCCGCCAGCTCGGCCAGCAGCGCGCAGCCCACGGCGTGCCGCGCGCGCTGGATGCCCACTGCGCCAAAGTACACCGCCAGCACGTAAAAGGTGGTTTCGGTGCTGCCCTGGATCGTGGCGGCGGCCAGGGCAGCAAAGCTGTCAACGCCCTGGGTCTGCATGGTCTCAATCAGCATGGCGCGCGCCGCGCTGCCTGAGAACGGCTTGACCAGGGCGGTGGGCATGGCGTCCACAAACCGGGCGTCAGCGCCCAGCGTGTTCACGCACCAGCGGATGCCGTCCAGCACATAGCCCAGCGCCCCCGAGGCGCGGAACACGCCCACCGCGCACAGCATGGCCACCAGGTAGGGCAGCAGGCCCTTGGCCACATCAAACCCCTCGCGGGCGCCTTCGATGAACGCCTCATACACCGGCACCTTGCGCCAGGCGCCCAACCCTACAAACAGCACGACCAGCGCAAACAGCGTGAGGTTGCCCAGCAGCGACGACAGCGAGGCCAGGGCGGCGGCGCTGAGCGTGGTGAGCAGCGCCATGAAGCCGCCCAGCACCAGCGCCACCGGCATCAGGTAGGCCAGCACCACGGGGCTCCACAGCGGCAGGCGCTGCACCACGGCCACGCTCAGCAGGCCCACCAGGGTGGATGCGGACGTGGCCAGCAGGATGGGCAAGAAGACCAGCGTCGGGTCGGGCGCACCCTGCTGCATGCGATACATGAAGATGGTCACCGGCAGCAGCGTGAGCGAGGACGCGTTGAGCACCAGAAACAGGATTTGCGCGTTGGTGGCGGTATCGGGCTGGGGGTTCAGCTCCTGCAGCGCCTTCATGGCCTTCAGGCCCATGGGCGTGGCGGCGTTGTCCAGCCCCAGGGCGTTGGCGGCAAAGTTCAGCGTGATCAGCCCGAGCGACGGGTGGCCGCGCGGCACCCCGGGCATGAGTCTGGCAAACAGCGGTGCCAGCCAGCGCGCCAAGGCGTCCACCAGACCCGCCTTCTCGGCGATGCGCAAGAAACCCAGCCACAGCGTGAGCGTGCCGAACAGCAGCACCATCACCTCGACCGAGAGCTTCGCCATCTGGAACAGGGCCTGCACCATGGCCGAAAAAATGTCGGCATTGCCACCCACCAGCCACTGGGCCAGCGCGGCCACCGCCGCCGTCAGAAAGAAACCGAGCCACAGGGTGTTGAGCATGGGAGGGATTCAGGAACGAGGGCAGGCGGGTGCGGGCATGCCGCCGAGGTTACACGCTGATGGGCGAAGGGCTGGGCCGGTAGGCACGGATTTGGCGCTGCCACGACACCGGCCGGGTCATTCTTGCCGGGCGATTGCCACGTGGCGAGTAAAATATAGGGTTTTGCCGCGCGGAGCGACCCACGGCAAACACCCCCCAACCCACACACAAAGGTAACCCCCATGGGCGCGCAGTGGAAAGCAAAAGGCAAGGCTCTGGTAGCCGATGCCAAGGGCAAGCTGTTTGGCAAGCTGGTCAAGGAAATCACCGTGGCCGCACGCGGCGGCGCCGACCCCGCCAGCAACTCGCGCCTGCGTCTGGTGGTCGAGCAGGCCCGCAAGGCATCGATGCCCAAGGACACGCTGGAGCGTGCCATCAAGAAGGGCTCGGGCACCGGGGCCGACGCCGTGAACTACGAGCGCGTGATCTATGAAGGATATGCACCGCATCAGGTGGCGGTGATGGTCGAATGCCTCACCGACAACGTCAAACGCACTGCGCCTGAGATGCGCGTGCTGTTTCGCAAGGGCCAGTTGGGCACGTCGGGCTCGGTGGCCTGGGATTTCGACCACGTCGGCATGATCGAGGCCGAGCCTGCCGTGGCAGGCGCTGATCCGGAAGAAGCCGCCATTGAAGCGGGCGCGCAAGACTGCGAGCCAGGCGACGAAGAGGGCACCACCACCTTCTGGACCGACCCGGCTGAACTGGACCTGGTGAGCCGTGCGCTGCCCGCCCACGGTTTCAACGTGCTGTCGGTCAAGCTGGGCTACAAGCCCAAGAACCCGGTCAACCCTGCCAACCTCACGGCCGAGCAGCTCGAAGAGGTGGAAACTTTCCTGGCCGCCATCGACGGCAACGACGACGTGCAGAACGTGTTTGTGAGCCTAGGCGGCTGATGCACGGCCGTAGGCCTCTCAGGCCTGCGCCATCGCCATCGGCTTTCACACCACCCACTTTTTCATGACTGCAGACCACTACGCCGCCCTGGGGCTGGCGGCCAATGCGTCGCTGGCCGACGTCAAGAAGGCCTTTCGGCAGAAGGCTTCGTTCTACCACCCCGACCGCAACGACGCGCCGGACGCTGCCCAGCGTTTTGCTCAGGTGCAGAAGGCCTACGAGGTGCTGTCGGACGACGACGCCCGCCAAGCCTACGACGACAACCGCCGCCGCAATCTGCTGGACGACCCGCTGCAGACCGCGCAAGAGATCTGGCAGGCCTACAGCGCGCGCATTCTTTCTTCTTCCTCTTCTCCCCTGTGAAACTTTCTCCTTACTTTCATGACCTGCGCTCTGCCTACCAGGCCGAGCTGGACGACCTGGTGTCCGACTCCGAAGGCAACGATGTCCTGCGCAAGCGCCTGGCTGAGAAGCGCAATGAAATCGCCTTTCTGGTGCAGATGATGGAGCTGGCCCCCGAGATGGTGGCTGTGGTGTTTCACCGGGGCTTTCGTTTTACCAAGCCTGCTGCAGTCGAGCACCTGCTGGGCCTGCCGGTGGACGCCTTGCCCGACTGGCACAGCCTGGCACATGCCGTGGCGCTGGAGCCCTGGGCGCAAAGCCTGGCGCAGACCGTACTGCGCGAGCCCCAGGGCGCGCGTTTTCTGGCGGTGGCCGCCGGGCTGGAATACCTGCAGCAGCACGCCCGCATGGCCCCCGCCGCCTCGCATGGCGAGGTCGATGCCGAGGACGACGGTGAAGACGCCGCCGAACACGACGACGACTACAACGCCTTGAGCGCCGACGACGCGGTGGACCCGCACAACAGCCGTACGCGCGAAGAGTCCAGCGCCAACTGGCTGGCCGATGTGGGCTTTGAGCGCAAGGAATGACGACCATGAGCAGCAGCAACCAACACCTGGCCCTGATCACCAAGACCACCAGCCTGATTGCGGCCGGTGACATCGTGGGCGCCGAATCGGCCCTGGCCGAGCTGGCCGACACCGACGGCGACAACGCGCTGATGGTGGTGCTGGACCAGCTCGCGCCCAAGGACATCCTGGCCGTGATGCGCGAGTACGACGATTCCAAGGCGTCCGTGGTCAACATGCTGGTCACGCCCGAGCAGTTTGCGCGTGCCATGGTGCTGGAGAAGCAGTACAAGGACCTCACCCACACGCACCTGCGCAACATGGTCAACGCCGTGGTCTTCCGCGACGATGCAGACCCGGTGGAGTTCCTCACCGCCATTGGCGACCTGGAGGGCGGTGCCGAGGCCCTGGCCAACTACTTTGCCGAAAAGTGGAGCCGCATCGAAGCCTTTGCCCGCACCGGCACCTTTGACGCGACCGAAGACTACGGCGTCACGCTGAGCGACGACGAGCTGCTGGCCTCGGGCTATGTGCAGCCGCGCATCGATCAGGACGAGGTGGCGGACCGCGACTGGATGCAGATGGCCTGGCTGCTTCGCTATGAATGCCGCGACCTGTTCATCGAAATGCTGCTAGTGCTGCGCGCCAAAGCACGCGCCTTTGACCTGGGCCTGGAAGAGGGCGACGAGACCCCCGCCGAGGAAGACGATGGCAAGTTCGAGACCAGCGAAACCGACCGCGGCAAGGCCACGCCCGCCGCACGTGCTTCTGACGAAGAATCTGCTATCTAGAGAACAACCCCTGAGGCGCTGCGCGCCTTCCCCCTTCTCTCGAATCACTGCGTGATTCGGGAAGAGGGACACCGCCCTCGCTGCGGGGCGGCCCTTGCTCGGCGGTCCTGGCCCGGGGCCGCGCCAGTTGCAAAGAGCATGAGCAACGCTATGGATTACCTGCATGACCTCGCCCCCTACGACTGCTTCTGATTCGCCAGCGGGCGCCAATGCCCTGCAACTCCACGACGCCCGCCCCTTCTTTGAAAAGGCGCTGGTCTACGGCGTGCAGCATGGCCTTATCAATACGGACAGGTTGGCAGCCATCAACACCGATGCGCCCAAGGGCATGGTGCAGATTGCGCGCTACTTTGGCAGCGAGTTTTTGCGGCCCGAGCTGGAGAAGGCGCGGGACCGCATGGTCAACCTGATCAGCCTGTACTTGCTGGAGACCACGGACGGTGACCTGGCCAAGGCGGCCGTCTCGTTGCGCGACAACTCCTTTCTGTCGCGCTCCAAGGGCGGGTCGGACATGCTCAAGCGGCTGATCGCCATGCCCGAGAGCAGCAACTTCGGCATGGCGGGGTATGCCGATGCCGAGACCTCACTGCTGGCCGCGTGGTCGCTGCGCACCCACGCGGACTACCGCGCAGAGTTGGCCCGGCGCAGCCATATCGCCCAGGCGATTGCCGCCGCCGAATGGCTGGCCGCGCAGTACGACCTGGACACCGACGAACTGGAAACCGCCGGTGCCGACGCCGAGGCCGTGATCCGTACCGGGCTGCTGATGCAGGCGCTAGACCCCAAGGCCATGGCGGCGGGTGAGTGGCCCAGCGCCCCGGCGTTTGAAAAGCTGGTGACCGCCCTGCGCAAACAGAAGGCGCCTCTGCCGACGGCACTGCGCTTGCCTGCTGGCGTGCCCGCAGAGCTGCGCGATGTGCTGCAAGCCCAATGCGCTGCGGTACTGGCCGACCTGCCCAAGCTGCTGCAATCCGCTGCGCCCCTGCGTACCCTGTTGCGCCCCATGGGGGCCTTTCGGGCGCGGTACTTCCTGCTGGACGACCCGCTGGCCGAAGTGGACAGCTTTCACCGCAGCCTGGACGTATTGGAGGAAGACGATGAACCTCCGCAGCCCGCCAGCAAGACCTGGACGAAGGCGACAGCAGGCAACGAGGACGAGCACTCCCTGCTCACGCTGTTCCTGTGCCTGGCCGCTGGCGCACCCAAGAAAACGCTGCTGACCGAGAAAGCCGCCGCCAGCCTGGTGCGCAAGATCCGCAAGTCCGGTCTGCAGCCCGAGCTGGCGGCCGATTTCATCCGCAGCCATGCGGCAG
Organism: Acidovorax sp. 107; assembly: GCF_003058055.1. Lineage (NCBI taxonomy): Bacteria > Pseudomonadati > Pseudomonadota > Betaproteobacteria > Burkholderiales > Comamonadaceae > Acidovorax > Acidovorax sp. 107. The sequence continues at coordinate 2,058,606 of NZ_QBTZ01000001.1, read as the reverse complement.
CGGCCTTCCAGCAGGACTATCTGGCCCTGTGGTCCGGTTTTGTACAAGACGCACAAGCCACGCTGGCCAGCGACCGCGACTACCAGATGCACGATGCACTGGCGCTGCTGCGGCGCGAATGCCACGTGGTGAGTTGATGCGGCGTCCTGCCGGCGCAGCCCAGGCGCTTTGGTTCAAGGCTGCCGAAATTCCGACAGCACCAACGTCGTGTTGTCGATGGGGTTGGTGCCGACCCTGAAAGGCTCTGACCGGCCGGACCGTTGTGCGCCGCTGGTTTCCGTGTACTCCAAGGTATAGGTGCCAGGCGTCACGCGTTCCAGTGTCAAGCCACTTTGTGGCGCCAGATAGATCTGGCGCAGCAGATCGCAAGGCTCTGCGCCAGCGGTGCACACGCGCGCCCACAGGCCCTCGGGCGTGGGGTTTCTCAGCAGCACCATGCCCACGCCACCCGACGCCCCCCAGGGTTGGCCAGGCAAACTTTCGGTAGAGGTGGGCCACTGGCCCTTGGGGTTGGAGGGCGACTTGCCGTAGGGGTAGGGCAGGGTGTTGTGGGCCTGGGGCCGCTCGGTTTTGGTAGGCATCACGGTATGCGCGGGTGTGCGCACCGACGACTTGGGAGGCGGCCCCCAGAGCACGTACCCGACCATGGTGATTACCAGCGAACCGATGGCAACCAGGGTGCAGAACGCGTGGATCGACATCCAGTGGCGCGTTTCGTCTTCAGTGGGAAGTCTGGACAGCCACTCATCCACCACGTCCCGCCCCGTGAGCAGATACAGCATCCAGGCCAGGGCAGTCACCGACCAGATGATGGCCAGCGTAGTGGGTTGGGCCACCTCGTAGTACACGCCCATGAGCAGCAGCTTGGGGAGCATGAACACCAGCTCGCCCAGCGCCGCCTCAGCATGGGCTTGCGGGCTGAACAGCAAGACCGTCCAGCACACGGTGACGGCCAAGGCTCTGGTGGCGGCGTGCGCAGGGCGTGTCTGAGTCATCATGACGGACTGGATTCCTGATCTTGGTACTGGTTATTTTTGGGGTGCGCCTTGGCTGTGCGGACTACAGCCTAGCCACTGCGACATCACAAACCGGGCTTGCTGCGCGCCGCGATCTCCACCGCGCCGCAGGGTCTCTCGGTTACCATTGTTCACGCTGATAACGACCCAACCTTCGCCCGGCTTGCATAGCGGCCATGCATGGCGCGATAAAGTCGCCTTGTCGGCACCACACCTGCCCCGCCTCTTCCCCACAGTGCACAGCCCCACCCTCGTCATCGTAGCGGCCATTCTTGCAGCGCTGGTTACCACCGTGTTGTCTGCCGTGTGGTTCTTCAACAGGAACATCCCGGGGCTGCGGTTGTGGACGCTGGCATTGTTCTGCACCACGGTGTTCTGCATGAACCTGATGCTGCGGAACCACATGCCGCAGTTGCCTTCCGTGTTGTTGGCGCAGGGCTCCATCGCAATGACGGCCTACCTGTGCCTGCTGGGCGCGCGTGAATACACGGGGCGGGCCCCCCTGCACCACGGGGTGGCTGCGGGTGCCCTGGTGTTGCTGCTGACGACGGTGGCATATTTCACCGTGGTGCAGCCCAATCTGGAAGTGCGTTTTGTGTTGTCGGGCCTGGTGCCTGGCGTGTGCTTCCTGTTCGCCGCGCGCACCATGGCACGGGGCGGCTTTCGCAAGGTGCCAGCACGGTACCTGTTTGCAGGCACGGTGGGCGTGCATGGCGTGTTCTTGCTGGTGCGGCCCATGCTGTTCAAGCTGGCCACGCCCCAGGAGTTGTCGCAACCCGAAGCGGGCATGGTGGCTGCGCTGTCGCAGTTTGTGGTCCTGGAGTCCACCATCGCTCTGGTGCTGGTGGCGTTTGGTGCGTTGATGCTCACCAATGAGTTCATCACCAACGAACTGCGCCACCTGGCCGAGGTGGACCCGCTGACCAATGTGTTCAACCGCCGCGCCTTTCTGACCCTGCTGGACAAGGCCATCAGCAACGCCCAGCGCACGCAGACGACGCTGCCGGTGCTGGTCATGGACCTGGACCACTTCAAGAAGGTCAACGACAGCTGGGGCCACCGCGCAGGCGACGATGTACTGCGGCATTTTGTGATGCTGGCCCAACGCTGTCTGCGCAAGGAGGACGTGATGGGCCGCCTGGGGGGCGAGGAGTTCGCCATCTTCCTGCCCAATGCGGTGGGCAGTGGGGCCATTGCCGTGGCCGAGCGCCTGCGTGCCCTGGTGGAGGCACACCCGGTGGTCACCGAGCAGCGCACCATCGCACTCACCGTGAGCATTGGCGTCACTTTGTGCTCGGGCAGTGAGGCGGCGGACACGGCCTTGCAGCGCGCGGACGAAACCATGTACCGGGCCAAGGAGCGCGGCCGCAACCGCGTGGAAATGACTGCCGTCCCGACCACCCCCGTCACCCCTGCCGCCCCCGCTGCGCCTGTCACGACAACGACCCTGGTGGCGTAGGGCTGCCGCTGCGCTTCACATCGCGGGCTGTGTCGGCTGCCCGACCCTGCGGCTGGCCGCCAGGGGCCACAAAGCGGTATCTGCGCGGCACAATTGCCGCATTCACCGCCCTACGGCAAAGCGAGCAAGCAACTCCATGGCAGTCCCCCCACCTTCTGGCGCACCTGGTGCCTCACCGTCCGCGGCAACCCCCGCAGTCACCGGCCCCACAGATGCCCGCCTTGCGCCCGCTGGGCCGCCCGCAGCGTCTGGTCGCCGGGCGTTTCTGGCCGCTGGTGCCGGGGCGGCCCTGGCTGCGGCTGGCGCAGCCGGCTATTTTCTGCACCGACCGGGCAACGACAGACAACTGGTGTTCGCCACCCTGCACGATGCGATGCGCGAGGCAGAGCGGCTGAACGCGGCTGCCGTCCACGCGCTGGAGCCTGCCACGGCCTGGACCTGGGCGCAGACGCTGGTGCATTGCGCACAGAGCATCGAGTATTCGCTGCAGGGTTTTCCGTCGCCCAAGTCAGCGCTGTTCCAGAACACGCTGGGGACTGCGGCTTTCCAGGTGTTTGCGCTGCGTGGCCGCATGAGCCACAACCTGGCCGAGCCCATTCCGGGCGCCCCCGCGCTCGATGCGCCGACCACGGATGCATCGGTTGCCATGGCACGCCTGCGCCAGGCGGTGCAGGGCTTTGCCATCCACACCGACGCACTGCAGCCCCACTTTGCCTACGGCGCCTTGACCCGGCCGCAGTACGAGCAAGCGCATGCCATGCACCTGGCCAACCATCTGTCGGCCTTTGATGGACGCGGCTAGATCAGGCTCTGACAGCTGACACTTGCCCCTCTGAATCCGCAGGGAGAGCCTTGCGTATCAGGCGGAGGCTCCACGCAATTGCAGCCAAATTGATGCAAGTCAAGTGAGGTGGCTGACCGCACGCAGCCAATGCAGGCCCTGCGCTTACGATGCTTTTTGAGGTGAGGCGCCTTCGCTGACGTGACGGCGAATGCGCTCCTGCCTCCGCACCAAAGAGGATCAGAGCCATGGGCAGCAAGTGGAAAATTTATGCGGCCGTCGCAGCGCTGTTGTTGCTGGGCACCGCGCTGGTCGTGCGGTGGGCGCCCTGGCAGTCCAGGGGGCCGGGCCCGGGCTTTGTGAGCGGCAACGGCCGCATCGAGGCCACCGAGATCGCCGTGGCCACCAAGCTCGCGGGCCGGGTGCAGGACATCCTGGTGGCCGAGGGCGATTTCGTGAAGGCCGGGCAGCCCGTTGCCCGCATGCAGATCGACGGCCTGCAAGCCCAGCGCGAAGAGGCCGTGGCCCGGCTGCAGCAGGCGCAGCTGGCCATCAGCAGCGCGCAGGTACAGGTGGCCCAGCGCGAAAGCGACTACCAGGCTGCATTGGCGGTCGTGGCCCAGCGCGAGAGCGACCTCGACACTGCCCGCCGCCGCCTGCCACGCTCTGAGCAGCTGGCGCGCGAAGGTTTTTTCTCCAGCCAGTTGCTTGACGACGACCGCGCCAAGGTGCGCAGCCAGCAGGCCGCTGTGACGGCTGCCCAGGCCCAGGCCAAGGCCGCGCAGGCTGGTATTGGCGCATCGCGCACGCAGGTGACCAGCGCCGAAGCCAACGTGCGCGCGCTGGAGGCCACGCTGGCCCGCATCGATGTGGAGCTGGCCGACAGCGAGCTCAAGGCCCCGCGCGACGGGCGGGTGCAGTTCCGCGTGGTGCAGCCCGGCGAGGTGGTGGGCGCAGGCGCGCGCGTGCTGCAGCTGGTGGACCTGACCGATGTGTACATGACCTTCTTTCTGCCCGAAACCGTGGCGGGCCGCGTGGCGCTGGGCAGCGATGTGCGCATCGTGCTCGATGCCGCGCCGGGCTTTGTGATCCCGGCCACCGTGTCGTTTGTGGCCAGCACCGCGCAGTTCACGCCCAAGACGGTGGAGACCGCCAGTGAGCGCCAGAAGCTCATGTTCCGCGTGCGGGCCCAGATCGACAAGGCATTGCTGCTGCGCCACCAGGAGCAGGTCAAGACCGGTCTGCCCGGCGTGGCGTGGCTGCGGGTGGACCCTGCGGTGGAATGGCCCGCCAACCTCGCCGTCAAGGCCGACCAGTGAGCCTCCCCGGCAGCGTGTCACCCGTGGCCCGCCTGCGTGGCGTAGGCCAGCGCTACGGGCGCACGGTGGCGCTCGATGGCATCGACCTGGAGGTGGCTGCCGGCCGCATGGTGGGCCTGATCGGGCCGGACGGCGTGGGCAAGTCCAGCCTGCTGGCGCTGGTGGCGGGCGCCCGCGCGGTGCAGCAGGGCACGGTGGAGGTGCTGGGCGGCGACATGGCCAAAAGCCGCCACCGCAGCCGCGTGTGCCCGCGCATCGCCTACATGCCGCAGGGCCTGGGCAAGAACCTGTACCCCACGCTGTCGGTGGAAGAGAACCTGCAGTTCTTTGGCCGCCTGTTCGGCCACGGCGCGGCCGAGCGGCGGCGCCGCATCGATGAACTCACGCGCAGTACCGGCCTGCACCCGTTCCTAGCGCGGCCCGCGGGCAAGCTCTCGGGCGGCATGAAGCAGAAGCTGGCCCTTTGCTGCGCGCTCATCCACGACCCCGACCTGCTCATTCTGGACGAGCCCACCACCGGCGTGGACCCACTGGCACGCGCGCAGTTCTGGGATCTGATCGGCCGCATCCGCGCCGCGCGGCCCTGCATGAGCGTGATCGTGGCCACGGCCTACATGGAGGAAGCCCAGCGCTTTGAATGGTTGGTGGCCATGGACGAGGGGCACATTCTGGCCACAGGCACCCCCGCCGAGCTGATGGCCCGCGCCGGCCACGATTCGCTGGAGCAGGCCTTTGTGGCACTGCTGCCCGAGGCCAAGCGCCGGGGCCACCAGGCGGTGCAGATCCCGCCGCTGGACCGGTCGCAGGCAGACGACGCCACCAACGTTGCCATCGAGGCGCGCGACCTCACCATGCGCTTTGGCGACTTCGTGGCGGTGGACCATGTGAGCTTTCGCATCCAGCGGGGCGAGATCTTTGGCTTTCTGGGAAGCAACGGCTGCGGCAAGTCCACCACCATGAAGATGCTCACCGGCCTGCTGCCCGCCAGCGACGGGCAGGCCTGGCTGTTCGGCCAGCCGGTGGACCCCAAGGACATGGCCACGAGGCGGCGCGTGGGCTACATGTCGCAGGCGTTTTCGCTGTACAGCGAGCTGTCGGTGGAGCAGAACCTGGTGCTGCATGCCCGTCTGTTTCACGTGCCCGAGGCCGAGGTGCCCGGGCGCGTGACGGCCATGCTGGAGCGCTTTGACCTGCAGGCCGTGCGCGGGTCCATGCCCATGAAGCTGCCGCTGGGCATGCGCCAGCGCCTGTCGCTGGCCGTGGCCATGGTGCACCAGCCCGAGCTGCTGATTCTGGACGAGCCCACCTCGGGCGTGGACCCGATGGCGCGCGACAACTTCTGGCGCCTGATGGTGGAGCTGGCGCGGCGCGACAAGGTCACCATCTTCATCTCCACCCACTTCATGAACGAGGCCGAGCGCTGCGACCGCATCTCGCTGATGCACGCAGGGCGCGTGCTGGAGAGCGCAGCGCCGCAGGACATCGTGGCCAAACGCGGCGCTGCCACGCTGGAAGAAGCCTTCATCGGCTACCTGGAGGATGCTGCGGGCACGGCCCCAGACCCTGTGCCTGCGCAGGCTTCGGAGCCCGCTGCGCGATCGCCCGTACGTGTTCCCGACGCCCCCACCTGGCCCACCCGCCTGCGCCAGAGCCTGGCCCGCATCCACAGCACCCAGTGGCGCGAATCGCTGGAGCTGCGCCGCGACCCGGTGCGCGGCGCCATGGCGCTGCTGGGCTCGCTGATCCTGATGTTTGTGATGGGCTACGGCATCAGCATGGACGTAGAGAACCTGCGCTTTGCCGTGCTGGACCGCGACCAGACCGCGCTGAGCCGCGCCTACACGCTGAACTTGGCGGGCTCGCGCTACTTCACCGAGCAGCCGCCCATCACCACCTACGCCGAGCTGGACGCGCGCATGCGGTCCGCGGAGATATCGCTGGCGCTGGAGATCCCGCCTGGCTTTGCACGCGACGTGGCACGCGGCCAGCCGGTGCAGATCGGCGCGTGGGTGGACGGCGCCATGCCCCAGCGCGCCGAGACCGTCATCGGCTACGCCCAGGGCCTGCACCAGCAGTGGCTGGTGGAGCAAAGCCGCAGCCGCACGGGCACGGTGCCCCGGGGCCTGCTGGAGGTGGAGCCGCGCTACCGCTACAACCCCGACGTGCGCAGCCTGCCGTCCATGGTGCCTGCCGTGATCCCGCTGCTGTTGCTGATGCTGCCCGCCATGCTCACGGCCCTGGCGGTGGTGCGCGAGAAAGAGTTGGGCTCCATCATCAACCTGTATGTGACGCCCACCACGCGCACCGAATTCATGCTGGGCAAGCAGCTGCCTTATGTGCTGCTGGCGCTGTTCAACTTTGGTCTCATGTGCCTGGCGGCCGTGACGGTGTTTGGAGTGCCCATCACCGGCAGCTTTGCCACGCTGACGCTGGGCGCCGTGCTGTTCAGCCTGTGCTCCACGGGCATGGGGCTGCTGGCCTCCACCGTCACACGCAGCCAGATTGCGGCCATGTTCTTTGCCATGGTGGGCACGCTCATCCCGGCGGTGCAGTTTGCGGGGCTCATCAACCCGGTGTCGTCCATGACCGGCTTTGCGCGCTGGGTGGGCGAGGTCTACCCGGCCAGCCACATGTTCACCATCAGCCGGGGCGTGTTCAACAAGGCGCTCGCCTTGCAAGACCTGCAGGCCGAGTTCTGGCCCATGCTGGTGGCGGTGCCGGTCATCGTTGGCGCTGCGATCTTGCTGCTACGCAAGCAGGAGACCTGACATGGCGCTGCGAGGCCGTTGGTCGAACATTTTCAGGTTAGGCATCAAGGAGCTGTGGAGCCTGTGGCGCGACCCGGCCATGCTGTTCCTCATCGTCTACACCACCACGCTAGCCGTGTACTCGGCGGGCATGGCACAGCCCGAGACGCTGTACCACGTGCCGATCGCCATCGTGGATGAGGACGACTCGGCCTTGTCCCAGCGCATCGCCACCGCGTTCTACGCACCCCAGTTCACACGCCCCGCCATGATCAGCATGCGCGAGGTGGACCCGGGCCTGGATGCAGGCCGCTTCACGCTGGTGCTGCACATCCCTGCGCATTTCCAGCGCGATGTGCTGGCAGGCCGGGTACCACAGGTGCAGCTCAACATCGACGCCACCCGCATGGGACAGGCGTTTGCGGCCAACGGGGCGGTGCAGCAGATCGTGCAGCTGGAGGCGGCCGAGTTTGTGCAGCGCGACCGTACCGTGGCCGCGCAGCCCATTGAGCTCACCGTGCGCTCGCGCTTCAACCCGGCGCTCAACCCCGCGTGGTTCGGGTCGCTCATGGAGCTGATCAACATCGTGACCATGCTCTCCATCATCCTCACGGGCGCCGCGCTGATCCGCGAGCGCGAGCACGGCACGGTGGAGCATTTGCTGGTGATGCCCGTCACCCCCGGCGAGATCATGCTGGCCAAGGTCTGGGCCATGGCGCTGGTGGTGCTGGTCGCTACGTGGATTTCGCTCACGGCGGTGATCCGCTGGGCGATTGGTGTGCCCATCGAGGGCTCGGTGCCGCTGTTTCTACTAGGCGCCACGCTGCACCTGTTTGCCACCACGTCCATGGGCATCTTCATGGCCACGGTGGCGCGCAGCATGCCGCAGTTTGGCTTGCTGATGGTGCTGGTGATGATGCCGCTGCAGATGCTGTCGGGCGGCGTCACCCCGCGCGAGAGCATGCCTCTGTGGGTGCAGTACGGCATGGCGCTGGCGCCCACCACGCACTTCACCGAGCTGGCCCAGGCCATCCTCTACCGGGGCGCGGGCTGGGCTGTCGTGTGGCCGTCGCTGGTGTGGCTGCTGGGCATTGGGGCGGTGCTGTTCAGCCTGGCGCTGGCGCGGTTTCGCAAGACGATTGCGCGCATGGCGTGAACGGGCGCTTATGTTTTTATAGCTTCCAGCGCCCGCTGAATAAGCACAGGAGCCCGATTTGATCCATATTTTTCAGGATTCACTGCTCGGGTTGGCTCAGGTCGTGGCGATGCGCAAGATGTCGGGTTACGCCTGCGGACTAGCCTGACCTACGGGCCGTTTTTTGCCTCGCGCAGGGCTGCGCCGGCAGTCAGCTCGGCTCTTTACGGCACAGGCAATAGATGAACTTCTGAACGGTGCCGAACGGCGTGTGATGCTCCTCCCGCTCCTGCTGCAGCAGGGTGAACGGCGCCCCGAATTCTCTATGCAGACCGTCTGCGCTATAGCGCATGACGGGTAACCCGCTGCACTTCTCTGGACCGTCTTCGGCGAAAGTCGCCACGATCACATGGCCGCCCGGCTTGACCGCCCGAAGGACGGCGTTGACGTAGGCTTCACGCTCATCGCGCGCCGTAAGGAAGTGGAAGACGGCCCGGTCGTGCCAGACATCGTAAGCATGGCGTGGAAGCTCGACCTTCGTAATGTCGCCAACCAGCCAACTCACGCCGGCTGCTCGCTCGCCTAGCCTAGCCCGCGAAGCCGCTAGCGCGGCCTCTGACAGGTCCAGGACACTGACGTGCCGATAGCCGTTGGCGAGCAGATCGTCGACCAAGGTCGAGGCGCCGCCGCCGACGTCGATGATGCTTGCCTCCTTGGGCACACCAGTGCGCGAAATAAGCTCGATCGATTGGCGCGCGTGCTCCTGAAACCAACTGACGCCGTCCTCGGACTTCGTCGTGTAGACCTGTTCCCAATGTTGCTTTGTTTGCATCGGAGCCTCTTGATATCGGTTTACAGCGGGTTGGCGGGTCAGTTTACCGTAGCAGTCTGATTAGGTGGGAGCTGTCAAGTGCGGGGACCAAACGCTTATTGCGCCTTCGCCAACCTTGTTGTGGAGCTGCAGCCCACTACAAAAAACTCACGCTCCCCGGCCGTCCCGGTAGGTGCAGTTCGGCCACAGGCTTGGGCTGGCTGGCCACCCGCTCGCCACGTCGCCACACCCCCAGCCGCGCCGCGCGCAAGCGGATCGCGTCCACTGGGTTGCTCGCATGCATCAGCACCAGATCGGCATGGCAGCCGGGGGCAATGCCGTAGCCCTCCAGCCCCAGCAGCCGCGCGGGGTTCACCGTCACCGCATCAAAACACTGCCGCATCGCCGCCTGGCTGGTCATCTGGCCTACATGCAGGCCCATGTGCGCAGCCTCCAGCATGTCGGCGCTGCCGCCGCTGTACCACGGGTCCAGCACGCAGTCGTGGCCAAACGCCACCGTCAGGCCAGCGGCCATCAGTTCGGGCACGCGGGTCATGCCCCGGCGCTTGGGGTAGGTGTCGTGGCGGCCCTGCAGCGTGATGTTGATGAGCGGGTTGGCCACCACGCCCAGGTCGGCCTCGGCCATCAGCGCCATCAGCTTGCTCACGTAGTAGTTGTCCATGCTGTGCATGGAGGTGAGGTGCGAGCCCGTCACGCGGCCGTGCAGGCCCAAGCGCTGGGTTTCGTACGCCAGGGTTTCGACGTGGCGCGAGTGCGGGTCGTCGGATTCGTCGCAGTGCATGTCCACGCGCTTGCCGCGCTCGGCGGCCAGCTCGCAGAGGATCTTCACGCTCTCGGCCCCTTGGCCCATGGTGCGCTCGAAGTGTGGAATGCCGCCCACTACGTCCACACCCATATCGAGCGCACGCTTCAGGTTGGTCAGCCCGCCGGGCACACGCAGCACACCGTCTTGCGGAAAGGCCACTAGCTGCAGATCCAGGTACGGCGCCACGCGCTGCTTCACATCCAGCAGCGCCTCCACCGGCAGCAGGCTGGGGTGGCTGGTGTCCACATGGCTGCGGATGGCCAGCAGCCCGCGCGCCACGGCCATGTCGCAATACTGCAGCGCACGCTGCACGATGGCTTCGTGGGTGAGCGTGGGCTTGAGCTCGCCCCACAGCGCAATGCCCTCCAGCAGCGTACCGCTCTCGTTCACGCGCGGCTGGCCGTAGCTCAGGGTCGAGTCCATGTGGAAATGTGCGTCCACAAACGGAGGGCTCACCAGCAGGCCACCCGCATCCACCGCTTCATGCGCAGGGGCTTGCAGGCCTTCGGTCACTTCGGTGATTCGACCGCCGTGCACGGCAATCGACATGTTTTGGCGGCCGTCGGGCAGGCTGGCGTGGGTAATGAGCAGGTCGAGCATGGTGGGGGAGTGTAGATATTCGTCGGGACGTGCAGGCACACTGCGGGGTCTCACTCAGAAAAGGAAAGGGTCATGCATGAACGCACATGAAAAGCTGAACTACGTCGAATTTGCCGCGCGCGATTTGCCTGCCACGAAGTCGTTCTTTGAAAAGGCCTTTGCATGGGCTTTTGTGGACTACGGCCCGGAGTACACGGCCTTCTCGGGGCAGGGGCTGGACGGCGGCTTCTTTCAGGCCAGCCTGTGTTCCACCCCAGCCAATGGCGGCGCCTTGCTGGTGTTCTACAGCGCTGACCTTGAAGCCACTTTGGCCAAAGTGGAGAAGGCGGGTGGCTGCATCGTCAAGCCGGTGTTCGAATTTCCGGGAGGGCGGCGCTTTCATTTCACTGAGCCCAGCGGCAACGAGTTTGCGGTGTGGTCCGAGCAGACGGTGTGAATGAATCGGGCGTGGTGGGTTCATTCGCACCTTCTCATCGCTCCCCCTTGCGGTAAGGCTTCATCAACGCCTGCGGATAGGCCGCCTTGCGCGCCACCAGCACCAGCGCCAGGATGGACAGCAGGTAAGGCAGCATCAAATACACCTGGTACGGCAGCCATGCATCGCCTGCCTGCTGCAGTCGCAACTGCAGCGCATCGAAGAAGGCAAACAGCAGCGCACCCAGCAGCGCCTTGCCGGGCAGCCACGATGCAAACACTACCAGGGCCACGCAGATCCAGCCGCGCCCGTTGATCATGTTGAAGAAGAAGGCGTTGAACGCCGACAGCGTGAGGAACGATCCCGCCACCCCCATCAGCGCCGAGCCTGCCACGATGGAGCCCGTGCGTGTAGCCGCCACCGAGATGCCCTGGCCTTCGGCGGCTTGGGGGTTCTCGCCCACCATGCGCACCGCCAGGCCCAACGGGGTGCGCAGCAGCACCCAGGCCAGCAGCGGTACCAGCAGCAGCGCTAGCAAGGTGAGCGGCGTCTGTGCCGACAGGATGGGCACGCCCAGCCATTCCATGGGCGCAAACGGTTCGATGGTGGGCGGCGTGTTCACCTTGGGAAAACTCACCCGATAACCGTAATAGCTCAGCGCCGTGGCCAGCAGCGTGATGCCCAGGCCCGACACGTGCTGCGACAGCGCCAGCCCCACGGTGAGCCAGGCGTGCAGCAAGCCAAACACCGCGCCGGTGAGCGCCGCCACCAGCACCCCGGCCCATAGCCCGTAGCCTGCATACACCGTGAGCCAGCCGGTGAAGGCGCCTGCCACCATGATCCCTTCAATGCCCAGGTTCAGCACCCCGGCGCGCTCGCACAGCAGCACGCCCAATGTGCCCAGGATGAGCGGGGTGGCCACGCGCAGGGTGGCAATCCAGAACGCGGGGTTGGCGAGGATGTCGAGCAGTTCGGTCATGCGGCTGCTCCATGGAGTTTTGCTTCTGTTTCGATAGCTGCTAGCGCATGATTCACTAGCGCTACATACCGATTTGGCTTGAAATTGTGGTTGGCACGACTTGTCATGGCTGCATCACTTCCACCGCACGCGGTACTGGGTCAGCAGGCCCGCTACCAGCACTGCAATCAACGACGTCGCCACGATCACATCCGCAATGTAGGTGGGCACGCCCACCGCGCGGCTCATGCTGTCGGCCCCCACCAGCACGCCCGCCACAAAGGTGCCCGCTGCAATCACGCCCAGCGGGTGCAACCCGGCCAACATGGCGATCACGATGCCGCTGTAGCCGTAGCCGGGCGACATGTCGAGCGTCACGTAGCTGGTGCGGCCCGCCACCTCAATGGCACCCGCTAGCCCCGCCAGCCCGCCCGAGAGCAGGGCCACCAGCACCACGGTAGGGGTGATCGGCACGCCCGCAAAGGCGGCAGCGCGTGCATTGGCCCCGGCCGCGCGAATGTCAAAACCCGGTACTGTGCGCGCCAGCAGCGCCCACAGCATCACTGCCAGCGACACGGCCCACAGCAGTCCCGTGTGCAGCCGCGTCTGCGGCACCAGCTTGGAGAGTTCCAGATCACCCTGCAGCGCCACGCTTTGCGGCCAGCCCATGGAGAGCGGGTCTTTCATCGGTCCATCCAGCAGCGCCGACACCAGCAGCAGCATGATGAAGTTGAGCAGCAGCGTGGTGACTACCTCGTCCACGCCCAGCCGCGCCTTCATCAGCGCCGGGCCCAGCAGCAGCGCGGCGCCCGCCAGCGCGGCCGCCAGCATCATCAGCGGGAAGAGCACATACGGCGACCATTCCAGCCCCGTGCCGCCATGCATGCCGCCCACGGCCACGGCGGCCAGCGCTCCGGCATAAAGCTGCCCCTCGGCCCCGATGTTGAACAGCCGTGCCCGGAAGGCCACGGCCGCCGCCAGCCCGGTCAGGATCAGTGGTGTGGCGCGGGTGAGGGTTTCGGTCAGTGCGAACACCGAGCCGAACGCGCCTTGCAGCAGCAGCGCGTAGGTCTGCCCCACGGGCGCGCCGGCCCACAGCACCAGCAGGGCGCTGACGAGCAATGTGAACACCACGGCACTCACCGGCGCCAGCACGTAGGCGGCGGGGGAGGTGTGGTTGCGTTTTTCGAGTCTCATGGGTTTTTCTTTTTGTCGCTCAGTGAGTTGCACCGGCCATGGCAAGGCCGATGGCTTCGCGCGTCCAGTCTTCTGCGGGCCGGGCCTCGCTCAGGTGCCCGTCATGCATCACCGCTACGCGGTCGCCCAGCGCCAGCACTTCGTCCAGGTCGTCCGAGATCAGCAGCACAGCCGCCCCCGCATCACGTGCGTTGATGAGCTGTTGCTGCACAAACATCACCGCACCAATGTCCAACCCCCAGGTGGGCTGGTGGGCCACGATGAGTTGGGGCGCGGGGGTCGAGTTACCCGCTGCGTCCTGTGGCGGCATCAGCGCCCGGCCCAGGATGAGCTTTTGCATGTTGCCGCCCGACAGCGACCGCGCAGGCGCGTCAGCCCCGCCACCGCGCACGTCAAAGGTCTCGGCCACACGTTGCGCATGCTGGCGTGCGGCGCGGCGCTTGACCCAGAAGGCGCGGAACCACGGATGTGCAAACCAGGGGCCGCGCAGGCGTTCGGCCACAGCGTTCTCCCACACGGGCAGGTCACCCACCACGCCCACGGTGTGCCGGTCTTCGGGGATGCGGGCCACGCCCTGGCTGACCAGCCAGGCAGGCCGGGCTTGCAGCGGCGCGCCGCGTAGCGTGACAAGGCCCGTGGAGGCGCTGCGCACGCCGCACAGCAGGTCGGCCAGCGCTACCTGGCCGTTGCCGCTGACGCCCGCAATCGCCACGATCTCGCCTGCACGCAAGGTGAGGGACACATCGTTCAGCCGGTCGCGCCCCGTGGGGGCGGTGCTCACGTTGTCGAGGGTGCAGATGGGATCGCCCACGTTCTTGGCGGGTCGGCGCTCGGCCGCTTCGATCGCATGGCCCACCATCCATTGCGCCAGCTGCCCCTGCGTGCTGCCCTGTGCAGGCGCCTCGGCCACCAGCTTGCCCTGGCGCAGCACGGCCACGCGGTGCGATACACGCAGCACCTCGCCCAGTTTGTGGCTGATGAAGATGATGGACAGGCCCTGCGCCACCATCTGCGCCAGGGTGTCGAACAGCGCCTCGCTCTCCTGCGGGGTGAGCACTGCGGTGGGTTCGTCCAGGATGAGGATGCGGGCGCCCCGGTAGAGCGCTTTCAAAATTTCGACACGCTGGCGCTCGCCCACCGAGAGGCTACCCACCTTCGCATCGGGGCTGACGGGCAGGCCAAACTGCTGTGACACCGCCAGCAGCTTGGCCCGCGCCTCGCTGCGGCGCGAGAAGGGCTGCCACAGCGGCTCGCTGCCCAGCAGCACGTTGTCCAGCACCGTGAGGTTATCGGCCAGCGTGAAGTGCTGGTGCACCATGCCAATGCCCGCCGCCAGTGCCGCCCGCGGCTGGCCGGGGGGCAGGGGCTGGCCAAAGACTTCGATGCTGCCTTCGTCGGCCACGTAGTGCCCGAACAGGATGGACATCAATGTGGACTTGCCCGCGCCGTTTTCGCCCAACAGGGCCAGCACCTCGCCGCGTGCGAGGGTCAGGTTGATGCTGTCGTTGGCGACGAGCTTGCCGAAGCGCTTGGTGATGCCCGACAGACGCAGGACAGGGGCGGTGGGGGAGTCCATCTATTTCCACGCCGCCAGAAACGCGCGCAGTACCTTGGCCGAATTGGCGGCCGCCAGGCCCATGAAGGTGCCCATTTCGTTCTCTCCCTCGCCGCCGCCGGCCAGATCACTCAGCGACCGGAAGGCGATGTATGGCACGCCATTGCTGTGCGCCACCATGGCGGTGGCGGCGGTTTCCATGTCGAGCACGTTGGCCTCGAAGGTCTTGAACGCGTATTCGCGGAAGGCCTTGTTGTCTACAAACGCTTGGCCGGATACGCCGTTGCCGCCCACCACCAGTTGCGGGCGCTGCTTGAGACAGGTGGCGGCCAGGCAGTGCTCCAGGCCCACGTTCTGCAGGCTGCGGGCGGTGGCCAGCATCTTGGGGTCGGCTTCAAACCAGAACTTCTTGGTGATCTTGGGCTGGGCGGCAGAGCGCACCTCCACGGGGCGTGGGTGCATCATGCCGAAGGCGGGCATCGTCAGCTCGCTTTTCATCCATGCGGGGGCGCTGTACTGGCCGGGTTTGTCTTCGCGCGCCATCAGCCATTCCATGTACTGGCCCCACTGCGCGGGCACCGTCACGTCGCCAATGTGCAGGCTGGGGTTCACGCCGCCCGCAATGCCGCTGAAGACCACATGGCTCACGTTGAAGCGATCCAGCACCAGCTGGGTGTTCATGGCTGCGTTGGTCATGCTGATGCCCGAGAGGAACACCACCACGGGCTTGCCTTCGAGCGTGCCGGTGGTGAATTCCACGCCGTTGATGCTGTGCTTGGCGGGTTGCTGCACCTGGGGCAGCAGCACCGTCAGCTCGGGCGCAAAGGCGGAGATGACGGCGATGCGCGGGGTGTCGTCCAGCCGCACGGCTGTCTTGTTGGTGGGGCTGGACGCACAACCGGCCAGCGTGCCAGCCAATGCTAGTGCTCCCAGCAGCCGGGTGAAATGAGATGCGATGGAGTGGCGCAATAGGGTGGGCGAGGTGGTGGTCATGGGCTTGCCGAGTGGTGACAGTGAAGGGAGAGCACAGACAACGGAAAGGGCCACCGCAGTGAGTGGTGGCCCAGTTATTTATCCCGTTGATTCGTGCTGGATTGGGAGTGTCTGACAAAGCGCAGCGCAGCGGTTCTGGTCTGGGATCCTCTGTACGAATCGAGCGGCAAGTGTGCGCTGCGGATCGGAGCGGGCTGCAAGGCGCAAAACGCAGCAATAGCCGTAGCTATTGCGAGTATTTGCAACGCAGCAGATCGCCCGAGTCCGTAGATGCACACGGCGCGATGATTTGTGCAGAGCATCCCTAAGCGCTGTGTCGCAGGCAGTACTGCAAGTACGACAAGACACAGCAACAACGCCAGAAGTGTTTTGTCATCCACTCCCCTTACTTGGCCGTGGACTTGGGCTGGCTGTCGTCTACCTTGACGGTGAACTTGCCGGCCAGGATGTCGGCCTCCTTGGCCTTGACCTTGGCGACGATGTCGGCAGGCACCTTCTTCTCGAACGTGCCCAGGGGCGCGAGTTCGGAGCCCTTGTGCTTCATCATTGAATACGGGCCGTAGTCCTCGGCGGTGAACTTGCCGTCCTTGACCAGCTTGAGCGCGCGCTCAATGCTGGGCTCCATGTGCCACAGGGCCGATGCGACCACGGTGTCGGGGTACTGCTCTTGTGTGTTGATCACGTTGCCGATGGCGAGCTTGCCTTTTTCCTTGGCGGCGTCGCTCACACCGAAGCGCTCGGCATAGAGCACGTCAGCACCCTTGTCGATCATGGCGAAGGTGGCTTCCTTGGCCTTGGGTGGGTCAAACCAGCTGTTGATGAAGGTGATGGTGAACTCGACCTTGGGGTTGGTCTCTTTGGCGCCCGCCATGAAGGCGTGCATCAGGCGGTTGACTTCGGGGATGGGGAAGCCGCCCACCATACCGATCTTGTTGGTCTTGGTCATGCCGCCGGCCACCATGCCGCTGAGGTAGGCGGGTTCCTGGATGTAGTTGTCGAACACGCTGAAGTTGGGCGCCTGCGGCTTGCCGGAGGAGCCGAGCAGGAAGGACGTCTTGGGGAAGTCCTTGGCCACCTTGCGGGCGGCGGCTTCCACCGCAAAGGCTTCGCCCAGGATGAGTTGGTTGCCGCCGGTGGCGTACTCGCGCATCACGCGTTCGTAGTCGGCGTTGCTGACGTTTTCGCTGGCCTTGTATTCGATCTCGCCGCGTGCTTCGGCGGCCTTCAGGGCCTTGTGGATGCGGCTGACCCATTGCTGTTCAAAAGGCACCGTGTAGATCGCCGCGACCTTGATCTTGGACTGTGCCAGGGCCAGAGAGGGCGCCATCGCCATGGCGGCCGAGAGGGCCATGGAGGTGCAGAGCAGGCGTCCGGTAAAGATGCGGCGAGTGGTCATGGTGGGGTTCCTTCAGACAAGCGAACAAGGGGTTGAAGATGTCTTGGTGTAGCAAGGAGCGCGCCAGTCGGGCCCCAGGCTGCGGCAAACCGCTGGCAAGTCTGCCAGAGGAAAGCCACCAAGTGGTAAAAAATTGGCGGACAGAAGCGAGCGGCCATGAAAAAAGCCACCGCCGGGCGCAGGCGCCTCGGGGTGGCTGGTGCAGGCCGCAGGGGCTGTGCGCTTATTTGGTGCCAAAAATGCGGTCGCCCGCATCGCCCAGTCCCGGCAGGATGTAGCCGTGGTCGTTCAGCTCGCGGTCGATGGCGGCGGTGAAGATCGGCACGTCGGGGTGCGCCTTTTGCAGCGTGGCCACGCCTTCGGGCGCGGCCAGCAGACAGACGAACTTGATGGAGCGGGGGTTGAGCTTCTTGAGACGGTCCACGCAAGCGGCCGCCGAGTTGCCGGTGGCTAGCATGGGGTCCACCACGATGATGTCGCGCTCGTCCATTTCGGACGGCATCTTGAAGTAGTACTCCACGGGCTGCAGCGTGGCCGGGTCGCGGTACAGGCCGATGTGGCCCACACGCGCGCCGGGCACCACGTTGAGCATGCCGTCCAGAAAGCCGTTGCCCGCGCGCAGGATGGAGACCAGCACCAGCTTCTTGCCGTCGATCATCTTGCCGGTCATGGTTTCCAGCGGGGTTTCGATCTGCACGTCCTGCAGCGGCATGTCGCGCGTCACTTCGTACGCCATCAGCGTGGACAGCTCGCCCAGCAGGCGGCGAAAGCTGTTGGTGCTGGCGTCCTTCTTGCGCATCAGCGTGAGCTTGTGCTGGACGAGGGGGTGGGTGATGACGGTGACGTTGCTCATGGGGAACCTGAAAGGAGGAGGGCAGAGGCCTCGGTGCCGATGCACCGGCGCGCTCTACCGCGCGATGATTGAAAAAGTGGGGGCTAGTCTGCCAGAAACCGCGCCAGCCGCGACAAATCGACGTTGCCGCCGCTGATGAGGATGCCGACGCGCGCGCCATGGATGTCCACGTTGCCGTGCTGGGCCCCGGCAAAGGCCAGGGCGCCTGTGGGCTCGACCACGATCTTCATGCGCTCGGCAAAAAAGCGCAGGGACTCCACCAGTTGTTCGTCGGTGACCGTGACCATATCGTCCGCCAGGCGCTGGATGATGGGGAAGGTGAGCTGGCCCAGCGCCTGGGTTTGTGCGCCGTCGGCAATGGTGTGGGGCGTGGGAATCTGCACCACATGCCCGGCTTTGATCGACTGCTGGCCGTCATTGCCCGCTGCAGGCTCCACACCCACCACCCGGCATTGCGGCGCCAGGGCCTCGGCGGCGAGCAGGCTGCCGGCCAGGAGGCCGCCGCCGCCCACGCAGACGAAGAGATAGTCCAGGTTGGGCACTTCTTCAAAAAACTCTTTGGCCGCTGTGCCCTGGCCCGCAATGACATGGGGGTGGTCGAACGGGGGCACCAGCGTCATTCCACGCTCCAGCGCCAGGCGGCGGCTGATGGCTTCGCGGTCTTCGGTGTAGCGGTTGTAGGTAACGACCTGCGCGCCGTACTCGCGGGTGGCGGCCATCTTGGAGGCGGGGGCATCCTCGGGCATGACGATGGCGGCGGGCATGTCCAGCAGCCGCGCCGACAGTGCTATCGCCTGGGCGTGGTTGCCGGCCGAGAAGGCCAGCACACCGCGTTCGCGCTGCTCGTCGGTGAACTGCGCCAGGGCGTTGAACGCACCCCGGAACTTGAAGGCGCCGGTGCGTTGCAGGTTCTCGCACTTGAAGAACAGCTGCGCGCCCAGCCGCTCATCGGCGGTGCTGGAGCGCAGCACGGGCGTGTGGTGCGCCATGCCCTTGAGCCGGTGCGCGGCAGCGGCCACATCGTCGTAGGTGGGTGGGGTCAGGCTGGGCAGCGTCATGGTGGCGGCATCCTTGTGGGCAGGGCTGGAGGACGGCTATACCTAGCCCAATCCTTGAAGCCTGATGATAGCCCTTTGCCCCGCCATTTCAAGCAAAAGAGCCTGCAAGCGCTAGTGCCGCATACCTGGGTAGCTATACATTTTGATGCGGCGCGTGCCGTGCGCGCGTCATCAGCCGGGCCACATGGCGTGGCCCGGTGGCTGTCAGCCCAGTTCGCTGAACCGCTGCAGCGGTGTGAGTGCCGGGAACTCGCCGGCGCGCTTTTGCTTCATGGCCGTGACCGATTCGCGCACATGCTGGTTGCTCCAGATGGCGCCCTGCAGCCAGCCCATCTGGCGCAGGCTGTCTTCCACGCTGTGATCGCGCGCGTAGTTCACGGCCTGCTTGGTGCCCCAGATGGCCACCGGGGGTTTGGACGCGATCTCCTTGGCACACTGCAGTGCGGCGGCCAGCATGGCCTCCTGCGTGTCGAACACTTCGTTGACCAGGCCGTAGTCCAGGGCCTTGGCCGCGCTCAGGCGGCGGCCGGTGTAGGCCAGCTCTTTGACCACGCCCAGCGGGATGAGCTTGGGCAGGCGCTGTAGCGTGCCTACGTCGGCCACCATGCCGATGTTGATTTCCTGGATGCAGAAGAACGCATCCTGCGTGGCGTAGCGGATGCAGCCCGCCGTAACCATGTCCACCGCACCGCCGATGCAGCCGCCATGGATGGCCATGATCACCGGGATGCGCAGGCTGTCGATGCGGGTGAAGGTGGCCTGCATGTCGGTCAGCAGGTCGAAGATGGCGGCCCGGCCTTCGGGGCTCTGGTCGTCCATGGTGATGGCCCCGCCAAAGGTCTCCAGCGCCATGCCTGCGCTGAAGTGTTTGCCGGTGCTGCTGATGACCAGTGCCCGCGCCTCGCCCGCCTGGTGCAGCTGGGCCAGCACCGTGTCCAGCTCGCGCCAGAAGGTGGGGTGCATGGTGTTCATGGCCTCGGGTTTGTTCAGAACCAGATGGGCCACGTGGTTGGTGATGCTGAGGGAAAAGCAGGTGAGGGTGTTCATGGGGTGCCACTGTAGACCGGTGGGCGCAGGCCCGGTCGTCGCCTGGGTGACTGGGCGTGATTTCAGGCCATTTTGGCTGCATGCGCTAGTGCATCATGCCCGGATGGCTATCAAAAAGAGAGTGAATGGGGCTGACGTTGTGGCGCCAGTGGGGCGTTTGGGGCGGTGGATCTGGCGCTCAGTCCCCACCGCCGCCACAACCGCCGCCGTCGCCCCCGCCATCCCCGCCGCCGTCACTGCCTGCATCCGAACTCTCGGCACCGCCAAAGTCGCCCGAGCTGCCGCTGTAGCTGCCGTCTGAAAAACTGGTGCCGCAGTAGCTGTCGCCGCCGCTGCCGCCGGCGTCGCTCTTGCGGGCAATGTCGGAGCAATCGGGCACGTAGCTGAAGCCCCCGGCAATCGCGAACTTGGCGTCCAGCGCAAACAGCAGGGGCAGGCGGCTGGGCGCCTTGGGGTCGATGGACTCTTCCTTGCACACCCAGTACCAGCAGCGGCGCAGCCCATCGTTGTGGCGTGCCTTGTGGCCCAAAGCCTCGGCGGGGGTGTGGTGCAAGAAGAAACCCAGCGCGTTCTGGCACCACAGCTTGTACGCCTGGGTGTGCAGGATGAACTCGTGCCACAGCGCATCGACCGCCTTGGAGGGCATGGCCACAAACTGCTGGTTGCTGCGCAGGCAGGCCATGAAGAACTGGCGCAGGCCGCGCTCCACCAGTTCACAGTCGCGGGTGCTCAGGTGGGGGTAGGTCTCGCGCAGCTTGCGCTGCAGAAAGCGGGGCAGGGGAGCTTCGCGGATGTAGCGCTGGCGCACGGCATTGGTCCACTGGATCACCAGCGCCGTGAAGAGGACAGTGGCAATGAAGTACAGGACCCAGGGCCAGCGCAGGCGCCAGACGCCTGCAAAGATGCCGAGGATGGCTGCCACCCACACCCCGATCGCCAGCAGCATGACCTTGCCGCCCCAGCGCAGCAGAACGTTTTCGATACGTGTCATCGTCCCTCCTCCTTTTTGTTGTTGTGTATGGCGATTTCACGACGGCCATGTGACTGATTTGTGACGACTTGCGAGGTGTCGTCGAACGGTCACAGGCGCTGTGAGATGCGCTTTGGCAGGGGAGGCAAACCGCAGGGGCGGGAGGGGGCGCCGGTCTATGACGCCAGGCGCTGTACCAGCGATGTCAACGGCGCTTGCTGCCCCCGCCAAAGATGCCGCCCAGCACGCCCCGCAGAATCTCCTTGCCAATCGTGGTGCCCATGGTGCGCACGGCGGACTTGGCCATGGTCTGCGCCAGGCCGTCGCGTTTGCCGCCGCGCGGGCCGGTGCTGCCAAACAGCACATCGTTCAGCCCACCCAGCAGGCCACCGCCTTCTTCGGCAGGTGTGCCGGTCGCAACTTTGCCATTGCCTCCGCCCGCCGCATTGCCGGCCTGCTCGCCCGCTTCTACGGCGCGGCCCTTGAGTTTTTCGTAGGCGGACTCGCGGTCCACCACCTTTTCGTACACGCCTGCGACCAGCGAGCTGGCCATGAGCGCCTGGCGCTGCTGCGGCGTGATGGGCCCAAGCTGGCTGCCAGGAGGCAGCACAAACACGCGCTCGGTCACACTGGGGCGGCCCTTGGCGTCCAGAAAGCTCACCAGCGCCTCGCCCACGGCCAGCTCGGTGATGGCGGTTTCAATGTCCAGCCCCGGCTTTTGCCGCATGGTGGTGGCCGTGGCCTTCACGGCCTTCTGGTCGCGGGGCGTGAAAGCGCGCAGCGCATGCTGCACGCGGTTGCCCAGTTGGGCCAGCACGCTGTCGGGGATGTCGAGCGGATTCTGCGTGACGAAGTACACGCCCACGCCCTTGGACCGCACCAGCCGCACCACCAGCTCGATGCGCTCGATGAGCACCTTGGGCGCCTCGTTGAACAGCAGGTGGGCCTCGTCAAAGAAGAACACCAGCTTGGGCTGCTCGGGGTCGCCGATTTCAGGCAATTGCTCGAACAGCTCGGACAGCATCCACAAGAGGAATGTGGCGTACAGGCGCGGCGAGTTCATGAGCTTGTCGGCCGCCAGGATGTTGACCACGCCGTGGCCGTCCACCGTCTGCATGAAGTCCTGGATGTTGAGCATGGGCTCGCCAAAGAACTGGTCGCCGCCTTGCTGCTCGATCTGCAGCAGTCCGCGCTGGATGGCGCCCACGCTGGCGGCGCTGACATTGCCGTATTCGGTGGTGAACTCCTTGGCGTTGTCGCCCACGTACTGCAGCATGGCCCGCAGGTCTTTCAGGTCCAGCAGCAGCATGCCGTTGTCGTCGGCGATCTTGAACACCAGATTGAGCACGCCCAGCTGCGTTTCGTTCAGGTTGAGCATGCGGCCCAGGAGCAGCGGGCCCATGTCGGACACCGTGGCGCGCACCGGGTGGCCCTGTTCGCCAAACACATCCCACAGCGTGGTGGGGCAGGCCAGGGGCGTGGGCAGGTCCAGGCCCCGCTCCTTGAGCACGGCCGCCAGCTTGTCGCCGATCTTGCCGGGCTGGCTGGCGCCGGTCAGGTCGCCCTTCACGTCGGCCATGAACACCGGCACGCCAATGCGCGAGAAGTTTTCGGCCAGCGTCTGCAGGGTCACGGTCTTGCCCGTGCCGGTGGCGCCGGTGATGAGCCCGTGCCGGTTGGCCAGCCCCGGCAGCAGGTGGCATTCGATGTTGTCATGCTTGGCAATCAGCAGGGGTTCGGCCATTTAGGGTTTCCTCGGAGATCGGTGGCGGGCAAAAGTAAAATCGCGCCCACTAGATTAAATCAATACAAAAGGACTTCCCGTGGCAGGACACAGTAAATGGGCGAATATCCAGCACCGCAAGGGGCGGCAGGATGAAAAACGCGGCAAGATCTGGACCCGCATCATTCGTGAAATCACTGTGGCCGCCCGTGCCGGTGGCGGTGACCTGTCTGCCAACCCCCGCCTGCGCCTGGCGGTGGACAAGGCCAAGGCGGCCAACATGCCTGCCGACCGCATCAAATACAACATCGACAAGGCCACGGGCAACGCCGAAGGCCTGACCTACGAAGAAATCCGCTACGAAGGCTATGGCATTGGTGGCGCGGCCATCATGATCGACACCATGACCGACAACCGCGTGCGCACCGTGGCCGAAGTGCGCCACGCGTTCAGCAAACACGGCGGCAACATGGGCACTGAAGGCTCGGTGGTGTTCCAGTTCAGGAACGTGGGCCAGCTGATTTTTGCACCCGGCACCAGCGAAGACAAGGTGATGGAAGTGGCGCTGGAGGCGGGCGCCGAAGACGTGGTGACCGACGAAGACGGCGCGGTGGAGGTGTTGACTGCCCCGGCCGACTTTGAAGCTGTGAAGAACGCCCTGGAGGCCGCTGGCCTGACGGCCGAGGTGGCGGGCGTGACCATGCGGCCCGAAAACACGATCGAGCTGACCGGCGAAGACGCCGCCAAGATGCAAAAGCTGCTGGATGTGCTGGAAGACCTGGACGACACGCAAGAGGTCTACCACAACGCGGCGCTGTGACTTTGCACCCGTAGATCACCGCTTTTTTCTTGCCCTGACCTGTTTTCCGACTGATATTCCCCCGAACCCCACCCAGCAGCGCAGCGCTGTGGGCCGGGTTCACCAAAGGTTCCTATGAAAGTACTTGTGATTGGTGGCGGCGGCCGTGAACACGCGATGGCGTGGAAACTGAGCCAGTCCCCCAAGGTGACCAAGGTGTTTGTGGCACCCGGCAACGGTGGCACGGCCTTGAACCCCAAGCTCGAAAACGTCGCGATCTCCGACGTGCGCGAGCTGCGCACCTGGGCCCAGGCCGAAAAGATCGCGCTGACCGTGGTGGGCCCCGAGGCGCCCCTGGCCGCCGGTGTGGTCGATGAGTTCCGCGCCCACGGCCTGCGCATTTTCGGCCCCACCAAGGCGGCTGCTCAGCTGGAAAGCTCCAAGGCGTTCAGCAAGGCCTTCATGCGCCGCCATGGCATCCCTACGGCCGACTACGACACCTTCACCGACCCGGCAGCGGCCCACGCTTTCGTGGACCGATTGGGCGCGCCCATCGTCATCAAGGCCGACGGATTGGCGGCTGGCAAGGGCGTGGTCGTGGCCATGACGCTGCAGGAGGCCCACGACGCAGTGGACTTCATGCTGGTGGACAACAAATACGGCGTGACGCACAACGAAGGCGGCGCGCGCGTGGTGATCGAGGAATTCCTCGAAGGCGAAGAAGCCAGTTTCATCGTGCTGTGCGACGGCAAGAACGTGCTGGCCCTGGCCACCAGCCAGGACCACAAGCGCCTGAAGGACGGCGACGAAGGCCCCAACACCGGTGGCATGGGCGCCTACTCGCCCGCGCCCGTGGTCACGGCCGACGTGCACGCCCGTGCCATGCGCGAGATCATCCTGCCCACGATCCGTGGCATGGAAAAGGACGGCATTCCTTACACCGGCTTCCTGTACGCCGGGCTGATGATCGACGCCAAGGGCCAGCCCAAGACGCTCGAATTCAACTGCCGCATGGGTGACCCCGAGACGCAGCCCATCCTGATGCGCCTGAAAAGCGATTTCAGCGACGTGATGGCCGCAGCCGCTGACGGCAAGCTCGACCAGATGGAACTGCAATGGGACCGTCGCACCGCGCTGGGCGTGGTCATGGCCGCCCATGGCTACCCGGAGAACCCGCGCAAGGGTGACCCCATCACTGGCCTGCCTGCTGAGGCGGACGATGCCGTGGTGTTCCATGCGGGCACGCAGCTGAAGGATGGTGTGGTCAGCGTGACCGGTGGCCGGGTGTTGTGTGTGACGGTGCTGGCCGACAGCGTCAAGCAGGCGCAGCAACGTGCGTATGACGTGGCACGTGGCATCCAGTTTGATGGCGCGCAGTACCGCCGCGACATCGGCTTCCGTGCCCTGAAAAGCTGATGGCAGACGCTCAGACCCTGAACCCTACCGACACGGTGACCCGCGTGCGCGGCTACCTGGTGGGCCTGCAGGCGCGCATCACTGATGCGCTGGAAGCCGTGGAAGCCGCTGAAGGCGAGGGCGGCGCACGCTTTCTGGCCGATGCCTGGAGCAAGCCGCCCGGCGAGCCGCTGCAAGGCGACGGCATCACCAAGATCATGGAAGGCGGCCGGGTGTTCGAGCGCGCTGGGTGCGGCTTCAGCCACGTACGCGGCCCACAGCTGCCGCCTTCGGCCACGCAGCACCGGCCCGAGCTGGCGGGTGCGCCGTTCGAGGCCATGGGCGTGTCGCTGGTCTTTCACCCGCGTAACCCCTATGTGCCCACGGTGCACATGAACGTGCGCATGATCGCCGCTGGCCACCCAGGCAAGGCGCCGACCTGCTGGTTTGGCGGCGGCATGGACCTCACGCCGTACTACGGGTTTGAAGAGGACGCGGTGCACTTTCACCGTACCTGCCGCGATGCGCTCAGCGCTTTCGGCGACGACAAGTACCCGCGCTTCAAGCAATGGTGCGATGAATATTTCTTCCTCAAGCACCGCAGCGAGCAGCGCGGCGTGGGCGGCGTGTTCTATGACGACTTCTCGGAGCTGGGCTTTGAACAAAGCCTGGCCATGACGCGGTCGGTGGGCGACGCGTTCCTGAGAGCCTACCTGCCCATCGTCGAGAAACGCAAGGGCATGCCCTATGGCGAGCGCGAGCGCGACTTCCAGCTCTACCGCCGGGGCCGCTATGTCGAGTTCAATCTGGTCTGGGACCGGGGCACGCACTTTGGCCTGCAGTCGGGCGGGCGCACCGAGTCCATCCTGCTGTCCATGCCGCCGCTGGTGTCGTGGTCGTACCAGCGGTCTGACGCCGCCGATTCGGCCGAGGCCGACCTTACGCAGCGCTTTTTGGTGCGCCGAGACTGGCTTGCGGAGGGGGCTGTCCCTGCGCCCTGAAAGCCGTGAAAAGCGCAAAAGCTATAATTTCAATAGCTGCCCGCGCTTTTCACATGAGCGCAAGAGGCCCAAAACACCTCACACTGCTGCAGCGCCCCAGCACAACACCCGCGCAACACTCAAGGCCCAGCCCGCTGGCTGTGCGCTGCGTTGCACGCTATATTGATTCCATTCCCTTTCTAATCACCGCCTGATGACCACCTCCACCAAATCGGAAACCGCCGCCAAAAAAGACGTCACCAAACTCCAGCGCGCCATCGTCGATGGCCTGGAAGACGTCAAGGCGCAAGACATCCAGGTTTTCAACACCGAGCATCTCTCGCCGCTGTTTGAACGGGTGATCGTGGCATCAGGCACTTCCAACCGCCAGACCAAGGCCCTGGCAGCCAGCGTGCGCGATGCGGTCAAGGAAGCCGGCTTCTCCAAGCCCCGCATCGAAGGCGAAGACAACGGTGAATGGATCATCGTGGACTGCGGCGCCGCTGTGGCGCACATCATGCAGCCCGCCATCCGCCAGTACTACCGCCTGGAAGAACTGTGGGGCGACACCCCCGTGCGTCTGAAGCTGGGCGCTGCCAAGCCTGTGTCCAGCGCCGCCACCGAACTGGCTGAGAAAAAGTCGGCCCAGAAGGCTGCCAAGTCGGACGCCAAGGCTGCTGGCAAGGCGCCCGCCAAAAAGGCGGCAGCAGCTCCCTCGGTAGCCGCCCGTTCGGGCAAGGCCACCGTCAAGGCAGTTGCCAAGACCGCTGCGAAAACTGCAGCGAAAACAGCGCCCAAGCCAGCTGCAAAAACTGCGGCCAAGGCCGCGCCGGGCAAATCGGCCGCCAAGACCGGCGCCACCAAGCCAGCCAGCAAGACCACGGGCGCAGTCGCCGCCAAGAAGCCCGCCGCCACCAAGGCCCCTGTCAAGACGGTTGTGGTCAAGCCTGTTGGCGCCAAGAAGCCTGCGGCCAAGAAGTCGCCCGCAGGCAAGACTCCCGCACGCGCGGCAGCCAAGCCAGCCTCCGCATCGGCGCCCAAGTCGGGTGCCAAGCCAGCCGCCAAGAAGGCGCCGGCCCGTAGCAAGGGCTGATCCGTTTCCGCAGCGGTGCCCCTTTCGTGGCGCGCTGCGGTAACTGCCCCTCACGCATCCAGGTTGATCCATGAAGCTGCTCATTGTGGCGGTCGGGCAGCGGGTGCCCGATTGGGCGCAGACCGCATACGACGATTACGCCAAACGCTTCCCGCCCGAACTCAAGGTAGAGCTCAAGGCCGTCAAGACCGAGCCGCGTGGCTCCAAGACGCTGGAGACGCTCTACGCCGCCGAGCGTGAGCGCATCGAGGCCGCCATTCCCAGGGGCACCCGCGTGGTGGCACTGGACGAGCGCGGCACCAACCTCACCACCAAAGCGCTGGCCGAACGGCTCAAGGGCTGGCAGCTGGGCGGTGACGATGTGGCGCTGGTCATCGGCGGCCCCGATGGGCTGGACCCCGCCTTTCGGCAAGCGGCACACGAGCGCATTCGCCTGTCGGACCTGACCCTGCCGCACGCCATGGTGCGCGTGCTGCTCATTGAGCAGCTATACCGCGCCTGGTCGGTGAATGCCGGGCATCCATACCATCGTGAATAAAGCAGGCCCTTTGCAATGATGGTCGGTATCACTCCTTTTTTCATAGCTGCTAGCGCTTGATGAATAAGCGCTAGAGCCGATTTTTATTCAAAATCCGTTCATGCCCGACTTCATCTACCTCGCCTCCCAGAGCCCGCGCCGTCGTCAGTTGCTGGAACAGCTGGGCGTGCGCCACGAACTGCTGCTACCCAATGTGGACGGCGATGAGCCCGAAGACACCGAGGCCATCGAGGTGGTGCTGCCCGGCGAAGCGCCCACCGCCTATGTGGAGCGCGTGACCGCGCTCAAGCTCGACGCGGCCGTAGCCCGGCGCGCGCGGCGCCAGTTGCCGGATGCGCCCATCCTGTGCTCCGACACCACCGTGGCCCTGGGCCGCACCATCTACGGCAAGCCGGACGATGCTGCCCATGCTGCGCGCATGCTGGCCGAGCTGGCGGGGCACGAGCACCGCGTGCTGACTGCCTTAGCGATGCAAGTGGGCGCCAAGCGGCTGACGGCCCTCTCGGTGTCGCGCGTCACCTTCGCGCCCATGACACCCGCGCAGATCGATGCGTACGTGGCCACGGGCGAGCCGCTGGGCAAGGCGGGCGCCTATGGCATCCAGGGCAGGGCGGCAGCGTATGTGGAGCACCTGGCGGGCAGCTATTCGGGCATCATGGGGCTGCCCATGTACGAGACCGCGCAGCTACTGCGCGCATCGGGCTTTGCCATCTAGGCGACGCCAACCAAAGACAACAACAACGCCATGCAACAAGACATCCTGATTAATTGGTCGCCCCAGGAAACCCGCGTGGCCGTGGTGGAGCACGGCGCCGTGCAGGAGCTGCATATCGAGCGCACGCTGGAACGCGGCCTGGTGGGCAACGTCTACCTGGGCAAGGTATCGCGCGTGCTGCCGGGCATGCAGTCGGCCTTCATCGACATCGGGCTGGAGCGCGCGGCCTTCTTGCACGTAGCTGATGTGTGGCAGCGCCAGCCCGATGGCGAGCCGCCCGCATTCGCCCGCAAGAACGAGCCGCAAGTGCCCATCGAAAAACAGGTGTTCGAAGGCCAGGCACTGATGGTGCAGGTCATCAAGGACCCGATTGGCACCAAGGGCGCGCGGTTGTCCACGCAGATCAGCATTGCCGGTCGCCTGCTGGTGTTTTTGCCGCAGGACGACCATGTGGGCGTGTCGCAGAAGATCCCGCCCGCCGAGCGCGATGCACTGCGCGCGCGGCTGCAGGCGCTGGTGGGCGACAAGTCCACGGGCGGTGGCGGCGGCTTCATCTTGCGCACCAACGGCGAAGATTCCACGGATGCCGAGCTGGCTGAAGACATTGCCTACCTGCGCAAGACCTGGGCGCGCATCAAGGAGGCATCGCTCAAGCTGCCGGCCATGTCGCTGTTGCACCAGGACCTGGACCTGCTGCAGCGCGTGCTGCGCGACCTGGTGGGCGACCACACGCAGACCATCCGCATCGATTCGATGGAGCAATTCCAGCGCCTGCGCGCGTTCGGGCAGGAGTTCATGCCCGCAGCCGCCGGCAAGCTGCAGCACTACAAGGGCGAGCGGCCGATTTTTGACTTGTATGCCATCGATGAAGAGGTGGCAAAGGCATTGGGACGCCGGGTGGACCTGAAGTCGGGCGGCTACCTCATCGTGGACCAGACCGAGGCGCTCACCACCATCGACGTGAACACCGGTGGCTACGTGGGTGCGCGCAACTTCGACGACACCATCTTCAAGACCAACCTGGAGGCAGCCCAGGCCATTGCTCGCCAACTGCGCTTGCGCAACCTGGGCGGCATCATCATCGTGGACTTCATCGACATGGTGCGGGACGACCACCAGCAGGCTGTGCTGGCGGAGTTCAAGAAGCAGCTCGCGCGCGACCGGGTCAAGACCATGTCGTCCGGCACCTTCTCGCAACTGGGCCTGGTGGAGATGACGCGCAAGCGCACACGCGAATCATTGGCCCACATGCTGTGCGAGCCCTGCGAGGTATGCCAGGGCAAGGGCAGCGTGAAGACTGCGCGCAGCGTGTGCTACGACATCCTGCGCGAGATCCTGCGCGAAGCCCGCCAGTTCAACCCGCGCGAGTTCCGGGTGGTGGCGTCGGCGCGGGTGGTGGAGCTGTTCCTCGACGAGGAGAGTCAGCACCTGGCCGGGCTTTCCGACTTCATCAAGAAACCCATCTCGCTGCAGGCCGAAAGCGCGATGGGGCAGGAGCAGTACGACATCGTGCTGCTATGAGTGCAGAGGACGGTGGTTATTACGAGCGTCTGCGCCTGCGCTTGCTAGCCGATGGTTTTTCAGCGCACGAAGCGCTGGCGGAAGTCGCGGAGGCTTACCTGGACGGTAGACCCGAGAAGGTCAACGGCCACAAGCTGAGCCGCAGTGGTCGAGATCACTTGTTCTGGTCGACTGTGTGCTTACAAGCTGCTGATGCGCAGGATTGGCGTGGCGAAGCCATGGGTTTGGCGCTGACGCGTTATCTCGCACAAGACAAGGTGGCTGCCCCTGGACTGTTGGGTGTGCTCGCACAGCAAGCGCCTATCGTCCTCACGGACGCGGTGCGTCACTCTGGCTTGGCGCTGCGGCCTGATTCGCCACGTCGCCATGAACTGCAGCAGGCTGCGGCACAAGCCCCCGAAGTCGCTGAATTGTGCCGGGTGCTTCACCTATTGGATGAGGCCCACGCCCTGCGTCGAGACGCGCTGGCCCGCTGCCAGTTGCCATGGGAGACAGTGCCGATCATTGAGCTGTTGGCATGGACCAGTCTTTACGCTTTCGATCATTTGGTGCCACATGGCCTGCATGGCTCAGCGGCTGTCGAGGCCCAAGGAATGTCCGTGGCGAGTGCTTGGGATGCGATCAACGCATTGCTGCTCTGGAAATTACGGTCAGGCGACCGTTCCGCCTTGCGCCTCAATGAGAACGACATTGCCGAGCGTGTAGGGCCGTTGTTTCGGGATTGGCTCTTCTCGAATAGAGCATTGCCAGAGTTGGCGGCCCGGCGCTACGCGCAGTTTCAAGACCTCATGGCGGCGCAGATCGAGATGCGGGAATTTTTGAGCCGCAGCCTCCATGCTTTTTGCTGGGATGACGGCATCCGATTTGAGAGACGCGGAGACAGGCTGGAGATTGTCGAGACTGACCCGGCTGCACGCGCTGCATGGGAGCGCAACACACGCAAGCTGTGGCAGTTGCAGGGCTATTGGATGGATCGGGCAGTCGATGCGTTCGCGCACTCCGACATGGCACACCAGCGCATAGGGCGGCCTGAAAACGAGGACGACAACCGAGCGGCCTGGATTAAGGCGCTC
Source organism: Acidovorax sp. 107 (assembly GCF_003058055.1). Taxonomy (NCBI): domain Bacteria; kingdom Pseudomonadati; phylum Pseudomonadota; class Betaproteobacteria; order Burkholderiales; family Comamonadaceae; genus Acidovorax; species Acidovorax sp. 107. Next base: position 2,027,633 of record NZ_QBTZ01000001.1, on the reverse strand, counting down.
GCCACGCGGATGCGGCTGAGTGAGGTGTACGGGGTAGGCGATCAGGTGAGCCTTGAAGGGGGGCGCACGGTCAACCTCTTTCAGGCCTTGCTGGCGCAGGAATTGACGGCTATTTTTTTCTTGCGTGACTACATTGGAGCGTTCGCTGCCCACGCGCAAGCCCTGGGGCACTGGCGGCTGGCACTGGGGCGCTTGGCGCTGCAGGGCTTGTTGGAGGGCATGCAGAACCGTCTGCCGTTTACATGGTCAGACCGCACCGCTAAGGTTCGCCGTATCACGGGTTGGACTGTCACGTCCGAACAGCCGCAAGGGAGTGTGGCCTCTGCCCAAGCCATTCTCGATTTCTGGTGCTACGACATGGTGGCGCTTGGTGAAAGGTTGGGGCGGGACGAGCCTGGCTTGCATCCAGGTTTGTTTGAGCGTCCAGTCCTTCAGTTTGGTCATGCTTACGTGCAGTTGCCTTGGATTGCTGCTTTTCAAAGCAATGGCCATGCGGCCATCAACAATCTGCGCAGGCTGGGGGCGCGACGCGCTGAGACGCGAGAGGAAACACAGCGCATTGAGGCCAACTTGGCGGTGGCCCTGCAGGCGCGGGGCTTTCGCGTTGTACTGAATTGGCAACCGCCTGACGATCTCCGCGACGCCGGTGAGGTGGATGTGCTGGCTGCGCGCGACGGGCATTTGTTTGTCTTCGAACTCAAGTCCACATTCGTGCGCCAATCGGTTCAAGATGCGTGGCAGCATGTGACCACCACATTGCGCAAAGCGGGGCGCCAACTGGTACGTAAGCAAGCGGCAGTGCTCGGTGTGCTGGCGGGCGATATGGCTTTGCAAAGTGCTTTGGGGTTGCCAGAGCCGCCTACGCTTGAGCGGGTTCACGCGTGGATCGTGGACACCTCTATCGAGGGTGACCATTGTTTCTTTTTCGGCTGTTTGAAGTTGTCGCTGGAGGAAATTCTGATTACGCTGCGTGACGATCGACAACGCTTGTTTGAAGGGCAGGTGTGGACGCAGGCAGAGGGATTGCCGCGCCATTCCCAGGCAAGCCTGTACCCGGATGGCTTCGATGCAGTGCACTTTGTGAACGTTGTCCAGAGCCAAGCTGTCTGGGGTGAGGAGTAGATTTTTTCCAATTTGCAGGCGCTGTTGCTCGCTCACGCCAGATGGGCCAGGGGCGTAGGCTGGCGCTACGGCACAAACCGGTACCCCACCCCCGCCTCGGTTCGCAAATGCCGGGGCATGGATGCGTTGTCCTCCACCTTCTTGCGCAGGTTGGCCATGTGCACGCGCACATAGTGCGTGTCCTCAGCATGGCCTGGGCCCCACACGGCCTTGAGGAGCTGGGCGTGGGTGATGACGCGGTCGGGCTGGGAGGCCAGGTAGGTGAGCAGCTTGTATTCGATGGGTGTGAGGTGCAGGGCCTCGCTGCCATTGCCATTGCCATCGCCGTTGCCTTCACCATTGCCGCCCATGCGGCGCTCCACCGTGCGGCGGGCCAGGTCCACGGTGATGGGGCCGAACTGGATGACGGGTGTGGCTTCGGCGCCGGATGCGCGCTGGCTGCGGCGCAACTGGGCGCGCACGCGGGCCATCAGCTCACCGGAGCCAAAGGGCTTGACCAGGTAGTCGTCGGCCCCGGCATCCAGCGCCGCGATCTTGCTGGCCTCGGCGCTGCGGGCCGAGAGCACGATGATAGGCATGGCCGACCAGGTGCGCAGGTCGCGGATCAGGTCCACACCGTCGCCATCGGGCAGGCCCAGGTCCAGCACCACCAGGTCGGGGCGGCGGGTGCCAGCCTCGATCAGGCCGCGTTGCAGCGTGGCGGCCTCGTGCACGGTGTGGCCTTCGCTCTCCAGCGTCAGGCGCACAAAGCGGCGGATGTCGGCTTCGTCTTCGACGATGAGGATGTGGGTGGGCAGGTCGGTCATGGGGATTGGAGGGCCGCGCGGTCAAACTTCGCAGGTGGTGTCTGCATCGGTGCCTAGATCGGTGGGCGGTGTACCGCGTGGCAGCAGCAGCGTAAAGCGTGCACCCGCAGGCTGGCCCTGGGCGTTGTGGATCGTATCGCCCCGGATGCTGCCACCGTGCGCCTGCACGATGGCGCGGCAGATGGCCAGCCCCAGGCCCACACCGGGCGTGGCGCTTTCGCGGGCACCGCGCTCGAATTTTTCAAACAGCAGCTCTTCACGCCCTTTGGGCAGGCCGGGGCCTTCGTCGGTAATGGTCAGTGCCACGGCATCGCTTTGGGGCTGCGCGCTGATGCGGAGGGTGGTGTCTGCGGGCGTGTACTTGGCGGCGTTTTCCAGCAGGTTGACCAGCACCCGCTCCATCAGCACGGCGTCGATCTGCAGCAGCGGCAGGTCGCCCGGCAGGGTCACTTCGATACGGTGCGTTGCAATGGCCGGGGCGCAGGCGGCCAGGGCGCTGCCCACCACTTCTTCCAGTGGCTGCCAGGCTTTGTTGAGTTGCACGGCCCCGGCCTCCAGGCGGGCCATGTCCAGCAGGTTGTTGACCAGTGCGCTCATGCGCTGGGCCGATTGCTGGATGGCGTCGGTCAGCTCTTGTTGATGGGAAGGCAGGGGCGGCTGCACCATGGCCAGGGATTCGGCCAGGCCGACCAGCGAGGCCAGCGGCGTGCGCAGGTCGTGCGAGATGGCCGAGAGCAGCGAGTTGCGCAGCCGCTCGGACTCGATCTGCACCGTGCTTCTCTGCGCCACGTCGATGTAGTGGATGCGTTCGAGCGAAATGGCCAGCAGCGAGGCGCAGGTCTGCAGCAGGCGGCGCGGTTCCACGCCCGGCACCTGGCCTTGCGGCATCGCGACCACCAGCACGCCACGGATGCGCATGGGCGCCTTGAGCGGCAGCACCAGCGTGGGGCTGGAGTGCAAGGTGTCCGTGCCCCGGCCTGCGGGCTCGCCGCGCTCGAATGCCCATTGCGCCACGGCCATGTCCACGGGGGCGGTGCCTCCGGGCAGCACCTGCAGGCGGTTGTCATCGTCGGCCACCACCAGCGTGCTGCCTGCGCTGAACTCGCCGGTGATAAAGCGTGCGCCAATCTCGGCCACCTGTTCGGGCAGCAGGGCAGCAGACAGGTCACGCGCCATGTCGTAGAGGCTGCGCACGCGGTGTTCGCGGTCGGTGGCGGCCTCGGCCTGTACCTTGAGCCCGGCGGTGAGCTGGCCCACCACCAGGGCCACCACCAGCATCACGGCAAAGGTGACGACGTACTGCGCGTCGCTCACCGCAAAGTTGAAGCGGGGCGGCACAAAGAAGAAATCAAAAAACCCCACGCCCAGGAACGCCGCCATGATGGCCGGGCCACGCCCAAAGCGCAGTGCCACACCCACCACCACCAGCAAAAACAGCATGACGATGTTGGTCAGCTCCAGCACGTTGGCCAGCGGCGTCGCGATGACGGCGGCGACGCAGCAGGCGAGCGCGGCAGCGATGTAGCCCGGCCAGAACGCACCGCGGGGGGCGTTGGTGGCGCGGGTGGTTTTGCGCTCTGCTGCGTCATTGCTGCGGCTGGGCAGTGTGCCCACCTGCAGCAGGTCCAGGTCGCTGGCACTTTGTCCGATCTGCTCGGCCAGCGTGGCCTGCCACGGCCAGCGCCGGGTGCTGCGCCCCATGACCACGCGCACCAGGTTGTGTTCACGTGCGTAGCGCACCAGGGCCTGTGCGGGCTGGGCGGCGGGCAGCACGGTGCAGGCGGCAGCGCCCAGTTGCTGAGCGATCTTCAGCGTGCGCTCTACCTGCGGGTGCAGGGTGGCCGACTGGCCTTGCTGCTCGGGCGTTTCCACATGCACGGCGTGCCAGGGCAGGTCGAGCTGGGCGGCCAAGCGGGCGCAGCTGCGCACCACTTTTTCGGCGTTGTCGCCCGTGCCCACGCAGGCCAGCAGGGCCTCGCGGTTGGGCCACACGGCCTCATGCGTGGTGCTGCTGGCGCGGCGGTAGGCGCGCATTTCGTCGTCCACCCGGTCTGCCGTGCGGCGCAGGGCCAACTCGCGCAGGGCCAGCAGGTTGCCTTTGCGAAAGAAGTTGGCGGCGGCGCGCTCTGCCTGCTGGGGCAGGTAGACCTTGCCAGTTTTGAGGCGCGCCAGCAGCTCGTCGGGCGGCAGGTCCACCACCACCACTTCGTCGGCCGCGTCAAAAAACTGGTCGGGCACTGTCTCCCACACGCGGATGCCGGTGATGCCGCTCACGATGTCGTTCAGGCTCTCCAGGTGCTGCACGTTCATGGTGGACCACACGTCGATGCCTGCGGCCAGCAGCTCTTCGGCGTCTTGCCAGCGCTTGGGGTGGCGCGACCCGGCCACATTGCTGTGGGCCAGTTCGTCCAGCAGCACCAGGCCTTCGGGGTGTTCTGCGCCCCAGGCCAGGGCGGCATCCAGGTCAAATTCGGGCAGGGTGCGGTCTTTGTAGGGCAGGGCGCGCAGCGGCAGGCGGGGCAGGTGCGCGGTCTGTGCGTCGGTGTCGGCGCGGCCATGCGTCTCGACCACGCCGATGGTGACGGGCGTGCCTTGCGCCTGCGCCGCCCGGGCGGCCGACAGCATGGCAAAGGTCTTGCCCACCCCGGCGCAAGCACCAAAGAACACCTTGAGCCGCCCGCGCTGCTGCTGGGCCTGCTCTTGCTGGATGCGCTGCAGCAGCGCGTCGGGGTCGGGGCGATCCTGCATGGGCACAGTGTATCCACCAATTTGATGTCGAATAGGCCTCAAGCGCTAGTATCAATTGCGCTGATAGCTATTTATTTGATAGCGAATCGAGTGCCAGATTCAAGGCCAAAACGTTCACACGCGGCTCACCCAGCAGGCCCAGCCAGGGGCTTTGGGTGTGTTGCTTCACCAGTGCCTGCACTTGCGCCACGGGCAGGCCCCGGGCGCGGGCCACTCGCTCGGTCTGGTAGGCGGCGGCTGCCGGGCTAATGTGCGGGTCCAGCCCGCTGGCCGATGCGGTGACCAGATCCACCGGAACGGGTTGGGTGTTGCCGGGGTCGGCAGCGCGCAGGGCCTCGATGCGCGTCTTGACGGCTTCGGCTAGCGCCGGGTTAGTGGGACCCAGGTTAGAGCCACCCGAGGCTGACGCGTTGTAAGGCATAGGCGCTGTGGCTGAGGGGCGGCCCCAGAAGTGGCCGGGCTCGGTGAACGACTGGCCGATGAGCTCGGAGCCCACCGTCTTGCCACCCTGGGTGATGAGGCTGCCGTTGGCCTGGTGCGGGAAGGCGGTTTGTGCCACGCCCGTGACGGCCAGCGGGTAGAGTAGGCCGGTGACGAGGGACAGCACGACAAACAACGTGAGGGCGGGGCGCAGCAGGCCGCCTGCGCTGGTGGGCACGTCGTCGCGGGGAATACGGATAGGCATACGATTTTCCTTGTCAGTGATGAGAGCGCTGTGTTGGCGGGTGGGCAGCGATCAGGTCAACCCGGCTGCGGCCAACACCATGTCAATCAACTTGATGCCAATGAACGGCACCACCATGCCCCCCAGCCCATAGATGGTCAGATTGCGGCGCAGCAGCGCGGCGGCGCCGACGGCGCGGTAGGCCACGCCCTTCAGGGCCAGCGGGATCAAAAAGATGATGATCAGCGCGTTGAACACCACGGCGGACAGGATGGCCGACGAGGGGCTGGCCAGGTGCATGAAGTTCAGCGCCGACAGCTGCGGGTAGGTGGTGACGAAGGCCGCAGGGATGATGGCGAAGTACTTAGCGATGTCGTTGGCGATGCTGAAGGTGGTGAGCGAGCCGCGCGTCATCAGCATCTGCTTGCCGGTCTCCACGATCTCGATGAGCTTGGTGGGGTTGCTGTCCAGGTCCACCATGTTGCCGGCCTCCTTGGCGGCCTGGGTGCCAGTGTTCATGGCCACGGCCACATCGGCCTGGGCGAGGGCGGGGGCGTCGTTGGTGCCGTCGCCCGTCATGGCCACCAGCTGGCCATTGGCCTGGTAGCTGCGGATGAGCTGAAGCTTCGCCTCGGGCGTGGCCTCGGCCAGAAAGTCGTCCACACCCGCCTCGGCGGCAATGGCGGCAGCCGTCAGGCGGTTGTCGCCCGTCACCATCACGGTCTTGATGCCCATGCGGCGCAGCTCGGCAAAGCGTTCCTTGATGCCCCCCTTCACCACGTCTTTCAGCTCCACCACGCCCAGCACATGGGCGCCATCGGCCACCACCAGCGGCGTGCTGCCACGGCGCGATACATCGTCCACAGCCGTCTGCACGGCGGTGGGGAAGCGACCACCCAGGGCCTCCACATGCTTGCGGATGGCATCGGCCGCACCCTTGCGCAGCAGGCGGGGGCCGGGCAAGTCCACGCCACTCATACGCGTTTGCGCAGTGAACGGCACGAACGTGGCTTGCAGGCTGGAGAGGTCGCGCTCGCGCAGGTTGAACTTCTGCTTGGCCAGCACCACGATGCTGCGGCCTTCGGGGGTTTCGTCGGCCAGCGATGCAAGCTGCGCGGCATCGGCCAATGCAGCATCGGTCACGCCGGGGGCAGACACGAACTGGCTAGCCTGCCGGTTGCCCAGCGTGATGGTGCCGGTCTTGTCCAGCAGCAGCACGTCCACGTCGCCTGCCGCCTCCACTGCGCGGCCCGAGGTGGCGATCACATTGGCCTGCATCATGCGGCTCATGCCTGCCACGCCAATGGCGCTGAGCAGGCCGGCGATGGTGGTGGGGATCAGGCACACCAGCAGGGCCACCAGCACCACCAGGCTCACCGGCTCGCCCGCGCCGCTGGCCTGCACGCTGAACAGCGAGAACGGCAGCAGCGTGACGACGACGCCCAAGAAGACGATGGTCAGCGCCACCAGCAGGATGGTCAGCGCGATCTCGTTGGGCGTCTTGTGGCGCTTGGCGTTTTCGACCATGGCGATCATGCGGTCCACAAAGGTCTCGCCGGGGTTCACGGCCACGCGCACCACGATCCAGTCGGACAGCACGCGGGTGCCGCCGGTCACGGCCGAGAAGTCGCCGCCGGATTCGCGGATCACCGGTGCGGACTCGCCCGTGATGGCGCTTTCGTCCACCGAGGCCACGCCGTCGATCACTTCGCCATCGGCGGGAATGATGTCACCGGCTTCCACCAGCACCACATCGCCCTTGCGCAGGTTGGCGGCCTCCAGCGGCAGCCAGGTCATTTCGGTGCGTGGGGTGGTGCAGTCAAACTGGCCGTCTAGCTTTTTCGCCCAGGTCTGCTTTTTCAGGCCACGCAGCGAGGCCGCCTGGGCCTTGCTGCGGCCTTCGGCCATGGCCTCGGCAAAGTTGGCGAACAGCACGGTGAACCACAGCCACAGCGCGACGGCTGCCGTGAAGCCCTCGGGTTGGCTAGCGGCCAGCGCGGTGGTGAAGGCGCTGCCCACGTACACCACAAACATCACCGGGTTGCGCCATTGCACGCGCGGGTCCAGCTTTTTGAAGGCCTCCAGCAGCGCGGGGCGCACCAGGGCGGGGTCGAACAGGGTCAATGTCTTGCGAGTCATCACAATCTCCGTGCCATTTCTTTAGCGTGTGGTCAGCACCAGGTGCTCAACCACCGGGCCCAGCGCCAGGGCGGGCACATAGTTCAGCAAGCCCACCAGCAGCACCACGCCTGCCAGCAGCGCTACAAACAGCGGGCCGTGCGTGGGCAAGGTGCCATCGGTGGCGGTGGCGCGCTTTTTGGCGGCCAGAGACCCGGCCATGGCCAGCACCGGCACGATCACGCCAAAGCGGCCCAGCCACATGGCCACGGCCAGCAGCACGTTGTAGAAAGGCGTGTTGGCCGACAGGCCTGCAAAGGCGCTGCCGTTGTTGTTGGCGGCGGAAGACAGCGCGTACAGCACCTGGCTGAAGCCGTGCGCGCCGGGGTTGGAGAGGCCTGCGCGGCCCGCCTCGCTCATCACCGCCACGGCGGTGCCCAGCAGCACCAGCAGGGGCGTGACGAGGATGGCGATGGCAACGAGCTTCATCTCGTGCGTCTCGATCTTCTTGCCCAAGTACTCGGGCGTGCGGCCAATCATCAGCCCGGCGATGAACACGGCCATGATGGCGAACACCAGCATGCCGTACAGGCCCGAGCCCACGCCGCCAAACACCACCTCGCCCATCTGCATGAGCACCATGGGCACCATGCCACCCAGGGGTGTGAAGCTGTCGTGCATGGCAATCACTGCGCCGCAGCTGGCGGCTGTGGTGATGACGGCGAACAGGGCCGAAGTGGCGATGCCAAAGCGCGTCTCCTTGCCTTCCATGTTGCCGCCCGCCTGCAAGGCGCTGGCGGCCTGGTCCACGCCCAGCGATGCCAGCAGCGGGTTGCCCTGTTGCTCAAAGGCAGTGGCTGCCACCACGGCCACCACAAACAGCAGGCTCATCGTGGCCAGAATCGTCCAGCCCTGGCGCTCATCGCCCACCATGCGGCCAAACACCAGGCACAGCGCGGCGGGGATGAGGAAGATGGCCAGCATCTGCAACAGGTTGCTGGCGGCCGAGGGGTTCTCGAACGGGTGGGCCGAGTTGGCGTTGAAGTAGCCGCCGCCGTTGGTGCCCAGCATCTTGATGGCCAGCTGCGAGGCCACGGGGCCCATGGCCAGCGTCTGGGTGGCTTGCGTGGCGGGCTCGGTGACTGGGGCGCCCTGGGCGTCGAGCACGGGTTGGCCCGCGCTATCGAGCTTGGGGGCGTCGTAGTGCACGGGCTCCAGCGTCTGCACTTCGGTATAGGGCGACAGGTTCTGGATCACGCCCTGGCCTGCAAACACCACGGCCAGCACCAGCGACAGGGGCAGTAGCACCCACAGCGTGGCACGGGTGATGTCGGCCCACACGTTGCCAATGCTTTGTACGGAGTGCCGGGAAAAGCCGCGCACCAATGCCACGACGACGACGAGGCCCGTGGCGGCAGACAGAAAGTTCTGCACCGTCAGCGCCAGCATCTGCGTGAGGTAGCTCATGGTGCTCTCGCCGCCATAGCCCTGCCAGTTGGTGTTGGTGACAAAACTGATGGCGGTGTTGAAGGCCGAGTCGGGTGCCACCGCAGCCATGCTCTGCGGGTTGAATGGCAACACGGCCTGCCAGCGCTGCAGCGCATACACCGCCAGCACGCCCAGGCCGTTGAACACCAGCAGGCCCAGCGCGTAGCGCAGCCAGCCGGTTTCTTCCTCGGGCCGCACGCCAGCCAGTTGGAACAGCGGCCCCTCCAGCCGTCGCCCCAGGGCAAAGCGGCCCGCCATCACGGTGTCGATGTAACGCGCCAGCGGCCAAGCCAGCGCCAGCAGCAGTGCCAAAAACACTGCCAATTGCAGCCAGGCACCGGTGCTCATGAAAAGTCCTCTGGCCGCAGCAGCACCGCGACCAAGTACACCAAGAGGCCTGCAGCCAGCACGGCCGCCAGAATCATCCAGCCGCTGGTCATGACCGCCCCCCTTGTGCCTGGCGTTGCAGCAGCGCGCAACCTTTGGCCAAGCCATAGACGGTCAGCCACTGCAGGCCTCCCACCGTCATCAATATCCAGTCCATATCGTCCTCCTTGAGACATGGACCGATGCTAGGAACGGCCGCATCAAGACGGGCGCAAGAGTGCGGGGTGCGATATCAAGATCGCATCAAGATGCGCGGACGCCAGGCCAGGTGGGCAGAAAGATGTATGGTGGTTTGCTATTGAATTTATAGCTTCATGCGCATGATATTCAAGCGCTAAAGGCTGTTTTTATTCAAAGTTTTGCGTTGAAGCGCGGGTTTGCCGGTGCTCGCACTGGTTTCGGGTGTCTGCACGTTCGGCGTGTGGCGCACCTTGAGGTCTGTCCGTTCTCCCAACGGGTCATTGGAGAGCGCTCACATCAGCCCGCAGCAAAGGCGCTCGCAAGCTGCGATCATCCCCACCCTGCATCACGCTTCTTTTCTTCATGACCCAGGCCACATCGCTCCGTCCCAGCGCTTCCAGTCCGCTCGATTCCCTTGTCCCTCTGCTGTTTGTGGCGCTCTGGAGCACCGGCTTTATCGGCGCCAAGCTGGGTCTGCCGTATGTGGAGCCGCTGACCTTTCTCGGGCTGCGCTTTGCCATCGTCACCGTGCTCATGCTGGCTGTGGTGGCGGTGGTGCGTGCGCCCTGGCCACCGACGGGCAGGGCCTGGGGTCACATCGCGGTGTCGGGCCTGCTGGTGCATGGCGTTTACCTGGGCGGGGTGTTCATGGCGATTGGGCACGGGCTGCCGTCGGGCATCACAGCGCTGGTGGTGGGCTTGCAGCCGCTGCTGACAGCCCTGGTGGCCGGGGCTTTGCTGGGTGAGAAGGTGCGGCCTGCCCAATGGGCGGGCCTGGCCCTGGGCTTTACCGGCGTCGCGCTGGTGGTGGCCGGCAAGGTGGCTACCGTGCCGGCGGGTGCTTTGCTGGGCATGCTGCTGCCAGCGGTGGTTGCGCTGCTGGGCATCACGGCGGGCACGCTGTACCAAAAGCGGTTTTGCCCCTCGTTCGATTTGCGCACGGGTTCGGTCATCCAGTACCTGCCCTGTGCGGTGGCTATGGCTGCCGTCGCCTACGCCACCGAATCCATGGCCATATCGTGGACCGGCGAGTTTGTGTTTGCGCTGGGCTGGCTGGTGCTGGTGTTGTCACTGGGCGCGGTGAGCCTGCTGAACTTGCTCATTCGCCGGGGCGGCGCGGTGAACGTGGCCAGCCTGTTTTACCTGACCCCGCCCACCACGGCGCTGATCGCCTGGGCCATGTTTGGCGAGACGCTCAGCGGCTGGGCACTGGCGGGTATGGGGTTGGCGGCTGCGGGTGTGTGGCTGGCGCGGCAGACGCGTTAGGGCCTTCAAAGGCCCTGCGGATCACAGCTTGCGCAGCCGTTCCAGCGCGGCGCGCAGCGTCTCGTCCTTCTTGGCGAAGCAGAACCGCACCACACGCTGGTCAAACCCATCGCCATAAAACGCCGACAACGGAATCGCGGCCACGCCCACTTCGCGGGTGAGCCACTGGCAGAAATCGGCCTCGTTCAAGTCGCTGATCGCTGAGATGTCCACGCACTGGAAGTAGCTGCCGGTGCTGGGCAGCAGCTTGAAGCGTGAGCCCTCTAGCCCCTGACGGAACAGGTCGCGTTTGGCCTGGTAGAAGGCCGGCAGTTGCAGGTAAGGCTTGGGATCGTGGAGGTAGGCCGCCAGGCCGTGCTGCATGGGCGTGTTGACGGTGAACACATTGAACTGGTGCACCTTGCGGAACTCGGCCGTCAGGGCGGCAGGGGCCGCCACGGTGCCGACCTTCCAGCCGGTGACGTGGAAGGTCTTGCCAAAGCTCGACACGATGAAGGCACGGGCGGCCAGGCCTGCAAAACGTGCGGCGCTCTGGTGCTCGGCGCCGTCGAACACCATGTGCTCGTACACCTCGTCGCTGATGAGCAGGATGTCGGTGGGGGCGAGCAGGTCTTCGAGCTGGCGCATTTCCTCGGCCGTCCAGATGGTGGCGCTGGGGTTGTGCGGGCTGTTGATGAGGATGGCGCGGGTGCGGGGCGTGATGGCCGCGCTGATCCTGGCGAAGTCGGGCCGGAAGGTGCCGGGCGTGAGTGGCACGCGCACGGCCTTGCCACCGGCCAGCTCGATGTTGGGTACATAGCTGTCGTAGCAGGGGTCGAGCACGATCACCTCGTCGCCGGGGTGCACGATGGCCAGGATGGCGGTGATGATGGCCTGCGTGGCGCCCGCGGTGATGGTGATTTCGGTGTTGGGGTGGTAGGCCCGGTCGTGCAACGCCTCGATCTTGTGGGCCACGGCTTCGCGCAGGGCGGGCACGCCAGGCATGGGCGGGTACTGGTTGTGCCCGGCCTGCATGGCGGCAGTGACGGCGTTCACCAGCTCGGGCGCGCATTCAAAGTCGGGGAAGCCCTGGCCCAGGTTGACGGCCTTGTGCTCGGTGGCCAGGGCGGACATCACGGTGAAGATGGTGGTGCCGACGTTGGGCAGCTTGCTGGGGAAAGCGGGGGTGCGGGCGGTGGTGGATGTCATGGCGCAGCGGCTTGGAAAACGGGAAAATTCTGGAGGAGTCAGTATGTTTCTGGCCTGAATGCAGGTCAGAGTTCGTAGTCGTTGACATGGCCCGTCATGGCGCGGGCGATGAGTTCACGGCTCAATCGGTCGCTGAGCAGCTCGGCAAACTTGTAGACAAAATTGCGCAGGTAGGCGCCGCGCTTGAAGGCCACGCGCGCCACGCTCTGGCCGAACAGGTGGCCCACGGGGCGCACAGCGAGGTCACCCACCGGGTCGTCGCGCATGGCCATCTCGGCCACGATGCCGATGCCCAGGCCCAGGCGCACATAGGTTTTGATCACATCGGAGTCGATGGCTTCGAGCACGATGCGGGGCGTGAGTTTGCGCGCCGCAAAGGCGTGGTCGATCTTGCCCCGGCCGGTGAAGGAGGGGTGATAGGTGATTAGTGCCTCATGGGCCAGGTCGTCCAGTCCAATGCGCTCCTTTTGCGCCAGCGGGTGGTCGTTGGGCACGACCAGCACGTGCTGCCATTCGTAGCAGGGCAGGGTGACGAGTTCGGGGTAGTCGGCCAGGGATTCGGTGGCCATGCCGATCTCGGCCACCTCGTCGATGATCATGCGGGCCACTTCGTGGGGCGTGGCCTGGTGCAGGCTCACGTTGACCTTGGGGTAGGCCTCGCGCAGCCGCGCCACGGGCACCGGCAGCACGTAGCGCGCCTGGGTGTGGGTGGTGGCGATGCTGAGGGTGCCGCTGTCTTGCGCGCTGAATTGCTCGCCAATGCGCTTGAGGTTACCCACCTCGCGCATGATGACTTCGATGCTCTTGAGCACGTGCTGGCCGGGCTCGGTGATGCGCTTGAGGCGCTTGCCGTGGCGGGCAAAGATGTCCACGCCCAGTTCTTCTTCCAGCTCGATGATGGCCTTGGAAACGCCCGGCTGCGAAGTATGCAGGGCCTTGGCGGCCTCGGTCAGGTTGAGGTTGCGACGCGCAGCCTCTTGAACGAAGCGGAATTGGTGCAGATTCATATCGAATATTGCCTAAAGAATTGCATCATTATGATGCAATCGTCTAAGCAAACGGTCGGCACCTCAGAAATTTCAGGCTGGCGGGCTTTCGCAGGCGATCTCTGCCATCAAGGCCGTCATGCGTGGGTCCTCACCAATGGCGGCTTGCACATGAAACTGCGCGCCTGGGTGGGTGGTGCGCAGCTCCTGCACCAGCAAGGGCAAATCCTCCCGGGCATGTTTGCCGGTGCCTAGGAACATGGGCACCACCGTCACGGCGGTGGCCCCATCGGCCACCAGTTGCCGGACGGCCTCCGGCAGGGATGGCTCACACAGTTCCAGGTAGGCACAGCTGACCCTGCGGTCCGGGCTCTGCGCTGCGATGCGCGTTGCGACTGCCTCCATGGGGGCGCGCCACAGGGGGTCGCGGGACCCGTGGGCAAACAGGACGATGGCTTGGGTCATGGGCGAGGCAAAGTCAGAGTGTCAGCGTCTCAGCACCAGCCAGCCAAACGCCGCCAGCGAGAGCAGGGAATAGATCAGGCCGGGCGCCGCCGCTGTCAGCCATGGTGACCAGTTTTGCAGGTTGCCCGCATAGCCGAAAACGTTGTTGAGCAGGAAGAAGCTGATGCCCGCCATCACGCCGCCGAACACGTAGCCCGCGATGCCGCCCGAGCGAAAATGCAGGTATGCAAAAGGCAGCGCCAGCACCACCATCACCAGGCAGCTCAAGGGGTAGAACACCTTGCGCCAGAACTCGATTTCGTACTTTTGGGCGGACTGCCCATTGGCGTTCAGGTGTCGGATGAACTGAAAGAGGTCCAGCGTGGCCATGCGGTCGGGCTTGAGCAGGGACGCGGCCACCATGTCGGCGCTGATCTTGGTCGGCCACTGAAGGGAGGGGCTTTCCTGGTGCTCCACACGGGCCTCGTTCTTGTCGTTTTGCTGCTCAAAGTGGCTGCGCTGCACCTTCTCCAAGGTCCACGATCCATCTGGGCCGAACTGCCCGGATGCTGCCCGCGTCTGCGAAGCCAGGCGGCCCTTGTCGTCGAACTCGAAGATGCGCACGTCCAGCATGCCGCCATTGGGGGTGAGTGCGCGCACGTTGACGGCAAACGAATGGTCCTCCTGTCGCTCTTTCAGCCATGCGCCCGTGGCGCCCGCTGTCAGCCGCCCCAGGTAGCGCACCTTGATGAGCTGCGCGGTGCGGTCGGTCAAGGGGGCCAGGTAGTCACCGACAGCAAAGGTCAGCAGCACAAAGACGCCGCCGAGCGTGAGCAGGGTGCGCAGCGCGCGCCAGGGGCCCATGCCGCTGGTGCGCATGATGGTGAACTCCGAGCTTTGGGCCAGGCGCGCCATCACGAAGATGGTGCCGATCAGTACCGTGATCGGCAGTAGTTCATACAGGTGACTGGGGATGCTGAGCACCACGAACAGCAGCGCGTGCGAGAGCTGGTAGCCATCGGCACCCGCACGGCCTACCCAGCGCAGTTCATCCACCAGGTCAAAGAAGAAGAACAGGGCCAGAAAGCCCACAGTGACAAAGGCGACGGCGCCCAGCGCCTCTCGGTGAATCAGGCGTCGGATGGTTTTCATGTGGGCTGCCCTCCGGCACGCAGGGACTGCCCCATGCGGCGCACCGTCCACTGGTTGTGGCGTACCGCCAGCACCAGCAGCGAGGCTGCCAGCATGCCGCCATGCAGCATCACCATGAAGCTGGTCAGGCCCAGCCGGTCCGCACCCACCCAGCTCTGGCCCAGGGTCATGAGGTTGTAGTAGACGATGAAGGCAAACAGCGCAAACACCATGCTGGTGCTGCGCGCCGCGCGTGGGTTGACGCTCGCCACGGCCAGGCCCAGCAGCACAAAGTTGAGGGCGGCCAGAGCCAGGCCCAGCCGCCATCCCAGCTCGGCGCGGTAGGCCGGCAGCGGCTGCATCATGAGGTCGTAGGTGGTGCGTGTCTTCACCGCTTGTTCTTCTGCCGACCCGGGGGGCGCGCTACCGATGCGGGTGCCGTACAGACTGAACTCGCTGATCTTCACGCCGGGCTTGTCACGCGAAGTCTCCAGGCGCTGGCCGTCGCTGAGCAGGGCCATGCGTTCGCCGCCCTGGGTTTCCAGCCGGGCGCTGCGGGCGGAGGTGACGGATTCACGTTTACCGTCATTGGCAGCGATGAAGACGTTGTTGGCGGCCAGTGTGTCCGGGGTGTCCTTGTCGATGAAGAACACCCGGCTCCCGTTGGACGACTCCTGGAACTCGCCCGGGGCGATGCGGTCGATGTCGCTGCGCTGTTCGTAGCGGGTCTTGAGTTCCTGGATCTGGGAGTTGGCCCACGGCCACACCAGCAGCGACAGCACGGCGATCACCACCATCACCGGCCAGGCGAATCGCAGCAGCGGTCGCACCAGGCTGATCAGGCCGCGCCCGCTGGCGAACCAGATCACCATTTCGCTGTCACGGTACATGCGCGACAGCGTGCCGACCACCGCAATGAACAGGCTGAGGCTGAGAATGGTGGGCAACTGCCCCAATACGGTGAAGCCCATGACGAGCATCACGTCGGACGGGCTGACGCTGCCCTTGGAGGCCTGACCCAGCGTGCGGATGAGCATCATGGTCATGACCACGGTCACCAGCACCACAAGGGTCGCGCCGAAGCTGCGCGCCAGCTCCTTGCGGATGGATGAATCGAATAACATTGGCTCGAAGGAAAACACCAATTATGAACTTTGATCTCAAGACCCTTGAACTTGCTGCGGCAGCTTCGGAGAAATGCGACCTGCTGATCGTCCTGCTGCCCGAGGGCTTCAAGCCCGGCAAGGATGCGCTGTCCGCGCTGGCGGCCTTGGCGCTCAAGAACGGAGATCTGACCACCAAGGCGGGCAAACACCTGCAGCTGTACCAAGTGCCCGCCGTTGCAGCCCGCCGCGTGGTGCTGTTGGGGCTGGGCGATGGTTCGGCGCGCGCAACGCGTCAGGCACTGCAGTCGTTGGGTGGCGCCATCAAGGCGCCGCAGACCAAGCGGGTGGTGCTGTGTTTCGCAGGCGAGGCCCCGGCTGCGGCCGTTAGCGCTGCCGTTCAGGCGGTGGCAGACGTGAGCTATGTGTACACCACCACCAAGACCAAGGTAGAGGCACGCAGCCTGAGCCGCTGTGTGGTGGGTGTGCCCGATGCGGCCAGCGCGCGTGACGGATTTGACAGCGGTGTGGCCTTGGTGGCTGGCGTGGAGTTTGCGCGGGAATGGGGCAACCGCCCTGCCAACCATGCCACCCCCAGCCTTCTGGCCGACGCGGCCAAAACCCTGACCAAGCTGCCACGCATCCAGTGCAAGGTGCATGGTCCGGCAGAGGTGGCACGTCTGGGCATGGGCGCCTTCATGGCGGTGGCAAAGGGCTCTGAAGAGCCACTGCGTTTCATCGAGCTGCGCTACAACGGCGCTGCCAAGGACCAGGCGCCGGTCGTGTTGGTAGGCAAGGGCATCACCTTTGACACCGGCGGCATCTCGATCAAGCCTGCGCCCGAGATGGACGAGATGAAGTTTGACATGTGCGGCGCAGCCAGCGTGCTGGGGACCTTCCGCGCGCTGGGCGAACTGCAGCCTGCCATCAATGTGGTGGGCCTGATCCCCGCGTGCGAGAACATGCCAGACGGGCGGGCCGTCAAGCCGGGCGACGTGGTCACCAGCATGAGCGGCCAGACCATCGAGATTCTGAACACCGACGCTGAAGGGCGCCTGGTGCTGTGCGATGCGTTGACCTATGCAGCGCGATTCAAGCCTGCCGCCGTGGTGGATATCGCCACACTGACGGGGGCCTGCGTGATCGCGCTGGGCGGCGTGCGCAGCGGCTTGTTTGCCAATAACGACGGCCTGGCGGAGTCCTTGCAGGCCGCCGGGGAGGCCGCGCAAGACCTCTGCTGGCGCATGCCGCTGGACGATGACTACGCAGACGGCCTCAAGAGCAACTTTGCCGACATGGGCAATGTGGCCGGCCGTGCGGGTGGTTCCGTCACTGCTGCGAAGTTCTTGCAAAAGTTCGTGGGCGATATGCCATGGGCGCACTTGGACATTGCGGGTACTGCCTGGAAGGGAGGTGCTGCCAAGGGGTCTACAGGGCGCCCGGTGGGCCTGCTGGTGCACTATGTGTTGGAACAGTCCAAGGCGCAGGTTCGTCAGGCCAAGGCTCCTAAATCTACGTCGCGCATCGCGACCAAGACGGCCGCCGGAGTGGCCGGTAAGCCCGCGGCCAAGCGGTCCTCCAGCACCAAGGCTGCGTGACGGTGCCATGACCGAGGTGGCTTTTCACTTCAACGCGCCAGACAAGCTGGCCTATGCATGCCGTTTTGCGCGCAAGGTTCAGCGCACAGGGGCTCGTCTGGTCATCGCGGCGCCTGCGGATGCGCTTCAGGCGCTGGACCGCATGCTCTGGTTGATGGCCCCTCAGGACTTTGTGGCCCACTGCCACGCCGATGCCGACGAGGAGTTGGTTCAGGCGTCTCCGGTATTGCTGGCGCAGGATGCACGCCTGGCACCGCACCATGAAGTCCTCTTGAATCTCAATGCGGAAGTCCCGGAAGGTTTTGGCCGGTTTGACCGCCTGGTGGAAGTGGTGAGTGCCCAGGACGAAACCGACCGGGCCCAGGCGCGCGCGCGGTGGCGCCACTACGCCTCCCGGGGCTACGCCATCACCCGCCATGATCTGGTGTTGAAAGCAGGCTGATGGCGCTGCCACCCAAGACCCCTCCGCGTTTTGTACCCACGCTCACCGAAGTGGTGCAGGTGCCCGATGCCGCACCGCTCGCACCGGGTGCTTCGAGTCCGGCGGCGCGCACCACGGTTCTGTCGCCGTCGCAGTCTGCCGCTATGGCCAAGGCCGCGGCGCCCGCAGTGCGGCCGCGTGGTGCGCCACCGGCCGCCGCGCCTTCCATCACTGCGCGTCCTGTCGCCTCCCCGGTGGCTGCGCCATGGCCTGCAGTTTCTCCTCAGGTATCGCGTGCTCCGGTGTCGCATGGTCAACCAAGCCCGGTAGTTCCTCCTGCCCTCTCTGCAGGCCCGACGCCGGGGGCCGCGTCCGCTGCGGCCCGTGCCTTGCCAGATGGGATGGAGGAGTACATGGTGCACCGCGTCATGCAGCGCGTGGATGTGGTGCTGGACCAGCGCCTGCGTGAGGCAATCGCCACGGTGGTGCAGGAGCAGACACGTTCAGTGCTTCCGCGTCTGCGCGAAGAGATCGAATCGGTGGTGAGGCATGCCGTGTACGAGGCAGTTGCGGACGAGCTGGCCAGTGGCGTGCCCCCTATGCCAAAGGGATGACAGGGTATTCCCCTGTGGTTTCTCTCGCGTTTAATCGTGTTCCCTAATGATCTGGCCCGTAAATTGCGATATGTTCGCCTGCGTTGAGACACAAGAAGATTCTCAGCGTTTATCTTTACTGGAGATTTGATATGCAATTGAAGTTGAAACTGACCGTGGTTGCTGCTATCGCGGCTGTTGCTGGTATGGCCTCTGCACAAGAGCAAGTGGTCAAGATCGGCCACGTGGCTCCGGTTTCCGGCGCCCAAGCCCACTACGGCAAGGACAACGAAAATGGCGCCCGCATGGCCATTGAAGAGCTGAACGCTCAGGGCATCACCATCGGTGGCAAGAAGATCAAGTTCGAGCTGCAAGCTGAAGATGACGCTGCCGATCCAAAGCAGGGCACTGCTGCCGCACAAAAGCTGTGCGACTCCAAGGTCGCTGGCGTTGTCGGCCACCTCAACTCCGGTACCACGATCCCCGCATCCAAGGTGTACAACGATTGCGGCATCCCGATGGTGACAGGCGCTGCGACCAACCCCAACCTGACCAAGCCTGGCTACAAGACCACGTTCCGTATCATCGCCAACGACAACGCCCTGGGCGCTGGTCTGGCGTTCTACGCTGTGGACACCCTGAAGCTCAAGACCGTTGCGATCATCGATGACCGTACCGCTTACGGCCAAGGCGTTGCCGACGTGTTCAAGAAGACTGCCGCAGCCAAGGGCATGAAGGTTGTGGACGAGCAGTTCACCACCGACAAGGCCACCGACTTCATGGCCATCTTGACCGCCATCAAGGCCAAGAACCCTGATGCCGTGTTCTTCGGCGGTATGGATCCTCAGGCTGGCCCCATGCTGCGTCAGATGGAGCAACTGGGCATGGCCAATGTCAAGTACTTCGGTGGCGACGGCGTCTGCACCTCCGAGATCGCCAAGCTGGCTGCTGGTGCCAAGACCCTGGCCAACGTGATCTGCGCTGAAGGCGGCTCTTCGCTGGCCAAGATGCCCGGCGGCACGGCCTGGAAGGCCAAGTACGATGCCAAGTACCCCAACCAGTTCCAAGTGTACAGCCCCTACACCTACGACGCCACGTTCCTGCTGGTCGACGCTATGAAGCGTGCCAACTCCGTAGATCCCAAGGTGTACGTGAACGAACTCGCCAAGGCCAACTTCAAGGGTGTGACCTCCACCATCGCCTTCGAACCCAATGGCGAAATGAAGAACCCTGCCATCACGCTGTACGTCTACAAGGACGGCAAGAAGACACCTCTGTAATCAGGGTGTGGCTTCGTGCTGCAGGGCGTTTCGATGCCTTGCAGCCATCAAAAAAGGCTTCCCTCGGGAAGCCTTTTTTTGTTGTACCGCACGGCCTACAGCCAGTGCTGCGACCGGCTAGCGCTGCTAGCGTCGGACCTGCAGTGAGCCGGGGTTCACGATGTTGGTCGGAGTGCCCTTGATGAAATTCACCACGTTGTCGAAGGCTGCACCAAAGTAGAGTTCGTAGCTGTCCTGCTCCACGTAGCCAATGTGTGGGGTGCAGATGCAATTCTCCAGGCGCAGCAGGGCGTGGCCTTGGAGGATTGGCTCGCTCTCGAACACATCCACTGCCGCCATTCCAGGACGGCCGCGATTGAGTGCCGCGATCAGCGCGTCGGGTTCAATCAACTCCGCACGCGACGTGTTCACCAGCAGCGAAGTGGGCTTCATGCATGACAGGTCTTCGAGCGAGATGATGCCGCGCGTTTCGTCGTTCAGGCGCAAGTGCAGTGAGATCACGTCGCATTGCGAAAAGAACTCTTCGCGCGTGGCTGCGGCCTGGTAGCCATCCGTCAGTGCCTGCGCCCGCGAAGCCTCGCGGCCCCAGACGCGTACGTTCATGCCAAACGCACGACCGTAACCCGCTACCAGTTGCCCGATGCGACCATAGCCCCAAATGCCCAGGGTTTTCCCCCGCAACACGCTGCCGAGCCCGAAGTTGGCGGGCATGGACGCGGTCTTGAGGCCGGACTGCTGCCACGCGCCATGTTTGAGGTTGGAGATGTACTGGGGCAGGCGGCGCATGGAGGCCATCACCAGGGCCCAGGTCAGCTCGGCAGGGGCTACGGGGGAGCCAACCCCTTCTGCCACGGCAATACCCCGCTCGGTGCATGCAGTCACATCAATGTGGCTGCCAATCTTGCCGGTTTGGGCAATGAGCTTGAGCCGCGGTAGTTTTTCGACCAATTGGCGTGTGATCTGGGTTCGTTCCCGGATCAGCACAATGATGTCGGCATCTTTGAGCCGCACCGAGAGCTGCCCCAGCCCCTTGACCGTGTTGGTGTAAACCTTGGCGGTGTACGTGTCGAGCCGGGAGGCGCAGTGCAGTTTGCGCACTGCATCCTGGTAATCGTCGAGGATCACAATATTCATCCCGACATTGTGCCTTGGCAGGAGCACAGGAATGCCCCCTACGCCTCACTGGGCACATCAAAGCCTGCGGTTTTTAGTGACTGAGTGCTGCACGAATGTTGAAGCGGCAATCACGGCACTGCAGGTGTGGCGCAGAGTGGGTCGTAAGAGCGACAGCGGGTGAGGTCCGCTGTAATGCAGTCTCACGCTGCGGGCCCGTTATTGCAGGCCCGTGGGTACGCTGGTGCCCAACGCTTGCGAACCGACACTTTGCGCGAACCTGCCGCAGATACCAAGCTGCGTCCTCACGCCGCGTATCAGGCTCGGAGCGTCTCGGAGGCAGCCAAACGGTCCAACTCTGCGCAGACGTCCGCCATGCGGCCTGCAATCACCAGGCGACCCGAGCCTGTGTCAGAGGCCCGGCGCAGCACCCTGGGGGCCTTGGGGGCGCAGGTGTCTGTGCCTAAGCACGCCAAAAAGGCTTGCCGCTTGCTGCCATGCGCGTGTGCTGGCAGAAAAGACCGGTGAGCGGTGGGGCCGGCGGGGCCCTCCGGTGCCCGTACAGGAGGCCTTGCGGTAAAAGGCCAGTTACCGCGCAATGGGCGCTGTCCTGGGGGCTCCGTGGAGTTGTTGGGTGGCGTTGCAGAGGTTGCATGGCTGCGACAGGCCATTGCCATCAGCGCACCGGTATTGGCGCCTGCCAGGTCTCCTGGCTCTGCCGACAAGTTCTGCCGGACTTTGGCCGTACGCGTCGGGTTCGCAAACAGCTGTTTCAGGCTGCGCAGAGGGTTCTGCACTGAAGAAAGGGTGAACAAAGCAATTCCCATGTGAAAACTCCGAAAGTCGGGGGTTGGACATAGGCAGGATTGCGACGTGGTTGTATGCCAAAGCACCTGAAAACAGCGCGAATCGATCCCCCGGCAGAGCAGCGAGCTGCTCCGCCGGTGCATCAATCAAGTCTTGCTTGAGAGGCCTTGGCGTTCAACGGGACCTGCACCGCAGGGCTGATGTACCGACCACGATGATCTGTACGTCAAACGCCCGCCACCCACGGTGTGGCCCTGTGGATATGTGCTACATGAGCATGGTGTTGCGGATAAGTCCCACTGCCAAGCCTTCAATTTCGAAGGGTTCGCCAGGCTGCACCACGATCACTGGATAGTCGGGGTTCTCGGGCAGTAATTCGATGGCAGTCGCTGTGCGGCGCAGTCGCTTGACGGTGACATCGTCACCCAGGCGGGCCACGATGATCTGGCCGTTGCGAGCCTCACGGGTGGACTGCACCGCGAGCAAGTCCCCGTCCATGATGCCGACGTCGCGCATGGACATTCCACGCACCTTGAGCAGGTAATCGGGCTTGTGCTGGAAGAGGCTGTTCTCCACGCTGTAGGTCTGGTCCACGTGTTCCTGCGCGAGAATGGGTGACCCCGCTGCCACCCGTCCTACCAGGGGCAAGACCAGCTGCGACAGGCCCGGGATGGGCAGGCTGAACTGGTTGCCACGTGCGGCGTTGATGGAGCGTACCGTGTCGCCACGCAGGCGGATGCCCCGCGATGTGCCGCTGACCAGTTCGATCACGCCTTTGCGGGCCAGGGCCTGCAGGTGTTCTTCAGCCGCATTGGCCGATTTGAAACCCAGCTCGGCCGCGATTTCTGCGCGGGTGGGGGGCGCGCCGGTGCGTGCGATGGCGGTCTGGATGAGGTCCAGAATCTGCTGCTGGCGGGCGGTGAGTTTGGGGTTGTCGAGCATGGTGGTTTCCGGTGCAGACGGTTACAGTGATGGACAACTGTTTTTTAATCCAGTAACTGTATTTTTCACCAGTTTTTCGGAGTACGCAAGTGAGTGGGCAAAAAATTGTGGTTTTGGGCACGGGGGGCACGATTGCTGGTACCTCGGCACAGGCGGGGGACAACATCGGCTACACCGCTGCGCAGGTAGGGGTGGAGCAACTGCTGAATGCGGTGCCCGGCTTGCAGGCGCTGGCAGACGGCGGCTTGGTGGCAGAGCAAGTGGCCCAGATCGACAGCAAGGACATGGATTGCGAGGTTTGGCGCACATTGGCACTGCGATGCGCCCACCATCTGAACGACCCGGAGGTGCGGGGTGTGGTCATCACCCACGGCACGGACACCCTGGAAGAGACGGCCTGGTTTTTGCACGAAGTGCTGGATGCGCGCAAACCCGTGGTGCTGACCTGCGCCATGCGGCCCGCCACCGCCCTGACCCCCGATGGTCCCCAGAACCTGCTGGACGCGGTGGCCGTAGCGCTGGCACCGGGGTCGATGGGTGTGCTGGCAGTTGCTGCGGGTGATGTGCATGGCGCTCGCCATGTGCAAAAAGTGCATCCCTATCGCGTCAATGCTTTCGGCTCCGGGGAGGCTGGCGCTTTGGGCTGGGTCGAAGAGGGAACCGTTCGTTGGGCATTCAATGGGCCCGTAGTGCTTGAAAATCAAGCCTATGGCGCTATGAATAGTGTAGTAAATGCTGCTGCCTGGCCCTGGGTGGAAGTGATCATGAACCATGCAGGTGCGTCGGGCAGGGCGGTGGACGCCCTTGTGCGCGAGGGGGTGCAGGGCTTGGTGGTGGCCTGCACTGGCAATGGCACGATTCGCCATGATCTGGAGGCGGCCTTGCTGCGTGCACAGACCGCTGGGGTGCGGGTGGTGCGCTCGACCCGCTGCGCCGAGGGGCAGGTGCTGCCCAAGCCCGGAGACGCGCTGCCTGCCTCGCAAGGTCTGTCACCCGTCAAGGCGCGGGTTGCCTTGATCCTTGATTTGCTGCGGATGGATTGAGCAGGAAGGGTTGCGCACCGTGTTCACTGCCCTCAAGACTTACGCCTGGGCTTACCCCGCGCTCGAAGTCGTACACATCGTGGGCATTGCGCTGTTGCTCGGCAATCTCGTTGTGTTGGAGTTGAGGGTGTTTGGGCGCGGTGCGGCCTTGCCGGTCAAAGAACTGGCCCGGCTGAGCTTGAGTCTGGCGCTGTGCGGCTTTGGGCTGGCGGCGGCGTCGGGTCTGTTGATGTTTGCCACCCAACCCATGGAGTTGATCAGCAACCGGGCCTTTATCTGGAAGATGCTGTTGTTAATGCTTGCGGGCTGCAATGCGGCGTGGTTTCATGCACGCGGTTCGCTCACGCGCCTGGATGGTTTGTCGCGTTGGCAAATGCTGGCCTCCATGCTGGTGTGGCTGGCGGTGGTGGCCTGTGGCCGCTGGATCGCGTACGTTTGACATTTGCCCCTTTGTTCATCAGGAGCCTGTATGAGCCTGCAACGCCGCCATGTGCTGATCGCCGCGAGTGCCTTGCCTTTGGGGGTGCATGCACACCATGGCTGGAGCAGCTTTGATGCAGATCGGCCGCTGTATCTGGAGGGCACCGTGAGCAAGGTACGCTGGCAGAACCCGCATGCGGAGCTGGAGCTGGAGCTATCCGCCGCGCTCCAATTGCCTGCAGACCTTGCGCAGCGAGCAGTGCCCGCTCAGACTGCGCCCGTGGATGGGCGTGCGTTGCTGGCCAAGACTGTGCTGCCCACCCGCAAGGACCGCGTCTGGGAGATCGAGCTAGCGCCCCTGACCCGCCTGCAGGCCTGGCAGGTGCCGGAGATCAAGCCGGGCGCTGCGCTGTCCGTTGTTGGGTTTACCTCGCGGGATGAGAAGGGTGCGGCGGTGCTGCTCGCCGAGTACCTGTTTGTGGGCAGCAAGGCCTATGGCTTGCGCTCCAGTCCTGCCTGAGCGGGGCAGGGTAGTCGGCGTGGCGGCTGCGTTCGCGCCTGCCCTGGGGCACGACGCTGGCGGCACTGTTTCCGCCCTTTATTGATTCACCATGAAAAAAGCGACACCCCGGTGTGGAGCGTCGCTTGATGGGCATTGCCCGCCCGAGTCTGCGTCAGGCGGCTGGCGTGTGGCTCAATCGATCAGCTGGCCAGCGCCTGCAGCGCGCGCGCGGTGATCTCGTCCACGCTGCCCGTGCCACTGATGGCGCGGTACTTGGGCGCTGCGGCGGGTTCGGCTTGGGCCCAGCTGCTGTAGTAGTCCACCAGGGGACGCGTCTGGTCGCTATAGACCTGCAGGCGCTTCTTGACGGTTTCTTCCTTGTCGTCCTCGCGCTGGATCAGCTCTTCGCCCGTGATGTCGTCCTTGCCTTCGACCTTGGGGGGGTTGAACTTGACGTGGTAGGTGCGGCCACTGGCGGGGTGCGAGCGGCGGCCGCTCATGCGTTCGATGATGGCGTCAAAGGGTACGTCGATTTCGAGCACGTAGTCGAGCTTGACGCCTGCCGCCTTCATGGCGTCGGCCTGGGGGATGGTGCGGGGGAAGCCGTCGAAGAGGAAGCCCTTGGCGCAGTCGGGCTGCGTGATGCGTTCCTTGACCAGACCGATGATGATGTCGTCACTGACCAGGGCGCCCGAATCCATCACGGCCTTGGCCTGCAGGCCCAGGGGAGTGCCGGCCTTGACGGCGGCACGCAGCATGTCGCCGGTGGAGATTTGCGGGATGCCGTACTTCTGGCAGATGAACGTGGCTTGCGTGCCCTTTCCGGCGCCAGGCGCGCCCAACAGAATCAGTCTCATGGATGTCCTCGAAGGTTAGAAATCGGGTGGCGCCGCTGGCGGGGACGTTCGAAGGGCGCCTGAAGCCGTTCTGTGCGCCCGGGATGCGGTGCTCTCGTTACAGTTGAGGATAGCATGTGACCGCCTTGCGCTGACTTACAGGGGTGACCGTTTCTAGGTCGGCGCCCCCACCTGGCCGCCAGGCGTCCCCCCATGCGTGCAAAGCGCGCCCCAAGTGCGCACCGCCAAGAGCCTGAGAACGATCAGCAGAGCAGTGCGCGCACCCGTTCCAGGTCCTCAGGCGTGTCCACGCCCGGGCCCGGCGCCACGTCCGCCACGTGCACGGCAATGCGGTGACCGTGCCAGAGTGCGCGAAGCTGTTCCAGCGCCTCGACTGCCTCGGTCGGTGCGGGCGCCAGTTGCGGAAACTGCCGGAGGAACCCGGCGCGATAGCTGTAGATGCCCACATGCCGCAGCGGCGCAAAACCTTGCAGCGCCGCCACACCGGGCTGGGCGGCCTGCGCCGCGCCTTGCCACCAGGCCGTGCCCGCGTGGTCGCGCCCAAAAGGGATGGGTGCACGGCTGAAGTAGTGGGCCAGACCCCGGGCGTCCAGCACCACCTTCACCACATTGGGGTTGGTGTAGTCGGCCAAGGACGCGATGGCATGGGCGGCGGTGCCCATGCTGGCTTCGGGGCGTTGGCCTTCGCGGTCTTGCAGCAAAGCGGCCACGTCGTTGATGAGCGCGGGGTCTATCAGCGGCTCGTCGCCTTGCACGTTGACCACGATGTCGTCGCCGTCCAGCCCCAGTTGCACGCACGCTTCGGCCAGCCGGTCGCTGCCGCTGGCATGGTCGGCCCGGGTCATGACAGCGTGTACGCCATGGGCCGCGCAGGCTTGCAGGATACGGGCGTCGTCCGCAGCTACCACCACGCGGGTTGCGCCGCTCTGTGCGGCACGTTGGGCCACGCGCACCACCATGGGCAGGCCGGCAATGTCGGCCAGCGGCTTGTCCGGCAGGCGGCTCGATGCCATGCGGGCCGGGATCAGCACCGTGAAGGGGCTTGCGGTGGCAGCGTGGGCGTTCACCGCTCCAGTTCCTCGTCGGTCAGCGTGCGGGCTTCGTTCTCCAGCAGCACCGGGATTCCATCGCGCACCGGGTAGGCCAGGCGCGCGCTGCGCGAGATGAGTTCCTGCGCCTCGCGGTCGTAAGTCAGGGGGCCCTTGGTGACGGGGCAGACCAGCAGTTCAAGCAGTTTCGGGTCCATGGGGAGGGGCTTTCCGGGGGGATTCGTTCAGGCAGGGGGCGATGATAGCGGCGGCTTTGCGGTCTCGGCTCCAGGGACGAGCTGGGCCAACCAGCCATTCAGCGCGTCAAAAAAGGAAGGTGCCAGCCTTACGGCCAACGGCACAGCCAGTGCGTCCGGGTGATGGCCCCAGAGCTTCACGGCGTCTTTTTCAGTGCAAACAAGCTGCAAGTGCTGGTCGGATTTACGCCGCCAGCTATCAAAATCATAGTGATCGGACAGCGCCTCGGTGCGTTCCAGGGTCAGACCTTGGGCACGCAGCATGGCAAAGAAGTCACCGGGCCTGGCCACTGCCGCCACCGCATGCAGCGGTTGCCCTTGCAGGTCGGCCAGCGGCACCTGGCGGCCGTCCGACTGCAGGGCGTAGGGCGCGAGGCTGCGTTGAAGCGCATACGCAGGTGCCGTCGTTCCACAGGGCGGCGCACTGCCCGCGTGCAGCACCATATCCACGGCGCGGGGCCAGGGCTCCCGCAGCGGGCCTGCGGGCAGCAGAAAACCGTTGCCAATGCCTTGGTCATTGAAGATGCAGATCTCCAGGTCCCGCTGCAGTGCCAGGTGCTGCAAGCCGTCGTCGCAGACGATCACATCGGTATCAGGGTAGGCCGCCAGCAGCGCACGTGCGGCGGTGATGCGGCGTGGGGCCACAAACACAGGCACCGTGCCGCCATCCGCCACGCTGCGGGCAATCAGGGCAGGTTCGTCGCCCACCTCGCTGGCGGGGCTGTCGGGCTGCACGGCACGGCAGTCTTGTGCACTGCGGCCGTAGCCGCGCGAGATCACGCCCGGGCGCAGGCCACGCGCCTGCAGGTGTTTGACGAGTGCGATGACTACGGGGGTCTTGCCGGCGCCTCCGGCAATCACATTGCCCACCACGATGACAGGGCGGCCCGGGTGTTCGGACCGAAGCCAGCCCCGGCGATACAGCCAGCGGCGCAGGGCCACCAAGGCGCCATACATGAGAGAGATGGGCCAGAGCGCCCAAGCCGCTGGACCCCGGGACTGCCAGATGTTTTGCAGCCGCTGTTCGGCCTTGGGTGGGGAGGCCTGTGGGGCCGAAGTCCGGGGCGACTGCGGCCCGAAAGCGGCCATGCCCGTCAGCGGCTGGCCGCGCGGCCCGACGCGGACGACTGCGTGGCAAACGTGATCTGCGTGAGGCCCACGCGGCGCGCGGCCTCCATCACCGTGACCACGGACTGGTGCGGCGACATGGCGTCGGCGCTGATGATGACCACGCTGTCGCGGCCAGCGGTGGCGGCGGTGCGCAACGCTTGCGCGATCGCGTCCACGCTCTTGCCTTCGACGCCGGTCTTGTTGACGGCGTAGCGGCCGTCTGCTGCCACCGAGACAATCACTTCCTTGGGGTGGTCGCGCTGCTGCTCGGCATCGGCCACGGGCAGGGTGAGCTGCAGCTCCGTGAACTTGCTGTAGGTGGTGGTCAGCATCAGAAAGATGAGGATCACCAGCAGCACGTCGATGAACGGGATCAGATTGATCTCGGGCTCATCCTTGGCGCGGGGGCGAAAGTTCATGGCGCTTATTTGGCTTTGCGCAGGCGCAGGATGTGGCGAACGAACTGCTCCGATGCCAGTTCCAGCGTGAGCAGATACGCGTCCACGCGGGCCCGGAAGTAGCGCCAGAAGATCAGGGAGGGGATGGCCACGATCAGGCCAAATGCCGTGTTGTACAGCGCGATCGAGATCCCGTGCGCCAGCTGGGCCGGGTTGCCGCCACCCATGGCTTGGCCCACACCACCGCCGCCAGACTGCGAGCCAAAGATCTCGATCATGCCGATGACGGTGCCCAACAGGCCCAGCAGTGGCGCCGCCGAGGCGATGGTGGCGAGGGCGGAGAGGTACTTTTCCAGCCGGTGCGCGACGGCCCGGCCGGTGCCTTCCATGGCAGCGCGCAGGTCGGTCTCGCTGCATTGGGGGTTGCTGTTGAGGGTACGCAGACCGCTGGCAAGCACCTCACCCAGGGCGGAGTTTTGCGCCAGCTGGTTCACCACGTCGGGGGTGGGCAGGGCCTTGGACGACACCGTGATGGCTTCGTCGAGCAGCTGGGGGGGGGCAACGCGGGCCGTTTTCAGGGCCAGAAAACGTTCAAAAATCAGTGCCAGTCCCAGGATGGAACACGCGACCAGGGGCCAGATGGGCCAGCCTGCGGCTTGTATGATGGACAGCAAATCTCTCTCCGCGCAGATGAAAGCAATCGGCGATTATGGCCTAGCTTGCAACGGCCGCCGAGTCACAAATAGTTACGCTATTGCGCATGCCATCGACCGGCACGCTCACCCACAAAAACTGTGGATAACTTTGTGGGCAACCCGCATCCAGAGCCCCGCCAAGTGGCTTCGCGCCGTGCTTGCAACAGAATGATGAAAAAATGTGCAATGAAAAACGTATATAAATCAATGACTTGTACGTGGGCTGGTGTTTTGCGGCCGATGCCGCCGTCGATGCGAGCGGCGACTCCCGCTGGTCCGAAACTGTGGAGTACTTGCACGGTGATCGCGGCGCCAAAGCCCGCCGTTTCTCATGTTTGAGCGCCCGGGCCCAGCAGCGGCGCCCCGAATCTGGGAAGTTGGCGCGCTGTGCCGCGCCATTGCTGACGCCTTGGAGGCGCGCTTCAATCCTGTCGCGGTGCGCGGCGAGATCACGGGCTTCTCACGCGCATCCAGCGGGCATTGCTATTTTTCGATCAAGGACGCCAACGGGCAGTTGCGCTGTGCCATGTTTCGCCGCGCGGCCACCCTGCTTGACTTTTCGCCGCGCGATGGCGAATTGGTGGAGGTGCGCGGGCGTCTGGGGGTGTACGAGGCGCGGGGCGACCTGCAGTTCATCGTGGAAAGCATGCAGCGCGCGGGGCAGGGCGCGTTGTTCGAGCAGTTTTTGCGGCTGAAGGCGCAGCTCGACGCCGAAGGCCTGTTTGACGTTGCACGCAAGCGCCCGCTGCCGTTGCAGCCGCGTGGCATCGGGCTGGTCACCTCAACCGGTGCGGCAGCGCTGCACGATGTGGTCACGGCGCTGCGCCGCCGGGTGCCGCACATCCCGGTGGTGCTGGTGCCCGCGCAGGTGCAGGGCATGGCCGCCCCACCGTCAATCATTGCAGCGCTATCAAAACTGTATCTGCTCGCGCAAGCGGGACGGGCACCTGGGGCTGATTCGACCCAGAGTCCGCCGATTGACGTGATTCTGCTGGTGCGCGGGGGCGGCTCCATCGAGGACCTGTGGGCCTTCAACGACGAGCAGCTGGCCCGCGCCATCGTGCAAAGCCCGGTGCCCCTGGTCAGCGGCGTGGGGCACGAGACGGATTTCACCATTGCCGACTTTTGCGCAGACCTGCGTGCTCCCACACCCACGGCGGCGGCAGAGCTGGTAGCTCAGCCGCGTGAGGTCTGGCTGGGCGTACTGGACTTGCTCGCGGGCCGCCTGAGCGATGGCGTGGAGCGCCAGCTCGATGCCCGCCACCAGCGGCTGGACCAGGCCGCTGCGCGTCTGGGTCGGCCCTCGGGCCTGGTGGCACGGGAGCAGTTGCAACTGGCGCGCCTTGCGCAGCGCATGCGCCACGGGGTGCTCCTGAAAATGCAGCGCCTGGCGCAGCGCCAACAACTGCTGGAGGCCCAATTGCCCCGGGCTGTGCAACGCAGCGTGGCGCAGAACGCAGAGCGGCTGGAGCGTGCCGCTCTGCGGCTGGATTTGCTGGACCCGCGCCTCGTGTTGCAGCGCGGTTATGCGCTGCTGACCGATACCAGCGGCCAGGCCGTCACCAGCATCCGCCAGGCCCAGCCGGGTGATGCGCTGCGGGCTACCTTGGCCGATGGGGCGGTGGATGTGACGGTGGCACAGCCACGGTTGCTGTAACTGGCCCACGCGGAGCGAGGGGCTGCAAGCAGCCCTGCTGTAGGACAGAGGCGGTTTGTGGCATGGTGGGCCGGATTGGGGAGTCCACATGCTGCACAGGTCACCTGATGTTCCTACAATGCCCCCTTCGCGCTGCGTCCGACTGCATTGCTCCCGAAAGAGAAGCGTTGCAGGCGGCATCCCAGAATTTCAAACCACGAGGAAACACCACCATGGAACACACCCTTCCCCCGCTGCCCTACGCCATCGACGCCCTGGCCCCGCACTACAGCCAGGAAACCCTGGAGTACCACCACGGCAAGCACCACAACGCCTACGTGGTGAACCTCAACAACCTGCAAAAGGGCACCGAGTTTGAAGCCATGACGCTCGAAGAGATCGTCAAGAAGGCCAGCGGCGGCATCTACAACAACGCTGCGCAAATCTGGAACCACACCTTCTTCTGGAGCTGCATGGCTCCCCAGGGTGGCGGTGAGCCTTCGGGCGCGCTGGCTACGGCCATCAATGCCAAATGGGGCAGCTACGCCGCCTTCAAGGAAGCCTTTGTGAAGTCCGCCGTGGGCAACTTCGGTTCGGGCTGGACCTGGCTGGTGAAGAAGGCCGACGGCAGCGTGGACATCGTCAACACCGGCGCCGCCGGCACGCCCCTGACCACGGCCGACAAGGCCCTGCTGACGGTGGACGTGTGGGAACACGCGTACTACATCGACTACCGCAACATGCGTCCCAAGTTCGTCGAGACCTTCCTCGACAAGCTGGTGAACTGGAAGTTTGCCGAAGCCAACTTCGCCTGATCGCTCCAGGCAGTCGCGGTGTGACGCTCACATCGCACTGACAACAAAAAACGGCCCGAGGGCCATTTTTTGTTGCTCCACTGAAAAGTTGAAGTCTTTTCTGCTGGATGCGTCCGGGAATCATGGCTGTAGTGCTATTAAATATATAGCTTCTGCAGCCGCTTGCATTACTGCCGGGCAAACGGAGTCCCGCCGAGTTTGGCCCCGGCCTTGATCCCCTTCTTGGCAAACCAGCCCTGGTTCATCTCCAGCACGTAGCGCACGGGCTTGGTGGAGCAGTGCGAATCCAGCGTCTGGGGCTTCATGTCTTCCAGGTTCACGATGGTGCCGTCATCGGCAATGAAGGCCGCCGTGAGCGGCAGCAAGGTGTTCTTCATCCAGAAGCACTGCTGGGACGGCTGTTCGAACACAAACAGCATGCCCTCGTGCGCGGGCATTTCCTTGCGGTGCATCAGGCCGGTCTGGCGTTCTTGCGGGGTGAGGGCGACCTGGGCATCGATGCGGTGCATGCCGGCGTTCAGATCCACGCGCCGCAGGTTCATCTGCGGGCCTTCCTGTGCCTGCGCGATGCCAGCAGATGCCGCCAGTGCATAGACCATCACAGCTAGCGTACCCCAGGCCCCGACTGCGCGGCGGGCAAGGCGTTGGGTGCCGATGGCACCCCGCAGGGCGGCAAACGGGAGGGCTGGGATGGCGCGTAAGGCGGTCATGGGCGGGGCTTTCTGGTCAACAAGGAACAACAACTTACAACGGACTGCGCCAGGGACGGACTGCAGGGGGCGCAAAAAGTTCGGGCAGTACGCAGGCGGGAGGCGGCAGCACCAAAGAAAACGCCCGCATCAGCGGGCGATTTTGAATCAGTGAAGGCCCGAGAACCCTGTGGCAGGGGCAGTCAGGCCTTGCGATGCTTCAGGCTGCCTTGTGGGCGGTTTTCTTCTTGGCGACCTTTTTAGTGGTCTTTTTCTTGGCGACCTTCTTGGTGGCCGGGGCAGCAGCCTGGGCCGTCATGGGAGCGGCTGCAGGAGCGGTGGTGGCAGGGGCGGCTGCGGGTGCCTGTGCAAAAGCACCAGCAGTGAACAGACCGGCCACGAGGACAGCGAGGAGTTTTTTCATATATGCCGTTTCCAGTGTGAACGAAGGTTGAAGGGCCGCGCGAAAACCGTACGGCTCCACTCGCAACGATAGCAGCGCCCGGCGCGTTGACAGGGGCTTGGACGAAAATTTTTGTCATTAGAATTGTTCGAAGTCACACCGCCACGCCTGCGGCGGTGCATCTTGTCCTCGCCTTGCCCCTTCATCGACCGAATCACCCTCGGCGCACACCGGAGACTCCCCCCATGACCACTTACCAGCACATCGTGGTGCCTGCCGAAGGCCAGAAAATCACCGTCAACGCCGACATGTCCCTGAATGTGCCGGACGAGCCCATCATTCCGTTCATCGAAGGAGACGGTACCGGCCTCGACATCACGCCCGTCATGATCAAGGTGGTGGACGCCGCCGTGGCCAAGGCCTATGGCGGCAAGAAGAAGATCCACTGGATGGAGGTGTATGCAGGCGAAAAGTCCACCAAGGTGTATGGCCCCGACGTGTGGCTGCCCGACGAAACCCTGCAGGTGCTGCGCGAGTACGTAGTCTCCATCAAGGGGCCGCTCACCACGCCGGTGGGCGGCGGCATCCGTTCGCTGAACGTGGCGCTGCGCCAAGAGCTGGACCTGTACGTCTGCCTGCGCCCTGTGCAGTACTTCAAGGGCGTGCCCTCACCGCTGAAAGAGCCTGAAAAGACCAATATGGTGATCTTCCGCGAGAACTCGGAAGACATCTACGCCGGCATCGAGTTCGAGGCCGAGTCGGACAAGGCGAAAAAGCTCATCAAGTTCCTGCAGGACGAGATGGGCGTGAAGAAGATCCGCTTCCCCAACACGTCCGGCCTGGGGGTGAAGCCGGTCTCCATCGAGGGCACCGAGCGCCTGGTGCGCAAGGCCATCCAGTACGCCATCGACAACGACAAGCCCAGCGTGACCATCGTGCACAAGGGCAACATCATGAAGTTCACCGAAGGCGGCTTCCGCGACTGGGCCTACGCGCTGGCGCAGAAGGAGTTTGGCGCCGAACTGATCGATGGCGGCCCTTGGTGCAAGCTCAAGAACCCCAAGACGGGCAAGGACATCACCGTCAAGGACAGCATTGCCGACGCCTTCCTGCAGCAAATTCTGCTGCGCCCGGCCGAGTATTCGGTGGTGGCCACGCTCAACCTCAACGGCGACTACATCTCCGATGCACTGGCTGCGCAGGTAGGGGGCATCGGCATTGCTCCAGGCGCCAACATGTCCGACTCGGTAGCGTGTTTTGAAGCCACGCATGGCACGGCGCCCAAGTACGCCGGCAAGGACTACGTCAACCCTGGCTCCGAAATTCTTTCGGCCGAGATGATGCTGCGCCACATGGGCTGGACCGCCGCCGCCGACCTGATCATCCGCTCGTTGGAGAAATCGATTGCCTCCAAAAAAGTGACCTACGACTTTGCCCGCCTGATGGACGGCGCCACGCAGGTGAGCTGCTCAGGCTTTGGCCAGGTGATGATCGACAACATGTAGGCCCGGTCACGCGTCGGCGCGGGCAATGTCGCCCGCGTGCTCGGCACGGTCGCCCATGGCACTTTGTGGCCCCTGATCCCGCAACGGGATCAGGGGCTTTGTGTTGGTGGGCGCCGCACACGTTGCGGCTGGTGGCCGGGCGCGGCGGGGTGCCGTTCATTGTTGGTGTTTTGCGGCATTCGCCCCTAATATGGATTGGCGCTGTTGCCGCCTGCGCTGCCTGCCCTGAAGATGTGGCCGGTGGATGCTTCCACGGTGAGGCACAGAGGTGGGGGCCACGCACAGCATGGTGATGGAGTGTGTATCGCCACCTTAGGCAAGAACATTGACACAGGGGGCAGGGCACGGGCGTACCAGGCACACCGGGTGCCACTCCCCCCGGAGCAAGAGGGCTGCATGGCGACTGACTTTTCTGCCGCGTACTGGGAGCAAAACCCCGATGCACTGCTGGTGCTGTCGCCAGACGGCCAGGTGCTCAACTGGAACCCCGCCGCCGAGGGTATCTTTGGCTACCCCCAGGCAGAGGCGCTGGGGCGCTCAGTGCTGGAGCTGATCGTCCCCGCAGACCGGGCGAAGGAAGACGCCGACATGCGCGCCGAGGCACTGCGCGGAAGTTCTGTGGTGCACGAATCGGTGCGGCGGCGCAAGGATGGCTCGCTGGTGCATGTCAATGTGTCCACCAAGGCAGTGTGTGCGGCGGATGGGCAGTTGCTTCACTACCTGTCCAGCACCAAGGACGTCACCCAGCTCAAGGTGCAGCGCGATGCCAAGCTGCTCGAAGCGCGATTTCGCGACCTGCTGGAATCCACCCCTGATGCCATCGTGATGGTCAACGTGACCGGGCGCATCGTGCTGGTCAACTCGCAAGCCGAGCGCGTGTTTGGGTACCCCCGTGCCGAATTGCTGGGGCAGGCGGTGGAGGTGCTGCTGCCCCACCGCTACCGCGGTGCCCACCTGGGCCACCGCAGCGGCTTTTTTGGCCAGCCACGCACCCGCACCATGGGGGCGGGGTTGGAGCTGCACGGCCTGCGCAAGGACGGCGGTGAGTTCCCGGTCGAGATCAGCCTGAGTCCCATCGACACCGAAGAGGGCACCATGGTGATGAGCGCCATCCGCGACATCACCGACCGCAAGCGGGCGGACCAGAAGTTCAAGGACCTGCTGGAGGCCGCGCCCGACGCCATGGTCATCGTTAACCGCGAGGGGCACATCGTGCTCGTCAACTCGCAGGCAGTGAAGCTGTTTGGCTGGAGCCGCGACGAGCTGCTGGGCCAGCCCATCGAGCTGCTGGTGCCCCAGCGCTTCAGCGCCCGCCACCCCGACCATCGGCACAATTTTTTTGCCGAACCGCGCACCCGCTCCATGGGCGCTGGGCTGGAGCTGCATGGCCTGCGCAAGGACGGCAGCGAGTTCCCGGTGGAGATCAGCCTCAGTCCGCTGGAGACCGAAGAGGGCCTGTTTGTCTCCAGCGCCATCCGCGACGTGACCGAGCGCAAGCGCATCGAGCAGGTGCTGCGCGACAAGAACCTGGAGCTGGAGAACGCGGCGCTGGTGAAAGACCGCTTTCTGGCCAGCATGTCGCACGAACTGCGCACACCGCTCAACGCCATCATCGGCTTTACCGGCACGCTCTTGATGAAGCTGCCCGGACCGCTCAACACCGAGCAGGATAAGCAACTGCGCATCGTGCAGACCGGGGCCAAGCACCTGCTGTCGCTCATCAATGATCTGCTGGACGTGGCCAAGCTCAGCGCCAACAAGGTCACGCTGAACCTGGAGCCAGTGGACTGCAAAACCCTGATCGAAGAAGTGTCTGCCACACTGGAGTTGGAGGCGCGGCGCAAGGGCTTGGCCTTTGCTGTGCATACGCCGCCGGTGGATGTCTTGCTGCTCACCGATCGGCGCGCGCTCAGCCAGATCCTCATCAACCTCGTGGGCAATGCCATCAAATTCACGCAACAGGGACGGGTGGATGTGGTGCTGCAGGAGCTGCAGTTGCCCACCGGCCGTGCCGTGCAGCTACGGGTGCAGGACACCGGCCCTGGCATACCGCTGCAGGAGCAGCCCCGGCTGTTCGAGGCGTTTTCACGGGTGGAAAGCGCGGACCGCCGCCACCACGAGGGCACCGGCCTGGGTCTGCACCTGAGTCGCAAGCTGGCCGAGGCCTTGGGCGGCACGCTGGGTTTTGACAGCACCGAGGGCCTGGGCAGCACCTTTACCCTGCAATTGCCGGAGCATGTGGCATGACGACCACCACCACACATCCAGCCACCGTGCTGGTCATCGAGGACGATGACGCCAGCCGCATGCTGGTCACCTACCTGCTGGAAGCCGCCGGCCACCGGGTGCTGGCCGCCGAGAACGGTGCCGTGGGGCTGGAGCTGGCCCTCGCCGAAGGCCCCGACATCGTGCTGTGCGACCTGCAGATGCCGGTGATGAACGGCTACGAAGTGGCGCGCGGGCTGCGTGCCAGCCCGCGCTGGCGGGTAGTGCCTCTGGTCGCGGTGACGGCCTTCTCGATGCCGGGCGACCGCGAGAAGGCGCTCGAAGTCGGTTTTAATGAACACCTGTCCAAGCCCATCACGCCCGAGACCTTTGTGCAGCAGATCGAGACGTTTTTGGCTGGAGCCCGCCCAACCTCGTCCCAATCCGGTTGAACACCCCGCACGTACAGCATGGCAAAGATCCTCGTCGTCGATGACCTCCCCGCCAACCGCGCGCTGGTGGTGACCCTCGTCGGGCACAGCGGCCACCAGGCGCTGGAGGCGGCCGATGGCGCCGAGGCGCTGGCTGTGGTCCGTGCCGAGCGGCCGGACCTGGTGATCTCCGACATCCTGATGCCGACCATGGACGGCTTTGAATTCGTGCGGCAACTGCGCTCGGACCATGGCCTGGCGGCCACGCAGGTGATCTTTTGCAGCGCTCACTACCAGGAGGAGGAAGCCCTGCGCCTGGCCGAGGCCTGTGGCGTGACTCAGGTGCTGTTCAAGCCCTGTGAGCCGCAGGACATCCTGGCCGCCATCGAGCAGGCGCTGACGCAGATTCGCCACCAGCCGTCGGTGGCGCTGGAGCACGGCTTTCAGACCCGCCATCTGCAGCTGATGACCGACAAGCTCACCGGCAACATGGCCGAGCTGGAGGCCATGAACCGGCGCCTGTCTGCGCTGACTGATCTGAACCTGCAACTTGCCTCCGAGCGCGACCCGCAGGTGCTGCTGGCTAATGTATGCCGGGGTGCGCTCGAGCTGGTGGGGGCGCAATATGCCGTGCTGTGCGTGGTGCGCAAACACGGCGAAGGGGCCATCACCTGCACCAGTGGTATCGACCCCGCACAACAGACCGGGCCGCTGGAGCAGCCCGTGGTGTCGCACGGGCTGCTGGGCCAGCTGCGTGCCGAGCGCCGCTCGCATCGCATCGTCAACGAGGGTGCCGACCCGGTGGCGCTGGGCCTGCCCACCGGCTACCCGCCCGTGCACACGGCGGTGATGGCGCCCATTGTGTCGCTGTCGTTCTCCTACGGCTGGCTGTGCCTGGCCAACAAGCAGGGGGCCCCAGCCTTCAGCGCCGACGATGAAAAAGTCTTGGCCATCCTGGGCGCGCAGGTGGGGCGCATCTACGAGAACGGCAGCCTGTACCAGGAGATCCAGCAGCACGCCGACCAGCTGCAGGTGCAGGTGCAGGAACGCCAGCGGGCCATGGATGCCTTGCGCGCCAGCAAGACCAGCCTGCGCAGGGCGCAGGTGCTGGCCAAGATCTCCCATGTCATCAGCGGGCCAGACGGAGCCTTTGAGAGCTGGCTCGATACCTTGCCCGATATGCTCGGGCTGGACGACAGCGCCATGCCCCGCTCGGCCCGCGACTGGCTGTCGCTGGTGCACCCCGACGACCGCGACATGTTCCGCCGCCACGCGCTGCAGGCCGCGCACCTGGGGGCGCGCATGGATTTCATCTACCGCGTCGTGCGTGGCGACGGCCAGCCGCTGTATCTGCGCCAGGTGATGGAGCCGCTGGAGGACGAGGCGGGCCGGGGCGAGCAGGGCCGCTGGTTCAACACCATCCAGGACATCACGAAGGAAAAGCGCGCCGAGGAAGAGCTGCACGAGAGCGACCGTCGCTTCAACGACATGCTCGACAAGGTCGAGATGATCTCGCTGATGCTGGACTGCGAAGGCCGCATCACCTATTGCAACGACTACCTGCTGCGCCTGACGGGCTGGCAGCGCGATGAGGTGTTTGGGCGCAACTGGTTCGACCTGTTTGTGCCCCCCGGGGGGGCTGAGGTGCGCGGCGTGTTTGCCGACGTGCTGGCCGACCGCCCCTCAGCCTGGCACTACGACAACGAGATCCTCACCCGCTCGGGTGGGCGGCGCCTGGTGCACTGGAACAACACCGTGCTGCGCTCGGTGGGCGGGCAGGTGACGGGGGTGGCGGCCCTGGGCGAAGACATTACCGCCCGTCGCGATGCCGAGCGCCGCATCAAGCGGCTCAACCGGGTGTACGCCGTGCTCAGCGGCATCAACACCCTCATCGTGCGCGTGCGCCAGCGTGACGAGCTGTTCCGCGAGGCGTGCCGCATCGCGGTGGAGCACGGCCAGTTCAAGATCGCCTGGATCGGCCGCGTGGACCATTCCCTGCAAGAGGTGGTGCCGGTGGCCTTGGCAGGCGCTGGAGCAGACTTTCTGATGCACGTGCGGCGTCGGCTGTGGCTGACCGAAACCCCCAGGGTGGGCGAAAGCCTGAGCGCGAGCGTGGTGCGCACCCACGAGGCCGTGGTGTGCGAGGACATTCAGAATGACCCGCGCGTGCTGGTGCCCAAGGAACTGGCCGAGCGCGGTGTGGCATCGATGGCCGTGCTGCCTTTGCTGGTGGCCCACCAGGTGGTGGGGGTGATTGCCCTGTTTGCCGACGAGGCCGGGTTTTTTGACGAGGAGGAGATGCACCTGCTTACCGAGCTGGCGGGGGACATCGGCTTTGCCATGGACCACCTCGATAAGGAGGAGCGGCTGAACTACCTGGCGTACTACGACGACATCACCGGCCTGCCCAACCGCACCCTGTTTCTGGAGCGCGGCGGCCAGCACCTGCGGCCCCGCGAGGGCGCCAAGACGCTGCTGGGCATCGGGCTGGTGGATATCAGCCGGTTTCGCATCGTCAATGACACCCTGGGGCGCCAGGTGGGGGACGAGCTGCTCAAGCAGGTGGCACTGCGGCTGCAGCATGCAGCGGGCAATCTGTATGACGTGGCGCGCATCGGCATCAACAGCTTCGGCATTGCCGTGACCGAGGCGCGCGATGCTGGTGCGGTGGCGCTGGCGGTGGACCTGCTGGTGCGCGCCTGTTTCGATACCCCCTTCATGGTGGGCGGCACGGAGCTGCGCATGGCGGCCAAGGCCGGTGTGGCGCTGTACCCCATGGACGGCGCCGACGCCGAGACCCTGCTGCGCAACGCCGAGGCGGCCCTCAACAAGGCCAAGGCCTCGGCCGACAGCCTGCTGTTCTACACCTCGGAGATGAACACCCGCGTGGCCGAGGCGCTGAGCCTGGAAGGGCGCCTGCGCGCCGCACTGGAGCAGGGCCAGTTCGTGCTGCACTATCAGCCCAAGCTCCATCTGGCCAGCGGCACCATCACCGGCGCTGAGGCCCTGATTCGCTGGAACGACCCGCGCCGGGGCCTGGTGCCGCCGGTGCATTTCATCCCCATCCTGGAAGAGACGGGCCTCATCTATGACGTGGGCCGCTGGGCGCTGCGGCAGGCGCTGGCCGACAACCTGCGCTGGCGCCAGGCGGGGCTGGCCCCTCTGAGGGTGGCTGTCAACGTGTCGTTCTTGCAGCTGCGGCACCGGGACTTCATCGCCGAGGTGCGTGATGCCGTGGCCCACGATGCCCAGGCGGCCAGCGGCCTGGAGCTGGAGATCACCGAAAGCATGGTGATGGATGATGTGGATCGCAGCACGCAAAGCCTGCACGCCCTGCGCCAGATGGGCATCACCATTGCCATCGATGACTTTGGCACGGGGTTCTCATCGCTGAGCTACCTGGCCAAGTTGCCGGTGGATACGCTCAAGATCGACCGGTCCTTCATCCTGAACATGGCCTCGGGCCCGCAGGGCGTGGCGCTGGTGTCCACCATCGTCAACCTGGGGCACTCGCTGGGGCTGAAGGTGGTGGCCGAAGGGGTGGAGACCGAGGAGCAGTCTGGGCGCCTGGCGCTTCTGGGCTGCGACGAAATCCAGGGGTATCTGCTGAGCCAACCCGTCGCGGCCGAGGTGTTTGAAGCGCAGTTCTTGCAAACCCTGGTGGGGAAATAGCCGAAAAAAGAGCCGACCCGCAGGTCGGCGCGATCAGCATGACTGGCGTGGAGAGTATGGCTGGCGGTGGCGGCGGGTCGCTATGACGGCCGGGCCACCAGCCCGCCATCTTCAGCCTTTTTGCACCATCTTGATGATGCTGGAAAAGTCCAGTGCGCCATGGCCCGCCAGGCTGTGCGCGGCATACAGATTGCGCGCCAGGCCGCCCAGCGGGGTGCTGGCCTTGACGGCCGCTGCATTCTCTTGCGCCAGACCCAGGTCCTTGAGCATCAGGTCGGAGCCAAAGCCGCCCGCGTAGCCCTTGCTGGCGGGCGCGGTTTCCATCACGCCCGGCATGGGGTTGTACTTCTCCAGCGCCCAGTTGCCGCCCGAGCTGCGGCGCATGATTTCGCTCAGCACCTTGGGGTCCAGGCCGTTGGCCACGCCCAGGGCAATGGCCTCGCTGGTGCCCGCCATCAGGATGCCCAGCAGCATGTTGTTGCAGATCTTGGCCGTCTGGCCTGCGCCCACGCTGCCTGCGTGGAAGATGTTGGCACCCATTTTTTCGAGCACGGGGCGCGCGCGTTCCAGGTCAGCGGCATCGCCGCCCACCATGAAGGTGAGGGTGCCTGCAATGGCGCCGCCGGTGCCGCCCGACACGGGGGCGTCGATGAACGCAACGCCCTTGGCCTTGGCAGCCTCGGCCACCTTGCGCGAGGTGGCGGCGGCTATTGTTGAGCAGTCGATGATCAGCGTGCCCGCAGGCAACTGAGCCAGCAGCTCGCCCGCGCCCAAAAAGAGGCCTTCCACATGCTGGCTGGCAGGCAACATGCTGATGACGACTTCGGCGCCTTGCACGGCGGCCTTGGCATCAGCGGCGATGGGCACGCCGTCTGCGGCCAGCTTGTCGCGCGCGGTTTGCGAGAGGTCGAACGCGCGCACTTCGTAGCCTGCCTTGTGCAGGTTGTGTGCCATGGGGCCGCCCATGTTGCCGAGGCCGATGAATGCGATTTTCATGCTGTGTTGCTCCTGATGTCGTTGTGATGGTGAAGGGAATGTGTACGGATTTAGTATGAATTTGATAGCTGCCAGCGCATATGAATCGTGCGCTTGAGACCAAAAACCCCTGAAATTCAATCGGTAATGTCTGCCCCACGGCTCGCCAGCTCCGCGCGCAGCACCGAGCGGTGGCAGCGCGCCTCGTCCTCGCAGTAGCAGCCCAGCGACATCGCACTGTGGTGCGACAGCGCGGCCAGCAGGTCCAGCGTGCGGCTGGCCTCGGGCTGGGCCAGTTCCTTGCGGAATTGCTTGACGAAGGCCTGCCACTCTTTGTCGGACTGGTCGGCTTGCGCGTGCAGGGCTTCCTTCACCAGCTCGGGGCTGGGCGAGAGCAGCGGGTACCACACGTCGTAGTAGTCGCGGCTGGCGAACTCGGTCTTGGGCACGCCGCGCGGCGGGCGGCGCACCGTGCCGATGCGGGTGCCTTCACCAGCGGCGCGCGGTGTGCCAAGGCGGACGATGCGAAGAGGCATGTTGGGGCTCCGGGGTGGGCAGTGCAAAAGGGCGGGGTCAGTCGTCGGCTTCGAAGATGCTGTGTTTCTTCTGGGCCGTGGCGGCGGTTGTGGCTGGGCCTGCGGGCTTTTTGGTAGCGGGCGCTTTCTTGGTGGTCACGGGGGCTCTGGCATTGGTCTTGGCTTTGGCCTTGCGCGGCGGCGTGGCCTTGGCCAGCGGGTTGTAGGCCAGGGCTTCTTCCAGCCAATACGTCCACTGCGCGCGCGTGGTGTAGCCGTTGGGCTCCACCCAGAAGTAGCCTTTCATGCCCCCGCCGGGCGACAGCTCGCGCGTGTTCTCCATCTCCTGCAGCACACCGTGGCGCTCGGGCGGCAGGCGCACCAGCAGGTCGTCGCCCTTGACGCCGATGCACAGCTTGCCGTCCACAAAGAAGCAGTAGCAGCCGAACATGGTCCGCTCGTCCACATCGCTGCGGTGCGCGAGCGCGCTGCGCACGGCGTCGATCAGGTGCAGGGTTTCGTCAGACAGCGGGCGGGCGGGCATGGTGATGGCAAAAAATGCCGGTAGTGCGAGTGGAATATGCCTGGATTGCTATGAATTTTGTAGTTATCGGATGGCTTCCGTCGCATCCCCATCCAGCATGCGCCGCGCAATGATGACGCGCATGATTTCGTTGGTGCCTTCCAGAATCTGGTGCACGCGCGCGTCGCGCAGCAGGCGCTCCAGCGGGTATTCGC
The DNA here is from genome assembly GCF_003058055.1 of Acidovorax sp. 107. NCBI lineage: Bacteria > Pseudomonadati > Pseudomonadota > Betaproteobacteria > Burkholderiales > Comamonadaceae > Acidovorax > Acidovorax sp. 107. Next base: position 1,985,354 of record NZ_QBTZ01000001.1, on the reverse strand, counting down.
GGATGTAGCCGTAGCCGCCGTGCAGTTGCAGGGCCTCGTTGACCACGGTAAAGCCTGCGTCGGTGGCAAAGCGTTTGGCCATGGCGCAGTAGGTGGATGCGTCGCGCGCCCCGGCGTCGAGCTTGCTGGCGGCCAGGCGCACCATTTGGCGCGCTGCGACCAGTTCCGTTGCCATATCGGCCAGCTTGAACTGCAGGGCCTGGAAGCTGGCGATGGGTTTGCCGAACTGCTTGCGGTCTTGCATGTACTGCTGGGCGGCGTTGAGCGCGCCTTGCGCCGCGCCCACCGAGCAGGTGGCGATGTTGATGCGGCCGCCGTCCAGGCCCTTCATCGCGATCTTGAAGCCTTCGCCTTCGCGGCCCAGCAGGTGGTCGGCGGGGATGCGCACGTTGTCAAAGCTGATGGTGCGTGTGGGCTGGCTGTTCCAGCCCATCTTCTGTTCCTTCTTACCGTAGCTGATGCCCGGTGCGTCGGCCGGCACCACAAACGCGCTGATACCGCCCGCGCCCGATGCCGCATCGCCCGTGCGGGCCATGAGCACCAGCACGTCGGTGCTGCCCGCGCCACTGATAAAGGCCTTGCTGCCGTTGATGACGTATTCGTTGCCGACCAGCTCGGCGCGGGTCTTGAGCGAGGCGGCGTCGGAGCCTGCTCCGGGCTCGGTCAGGCAGTAGCTGGCCAGCTTTTCGCCGGTGGTGAGCAGCGGGCCCCAGTGGTCGCGCACGGCGGGCGTGGCCCAGGTGCCCAGCATCCAGGTGGCCATGTTGTGGATGGTGATGAAGGCGGTGGTGCTGGGGTCCACGGCCGCCATTTCTTCAAAGACCAGGGTGGCATCGAGCCGGGGCAAGGCGAGGCCGCCGGCAGCTTCGGGGGCGTACAGGCCACAAAAGCCCAGCTCGCCCGCCTTGGCGATGGCTTCTTTGGGGAAGATGCCTTCTTCGTCCCAGTGCGCGGCGTGGGGTGCCAGCTCGGCTTGGGCAAAGTCGCGCGCGGTCTGGGCAAAGGCGCGCTGCTCTTCGGTGAGTTCAAAGTCCATGGTGTTCTGTCTCTTGGCTTTTTGTTGTTCTGGGGTGGGGCGGGTTCATGGCTTGGCGGACGGGTGGTCCAGCGTCAGCCAGCGCATCAGGCCCTTGCGGCGCGCCTGGGTCTCGGCCGTGAGGCACTCGTGGTACAGGCGCGGCCACTGGGGTTGCGATTCGTTGCTGCGCTGGGCCTGCTTGCAGCGCGTGGTGCGCTCGCGCTGCCAGGCGGTGTGCTCCTGCCGCAGCTGGGGCCGCTCGTGGGCCGACAGCGCGCGCATCACGTCGCCGTAGAGGACTGCGATTTCGGTATCGGCCGCCTGGAAGGCTTGCACGGCGCAGGCGTTGGTTTCTTCCACCGTGCCGCTGGGTTTGCAGGCCGCACCGGCTTGCGCGTGGGCATTGGCACCCACCAGCATCACGCACGCAGCACCGAAGACCATGGCCCATCTCCGCATCGTTGTCTGAAAAGTTTGCATGCCCCGCTTTTACCACCGACAACCGCTCGCAAAAACTGGCACTGCCTAAGCCAATGCCACCGTGCAAGGGCCGCCATCACGCGTTTCAGGCACGGGTGGCGTCCCCCTTCCCGCGCAAAGCGCGAGAGAAGGGGGAAGGCGCGCAGCGCCTCAGGGGGATGTCACTTCAAGCTGATCGTGGTGTTCACACCATGCGAGATGGTGCTGTCATCAAACCAGCGTGCCGTCACGGTCTTGGTCTGCGTGTAGAACAGCACAACCTGCTTGCCATAGGGGCCCAGGTCGCCCAGCTTGGAAGCGCGCGAGCCCGAGAACGAGAACAGCGGCACTGGCACAGGGATTGGCACATTGATGCCGACCTGGCCCACGTCGATCTCTTCCTGGAACTTGCGGGCCGCCGCACCCGACTGGGTGAAGATGGCGGTGCCGTTACCGTTGGGGTTGTCGTTGATGAAGGCAATGGCTTCGTCAATGTCTGCTGCGGCCGACAGGCACAGCACGGGGCCAAAGATCTCCTGCTCGTAGATGCTCATGCCGGGCTTGACGCCGCTGAAGACCGTGGGGCCCACAAAGTTGCCCTTTTCGTAGCCCGCCACCTGGGGGTTGCGGCCATCCAGTTCCAGCGTGGCGCCATCGGCCACGCCGCGCTCGATCAGGCCCTGCACGCGGTCTTTGGCGGCGCAAGAGACCACCGGGCCCACGTCCGTGCCCTTTTCGATACCGGCGCTGATCTTGAGGGTCTTGGCCTTAGCCACCAGGTCAGGAATCCATTTCTGCGCCTCGCCCACCAGCACCACCACCGACAGCGCCATGCAGCGCTGGCCTGCAGCGCCAAAGGCGGCACCGGCCAGGGCGTTCAGGGTTTGTTCCTTGTTGGCATCGGGCAGCACGATGGCGTGGTTCTTGGCACCCATCATGCACTGCACGCGCTTGCCGTTGAGGCTGGCGCGGTTGTACACGTGCGTGCCCACCTTGGTGGAGCCCACAAAGCTGATCGCCTTGATGTCCTTGTGGTCGCAGATCGCGTTCACGGCCATCTCGCCGCCGTGCACCACGTTCAGCACGCCAGGAGGGATGCCCGCTTCGAGCGCCAGTTCGCACAGGCGCATGGTCACCATGGGGTCTTGCTCGGAGGGCTTGAGCACGAAGGTGTTGCCCGTGGCAATGGCCATGGGGAACATCCACAGCGGGATCATGGCGGGGAAGTTGAAGGGGGTGATGCCTGCGCATACACCCAGCGGCTGCATCAGTGTGTAAGTGTCCACGCCATTTGCCACGTTGTTGGCCAGCTCGCCCAGTTGCAGGTTGCCGATGCTGGCGGCGTGTTCCACCACTTCCAGACCACGGAACACGTCGCCTTCGGCGTCGGGCAGGGTCTTGCCCTGTTCGGCCGTCAGGATAGCGGCCAGCTCGGCCATGTTCTCGCGGATGAGCTGCTGGTACTTGAGGAAGATGCGGGCGCGGGTGCCGATGGGGGTCTTCTTCCAGGTCTTGAACGCTTCCTTGGCCGAGGCCACTGCGGCATTGATTTCGTCCTGCGTGGCAAAGGGCACGCGGGCCAGCACCTCTTGGGTAGCGGGGTTCACCACATCTCGCCATTCGGTGGTCTTGGATTCGACGAACTGGCCGCCGATCAACAGCTTGACGGTGGGGGCCAGCACGGCCGTGGAAGTGGGTGCGTTCATGGGGTGTGTCTCCTGGAAAAAATGCGTGCAGGGGTGCGGCAAGGTGCCTCGAACTGCGCCATGTTAGCTGTGCGAAATTGCTGGTGCAATAGAGAAAATTGCACTTTGTTTTTGCATATTTGCACATCGTCAACCTGCTTGTGCTGGCCCCATGGCACACCGCCCGCCTGGGGCCTTGTCCGTGTATGCGGTGCAAGGCCCCAGGCGGGCGCGAGGGTCATTCGGCAGGTTGTAGAGGCGCAAGGCCCCTGGCCGTCACTCCAGGCTGATGTTGGCTTTCTGGATCAGCAGCTTGTACTGCTCGGACTTGACCCCGGCCTGGCGCTGGATTTCTTCGACCGACCAGGATAGGGGCTCGAACGCAAAGGTGTTGAATTTCTCGCGCACTTCGGGCTCTTGCAGCACCTTCAGCACATCGGCGTGGATCTGGGCGCGCACCGGTGCAGGCACGCCTTTGACGGCCAGCAGGGATACGAACGAGTTCACATCCACCTGCGCGGGGCCCCCGGCCTCGGCCAGCGTGGGCACATCGGGCAGTTGCGCAATGCGGCGCGGGCCGGCCACGGCCAGGTAGCGGATCTTGCCAGCCTTGTAGATGCCCTGGCTGGACGGAATGCTCGCCAGGCTCCAGGCCGGGTCGCCATTGGCAACCGAGGTGAACAGCTGGCTGACCTCGCGGAACGGCACATGGGTCATTTGTGTGCCGTCCACCAGGTCCAGCCACTCACCGCCCAGGTGGCCCGGGCTGCCCACGCCCCACGAGCCGTAGCTCACCGCGCCCTGGCCTTTCTTGGCGGCCGCAATCAGATCGCCCATGTTCTTCCAGGGGCACTGCGTGGGCACCGCAACCAGGAACGGCGTGCGAAACAGCGGCGCTACCGGGTCAAATACCTGCAGCGTCTGGAAGTTGCGTTGCTTGTACAGGTGGGGCAGGGCGGACAGGTGTTCGCTGTCCAGCTGCAGCAGGGTGTGTCCGTCCGGTGCGCCACGGCGCGCGGCCTCGATGGCGATGAAGCCGCCGCCGCCGGGGCGGTTGTCCACCGTCACGCTTTGCTTCCAGGCCACCGACAGCTTGTTGGCCACCAGGCGCAGCACCGCGTCGGGGCCGCTGCCGACGGCGAATGCGGTGACCACGGTGACCGGCTTGTTGGGAAAGGCGGGTGCACTGCCCTGGGCCCAGGCCAGGCCGGTGGCGCTGGCGCCGCCCAGCAGCAGGGCTGTGGTGGTGAGCGCACGGCGGCGCAGGCCGCGCTGCGGGGCCAGGGTGGCGTGGTGGTGGGGCGCCGAAGTGGCGGATGGGAAGGCGGGCATGGTTTGTCTCCTGGTTGTAGTGATGAATGCGGGTGTGCCGGTGGTGGCTGCGGTGGTGTGGCAGCGTCAGGCGTCTGGCTGGGCCGCAGGGGCGGCGCGGGCAAACGCGGGCAGCTCGGCGCAGGCGGCATCCACCGCGCGGATGAGCGGCCAGGCGGCCATGTCCACGCCGAAGCGGCGGGCGCTTTCGACCTGCGGAATCAGGTACACATCGGCCAGGCTGGGCGCGCCGCCAAAGCAGTAGCTGCCGCGCGTGGTGTCCTTGGCCAGTAGGGCTTCGATGGCGTCAAACCCGGCGGTGATCCAGGTGGCGCACCAGGCGTTGATGGCGGCCTCGTCCGCGCCGAACTGCTTGCGCAGGGTTTGCAGGATGCGGCGGTTGTTGATGGGGTGTACATCGCAGCCCACAATGGCGGCCAGTGCGCGCACCTGGGCGCGGGCCAGCGGGTCGGCAGGCAGCAGTGAGGGCGTGGGATAGCGCTCCTCCAGCCATTCGATGATGGCGGGGGACTGGATGAGCACCTGGCCGTTGTCGAGCTCCAGTGCAGGCACCAGGCCCTGCGGGTTGATGGCCTTGAACGGTGCTTCGGCCTGCTCGTCCACGCGCAGGTCCACGGGCACGTAGTCGGGCATGAGGCCCTTGAGGTGGAGCGCGATGCGCAGGCGGTGCGAGGTGCCGCTGCGGAAAAAGCTGTAGAGCTTCATGGGGCGGTCCTCGGTTTATGCGGGCTGGCCCACGGTCAGCGCGATCTCGCCCACACCCTCCACGCGGCCGGTGATGTGGTCGCCGGGCACCACGGCGCCCACGCCTTCGGGCGTGCCGGTGTAGATGAGGTCGCCGGGCTGCAGGTGGTAGAACAGGGAGAGGTCGGCAATGATCTCGCGGATGTTCCAGATCAGCTTGTCCACGTTGGACTGTTGCTTGACCGCGCCGTTGACCGACAGCTCGATCACTCCGGACTCGATCACCTGGCCCGGCATGGGCACCACCTCGCTCGCCACGGAGGATTGCTCCACGTCCTTGCCCAGGTCCCAGGGGCGGCCCTTGTCGCGCGCCACCAGTTGCAGGTCGCGGCGGGTCATGTCGAGGCCGCAGGCGTAGCCGTAGATGTACTCATGCGCCTGCTCGGCCGGGATGCGGAACCCGGCCTTGCCAATCGCCACGACCAGTTCCATCTCGAAGTGGTAGTTCTGCGTCTCAGGCGGGTAGGCCACGGTGGCGCCCGACGCGGTCAGCGTCTGGGGGGCCTTGGTGAAGTAGAAGGGGCGCTCCACGCTTTTGTCCACGGGGCGGCCCATCTCGACAGCATGCGCGTGGTAGTTGCGGCCCACAAAGAACAGGCGGTGGATGGGCAGGCGCTGCGCGCTGCCGCGCACTGGCAACGATTGAACGGGGGGCGGGGTCCAGAGGTAAGAGGTAGCAGTCATCGGGGCTTCCGGTCAAAGAGGAGTGCAGGGCCCACCCGCGTGGGCGGGCAGACGCTGCAAGGAATGAATGGGGCGGGGTTGTTGTCAGGCAGGCTCGATTTGTTCGCGCCAGGCATGCACGGCCTCAAAAATCGGCGTGTCGCTGAAGCGGAACAGATCCAGCGAGGGCTGGCCGGCATCGCACTGGGCCGTGAAGGGTTGCCAGGACGGCACCACAAACATGTCCCCACGGCGCACCTGCCACTGGTGGTCTCCCACCTTCACGGTGCCCTGGCCGTCAAACACCTGGAACACGGACGAACCCACCTCGCGGCGCGTGCGGGTGGTGGCGCCGCTGCGCACGCGGTGCATCTCGCAGCGGATGGTGGGCAGCACGTCGCGGCCATTGGTGGGGTTGGTGTAGCGCACGGCGGCGTGGCCGGGGCTCAGCGTGGCGGGGTGGCCTTCGGCTTCCAGCGCCAGTTGTTCGTTGAGGGCCTTGTCGGTGTCTACCCACCGGTACGCCAGCATGGGTGTGACGGGCTGGTCCTGCAGTTGCGATACCGGGCGCAGGCCCGGATGCGCCCACAGGCGTTCGGAGCGCGAGAGCGCGGGCGTGATGCGCTCGGCCGGGCTGATGGCGTCGCGCCCCACCTCAAAGAACTGGGACTCGGTGTAGTAGGCGAACGGAATGTCCAGCCCGTCGATCCAGGCCATGGGCTTGTCGGCCGCGTTGTGGTGGGCGTGCCAGTTCCACCCGCCCTGGGGCAGGAAGTCGCCGCGCGACATGCGCACCGAGTCGCCATTGACCACGGTCCACACCCCTTCGCCCTCCACGATGAAGCGGAACGCGTGCTGTGTGTGGCGGTGTTCGGGCGCATCTTCGCCTGGCATCAGGTACTGGATGGCCGCCCACAGCGTGGGTGTGGCAAACGGTCTGCCGCCCAGGGACGGGTTGGCCAGGGCGATGGCCCGGCGCTCGCCGCCTCGGCCCACGGGCACGATGCGGCCGGCTTCATCAGCCAGGGGCACGAGCCGGTCCCAGCGCCAGAGGTGGGCGCTGGCCTTGCTCTGCGGATGGGGGGGCATCAGGTCGCCGATCTGCGTCCACAGTGGCACCAGCATTTCCTGCTCAAAGCCACGGTACAGCTGTTCCAGCGCGGGGGTGGGCTCGGGCTGGCCATGGGCCGCCACGGCGGACAGGCGAACGGGGGACGGTACGGGATCCATCGCGCTCATGGGAATTCCTTGGGTTGAATGTGGGGGGAGGGGCGAAGAACGATTGGGCAGGGCGCCCGGCCGGCTCAGTCGGCCAGGCAGTTGTCGACCTTCCAGCCATACAGCCACTCCATCGCGTCGTAAAAACGCTCGGGGCTGCGGCCCTTCCAGAGGTCGTTGCGCACCAGGCGCTCCACGCCCTGGGCGTGGAAGATGCGGCCCATTTCGCGTGCCGACAGCACCACGCGTGCCGTGCGGGCGATGCGGGAGCGCTCGTACAGTGACAGCGCCTGGGCGAAGTCCTGGTGGCAGCGCTTGAGGGCCTCGCCCAGCGTCACTGCGTCTTCCAGCGCCATGCACGCGCCCTGGGCCAGGTACTGCAGGGTGGGGTGAGCGGCATCGCCCAGCAAGGTGGCGCGGCCAAAGGTCCACTGGCCGATGGGCTCGCGGTCTGCGGTGGCCCAGCGTTTCCAGCTCTTGGGCATGTCGATCAGTTGGTGGGCGCGCGGGCAGCAGTCGCGGTAGTAGCTCTGCACCTCTTCGCGGCTGCCCTCGCGCACGCCCCATTCCTCCTGCTCGCGGCTGTGGAAGGTCACGACCACGTTGTACTGCTCGCCGCCGCGCAGGGGGTAGTGCACCAGGTGGTAGTTGGGGCCGACCCAGATGCTGGCGGCGTTCCAGCGCAGGTCTTCGGGGAAGTCGTTCTTCTCCACCACGGCGCGGTACACCACATGGCCCGATACGCGGGCGGCATCGCCGACGTATTGCTGGCGCACGACGGACTTCACGCCATCCGCACCAATCAGGGCCTGGCCCCGGTGCGCCACGCCATGCTGGTCGTGTACCGTGACGGTGTCGCCGGTTTGCTCCACGCGCTCGATGCGTGTGCCGGTCAGTGTCTCGATGTTGCCGTGCGCTTTGGCCCCTTCCAGCAACGAGGTGTGGATGTCCGCGCGGTGGAGCACGGCGTACGGGTTGCCGAAGCGCTGGCGAAACGCCTCGCCCGTGGGGATGCTGCCCACCAGGCGTTCATCCAGCGCGTCGTGCATCACCATTTCGTCGGTGTAGACCGCGCGGGCCCGTGCCAGCTCGCCAATGCCCAGGGCGTCAAACGCGGCAAAGGCGTTGGGGCCCAGCTGGATGCCTGCACCGATTTCGCCGAGCTGCGGGGCCTGCTCCAGCACCTTGACCGCATAGCCCTGGCGCGCCAGGGCCAGGGCTACTGCCACGCCACCGATGCCACCGCCAGCGACCAGGACGGGTGCTGTGGGAGTGTTCAAAACTGTCATTGCCGCTGTCTCCATCCGTTGTGCCACTGACGTGGATCAATAAGCCGTGTACATATCAAAAGTACACTGATGATTAGTGTAGGGCCTAAAATGATCCGCATCAAGATCGGTAGAAACCCTAGATTCATGTCCGTAGAGATCGACAACCTTCCCGGTTTCCATATCCGCCGCCTGCAGCAGATTGCGGTGGCCGTGTTTCTGGAGGAGACGCAGGCCACGGGCATTACCCCCGTGCAATACGCCGCGCTGTACGCCGTGGGACGCGAGCCCGGCATCGACCAGCGCACGCTGGCGCGCACCATTGGTTTTGACACCTCCACCATTGGCAGCGTGATCGACCGGCTGGAGTCGCGGGGCCTGATGCAGCGCAACGCCCACCCCGAAGACCGGCGCGTGCGGTTGCTGACCCTCACGTCCGAAGGCCAGCGTGTGCTGGAAGAGGTGGAGCCCGGCATGCTGCGCGCGCAGGAGCGCATGCTCCAACCCCTGGCGCCCGAGCAACGCGAGGTGTTCATGGACATGCTGCGCACGCTGGTGCGGGGCAACAACGCGCTCAGCCGTGCGCCCAGCGAGCCGCTGGACGGACGTGCTGCACGGCGCGCCCGGTGACGCCATGGACTGGGACAACCTGCGCTACTTTCTGGAACTGGCCCGCGCCGGCACGCTGGTGGGGGCCGCGCGCCGCCTGGCCGTGGACCACACCACGGTGGCGCGCCGCCTGCAGGCGCTCGAAAAGCAAGTGGGCTCCGCCCTGTTTGCGCGCGAGGCGGGCGGCCACCGGCTGACTGAGGCGGGGCGCGCACTGCTGCCCCAGGTCGAGGCCATGGAGGCCGCCTTTCTGGCGGTGGAAAACGCCACACCCGGCGTGCGCCAGGGCTTACATGGCCTGGTCCGTATCGGCACCACCGAGGGCTTCGGCAACCTGATCCTGGCGCCCCAGCTGGCCCGGTTTGCGCTGGACCACCCCGGCCTGGTGGTGGACCTACTGGCGCTGCCACGGCTGGTGCACCTGTCGCGCCGGGAGGCGGACATCGTCATCTCGCTGGAGCGGCCGGCGCGCGGTGCGGTGGTGGTTGTCAAGCTTACCGACTACGTGCTGCAACTGTATGGAGCGCGCAGCTACCTGCAGCGCCATGCCCCCATCCACACGCCAGACGATCTGCGGGGCCACACCTTCATCAGCTACGTGGACGACCTGCTGTTCAGCAAGGAGCTGCAGATCCTGGACGAGCTGCACCGCCCCGCGCACTTCGCGCTGCGCAGCACCAGCATCCTGGCCCAGTACGAAGCCGCCCGCGTGGGGGCGGGGCTGGCAGTGCTGCCCGCCTTTGTGGCGGCGCAAGACCCGTCGCTGGTGCCCGTGCTGCCGGGGGTGGCACGGTTTCAGCGCACCTTCTGGATGTCCATGCCGGGCGACAACAAACACGTGGCCCGCATGCAGGCCACTTGGGCGTTCTTGCGCGAGGCGGTGGCGGCGCAGCAGGGGTTGCTGTTGCCCCCGGCGCCAGCCAGCTGAAGTTTTCGCGAAGCCGTGGGTGACGGGGATGTGTACGATCATTTGAAACATGCATCTCCCCGCAACGGCTTGCACCCTTACCCACGTCGTTTTATGAACCCTCCCATTTCAGGCGGCGCCGTGACCCCCGCGACGTTGCAAACCTACCTGCACCAACACATCCCCCTGTCCCAGGCCATGCAGGTCACCGTGGTCGAGGTATCGTTGCAGCAAGTGGTGCTGAGCGCGCCCCTGGCACCTAACATCAATCACCGCGAGACGGTGTTTGGGGGCAGCGCCTCGGCCGTGGCCATTCTGGCGGCCTGGTCGATGCTGCACCTGGGGCTCACGGCCGAGGGGCTGGGCAGCCGTCTGGTGATCCAGCGCAACACCATGGACTACCTGGCGCCCATGGACGGTGCCTTCACGGCCGTGGCGCTGGCGCCCGCGCGGCCGGCATGGGAGTCTTTCACCCGCATGATCCGCCGCAAGGGGCTGGGCCGGATCACGCAGGCTGCAGCGCTGCATTACCAGGGGCAGGTGGCGGGTACGCTCGCTGGCGAGTTTGTGGCCTTTGGGCCGGGCTATGCGTGAAGCGTGAGCGGTTGGGCGCCTTTGCATGAGGGTTCAAATTCGCCCCTTTAGTCCCCGCTGATCCCCCAATTGTCCGCGCACCGGGCGCGTAACCTTGTGGCCCTGGGCGATGCCGTGGACTCTGGACAGATGGGGTCACGAAGGCTGTCGCCACACAGGAGTTCATGGCGATGTCCCCTCTCATTTCCGGCCTCGCATCGGTGGCGTCGATGATTTTCAATGCGGCCTCCAGCGGCGCTGGCAAGGCGTCTGCGCGGCGTGGGGGCGAGGCGGCGGCGCCCGAGCCCTCGGCCGTGGTCACGCTCAGCCCTGAGGCGCAGACGCTGGCGGGCATGGCGGGGCAGGGCGTGCTGGCCACTCAAGGTGCGTCTGCGGGCACGGTGAACGCCGTGGGCCGCTCAGCGGGCCAGACCACAGCGGCACTGCCCGGTGGCCGTGCAGCGGGTGCGGTGTCCAAGGACGATTTCCAGGCGCTGCTCACGCGGTTTGGCGCCACCGAGGATCAGAAGCAGCAGATCACGGCGGGCTTTGATGCCGATAAGGACGGCATCATCACCCATGATGAATTCCTCAAGGGGCTGGCGCGTACCAAGGGCCCGCAAGCGGGCAGCGATCCGTTTTCGCAAGCCGTGCTGCAGGTGATGGACCACGCGGGCAATGCCGATGGCACCGTAGCCAAGGAGGAGTTTGCTGCGCTCTCGTCGGCGTTTGCGCTGGCCGAACGGCGTACGCACACGGCCTGAACCGCCTGGGTGGACCTGCGCCCTGACCCGAGTGCGGGGAGGGCCGCTGGGGTCAGGGGGCCGTATCAGGCAACCTTGGGCAGGGGCAGCGACACCCAGAAGCTGCTGCCCTTTCCCGGTTCGCTCTCCACACCCAGGCTGCCGCCCATGCCCTCGACGAGGCGTTTGCACAGCGCCAGACCCAGTCCGGCGCCTTCAAAGCTGCGTGTGGATGACCCATCCACCTGCTCGAACAGCGTGAAGATGCGGTGTTGGTCACCGGCCGCGATGCCGATGCCCTGGTCGGTCACCCGCAGGCGCCAGACCGTCGTTTCAGGGGTGTCCCGTTCGGTTTCCAGGGTCAACTGGATGTGGCCTGAGGGGCTGAATTTCACGGCGTTGTCCAGCAGGTTGACGAGCACCTGCTGAATGCGGCCTGCGTCCCCCACGTGGCAGGCATCGGTGCCTGCGCCATTGATGTCCATGAAGATGTGCAAGCCTTTTTGGCGCGCCTGTGGCTCCAGCAGTTGCACAGCATCGGCCGCCACCTCTGGCAGCGACAGCGGCGCAAACTGGAACGCCACCTGGCGTGTCTCCAGCGCAGCCAGGTCGATCAGGTCGTTCAGCATGCGCATGAGGCCTTTGGCCGCATCCATCACATTGTTCAGCGGGGGCTTCAGGCGCTCATCTTGTGTGCGATTGCGCACCAGTTCGGTCATGCCTAGGATCAGCGTCATGGGGGTCCGCAACTCATGCCCAACGTTGGCCAGGAAGATGCTCTTGGTGCGCAGGGCGGCCTCAGCGGCTTCTTTGGCAATGGACAGCGCCGCCGTTCGCTCCTTGACCCGCGACTCCAGGCGCTGGCGCTCTGCCTGCAGGGCCCGCTCCAGCTCCAGTCGCTCTGTCACGTCGCGGCCAATGCTGTGGTACCCGGCCGGGTGGCCCTGGGCATCACGGTACAGGCGGCTGGACATCTCGAACCAGCGCACGTCGCCATTGGCACAGCGCATCGGCAGCGTCAGCAGCGGCTGCCGCTCTCGCACCGCCTCGCGCAGTGCCGCGGCGCCTTCGGGCATCAGTGTTTTGTAAAAGGAGCGGCCGATGACCTCGTGCGCGGCAATTCCACGCGCCCGTTCGTCCGAGGGGCTCACATACGCCACCGTCATGTCGGGGTTGATGCGCCAGATCACCTCTTCGGCGCCTTCGGTCAGCAGCGTGAACTGCTGGTCCCGGTCAGACAGGTGCTCGTACAGGTGCAACGCCTCGCCCACAAACAGGTAAAAACAAACGCTGCTGAGCAGCAGGGCCAGCGTAAAAACGATGAGGGCATGCGGTGAATACGGCACCCTTTGCAGGCCATTGCTCCCGAGCACCAGCGCCAGGGTCACCAGGGTGTAGCCGATGCCTGCAGTCCGGCCCAGCAGCAGGTAGGCAGCCCCCACACCGATCAGGAACCACACGGCACGCAGTTCGTGGCCCATGGGCTGCAAGAGGGCATACGTGAACAACGCGAGCCCGATCACGGTCTGAAAGAGCGCCACCGGCGCATACACCTGCGGCCAGCGGCGCACGGCCCACCACAGCACCACCATCAACGCTGTGCTCGCACCGATAGCAAGGCTCCATGCCCCCGGGGTGCTGACCAGCCCCGCAGAGCCCACGCCCAGCAACAACAGCCCAAAAGCCACGTTCGCCAACAGGATCCCTTGGAGCAGGCGAACCTGAAACAGCCTCATGTGACCGACGTGAGGGGGTGAAAGAGGCACGGATAGCGGGCAGAGTGGTTGTGAAATAGATATATCGTTTGTATCAAATAAATTATTAAACTGCAAATATTATCAATTTAAGCGTATTTTTTACGCGAATTGATCATTTGATGCTTGGGTATGCGACCGAGTGGCTTGCCCGACAGAGCGTCCTCATCACAGGACGCCCATGAAAAAGGGCCCTGAAAAGGGCCCACGTGCACGCTGCAGAATTTTCCAGATGAGAGCAGTGTTCGCTCCCACCTGCATCGATGGCTCAAAGACCGTTCATATCCGGCCCATCAGCAGCAGGATCACCAGGATCAGCACCACCAGCCCAATCCCGCCGCTGGGCCCATAGCCCCACGAGCGGCTGTGGCCCCAGGTAGGCAGCGCGCCGACCAGGATGAGGATCAGGACGATCAGAAGAATCAGCGAGAGTGACATGGCAGTTCCTTGTTGGAGTGGTTTGCGGTGAGTGCATTGTTGGGTGCACCCCGCGAACGGCCCGCAGGTGCCGCGCCCGCCGCGCGGTCAGGGATTTCCGACACCGGCTGTGGGATGCGCGGACTGCAGCGGGGCGGGGCCCCGCTGGCTCACTGCGTCGTCATATCAAAAATGATAGCTGCTAGCGCATGATTCCCTAGCGCTTGCAGCCGTTTTGGCCTGAACTGTCCGCCGCGAGGCCCTGTCACGCGGCGGACGGGCTCAGTGCGCGCCCGCAGCGTCTGCCGCACCCGCGCCGCCGGTGCGCGCTGGTCGCTTGGTCAGCCAGATCAGCCCGATCAGCAGCAGGAACAAGCCCGCCGAACCCAGGAAGATGTCATTGGCCGCGCGGGTGAAGGCCTGCTGGTCGATCAGCCGGTTGATCTGCGCCAGCGCCTGCATCTGCGTGAGGCCGGATGCCATCAAGCCATCCAGCGTCTGCGCAAACACGCCCTGGCCTTGCACCAGCCCTTCGGTCAGGTGGGCGTGGTGCATGGCGGCGCGGCTCTCCCACAGCGTGGTGGCAATCGACGTGCCCATGGCCCCGGCGGTGATCCGCACGAAGTTGCTCAGGCCCGCCGCCGCCGGGATGCGCTCAGGCGCCACACCGGCCAGCGTCAGCGTGGTCAGCGGGATGAAGAAGAACGCCATGGCCGCGCCCTGCAGCAGCGTGGGGATCAGGATGTGGATGAAGTCCGTCTGCACCGTGAACTGCGAGCGCATCCACAGCACTGTGCTGAACACGATGAACGCCCCCGTGGCCATGCGGCGCGGGTCCCACTGGCCCACCTTCTTGCCCACCAGCGGCGTGAGCAAGATGGCGAACACGCCCACCGGCGCCAGCGCCATGCCGGCCGATGTCGCGGTGTAGCCCATCCACTGCTGAAGCCACAGCGGCAGCAGCACCACGTTGCCGAAGAAGAGGGCGTAGGCCACCGACAGCGCCAGCGCGCCAAAGGTGAAGTTACGGCCCTTGAAGAGCTTGAGGTCCACCACCGGGTGCTTCTCGGTCAGCTCCCACACCAGGAAGACGGCGAACGCCACCACGGCGACCACAGCCATCATGACGATCTCGCCCGAGGCAAACCAGTCCAGCTCCTTGCCCTTGTCGAGCATGAGCTGCAGCGCCCCCACCCACAGCACCAGCAGGCTGAGGCCCACAGTGTCGATAGGCAGCTTGCGGATGGGTGTCTCGCGCTTGCGGTAGATGCCCCAGGTGAGCAGCCCGGCCAGCAGGCCCACGGGCACGTTGATGTAGAAGATCCACGGCCACGAGATGTTGTCGGTGATCCACCCGCCGAGCAGCGGCCCCACCACGGGCGCGACCAGCGTGGTCACGCCCCATAGCGCCAGCGCCGTGCCCGCCAAGGCACGCGGGTAGCTGGCCAGCAGCAGGGTCTGGCTCAGGGGAATCATCGGCCCGGCCACCAGGCCTTGCAGCACGCGGAAGAAGACCAGCATCTCCAGCGACGAGGCAAAGCCGCACAGCCATGACGTGAGCACGAACAGCAGCACGCTCATGGTGAATAGGCGCACCGCGCCAAAGCGCTGCGTGAGCCAGCCGGTGAGCGGCACCGAGATCGCGTTGGCCACGCCAAAGCTGGTGATGACCCAGGTGCCCTGGCCAGGGCTCACGCCCAGGTCACCGGCAATGGCGGGGATGGAGACGTTGGCGATGGACGAGTCCAGCACGTTCATGAACGTGGCCAGCGACAGCGACAGCGTGCCCAGCAGCAGGGCGGTGCCGTGCAGTGGCGGATAGGAAGCGGGCGGGCCGGGTGGCGCCGCAGGGGGCGACACCGCAGCAGGCGCCGCCGGAGCGGGGGCCTGGCCTGCGGTGTCAGCAGTGGGGTTGGCGGCAGTCATGCTCGGTCAACCCCGCTCACTGCACCACCGGGGCCTGCACTGCAGGTTGCACCGGGGCCGATGCATGCTTTTGGGCCTGCACGGCGGGCTGGCTGCTCACCTTCGGCGACGCCACCGCCACGGCGGCCTTGCCGCTGCGGCCCAGGTTGGCGGCGATGATGTGCGCCACTTCGTCGTCGGCGGCCTTGAACTGCTCGTCGAACACCGCGGTGGCGGCCACGGGGGTAGTGCGCTGGGTGTCGGCCAGCGTCTTGCCGCTCTGGTCGGCGGTGTCCACCTTCACTTCCATCGACAGGCCCACGCGCAGCGGGTGCTCGGCCACTTCCTTGGGGTCGAGCGCAATGCGCACGGGCACGCGCTGCACCACTTTGATCCAGTTGCCGGTGGCGTTCTGTGCGGGCAGCAGCGCAAAGGCGGCGCCTGTGCCCGCGCCCAGGCCTGTCACGGTGCCGTGGTAGGTCACCTTGGTGCCGTACACGTCAGCTTCCAGCTCGGCGGTCTGGCCGATGCGCAGGGTCTTGAGCTGGCTTTCCTTGAAGTTCGCGTCCACCCACAGGTCGTTCAGGGGCACCAGGGTCATCAGTGGGGCGCCCGCCTGCACACGCTGGCCCACCTGCACGCCGCGCTTGGCCACATGGCCATCCAGCGGGGCGACCAGCTGGGCGCGCTGCACCGCCAGGTACGCCTCGCGCACGCGGGCCGAAGCGCGCTGCACGTTCGGGTGCTGCTCGATGGACGTTCCTTCGGTCTGCGTCTGGCTGGCGGCCAGTTGTTCTTGCGCGGCCAGCACAGCCGACTGGGCTGCGGCTACGGTGCTCTTGGCGGCGGCCAGCTGCGCGGTGGCGTGCTGGAACTCTTCCT
This sequence comes from Acidovorax sp. 107, assembly GCF_003058055.1. Taxonomy (NCBI): domain Bacteria; kingdom Pseudomonadati; phylum Pseudomonadota; class Betaproteobacteria; order Burkholderiales; family Comamonadaceae; genus Acidovorax; species Acidovorax sp. 107. Next base: position 1,969,177 of record NZ_QBTZ01000001.1, on the reverse strand, counting down.
TGCCCACGGCACCGCTGGCCATCAGCGGGGTGCGGCGGTTCACGTCGTCCTGCATGCGGGCGGCGTCGGCCTGGGCGCGTGCCAGGTCGGCGCTACGCAGGCTGACCTGCGCCTTCAGCGTGGAGTTGTTGGCGTACAGGGTGCGCACTTCGCGCACCGTCTGCGCCAGCTGGGCCTCGGCCTGCTCCAGCGCCACGCGGGCGTCAGCGGGGTCGAGCTTGACCAGCAACTGGCCGGCTTTCACATAGTCGGTGTCGTCCGCGCCGATGGACACCACGGTGCCGCCGATCTGCGGCGTGATCTGCACCACGTTGCCTGCCACGTAGGCGTTGTCGGTGGTTTCTACATGGCGGCCATTGGCCCAGTGCCAGCCGCCCCAGCCAATGGCCACCAGCGCGACGGCGGCGGCAATCAGGGTGAGGCCCCGGCGGCGGGCGGTGTTGGCTTCGTTGGCGGTGAGGGGTTCGCTGTTGGCGGTCATGGCAGTGGTCTTTCAGGAATGTGTTGTTATGTGTTTTTGAATTGGGCGGTGTGGCGTTCTGGGCTGGTCAGTGCGCGGCGGTGTGCAGCACGGCCGTGTCGTCGGTCCAGCCGCCACCCAGCGCCTTCATCAGCACCAGGCGGGTGTCGAGCTGGCGGGCGCGCAGGTCCACGGCCAGGCGGCGCTGGGCCAGCACCTGGCTTTCGGTGGACAGCACCACCAGGTAGTTGCCCAGGCCTGCGCGGTAGCGCTCCTGCGCAAAGCGGTAGGCCTTTTCGGCACTGGCCACGGCCTCGTCCTGCAAGGCCTGCTGGCGGGTGAGCGACTGGATGGACGCCACGGCGTCGCCGGCTTCCTTCACCGCATCGAGAACGGCGCCGTTGTACTGGGCGATGGCGGCATCCAGCTCGGCGGCGCGGCCGCCCAGCTGGGCGCGCAGGCGTCCCCCGTCAAAGATCGGCAGGCGCAGCGCAGGTGTCACGCCCATCTGGCGCGAGCTGCCGTTGAACAGCCGGTCCAGCCCCAGCGAGTTCAGGCCGATGAACGCGCCGATATTGATGTTGGGATAGAACTCGCTGCGCGCGCTGTTCACGCCTTGCGTGGCAGCCTCTATGCGCCAACGGGCGGCCACCACATCGGGACGGCGGCCCAGCAGGTCGGCGCCCAGCACCTCGGGCACGGCGGTGGGTTGCAGTGCGGTGAGTCGGGGCGTGAGCTGGGGCAGGGCGTCGGGCGCTTGGCCGGTCAGCACGGCCAGCTGGCGGCGGCCCAGGGTGATCTGCTCGTCCAGCGCTTCGATTTGTGTGCGGGCATCGGGCACCGCGGCCTGGGCCTGGGTCAGCTCGACCTGGCTGTCCAGGCCTGCAGCGGTGCGCTCTTGCGTGAGCTTGCGCTGTTCTTCGCGTTGCTCCAGCGCACGTTGGGCCACGTCGCGCTGGGCCACCAGCCGGGCCAGGGCCACATAGCTGCGGCCCACCTGGGCGGCCAGGGTGTTGGTGGCGGCTGCTGCATCGGCCTGGGCGGCGCGGGCCTGGCCCAGGGCGGCCTGCAGCTCGGCGGCGTGCTGGCCAAAAAAGTCGGGCGACCAGCTCAGGCTGGCTTGCACGGTGCCGCTGTTGTACGTGTTGCCGGCAATGGGGGCGGGCACCAGCCCGTTGGCGGTGTAGCGCTGGCGGGTGGCGTCCACGCCCAGCGTGGCTTGCGGGCCGTTGGCGGCCTCACGCACCAGGCTCAGGGCCACGGCTTGCTCCAGGCGGGCGCGGCTCACGGCCAGGCTGGGGTTGCCCTGCAAGGCGGTGTCGATCAGGGTGTTGAGCTGCTCGTCGCCCAGGGCTTTCCACCACTGGCTGGTGGCCACAACGTCGGTGGTGGCTGCGGTCAGGCCAGCGGCGGCCGGGGTGGTTTGCGCCAGCGGTGTGTGGGCGGGGCCTGGGTTGGCACAGCCCACCAGCAGCAGCGCGGCGGCCAGGGCAACGGCCGACACCGCCAGATGGGCGGCGAGGGCAGAGCGGGTGGACAGAGGGGTGGGGGCAGTGGCGGTCACGGAAATCTCCAGGGGGCAGGGCAACAGGGCGGGATCAACCGGCTGCGGGTTCGGTGGGTGAGGGGGTCTGCTGGCGCAGCGCTTCGCCGTTGGCCAGCATGCGGCGCAGCATGGACAGCAGCAGCTGCCACTCGTCGTGGCTGAAGTCGCTGAGGTGGCCGTTGAGCACGTCGGCCAGCACGGGCGGCACCAGCGCTGCAATGCGCTGGCCCTCGGCCGTGAGCTTGAGCTGCACGACGCGGCGGTCCACGGTGGAGCGCTCTCGCACCACCAGGCCCTTGGCTTCCATGCGGTCGAGCGACCGGGTCATGGAGGCGGGGTCGGTCTCCAGGTCCCGCGCCAGGGTGGCCACCGTGGCGGTCTCGCACAGCGACAACTTGAACAGCGGCAGCCACTGGGCGTAGGTGAGCTCGTGCAACGACAGCTGGGCATCGGCCTGCGTGCGGATGGACGACATCACCTTGCGCATCAGGTAGCCGACGCTGTTTTCGGGCACCAGCTTGCTGGGGTCGTAGTGCTCGGCGTTGTAGAACGCGGGGGCTTGGCTGGGTTTGGGGGGAGCTGACATGGGTGGCAAATTTAATTGACTAGACAATTATTGTCTTTGCATTGATTAAATTCCTGACACTGAAAAGGGGCCTTTGGGCTGGGACAGGGCCCACGGTCGGGGCGCAACGGATAGCGGTTTGCGGTGCCGGAAATGGCGCACGCGACCGATGCGCGCCTCTGCTATCAAGCTCACTCAAAGTCGATTTGCTACGTATTTGATAGCTGTCGAGGAATGTTCGACTAGCGCATCTGCTCAAAAGACCTTGATATTTGGAGCGCAGGCCGCCACCGATATAGTGGGGCGCCTCGCTGTTCGACCTTTCCGTACCTCGCCCACCGGGACACCGCCATGACCGCTGCCGCTGATTCCTCTGCCTCCCCGCCCACCGCCTCGGACGTTTCCCCACCCCTGCGTTTCGCCGTGATGGGCGCGGGCGCCGTGGGCTGCTACTTTGGTGCCTTGCTTGCCCGCGCGGGCCATGCCGTTACGCTCATCGGGCGGCCCGCCCATGTATTGGCCGTGCGCGACCACGGCCTGCGGCTGCAGACGGCGGCGATGGACGTGCAGGTGCCCTTGGCGGCCAGCACCGAGCCCAGCGCGGTGCACGGTGCGGACGTGGTGCTGTTCTGCGTGAAGTCGTCCGACTCGGAAGACGCTGCGCAGCAGATACGCCCGCACCTCGCGCCCGGCGCGCTGGTGCTGACCTTGCAGAACGGCGTGGACAACGACGAGCGCGTGCGCGCCGTGCTGGACGCCAGCACCCCCGTGGCCGCCGCTGTGGTTTACGTGGCCACCGCCATGGGCGGCCCCGGGCATGTGGTGCACCATGGCCGGGGCGAACTGGTGATTGCGCCGTCGCCGCGCAGCGACGAGGTGGCCCGCCAGCTCACGGCGGCGGGCATCCCCACCCAAGTGTCAGACAACGTACGCGGCGCGCTCTGGGCCAAGCTGGTGCTCAACAGCGCCTACAACGCGCTGTCGGCCCTGTCGCAGCAGCCCTATGGGCCGCTGGTGCAGGTGCCGGGCGTGACGCAGGTGATTGCCGACATCGTGGCCGAATGCCTGGCGGTGGCAGCGGCCGATGGGGTGACGATTCCGGGCGATGTGCAGGCCGCCGTGCGCGGCATTGCCAGCACCATGCCAAGTCAGTATTCGTCCACCGCGCAGGATCTGGCGCGGGGCAAACCCACCGAGATTGACCACCTGAACGGTTATGTGGTCAAGCGCGGCGCCGCACTGGGGGTGCCGACGCCGCTGAACCACGCGCTGCAGGTGCTGGTCAAGTTGGCCGAGATGAAGCGCGCTGCAGGCTGAGTTTCGGACGCGGTCAGGCCAGCGCAGCTTCTTCCAGCAACCGCTCACGCACGGCCTGCGCCGCCTGCACCATGTGGCGCAGCGCGGCCTCGGTCTCGGGCCAGCCCCGGGTTTTGAGGCCGCAGTCGGGGTTCACCCACAGGTGTTCCACGGGCACGACCTCGGCGGCTTTCTCCAGCAGCGCGGCCATCTCCTGCACGCCGGGCACGCGGGGTGAGTGGATGTCGTACACGCCGGGGCCGATCTCGTTGGGGTAGTGGAAATCACCGAAGCCTTGCAATAGCTCCATGTCCGAGCGGCTCGTTTCAATCGTGATCACATCGGCGTCCATGGCCGCGATGGCGGGCAGGATGTCGTTGAACTCGCTGTAGCACATGTGGGTGTGGATCTGCGTCTCGTTGCGCACGCCGCTGGCACTGATGCGGAAGGCGCGCGTGGCGCGGTCCAGATAGCTCTTCCACCCCGCGCGGCGCAGCGGCAGGCCTTCGCGGATGGCGGGCTCGTCGATCTGGATGATGGCGATGCCTGCTGCCTCCAAGTCACACACCTCGTCGCGGATCGCCCAGGCGATCTGGTCGGCTGTGGTGGCGCGGGGCTGGTCGTCACGCACAAAGCTCCACTGCAGGATGGTGATGGGGCCGGTGAGCATGCCCTTCATGGGCTTGGCGGTCAGGCTCTGGGCGTATTGCGTCCAGGCCACCGTCATGGGGGCGGGGCGGGCTACGTCGCCATAGATGATGGGCGGCTTCACGCAGCGCGAGCCATAGCTTTGCACCCAGCCGTTGGCGGTGAAGGCAAAGCCGTCAAGCTGCTCGCCAAAGTATTCGACCATGTCGTTGCGCTCGGCCTCACCATGCACCAGCACGTCAATGCCCAGCGCTTCCTGCTTGTGCACGGCCAGGGCAATTTCCGCTTCCATCTTTTGTTGGTAGTGGCCGGCATCCAGTGCCCCGCGCTTGAAGGCGGCACGGGCCGCGCGGATCTCTGCCGTCTGCGGGAACGAGCCGATGGTGGTGGTGGGCAGCAGCGGCAGCTTGAGCCGTGTGCGCTGGGCCTTTTGCCGGGCGGGGAAGGCGCTGGCACGCTGGTCGGCGCCCGGTGCGGCGGCGGCAATGCGTGCGGCCACGGTGGCGCGATGCACACGCGGGCTGGCGCGGCGGGCTGCCAAGGCAGTGCGGGCTGCGTGCAGTTCGTCATCCACGGCCGCTTCGCCTTGCGACAAGGCGGTGGATAGAACCCGCAGTTCATCCAGCTTTTCCACCGCAAACGCCAACCAGGACTTCACCTCGGCGTCCAGCTGCGTCTCGGCCTGCAGACTGAACGGCACATGCAGTAGCGAGCACGATGGCGCCAGCCACAGCTCGCCCTGGTGCTTGTCGGCCACGGGGCGCAGCTTTTGCAGCGCCGCATCCAGGTCGGTGCGCCAGATGTTGCGGCCGTCCACGATGCCCACCGACAGCAGCTTGTGCGAGGGCAGCCAGTCGGCCACGCCCACCAGCTCGTCGGGCGCACGCACGGCATCCACATGCAGGCCCGCCACAGGCAGCTGGCAGGCCAGGCGCAGGTTTTCGGCCAGCGGCGAGAAGTAGGTGGCCAGCAGCAGCTTGGGCGCGCTGCGGGCCAGTTGCCAGTAGCTGGGCTCAAAGGCATGACGCCACGCATCGGGCAGGTCCAGGCCCAGGATGGGCTCGTCGATCTGCACCCATTCCACACCCTGCGCCTTCAGGCGCGCCAGCACGGTTTCGTACACCGGCAGCAGTGACTCCAGCTGGCTGAAGCGGTCAAAGCCCGCCGTTTTGGATTTGCCCAGCCACAAGAAGCTCAGCGGTCCCAGTAGCACGGCCTTGACGCGGTGGCCCAGCGCCTGGGCCTCGGCCACTTCGGCAAACAGGCGCTCGCTGGCCAGGTGGAACTGGGTGTGGGCGCTGAACTCGGGCACGAGGTAGTGGTAGTTGGTGTCAAACCACTTGGTCATCTCCAGTGCGGGCTGGCCTGCAGTGGGGTGCTTTGCTTGGCAACCGGCGCTGCAGCCTTGGTGGTCGTCGGTGGCGTGGGCCGACACGCCCCGCGCCATCGCAAAGTAGCGGGCCAGCTCAGGCGCTTGGGCGTCAAAGCCAAAACGCGCAGGTTCGCAGCCCAGCAGCTGGATGTGGTTGGCCACATGGTCGTACAGCGCAAAGTCGCCCACCGTGGCATAGCCCAGGCCCGCATCGGCCTGCGCCTGCCAGTGTTGCTGGCGCAACTGGGCGGCGGTGGACTGCAGCTCGGCCTCGGTGCTGTCGCCCCGCCAGAAGGATTCGAGCGCGAATTTCAGCGCGCGTTGCGACCCCATGCGCGGAAAGCCCAGGGTGTGCGTGAGCACGGGGCGGCGGGTGGCGGCGGTTACGGCAACTGCGGCGAGCGACATGGTGATTTCCTTCTTCTGAATAGAGCAATGCAATGAAGGCACCAATGGTCGCGCGGGCTCGTTTATTATTCAAACGAAAGTTTTAGTCGATCAACTTGAAAATTAATAATGAACCAGTCGATCCTGGAAGTGCGCCACCTGCGCACGCTGGTCGCCCTGCGCGACAGCGGCAGTCTGGTGCGGGCCGCGCACTTGCTCAACCTCACCCAGTCCGCGCTGTCGCACCAGATCAAGCTGCTGGAAGACCGCTACGGCCAGCCGCTGTTTGAGCGCAAATCGGTGCCGCCGCAGTTCACCGCTGTGGGCGAACGCCTGCTGGCGCTGGCCGACGCCGTGCTGCCGCAGGTGGAAGGGACCGAGCGCGACATCGCGCGCCTGGTGCTGGGGCAGGGCGGGCAGATGCGCATTGCGGTGGAATGCCACACCTGCTTTGACTGGCTGATGCCCGCCATGGACGCGTTTCGCACCCGCTGGCCTGAGGTGGAGCTGGACATCGTGAGCGGCTTCCATGCCGACCCGGTGGGCCTGCTGCACCAAGGCCGGGCCGATGTGGCCATCGTGTCGGAGGTGGATGGTGACGAGGCGGGCGTGGACTGCCACGCGCTGTTTGGGTTTGAAATCCGCGCGCTGCTGGCCAACACGCACCCACTGGTGGCCAAGCCGCATCTGGTGGCGCAGGACTTTGCCGACCAGACCATCATCACCTACCCCGTGCCCGACGAAATGCTGGACCTGATCCGCCAGGTGCTGGAGCCCGCGGGGGTACGCCCCCCGCGCCGCACCACCGAGCTGACAGTGGCCATGCTGCAACTGGTGGCCAGCGGGCGCGGCGTGGCGGCGCTGCCGCTGTGGGCGGTGCAGAGCTACCTGGACCGGGGGTATGTGACGGCGCGGCCTATTGGTGATAAGGGCTTGCGCGGTGAGCTGCATGCCGCGTGCCTGCCCAGCCTGTCTGCCAAGCCGTACCTGCAGGACTTTGTTCAGGTGACGCGCGAGACGAGCTTTGTGACGCTCAAGGGCGTAGAACTTTTGTAGCCTAGTCCGGCGCGTACTTGTCGCCCACCTCTTCGCGCAGTGGGTGGGTGTCGTAGACGATGTTCATGTCGCGGATGCGCGTGCTGCCCGCGTCGAACGTGAACACGTCCACGCAAGTGAACGTCACCTCGCGGCCGTCGTTCAAGGTCCAGTCGTAGCGGAAGTAGGCTGCCACGCGCACCGATCCATCCTGGCTGGGCTGCGCGGAGGCAAACAGATCCAGCACCGTGATCACGCTGCCGCTGGAGGCCTGGGCGAGCTTTTTGAAAAAGTCGCTCGCACGCATAGTGCCCAGAAAGGGCGAGTGCACCACGCCATCGTCTTCAAAGCAGGCGATCAGCCCGTCGGTATGGCTGGCGTGCAGGTGGGCGAGGTAGGTGAGGACGGTGTCGATGGGGGTAGGGCTCATATGCGGCGTTGCAAAGGTCGTGGAGTGGAGTGCGTAGCTTCGCCAAGTCCGCGCCGCGCGACAAGAGACAATGGTGGCTTATACATAAAAGGTGTTTATGTATCTGCGCTATCTGCAATACCTCCATGCGGTCATCGATCATGGCTCGTTCGCCATGGCGGCCAAAGCCTGCGGCGTGTCGCAGCCCGCGATCAGCCATGGCATGAAAGCACTGCAAGCCCACTTTGCGCAACCCTTGCTGGTGCGCGAAGGGCGCCGCCATGTGCCCACCGACCTGGCCCGGGCCGTGGCCGCGCAGGCGCTGCCGCTGGCACAAGGGGTGGAGGCACTGCCCCGCGCTTCGGCGGCTGCGCCAGACCGGCATCGGCTGCGGGTGGGGCTCACGTCTTCAGCAGCGCTGGTCTGCGGCCCGCTGCTGTATGCCTGCTGGTGTTTGCCCAGCGCCCGGCGCTCCCTGGAGATGGCGACGGCGGATGAGGGTAGCCTGCTGGAAGGCCTGCTGCAGCGGCGCTTTGATGCGGTCATCGCCCCCAAGCCGCGCAAGTTTGTGCACCCCGACGTGGTGGAGCGGCCCCTGTACGAGCTGCACCCCCAGGTCTATGCGCGCAAAGGCCACCCATTGGCCCGGGCCCAGTCGCTGGTGCAACTGCAGGGCGCTGCGTGGGCCTGTGTGGGGCCCAGCGTCAGCGGGCCGGTGGATGTGTTGACGGAAGCGCACCGCGTGCGCCGCATGCCCGCCCCCAAGATGTCCGTGCGCTGCCCCGACTTTGCCAGCCTGCTGCACCTGGTGGCGCAGTCCGACCTGCTGGCTGTTGTGCCGCACCCTGCGTTGTTGGGCGGTACGTCCACGCTGGTGGCGCCCCTGCGGCTGGCGGAATCCCTGCCGCTGTATGGCATGTGGCTGTTTGAACCCAGGGGCCGCAAGTCACGGCTGGGGCCCGAGGTGTTTGCGCCTGCGGGCTGAGGCCGACACTGCAGGTGCTGACTGAAAAATTGCAAGAAGGCTTGTTGTTTGAAATCGACGTTGCAAGACTCCATAATCGCTTTCCTCATCCCTTCACCGAGCCTTTGCACCATGCACCACTCGCTGCGCCGCCCGCATTCAGCCCCTTCTTTTGTCCGCCCCCTGATGGCCTCGCTGGCGCTGGCATTTGCCGCCGCCGTGGCCCAGGCTGCGCCCGTGGCCGATGTCCATGCGCTGGCCCAGAAGGAGCAGCAACCCCTGCTCGACACCCTGCGTGACCTGGTGCACATCGAGTCAGGCAGCAAGGACATCGAGGGTCTGAACCAGATTGCCGAGCGCATTGCCAGCCAGCTCAAGCAACTGGGCGGCACGGTGGACGTGCTGCAGACCAGCGATATCTACCGCCTGGACGACACCCCGGAGAAGGTGGGCCCCGCGGTGCAAGCCGTGTTCAAAGGCACGGGCAGCAAGAAGATCATGCTCATCGCGCACATGGATACCGTGTACCTGAAGGGCATGCTCAAAGGCCAGCCTTTCCGCATCGATGGCGACAAGGCCTATGGCCTGGGCATCTCGGACGACAAGCAGGGCATCGCGCTCATCATCCACACCGTGGCCTTGCTGCAAAAGCTCAATTTCAAGGACTACGGCACGCTCACCGTGTTGATCAACGGCGACGAGGAAATCAGCTCGCCCGGCTGGCGCAGCACCATCACCCGCGTGGCGGCTGAGCAAGACGTGGTGTTCTCCTTCGAAGGTGGCGGCACCGACGGAACGCTGCGCCTGGCCACCAGCGGGATTGGGGCGGCCTACCTCACGGTGCAGGGGAAGGCGTCGCACGCTGGGGCCAAGCCCGAAGACGGCGTGAATGCACTCTACGAGTTGTCGCACCAGCTGCTGCAGATGAAGGATTTGTCCAAGACCGACGAGGGTCTCAAGCTGAACTGGACGGTGTCCAAGGCGGGCACCAACCGCAACGTGATCCCGGCCGAGGCCACCGCCCAGGCCGATGCGCGTGCGCTGCGTGTGGCGGACTTTGACGGGCTGGAAAAAAGCCTGCAAGAGAAGGTCAAGAGCAAGCTGCTGCCTGCCTCCAAGGTGGATGTGAAGTTTGAAGTGCGCCGCCCGCCGCTGGAGGCCAGCGACGCATCCCGCCGCGTGGCGGGCTACGGCAAGGTCATCTACCAGGAGCTGGGCATGTCGATCAACGTGGTGGAGAAAGCCACGGGCGGTGGCACCGATGCAGCGTTTGCGGCGCTCAAGACCAAGGGCGCGGTGGTGGAGGGCATGGGCCTGTCGGGCTACGGCGCGCACTCCAACGATGCGGAGTACGTGCAGATCAACACCATCGTGCCGCGCCTGTACCTGGCCACGCGCATGATCATGGACATCTCGCGCGACCGCGTGAAGTGACACGCTGAGCTGCCCCATGCCCTCCCTGTGAGGGCAGCAGCGTTACACAGGGCGCAGCGGCGGGCTCAGGCGCCCGGCGTGCCCGGCACCGGCGTCCGCACGGCGCCGGTTGCAAAGAAGGATTCCAGATTCTCCAGCACCAGGTCGGCCATGGCGCGCCGGGTTTCATGCGTGGCGCTGGCGGTGTGCGGTGTCAGCACCACGTTGTCCAGCGCCATCAGTGCGGCGGGTACGGTGGGTTCATTCTCAAACACGTCCAGCCCAGCACCGGCAATGCGGCGCTCGGCCAGCGCGTCGATCAGTGCCGCCTCGTCCACCACGCTGCCCCGCGCCACATTGATGAGAAAGCCATTGGGCCCCAAGGCCTCCAGCACATCGCGGTTGACCAGATGGCGCGTTGCAGCGCCGCCTGCCACGGTGAGCACGAGGTAGTCGGCCCACTGCGCCAATGCGGTCACCGACTCGAAGTAGGGCAGTGCGCAACCCTGCGCCGGGCGCCGGTTGTGGTATCCCACCTCCATGCGAAACCCGCTCGCACGCTCGGCCACGGCCTGGCCGATGCGGCCCATGCCCACAATGCCCAGGCGCTTGCCCGATACGCGGGTGCCCAGCGCATACCGGGCTTTCGGCCATTCGCCACGGCGCACAAAACGGTCGCTGGCGGCCACATGGCGTGACACGTCCAGCATCAGCGCAAACGCCATGTCGGCCACACAGTCGTTGAGCACGCCAGGCGTGTAGCCCACCTGCACGCCGCGTGCCTTGGCTGCATCGATGTCCAGCGCGTCGAAGCCCACGCCAAAGCTGCTGATGACCTGAAGGCGTGGCAGGGCCGCGATGACCTCACCCTTCAGGCCAATGGCTGCGGTGGTCACCACCCCGGTGAACTCCGCACCGCGCGCCGCCAGAAAGGCCGCTGGATCGGCCTGGTCAGCCAGGCAGGCGACGTCGTACCGGGCTGCCAGTTCGGCCTCCAGTGCGGGGAGGGGCAGGCGGCCGATTTGCAGGATGCGGTGGCGGGTGGCTGTGGTCATGGTTCCGTGGGGCAACAGTGCCAAAAATACGAAGGGCGGCACACGGCCGCCCCAATGTGTTTACATCAAGCCGCGACGCGCACAGCCTGGCGGGCCAGCAGTTTCCACTGGCCGCTTTGCTGTTGCCACACGCCCAGGATCTTGATCTGCACCTTGCCGGGCTTGCCCGCGTCGTTGGTGTCAGCCGTGAGGGTGTGGCGCACGATGGCGGTGTTGCCCACGACCTTGATGGTCTGGTCGGTGATGGCAATGGTCACAAAGTCGGACTTGCCGGCGATCAGGTCGCCGATGAAGCTGTCCTTGGTGTCCACGCGGCCGCCGGAGTGGCCGTAGCTCAGGTCGTCGGCCACCAAGGCCGTCAGCGCCGCAGGCGTGGGGTCGATCATGGCCACGCGCAGCTTTTCTGCGGCGGCTGCCACGGCTTGTTCGGCCGACGCTGAGGAGCCGGTGGCTGCCGCACCGGTGGCGCAACCCGCGAGTGCGGCAAGGGTGACGGCGGCGGCAGCGGCCAGAACGATTTGCTTGAACATCTTGTCTGTCTCCGTTGTTGTGTTGAGGGTCTGGAAATGGGCGTGCCAAGACTGCCCCCGGACCTGTGCACGGCCGGGCCTGGGGTGGTGGTTTTCACTGGGGAAAAAACGAGGGCCTGGAAAACCAGGCCCTGAAAAGGCCCTGAATCAGCCGGTTCTTACTGCGGCCCGAGCTTGTCAATCAGCGCCTTGAGCTCTTCCATCTCGCTGGGCTTGAGGTCCACCAGCGGTGCCCGCACCGGCCCACCGTCATGGCCCACGATGCGTGCCCCCGCCTTGATGATGGAGACCCCATAACCCTCCACCCGGTTGCGGATGGCCAGATACGGCATGAAGAACGACTTGAGCAGCCGGTGCTGCGTGGCCGTGTCATCACTGGCCACCGCCTGGTAGAACTCCATCGCCGTCTTGGGAATGAAGTTGAAGACGGCCGACGAATACACCGGGGTGCCCAGCGCCTTGTAGGCGGCTGCATACACCTCGGCCGTGGGCAGACCGCCCAGGTACGAGAAACGGTCCCCCATCTTCATGTAGATGGACGACATGGTCTCGATATTGCCCACCCCATCCTTGAACCCCACCAGGTTCGGACAACGCTCGGCCAGGATGGCCAGGGACTCGGCCGTGAGCTTGGTGCGGTCACGGTTGTAGACGATCACACCGAACTTCACGCTGTTGCAAACCTGGGCCACATGCTCGATCAGGCCTTCCTGGCCTGCCTCGGTCAGGTAATGCGGCAGCAGCAGGATGCCGTGGGCACCCAGCCGCTCAGCCTCCTGCGCATGGGCAATGGCCGTGCGGGTGGGGCCACCGGCGCCGGCAATGATGGGCACCTTGCCCCGGCAGGTCTCCACCGCCGTCTTGATGACCTCGCTGTACTCGGGGCCCGACAGCGAGAAGTACTCCCCCGTGCCACCGGCGGCAAACAGGGCGCTGGCGCCATAGGGGGCGAGCCACTCCAGGCGCTCGATGTAGGTCTTGGGGCGGAAGTTGCCTTGCTCGTCGAAGTCGGTGATGGGGAACGAGAGCAGGCCGGAGCCCATGATGGTTTTGAGTTCTTGCGGGGTCATGGTGGTCATTGCAAAGAGAAAAGTGGATGAAGCGGGTCGAAAGCCCGGATATCAGTCGAGCTTGATGTTGGCGGCCTTCACCACGCTGGCCCAGCGCGCGCGTTCCTTGGTGAAGAACTGGTCCTGCTCGGTGGAGGTCATGGTCACCACTTCGGCGCCCTGGCCGGCCAGGCGCGAGCGGATCTCGGGCGCGCGGATGGCGGTGATGAGTGCCTTGTTGAGCTTTTGCACGACGGCATCCGGCGTGCCGCGAGGCAGCAGTACGCCTTGCCAGGTGCCCGACTCGTAGCCCGCCACGCCTTGCTCGGCGATGGTGGGCACATCACCGAGCAGGGGCATGCGGGTGGCCTTGGACACGCCCAGCACCTTGAGCTTGCCGTTTTGTACCTGGGGCAGGGTGGCCAGCATGCCGTTCATCAGCACCTGGGTCTGGCCCGCCACGGTGTCCTGGATCGCGGTAACGCCGCCCTTGTAGGGGATGTACTGCCAGCGTGCGCCGCTGGCGCGCTCCAGCGCCACGCCGGCCAGGTGCGGGGCGCTACCCGTGGCCGTCACCGCAAAGTTCAGGTCGTTCTTCTTGGAGTAGGCGATCAGCTCCTTGAGGTTGTTGACTGGCACCGAGGGGTGCACCACCAGCAGGTGGGGCGAGTAGGCCAGCATGGTCACGCCACGCAGGTCTTTGGACGGGTCGAATGACAGCTTGGTATAGACCGACGGGCTGATGGCCAGTGCACCCACATCGCACAGCAGCATGGTGTAGCCATCGGGCTCGGCCTTGGCCACAAAGTCGGCGCCCAGGTTGCCATTCGCGCCCGGCTTGTTCTCGACGATCACGCTTTGCTTGAGCGACTCGGACAGCACCTGGCTGATCGAGCGCGCAATGATGTCCGAGCTGCCGCCTGGTGGGTAGGGCACCACGATGCGCAGGGTCTTGGTGGGCCAGTCGGCGGTCTGGGCCGTGGCGGATGCCGCAGCCAGAGCGGCGGTGCAGGCCAGAAGAATTGCGCGACGTTGCAGGCTCATGGAATGTCTCCGTGTGTTGGTGTTGTTAGTCATCGTACAACTAGGTTGAAAAAAACACAATCCATTCGCCGGATGTTCCAAGGATATTCCGTGGAATTTCAGGGTTTGTACTGAGATTGAGAAGGCTTTTTTGCTTGGAACCGACTGCTGGCGGGCGATGCAAGGTCTTGCACAACCTCGGGTAATCCCTTTCTCTGTCCACACCGGACCTGCGTCAGAATGCAAGCCTTGTTGTATGACGACATATCACAAAAAGACAATGCCTAGTTGCTCTGCCACCCTTTACGTGGCTTCCAGGTGGGCAGCGAAATCACAGCAACCACGGTGGCCGGCGCGCTTCGCAGCCACCGTGCAGTCACCCTCAAAGGACATTGCATGACCCTCCCATTCCGCATCCATCGCCGGGCAGCGCCCGTGATGCTGGCCGTCGCTGCCGTGGTGGGCGCCCCGGCGGCGCAGGCCGCCACGTGGGTGTACGTGGCCAACGCAGACAGCCAGGATGTCTCGGTGCTGGAGTTGGACCGCGCCGCCGGAATGCTCAAACCCGTTGACACCACAGCAGTGGGGGGCACCGCCATGCCCATGGCTGTCAGCCCGGACAAGCGCGTGCTCTATGTGGCGTTGCGCTCGCAGCCGTTTCGGGTGGTCAGCCTGGCCATTGACCCAGCCAGCGGCAAGCTACGCAAGCTGGGCGAGGCGCCGCTGGCCGACAGCATGGCCAACATCGACACCGACGCCACCGGGCGCTGGCTGTTTGCAGCCTCCTACCCCGGCCACAAGATCACGGTCAACAGCATTGGCAAGAATGGCGTGGTGGGGGCGGTGCAGCAACTCATCCCCACCGCGCCCAACGCGCATGCCATCCATGCGGATGCCGCCAACCGCTATGTCTTGGCTACCAGCCTGGGTGGCGACCACCTGTCGGCCTGGAAGTTCGATGCCGAGACGGGCAAGCTCACCGCCCACGAGCCCGCGTTGACCCCAGTGGCTCCCGAAAAATCCGGCCCCCGCCACTTTGTCTGGAGTCGCGACCAGCGCCACCTGTACCTGCTGGACGAGCTGGATGCTGCCCTGCATGTGATGGCCTACGACAAGGAGCGCGGCACCCTGCGCCCGCTGCAGCGCACCACCACATTGCCTGCAGGCTTTACCGGCAAGCCCTGGGCCGCCGACATTCACCTGTCGCCCGACGGCCGCACGCTGTATGCGTCGGAGCGCACCTCCAGCACGCTGAGCACGTTTCGCGTCGATGCCGCCTCCGGGCAGCTGCAACCGCTCGGTCAGGTGCCCACCGAAAAGACCCCGCGCGGTTTTGCGGTGGATGCTTCGGGCCGCTTCCTGATCGCCGCGGGACAGGAGTCGCACCACGTCGCCCTGCACCCGATTGACCCAGCCACGGGCCTGCCCGGCGCACCCACCCGCGTTCCAGTGGGCAAGAACCCCAACTGGATCGAGATCGTCGACATGCCCTGAGATCGCCCCTCTTTTTCATTACCCCAAGGAGACAAACACATGCAACGCAGAACCCTGGTCCAATACGCCGCCCTGGCAGCCGCAGGCGCGCTGATGGCGCTGCCCGCCATGGCCCAGACCACCTGGCCCACCGGCAAACCCATCAGCTACGTGGTGCCCTTTGCCGCCGGTGGCACCACCGACACCCTGGCCCGCCTGATCGGCCAGCAACTGGGCACGGCCCTGGGCACCACGGTGGTGGTGGAGAACAAGGGCGGCGCCGCAGGCAGCATCGGCTCGGAGGCCGCCGCGCGCTCGGCCCCGGATGGCTACACGCTGCTAGGTGGCACCGTCAGCTCGCATGCCATCAACATCAGCCTGTACCCCAAGCTGGGCTACGACCCCATCAAGTCGTTCAGCCCCGTCACGTTGATCGGCACCAACCCGGTGGTGCTGGTGGTGTCCGCCGCCAGTCCCTATAAAACCCTGAAGGACGTGCTGACGGCCGCCAAGGGCAAGCAGGGCGGCCTGTCGTCTGCGTCGGCCGGCACGGGCAGCTCGCAGCATCTGGCGGTGGAACTGCTGGCCTACAAGTCGGGCGTGAAGTTCACGCACATCCCCTACAAGGGCAGCGGCCCTGCGATCCAGGACGTGATCAGCGGCCAGGTGGACATGATGTTTGACACCACGGTGGTGGCTGCCCCCCACATCCAGAGCGGCAAGCTGCGCGCCATCGCCGTCACGTCGCCCAAGCGCCTGGCCTCCATGCCCGACGTGCCCACGGTGGCAGAGTCGGGTGTGGCCGAGCTCAAGGACTTCGAGGTGCAGTCCTGGCAGGCGATTTTTGTGCCGGCTGGCACGCCCACCCCAGTGGTGAGCCGCCTGCACGACGAGATCCGCAAGATCCTCGCCCAGCCCGACATGCAGACCCGCCTCAAGGGATTTGGCATGGAGCCTGCCGACATGAGCGTGGCCCAGATCGCCACGTTCCAGAAGGCCGAAGTGGACAAGTGGGCGCAGGTCATCAAGGCGGCCAACATCAAGGTGGACTGATCGCCCGCTGACCCCTTTTTCTCCCTGTAAAGACTTGGCGGAACAGCCTTCGGGCCGTTCCGCCTTTTTTATTGCGGGTTGGGCGCTTGCGCGTTTGCGGGGGCGTCCGCCGATGGGGAGCGTGGTGCGAGCACGAGATCGGGATGCTGCCCCGTGAGCAACAGAAACATCGCAAACACCGGCCCCTGCATGTTGCGCTCGTCGGTCATGCTCTCCAGCGCCTGCCAGGTCCGCGACTGCACGCCGCCCCGGCTGCCGGTCTGCAGCGGGTAGCCCATGAGTTCGGCGGCTTGCGCTTGGCTGAGCCCGGCAGCAACGCGCGCGGCCTTGAGCTGCTCGCCGTTGGGCACAGGCATGGCAAGGGCCATGGCAGAAACGGGTGGTGTGGACATAGGTTGCTATAAAAAGAAGAGCTAATTGGGCATGAAGTACCGGCGCTACAGCCCATTTTTACCCAAAAATCGGGAGCGTTATCCGGGTGTGGTGCTGGCACATCACTGGACAAAACAGAGAAGTGCCGGGGATGCAGGCGAGCGGGGTGCGCTTCTAGAATTCGCTCGCACTTGACGAACGTCAACACCCACAACAAGCCGCATCCGAGCGGCATCCGAGGAGGGATTTGTGAGCTACACCATCCAGATCTGGGAAAAGCCCGCCGATTGGCCGTGGCCCACGACCAAGGCCGAGGCGGACGCGCAGTACGAGCGCGTGGAGGCCGGCTCCCAGGTGCCGATGAACCCCAAGTACGCAGCGTGGGCCCAGGCCGTCGAGCCGCGCTTTCCCGGGTTCTGGGACATCTACCTTGGCGGCCCTGACATCACCGACCCGACCTTTGGCGTGGGCATCAACACCCGCTTTCCGGACTGGGGGCCGCCGTTTGACGATGGCTGGGAGCAGGCGGCCCGCCTGGGTTTGAACCTGTATGACCCGCAAAGTGGCGTGCACTATCTGGCCAACGGCGATGCCCCTGAAGAGCCTGACCTGCAGGTGCGCCACGCGGCACGGACGCGGCAGGCGGGCGATGACGCCAGGGCCTGGGCCGAGTACCGGCGCTGGGCCGCGCGGGGCAACCCCTTGGCCTTGTATGCCCTGGGTCGGTCGCTGCGATTTGGCACCATGGGCCAGCGCAGGCATTTCGATCTGGCGGCGGCCCTGCAGCTCATGGGCGCGCACGATGCAGAGACCCGCGAGGACGCCCAAGCCTTCTACGAGCGCTTTCCGGACAAGGCCAAGGCCCGCATCCAGGCCCTGATGGCCAGGCTGAAGGCCGCGCGGGGCGAGCCACTGCTGCAGATCGTGGACGAAGAGCGCAAGGCGGTGGATGACGCCGTGGCCCGCAGCGAGCAACTGGCCTTGTACTCGCGCAAGCGCATCGAAGCGGCAGACGCACTCGAGCCCGCAGCGGCCCAGGGCCACGAGGTGGCCGCCTTTTTGCAGGCGCTGGAGACAGTGATCGGCTGGGAGCAACCGAACTTTGAGAACGCACGCTCCTGGTGCCAGCGCGCGGCGGACTGGGACCATGAACCTGCCAAACGCCTTTTGGCCGTGATGTTCGAGCGCGGCTGGGGTGGACCGGCGGATGCGCAGCAGGCCGCCAAGTGGAACGCGGCCGCGCAAGAACAGCGGCAGCGGGCGCAGCAAAAGAAACAGGCCCAGGAAGCCTCTGAATCGCCCGGCGGCCTCAGCCTGGCACCCATCGCTGCGGCTGCGTCCGCGTCACGTGCCGCTGCACCCCTGGTGTGGACTGGCAACCCCCTGCGCGACCTGCCGACTTGGTATGCCTGCGAAGGGGACCCGCACGCAGCCTTTCACCTGGGCACCAGCGACGAGCATGGCCGCTATGGCGGCCCTGTGAACCTGGCCCAGGCCCGCGCCTGGTATGCCCAGGCGGCCGAGGCGGGCCACGCCGACGCCACCTACAACCTGGGAACCTTCGTCGAAAGTGGCAAGGGCGGCCCCAAGGACGCGCTGGTGGCCAAGGCGTTGTTCATGCTGGCCAACACACGGGGCACCACCATGCAGGTGGCCGACCTGCGCATCCAACCGCAGGAGCAAGGGCCCGTGCGGGCGCTGGTGATGGCGCTGCGCGAGCCGGGGCGGCTGCGCGCAGTGCTGCAAGAGCGTGGACTCGCCCCGAGTCTTCAGGCTCCTGGTGGGGCCGCCGCGCGGGTGGTGGGCGCAGCGGCAGCGGCGGGTCTGTCCGCAGGCGAGTGGGGGCGGGGCGATGGCGCCCCGCCGTCGCCAGGTACAGCCAGGCCGCCAGAGCCACAGACTCCGCGTTCGCAGGCGCCCAGCCCATCGCGCAGCCGCACGGGCCCGACGCATCGCAGCGAAGAGGACGACGAGGGCGATGCCCATGAAGATGCCCGCTATGGGCGCTCCACCTCCACGTTTGCATGGCACCTGGGCCATGCGGCGCTGGGCATTGGTGTGACCAATGGGGCATTGCTGATGGCTTTCTTCAAACCCGGAGCCAGCTTCCGCATGGGCATGCTGGTGCTGGGTCTGATCGCCGCGCTGGGCGCGTGGCGCACGGCGCGCGACTTTGACTGGTCGCCCCTGGCGCGTGCCGTGGTGGCGGTGCTGGCGGCCATCCCCTTGCTGGGCATGGGCGTGTGTCTGGGCCTGCTGTTCAAGGCCTTGCGTGAACGTGGGTAGGGGTGGGTCGCCCACCGCAAACCCACGAGGCCGTCAGGCGGTGACAGGGTGCTCCAGCACCTGCGCAAAGTACGAATCGGGCTGGATGTTGGTGTAGTTGGGAATGTCGGCCGACAGCTCTGCCATTGTCGCTTTGGCGGCCGTCTGGGCCTGTTTCAGGTCGCTGAAGAACGCGTTGGTCAGCGCCACGATCTGGCCTGGGCGCGGCTCGCCGGGGTAGAGAACGCGGTCGCTTTCCAGCCGCACCAGGCCCAGCGGCTGCAGTGCCGCGCGGGCGATGCGCATGTGCTCGGAGTGGTAGTAGTCGTGGTTGAAGGTGGCGCCTTCACGCCAGCGGTAAACGGCGGTGACTTTGATCATCGGTGCGATTCCATCCGGTGGTTGAAACCCGCCACCGTAGGGACAACACACCCTCGGCACAGCCGCGTGCGCGACAGCGTGTCGCCCATGCGGCTGGGGGCCTGTCTGCCTCTGCGGGCTCAGTCCTCTTCAGATTCGCCCAGGAACCCGCCGCTCTGGTGCCCCCACAGGCGGGCATACACGCCGCCCTGGCCCAGCAGCTGGGCGTGCGTGCCTTCTTCCACAATGCGGCCCGCGTCCATCACGATGAGGCGGTCCATGGCGGCGATGGTGGACAGGCGGTGGGCGATGGCAATCACGGTCTTGCCCTTCATCAGGCCGTCCAGGCTTTGCTGGATGGCAGCTTCCACCTCGGAGTCGAGCGCGCTGGTGGCTTCGTCCAGCAGCAGGATGGGCGCGTCTTTCAGCATCACGCGTGCAATGGCCACGCGCTGGCGCTGGCCGCCCGAGAGCTTCACGCCGCGCTCGCCCACATGGGCGTCGTAGCCGGTGCGGCCCTGCAGGTCGGTGAGCGTAGCAATGAAGTCAGCCGCTTCGGCACGCTCGGCGGCCTGGTGCAGGTCGGCCTCGCTGGCATCGGGGCGGCCGTACAGGATGTTGTCGCGCATCGATCGGTGCAGCAGCGAGGTGTCTTGCGTGACCATGCCGATGTGGCGGCGCAGGCTGTCCTGGGTGACATGGGCAATGTCCTGCCCGTCGATCAAGATGCGGCCGGACTGCACGTCATGAAAGCGCAGCAGCAGGTTGACCAGCGTGGACTTGCCCGCGCCTGAGCGGCCAATCAGGCCGATTTTTTCGCCAGGGCGGATGGTGAGGTTGAGGTGATCGATGACCGGGCGCGCATCGGGGCCGCTGCCGTAGGCAAAGCTCATGTCCTCAAAGCGCACCTCGCCTTGCTTCACGACCAGGGGCTTGGCATCGGGGGCATCGACCACGGCGCGTGGTCGGGTCAGCGTGTTGATGCCGTCCTGGATGGTGCCCACGCTTTCAAACAGAGTGGTCATCTCCCACATCACCCAGTGGGCGTGGCCCGACACGCGCAGTGTCATGGCCGTGACGGCGGCCACAGCGCCCGCACCCACCTCGCCCGCAGACCAGAGCCACAACGCGGTGCCGCAGGCGCCGAGAATCATGGCCACCACCAGCAGCTGGTTGACGATCTCGAACAGGCTCACCAGCCGCATCTGCGCGTAGCCGGTGAGCTTGAATGCATCCATCGCCGCGCGCGCAAATTCCGACTCGCGCCGCGTGTGCGAGAAGAGCTTGACGGTGGCGATGTTGGTGTAGGCATCGGTGATGCGCCCGGTCATCACCGAGCGCGCATCGGCCTGCTGCTTGCCCACCTGGCCCAGGCGCGGCACAAAGTACCAGCAGGCCAGGCCATAGGCCACCATCCACGCGGCAAAGGGCAGCAGCAGCCGCGCGTCAAACCCGGCCAGCAGCACAAGGATAGTCACCAGGTAGATGCCCATACCGATCACCACGTCGGTGGTCGTAAAGATCATGTCGCGCACGGCCAGCGCGGTCTGCATGATCTTGGTGGTGATGCGGCCCGCAAACTCGTCGGCGTAGAACGCCATGCTTTGGCCCAGCATCAGGCGGTGGAAGTTCCAGCGCAGCCGCAGCGGAAAATTGATGGCCAGCACCTGGTGCTTGATGCTGGTCTGCAGCGCCACCAGCACCACCGACGCCAGCAGCAGCACGGTGATGCCGATCAGTGCGCCCTGGCGCTCGGCCCACAGCGCGCCGGGTGCGGTGGTGGCAATCCAGTCCACCACATGGCCCAGCACCGCAAACAGCAGCGCTTCATAGATCGCAATGGCTGCGGATAACCCCGCCATGGCGGCTACGTAGCCACGCAGGCCGCGGGTGCCGTCCCACACGAACGCCACAAAGGCCTTGGGGGGCAGGTGCGGCTCTGCGGCGGGGTAGGGGGGAAGCCGGCTTTCAAACAAACGGAACAACGTCAAAACTCCTGGGGCCCCGGCAGGTCATGCCGCGCACTGCGGCAGCCCGTGGGGCCCAACAACACAGGGCAGCCCCAACGCGTCGGGGCCTGGGGGCTAGACCAGCAGCGTGATCACCACGATGACCACACCGAGCGCCAGGTTCACGCCCACCCAGCTGCGGATGCTGCCCAGGGCCTTGGCGCCGCCGGGCCAGTCCGAGGCTGCCACGGCACGTTGAAGGCGCCGGAACAGTGCAAAGCGGATGTGGCCGAAGATGGCGATCATCACCAGACCCAGCGTGGCCATGATGGTCCAGTCCAGCGGCATGGAGAACACACCGCCCGTCTGTACCGCCTGCTTGGCGGCGCGGCCGATCATCCACAGCCCGCTGACCAGCACCACCGCCACAGCGACGGTCACTGCCGCAAAGAACCGTTGCATCGTGTCATGCATCAGCCGCACACGTTGTGGCGGCTCCAGCGACTGCGCGGCAGGCCGCAGGAAAAAATGGGCAAACACCATGCCCCCCACCCACACGATGACGGACAGGACATGGACCAGCTTCAGGGCGTTGTAGAGCATCGGTGTGGGGCGCTAGGCACCAAGTGTGATGAAAGGACTCGGGGGAAGCCGCCCGTGCACGTGCCGGGCTGGGCAACGGCGGCAGGACAACATTGTGCGGTGATCCGCCTTCGGCGGTCAGCCCTGGCTAGAGAACCCCTATGAGTCCGCGTGGCCATGTAGCCTGCGCGAGAGTGCCTGTGCCAGCCGCCACAGTGGGGGCAGGACCAAGGCCATGGCCATCGGCACCCAGACGGCCAGGTAACACCAACTGGCTGGCCCGCTGTGGCCCACGCTCTCGATGCCCGTGGTGCGTTCCACCCACGACCAGAATGGAAAGAGAACCAGGGTAACGGCAAGCGCTACCGGCACGGCCACCACAGCCAGGCCGCATCGCACAGCCAGTTGCAGCATGAGCGCCCTGGTCCCCTTGCGTGAACCTGGTGCGGCCGCCTCAGGCCCGGGCTCGGGCGTGTGCGACACGGGGGGCGCGGGCGGGGATACGGGCATCAGGAATGCTGGGGCACCAGCGCCACCTGCACCTGATTGCCCCCGTTGCGCTTGGACAGGTACATCGCCTCGTCGGCGTGGCCGAGCAGGCGGTGCTCTTCGCCGCCATGCTCGGGGTAGATGGCCACGCCAATGCTGGGCTGGATGTACAGGCGTTGGCCTTCCAGGTCAAAGTCCTGGCCAAACGCGGCCAGGATCTTGTCGGCTGCTGCGCTGGCGTGCTCGCGGGCCTGGCCGCCCTCCAGCAGCACCACAAATTCATCGCCGCCCAGCCGCGCCACCGTGTCGGATGCGCGCACGCATTCGAGCAGCCGCTGGGCCACCCGTTGCAGCAGCAGGTCGCCCATGGCGTGGCCGAGGGTGTCGTTGACATCCTTGAACCGGTCCAGGTCAATGAACAGCAGGGACAGCAGCGTCTGCTCGCGCCGCGCGCGGGCCAGGGCGGTCTTGAGCCGGTCCAGAAACAGCTGGCGGTTGGGCAGGTGCGTGAGCTGGTCGTACTGCGCCATGTGCTCCAGGCGCTCGTACATCTGCTTGCGCTCAATCGCGGCAGCGACCTGGGTGGAGACGAACTGCAGCAGCTCCTTGTCTTTGTCGGTGTAGCGGCCTTGCTCGGTATAGCTTTGCAGCACCAATGCCCCCAGCGGGCCCCGCTGCGTCTGCAAGGGCACGCCCAGCCAGTACAGCGGCCCCTGCGCCGAATGCGGGGCGGCAGCGGCGGGCCGGGGTGCTTGCGAGGCAAGGTGCCAGTGCGCGGCTTTTGCCACGGATGTCTCTGGCGTGAGCAGCAAGGTGACTCCGCCGCGAATCACCTCGGCATAGCGCGGATCCTCGGCGAGTGCCATGGGCTCGGGCGCAGGCAGATGCTCGTTGACGTGGTACGGAAAGCTCAGCCGGTCGTCATGCGGGTCGTACAGGGCCACCGCAAAATTGGTGGCGGGCAACAGGCCGCCCACGATCTGGTGGATGTGCTGGAACAGCGCCTGCAGGTTGTGCGTGGTGTGCGCGGCTTCGGAGATGGCGTAGATCACCGCCTGCATCGATTCGGTGGCCTTGCGCACGGTGATGTCATGCGCCACGGCCAGCCGCACCTGCTTGTCGGGCAGCCAGCGGGCCGTCCAGCGGATGTGGGCGATGGAGCCATCCTTGCGCACATAGCGGTTTTCAAACTGCAGCTGGAGTTCGCCCTGCGTCACGCTCTGGGCCTGGCGTTGCGTGGCGGGCAGGTCGTCGGGGTGCACCATGTCCAGCATGCGCTTGCCCACGACTTCATTGGGTGCGTAGCCAAAAATGCGCTCAAACGCCGGACTGACAAACACAATGGTGCTGTCCGCTCGGACGATGCATACGGCATCGAGCAACAGGTCCACCAGGTTCAACGAAGAAATGCTTTGCATCAGGCTGGGTGCACGGTGTGCTGGAAAGACCCATTGTGCACGGCCCCGTTGGCTTGTGCGGCCCTGAAGGCAAAAACGCGACGGGTGCGGGCCCCGTGAGCGGGCTTACGGTCGGGTGTACTTGGCCTCCAAAGCGTCCCAGTCGGCCTTGCGCACCAGCCGCTGGCGCTCGGCAAACGGCGCCACCAGCGCCGGGTCTTCGTCGATGCGCTGGTGGTCGCGCAGCACGGTGAGGGCCTTCTGCATGCCTGCCACCGCGCCTTGCAGCGCCGCGTTGGCGTACAGCACCAGCCCATAGCCCAGCGAGGCCAGTTCATCGGCACTGGTGATGGGGGTTTTGCCGCCAATCACCATGTTCATCAGCTGCGGCGCGGCCAGCCGCTGGGGCAGGGCGCGGATCTCGTCGAGGGTGGTGACAGCTTCGACAAACAGGATGTCGGCGCCAGCCTCCTCAAACCGCTGGGCGCGCTCCACGGCGGCCTCGAAGCCTTGGGTAGCGCAGGCGTCGGTGCGTGCCAGGATGAGGGTGTCCGGGTCGCGGCGCGCGTCCACGGCAGCCTTGATCTTGCCCAGCATCTCCTCGGTGCTGATCACCTCCTTGCCGTTGAAGTGCCCGCAGCGCTTGGGGCTGACCTGGTCTTCGAGCTGGATGCAGTCGGCCCCCGCGCGCTCCAGCACACGCACTGCGTGGTAGGTGTTGAGCGCGTTGCCAAAGCCTGTGTCGGCATCGACGATGAGCGGCAGATCCACCGCGTCGCGGATGCGCGCCGTGTGGTCGGCAATGTCGGTGAGGCCCATGAAAGCCTGGTCGGGCAGGCCGAACCACATGTTGGTGACGCCTGCGCCGGTCACATAAATGGCCTCAAAGCCCAGGTCGGCCACCACGCGGGCAGAGAGGGCGTTGAACGCGCCGGGCACGATGACGCCCCGGCGGGCCTGGGCCAGGGCTTTGAGTTGCTGTCTGGTATTCATGGAATGGGGAATGGATAAAGTTGCTATATTTTTGATAGCTAGTGGCGCATGATTCACCGGCGCATCAAGCCGTTTTTGCTTGAAAACTGTCGCCCGGCACCCGCACCCAGCCTTCCATCAGGATGCGGGCGCTGCGGCTCATGAGGGCCTTGGTCACCTTCCACTGGCCATTGATCTGCGCTGCCTCGGCCCCCACACGCAGGGTGCCCGAGGGATGGCCAAACCGCACACTGCTGCGCACGCCGCCGCCTGCCGCCAGGTTGACCAGCGTGCCCGGTATGGCCGCAGCCGTGCCAATGGCCACCGCCGCCGTGCCCATCATGGCGTGGTGCAACTGGCCCATGGAGAGTGCGCGCACCAGCAGGTCGATGTCTTTGGCGTCAATGGCCTTGCCGCTGGAGGCGGTGTAGCTCGCAGGTGGGGCCACGAACGCGATCTTGGGCGTGTGCTGGCGGGTGGCGGCCTCGCCCAGTGCGTGGATCAGCCCCATGCGCAAGGCGCCGTGGGCGCGGATGGCCTCGAAGCGCGCGAGTGCGGCCGCATCGCCATTGATCGCGCCTTGCAGCTCGGTACCGGCGTAGCCCAGCTCTTGGGCGTTGAGAAAGATGGTGGGGATGCCCGCGTTGATCAGCGTGGCGGCAAAGCTGCCGACGCCGGGGACCTCCAAGGTGTCCACCACATTGCCCGAGGGGAACATGGCGCCGCCTTCTTCCCCGTCGTCCGCCGGGTCCATGAACTCCAGCGCCACCTCGGCGGCGGCAAAAGTCACGCCGTCCAGCTCGAAGTCGCCCGTCTCCTGCACCTGCCCGTGGGCCATGGGCACATGCGCCACGATGGTCTTGCCGATGTTGGCCTGCCAGATGCGAACCGGAAAGGTGCCGTCCTGCGGAAGGTGCGCCGCATCGATCAGCCCCATGTGGATGGCACAGGGCCCCACCGCCGCCGAGAGGTTGCCGCAGTTGCCGCTCCAGTCCACGAAGGGCTGGTCGATGGACACCTGGCCAAACAGGTAATCCACGTTATGCCCCGGCCGCGTACTGCGCGACAAGATCACCGCCTTGCTGGTGCTCGACGACGCATTGCCCATGCCGTCGATCTGCTTGCCGTACGGATCGGGGCTGCCCAGCACGCGCAGCAGCAGAGTGTCGCGCGCGGGGCCAGGTTGCTGGGCCGGTGCGGGCAGGTCGTCAAGGCAGAAGAACACTCCCTTGCTGGTGCCACCGCGCAGGTATGTTGCCGGGATTCGGATTTGAGGGGCAGTAAGCATGGTTGGAAAAATGTGAGCAGGCCGTTGTGAACCCTGTGGTGGGTGGGGTTGGCTCAAAAGAGGGGCAGTTGTGTGCTGGACGGGTCGGGCGGCGCGGGTTGCAAGGGCCAACGGCCGATGGTTTCGTAGCTGTAGCGGTTGCTGTAGCTCTCGTCGTTGCGGCCTAC
This sequence comes from Acidovorax sp. 107, assembly GCF_003058055.1. Lineage (NCBI taxonomy): Bacteria > Pseudomonadati > Pseudomonadota > Betaproteobacteria > Burkholderiales > Comamonadaceae > Acidovorax > Acidovorax sp. 107. The sequence goes on along the minus strand of NZ_QBTZ01000001.1, from coordinate 1,943,058 downwards.
CACCAGCAGGATTTCGTCGATGGTCCAGGCAATCGGGTTCATCTGTGTGGGCCCCAGGCGTGTTGGCGCCCAGTAGCTGATGGTGGTGTGTGGCGTGTGGCCTGTTTTCGTCGCCAGCCCTTCTGTACTCAGCGCGTGCCGGACTGCCGCTAGCAGGGCATCGAAGCACTGCGGCCTTCCACGGGCCCGGAAGGACCATTGGATGGTGGTTTTGCCCTGTTCTTTGTGCACCCCGTCTCGAATGCGGTTGAGCACCAACGTGCATGCACGCGCCTTCACATCGGCGCCTGCGCGCAGCATTCTCTGGCGCATTTCCGGGGTGTCCCCATAGCGGTCCGATAGGGTCTGGTGCCAGTTGTCCATGGGAGACAAGGTACTTTGCTCAAGCCCATTGCGTGCAATGGCGATCCACATCGCTGCAGCCACCTCAGGCGGTGGCTTGGCCATGAAAATCAGCCGGGGGATTTTCATGGCCGGTGCACAGCTCCACGTTGCTGGCGGCCAGGAAGTCCTGCGCGAAGCGCTGCAGGACTCCCCCGGCTTCGTAGATGGAAACCTCCTCGGCCGTATCCAGGCGGCAAGTCACGGGTACTTTGGCGCATGCACCATTTTGACGTCGGATGAGCAGCGTGAGGCGGGCGCCTGGCGCGCGGTGGCCCTCCACGCCATACACCTCCGTCCCATTCAGCCCCAGCGTGCTGCGGTTGACCCCCGCCCCAAACTCCAGCGGCAGCACCCCCATCCCAATCAGGTTGGTACGGTGGATACGTTCAAAGCCTTCGGCCACCACCACCTCCACCCCCGCCAGCCGCACGCCCTTGGCGGCCCAGTCGCGGCTGGAGCCCTGGCCGTAGTCGGCGCCCGCAATGATGATGAGGGGCTGGCGGCGGTGCAGATAGGTTTCGATGGCCTCCCACATGCGCATCACCTGGCCCTCGGGCTCCACGCGGGCCAGCGATCCTTTTTGGACCTTGCCATCGACCACGGCCATCTCATTGACCAGTTGCGGGTTGGCAAACGTGGCGCGCAGGGCGGTGAGGTGGTCGCCCCGGTGGGTGGCGTAGGAGTTGAAGTCCTCCTCCGGCACGCCCATGCGCGCCAGGTATTCGCCCGCCGCGCTGCCAGGCAGGATGGCGTTGGACGGCGAGAGGTGGTCGGTGGTGATGTTGTCGGGCAGGATGGCCAGCGGGCGCATGCCCTGCAGGGTGCGCGGGTGGGCGGCCAGCGCGCCGATGCCCTCGATGTCCCAGTAGGGCGGGCGGCGGATGTAGGTGGACTGTGGGCGCCAGTCGTACTGGGGTGACACGCGCGGGCCTTCGTCCTGCCGCAGGGCAAACATGGGCTCGTACACGGCGCGGTAGTGTGCGGGTTTCACGGCCGCTTGCACCACGGCGTCGATTTCAGCATCGCTGGGCCACAGGTCCTTGAGCCGGATGGGGTTGCCATCCACCACCGCCAGCACATCCTTTTCGATGTCAAACCGCACCGTGCCCGCAATCGCATAGGCCACCACCAGGGGCGGCGAGGCCAGAAACGCCTGTTTGGCGTACGGGTGAATGCGCCCGTCAAAATTGCGGTTGCCCGAGAGCACGGCAGTGGCATACAGGTCGCGGTCGGTGATCTCCTGCTGAGTCGCAGGGTCCAGCGCACCGCTCATGCCGTTGCAGGTGGTGCAGGCAAAGGCGACGATGCCAAAGCCCAGCGCCTCCAGGTCGGTCAGCAGACCGGCTTCTTTCAAATACAGCTCCACCGCCTTGGAGCCGGGTGCGAGCGAGGTCTTGACCCAGGGTTTGCGCGTGAGGCCCAGCCGGTGGGCGTTGCGTGCCAGCAGCGCGGCGGCGATCACGTTGCGCGGGTTGCTGGTGTTGGTGCAGCTGGTGATGGCGGCGATGACCACGGCGCCATCGGGCATCGTGCCTTCGCCCGGCGAGGGCATAGCCCAGGGGCCCGCAATGCCCCGGGCGGCCAGGTCGGACGTGGCTACGCGCGCATGTGGGTTGGAGGGGCCAGCCAGGTTGCGCACCACGGTAGACAGGTCAAAACGCAGGGTGCGGTCGTACACGGCGCCCGAGAGCGCGTCGGCCCATAGGCCAGTGGTTTTGGCATAGGTCTCGACCAGCTTCAACTGGCTGGCCTCGCGGCCGGTCAGCCTCAGGTAGTCCAGCGTCTGCTCATCGATGCTGAACAGCGCCGCCGTCGCGCCATATTCCGGTGCCATGTTGGAGATGGTGGCGCGGTCGCCAATGGTGAGCCTGGCGGCGCCCTCACCAAAGAACTCCAGGTACGCGCCCACCACCCTGGCCTTGCGCAAAAACTCGGTGAGCGCCAGCACCACGTCGGTGGCGGTGATGCCGTCCTGGCGGTGGCCTGTCAGCTCCACGCCCACCATCTCGGGCAGCCGCATCATCGATGCGCGGCCCAGCATTACGTTCTCGGCCTCCAGGCCGCCCACGCCGATGGCGATCACGCCCAGCGCATCCACATGCGGGGTGTGGCTGTCGGTGCCCACGCAGGTGTCTGGGTAGGCCACACCCTGGTCGGCATGGACCACGGGCGACATCTTTTCCAGATTGATCTGGTGCATGATCCCGTTCCCCGCGGGGATCACATCCACGTTGGTAAAGGCTTTTTTCGTCCACTCGATGAAGTGAAAGCGGTCTTCGTTGCGGCGGTCTTCGATGGCGCGGTTCTTGGCCAATGCATCGAGGTCGAACCCGCCACATTCCACGGCCAGCGAATGGTCCACGATGAGCTGCACCGGCACCACGGGGTTCACCTGGGCCGGGTCGCCGCCCTCCTTGGCAATCGCATCGCGCAGGCCCGCTAGGTCCACCAGCGCCGTCTGGCCCAGGATGTCGTGACACACCACGCGTGCGGGGTACCAAGGGAAGTCGCGGTCGCGCTTGCGGTCGATGAGCTGGCGCAGGCAGTCATTGACGGTGGCCGGGTCGGCGCGGCGCACGATGTTCTCGGCGTGGACCCGGGCGGTGTAGGGCAGGGTGGCCCAGGCGCCGGGCTGCAGGGCTTCGACAGCGGCGCGGGCGTCGAAGTAGTCCAGCTGCGTGCCGGGCAGCGGCTTGCGATACAGGGTGTTCATGGGCGTGGGGCTGGGGCGTTGTTTTACTTGCGGTCTTGAATGGGCACAAACGCCAGGTCTTCGGGCCCGGTGTAGTTCGCGCTCGGCCGGATGATCTTGTTGTCGATGCGCTGCTCGATGATGTGCGCTGCCCAGCCGCTGGTGCGTGCAATGACGAAAAGCGGCGTGAACATGGCGGTGGGCACGCCCATCATGTGGTAGCTCACGGCGCTGAACCAGTCGAGGTTGGGGAACATCTTTTTCACCTCCCACATCACCGATTCCAGCCGCTCGGCAATGTCGAACATCTTGGTGCTGCCCGCCTCGTGCGACAGGCTGCGAGCCACGCCCTTGATGACGACGTTGCGCGGGTCGCTCACCGTGTAGACCGGGTGGCCGAAGCCGATCACGACCTCCTTGGCCTCCACGCGGCGGCGGATGTCGGCCTCGGCCTCGTCGGGGCTGTCGTAGCGCTTCTGGATCTCGAAGGCCACCTCGTTCGCGCCGCCATGCTTGGGGCCGCGCAGCGCGCCGATGGCGCCGGTGATCGCCGAATACATGTCGCTGCCCGTGCCCGCCACCACGCGGGCGGTGAAGGTGGAGGCATTGAACTCATGCTCTGCATACAGGTTGAGCGAGGTGTGCATGGCGCGCTCCCAGGCCGCGCTGGGTGGGGTGCCGTGCAGCAGGTGCAAAAAGTGCGCGCCGATGGAGTCGTCGTCCGTCTCCACCTCGATGCGGCGGCCCGAGCTTGCCCAGTGGTACCAGTAGAGCAGCATGGAGCCCAGTGATGCCATCAACCGGTCGGCAATGTCACGTGCGCCGGGCAGGTTGTGGTCGTCCTTCTCGGGCAGCGCGCAGCCCAGGGCCGAGACCCCCGTGCGCATCACGTCCATGGGGTGGCTGGCGGCGGGCAGTTGCTCCAGCGCCTGCTTGACCGACAGTGGCAGGCCACGCAGGGCCTTGAGCTTGGCCTTGTAGGCACGCAGTTCGGCGCGCGTGGGCAGCTTGCCGTGCACCAGCAGGTGGGCGATTTCTTCAAACTCGCAGACCTCGGCAATGTCCAGGATGTCGTAGCCCCGGTAGTGCAAATCATTGCCCGTGCGGCCCACCGTGCACAGGGCGGTGTTACCCGCCGTCACGCCCGACAGGGCCACGGATTTCTTGGGCTTGAAGCCCGGGGTTTCAACGGTGGTGGTCATGGGGTCTCCTGGTTTGCATATGCGCTGGTGATGGCAGCGGGGCGGCCTTTGCCATCCACCGCCACCATTTCAAAAATTCCCTTCAGCACCTCATCGGGTGGCGAGCCCAGCGTGGCGGCCAGGCCAGTCACGCATACGGTGAGCGAGCTGCGCCCGATGCGGGTGACCCAGGCGCGCAGCGTGAGCACATGGCCCACGGGCACGGGGGCCAGAAAACGCACATCGGTCACGCCCGCCATCACCACGTCGCGCGCTGCGGCGCCGCGTGCCGCCAGAAACGCCGCCTTGGCCATGAGCTGCAGGGCGTTGCCACCAAACAGCGTGCCGTAGTGGTTGGCTTCGGCGGGGAAGACGATTTCCGTCAGCTCGACGGTGCCTTGAGGGGTTGTCATGCTTCGCAATTTACGCACAATGTCACCCCTCGGTAAGGGCTGAATTGGCGAATGATTGCGAAGGTGGCATCTGTGATTTGCAAAGTTTGCGAATTATTTGCAGATTGGTTTTGCGAACGAATGGCACGACCCCACAGCGAAAGAAACGATGAAAAAAACCTTTATGGGCGTGCGCCTGCGCCGCCTGCGCGAAGAACGCGGCATGACCCAGGTGGCGCTGGCGCGTGCGCTGGACCTGTCGGCCAGCTACCTGAACCAGCTGGAGCAGAACCAGCGCCCGCTCACCGTGCCGGTGCTGCTCAAGATCAACGCCGTGTTTGGCGTGGATGTGCAGCGGTTCTCCGACGACGACGAGGCGCGCCTCATCACCGGCCTGCGCGAGGTGCTGGCCGACCTGCCTGCGGGTGTGGGCGGAGAGGGCGCAGGCGATGCCGTGTCGCTCGCCGAGATCCGCGAGCTGGCCGCTGGCATGCCCGCCGTGGCGCGCACGCTGCTCGCGCTGCACCAGCGGCACCGCCAAGCGCTCGAACGCCTGGCCGCCCTGGGCAACGACCGGGGCGGCGAGGGCGCCATGGCCCACCACCCGCCCATGGCCTATGAAGAAGTGCGCGACTTCTTCTTTGCGCGCCAGAACCACATCGCCGAGCTGGACGACGCTGCCGAGCAGTGCGCTGCCGACTGGGGCCTTCTGCCCGGCCGGGCGGACGAGGCGCTGGCCCAGCGCCTGCTGGCCGCCCATGGCGTGCGGGTGGTGGACGTGGCCGACCTGCCGGGGCAGGCGCAGCGTGTGTTCCAGGCCGACACCGGCGTGCTGCAACTGGCCGTGGGGCTGGAGCGCGGACAGCGCGCTTTTCAGATGGCGACGCAGCTGGCGTTTCTGGAACAAGGCGCCGAACTGCAGCGGTTGGCCGATGCAGCGGGCCTGTCCAGCGACCAGGCCCGTTCGCTGGCACGCATTGGCCTGGCCAACTACTTTGCGGGGGCGCTGGTGCTGCCTTACGCGGCCTTTTTGCGGGCCGCGGAGGCTGCACGTTACGACATCGACCGGCTGGGCCAGCAGTTTGGCGTGGGGTTCGAGACCGTGTGCCACCGCCTGTCCACCCTGCAACGGCCCAGTGCGCGGGGTGTGCCGTTCTTCTTCATCCGGGTGGACCGCGCGGGCAACATCAGCAAGCGGCAGTCGGCCACCCACTTTCACTTCAGCAAGATCGGCGGCACCTGCCCGCTGTGGAACGTGTACGAGGCCTTTGCCCAGCCGGGCCGCACCGTACCGCAGGTGGCGCGCATGCCCGACGGGCGTGTCTACTTGTGGGTGGCGCGCACGGTGTCGCGCAGCGGGGGCGGGTGGGGGGCGCCAGGCAAGGAGTTCTCGGTGGCGCTGGGCTGCGACATCCGCCACGCGCCGCAACTGGTGTATTCACGGGGGCTGGACCTGGCCAACCCCGAAGCCGCCGTGCCCATTGGCATGGGCTGCAAGGTGTGCGAGCGTGACGCCTGCCCGCAGCGCGCGTTTCCGCCCATCGGCCGCGCGCTGGACGTGAACGAAAACCGCAGCCGGTTCGCGCCGTACCCGGTGGCGCCGCCACCCGCCGCTCGGTCCGGGGCGTGACTGGCCGGTCATGAAATATGCTCATCATTTCATAGCTTGCAAGGCATGTCGCTGTGGCGCTGGAGGCACTTTCTTCTTAAATTTTTCGCTGTAACCAGATGTTGGCCCCACAGGGGCAGGATTGCCGCTATCCTGCGCAATTCCCATGCTGTCCGGCCGGATGTCTGGCGGGTAGCGCAAAGGTGCGTCTCTGACTTCTTTCACCCCGTCCCCGCAGGTTGCCCAGGCACTCCCAAGCCGCTATCGGCATTGGGTGGCAGGCGTGGGCGTGGCCGTCCTGGGGCTGCTGATGAGTCTTTGGCTCGCGCAGCACCAGGCCGCGTCGATGGCGCAGATCGAGGAAGCCCGCTTTACCCAGGAAACGCGCGCGTTCTCCGAGGCGCTGAGCCAGCGCATCGCCGGGCACACCGAGGTCGTCAATGGCCTGCGTGGCCTGTTCACCGCCAACCCCCGCTTGTCGCGCCTGGACTTTGAACGTGCCGCCAGCGAGATGGAGGTAGGCCAGCGCTACCCCGGCGTGCGCAATCTGTCTTTCACGCGCTGGGTGCCGGGGCGCGACAGGGAGGCCTACGAGGCCCGCGTGCGGGCCGACACCTCGATGTCACCCGAAGGCTTCCCCCAGTTCAAGATTCACCCGCCTGGCGAGCGTGCCGAGTATTTCGTGGCCGAGTACCTCTGGCCTCTGTTTGGCAACGAGAGCGTGCTGGGGCTGGACATCAGCGCCCAGCCCACGAACCTCGCGGCCATGCGCTACAGCCGTGATAGCGGGCAGACCGTGGTGTCCGCCCCGTTTGACCTGCTGCAGGAAAGCGCGCACCGCGCGGGTATCGTCATCCGTGTGCCGGTGTTCGACCCCACGGCGGGCACGGCAGAGCAGCGTTTTGTGGGGGCGGTGGCCTCCACGCTGCGGGTCTATGACCTGGTACAGGGGCTTGGCAGCCAGGGGTTCCTGAATGGGATCGCCGTCTCCATGGTGGACCTGGGGCCCATACGCACCGACTCGAATGACACCGCCGTGCGCACCCTGCTGGAGCCGACGGCCCAGGGCCTGCCCGGCGCACAGCCCCTGGTGCGCGAGCTGGCGGTGCATGACCGGCGCTGGCAGCTCACCTTCTACCCGACCCGGTCGTTCCTGACCGCGTCCGAAACGCGCTTGCCCTGGCTGGCGGGGCTGGCTGCTGCGCTGGTGTCGTTGCTGCTGGCTTCCACCGTGGCCCTGCTGGTGCGCCAGCGCACCCTGGCACTGGTGCGTGCCCAGCTGTCCGACGAGGCGCGGCGCGAGAGCGAAGAACGGTTTCGCGCGCTCTTCAACCAGGCCACCGTGGGCGTCGCCCAGGTGGATTCATCCACCGGCCAGTTCGTGCGCGTCAACCAGCGCTACGCTGACATCCTGGGCTACACCCCGCAGGAGCTGGTGGGCATGACCTTTCAGAGCCTCACCCACCCGGACGACCTGGCGGCGGACCTGGCCCATGCCCGACGGCTGCAGAGCGGCGATGTGCCCGAATACCGGCTGGAAAAACGCTATATCCACAAGGACGGACACGAGGTCTGGGGCGACTTGACGGTGTCGTCGATGTGGACGTCGGGCTCCGCGCCCGGCTACCACATTGCCGTGGTGCAGGACATCACCGGGCGCAAGCGCATGGAAGAAAACCTGCGCGCCAATGAACAGCGTCTGCGCAGCATCCTGGAGCGCCTGCCCATGGGCCTGTGCCTGGTGCAGGACGATGGGCTCATCAGTTTCCGCAACAAGCGCTATGTCCAGATCTGCGGCTACACCCAGGAGGAGGTGCCCGACACCGACACCTGGTGGCAGCGCGCCTACCCTGATGCTGCGGAGCGCGATGCGATTCGCCAAAGGCTGCTGGACGCCAAGCACCTGGGTGTGATCCCGTTGGCCGAGTACACGATCTGTTGCGCGGATGGCAAGTACAAGCCGGTCGAGATATCGGGCATCTTTGTCGACGGGGGTCGCCTGATCACGATGGAGGACCTGAGCCAGCGCAAGGCCGCCGAGGAAGAGATCAACCAGCTGGCGTACTACGACCCCCTTACCCGGTTACCCAACCGCCGCCTGCTCATGGATCGGCTACAGCAAGCGCTGGCCACCAGCGCGCGCCACCACCGCAGTGGCGCGTTGCTGATGCTGGATCTGGACAACTTCAAGACCGTCAACGAGACCCGCGGCCACGACCGGGGCGATGCCTTGCTGCTGCAGGTGGCACACCGCCTGCGCAGCTGCGTGCATGAGGACGACACCGTGGCCCGCCAGGGCGGCGATGAATTCGTCGTGGTGCTGGAAGACCTGGGCGACAGCCCCGAGGAAGCCGCCGCGCGCGCCGAAGACGTGGGCCAGCGCATTCTGGGGGTGCTGCGCCAGCCCTACCAGATCGATGGCGACGCACACCACAGCTCGCTGAGCATGGGTGTCACCCTCTACAGCGGCACCCGCGAGACGGTGGACGAACTGCTCAAGCGCGCCGACCTGGCGCTGTACCAGGCCAAGAATGCGGGGCGCGACACCTTGCGCTTTTATGACCCCCAGATGCAGGCCGTGGTCAGCGCCCGCGCCACGCTGGAGCTGGACATGCGGGTGGGCCTGGCGCAGGGCCAGTTCGAGCTGTACTACCAGCCCCAGATCGACCATGGCCGCATCACCGGGGCCGAGGCGTTGCTGCGCTGGCGGCATCCGCGCGATGGTTTCATATCGCCCGCACATTTCATCCCGCTGGCCGAAGAAACCGGCCTGATCCTGCCGCTGGGGGAATGGGTGCTGCAGGCGGCCTGCCGCCGCTTGGCGGCCTGGGCCCAGCAGCCCGAGCTGGCCTTGCTGAGCCTGGCGGTCAACGTGAGCCCACGGCAGTTCCACCAGACCGGTTTTGTCGCCCAGGTGTTGGCGGCGCTGGCGGGCGCGGGGGCCGACGGCCACCAGCTCAAGCTGGAGATGACCGAAGGCCTGCTGCTGCAGGACGTGGAGGACACCATCGACAAGATGGGCCAGCTCAAGGGGTACGGCGTGGGCTTCTCGCTCGACGACTTCGGCACCGGCTATTCATCGCTGAGCTATCTCAAGCGGCTGCCGCTGGACCAGCTCAAGATCGACCAGAGCTTTGTGCGCGACGTACTCACCGACCCCAACGACGCAGCGATTGCGCGCACCGTGGTGGCGCTGGGCACCAGCCTGGGCCTGCGCGTGATTGCCGAGGGCGTGGAAACCGAGGCGCAGCGCGAGTTTCTGGAGCGTCACCACTGCCACGCCTGGCAGGGCTACCTGCTCAGTCCCGCCGTGGCGGTGGACGAGTTCGAGGCGCTGGTACGCCGCACCAATGGCGCACTGGACGGGAGCGTTTGATGACGCCAGGCCCGCGCCGGGTGCAGGTGGCTGCGGACGGTGTCTGGGAGGCAATGCGGGAACGGAGATCCTTTTGGAAACCCTTTGTGCTCGCAGGCTGGCTGAGCCACCTATGATGCAGGCGCCTGTTCGCCGCCACCTCCATGTTTTTCAAGAAGCACTCGCCGCCCGCACCCATGCCCCTGGCGCCATCGACGCAGGACTTTGACGCGCAGCGCGAACGCTCGGTGATTGCCGAGATGCTGCTCAAACGCTCGGCCAAGCTGATCCTGGGGCGCAGCGAGCTGGAGATCATTCGCGGGGTGTGCCAAGCCATCGTGGATGTCACGTCTCATGTCCGCCTGGCCTGGACCTGGTTTGGCCCGACCGACACGCACACCATACGCCCCCAGGTGTACGCAGGCCCGGCGGCCGCCTATGCCGAGTCGCTGAACATCGAGCGCAACCTGCTCACCCGCATCGGCCCAGCATTCACCACGCTGGACGGTAAGGCTGCAGGCCCCTTCACGGTGTCGCAGTTCTCACCGTTTGGCCCCTGGCGCGAGGCGGCGCGCCACCACGGCATTCACCATGTGCTGGCCTTGCCCATTGCCTCCACCTTCAATGGCTACAGCGGCATCTTTGTGTTGTATGCCGACCGTGATGGCTACTTTGACGAGGTCGGCGTGAGCCTGTTTGCCGGGCTGGCCGAGCTGTTCGGCTCGCTCATGACCGTGGCCGCCGAGCGCCAGGAGCTGCAGCGCGCCGCTTACCACGATGCGCTCACCGGGCTGCTCAACCGCCATGCGGTGGACCTGATCGACCGGCGCGTGTACCGCGCCTCGCTGTTCGAGCCTGCCTCGACCATCCTGCTGCTGGACCTGGACCGTTTCAAGAGCATCAATGACCGTTTTGGCCACGACGCAGGCGACCAGGCGCTGCAGGCCGTGGCCCGGGTGCTGACCGATGCGCTGCGGCGCGGCGACGAGATCATCCGCTGGGGCGGCGAGGAGTTTCTGGTCTGCCTGCCGCAGACCGCGCTGCCCGACGCGCTGAAGGTGGCCGAGAAACTGCGCCGCGCGGTGGAGGGCATCACCGAGCCCGAGCAGCTCACCGTGTCGATCGGCGCCTGTGAGATCGCTGCGCTCCAGCATCTGCCCCAGGCCGTGGCCCGCGCTGACGAGGCCCTGTTCCAGGCCAAGTCGGGCGGGCGTAACCAGGTGTGTGTGCTGCCATAAGGCGGGTGGTTTTGGGTTATCAATTTTGATAGCAAACAAACCATGTTGCACTACCGCATCAGGCGGTTTTTGCTCGATTTTTTGGTAGAGAGCATCCCCAGGCTCCCCTGGCGACCGCAGGGCCACGGAGCCGGGCAGGCGGCGCGGTATCATTCCGGCCTTGCCCACACCCGGCCCTGCCGGTGTGTTTTACGCCGGGACTGCGCACCGGCGCCCTGGTTGACCCCCGCGTCCCTCCTGCCTTTATCCGCCATCTGATCCGTGCGTCTTACCTCGATCAAGCTCTCCGGTTTCAAGTCGTTCGCTGAACCCACCAACTTCATGCTGCCCGGGCAACTGGTCGGCGTGGTGGGCCCCAACGGCTGCGGCAAGTCCAACATCATGGATGCGGTGCGCTGGGTGCTGGGCGAGAGCAAGGCCAGCGAGCTGCGCGGCGAGAGCATGCAGGACGTGATCTTCAGCGGCACGACCACGCGCAAGCAGGCCAGCCGCGCGAGTGTGGAGCTGGTCTTCGACAACTCCGATCACCGTGCGGGTGGCCAGTGGGGCCAATACGGTGAGGTGGCCGTGCGCCGCGTGCTCACGCGCGACGGCACCAGCAGCTACTACCTGAACAACCAGCCCGTGCGCCGCCGCGACGTGCAGGACGTGTTCCTGGGCACGGGCCTGGGGCCCCGCGCCTACGCCATCATCGGCCAGGGCACCATCAGCCGCATCATCGAAAGCCGCCCCGAGGAACTGCGCCTGTTCCTCGAAGAGGCCGCCGGGGTCTCCAAGTACAAGGAGCGCCGCCGCGAGACCGAAAACCGTCTCTCGGACACGCGCGAGAACCTCACGCGGGTCGAGGACATCCTGCGCGAGCTGAACGCCAACCTCGAAAAGCTCGAAAAGCAGGCCGAGGTGGCTGCCAAATACAACACGCTGCACGCAGACGCGACGCTCAAGCAGCACCAGCAATGGTTCTTGAAGCGGGCCGAGGCCGAAGAGCAGCAGAACAAGGTGCGCCTCGATGGTCTGCAGGCCGTGAACGACCTCGAATCGCGCATGGCCGACCTGCGCGCCGTCGAGTCCGACCTTGAAACCATCCGCCAGGCCCACTACGCTGCGGGCGACCAGGTCAACCAGGCCCAGGGCCGGCTGTATGAAGCCACGGCCGAGGTCGGCAAGCTCGAAGCAGAGATCCGCTACGTGGTCGAGGGCCGCCAGCGCGTGGAGCAACGCCTGGTGCAACTGGCCGAGCAGATCGCCCAGTGGCAGGCCCGCAAGGAAGACGCCGACGTGGAGCTGGAAAACCTGGCCGGTGCGGGCGTGGATGCCGAGGAGCGTGCCGAACTGCTGGCCGCCCAGGTGGAAGAGCAGGCCATGCAGCTGCCCGACCTGGAAGACGCCCTGCGCCAGGCGCAAAGCCGCACGGCCGAGCAGCGCAGCAGCGTGGTGCAGGTGCAGCAGCAGATTGGCGTGCTGGCCGCCGAGCAGCGCAGCTTTGACGAACAAAGCCGCCAGCTCGACGCCCGCTTTGAGCGCCTGCGCACCGACCGCAATGCGCTGGCCGCGCCCGACGAAGCCCGCTTGACCAACCTGCGCGAGCAGCTCGAAGAAGCGCAGGAGATCGCTGAAACCACCGAGGCCCGCCTGCACGAGCTGCAGGAATCCGTGCCCCAGCTCGACGAAGACCGCCGCGCCTGCCAGCAGGCCGTGAATACCGAAAGCGCGCGCCAGGCCGAGCTGTCGGCCCGCATGGAGGCCCTGAAGGCCCTGCAGGAAAAGGTCAAGACCGACGGCAAACTGCGCCCGTGGCTCGCCAAGCACGGCCTCGATGGCCTGCAAGGCCTGTGGAGCCGCATCCACATCGAACCCGGCTGGGAAAACGCACTCGAAGCTGCGTTGCGCGAGCGCCTGGCGGCGCTGGAAGTCGGGCGCCTGGACATGGTGCGTGGCTTCCTGGGCTCGGGCGGCAATGACGCACCGCCCGCGCGGCTGGCCTTCTACAGCGCCCCCGCTGCGGGTCACCCCGAAACATCGTCGCCCCACGCCCGCCTGTCCGACTTGCTGCGCCTGAACGATGCGGGCCTGCGTGCCGTGTTGGTGGACTGGTTACAGGGTTGCTACACCGCGCCCACGCTGGACGAAGCCCTGGCCCGCCGCAGCACGCTACAGCCCGGCGAAGTGGTGTTTGTGCCCACAGGCCATGCGGTCAGCGCCCACAGCGTGAGCTTCTATGCGCAGGACTCCGAACAGTCCGGCATGCTGGCCCGCGCGCAGGAAATCGAACACCTCGAAAAAGAACTGCGCGCCCAGGCCCTGATTGCTGAAGAGTCGCGCACTGCCCTGGTCCGCGCCGAGGCCGCCTATGCCGACGCCTCGCAGCGCTTGGTGGCGGCCCGCCGCGAAGCCACCGAAACCCAGAGCCGCGCGCACGAATTGCAGGTCGAAACCCTGCGCCTGACGCAACTGGCCGAGCAGACCCGCGCCCGCAGCGCACAGATCGACGGCGACCTGGCTGAGGTCGAGGCCCAGCTGGCCGACCTGCAGGAGCGCCGTGTGGCGGCCGAGGCGCGCTTTGAAGAGCTGGACATGCAACTGGCCGACAGCCAGGAGCGCGAGGCCCAACTGGGCGACAAGGTGATCGAGGCCGAACGCAAGCTCACCGCGTGCCGCGAACAGCAGCGCACGCTGGAGCGCCAGGCGCAAGAAGCCACGTTCTCACAGCGCAGCATGGAGGCGCGCCGCGCCGAGTTGAACCGCTCCATCGAAACCGCCACCCAGCAGGCTAAGGCACTGGCCGACGAGGAGCAGCGTGCGCGCGACGAACTCGCCCGCCTGTCCGATGCCGCCGCGCAGGGTGGTCTGCAGGCCGCGCTAGAAGTGAAGATGGAGCGCGAGAAGGCCCTGGGTGCCCAGCGCAGCGAATACGACGACCTGACCACCAAGCTGCGCGCCAGTGATGAACGCCGCATGCAGCTGGAGCGCGCGCTCGACCCGCTGCGCCAGCGCATCACCGAATTCCAGCTCAAGGAACAGGCCGCGCGCCTGGGCTTGGAGCAGTACACCACCTTGCTGCAAGATGCCCAGGCCGATCTCGAAGCCGTGGCCCGCTCCATCGAGGAGGGCAACGTGCGCATTGGTGGCCTGCAGAGCGAAATTGATCGCCTGCACCGCGAGATCACGGCGCTGGGCGCCGTCAACCTGGCCGCGCTGGATGAACTCAAGCTGGCCAGCGAGCGCAAGGTGTTCCTCGATGCGCAGACCGCCGACCTCACCGAGGCCATGAACACGTTGGAAGACGCGATCCGCAAGATCGATGGTGAGACGCGCCAGCTGCTGTCGGGCACCTTCGACACCGTGAACGCGCACTTTGGCCGCATGTTCCCCGAGCTGTTTGGCGGCGGCCAGGCCAAGCTCATCATCACCGGCGACGAAATTCTGGATTCGGGCGTGCAGGTGATGGCGCAGCCGCCCGGCAAGAAGAACCAGACCATCCACCTGCTGTCGGGCGGCGAAAAGGCGCTCACGGCCATCGCGCTGGTGTTTGCGATCTTCCAGCTCAACCCCGCGCCGTTCTGCCTGCTGGACGAGGTGGACGCGCCGCTGGACGACGCCAACACCGAACGTTATGCCAAGCTGGTGTCCAGCATGAGCAAGGGCACGCAGTTTTTGTTCATCAGCCACAACAAGATCGCGATGGAAATGGCCGAGCAACTGATCGGCGTGACCATGCAGGAGCAGGGCGTGTCGCGCATCGTGGCGGTGGACATGGAGTCGGCCCTCTCGATGGTGGACGCTTGAACCCATTCATTCAAACATGAGCACATTGCAACTGAGTCTGGCCATCATCGGTGGCCTGGTGCTGGCCCTGATCGTGGCCTACAACACCTGGACCTCGCGCCGCAACGCGCCCAAGCGCGCCCTGCCCACAGAGCATGACCCGGCGGCAGAGCCCGCGCAGCGCCTGGAACCCGGCTTCGATGCGGGCGCGGCCGGTGCCATGCCACCCAGCGAGTTCCACGGTCTGGACCGGGGGCCGGAGCCGTCGGAACACACCGTGGACGCGGGCGACGCCCTGCAACTGCCCGTGCCACCGTACTCGCCCGAACGCCGCCCGGGGCTGGACCCGCTGATCGACGTGATCGCCGCGCTGCAGCCCGAGCATGTGGTGTCCGGCGACGCCGCCCTGGCCGCACTGCCACCCACCCGCCGCGCAGGCAGCAAGCCCTTTGCCATTGAAGGCCTGAACGAAGCCACCCAGCAGTGGGAAACCCCGGCCCCCGGTCAGCGCTACCAGTCCTTCCAGGCGGGCGTGCAAC
Source organism: Acidovorax sp. 107 (assembly GCF_003058055.1). Taxonomy (NCBI): domain Bacteria; kingdom Pseudomonadati; phylum Pseudomonadota; class Betaproteobacteria; order Burkholderiales; family Comamonadaceae; genus Acidovorax; species Acidovorax sp. 107. The sequence continues at coordinate 1,927,903 of NZ_QBTZ01000001.1, read as the reverse complement.
TGGCCAACCGCATGGGCGCGCTCAACGAAATCGAGTTCTCCGAGTTCGTGGTCAAGGCCCAGGCCTTTGCCGACACCATCAACGCCGCCCCCGACTTTCCCGACATGCTGCAGGAAGTGGCCCGCGCCCGCGAACTGGACCAGTTCGCCAGCGACCACGATGCCCAGCTCATGTTCATGCTGCGCGCCCGCCAGGCCGCGTGGAGCCCTGGCTACGTACAGCAGAACGCTGCCCGCCTGGGCTTTGTGCCCGGCGCCATGCCCGGCCGCCTGGTGCTGCCCGCCAGCACGCAAGGCCTGCCGCCCTTGCTCACGCTGGGCTACGACACCCAGGCCGCCTTGGCCGACGACCCGGACCAGTCCGCCATCCGCGACATCACGCTGAGCCTGGATGTCGCCCAGGTCCACCGCACCGAGCAGCCTTTTGCGCGCCTGCGCGACGTGGCCGCCGCCCTGTGCCAGGCCATGGACGGCGTGCTCTGCGACCAGAACGGCACCCCGCTGCCCGCGATGGCCATGGACCCGATTGCTGCCGACCTGGAGCTGCTGTATGACCAGCTGGATGGACGCGACTTGTCGGCGGGCTCCGTGCTGGCGCGGCGGCTGTTCAGCTGAGCTGAATCCAAAATGCAGTCGCTGACAAGCTGCCTTAGGGCGAAAAGCCTCATTTCCGTTCATCGGCACGATGTTGACGATCACGGAATCCAAGGTTTTCTCGTCGGAGCTTCAGACAGTTTGTTGGTGCTGGAGTATGTCTATGACTTCCAGATAGATGGCCTGATGGTCTTGCGTCGCTCGGACATCACGGACGTACGGCGGACTGCTACCGATGAGTTTCAAGAGAGGCTGTTAAAGCGTGAGGGAATACGTCCAGGACACCAGTTCTCGGCCTCCTTTGAATTGAACTCATGGCAAACCATCATCGAGCAACTGTCGCAGCATTACCCTCTGATGATTCTGGAGCGTGAGCTGGGGCCGTCGCCTGAGTTTGCGCTGGGTCGCTCGTTGCGGGCGACAGATGCACAAGTGGAGTTTCGCTCGTTCAATGGAATCGGAAAATGGGCTGAAAAAACCGTTCGATTGAAGTACGCGCAACTCACCTGCCTCCAAGTGGGCACACGATACATCGGCTTCTATCAGAGGCATTTCGAGCGCAGTCCCCGCCATGACTGAACAATCTGACCTTTTTTCGGCCCCAGCGTCCGTGGATAAAGCGCAACCAGCTATCAAAATCAAAGCACTGCGCGACCAGCTCAACCAATGGGCCCACCAGTACTACGTGCTGGACGAGCCCACGGTGCCCGATGCCGAATACGACCGCGTGTTCCGCGAGCTGCAGGCGCTCGAAGCCGCGCACCCCGATCTGGTCACCCCCAATTCGCCCACGCAGCGTGTGATTGGTGCAGTGATGGACGGCCTGGCCCCCGTGCGCCACACGGTGCCCATGCTCAGCATCCACACCGAAACCGATACCGAGGCCACGGGCGCGCAGGCTTTCGATGCGCGCGTGCGGCGCGAGCTGGGCCTGACCGACGCCGACCCCGCCATCGAATACGTGGCCGAGCCCAAGTTTGACGGCCTCGCCATGAGCCTGCGCTACGAAAATGGCCGGCTGGTGCAGGCAGCCACACGCGGTGACGGTGAGGTGGGCGAGGACGTGACGCACAACATCCGCACGATTCGCCAGATTCCGCTGACCTTGCCTGAGGGCGTGCCGCCATTGCTTGAAGTGCGTGGTGAGGTCTACATGCGCCGTGCCGACTTCGACGCACTCAACGAGCGCCAGCGGGAGCAGGGCGGCAAGACCTTTGTGAACCCGCGCAACGCGGCAGCGGGTGCGGTGCGCCAGCTGGACTCCAACATCACCGCCCAGAGGCCCCTGAGCTTTTTTGCCTACGGCCTGGGAGCGATCACTCCGCCGGCCGAAGGCGGGCCGGTGTTCCGCACGCACTACGAGATGCTGCAGACGCTGAAATCATGGGGTTTCCCAGTGGCAGCGCAGGTGCAGGTTGCGGTAGGTGCTACTGAATTGGTAGCATTTCACCAGCAGGTGGGTGCCAGCCGCGATGCGCTGCCGTACGACATCGACGGGGTGGTTTACAAGGTCAACTCTCTGCAGTTGCAGCGCGACCTGGGTTTCAAGACCCGCGAACCGCGCTGGGCCGTGGCGCACAAGTACCCCGCGCAGGAGATGGCCACCAAGATCGAAGGCATCGATGTGCAGGTGGGCCGCACCGGCAAGATCACACCCGTGGCGCGCCTGGCGCCCGTTTTCGTGGGTGGCGTCACGGTCACCAACGCCACACTGCACAACCTGTTCGAGATCCGCAAGAAGGGCGTGCGCGTGGGCGACACCGTCATCGTGCGCCGTGCGGGCGATGTGATTCCCGAGGTAGTGGGCGTGATGCCCGGCAACCGCACGGGCTATGTTCCCAACTTCCGCATGCCCGCAGCCTGCCCCGTGTGCGGCAGCGCCGTGGTGCGCGAAAAAGGCGAGGCCAACCACCGCTGCACCGGCGGCCTGTTCTGCGCCGCGCAGCGCAAGGAAGCCATCCTGCACTTTGCCGCGCGCCGTGCCATGGACATTGAGGGCCTGGGCGACAAGCTGGTGGACCAGCTGGTGGACGCCAACGTGATCCGCACACTGCCCGACCTGTATCGGCTGGGTCTCACGTCCCTCATCGCGCTGGAGCGCATGGCCGAGAAATCCGCCCAGAACGTGCTGGCGGCGCTCGAAAAATCCAAGCAGACCACGCTGCCGCGCTTCTTGTTTGCCCTGGGCATCCGCCACGTGGGCGAGGCCACAGCCAAGGACCTGGCGCGGCATTTTGGAGTGCTCGACGCCATCATGGATGCGACGGAAGAGCAGCTGCTGGCCGTCAACGACGTGGGCCCCATTGTGGCCAAGGCCATCCGCACCTTCTTTGAACAGCCGCACAACCGCGAAGTGGTCGAGCAGCTGCGTGCCTGCGGCGTGACCTGGCCCGAAGGCCCGGTGGCCGAGCGTGCCCCGCAGATCCTGGCGGGCAAGACGGTGGTGCTGACCGGTACTTTGCCGACGCTCAGCCGCGACGCAGCCAAGGACATGCTCGAAGCCGCGGGCGCCAAGGTGGCCGGCTCCGTCAGCAAAAAGACCAGCTACGTGGTGGCGGGCGAAGAAGCTGGCAGCAAGCTGACCAAGGCCCAGGAACTGGGCGTACCCGTGCTGGACGAAGCCGGCATGCTGGAACTGTTGTCAGGCCAAGGTGTCTGACGGAGCACGGTGCACCATGCCCGACTCTGTTTTTGCGTTCTCCATTCCCTTTCTCCTTCCTGGCCGGCCCCTGGTGGGGCGGTCCTGAAGCGACCCTTTATTTCCCGGCGATTCATTGATGCACAAGTGGCTGCTTTCTTTCCGGGCCCGCATGGCGGGCCTGTTGGCCTGGGTTCCCCAGCCCGTGCGGCGCCTGCTGCTGTGGACGGTGGTGGCCGTGCCCGCTGCGCTGCTGGTGTTCACGCTGGCGCTGGTGCCTTTCACCCCCGGCATCAGCGACATCCGCAAGGCCAAGAGCGAGCTGCCGGCGCAGCTCATGTCGGCCGATGGCAAGCTGCTGGCCGAATACCGCTGGGCCAACCGCGAGTGGGTGGAGCTGAACCAGATCTCGCCCAACGTGATTGATGCGCTGATAGCGACCGAGGACCACCGCTTTTACAAGCACTTCGGGCTGGACTGGCGGCGCACGGCGTCGTCGGTGGTGCTGACGCTGCGCGGGGACCCGCAGGGCGGCTCCACCATCACCCAGCAGCTGGCGCGCAACCTGTTCCCGGAGGAAATCGGCCGCTCGCGCACCCTCACGCGCAAGCTCAAGGAGGCGATCACTGCGCTCAAGATCGAGGCGTCGTATTCCAAGGACGAAATCCTGGAGACCTACCTCAACACCGTGCCGTTTCTCTACAACGCCTACGGCATCGAGATGGCCGCGCGCACCTACTTTGACAAGTCGGCCGACAAGCTCAACGTGCTGGAAAGCGCCACGCTGATCGGCATGCTCAAGGGCACGGCTTACTACAACCCGGTGCTCAACCCTGAGCGCGCACAGGCCCGCCGCAACACGGTGCTGTCGCAGATGCTCAAGCGCGGCAAGCTCGATGCCAAGCAGTTCGAGACCCTGCAAAAACGCCCGCTGCGTATCAACTTTGAACGCCAGACCGAGGTCATGGGCCCGGCGCCGCACTTTGCGATCCAGCTGCGCAAGCAGCTCATCGACTGGGCCGACAGCAAGGGCTACAGCCTGTATTCGGACGGACTGGTGATCCGCACCACCATCGACTCGCGCCTGCAGGCCTATGCCAACCAGGCGGTGGCGCGGCAGGGCCGGCAGTTGCAAGGTGTGGCCGACACGGCCTGGTCGCAGCGCAACGGCTGGGGCCCCAAGAACGAGCTGGTGCAGACCCTGGTGCGTGAGAGCGCCGAGTACCGTGCGGCCGTGGACAAGGGCGACACGCCCGACGACGCGCTGAAGGCGCTGCTGGACGACGCCGCCTTCATGGCCAAGCTGCGCGCCGAAAAGACGCGTGTGCAGGCGGGCTTTCTGGCGCAAGACCCGGTCACCGGCCATGTGCTGGCCTGGGTGGGCAGCCGCGACTTTGCACAAGACCCTTTTGACCACGTGCAGGCAGCGCGCCGCCAGCCAGGCTCTACCTTCAAGCCGTTTGTGTATGGCGCTGCGTTTGCCAACGGCGCCACGCCCGAAGACACCCTGATGGACACCGCGGTCGAAATCCCGTTGGGCGGTGGCCGCGTCTGGCGCCCCACCGATGGTGGCCTACCCAGCGAGCAGCCCATGACGCTGGCCGATGGCCTGGCGCTGTCCAAGAACACCATCACCGCGCAGGTGATGCAGCAGGTGGGCCCGGCCCGCGTGGCCGAGGCGGCGCGCGCCCTGGGCGTGCGGCAGTCCAAGCTGGAAGAGGTACCGTCCCTGGCGCTGGGCACGAGCCCGGTCACGCTCAAGGAAATGATCTCGGCCTACAGCAGCATCGTGAACCTGGGCCGCTATGTGGAGCCCGTGCTCATCACCAGCATCGAAGACCGCAATGGCAAGGTGCTGGAGACCTTTGCCAAGCCCGTGCCCGAAGAGGTCTTCCAGCCCCGGGCAGCGCAGACCCTGCGCAACACCATGCGCGGCGCCGTGGATCGGGGCACGGCCACGGCCATCCGCACGCGCTATGGCATCCAGGCCGACGTGGCGGGCAAGACCGGCACCACGCAAGACAACACCGATGGCTGGTTCATCCTGATGCACACCCGCGTGGTGGCGGGCGCCTGGGCAGGCTTCAACGACGGGCGCATCACGCTGCGCAGCGACTACTGGGGGCAGGGCGCGCGCAGTGCGTTGCCCATGGTGGGCGAGTTCATGCAGCAGGCCATCCGCAACAAGGTGATCGACGGTAACGACCGGTTTGTGGACGAGTTCGACACCAGCCCGCCACCACCGCCCGACAGCTCACTGGGCACCATGCGCGACTGGATTCGTGGCCTGTTCCGCTCCGACCCTCAGCAGGCTCCGGTGCCCGGCATGCCGCCCCGGCCTGCGGGCGCGGGGGGGCTGCCGCCGGTCACTATCGACCCACCGGGTTCTGTCTCTCCACCGGTGCCTCCAGAAGAGCGGGTAGGGGGCGAATGAACGACCGAGGCGCGCGTTCAGCACGCGGCCTGCTGCTAAGGGGCTGGCTAGGCAGTCAGCCTGCCGCGCCAGGCCACACGATGGCCTGCGCCACGATCACGTTTTGCCCATTGAAGGTGGCTGCGGGAGATCCGTACAGCCGATAGCCCAGCGCCAGCGCATCGCTCACGCGGCGGCAGAAGCTGGCGTCATCGGGACCGGTGAGCAGGCGGTAGGCGGGCAGGCCATCCGGCGGCACGCTGGCCTGCGTGGTGGAGGCGGGTGATGCTATCGAGGTGGCAACCGTCATGGCCGAGCCTATTCGATGTCGATGAAGTGCATGCCCATGGTGCCCGCCTTGCGGTCGGCAAAGTAGCACTCCAGCGTTTCCTTGACGGTGCGGAAGGCCAGCTCGTCCCAGGGCACCTCGTCTTCGGTAAACAGCCGCGCCTCGATGGTTTCGTAGCCTGGGTTGAACTGGTCGCTGAGCAGTGTGGCGCGGTAGAACAGGTGCACTTGGCCCACGCGGCGCACGTTCAGCAGGCTGAACAGGGGGCCGATCTCGATCTGCGCGCCAGCCTCTTCATCGGTCTCACGCGCCGCCCCTTGGGCCGTGGTTTCGTCCAGTTCCATGAAGCCTGCGGGCAGCGTCCACTTGCCCCAGCGCGGCTCGATGTTGCGCTTGCACAGCAGGATGCGGCCATCGGGCAACGCGGGCACCGTGCCCACCACGTTGAGTGGGTTCTCGTAGTGCACCGTGTTGCAGGCGGGGCACACTGCGCGCTGCTTGGTGTCGCCGTCGTCCGGCAGGCGGTACACCACGGCGGTGCCACAGGCGCGGCAATGTTTGATGGGGCTGCGGTAAGTCATGCAGGGGTTTGAGGGTCAAATGAGCCGGTAGCGCTAGTGCAATATGCGCTACCGGCTATTAAAATCGTAGCGTTGCATTCGCCTGGCCGGGCGGCGGGGCCGCCCGGTGGTCTTCAGACCACGGTCAGGCGCAAAGGCGTGAGGCCGCCCACGCCGCCTTCGAGCGTATCGCCACGCACCACGGCGCCCACGCCTTCGGGGGTACCGGTGTAGATCAGGTCGCCGGGCTGCAGCTCCCACGCGGCCGACAGGTGCTCGATGGTCTCGGCAATGTTCCAGATGAGCTGGGTCACGGTGCTGCGCTGGCGGTCTGCGCCGTTGACCTGCAGCCAGATGGGCGCGTTGGCCACGTCACCTGCCTGCGCTACCGGGGTGATGGGGCCGATGGGAGCGCTGGCGTCAAAGCCTTTGCCGATGCACCAGGGACGGCCCTGCTTCTTCATGTCGTTCTGCAGGTCGCGGCGCGTCATGTCCAGGCCCACGGCGTAGCCGTAAATGTGGCTGAGCGCGTCGGCGGCCTGGATGTTCTTGCCGCCCTTGCCAATGGCCACCACCAGCTCGATCTCGTGGTGCAGGTTGGCCGTCAGGCTGGGGTAGGGCAGCTGGCCCGTTTCGCCCCCGTTGACCACCACGATGGCGTCAGCGGGCTTCATGAAGAAGAACGGCGGTTCGCGGCCGGTGAAGCCCATCTCCTTGGCGTGTTCTTCGTAGTTGCGGCCCACGCAGTAGATGCGGTGCACCGGAAAGCGCTCGCCGCTGCCCACCACGGGCACGCTGACCACGGGGGCGGGAGAAAACACGTAGCTCATGTCTGCCTTTCAATTGTTCTGGGGTTCTGGGGATGCCGTCAAAAGCGCGGGCGCCACGCCGTGCACGCCTCGGTGTGGCAGTGTGCCATGGGCGCGGGTCTTCTGCTGTGGGGCGCTACACTGGCGGCCATGGCAAAGAGCTTCGATTTCCACAACACGCCGGGCCACCTGGTACGCCGCGCCCACCAGCGGACCGTGGCACTTTTCATGGAAGAGACGGCCGGATTTGATGTGACACCGGTGCAGTTCGCCATCCTGCACGAACTGCTGGCCCAGCCGGGCGAAGATCAGGTCACCTTGGCCGCCCGCGTGGCGTTTGATGCGGCCACCTCGGGGTCAGTCATCGGGCGCTTGGAAAAGCGCGGATGGATACGCCGCGAGCCCGACACCCGCGACCGCCGCCGCAAGCTGCTGTGGATCACGCCCGAAGGCGAAGTGGCCGCCCTGCAGATGCGCGATGCCGCCCAGCGCGTGCAGGAGCGCCTCACGGCACCGCTCACCGCCCAGGAAAGCGCCGATCTGATGGTGCTGCTCTCCAAAGTCGTCTACAACCACCAGGACCCGGCGGGCACCTCGGGCGCCTGACGGGGATGCCCTTGGTCGCCGGGCGCACTCTTTTTCTGGCCTGTCGGCATCGTGCCGCACAAGCTTCATTCCTCCTTTGACCGACCCCAGGCACCGCTCCGCCATGCAGCTCTACAACTACTTCCGCTCCTCCGCCTCGTTCCGCGTGCGCATTGCGCTGCAGCTCAAGGGCCTGCCCTACGACTACATGCCTGTGCATCTGGTCAAGGGCGAGCACAAGGCCCCCGATTACGCGGGCCGCATCGGGGACGCGCTGGTGCCCACCCTGGTGACCGATGGCGGCACGGCGCTGTCGCAGTCCATGGCCATCATCGAATACCTGGACGAAACCCACCCCACGCCCGCCTTGCTGCCCGCCACCCCGTTGGCGCGAGCCCGGGTGCGCGCACTGGCCCAGATGGTGGCGTGCGAAATCCACCCCATCAACAATCTGCGCGTGCTCAAGTACCTGGTGCATGAACTGAAGGTGGACGAGGATGCCAAGAACGCCTGGTACCACCACTGGGTGCGCAGTGGGCTGGAGGCGTTCGAGCGGCAACTCGACCTGCTGGCGCAAGAGCGCGCTGCGCAGGGCATGGCGCCCTCGGTGCTGTGCTGGGGCGACACGCCCACGCTGGCTGACTGCTGCCTGGTGCCGCAGATCTTCAATGCCCAGCGTTTCAAGGTCAGCCTGGACGGCCTGCCGCGCACCATGGGAGCGTTTGACGCCTGCATGACGCTGCCTGCGTTCCAGCAGGCGCAGCCATCGGCCTGCCCGGACAACGAAGCGTGACGCCTGTGTCATCGTCGGTACCAAACCAGCACGCAGACTGGCTGGTGCCCGACTGGCCCGCGCCGCCGGGTGTGCATGCGCTGTGCACCACGCGCACGGGTGGCATGAGCCGCCCACCGTTCGAGCAGTTGAACCTGGGCACCCATGTGGGCGACGATCCGGTGGCGGTGGCCGCCAACCGGCAGATCGTGCAGTCCGCATTGCATTCCACAGCCCCGGGCGCCCGCGCGGTGTTCTTGAACCAGGTGCATGGCGATGGCGTGCTGCAGCTGGATGCGAGCACCCCCGACGGGGCAGAAGCCGACGCCTGCGTGACCCGTGCGCCCGGCGCCGTCTGCACCATCATGGTGGCCGACTGTTTGCCCGTGTTGCTGGCTCACCGCTCAGGCCAGGTGGTGGCTGCAGCCCACGCCGGCTGGCGCGGACTGGCCGGGAGCGCAGGGCTGGGCGTGCTGGAATCGGTTTTCAAGCATTTTTGCCATGAAGCGCTAGTGCATTCTGCCGGTGCAACTATCAAAAATGCAGCATTGGCGCCTGACTATCAGTACGCTTCAGAGGTTGCGGCCCACACGCTAGCGTGGTTGGGCCCCTGCATCGGCCCCACGGCTTTCGAGGTAGGGGCGGAGGTGCGTGCAGCGTTCTGCGACGTCCCGGGTGCCCAGGGCGCTGCGACCGCTCAGTGCTTTGTGGCGCGGCCCGATGCACCGGGCAAGTACCTGTGCGATCTGGCAGGGCTGGCCCGGCTGCGTTTGCAAGCCATGGGCATCACCCACATCTACGGCAATGACGGCACCGCACCCTGGTGCACCGTCACGCAGGCCTCACGGTTCTTTTCGCACCGCCGCGACAGCGCTGCCCTCGGCGGCAGCGGGCGTTTTGCCGCCTGCATCTGGCGCGGCTGACGCAGCGGGTTCGGCGCCCGCATCGGCCATGCGGGCTGCGGCCTGCTCCGCGTCGTACGCGGCCTGTTCCTCCGCCTCTCGCGCCTTGATCTTGCGCTTGCGCGAAGGCGTGCCCAGGATGTAGACCAGAATGCCCATGGGCAGCAGGCCGTACAACGCGAAGGTGATGAGGGCGCCCAGCACGGTGCCCTGTGGGCTGGTGGCTTCGGCCACCGCCATCATGAGCGTGACGTAGGTCCAGGCGATGACGATGAGGTACATTGATTTGTGTGTACTGAAAGCGTTGAATTCGTTGCCATGCACCATGGGGTGGGCAACAATGAAGCTGCGAAACAAAAATCAGGCCCCAGCCGCTGCGAGCGACCAACCATTGAGGAATGAGCATGACTTCTGAATCACCCTGGGCCGAGAGCGCCCAGCAGTTCCAGCAGATTTTCGGGCAAAGCTGGTCTCAGGCACTGCAATCGTTTCAGAAACTGGACCTGGGTGCGCAGATACCCACGGCGACTCCGCTCAAGCTGTCGCAAGACAAGCTGCAGTCCTTGCAGCAGCAGTACATCAAAGAAGCCCAGGAGCTGTGGGCCAAAGGCCTGCAAGGCACCCCAGAGGTCAAGGACAAGCGTTTTGCGGGTGAAGGCTGGGCCAGCAATCCGGTGGCGGCGTTTTCTGCCGCAGCCTACCTGCTCAACGCCCGCACGCTGATGGGCTTGGCCGAGGCGGTGGAGGCCGATGAAAAAACCAAGGCCCGCATTCGCTTTGGTGTGGAGCAGTGGATGGCCGCCATGGCGCCCAGCAACTTTCTCGCCTTCAACGCCGAGGCGCAAAAGAAGGCCATCGAGACCAAGGGCGAGAGCATCGCCAAAGGCATGCAGAACCTGCTGCATGACATCACGCAGGGCCATGTGTCGATGACCGACGAAAGCCTGTTCGAAGTGGGCCGCAACGTGGCCACCACCGAAGGCGCGGTGGTGTACGAGAACGAGCTGTTCCAGTTGCTCGAATACAAGCCCCTCACGGCCAAGGTGTACGAGCGCCCGTTCCTGCTGGTGCCGCCCTGCATCAACAAGTTCTACATCCTCGACCTGCAGCCAGAGAACTCGCTGATCCGTTACGCCGTCGAACAAGGCCATCGCACCTTTGTGGTGAGCTGGCGCAATCCGGATGACAGCCTGGCCCACAAAACGTGGGACGACTACGTGGAAGATGGCGCCATGGCCGCCATCGACGTGGTGCAGAACATCACCGGCGCCGAGCAGATCAATGCGCTGGGGTTTTGTGTGGGCGGCACCATCCTCTCCAACGCACTGGCCGTACTGGCCGCGCGCGGTGACGAGCCCGTGGCCAGCGCGACCTTCCTCACCACGCTGATCGACTTCACCGACACCGGCATCCTCGACGTGTTCATTGATGAGGCGTTCGTCAAGTTCCGTGAGATGCAGATGGGCAATGGCGGGCTGATGAAGGGGCACGACCTGGCGTCCACCTTCAGCTTCCTGCGCCCCAACGATCTGGTCTGGAACTACGTGGTGGGCAACTACCTCAAGGGCGAAACGCCACCGCCGTTCGACCTGCTGTACTGGAACAGCGACAGCACCAATCTGCCGGGGCCGTTCTATGCCTGGTACCTGCGCAATTTCTATCTGGAGAACAACCTGGTCAAGCCGGGCAAGCTCACCGTGTGCGGCGAAAAGCTGGATCTGGGCAATCTCGATCTGCCTGTGTATATCTACGGCTCGCGCGAGGACCACATCGTGCCGGCCACGGCTGCCTATGCGTCCACCCAGGCGCTGCCCGGCAAGAAGCGGTTTGTGATGGGTGCCTCGGGCCATATCGCCGGGGTGATCAACCCGCCCGCCAAGGGCAAGCGCAGCCACTGGGTTCGCGCCGATGGCAAGTTCCCCGCCACGCTGGACCAATGGCTGGCGGGCGCCACCGAGCACCCAGGCAGCTGGTGGACCGACTGGTCGGGCTGGCTCAAGGGCCACGCGGGCAAGCAAATTGCGGCGCCCAAGGCCTATGGCAAAGGCACCAAATTCAAGGCCATCGAGCCCGCGCCCGGTCGCTACGTCAAGCAGAAAGCCTGATACGCAAAAGTCCTGACTTTCAGCACTGCGAGAATTACCTACCGTACCGAACAACCTCCAACCACAAGGACATTCCATGGAAGACATCGTCATCGTTTCGGCCGCTCGCACCGCTGTGGGCAAGTTTGGTGGCTCGCTGGCCAAGACGCCCGCGACCGAACTCGGCGCCATCGTGATTCGTGAAGCCATCGCACGCGCGGGTCTGTCGTCTGACCAGATCGGTGAAGTCATCATGGGCCAGGTGCTGGCGGCTGGCGTGGGCCAGAACCCCGCGCGCCAGGCCTCCATGAAAGCAGGCGTGGCCAAGGAAACCCCCGCGCTCACCATCAATGCGGTATGCGGCTCCGGCCTCAAGGCCGTGATGCTCGCCGCCCAGGCCGTGGCCTGGGGTGACAGCGAGATCGTCGTGGCCGGTGGCCAGGAGAGCATGAGCCTGGCACCGCACGTGCTGCCCAACTCGCGCGACGGCCAGCGCATGGGCGACTGGAAGCTGGTGGACACCATGATCGTGGACGGCCTGTGGGACGTGTACAACCAGTACCACATGGGCATCACGGCGGAAAACGTGGCCAAGCAGTACGGCATCACCCGCGACATGCAGGATGCGCTGGCCCTGGCCAGCCAGCAAAAGGCAGCCGCTGCGCAAGACGCAGGCAAGTTCGCCGATGAAATCGTGGGTGTGAGCCTGGCGCAGAAGAAGGGCGACCCCATCCTCTTCAACACTGACGAATACCTCAACCGCAAGACCAACGCAGAAGCACTGGCAGGCCTGCGCCCTGCGTTTGACAAGGCGGGCAGCGTGACCGCGGGCAACGCATCGGGTCTGAACGACGGCGCCGCCGCCGTGGTGGTGATGAGCGCCAAGAAGGCCGCTGCCCTCGGCCTCAAGCCCTTGGCCCGCATTGCCGCCTTTGGCACGAGCGGCCTGGACCCGGCCACCATGGGCATGGGCCCCGTGCCGGCTTCGCGCAAGGCCCTGCAGCGTGCAGGCTGGAACGCGGCCGATGTGGACCTGTTCGAGCTGAACGAAGCCTTCGCCGCCCAGGCCTGCGCCGTGAACAAGGAGCTGGCAATTGACCCCGCCAAGGTGAATGTGAACGGTGGCGCCATTGCCATCGGTCACCCCATTGGAGCGTCCGGTTGCCGGATTCTGGTCACGCTGCTGCACGAAATGCAGCGCCGTGACGCCAAGAAGGGCTTGGCCGCGCTGTGCATCGGTGGCGGCATGGGGGTGTCTCTGGCTGTGGAGCGTTGAGCCCCAGGGCCCCGTTGGAGGCGGCGCCCTTGCCGTGCTGACTAAAGACGCTGGCAGTGACAGCAAAAAGGCCGCATGGATATGCGGCCTTTTTTATGGGTGTGTTGGCCTGTTGGGTGAAGAAAGCTGCCCCAAGGTCTTCAGCAGATCGTCTGGGAGTTCCATCACCGGATAGCAGCCCCTCAGCCCAGGGATGTGTGCAGCCTCCAGAAGGCTCTGCACGGGCGCTGAAGGGCCGCAAGTTTGCCATGGTGCGGTACCATGTTTTCCCATGACCGCGACCATTTTTGCCCAACCCTTCGAACCCGTGGGCTGTCAATCCTGTCGTGACAAGACGCAGCTTCCGTTCGACTTCACAATGGCCTTTCAGCCCATCATGAATCTGGAGTTGAATCGTCCGTTTGCCTACGAGGCGCTGGTGCGTGGTGTGGGTGGTGAGTCGGCTGGCACAGTGCTGTCGTGGGTGGATGACACCAACCGTTATCGGTTTGACCAGGCGTGCCGCGTCAAGGCGATTGAATTGGCGTCGCGCCTGGGGCTTGCCAACTTGCCGGACTGCCGGCTGAGCATCAACTTTCTACCCAATGCGGTGTACCGGCCCGAGACCTGCATCCGCGCCACGATGGAGGCGGCTGAGGAATTCGATTTCCCGCACGACCGCATCATGTTCGAGGTGACCGAGGGTGAGCAGGTCACCAACGGTGCCCACCTCAAGTCCATCTTCAATGAATACCGGCGCCAGGGTCTCATCACGGCCATCGACGACTTTGGTGCGGGCTATGCAGGGCTGAACATGCTGGTTCAATTCCAGCCCCATGTGCTCAAGATCGACATGGAGCTGATTCGCAACATTGACCAAGACCCCGTGCGTCAGGCGATTGTGTGCGGCATCGTGTTGGTGTGTCAGCGCTTGTCCATCGACATTGTGGCCGAGGGCATTGAAACCTCGGCTGAGTCCGCCTATCTGCAATCGGTGGGCGTTTGCTACCAGCAAGGCTATCTGTTTGCCAAGCCGGGATGGGAGTCTTTGCCACTGGCGCCGCGGCACGTCTAGCCCGCAGCGGCCTGCAGTCCAAGGGCTGCCCTTGCGAGGCTCTTCAGCTCTCAATCGCCGGGCGGCTGCCTGAATTTGTTGAGCCCCCAGGCACCACATTGGTGACGCGCCGCTAGGCTTGACTGGCGTCAATGGTGTGACGCATGCGGATATGTCAAAAAGGAAAGGGCTTCAGTGTTTTCCTTCACGGCAGTGCCCAATTTCTTCGGTAGAGTGGGTCCTGAGCCAATCACTAACAAGGAGAAATCACATGAGCCAAAAAGTCGCGTATGTCACCGGTGGCATGGGAGGCATCGGTACCGCCATTTGCCAGCGCCTGCACAAGGAAGGTTTCAAGGTCATCGCTGGCTGCGGCCCGACACGGGACCACGCCAAGTGGCTGGCCGAGCAAAAGGCCCTGGGCTACACGTTTTATGCGTCGGTCGGTAACGTGGGTGATTGGGATTCCACCGTGGAAGCCTTCGGCAAGACCAAGGCGGAACACGGCACCATCGACGTGCTGGTGAACAACGCCGGCATCACGCGGGACCGCATGTTCCTCAAGATGTCGCGCGAAGACTGGGACGCCGTTATCGAAACCAACCTCAACAGCATGTTCAATGTCACGAAGCAAGTGGTGTCTGACATGGTGGAAAAGGGCTGGGGCCGCATCATCAACATCAGCTCGGTCAACGGCGAAAAAGGCCAGGCAGGGCAGACCAACTATTCCGCCGCCAAGGCAGGGATGCACGGCTTCTCGATGGCCCTGGCGCAAGAGCTGGCCACCAAGGGCGTTACGGTCAACACGGTCAGCCCAGGCTACATCGGCACGGACATGGTCAAGGCGATCCGCCCGGACGTGCTGGAAAAGATCGTGGCGACGGTGCCCGTCAAGCGTCTGGGCGAGCCCAGCGAGATCGCCTCGATCATTGCCTGGCTGGCATCGGAAGAGGGCGGTTACGCCACAGGCGCCGACTTCTCGGTCAACGGTGGCCTGCACATGGGCTAAGGCTTGCGCGGCCTTTTTGGTCGCCACAGGAGCAACAAAAGGTCCCAACAAAAAACCCCGCAGATGCGGGGTTTTTTGTTGGGACCTGCAAGGGTTGCGAGAGATTAACTCTGGCCTTGCTACGGTGCGCCTGGAAAATATTGGCCTGAAGTTCCTATATCTCCCATGCATTGGTATGTTTTGTGCTTGTTGTGCGGTGCGGCAATGTCATCGACCTGCACAACAGTGGCTTGGCTGCAGCGCCTTCAGAAGCGGGCCGGGGCGCGCTTGCGGTCGCGTTCGTCTTCGGGCCAGGCGGACAAGATAGCGGTGGTATTCATGTGGAAAACTCCTGTGATGTACCAACAACGCGGTCAGTCTGCAGTCCGTTGACAAGCTTTCGCAAAAAAATGCAACGGCAATAGCCTGTAGGTTTACACGAAAATTTGCTATAAATTTAGCAGCAACGAAACAATGCCAATCAAGGAAAATTCCTGAAAATTGAGGGAAAAATTTACAGGACTTTACATCTTCAGCTGACCGAGGCACCCGACATTTCTTCGAGTTCTGACGAAATTTCCAGCCAGCGTTCTTCGAGTTTTCCCGTTTCTTCATTCCCGGCTTTCAAGCGGCGACCGCACTCGGCGATCTCTGCGGGAGGCAAGGCCTGCGTCAGTTGGTGCTCCAATTGGGTGCGTTCCGCGCCCAAAGCCGCCAGGCGCTTGTCGATCTGTTCCAGCTCCTTTTTGAGCGGCCGGGTCTTTTCGGCCAGCTGCTGGCGTGTTTGGGCGTCGAGCTTGCGTTGCTCGCGCCCGTCACGCGAAGGCGCGGGGGAGGGGGCCGGTGCGGGCGTGGCAGAAGCGACGGCAACGGCCGCAGGTGCGGTGGTGGGGGCTGGTGCACTTGCCTGGGCCTGTGACGCCTGGGCCTGTTCGGCCAGACGCGCCTCTTCGCGCAGGCGCTTGGACTCTTCAAGCAGGTAGCGCTGGTAGTCGTCCAGGTCGCCATCGAAGGGGCCGACCACGCCCCGGCCGACCATCCAGAAATCTTCGCAGACCGAGCGCAGCAGCGCACGGTCGTGGCTGACCAGCATGACGGTGCCATCGAAGTCGTTGAGCGCCATGGCCAGCGCCTCGCGGGTAGCCAGGTCCAGGTGGTTGGTGGGCTCGTCCAGCAGCAGCAGGTTGGGGCGTTGCCAGACGATCATGGCCAGCACCAGGCGGGCCTTTTCGCCGCCGCTCATGGTGCCCACGGCCTGCTTGACCATGTCACCCGTGAAATTGAAGCTGCCCAGGTAGCTGCGCAGATCCTGCTCGCGGCTGGGTTGCTTGGCATCCGGCCCCAGGTCCTTGGCCAGGCGGATCATGTGCTCCAGCGGGTTCTCTGCGGGACGCAGAACGTCCAGCTCCTGCTGGGCAAAGTACCCGATGTTCAGGCCCTTGCCTTCGGTGATGCTGCCGCCCAGCGCCTTCATGGTGCGCGCAATGGTCTTGACCAGGGTGGACTTGCCCTGGCCGTTGGCACCCAGGATACCGATGCGCTGCCCCGCCAGCACCGAGCGGTTGACGCCGGTGAGGATGGTGGTGGGCGTGCCCTCGTCGTCCACATAGCCGAACGACGCGTCGCTGATGGCCAGCATGGGATTGGGCAGGTTGGCCGGTTCCTTGAACTCGAACGTGAAGTCCGCCTCGGCGAGCACCGGTCCGATCTTCTCCATGCGTTCGAGTTGCTTGACCCGGCTTTGCGCCTGCTTGGCCTTGCTGGCCTTGGCCTTGAAGCGGTCGATGAACTTC
This sequence comes from Acidovorax sp. 107, assembly GCF_003058055.1. Classification (NCBI taxonomy): domain Bacteria; kingdom Pseudomonadati; phylum Pseudomonadota; class Betaproteobacteria; order Burkholderiales; family Comamonadaceae; genus Acidovorax; species Acidovorax sp. 107. The sequence continues at coordinate 1,911,168 of NZ_QBTZ01000001.1, read as the reverse complement.
TGCAGGTGGGCCATCTTTTCCTGCTGCTTGGCAAAGCTGGCTTGCTGCAGTTCGAGCTGTTGGGCGCGCAGCTCTTCGAACTTGCTGTAGTTGCCGCCGTAACGGTTCAGCTCACCTTGCTGGATTTGCAGGGTGACGTTGGTGATGGCGTCCAGGAATTCGCGGTCGTGGCTGATCACGATCATGGTGCCTGCGTAGCGCTTGAGCCATGCCTCCAGCCAGACGAGGGCGTCCAGATCCAAGTGGTTGGTGGGCTCGTCCAGCAGCAGCAGGTCACTCGGACACATCAGCGCACGCGCCAGTTGCAAGCGCATGCGCCAGCCGCCCGAAAAGCTGTTGACCGGCTGATCCAGCTCGCTCACGCGAAAGCCCAGGCCCAGGATGAGTGCCTGCGCACGGGCCACGGCATCGTGTGCGCCAGCGTCGTGCAGGTCGGAATAGGCGTGGGCGATGGCCATGCCATCGTCGCTGGCCTCGGCCTCTGCCAACTGGCGCTGCACCTCGGCCAGGCGCGTGTCGCCTTCCAGCACAAACTCTGTGGCTGACTCGTCGGTTTCGGGCATGTTCTGCGCGACCTCGGCCATTCGCCAGCTCGACGGTATGTGAAAGTCTCCGCCGTCTTCATGCAGCTTGCCGCTGAGCAGGGCGAACAGGCTGGACTTGCCTGCGCCATTGCGGCCCACAAGCCCTACGCTTTCGCCGGGGTTGATGGTGGTGGACACGCTGTCGAGCACGACTTTCGTGCCTCGGCGCAGGGTAACGTTCTTGAGGGTGATCATCCGGGAATCAGAAAAAAGCACACCCGCACGAGGCGGGTGGCGTACAAAACTCTGGGGGCCTGCACAGTTGTCAGCGGCCCAGCCGCTGCAGCTGCCAAGGTGGCGCAAAGGGCTCTATTGTGCCGTGAGCCGGGTTTTGGCGGCCAGCGCCTGCCGGGTAACCAGCAAAACCTGGTCTTCGCCCGCACTGGTATCGAGCCAAAAAACTGGTAGTTGGGGAAATGCCGCCTCGAAGTGGCTGCGCTCGTTGCCGATCTCCAGAATGAGCACAGCGTCTTCGCTCATGCAGGCCGGAGCGGCTGCGAAGAGCTGGCGCACAAAGTCCATGCCGTCGTCACCGCCCGCCAGGGCCAGTGCGGGCTCGGCGCGGTACTCGCTGGGCAGCGTGGCCATGCTGGCGGCGTTCACATAGGGCGGGTTGCACAGGATCAGGTCCCAGGGGCCAGGCAGGGTGCTCAGTCCGTCTGACAACTGCAGGGCGACGCGGTCCTGCAATCCATGCTTGTCCACATTGATGCGCGCCACGGCCAGCGCGTCGGGCGAAATGTCGGAGCCGGTGACCGAGACCTCCGGCCACGCCATGGCGGCCAGCACTGCCAGGCTGCCATTGCCGGTGCACAGGTCCAGCACGCGATGGGTATGGTCGCTAAGGAATTCATCTGCCCCGCCGTCCACCAGCAGCTCTGCGATGAAACTGCGCGGCACGATGGCGCGCTCGTCCACGTAGAACGGTATGCCCTGAAGCCACGCTTCACGCGTGAGGTAAGCGGCGGGTTTTCGCGTAGCGATCCGTTCTTCAAAAAGAGTAGCAACCAAGGCTTGATCTGCGGGCGCTACAGGTTTGTTCTTAATGGATTCTGGCGCGTCGGAGAGGTCGCTGTCCAGGGGCAGCCCCAGGCGCCATAGCACCAGCCATACGGCTTCATCGTGGGCATTGGTGGTGCCGTGGCCGAACGACACGCCTGCCGATGCCAGCTGCTGGGCGCCCCATTCGACCAGGGTGCCTACCGTCACTGCATTGGACGCGGGCGTTTCTTGTGGGTTGCTGGTCATGATGTGGTCATTGCCTGGGCTGCTGTGGCCTGTGCCTGCAGGTTCTCGAGGGTGCGGCGGTAGATGTTCTTGAGGGGTTCGATATCGGCCACCACCACATGCTCGTCAATCTTGTGGATGCTGGCGTTGGGCGGCCCCAGTTCGATCACCTGGGGGCAGACCTGGGCGATGAAGCGGCCATCGCTGGTGCCGCCGGTGGTGGACAGCTCGGTGGTCAGGCCGGTTTCAGCGGCAATGGCCTGCTGCACGGCATCCACCAGCTCGCCGGGTGTGGTGAGGAAGGGTTGTCCGCCCAAGGTCCAGCGCAGGTCGTAGTCGAGCCCATGGCGGTCCAGCAAGGCATGCACACGCTGCTGCAGGCCTTCGGCGGTGGACTCGGTGGAGAAACGGAAGTTGAAGTCGATCACCACCTCACCCGGAATCACATTGGTGGCGCCTGTGCCACCATGCATGTTGCTGATTTGCCAGCTCGTGGGCGGAAAGAACGCGTTGCCGTTGTCCCACACCGTGGCGGCCAGTTCCGTCAGGGCGGGCAAGGCCTGGTGGATGGGATTGCGAGCCAGCTGGGGGTAGGCAATGTGGCCCTGGATGCCGCGCACGCTGAGCTTGCCGCTCAGGGTGCCGCGCCGTCCGTTCTTAATCATGTCGCCGGTTTTCTCGACCGAAGTGGGCTCGCCCACGATGCAGTAGTCGAGCCGTTCGCCGCGCGCCTTGAGCTGCTCGACCACGACCTTGGTGCCATCGACCGAGGGACCCTCTTCATCGCTGGTCAGCAAAAAAGCCAGCTCCACCTGCGGGGCGGGCGTGGCGGCCAGAAACTCTTCCACCGCCACGACAAAGGCCGCGATCGAGGTCTTCATGTCGCTGGCGCCGCGGCCATAGAGCTTGCCGTCCTTGTGGGTGGGCACGAAGGGGTCGCTGCTCCACTGCGCAAGTGGGCCGGTCGGGACGACATCGGTGTGGCCTGCAAAGACTACGGTTTTGATAGCGGAAGAGGTTTGTTCTGCCTGCGCTACGGGCCGCTTTGCCCATAAGTTGCTGACGCGGAAGTCTGCCGGGCCGCTGTCCAACCGCTCGCACACAAAACCCAGCGGGGCCAGCCGTGCAGCCAGCAGGTCCAGGCAGCCGGCATCCTCCGGGGTGATGGAGGGCAGGGAGATGAGCTGTTCGGCCAGGTGGAGGGTGCGGGACATGGGATCAGGGAATGGAGGCAGGCAGTGGGGCTGCGATCAGTGGGGGGAAGCTGTGGTCACGGGGCGGTGCTTCTGCATCGCACGGTCCGTGCGACAGGGGCCCGGGTACGAAAGAGGCACATCATGCCGCCGGCTTGACGTCCAGCACGATCTCGGTGAATGACGGGGTGTCATCCGGCGTGTCGCGCGCTTCCTTCTGGGCCTTGGCAGCATTGGCAGCAAGGGAGAAGTCGTTTTGCAGGCGCCACATGAGGTTGGTGGGCGAGTCAGCGTACGCAAGGCCTTCCTTACGTTCGATCTTGGACTCCATGATGAGGCGGGCCAGAGCCTCCTCGAAGGTCTGCGAGCCTTCGGCCATGGATTTTTCCATGGCCTCCTTCACGCCGGAGAAATCTCCCTTTTCGATCAGCTCCGACACCAGCTTGGAGTTGAGCATGACCTCCACGGCTGGCACCCGGCCGCCGTCGGTCTTGCGCACCAGGCGCTGGGACACCACGGCCTTGAGGGCCGATGCCAGGTCGCCCAGCATGGTGGGGCGCACCTCGACGGGGTAGAACGACAAGATGCGATTGAGCGCGTGGTAGCTGTTGTTGCCGTGCAGTGTGGCCAGGCACAGGTGGCCCGACTGCGCATAGGCAATGGCGGCAGACATGGTCTCGCGGTCGCGAATTTCGCCGATCAGGATCACGTCGGGCGCCTGGCGCAGCGCGTTTTTCAGGGCGGTCTGCAACGACTGGGTGTCGCTGCCGATCTCGCGCTGGTTGACGATGGATTTCTTGTTCTTGAACTGATACTCGACCGGGTCCTCGATGGTGAGGATGTGGCCTGTCAGCGCTTCGTTGCGCGTGTCGATCATCGACGCCAGCGAGGTGCTCTTGCCCGAGCCGGTAGCACCCACCATCAGGATCAGCCCGCGTTTTTCCATGATGAGTTCGCGCATCACAGGGGGCAGGCCCAGCGTGTCGAACTCCGGGATCTGCTGCGAGATGAAGCGGATCACCACCGCGTAGCTGCCGCGCTGGCGCATGGCGCTGACCCGGAACCGGCCCACGCCGCTGAGCGGCACGCCCATGTTGAGCTCGCCGGTTTCTTCCAGCTCCTCGATGCGGTCTGGCGTGACCACTTCGGACAGAAGATTGCGCGGCGCGTCGGGGGGCAGGATCTGGTTGTTGATCGGCACGCACTCGCCGTTGATCTTGATCAGCGCAGGTGCGTTGGCCGACAGATAGACGTCGGAGGCCTTTTTCTCTGCCATCAGGCGAAGAATTCGTTCCATCGTGCTCATGGTGTTTCCCTCTTGTTGTCTGTCTCTGTCGGTGGGCGAACGGCCAGGGCCGTCCGCGGGTTCACGGCAATCAGTCGCGCAGCAGGTCGTTGATGCTGGTCTTGGAGCGGGTTTGCGCGTCCACCTGCTTGACGATGATGGCAGCGTACATGCTGTAGGGCGCGCCGTTGGCGGCCGTCTTGGGCAGATTGCCGCTGACCACCACCGAGCCCGAAGGCACGCGGCCGTAGCTGATTTCGCCGGTGGCACGATTGAAGATGGGGGTGCTCTGGCCCAGGTACACGCCCATGCCCAACACGGAGTTCTCTTCGACCACCACACCTTCGACGACCTCGGAACGGGCGCCGATGAAGCAGTTGTCTTCAATGATGGTGGGGCCGGCCTGCAGAGGCTCCAGCACACCGCCAATGCCCACGCCGCCGGACAGGTGCACGTTGGCGCCGATCTGTGCGCACGAACCCACGGTGGCCCAGGTGTCGACCATGGTGCCTTCGCCCACGTAGGCGCCAATGTTCACGTACGACGGCATCAGGATCGCGCCCTTGGCGATGAAGCTGCCGCGGCGGGCCACAGCGGGGGGCACCACGCGCACGCCGGTGGCCTTCATTTCTTCTTCGGACAGGTGGGCAAATTTGGTCTGCACCTTGTCGTAAAAGCCCAGGTCGCCGGCCTTGACGACTTCGTTGTCCTTGAGGCGGAACGACAGCAGCACGGCCTTCTTGATCCACTGGTGCACGGTCCACTGGCCCACGCCTTCGCGGGTGGCTACGCGCAGCTTGCCATTGTTCAGCTCGGCGATCACATGCTCGACAGCGTCCTGGATCTCCTTGGGAGCGGCGGCGGGCGAGAGGCTGGCGCGGTTGTCCCAGGCGTTGTCGATGAGGGTTTGGAGTTGTTGGGTCATGTTGTTGTCGATCAGATCAGGCAGTACGGGATTGGATGAATTGCACGATGCGCAGCGCGGCTTCCACGCATTCTTCGGTCTCGGCCACCAGGGCCATGCGCACGCGCTGGGCGCCGGGGTTGCTGCCCTGGGCCTCGCGGGCCAGGTAGCTGCCGGGCAGCACCGTGACATTGTATTGAGCCAGGAGGGCGCGCGCGAACTCGGCGTCGTCCATGCCCAGGGCTTCAGGCACCTTGGCCCACAGGTAGAAACCGGCATCCGGCAGGGCGACTTCCATCACGCCCGCCAGCAGTGGTGTGACCTGGGCGAATTTCTTGCGGTACAGCGCGCGGTTTTCCACCACATGCTGCTCATCGCTCCAGGCAGCAACGCTGGCGGCCTGCACGATGGGGCTCATGGCGCTGCCATGGTAAGTACGATAGAGCAGAAATGACTTGATCAGGGCCGCGTCGCCCGCCACAAAGCCGCTGCGCATGCCGGGCACGTTGCTGCGCTTGGACAGGCTGGTGAAGGAGATCAGGTTCTTGAAGTCGCCGCGTCCCAGCTGCGCCGCAGCCTGAAGGCCACCCAGGGGTGGCTCGTCGCGGAAATAGATCTCGCTATAGCACTCGTCCGAGGCAATCACAAAGCCGTAGCGGTCGCTCAGCTCGAACAGCTTCTTCCATTCGCTCAGCGGCATCACGGCGCCCGTGGGGTTGCCGGGGGAGCAGACAAACAGCAACTGCGTGCGCTGCCACACGGCGTCGGGCACGGCATCCCAGTTCACGGCAAAGTTGCGGCTGGGGTCGCTGGCCGCGTAGTACGGCTGGGCGCCGGCCAGCAAGGCGGCGCCTTCGTAAATTTGGTAGAACGGGTTGGGGCAGACGACCAGAGGTTGGCCTTGAGAGGGGTCGATGATGGTCTGCGCAAAGGCAAACAGCGCTTCGCGTGAGCCATTGACAGGCAGCACCTGGGTGCCGGGGTCGAGGGTCAGCGCATAGCGTTGTTGCAGCCAGTGGGTGAAGGCCTCGCGCAGCTTGGGTTCACCGGCCGTGGCGGGGTAACTGGCCAGTCCGCCCAGGTTGTTACTGAGTGCATCTTTGATGAACTGCGGTGTAGGATGGCGTGGCTCACCCATGCCCAGGCTGATGGGGCTGTAGGCCGCCGGGGGAGTGACTCCCGCGAAGAGTTGCCGCAGCCGCTCAAAGGGGTAAGGCTGGAGTTGGGAGAGCAGGGGATTCATGGAGCGACATTATGGGCGAAGGGCGTGGGCGCACGGGCTGTGCACCGCGCACTGCGTCCTCGGGGCAAATGGGGTTGCAAGGGGTGGGCAGGCGCCCTGTGGTGTTGTCAATCCGACGTAAGAGCAGACACCTAGCATCGCCCCTTTTCAAGAACGATAACGGAGACAAGATGTCTGGATTCCTACCGCTGCGCCCCGGACTCTGGTGGATGCGCAGGTGGCACCTGCCGGGCAAATTGGTGACGCTGGGCGTGTTGATGGGGGGCGCGCTGGCATTGGCCGCCCTGGATGCCCCGTGGTGGAGTGTGGCATTGGCTGGCGCCGTGGTTCTGTATGCCCTGTGTGCGTTGCATGCCGGCCTAGCGTCCGACCTGCAAGGGTTGGCGCATGCGATGGAGCAGACCACACGCGGCGACCTGTGTGCCCGGGCGGGTGTCTATGGGCACGACGAGGTCGGGGCAATGGCACAGTCGCTCGACCGCATGGTGCTGACGCTGTCGTCGATGGTAGCCGATATCCGCAGCAACGCGGCGCTGGTAGCCCATGCGGGGCAAAGCCTGGCGCAAGGCAACCGGTCGCTGGCCGATCGCACTGAGCAGCAGGCGGCCAACCTAGAGCAGACAGCCGCCAGCGTGGAGCAACTGTCTTCGGCTGTCCAGAACAACGCACAGACCGCGCGCAGCGCCGATGCCCGCGCTGCCGACGTGCGCAAGGCCGCCGACACCGGGGCCGAAGCCATGGCTCGCGCGGTGCAGTCGGTGGAGGCGATTCAGCAAAGCGCGCGCCGCATGACCGAGATCATCGGCGTGATCGACAGCATTGCTTTCCAGACCAACATCCTGGCGCTCAATGCCGCCGTGGAGGCCGCCCGCGCCGGTGAACAGGGCCGTGGGTTTGCCGTGGTGGCGGGCGAGGTGCGCACCCTGGCCAAGCGCTCGGGCGACGCCGCGCGGGAGATCCGCGAACTGATTGGCGCTTCGGTGAGCCAGGTCGAGGCCAGCGCAGGGTTGATCCGGTCGGCCGGCGAAGGCATTGCCAACATGGCCAGCGGCATCCGCAGCGTGGCGGCCAGCATGACCGAGATTTCCGGTTCCAGTGCCGAGCAGAGCACGGGTTTGAGCGAGGTGAGCACGGCAGTGCAGCAGCTGGACCAGATCACGCAGCACAACGCCCAGATGGTGGGCCATGCCGTTTCGCAGGCCGAGGCGCTGGAGCACCGCGCTTCCACCCTGTCACAGGCGGTGGCGGCGTTTCGCCTGCAGCAGGGTACGGCCGATGAGGCGGTGGCCCTGGTGAACAAGGCCGTGGCCCTGCACAAGACCAGTTCGCGCGACCAGTTTCTGCGCAGCATCACCGACAAGACCCAGCCCTACCATGACCGCGACATGTACGTGTTTGTGCTGGATCCGGCGGGCACCTACCTGGCCTTCGGCGGCAACCCGGCCAAGGTCGGGACCCGCGTGCAGGACATCCCCGGCATTGCGGGCGACCGGTTGGTGAGCGATATCGTCAGCCAGGCCGACCAGGCACCCGGCTGGGTGGAGTACGACATCAACAACCCGTCCACCGGAGCGGTGCAAACCAAGATGTCCTACGTGAGCCGCGTGGGGGACTGGTACGTGGGCTGCGGGGTCTACAAGTCGCTCGCCGCCCGATAGGCGCTGGGCAAGGCGCAGTGCCCGTGGCCATATAAAACGCGCGTGCCGTAGCAGCGCGCCGGCCCCACACACAAAGAGGAATTAGCGCGGGCCCTGTTCCCGAAGCTGGCGAGCCCGCTCCATCGCGGCAGCAATGGCGGCCTTGCGTGCCTCCATACCCTCGGCCGCGACGGCGGCTGCCGCTGTGCCGGACGGTGCTGGTGTTTGCCCGCTGGGCGCGCTCATGCTGAGGGCGCTCGTGGCCTCGTCGTCTAAACCTTCATCTTCCAGCGGCACGCGCTGGCGGTGTTGTTGGTAGCGCTGCAAGGCCTGCTGCGCAAGCGGAGCCGACCATGCGGCCCAGCCGGTTGCATTGCCGCTGGCGTTGTCGAGATGGATGCAGTCCACCGGGCAGGCGGGGATGCACAGCTCGCACCCCGTGCAGTACGGCTCGATGACGGTGTGCATCTTCTTGTTGGAGCCCACGATGGCATCAGTGGGGCACGCCTTGATGCACAGCGTGCAGCCAATGCACCAGGCCTCGTCGATGAAGGCCACGCTGCGCGGCGCCTCCACACCGTGGTCTGCGCTCAAGGGAACCACCGCATGACCCGTGATGGCGGCCAGGCGGGCGACCCCCTCTGCGCCCCCGGGGGGGCACTGGTTGATGGCGGCCTCTGCCTGCGCGATGGCCTGCGCATAGCTGGCGCAGTCGGGATAGCCGCAGCGCGTGCACTGCGTCTGGGGCAGCGCGGCGTCAATCCGCGCCGCGAGGTCCTGGACTGCTGCCTGGGCCAGGGGCGGGTGGCCGGAAGCGGGGTCGCTCAAGCCTTGCGCGCCTTGCTCTTGCTGCTGCGGGTGGACGGGGCCGCTGTGGCACTCGTCTTGGCTGCGCTCAGATCCGCGGAAGGGGCCTGTGCGGCACCTGTCGGTGCGGCAGCCGGCTGCACCCAGCGTGTGGCCACGGCGGTGGCTGCCTCGGCCTTGGCCGCAGCACGGGCCGGTGCAGGCTGGGCGGCGGTGGCTTTGGGAGGCTTGGTTGCAGCGGTCTTGGCTGCCGCCGGTGCGGGCTTGCTGGCAGCCTTGGCAGGTGTGGGAGCGGGGCTGGCAAGCCGGGGTGCAGGCGTCGCTGCGGGCGCGGCCACTGGCTTGGCCGGCAGCTCATGCTCCAGGATGAACGCGCGTACCTTGGGGTACACGATGTCGCGCCAGCGGCGGCCACTGAAGATGCCATAGTGGCCCGCGCCCTTGGCTTCAAGGTGGCGCTGCTCCTTGCGCACGATGCCGCTGCACAGGTCGTGGGCAGCTTCGGTCTGGCCCGAGCCGGAGATATCGTCCAGCTCTCCTTCCACGGTGAACAGGGCGGTGGTCTTGATGTCTTGCGGGCGCACGCGCTCGATCTTGCCGGCGGGCGACCGTACGTCCCAGGTGCCGTTCACCAGCTTGTAGTCCTGGAATACGGTCTGGATGGTTTCGAGGTAGTAATCCGCATCCATGTCCAGCACGGCGTTGTACTCGTCGTAGAACTTGCGGTGGGCTTCGGCGCTGGCGTCGTCTCCCTTGATCAGGTCCTTGAAGTAATCGTAGTGGCTGGACGCATGGCGGTCCGGGTTCATGGCCACAAACCCGGTGTATTGCAAAAAGCCTGGGTACACGCGGCGACCGGCGCCTGGGAATTTCTCCGGCACGCGGTAGATCACGTTGTTCTCAAACCACTCGTAGCTGCGGTTGGTGGCCAGGTTGTTCACCGCCGTGGGCGACTTGCGGGCGTCGATGGGGCCGCCCATCATGGTCATGGTCAGCGGGGTTTTCTCGCCCCGGCTGGCCATCAGCGACACGGCTGCCAGCACGGGCACCGTGGGCTGGCACACGCTGATCACGTGGCAGTTGCCGTAGATGCCTTGCAGGTGGCGAATGAAGTCCTGCACGTAGTTGACGTAGTCGTCCAAATGAAACTCGCCCTCCGACAGGGGCACCAAGCGGGCGTTTTTCCAGTCGGTGATGTAGACCTTGTGGTCCTTGAGCATGGTGCGCACGGTGTCGCGCAGCAGCGTGGCGTAGTGGCCCGACAGCGGCGCCACGATGAGCACCACGGGTTGGCCCTTGAGCTTGGTCAATGTCGCTGGATCGTCCGAGAAGCGCTTGAAGCGGCGCAGCTCGCAAAACGGCTTGTCCACCTCGATGCGCTCATGGATGGCGACACCGATGCCATTCACATCCACCGTGTGGATGTCGAACGCGGGCTTTTCGTAGTCCTTGCCCAGGCGATAGAGCAGGTCGTAGCCGGCGGCCATGCGCTGGGCCATCGAGCTCTGGCTCAGCGGCGACACCGGGTTGCTGAACAACTTGGAAGCCGCCTGCGCAAAATCTGTAAAGGGCTCCATCAGGGAGCGCTGGGTTTCGTAGAGGTGGTACAGCATGGGGCGAAACTCCGTTTTGTTGCAGTGCAATATAGCAGCACTTGGTAACAAGCGCATGGAGTAAAACCACCAATGCCAAGTCGCCTTTGCGACAAATCGCTCAGGGCTTGGCCGCAGGTCGGGGGGCCGTTGGCAAGAGCGCTTCAATCATCAAAAATGATAGCATTTAAGGCAAGAAGCACTCGCGCTTGCACCCATTTTTGCTTTATCCCTGCGGTTTGGGCTCTGCGTTGTCGCTCAGCCACGCCTCGAACGACTCGCGGGCTGAGTTGCGCAGCGCCGGGCGAAAGGCGGTCTTGTTACTCAGGTACAGGCAGTGCCGGATCACCGTGTAAGGGTTGAAGCTGCCTTGCGGGTTCTGGTCCTCAAAGTGCTGCTTGTAGCGCTTGACCACTCCGATCGTCTCGCGCATCAGGCTGTTGAAGCGCGCACGCGTCATACCGGGCGACCAGGCCTGGATGTCGTCCACGAACCCATCGACCTTGGACGGCTCGAACTCAAAGTCCTTGAAGAAATGCGTGGCAATCTTCAGAAAGGTGAAGGCATTGAGTTCGCTGCTGGTGGCTGCTGCGCGGGTGGGGGTCTGCAGATCGGCGGCGACATCCTGCACGGGTTCGGCGGTCTCGTCCGGGGCCTGCAGCAGTTCGGCGGCCGTTGCATCGCGGATCTGGCGAAACTCGCGGTCGGCCAACTCAAACAGGGCCGACAGCACATTGATGCGTCGCTTGAGCTGGCCCGGGATCGACTTTTTGTACTTGATCTTGTGGTCCAGCACGCTCCAGGAGTCCTGGATGATGGTGCGCACCTGCAGCTCAAAGGGCCAGTGCGCATAGGCCGCGTGCTCTGGCAAATCGCGGTCGGCCGCGCTCAGCTTCAGGTCCAGGTGCAGCCCCTTGTAGCCAAACGAGGCCTCGGTGCTTTCCACCGCCGATACCTTGTCGGTCACTTCGATCACCGCGAAATGTGAGCGCACGATCTGGGCGATCTTCTCCAGCTCGTCTTCATACAGACACACCACCCGCACGCCGATGAGGTCGGTGATGTAGGTCTGGATGTCATAGGGCGTATTGCTCTCTTCCAGCGCCGGCCGGTATTTGCGCACAAACTTGCGAATGCATTCGTCCACGTCCTTCACGCGCCCCTCGACCTTGGTGATGTCCACGCCGCCCGCCTGGGTCACCACGGCGGCCACCAGCGCGGTGAGTGCGGCGCAGGCGTCTTCCAGCGCCACCGCCTGCCCGGCGTACCAGGTGCGAAATTGGGATGCCTCCAGGTCGAAATCAAGCGATGCCATGCCAGGCCTTTGTGGTGGGTATTGCCAGGGTTGATGCAGAAAGTGGGCGCAAGCGCAATGTGCTCGCCGCGCAGCGGTTGCCAGCATATCCGGCCCGCGTGGACGATTCACGACATTCCTGTGCAGTTTGCGCGCAAATGCCCCTTTGCCTCGCAGGACAGATGCTCATAATGGTGTAGCACCGCCGGTGCACGATGCCCCTGCCGATCCGGCGCGCGCCTTCCACCAGGATTCATGACACCTACCCCAGACCTGCACATCGACGCATCCGCCGCGCCAGGGCAGGGCGCGCGCGTGTCTGACGACGTGGCGGGCAGCCGCGACCAGCGGTGGCTGCCGGTGGTGTTGCCGCCTTTGATTGCGCTGCTGACCCTGGGTTTGACTTTTCTGTACTGGCAAAGCGAAGAGACGAACACGCGGACCCGGCGCGAGCAGAACTTCGAGGTGGCGGCCGACCAGATCGCCTACAACCTCAAGGACCGCATGGCGACCTACGAGGTGGTGTTGCGCGGCGTCAAGGGCTACTTTGAAGGGTCGGAACGCATTGACCGCACCGAGTTCCAGGCCTACGTGAGTGCGCTGCAATTGCAGGCCACCCGGCCCGGACTGCAGGGGGTGTCGCTGATCTTGCAGTTCCCCGGCAAGGCGCTGGCCGCCCACCTGGAAGACATGCGCGAGCGCGGCTTTGACCAGTACGCCGTGCGTCCGCCGGGTGAGCGTGAGCTGCTGGCCCCCATCACCCACATCGAGCCACTGGAGGGTCCCAACCTCAAGGCGCTGGGCCTTGATGTGCTGACCATTCCTCCCGCCAAGGAAGCCCTGGACCGGGCCCGCGACACAGGGGCGCTGGCGTTGTCGGGGCAGCTGACACTGATGCAGAACGGCGTCCCGGGGTTGGTGATGTACATGCCTTTGTATGGCGCCAGCGCAGATGTCAGCACGGTCGAAGGGCGGCGGCTGGGGCTGGCGGGATGGGTGTCCGCGCCGTTTCGCATGGAGGAGGTGATCCACGGCATGTCCCGCGAATTCGACGCCGACATTGGCCTCCAGATCACCGACAGCACCCCGGGCGCCGCTGCGGAGCCAGCCGCTGCGGGCGCGCTGCTGTTCAGGAACCTGGAGGTCTCTGCCCTGGGGGCAGGTGCTCAGGTTTTGCAGGCGCGGCGCGAACTGGAGCTGGGCGGTCGCCGCTGGACGCTGCAGATGGCCCCCCGACCGGGCTTTGTCCAGCGCTTCCAGGAAGATGGGCACCACCCCGTCGCGCTGCTGGGCACGGCGCTCAGCCTGATTCTCGCGTGGTTCACCTGGCTGCTGGCCACGGGCCGTGAGCGTGCGGTGGCGCTGGCGCGCGACATGACGGCCGAACTGTGCGCCACCCGCGACGACCTGGAGAGCACCCTCAGCGCCATCCCTGACCTGTTGTTCGAGCTGGGACTGGACGGGTGCATCCACCACTACCGATCGGCCCGGTCGGGCGAACTGGCCGTGCCCCCCGAGATGTTTCTGGGCCGCCTGCTGCGCGATGTGGTGCCCCCCGAAGCCGCCGCAGGCTGCCATGCCGCGCTGGAAGCTGCGCACCACGCCGGGTATTCCTCGGGCCACCAGTTCCGGCTGGAGCTGGGCGGTGTCACCCACTGGTTCGAGCTGTCGATTGCGCGCAAGGAGAGTGCGGCGCCTGGCGACGAACCCCGCTTCATCGCGCTCTCGCGCGACATCACCGAGCGCAAGCAGGCCGAGGCCCGTTCGCACCAGCTGGCGTATTTTGATGCGCTCACCGGCCTGCCCAATCGGCGCATGCTGCTGGACCGCATGGAGCACGCCCTGGCCAATGCCCAGAAGGCAGCGCAGGTGGGGGCCGTGCTTTATATCGACCTCGACGACTTCAAGCAGATCAACGACGCACGGGGGCACACCGTGGGCGATACGCTGCTCATGCAGGTGGCCCAGCGGCTCACGCAGCTGCAGCGCCCGGGCGACACCGTGGCGCGCCTGGGCGGGGACGAGTTTGTGGTGCTGGTGCACAACGTGGCGTCGGACATGGAATCCGCCGGACGGGCGGCGCTGCTGGTGGCCGAGGAGATGCGCGCGGCGCTCGAAGTGCCCTACACCATCGACACCCACCTCTACAGCACCACGGGCAGCATCGGCATCACGCTGTTTCCCAAGCGGGGCGAGGGCGTCGAAGACCTGCTGCGCGAGGCCGATACCGCCATGTACCGCGCCAAGGACCTGGGGCGCAACCGCATCCGCTTTTACGAGGCCGCCATGCAGGCCGACGTGCAGGAGCGCCTGGCACTGGAGCAGGACCTGAAAAAGGCGCAGACGCTGGGCGAGCTGGCCGCCTTTGTGCAAAACCAAGTGGATGCTGCGGGCAATGTGGTGGGGGGCGAATTCTTGATGCGCTGGACCCACCCCGTGCGGGGCAACGTGCCACCCAGCCGCTTCATCCCCATTGCCGAGGCGTCGGGCCTCATCCTGCGCATGGGCGACTGGATGATCCAGCAGGCCTGCGAGACCCTGGCGCGCCTGCAGGCAGCGGGGCGCGAGCTGTCGTTGTCCGTCAACGTGAGCGAACGGCAGTTCCGCCAGGACGACTTTGTGGACCGCGTGCGCCACATATTGGCCCACACCGGCGCCAACCCGGCCCACCTGATCCTGGAGGTGACAGAGAGCCTGCTGATCGAAGACCTGGACGACACCATCGCCCGCATGACCGAAATCGTGCAGTTCGGCGTGCGTTTCTCCATCGACGACTTTGGCACCGGCTATTCGAGCCTGGCCTACCTCAAGCGGCTGCCGCTGTACGAGCTGAAGATCGACAAGAGCTTTGTGCAAGACACCCCGGACGACCCCAACGACACGGCCATTGTTCAATCCATCATCTCGGTGGCCCGCCACCTCAACCTGCGTGTGGTGGCCGAGGGCGTGGAGACACGCGCCCAAGCGGATTTTCTGGTGGGGAGCCAGTGCGAGTGCTTGCAGGGCTACCTGTTCGGGCGGCCAGAGCCCTTGGCGGCGTGGGTGGGGCGGCTGGTTACCTAGCCGCTGCTGCTGCCAGCGCGCCCGGCTCTGCTGGCTGCTCGGGCGCAGCGCTCGCATACGACAGCATTGCCAGCGCATGCACCTCCCGCGCGGGGCGGTCCTTGAGCAGATGGTTGCTCCACACCTGGCGCCAGATGCGGGCGCCGGGCAGGCTGTGGCGCAGGCCCAGCATGTGGCGGGCGATGTGGGGCCAGGGGGTGCCGTACTGGGCGGCCTCGCGCTCCATGTATTCGACCATGGCCAGCTCCACCTCTTCGCGGGTCAGGGGGCAGGGGGCGCCCCCGTAGTACAGCTGGTCCCAGCGGGCCAGCCACCAGGGGTTGTGATACGCCTCGCGGCCGATCATCACGCCGTCCAGGTGTTCCAGCTGCTCCTGCACCACCGCGTCGGTGTTGATGCCGCCGTTGATGGCGATGGTGAACTGCGGAAACTCGGCCTTGAGCTGGTGCACCACCTCGTAGCGCAGCGGTGGCACGTCGCGGTTTTCCTTTGGGCTCAGGCCCTGCAGCCAAGCATTGCGCGCGTGCACGATGAACACGGTGCACCCGGCCTCGGCCACGGTGCCGATGAAGTCGCGCACAAAGCCGTAGTCCTCCACCTTGTCGATGCCGATGCGGTGCTTGACGGTGACGGGCACGCTCACCACGTCCTTCATGGCCTTGACGCAGTCGGCCACCAGCTGGGGCGACTTCATCAGGCTGGCGCCGAACGCGCCCCGCTGCACGCGGTCGCTGGGGCAGCCGCAGTTGAGGTTGATTTCGCCATAGCCCCACTGCGCGCCCAGGCGCGCTGCCTCTGCCAGCTTGTCGGGCTCATTGCCGCCCAGTTGCAAGGCCACAGGGTGTTCTTCGGCATTGAAACGCAGGTGGCGCTCGGTGCCGCCATGGATGATGGCGCCCGCATTCACCATCTCGGTGTACAGCAGGGTCTGGCGGGTCAGCAGCCGGTGAAAGTAACGGCAGTGGCGGTCGGTCCAGTCCATCATGGGGGCGACGGACATGCGCCAGGGGCTCAAGGTGGGTTCCACGGGCAAACAGCGAGGGCGGAGAGGGGGATGTTCTGCAGCAGAGCGGCCCCTCTGGTCGGGGCCGCTGCGGGGCTGCAGGTGCGAAACCCGGATTATCCCACTGGCTGCGCGCGAGGTGTCGCAGGAGGGTTTTGGCTCAACACGGGCGCAGGCGCTCATGTTGATTGCGCTGGATGCTATCAAAAACGAAGTTCAAGGGCTTGTGTGTCTGGGCGCACAGAGGCCTGTGCCTGGTCGTCAGCGCATCAACGCGCGTTCTGCCCCAGGTCTTGCAGCCTGTATTTCCGCACGATCTCGGTCCGCTGGCGCGGGTCGATGTTGATGTGGGTGGCGTCGCGGCCCACCTGGGCCAGCAGGCGCGGGTCCATCACGCGGCGCCACAGGGGCGGCACATAGGCCAGCGTGAACATGCCGAAGTAGCCGATGGGCAACTGCGGCACGTCGTCAAAGTGGCGCAGCGACTGGTAGCGGCGCAGCGGGTGCGCGTGGTGGTCGGAGTGCCGCTGCAGATGGAACAAGGCCCAGTTGGAGAACACGTGGTTGCTGTTCCACGAATGCTGGGGGCGGCAAGGTTCGAAGCGGCCGCTGGCGTCTTGCCGCCTCAGTAGGCCATAGTGCTCGACATAGTTGGCCGAGGTGAGCTGAAAGTTGGCCCAGAAGGACGCCACCAGCAAAAACGGCAGGATTGCCAGGCCCAGCCACAGTGCCAGCCCGGCCCACAGCAGCGCCGTGACGAGCGCTGGCTGCAGAATCTCGTTGTGCCAGGACAGCAGCGGCAGGTGCTGGCGGGCCAGACGGTCCTTCTCCAGCGCCCAGGCGCGGCGCGCAGCCCCAGGCATCTCGCGCAGCACAAAGCGGTAGATGGACTCGCCCATGCGCGACGAGGCCGGGTCGGCCGGGGTGGCCACGTCGCGGTGGTGGCCCCGGTTGTGTTCGATGAAGAAGTGCCCATAGGCCGTGGGCGACAGCACCAGCTTGGCCAACCAGCGCTCCAGCGCCGTGTTCTTGTGGCCCAGCTCATGCCCCAGGTTGATGCAGAACCCGCCCACTGTGCCCGTGGTCAGCACCATTGCCAGCACGCCGTGCCAGGGCAGGGGCTGCGTGGCTACCCACCAGGCGCTGAAGATGAAGGCCGCCCACAGCACCGGCACCAGCAGAAAGGTGATGCGGCGGTAGTAGCGGTCGTGCTCCAGCGCAGGCACTGCGGATTCGGGCGGGTTGCTCTGGTCCACGCCCAGCATCCAGTCGAGCAACGGGGCGACGAGGTAGAAAAAGGCCACCGGCGCCCACAGCGCCAGCGGATCCCCCGTCCAGACCATCAAGGCCGGGCCCACGCCCACGGTGCAGGGCACCACCAGCGACAGCAGCCATGCGTACCGCTTGCGATCGCGGTAGGGTGGTGTGGTGGGGCGCTGGGCTTGCAGCATGGGGCGGCGGTAAGAACACGGGCCTGCTACTGGTGAATTCTGTACCGGCGGGGCGCAAACGCCAGTTTTATTTGGCATTCCGTTGTTGTCACAAAAAATTGAACCAAAACACTCGATAGTGCCGGTGTTGATTGCCTGGATTGCTATCAAATGGTGAGTGCCATTGCAAGCGCTGCATACAGGCTGCGTTGGCTGTACTTTGCCTTGCGTCAAGGCGGGACATTGGCCCTATCAGCGATACTCGCGGCGCTTTCGACGCCTGCAAGGCCTCGGGTTCGCCGCCCGCTTCAGCGCTCCAGGCTCCGTTCTGTCACCCCGTTTCCCATGCACCACACCATTTTTGACACACCGGTTGTCAACACGCTCCTGCGCGCCATTTCGCGCTTCACCCTGCGCATCACCGGCTGGAAGGTGGAAGGCGCCTTGCCTGCCCACGCCGCCAAAAGCGTTCTGATCGCCGCGCCGCACACCAGCAACTGGGACCTGCCGTACACGCTGATGCTGGCGTTTTCGCTGCGGCTGCGGGTGTACTGGATGGGCAAGCACAGCCTGTTCAAGGCGCCGTTCGGCGGGGTGATGCGCTGGCTGGGCGGCATCCCGGTGGACCGCAGCCAGGCCAACAACCTGGTCGCCAGCTCGGCCCAGGCCATGCGCGATGCCGACGGCCCCATGCAACTCATCGTGCCGCCCGAAGGCACGCGCGGCAAGACGCGGCATTGGAAGACGGGCTTTTACTTCATCGCCCAGCAAGCGGGCGTGCCCATCGTGCTGGCGTTTGTGGACTACGGCCGCAAGGTCGGCGGCCTGGGCCCGGTGTTCGAGCCCACGGGCGATGTGGAGCGGGATATGGCGAGCATCAAGGCGTTCTATGCGCCGATCCGGGGCAAGAACCCGACGCAGTTCGAGGCCTGATTTTTTTGGTTATTGAATGAATTGGGCTGCTGGCGCTTATGGGGAAAGCGGTAGCTGCTATCAAAAAGGTAGTTGATGCGATGGGCTGCGTTCAGGCTCCCACGCTTCGCCGGTCGATCTTGCGGCTGAGCACGATGCTGGTCTGCGTCTGGTGCACGCCGTCCAGTTGGCCTACCTTGTCGAGCAGGGCGTCAAGCTGCTCGTGGCTGGTGCAGCGCAAGAACACCAGGTAATCAAACGGCCCGCTCACGGCAGACACCTCTTCGACCTCAGCCATGGCCTCCAGCGCGCGCAGCACGGCGGGCGCAGTCTTGGGCAGCACGCAGATGCTGCACCACGCCCGCACGGTGGTGGCGTCTAGCCGCTGACCCAGCCGCACCCCATAGCCCGCGACCACACCGGATCGCTCCAGCCGCGCAATGCGCGCCACCACCGTGGTTCGGGCCAGCCCCAGCTTGCGGGCGAGCTGGGCTGTGCCCTCGCGTGCGTTGGCCTGCAACAGGCTGAGCAGTTGCCGGTCGGTGTCATCCAGGGGCTGGGTCATGCGTGCTCCGTCCAAAAAGTCATAACGCCCATCATATTCGTCGTTATGGCAAAACAAACATCTGCTTTCGACGTTTTGAGAGCTACACATTGACAGAACTGCTGCCTAGCATCAAGGCATCACCAACACCTCGCCGCTGCATGCGGCGAGCACTACCGGGAGCGCTGCCATGACCACCTTTGCCACAACCTCGAACTCCGCCGCCCGCCGCGCCATCACCATCCTGGGGGCGGGCCACATCGGCTTTGCCATGGCGCTCTTGCTGCAGCAGTCCGGCGACTACAACATCCTGGTGGCAGACCGCGACCCGGCCCGCCTGGCCGAAGTGGCGACGCTAGGCATCTCCACCCGGTTGACCACAGATGACGTGAGCTTGCAAGCCGCCATCGACGGCCGCTTTGCCGTGTTGAACGCACTGCCATTCCATCGCGCTGTGCCTGTAGCCACGTTGTGCGCGAGCGCAGGCGTGCATTACTTTGACCTGACCGAGGACGTGGCCAGCACCCAGGCCATCCGCACCCTGGCCGCCAATGCCCGCAGCGTGCTCATGCCGCAGTGCGGCCTGGCGCCGGGCTTCATCGGCATCGTGGGCAACGACCTGGCCCGGCGCTTTGACACCCTGCACTCGCTGCGCATGCGGGTAGGGGCGCTGCCCCGCTACCCGCAGGGCGCCCTGCGCTACAACCTGACCTGGAGCACCGAGGGCCTCATCAACGAGTACTGCAACCCCTGCGAAGCCATTGTGGACGGCGTGCGCACCACGGTGCCCGCGCTGGAGGGGCTGGAGACTTTTGCGCTCGACGGTGTGGAATACGAGGCCTTCAATACCTCGGGCGGGCTGGGCACGCTGACGGAAACCTTGGCGGGCAAGGCGCGGCAGGTGGACTACCAGTCCATCCGCTACCCGGGCCACAACGCCATCCTCAAGTTGCTGCTGAATGACTTGCGCCTGCGCGACCGGCGCGATCTGCTCAAGGACATTCTCGAAACCGCCATCCCCACCACCGATCAGGACGTGATCGTGGTGTTTGCCACCGCATCAGGCCTCAAGGGCGGGCGATTGGTGCAGGACTCTTATTCGGCGCACATCGTGGGCGCCGAGGTGGCGGGGCACCGGCTCAGCGCCATCCAGCTCACCACGGCGGCAGGCATCTGCACGGCGCTGGATCTGGTGGCGCAGGGGCGGCTGCCGCAGCAGGGTTTTGTCGGGCAGGAGTCTGTGGCGCTTGCGGACGTTCTGTCCAACCGTTTTGGCTCCGCCTACGCCCGGGAGGGCGAGCTGGTGCACTGAGCCCGTCTTGACTGGCTCAGCGCCCCGGCTTCTGGTACATGCCCTCAATGGCCTCGGCAAAGTGCGCCATCAGGTTGTTGCGCTTGAGCTTGAGCGTGGGGGTCATGAAGGTGTTTTCAATCGTCCACGGCTCCAGCGTCAGGTGCACCGTGCGCGGTACGGCATAGCGGGCAAAACTGGCGGTGTTCTTTTCGATGCGTGCCAGCACGGCGCGGTGCACGCTGGGGTGGTTCAGGCTGTCCGCCGCCTGGGGGTTGATGCCCAGGTCGGCCGCCAGGCGCTGCCACTCGCCCGCGTTCAGCACGGCCACGCAGGCAATGAAGGGGCGGTTTTCGCCCACCACAAAAGCCTGTTCCAGCAGCGGGTCGGCCAGCAGGGCCAGTTCCAGGTCGCCTGGGGGGACCTTCTCGCCGGTCGAGGTGACGATGATTTCCTTGATGCGGCCCTTGATGTAGATGCGTCCATTGATGATGTCGGCCTGGTCGCCCGTGCCCAGCCAGCCGTCGGGGCTCAGTATCTTGGCCGTGTCTTCGGGGCGTTTCCAGTAGCCCTTCATCACGATGGGGCCGCGCACCTGCAGCTCGTGGTTGTCGCCAATGCGCACCTCCACACCGGGCAGGGCCTTGCCCACGCAGGCGGGGTCGTTGTCGTCCAGTGCGTTGACCGACACCACGGGCGCGGTCTCGGTCATGCCGTAGCCCTGAATGAGCGGCAGCCCCAGGCCCAGAAAACACTTGGCAATGGTGGGCGACAGCGGCGCGCCGCCACTCACTGCCACGCGCACGCGGCCACCAAACTGGGCCAGCAAAGGCTTGGCCACCAGGGCCTGCAGCACCGGCCAGGGCAGGGCAGTCATCCAGCCTGCCGCCTGGCTGCTGGCGTCCGGCGTCGGGGCCGGCAGGCGCTGCGCGGCACAAAACCGGGCCCAGCCCTTGTTCTGCGCGGCTTCGTACAGCTGCATCTTCCAGGGTGTGGGCGAGAGCTTTTCGATCAGCTTGGCGTGGATGCGCTCGTAAATGCGCGGCACCGACACCAGCACGGTGGGGCGTATGGTTTTCAGGTCTTCCGCCAGCTGGGCCACTGAGCGGGCGTATGCCACGCAACTGCCCGCCGCGATCGGCAGGTAGTAGCCGCCCGTGCGTTCGAAGGTGTGCGACAGCGGCAGGAACGACAGGAACACGTCGTCCACCGTGGGTGCAATGCGCTCCAGCACGGCCTTCACGTCGCTCACCACGTTGCGGTGGGTCAGCATCACGCCCTTGGGCTTGCCCGTGGTGCCGGAGGTGTAGACGATGGCGGCCAGGTCATCAGCCTGCGGGCCTATGGCCGCAACGGAGGCGCCTGTTTGCGCCGCGCCCGTCAGCCATTGCGCCAGCGAGCCCACGGCTGGGCTGTCGCCCGACGCGGGACTGGGCTTGAACGCCTCGTCGTCATCGGTGATCACCACGGCGCGCAGGGCCGGGAACGGCGTGCCCACGGCGCGGATCTTCTCCCACTGCTCGGCCTGACTCACGATCAGCATCGAGGCCTCGCAGTCCGCCAGGATATAGGCGATGCTGCCCGGGTTGTCGATGGCGTGCAGCGGCACGGGCACGCCGCCGATGGCCAGCGTGGCCTGGTCTGCGCACATGGCATTGAGGCCGTTGGGCAGCAAGATGGCCACGCGGGCGGCCGGTGGCAGCTGCATGGCGGCGAGGGCCTGGGCCCAGGTGTTCACACGCTCTGCGGTCTGCGCCCAGGTGAGGCTGGCCCATGCCTGGCGGGACGGATCAAACGCCCGGTAGGCCTCGGCCTGGGGGGTGCGGGTGGCGCGGTAGGCCAAGAGCTGGGGCAGCGTTTGCACGCTGGCAATATCGGAAGGAGTGGCGAGCATGGAACTGTACGGTGGAGGCAGCCGCGCCAGGGCGGCCGGGCGGGCCCGGCCGGGAAGCGTGTGCCGGGGATTCATGCGGGCGCTGAGCCGGCGGGCCGGCGGTTGCCTCAGTGGAAACCCGCAGGATCATAGCGAGGGAAACTTGCAAAACCCCGTCGTAGGCCACGCGGGTTGTAAATGGTGTGTTCCACTTGTTGGAATGATCGCGGGCGCCAATCCGGCTAGCAGGGGTGAACGGGCGCCTCTGCAAGGCTTGGCCGAACTTTGCAGGGAGAATGCCGTTTTGCGCCTTGGCGCCAATCCCCTTCTTTGCACCTCCCATGGATCCCGTCACCATCTTTGTTGTTGCCACACTGATGATGCTGGCCAATGGATGGGTACTGGGGTTGATGCGCAGGGACTTCCCGGTGACGCTGCGCCCCAGCGCGGAGACCTGGCGTATTGCCACGCTGATGTTGGCCGGCAGCTCGCTGCTGTATGCGTTTCAGTACCACTTGCCTCTGGGGGTGGCGTCTCCGCTGGCCAATGGCCTCGTCATGCTGGGGTGCACCGGCTACTGGCGCGCCCTGCGGCAGTTCTATGGCCTGCCTGACCCACGCTGGCTGCTGGCGCCTGCGGTGGTCGGCACCTTGGGCGTTATTTGGTTTGCCGTGTTTCAGCCCGACACCCGCATGCGGGTGCTCATCCTGACCGCAAGCTGCACGTTCTTGCTGCTCGCCAGTTTTGAATTGCTGTTGTCGCAAAAGACGTCGGAAGGGCGGCACAGCCGTCGCGTGATGGCCAGCTTGTTTGCGCTGGTCGCGGTGTTTCTGGTGTTCCGCGCCGCCTATCTGGCTGCGCGTGGCGCCAGCCCCTCTTTTGACGTCACGGGCGAGGGGGCGTGGATCAACATCGCCAGCCCCATGGTCACGGCCCTGCTGCCGGTGGTGGGCACCACCGCCTTTCTGCTGATGTGTTCCGAAAGTGTCGGCCGGCAGTGGCAACTGGCGGCATCCACCGACTACCTCACGGGGCTGCCCAACCGAAGAACCCTCGTTACCGTGGGTGAGCGACGCTTTGGCGAAGCGACCCGCCTGCCGGGGCAAACTTTGGCTTTGGCCGTCATCGACATCGACCACTTCAAGTCCATCAACGACACACACGGCCATGAGGTAGGGGATGTGGCGCTGCGGCATGTGGCAGAGCATCTGAGGGCCGCATGCCGCGGCGCGGATCTGGCTGCCCGGCACGGCGGCGAAGAATTTGTGGTGCTCTGGGATGGCCTGGATATCGACGCCGCCGTCACGGCCGCAGAGCGGCTGCGCGCGCTGGTGGCGCGCGAGGTGTTGCATGTCGATGGCAAGACGGTCTCGATGACGGTATCCATGGGTGTCGCGGCCGTCGGGGCACGAGACAGCAGCTTTCACGACGTTCTCAGGCGTGCGGACGAAGCGCTGTACGCCGCAAAGGCCGGTGGGCGCAATCGGGTGGAGTCGGCCGCCTGACGACGCAGGCCTGCACGCGTCAGCGCGTAGCCGCTTCAGGTCGCCGCTTCCAGCCCCTGTGCGAAGTGCGCCTGCATGGCCTTGGCCGTGGCCTTGGCGTCGCGCGCCAGCATCGCAGCCAGGATGGCGCGGTGCTCGCTCAGCGAGTCTTCGATGCGCCCTTGCTTGAACAGCGAGTTGTGGCGGTTGAGCTTCATCACCTTGCGCAGGTCGGCCACCATCTGGCTGCGCCAGCGGTTGTCGGCCATCTCCAGCAGGTGCATGTGAAAGCGCTCGTTGATGGCAAAGAATTTTTCGCGGTCTGCCACGGCGGCTTCCAGCTCGGCGTGCAGGTCTTGCAGCGTTTTCAGCTGGGCCTCGGTGGCGCGCTCGGCCACCACGCCCGCGGCGTCGCTCTCCAGCAGGCTGAGCAGGTGGTACACGTCGCGCAGGTCTTTTTCGCTCATCTCCGTCACATAGGCGCCACGGCGCACCTTCATCGTGACCAGGCCTTCGGCGGCCAGCACCTTCAGCGCCTCGCGCAGCGGCGTGCGGCTGATGCCGAACTCCTCGGCAATCTTGAGCTCGTCGATCCAGCTGCCGGGCTCCAGCTCGCGGCGGAAGATGCGCTGGCGCAATTGCTCGGCCACTTCTTCGTAGAGCGCGCGGGGAGTGAGTGTGAGGGCAGACATGGGACGGATTGTAAGCTGCACGGAATATTTTGAATCAATAATTATGAATGATGTAAACTCGCCGCCACACCACAGCACCTGTGCGGTCACCGCCTGTGCGCCGTGTTGGACGCCCCCATGCCATCTTCGGAGTAGCTTTCGCCATGAGTGACAAACCCACCAACAACGCCCCAGAGTTCGCCGCGTCTTCGCTGGAAGCCTGGGCCAAGGCCGCAGCCAAGTCGGCACCGGGGGGCGATGTCAGCGCCCTCAACTGGGTCACGCCCGATGGCATCACCGTCAAGCCGCTGTACACCGCCGAAGACACCGCCAGCCTGCCGTACGCCAACACGCTGCCGGGTTTTGAGCCCTACCTGCGTGGCCCCCAGGCCACCATGTATGCCGTGCGACCGTGGACGATTCGCCAGTACGCCGGTTTTTCGACCGCTGAAGAATCCAACGCCTTCTACCGCAAGGCCCTGGCCGCAGGCGGGCAGGGCGTGAGTGTGGCGTTCGACCTGGCCACCCACCGGGGCTATGACAGCGACCACCCCCGCGTGACGGGCGACGTGGGCAAGGCTGGGGTGGCGATTGATTCGGTCGAGGACATGAAGATCCTGTTTGACCAGATCCCGCTCGACAAGGTGTCCGTGTCGATGACCATGAACGGTGCCGTGCTGCCCGTGCTGGCGGGCTATGTGGTGGCGGCAGAAGAGCAGGGTGTGAGCCAGGACAAGCTCAGCGGAACCATTCAGAACGACATTCTGAAAGAGTTCATGGTGCGCAACACCTACATCTACCCGCCCAAGCCCTCGATGCGGATCATTGGCGACATCATTGGCTACACAGCCAAGAACATGCCCAAGTTCAACTCGATCTCGATCTCGGGTTACCACATGCAGGAAGCCGGGGCGAATCAGGCGCTGGAGCTGGCTTTCACCCTGGCCGACGGCAAAGAATACGTGAAGACCGCCATGGCCTCGGGCTTGGACGTGGACGATTTCGCCGGGCGCCTGAGCTTCTTCTGGGCCATCGGCATGAACTTCTACCTCGAAGTCGCCAAGATGCGCGCCGCGCGCCTCTTGTGGTGCCGCATCATGAAGGAGACCGGCGCCAAGAACCCCAAGAGCCTGATGCTGCGCACGCACTGCCAGACGTCCGGCTGGTCGCTCACCGAGCAGGACCCCTACAACAACGTGGTGCGCACGACCATCGAGGCCATGGCGGCCGTGTTTGGCGGCACGCAGAGCCTGCACACCAATGCGCTGGACGAAGCCATCGCGCTGCCCACCGAGTTCAGCGCCCGCATCGCGCGCAACACGCAGCTCATCATCCAGGAAGAAACCCACATCACCAACGTGATCGACCCCTGGGCTGGCAGCTACATGATGGAGAAGCTGACCCAGGACATGATGGACGCCGCCTGGAAGATCATCGAAGAGGTCGAGGCCATGGGCGGCATGACCCAGGCCGTGGACAGCGGCTGGGCCAAGCTCAAGATCGAGGCCGCCGCCGCCGAGAAGCAGGCGCGCATCGACAGCGGCAAGGACGTGATCGTGGGGGTGAACAAGTACAAGCTGGCCAAGGAAGACCCGGTCGACATCCTGCAGATCGACAACATGAAGGTGCGCGACGGGCAGATTGCCCGTCTGCAAAAGATCCGCGCCACCCGCGACGCCGCCAAGGTGCAGGCCGCGCTGGATGCACTGACTGCCGCCGCCGAAAGCGGCGAAGGCAACCTGCTGGAGTTGTCCATCAACGCCGTGCGCCTGCGCGCCACCGTGGGCGAGGTGTCCGACGCGCTGGAGAAGGTTTTTGGGCGCCACCGCGCCGATACGCAAAAGGTGACTGGTGTGTACGCAGCAGCCTATGACTCGGCCGAGGGCTGGGACAAACTCAAGACCGAAATCAACGCCTTTGCCGAAGAGCAGGGCCGCCGCCCCCGCGTGATGATCGCTAAGCTGGGTCAGGACGGCCACGACCGTGGCGCCAAGGTGGTGGCCACCGCGTTTGCCGACCTGGGCTTTGACGTGGACATGGGTCCGCTGTTCCAGACGCCCGAGGAATGCGCCCGCCAGGCCATCGAAAACGACGTGCACGCCGTGGGCGTGAGCACGCTGGCCGCCGGCCATAAGACGCTGGTGCCCGCCATCATCCAGTCCCTCAAAGACCAGGGCGCCGACGACATCATCGTGTTTGTGGGCGGGGTGATCCCTGCGCAGGACTATGACTTTTTGTACGAGTCGGGCGTGAAGGGCGTATATGGCCCAGGCACCCCCATTCCGGCCAGCGCGAAGGATGTGCTGGAGCAGATTCGCAAGGCGGTGGCGTGACCCCTGCGGCGCTTTTGGAGGGGGTGGTGCAGGGCACGGCGGCGGTGCAACGCCGCGCCATGTCCAAAGCCATCACGCTGCTCGAATCGACGCGGGTGGATCACCGCGCCCAGGCCGATGAGCTGCTCACCGCGCTGCTCCCCCACACCGGCAAGGCCTTCCGCCTCGGCATCAGCGGCGTGCCCGGTGTCGGCAAATCCACCTTCATCGAGGCGCTGGGCCTGTACCTCATCAGCCAGGGCCACCGCGTAGCCGTGCTTACCATCGACCCCTCCAGCACCGTCTCGGGCGGCTCGATCCTGGGCGACAAGACGCGCATGGAACACCTGTCGGTGCATGAAAAAGCCTACATCCGTCCCAGTCCCTCCAGCGGCACTCTGGGCGGTGTGGCCGAGAAGACGCGCGAGGCCATGCTGGTCTGCGAAGCCGCAGGCTACGACGTGGTCATCATCGAAACCGTGGGTGTGGGCCAGAGCGAGATTGCGGTGGCGGGCATGACGGACATGTTTGTACTCATGCAGCTGCCCAACGCGGGCGACGACCTGCAGGCCATCAAGAAGGGCGTGATGGAGATTGCCGATCTGGTGGTCATCAACAAGGCCGACATCGACAAGAACGCTGCTACGCGCGCCGAGGCGCAGATCACGTCGAGCCTGCGCCTGCTGAGCCAGCACGGCAATCCAGAGAACGCGCACCACAACGAAACGCTGTGGCACCCCAAGGTCGTGCAGATCAGCGCGCTGCTGGGGCAGGGCGTGGACAGCTTCTGGGTCGCCGTCACGCAGTTCCGCCAGCTGCAAACCGCCAACGGCCGCCTGGCCACGCGGCGCGAAAAGCAGGCGCTGGCCTGGATGTGGGAGCGCATCGACGCAGGCCTCAAGCTCGCGTTTCGCCAGCACCCCCAGGTCAAAGAGCTGCTGCCCCAGATGCAGGCTGACGTGGCCGCCGGGCGCATTGCGGCATCGACTGCAGCACGAAATCTGCTCCAAGCGCAATCCAATCATGCGCTGGCAGCTATCAAATAAATAGTAGACACCAACCCATTCACCAAAGGACGACCATGCAAGACATCCTGGATCAACTGGAGAAAAAGCGTGCGCTGGCACGCCTGGGCGGCGGGCAAAAGCGCATTGATGCGCAGCACGCCAAGGGCAAGCTCACAGCGCGGGAGCGCATCGAGCTGCTGCTGGACGATGGCACGTTCGAAGAATGGGACATGTTCGTCGAGCACCGCTGCACAGACTTCGGCATGGAGGACAACAAGATCCCCGGCGACGGTGTGGTGACGGGCTACGGCATGATCAACGGCCGCCTGGTGTTTGTGTTCAGCCAGGATTTCACGGTGTTCGGTGGTGCTTTGAGCGAAACGCACGCCGAAAAGATCTGCAAGGTGATGGACCAGGCCATGAAGGTCGGTGCGCCGGTCATCGGCCTCAACGATTCGGGCGGCGCGCGCATCCAGGAAGGCGTGGCGTCCCTCGGCGGCTATGCCGACGTGTTCCAGAAGAACGTGCTGGCCAGCGGCGTGATTCCGCAGATCAGCATGATCATGGGCCCGAGCGCCGGTGGTGCCGTGTACTCGCCCGCCATGACGGACTTCATCTTCATGGTGAAGGACAGCTCGTACATGTTCGTGACCGGCCCAGAAGTCGTGAAGACCGTGACGCACGAAGAAGTGACGGCCGAGGAACTGGGCGGCGCCGTGACCCACACCACCAAGAGCGGTGTGGCCGACATGGCGTTCGAGAACGACGTGGAGGCGCTGATGATGCTGCGCCGCCTGTACAACTACCTGCCGCTCAACAACCGCGAAAAAGCCCCGGTGCGCCCCAGCAATGACCCGGCCGACCGCATGGACCTGAGCCTGGACACCCTGGTGCCCGAGAATCCCAACAAGCCGTACGACATGAAGGAGCTGATCCTCAAGACGGTGGATGATGGGGACTTCTTTGAGCTGCAGCCCGAGTACGCCAAGAACATCATCATTGGCTTTGCCCGCATGGAAGGCCAGACCGTGGGCATCGTGGCCAACCAGCCGCTGGTGCTGGCCGGTTGCCTGGACATCAAGTCGAGCATCAAGGCCGCGCGTTTTGTGCGCTTCTGCGATGCGTTCAACATCCCCGTGGTCACGTTTGTGGACGTGCCCGGCTTCATGCCCGGTACCAGCCAGGAATACGGCGGCATCATCAAGCACGGCGCCAAGCTGCTGTACGCATACGCCGAGTGCACCGTGCCCAAGATCACCGTTATCACCCGCAAGGCCTACGGCGGCGCATACGACGTGATGAGCTCCAAGCACCTGCGCGGCGACGTGAACCTGGCCTGGCCCAACGCCGAGATTGCGGTGATGGGCGCCAAGGGCGCGGTGGAAATCATCTTCCGCGAAGACAAGAATGACCCTGTGAAGCTGGCCGCGCGTGAGGCCGAATACAAGCAGCGCTTTGCCAACCCGTTTGTGGCCGGTGCACGCGGCTTCATCGACGACGTGATCCTGCCGCATGAGACGCGCAAGCGCATCTGCCGGTCGCTGGTGATGCTGCGCGACAAGAAGCTGGAAAACCCATGGCGCAAACACGGCAACATCCCACTGTGAGCGGACAAGGAGCATAAGAACATGTTTACGAAAATCCTGATCGCCAACCGTGGCGAAATCGCCTGCCGCGTCATCGCTACTGCCCGCAAGATGGGCATCAAAACGGTGGCCGTCTATTCCGACGCCGACAAGGAAGCCCGCCACGTCAAGCTGGCCGACGAGGCTGTGCACATCGGCGCCGCGCCCTCGCGCGAGTCGTACCTTCTGGCCGACAAGATCATTGCCGCCTGCAAGCAGACCGGCGCGCAGGCCATCCACCCTGGCTACGGTTTTCTGAGCGAAAACGAAGCCTTTGCCAAGCGTTGCGAAGACGAAGGCATTGCCTTCATCGGCCCCAAGGCGCACTCGATTGCGGCCATGGGCGACAAGATCGCGTCCAAGAAGCTGGCCAACGAAGCCAAGGTCAACACCATCCCCGGCTACAACGACGCCATCAGCGGCCCGGAGCAGGCGGTGGAGATTGCCAAGGGCATTGGCTACCCCGTGATGATCAAGGCCTCGGCCGGTGGCGGCGGCAAGGGCCTGCGCGTGGCGTTCAACGACAAGGAAGCGTTTGAAGGTTTTGCCAGCTGTCAGAACGAAGCCCGCAACAGCTTTGGCGACGACCGTATCTTCATCGAGAAGTTTGTGCAGGAGCCGCGCCACATCGAGATCCAGGTGCTGGGCGACAGCCACGGCAACGTGATCTATCTGAATGAGCGCGAATGTTCCATCCAGCGCCGCCACCAGAAGGTGATCGAAGAGGCGCCATCGCCCTTCATCAGCGACGCCACCCGCAAGGCCATGGGCGAGCAGGCCGTGGCGCTGGCCAAGGCCGTGAAGTACCAGTCTGCTGGTACGGTGGAATTTGTGGTCGGCAAGGACCAGGATTTCTACTTCCTCGAAATGAACACCCGCCTGCAGGTGGAGCACCCGGTAACGGAATGCATCACCGGCCTGGACCTGGTGGAGCTGATGATCCGCGTGGCCGCAGGCGAGAAGCTGCCGCTGACGCAAGCGGATGTGAAACGCGACGGCTGGGCCATCGAGTGCCGCATCAATGCCGAAGACCCGTTCCGCAACTTTCTGCCATCCACCGGCCGTCTGGTGCGCTTTCAGCCGCCAGAGGAATCCATGTTCCAGTCCGACACCAGCAAGAAGCTGGGCGTGCGGGTGGATACGGGCGTGTACGAAGGCGGCGAGATTCCCATGTACTACGACTCGATGATCGCCAAGCTCATCGTGCACGGCACCGATCGCAACGACGCGATTGCCAAGATGCGTGCCGCGCTCAACGGCTTTGTGATCCGCGGCATCAGCAGCAACATCCCGTTCCAGGCTGCGCTGCTGGCGCACCCCAAGTTTGTGACGGGCGACTTCAACACCGGCTTCATCGCCGAGAACTACGGCAAGGGCTTCCACGCCGAAGACGTGCCGCACAGCGATCCGCTGTTCCTGGTGGCGCTGGCTGCGTTCATGAACCGCCGCTACCGCGCCCGCGCCTCGGGCATCAGCGGCCAATTGGCGGGGCACGAGGTGAAGGTGGGTGAGCAGTTTGTCGTCGTCACGCTGGGTGCCGAAGGGCAGAACCAGCACCACGAGGTGACGGTGTCTGATTTTGAAGACAAATCGGGCTCTAGTGCAGTATCTGTAGGCGGTAATAGCTATCAGATCAGTAGCAACGCCACGCTGGGCCAGATCCGGGTGCAGGGCGCGTGCAACGGCCAGGGCTTTACCGCCCAGGTGGAACGCGGTGTGGGCAAGAACCCGCTGGCGCTGCGCATTGCGCACAACGGTACGCAGATCGACGCACTGGTGCTGTCGCCGCTGGGCGCACGGCTGCACAAGCTGATGCCCTTCAAGGCGCCGCCAGACTTGTCCAAATTCCTGCTCTCGCCCATGCCCGGTTTGCTGGTCGATGTGGCGGTGCAGCCCGGCCAGAAGGTGCAGGCCGGTGAGAAGCTGGCGGTGATCGAAGCCATGAAGATGGAGAACATCCTCTTTGCCGCGCAGGATGGCGTGGTGGGCAAGATCACGGCGGGCAAGGGCGAGTCGCTGGCGGTGGACCAGGTGATCCTGGAGTTCGTCTGACGCACGTGCCTTGCAAGGAGGGGCGAAGCGGTGCCGCAGCGGGCACTGCCGCCCCTTTCTTGAGCTCCCGTGGAGCTTTTTTTCGTGTTTTTGGCCGATAGTGCAGGCGATATATACGCCTGCTGCTATCAAATTAATAGTGATGCGTGTGTAGAGCGCGGAGAGTGACTTCCATGACAGCCAGCAGCAATCGTCCGTTCAAGGTCCTGGGGATTCAACAGGTCGCCATTGGCGGCACCGACAAGCAGCGCATGAAAACCCTGTGGGTGGACATGCTGGGCCTGGAGCAGACTGGCACCTTCCAGAGCGAGCGAGAGAACGTGGACGAGGACATCCTTGCCATGGGCCAAGGCGCGTTCAAGGTGGAGGTGGACATCATGCAGCCTCTGGACATCGACAAGAAACCCGCCGTGCACACCACACCGCTCAATCACATTGGCCTGTGGATCGACGACCTGCCCAAGGCCGTGGAATGGCTCACCGCCAAGGGCGTGCGCTTTGCCCCTGGTGGCATTCGCAAAGGCGCTGCGGGCTACGACATCACGTTTTTGCACCCCAAGAGCAATGACGAATTTCCCATTGCGGGCGAGGGTGTGCTGATCGAGCTGGTGCAGGCCCCGGCTGATGTGATCGCTGCGCTGGGCTGAGCGGGCATCCGCAGCCTGCCCTGGCACCCATGGTTTCGCTCCAGCGCGCATTGCTGGCAGGCACCAAGGTGAGCGCCCTGCTGGTCCTCGCGCTGGCAGGGCAGGGCGGTGAGGCAGCAGGCGGCACCGGTGCCTATCCGCTCGACTGGGGCCGGGCGGGAGAAACCCTGCAGTACCGGTCCTGTGGGTGCGCGGACCGCTGCTGGATGGCCGAAGTGAAGCACCTGCGGTCTCGTAAGACGCTGGCCTCCCTGCGTTGTGACTGTGAGCGTCTGTTCGCCCGGGTCGGCAACAGCGGGCCGGAGGTGGAGCACAGCCCCAGCTGCTCCACCATCGACGATGCAGACAACAAGCCCCGCGCCATCCGCGAGGCGCTGGAGCAGATGCTGGGGCGCTGAACAGCTCGGCGTCCATGACCTCGGGCGTCATGGTCACCGGGCCCGGCGGGGCCTACAACGGCGGCACCTTGCCTTTGGTGTCGCCTGCCTATGCAAAAAATCGCTTCTCTGGCCTTGCTGTTAGCAGGTGCCATCCACCTGATTCCCTTGATCGGCGTGCCCAGCGCAGAGCACTTGGCCAGACTCTACGGCGTGACCCCTTCCGATCCGAACATGCTCATCCTGCTACGGCACCGCGCCGTGCTGTTCGGCATCGTGGGTGGGCTCTGCCTGATGGCGGCGTTCAAGCCCGCCTACCAGTGGTTGGGCCTGTTCGTTGGCACGGTCAGCATCCTTTCTTTCCTGCTGCTTGCATGGTTCACCGGCGGCTTCAATGCGCATTTGCAGCGCGTGGTGGTGGCTGATGGCCTGGCCCTGGTGTGCTTGGTGGCGAGCGCTGGGGCCTTGACCTGGTCTGGCCGGGGTGCAACGAGCGGCTAACTTTCATGAACGTCGGAGCGTGCAAGGTGGCACGGGCTGCAAGATAGAGGCCGAAGCCGCCGGTTGCCAGCGCGTTGCTTCGGCGGTTTTGGCGGTGATTTCAACATGCTCTCTAAAGTGGTCAACAGTCGGCTTTTTTGCCGTTCTCGCACAGTGAGATGCCGGCTGTTGAGCACCTGGAAATAGTGGCACCTTTTGTGACCATGTTGAGGGCAGTTGTGCCGAAATCTCCTTCAAAATCATGGTGATAGCGATGCAGGGCGGTGCTTCAGAAGACTCTGAAGTGGCGCCTTGTGTGATCACTGACGCAATGCCTGGTGCTTGCAGCAGCAGGCTCTTGAAAGGACCCCACCCATGGCCAACGCAACCCTCTCCGCCCCGCAGCCCATCCAGGTCCATCGCCCCGTCCCTGCGCCGGCCGTGCAGGGAAAATGGTCGGTGGAGGCCATACAGACGCTGCTCGACAAGCCCCTGATGGACTTGCTGTTTGAGGCACAAACCGTGCACCGCCAGCATTGGCCTGCGGGCGACATCGAGCTGGCCACGCTGCTGTCGGTCAAGACCGGCGGTTGCCCGGAAAACTGCGGCTACTGCCCGCAGGCGGCCGAGTTCGACACGGGCGTGAAAGCCGAAAAACTCATGGAAGTGGACGAGGTGGTGCGCGCCGCCCAGGCCGCCAAGGACGCTGGCGCCACCCGTTTTTGCATGGGTGCGGCCTGGCGTGCGCCCAAGGACCGCGACATCGAAAAAGTCAGCGCGCTGATCGGTGCGGTGAAGGGCCTGGGCCTGCAGACCTGCGCCACTCTCGGCATGCTCGAGTCGCACCAGGCGCAGGCACTCAAAGACGCTGGGCTGGACTACTACAACCACAACCTGGACACCGCCCCCGAGTACTACACCGACGTGGTGAGCACCCGGGCTTACCAGGACCGGCTGGACACACTGCAGAACGTGCGCAATGCAGGCATCAGCGTGTGCTGCGGCGGCATTGTGGGCATGGGCGAGGCGCCGGTGCACCGTGCGGGCTTGATTGCACAGCTGGCCAACCTGCAGCCGTACCCCGAGTCGGTGCCCATCAACAGCCTGGTGCGCGTGCCGGGCACGCCGCTGGCCGACAGCGAGCCCATCGATCCGTTCGATTTTGTGCGCGTGATTGCGGTGGCCCGTATCACCATGCCCAAGGCGCGCGTGCGGCTGTCGGCCGGGCGCCAGCAGCTGGGGGAGGCCGTGCAGGCGCTGTGCTTTCTGGCCGGGGCCAACTCGATTTTTTACGGCGACAAGCTGCTGGTGACGGGCAACCCCGACGTGGAGGCCGATGTGCAACTGCTGGCCAAGCTGGGGCTGAACGGGCACCGCACAACCACCACCACTCTGGACGGGCACAGCCACAGCGTTTGATGCTTTGACTGCGGCGGCGTGCTGGTGCTGGAGGCTGCCGTGACCCTGAACACCGCGCCGCAGCGCTGCGCTATGGCAGAGCGCGGGGCACTGCCATTCAGAGCGGCTCTTCGCGCGAAGTCAGTTCGATGCGTTCCATGGGCAGATCGGCAGCCAGGCGGTCCACCTCGGCCAGCCGCGCGGGCTCGGCATCGGCAAACTTCTGGGCGATGCGCCGGAACTCCTCGGACAGGGTCAGGAAGGCATCGACCATGTCGGGGTCAAAGTGGCTGCCCCGGCCATCGCGGATGATGTCTACCGCCTGCTCGTGGGAGTACGCGGGTTTGTAGACACGTTCGGAAATCAGGGCGTCATACACATCGGCCACGGCCATCAGCCGCGCTGACAGCGGGATGGTGTTGCCCACCAGGCCTTCGGGGTAGCCCGAGCCGTCCCATTTCTCCTGGTGGCTGTAGGCGATCTCCTTGGCATACTGGAAGAACGGGTTGTCGTGGGTGGTGCCCGTCTCGGCGGCAATGATGGCGTCACGTCCCAGGGTGGTGTGCGTCTTCATGATCTCGAACTCTTCCGGCGTGAGCTTGCCGGGCTTGAGCAGGATGCGGTCCGGGATGCCCACTTTGCCAATGTCGTGCAGCGGCGCGGACTTGAAGATGGTCTCGATGGCGGCGTCGGTCAGCTCGTCCTTGAAACGCGGATGGTTCTGCAGGTGGCGGGCCAGCGTTTCCATGTAGTGCTGCGTGCGCCGGATGTGGTTGCCGGTCTCGTTGTCGCGCGTTTCGGCCAGTGAGGCCATGGCACGGATGGTGGCGTCCTGCAGCTCGGCCATGGCCCGGGTGCGGTTGGCCACCTCTTGCTCCAGAAAATGATTGTGCTGGGCCAGAAAATCGCGCGCGCGCTTGAGCTGCAGGTGGTTGCGCACCCGGGCCATCACGATGGCGGGGTTGATGGGCTTGGTGATGTAGTCCACCGCGCCCAGCTCCAGACCAATGCTCTCGTCGTCGGCCGCACTCATGGCCGTCAGGAAGATGACGGGGATGTCTTCGGTGTCAGGGTTGAACTGCAGGCGGCGCAATACCTCATAGCCGTCCATGTCCGGCATCATGATGTCGAGCAGGATCAGGTCGGGCTTGCTCTCGCCCGCCACGATCTGCAGGGCGCGCTCGCCACTGGGTGCCAGTTTGACCTTGTAGTCGGTGCGCAGGAGGTCGCTCATCAGCGACAGGTTGTCGGGCGTGTCGTCTACGACCAGCACCGTGCATTTGCCGCTGGGCGCGAATGGGCTATTCATGAACCGGGTCCTCCTTGTGGTCATTGGGTGCCATGGGGACCTGGCGCAGTGCAGCCAGCGCCCCCACAAAGTCGTAGCTGTCCAGCGCCCGCTTCATCTGGCCGTACACCGGCCCTAGCAGGGCCTGCAGGGTGGTGGCCGATTGCTTGAAGACCTCGATGGCATCGGAGTCGTCATCAGACAGCAGGGCATCCAGTTGCGTCACCAGCTGGCGTGCGGCTGCGGTGTCGATCGGCTGACCTTCGGCGGCGCCCGCACTGGCAAGGTCCTCTGCGGGCACCGCCTGTTGTAACGCTGCGACCAGCGCCTGGCAAGTGGCTTCTACCGGCTGCAGCAGCGAATCCACCGCATCGGGTGCGGCTTGGTTCGCGATGGCTTCCTCCACCCTTTGCGCCAGGGCCGCCAGGGCCGTGGCACCAATGGTGCCGGCCGTGCCTTTGAGTGTGTGCATGGCGCGCTGGGCCTCGTCGTGCTGCCCGGCGGCCAGGGCGGAACGGGTGGCTTGCACCGCGTGGGCTTGCCCTGCCACAAACTTGCGCAGCAGGCCCTCGTAGGCGGGGCGTTTGTCCAGTACGCGCCGCAGGCCGGCTGTCACGTCGAGCCCTTGGATGTGGCGCAGCGCGTCATCGGTGGAGGGCACGGGGGCGGGAGGGGGCGATGCCTGTGGATTGGAGGAGTTGCCCGCTGCTTGCCCCTGAAGGCCGGTGCCTGCATTGTGTGCCTCGGCCGCACCCGTGGCCCGCGGCGCAATCCACTGCAGCAGGGAGGCAAACAGTTCGTCCGGGTCGATGGGTTTGGCCAGGTGGCCGTTCATGCCCGCTTCCAGGCACAGGTCCCGGTCGCGGCTCATGGCGTTGGCCGTCATGGCCAGCACGGGCAGCTGCGCCCAGGCAGGGTTCTGGCGCAGGTGCCGGGTGGCGGTCAGACCGTCCATCACGGGCATTTGCATGTCCATCAGCACCAGGTCGTAGGGGGCCTGCGCCAGCATGTCCAGCGCCACCTGTCCGTTCTGGGCGACATCCACCACCAGGCCCGCGCCGGTCAGCAACTCGGCACCCACCTGCTGGTTCAGGTCGTTGTCGTCGACCAGCAGCACCCGCGCGCCGGCAATGGCGGACAGGTGCGCGCCACGCCGGGGTGTTTGTGAGCCACGCCCATCAGATGACCGGGCCTGCCCGCCCAGCGCCTGCATGGCGGCATCAAACAGTTGAGAGGGGCTGACGGGCTTGGACAGCATCAGCGAGAGTCCGGCGCGTTCCAGTTCGTGCTGCACGTCGTCGCGGCCCGCGGCGGTCACGATGACCGTGTGGGGCGGGCGCTGCAGGCGGGCCAGAGCGCGGTGCGTGTCAAACCCGTCCATACCGGGCATTTTCCAGTCCACGAACGCAATCTCGCAGGGGCGGCCAGCCTGTTCGGCAGCGCGCGCCTGGGCCTCTGCATCCTGTCCTGAGGAAGCCGTGGTGACGGCAAAGCTCATGCGGGTCAACATTTCGCTCAGGATATGTCGTGCCTGCTCGCTGTCGTCCACCACCAGCACATGCCGCCCGCGCAGGTCGGGGGTGGGCAGGAGTGGGGCGTGGCTCGGGGCACCCAGACCCAGACGTGCGGTAAACCAGAAGGTGCTGCCCGCCCCGGGTTGGCTTTGCACCCCCACCTCGCCGCCCATCAGCTCCGCCAGCTTCTTGGAGATGGCCAGCCCCAGGCCTGTGCCGCCATATTTACGCGTGGTGGAGGTATCGGCCTGCTCGAACGAGCGAAACAGCCGCGACTGCTGCTCGGGCGTGAGGCCAATGCCCGTGTCCTGCACCTCAAAGCGCAGCAGCACGCCGCCGCCGTCGCGCTCTGTTTCGGTCACCCGCACGATGATTTCGCCCGCGTCGGTGAACTTGACCGCATTGTTGGCGTAGTTCACCAGGATCTGCCCCAAGCGCAGCGGGTCGCCGCGCAGGTCGTCGGGCAGGGCAGGGTCCACATCGAAGAGCAGTTCCAGGCCCTTGTGGGCGCATTTGTCGCTGACCAGGTTGGCCACGTTGTCCAGCACGCCGCGCAGGTCGAAGTCCACTACCTCCACTTCGAGCTTGCCGGCTTCGATCTTGCTGAAGTCCAGGATGTCGTTGATCAGGCCCAGCAAGTGCTGGCCGGAGCGCTGGATCTTCTCTACATAGTCGCGCTGGCGCGGTGTGAGGTCGGTGCCCAGGGCCAGGTGGCTCATGCCGATCACTGCGTTCATGGGGGTGCGGATCTCGTGGCTCATGTTGGCCAGAAAGTCCGACTTCATCTGCGACGCGTCCTCCGCGCGGGCGCGGGCGATCTCCAGCTCGTCCTCATGCTCTCTCAGGGATGCGTTGACTTTTTGCAGTTCGACGGTGCGCTCGGCCACGCGCGCCTCCAGGGCCTCTTCGTTGCGCTTGAGGGCTTCGACCAGCTCGTTCTGGGCTGCCATGGCCTGGGATGTGGCCTTTTCGCGTTGCAGGAACTGCCGCGCCATGGCAAAGGCCAGCAAGAACGTCAGCAGCGCCTGGAACGCGGTGAGCCCGGTGGTCAGCAATGTCTGGTACTTGACCTCGGCATTGCGCGAGTCGCCCAGCAAGGCAGACACACGCGAGGCGCTGAGCGAGAGCTCTTGCACGGTCTCGCGCAGGCCGTCCAATTCGGTGCGCAGCCGCCGCATATTGGTGTGGCTGGAGGTCGCATCCACGCTGGCGCCAAAGTAGCTGTCGCCCGCTGCCACAAACTGCTGCAGAGCCGCCAGCGCCTTGCCGTAGATGGGCTCCTCCTGCATCAGCGTGCGGGAGGTGCCGCTTTCCAGCGCGCTGAAACGGCTCAGAAACAGGTCGTACCGCAGCTCCAGCCTGTCCATGGTGATGCTGGTGGGGTCCAGCTCGAACTGGTGCAGGGCGTGGTCCAGCTTTTCGTACTCGACATTGAGCTGCAAGAACGACCACAGCGCGTTGACGTCACCGCGCCGCATCACGGCCTCCACGCTGCGGTACTGGCTGTACTGCACAGCGGCAATGGCCACATAGGCCAGCACCAGCCCCGCAATGATGAGCCGCAGGATGTGTTGGCTGCGCAGCATACGGAGGGTTTGGAGCGGGGAGGGCGGTTACCGGATGTGCAAGGCGTTGAGCTGCCAGGCTGCCCGGTTGTAGTACAGCTCGCTGCGCAGCTCGGCCTTGGTATCAAACGGGTACACGATGAACAGCGGGCCCTTTTCGCGGATGGGCATGGGCCGGTTGTTCATCAGGCGCGCCACGATCACGTCATGGCGCGTGGCATCGTCCGCGGGGATCTCGGTTTTGTAGTCGTTCAAGGCGACTGCCGTGATCTTGGTGCCCTTGGCCCCCACCGCGGCGAGCACATCGCGCAGCAGAGGGCCTGTGAAGGTGACGGCGCTGGGGTACCAGGGAGTTTGGGTAGAGAAGCTGTGCTGCGGCAGCTTCTCCAACATTTTCATGTCGAACTGCGCCTGCGGGCCCCGGTTGGTCTGCGTGATGGCGCCGTCGATGGTCAGGACGACGGGGCCGGTGGGAGGCTCCAGCGCCTGCACGTTGCTCGCGGCCAGCAACGCCGCGCCGATGACCCATGCCGCCCATGCCTTGGACAACACCCGCTCATACCCATAACGACGATGAGATTGCATGGACACCCCCTCCTGTTTTGGTAACAGTCTCGCGGATAGATGCCCAAAATGTAAACCGATTTATCGCCGCTGGTGGGGCGGATCGCCCGCCGCGGTGTCGAGCGTGCGACGGCAGCGGACGGGGGGGTCGGGCTGCTGCTTCAGGTTGCGGCTGGGGCGCCGGCGGCGGCCATGGTATCCCAGGCCTTGAGGGCCTCCGCCGTGTACATGAGTGCGGGGCCCCCGCCCATGTAAACGCACACGGCCAGCATCTCTTCCAGCTCTGCACGGGTGGCGCCGAGTTTTTGCAGCGCCTTCACGTGAAAGCCGATGCACCCTGAGCAGCGCTGGGTGACGCCAATGGCCAGGGCAATCAGCTCCTTGTGTTTGCTGGTCAGCGCGCCTTCTGCCATGGAGGCCTGCGCGAGTTGCGCAAAGCCCCGCATGGCGTCGGGCTGTGCCTTGCGAAAGGTGGCCAGGTTTTCGTTGATGCCCTGGATCAGGCTGGTGTGGTCAAACGTACTCATGGAATCGTTCCTTGTTGGAGGTGGGTAGGGCGCCGCGCACTGTCTATCTGTGCGTATGCGCGCCTACCGGCGGTTTATTTCTTCATGGGACAGGTGTTCATGCCAAGCAGCGCGTAAGCCGGGCAGAAGCGAAACAGGCCGGTGGCCAGTGGCACCACGCCCAGCCATCCCCACCAGCCCACCGTGCCGGTGGCGGCCAGTGCAATCAGGACCAGGCCTGCCAAGACGCGCAGCACACGGTCCACGGTTCCTACGTTGATGTTCATGATGATTTCCTTGCTCTGAGGTTGTGGCCCGGGATGGGCCCTGCTTGCACAAGCGCAGCGAACGCGAAATGCGTTCGCTGCCTGGTCAATCGAATGAGGGGGACGCGGGCGCTGCGACAGGCTTGCCCGCAGCCACCCAGGCGTCAAAGCCGCCTGCAATGGATTGCACCTGCAGGTAGCCCATGTCCTGCATGGCGCGTGCGGCCAGCGCGGCACGGCCGCTGGTCTTGCAGTACAGCACCACCTTGAGGTCGCGCGCGCTGAGTTCGGGCGTGCTGCTGAGGCGGAACTCCAGCACTCCGCGGGAGGCGTGAATCGCGCCGGGGATGTGTCCTGCTTGGTATTCGTCGGCCTCTCGCACATCGATCAGCACGTCGGCGGTGCGGATGGCTTCGTCTGCCTGGTCCAGCGGTACCTCTTGCACCAGGGCTTTGGCAGCGATGACGAGATCGTGGGCTGTTTTCATGATGGCGTTCCTGCGTTGGGTGGTACGGATGCGGCTGCGCGTCACAGCGCGTTGACGGGAATCTTGAGATAGGTCACGCCATTGGCTTCCGGTGGCGGCATTTCCCCCGCGCGGATGTTGACCTGCACCGAGGGCAGGATGAGCACGGGCATCTCCAGCGTCGCGTCGCGCTGGGTGCGCAGCGCCACAAAGGCCTCTTCGGTCACTCCGTCGTGCACATGGATGTTCTTGGCCCGCTGGTCGGCAACGGTGGTTTGCCACGCCACGGCGCGCCCTGCAGGTGGGTAGTCGTGGCACATGAACAGGCGGGTTTCATCCGGCAGGCTGAGCAATTTGCGCACCGATTGGTACAGCGCGTGGGCATTGCCGCCGGGGAAGTCGCAGCGCGCTGTACCCACGTCAGGCATGAACATGGTGTCGCCCACAAACACGGCATCACCGACTTGGTAGGCCATGCAGGCGGGTGTATGGCCGGGCACTGCCAGGGCCTGGGCCTTCAGCTGGCCGATGCGGAAGGCCTCGTTGTCGTGCAGCAGTTGGTCGAACTGGCTGCCATCCGGGCGGAACTCGGGCTCCAGATGAAAGACCTTCTTGAACACATCCTGCACCTGCGTAATGGACGCGCCAATGGCGATTTTTCCGCCCAGCTTGTCGCGAAGGTAGTGCGCGGCCGACAAATGGTCGGCATGGGCATGGGTTTCCAGAATCCATTGCACCGTCAGCCCCTGGCCTTGCACAAACGCCACGATCTTGTCGGCAGACCGCGTCCGGGTGCGGCCCGACTTCGGGTCGTAGTCCAGCACCGAATCCACCACCGCGCAGTGGCCGCCAGGTTGATCGAACACCACATAGCTCACCGTCCAAGTGGCGTCGTCGAAGAAGGCTTCTATCTGGGGTTTCATCGAAGGGCTCCGTATTTAATTTCGATGCTGATAGTTTATTGACAGATAGATTGTTAGTCAATAGAATATCAACATTGAATTTGAAAAGGAGCGCCCCACCATGCACGCAGAAGCACAAATGGACCTGGAAGCCTTGCGCAGGTCCGCCGACAGCGCTTGCCGCTTGATGAAAGTTTTGTCCAACCCCGATCGCCT
Source organism: Acidovorax sp. 107 (assembly GCF_003058055.1). Taxonomy (NCBI): domain Bacteria; kingdom Pseudomonadati; phylum Pseudomonadota; class Betaproteobacteria; order Burkholderiales; family Comamonadaceae; genus Acidovorax; species Acidovorax sp. 107. The sequence continues at coordinate 1,869,946 of NZ_QBTZ01000001.1, read as the reverse complement.
GCTGCTGCTGTGCCAGCTGACGCAAGGTGAAAAGCGGGTGGGCGAGCTGGAAGAGCTGGTGGGCATCTCCCAGCCCACCTTGTCGCAGCAGCTGGGCGTATTGCGCGAGGAGGGCCTCGTCAACACCCGCCGCGACGGCAAAAACATCTATTACGAGATCGCCAGCCCCCAGGCCCTGGCGGTGATGAACGTGCTGTTTGAACAATTTTGTGGCCCCGCCCAGGAGAGCAAACCATGCTGATCGATTGGACCCATTTCACCCCTTGGGCCGCCCTCGCTGGCGGCGTTCTGCTGGGCCTCGCTTCGGCGCTTTTTGTGCTCCTCAACGGGCGCATCCTGGGCATCAGCGGCATTGTGGGAGGGCTGCTCCGCCCTCGCGCTGGCGACATTGGCTGGCGCTTGGCTTTTGTTCTGGGCATGTTGGTGGCGCCTGGCCTTTACTGGCTGGTGGTCGGCCCCACGCAGCCGCGCATTGATGCGAACTGGGGCATGGTGGTGATCGCCGGCCTGCTGGTGGGTGTCGGCACCCGCTACGGATCGGGCTGCACCAGCGGCCATGGCGTGTGCGGACTCTCGCGCATGTCGCCCCGGTCTCTGGTTGCGACGCTGGCCTTCATGGGGGCAGGGTTCGTCACCGTCTTCCTCATCCGGCACGCGCTGGCCTGAACGCACCACCATCCATCGGAGCATTGATCGCTATGAAAAATCGTATTTCGGAGTTTGTGGTGGGCCTGATCTTTGGACTGGGCTTGATCGTCTCGGGCATGACCGACCCTGGCAAGGTGCTGGGTTTTCTGGACCTGGCTGGCTTGTGGGACCCCTCGCTGGCGTTCGTGATGGGCGGAGCCATTGCGGTGGGCGTCTTTGCCTTCGCCGTGGCCAAGAAGCGGACTACCAGTTTCCTGGGCGGCGCCATGCACTTGCCCACGTCTAGTGACATTGATCGCCGTCTGGTGGTCGGAAGCCTCATCTTTGGCGCGGGCTGGGGCATTGCCGGGTTTTGCCCCGGGCCAGCCATTGTTTCGGCGGGTGCAGGCCAGCCCAAGGCCATCGTGTTTGTGATCGCCATGCTGGCGGGTATGTGGCTGTTTGAACTGGCCGAACGCATGCCCCATCGCACCCCATCTACCCAGACCGGAACCCGCTGACATGCCGCTGCAAATCATTGCCCTGACCCCGGACTTCGCAGTGTCGCCCCAGCTGGCCACCACCGACTTTGCCTCTTTGGCCCAGCAGGGCTTCAAGACCATCATCAACAACCGGCCAGACGGGGAGGGCGGTGGCGCACAGCCCACCAGCCCTGAAATGGAGCGCGCTGCCACAGTGGCCGGGCTGCACTACGTATACCTGCCCGTGGTGAGCGGCTCCATCACGCCGGAACAGGTGCAGACCATGCACAAGATCTTGCTCTCGGCCCCCAAGCCCACGTTGGCGTTTTGCCGTTCGGGCGCCAGGTCTGCACAGTTATTTGGGCTGACGCAGAACTTGGACGCCGACGCGTCCTGATCACCCGGGAACCATCATGAACTTCATCCCCGGCTGGGTCCGCAACTACCAGAAGTCCTGGCTCTCCGGCGACATGGTCGCCGGCGTGATCGTGACGGTGATGTTGATACCGCAGAGCCTGGCCTACGCGCTGCTGGCGGGCTTGCCGCCCGAAGTGGGCTTGTACGCCAGCATCCTGCCGATCATTGCGTATGCCGCGCTGGGGTCCAGCATGACGCTGGCCGTAGGCCCGGTGGCAGTTGCTTCGCTCATGACGGCGAGCGCCCTGCAGCCGCTGGCTGCCGCTGGCTCGCCCGACTACGTGGCGCTGGCCATGCTGCTGTCGCTGCTCTCAGGGGGCATGTTGCTGCTGTTTGGGGTGTTGCGGCTGGGTTTTTTGGCCCATTTTCTGAGCCATCCGGTGATCAGCGGCTTTATCTCTGGCTCGGCTGTGCTCATTGCTGTGGGTCAGGTCAAGCACTTGCTGGGCGTGAAGGCGGGCGGCACCGATGTCTTTGACACCTTGGTGCAACTGGCCCACGCAGCGCCCGCAACCAATCTGGTCACGCTGGGCATCGGTGCGGGTAGCGTGTTGTTTCTGGTGCTGGCGCGCAAGTCTCTGTCTCCGTGGCTGGTCCGCCTGGGCGCCAGTCCGCGCCTGGCAGATATCGCATCCAAGCTGGCGCCGATGCTGGCCGTGATGGTGTCCACCGCCTTGGTGGCCGCCATGCGCTGGGATCAGACGGCAAGCGTCAGTATTGTGGGCACGGTGCCCCAAGGCCTGCCGCAGATCGGGTTGCCGGCGGTTTCGATGGCGTCCGTGGGCTCGCTGTGGCTGCCTGCGCTGCTGATCTCGCTGGTGGGCTTTGTCGAAAGCGTGTCGGTGGCGCAATCGCTGGCGCTCAAGCGGCAGCAGCGCATTCAACCGAACCGGGAACTGTTGGGCTTGGGGGCTGCCAACGTTGCCAGTGCGCTGTCGGGTGGTTTTCCCGTCACGGGCGGTTTTGCGCGCTCGGTCGTCAATTTTGCGGCCGGGGCCAACACGCCCCTGGCAGGTGTCATTTCTGCCGTGCTGATGGGTGTGGTGATTGCCGCGCTGACGGGGCTGTTTCACTATTTGCCCCACGCCGTGCTGGCAGCCACCATCATCGTGGCGGTGGTGTCCCTGATCGACGTGGAGACACTGCGCGAGGCCTGGCACTACGACAAGGCTGACGCCATGGCCCTGCTGGCCACTGCAGGGGGCGTGATCGCTTTTGGCGTGGAAGTCGGCATCCTGATGGGGGTGGCGTTGTCGCTGGGCACATTGGTGTGGCGCAGCAGCCATCCGCACATTGCGGTGGTGGGTCGAGTGCCAGGCACTGAGCACTTTCGCAACGTGACCCGCCACACGGTGACCACAGAGCCCGGCCTGATTGCCGTGCGGGTGGATGAAAGCCTGTATTTCGCCAATTCGGACGCATTGCTGGACCGTGTGGAGGAATTGGTAGCCGCCCAACCGGATACGCGCCACGTGCTTCTGGTGTGCTCAGCCATCAACCAGATCGACACAACCGCCTTGGGGGTACTCACGGATCTGGAGCGCAGCCTGGCCCAGCGAGGGGCGGCACTGCTGCTGTCTGAGGTGAAAGGCCCAGTACTCGATCGTTTGCAGGGCACAGAACTTGGCACGCGGCTGAATGGACGGATCTTTTTGAGCACCCATGCTGCGTTTGAATACGCAAGGCGGGCTGGCAGCATGGTGGGTCGGTACGGTGATCCGGCGGCGGCTATCTAGCCATTGACATTGACCGATGGGGCGTCGAACGGACGTCCTGATCCGCAGAGAGCTTTAAAGAGAAGTAGATTTTATATTTAACATAATATACATCGTATCTACTATATAGTGAGTCCCACGACTGTATCTCATCGCTCAATCTGGACTCTCTGGCCTCTGTCATCCGCCAGTGCCGCTACCATCACCGCCCATGACACTTCCCACCCAAGCCTCTTCCACATCCCACATCCACTTCGGCCTTCGTGATCGCGTCTGCATCGTCACCGGGGGCGCCCAAGGCATTGGCGAGGCGTGTGTCCGCCGTTTTGCGGCCGAAGGTGCCAAGCCGGTGATCGTCGATGTGGACGATGCGCGCGGCCAAGCGCTGGCGCAGGAGCTGGGTGCGCTCTACGTCCGCTGCGATGTGGGCGATAAATCGCAGGTAGATGCGCTGGTGGCCCAGACCCTGGCGGCCCATGGACGCATCGACGTGTTGGTGAACAATGCCGGCATCTTCAGGGCGGCAGATTTTCTGGAGGTGACCGAAGCAGACTTTGACGCCGTGCTGCGGGTCAACCTCAAGGGCTCGTTCCTCGTCGGTCAGGCGGTGGCGCTGGCGATGGTCAATTCGGGTGGCGGCGCCATCGTCAATATGAGTTCGGTCAACGGTGTGCTGACCATCCCCAACATCTCCAGCTACAACGTGAGCAAAGGCGGCGTGAACCAGCTTACGCGCGTGATGGCCCTGGCGCTGGCCGACAAGAACATCCGCGTGAACGCCGTGGCCCCGGGCACCATTGCCACCGAACTGGCCGCCAAGGCGGTGCTGACGAGTGATGAGGCCAAGAACAAGATCATGAGCCGCACGCCCATGAAGCGGCTGGGTGAGCCGTCGGAGATTGCCGATGTGGTGGCCTGGCTGGCCAGCGATGCGGCCAGCTACGTGACGGGAGAGATCGTGACTGTGGACGGCGGGCGCATGACGCTCAACTACACCGTGCCGGTCTGACGCACTTTCGACCACTCATGTTTTGATAGCTGCCAGCGCATGATTCACTAGCGCTAGCGGCTATTTTTATGACTTTCAGACCTGTGGCATGCGCTGTAGTAGCCCTGCGGTGCTGCGCGGCCAGCCGACCGGGCCGAACCAGGCGCCGCCAGCAATCGCCCAGGCGTTGACCAGGCCGTACAGCACTAGCGCCGCCCCCTGCGCGGCAAACACGGCAGCCAGTCCACCGCCCCAGCGCAGCGCCAGCCAGCCGCCGGTGACGGCCACCGCAAGGCGCACGATGTTGCCGATCACGGGCCAAAGCAGGCGCCCTGCCCCTTGCGAGGCAAAGTACAGCACAAGACCCAGGCCAAAAAACCCGTACACCGGGCCGACGGTGCGCAGATACAGCGCCCCCGCTTCCAGCATGGCGGGGTCGCTGTTGAACAGCGACAGCCACGCGTTGGGAAACGCCGCCGCCCACAGACCAATCGCCTCAGCCATCACAAACGCCATGGCCGCGCCGATCCAGGTGGCGCGCAAGGCACGCTCGCGCTGGCCAGCGCCGATGCATGTGCCGACCATGGCCACCAGCGGCGCGCCCAGGCCAAACACCAACGGAACCAGCAGGTACTCCAGCCGCGACGCCGTGCCGTAACCCGCAATGGCCGCTGTGCCAAAACCACCTACCAGCGCGGTGGTCACGCCAATCGCCAGGTTGGTGGCAACGGTAGACACCGTGCCCACCAGGCCCACCCGCAGGATGTCCTTGAACAGCACCCAGCGAAACCGGATGTGCGCCAGCGAAGGCCGCAGCAGGCTGCGCGGCGACCACAGATAGGCGGCCAGCACCACGCTGCCGATCAGGTAATACGCCATCAACGCAATGGCGCCCCCGGCAATGCCCAGGCCGGGCATGGGGCCCCAGCCAAAGATGAACAGCGGCGACAGCGGCACCAGCACAAACGCCCCCAGCACCGTGACATACGCCGGCACGGCCATGTTGCCCGTGCCCCGGATCACGGCCGACAGCGTGTTGAACAGCCAGACCAGAAACGCGCCCGCAAACACCCAGTTGGAATAGACCAACGCCGCATCCAGCGCGCCGCCGGTGCCGCCCATGCGGGTGTAGAGCCAGCGCCCTCCTCCCACCACGCCCACGGTAAAGACCAGCGAAAACACCGCCGCAATGGCCAGCGCATGCAGCACCAGCGCGTCGGCATCTTCCCGCCGCCGCGCGCCCAGGGCGCGGGCAATGGCCGATGCGATGCCGCCGCCCATGGCGCCTGCCGATGTCATCTGCATCAGCATGACCACGGGGAATACCAGCGCCATGCCTGCCAGCGCGTCCGTGCCCAGCTTGCCGACAAAGTAGGTCTCGATGAGTCCGACGCCCGCCTGCGCCAGCATCACCAGCACGTTGGGCGCGGCCAGCCGCAGCAAGGTGGGCGCGATGGGCGCCTCCAGCAGCATGCGGGTGCGCGGGTTCAGGGCTTCGGTCACGTCAGGCCCCTGCCCCACCGGCCGCAGGCTTGCGTGGCACCACGATGCGCACGGTAGACAGCTGCAGCACGTCGCCGTGCTGGTTGCGGGTTTCGCTGCGCACGGTGACCATGCCCCGGTCGGGCTTGGACTTGGAGGGCTGGATCTGCATCACCTCGCTCACCACATGCAGCACATCGGTAGCGCGGGTGGGCCGGGGCCAGGCCAGTTCGCCGCCTGCGCCGATGATGCCGCCCGCAATCGGCAGACCGCTCGTCACCTGCAAGCGCATGGTCACGGCCGCCGTATGCCAGCCGCTGGCGGCCAGGCCGCCAAACAGCGTGTCACGGGCTGCGGCGTCGTCCAGGTGAAAGGGCTGCGGGTCGAACTGCGCGGCAAAGCTGGTGATCTGTGCCTCGTCCATGGCGTGTTCGCCGCTTTTGAACTGGTCGCCCACCGACAGGTCGTCCAGGTAGATCGGGGGCTTTGTGGTTGTCGAGGCATGGCTGGCCGGGGTCTGCGTCATGTCGATGGCTTTCTGGAGAGAGGGTGTTGGTTCAGGCGGCAGTGGCGGCAGGCCGCGCCAGGCGTGCTTCTCGGATCGGCAGATTCACCAGCGCTGCGCCCACGGCTAGCACGATGTCGATGTACCAGACCCAGTCGTAGCTGCCGGTGGCCTGGAACACAGTGCCGCCCAGGTAGGCGCCGAGGAACCCGCCCATCTGGTGCGACAACATCACGATGCCGAACAACATGGCCATGTTGGCCGTGCCAAACATCTTGGCCACCAGCCCGACCGTGGGCGGCACGGTGGAAAGGAACGTCACACCCATCACGGCGGCAAAGACCAGCACCACGGCGGGCGTCTTGGGCGCGAACAGGAAAATCAGCACCGCCAGACCGCGCGTGGCATACAGCAGCGACAGCAGCGACTTCATGCGCCAGCGCCCCACCGCCCAGCCCATGGCCAGGCTGCCCACAATATTGAACAGCCCAATCACCGCCAGCGCCCAGCCTCCCACCTCGGGCGCCAGCCCGCAGGCCGCTATCACGCCGGGCAAGTGCGTGGCCAAAAACGCCACGTGAAAACCGCACACCAGAAAACCCGCTGCCAGGTACCGATAGCTGGGCGTGGCCAACGCCTGGGCAATGGCCTCGCGCGCGGTCAGCGCCTTCTGGCCAGAGGCGGCAGCGGCCTGCGCTGCCAGCGCGTTGGAGTTGCCCTTGAGCACCCACACCGCCGGCAGAGCCAGCAGCACCAGTACGCCCAGCCACTGCATGGCGCTGGCCCAGCCCACGGCGGCCGTCAGGCTGATGGCGATGGGCGCCATCACAAACTGCCCGAACGAGCCGCCCGCGTTGACGATGCCGCTGGCCAGCCCGCGCTTTTGCAGCGGCACCAGCCGCGCAGTGGCCGCCATCAGCACGGACGGCCCCGCCATGCCCGCACCACCTGCAGCCAACACGCCAATCGCAAAGATCAGCCCAGCCGTGGTGGTCATATACGGCGTGATGAACGTGCCCAGCGCCACCAGCGCTACGCCCAACAGGATGACGCGGCCCGTGCCGATGCGGTCGGCCACCGCCCCGGCAAATGGCTGGGTCAGGCCCCACCACAGCTGGCCAAATGCAAACGCCAGGCTGATGCTGCCAATGCCCAAGCCTGTGGAGGTATTGAGTGCGGACAGGAACAGGCCCATGGTCTGGCGCGTGCCCATGGTCAGCGCAAAGGCGCCAGCGGCGGCCAGCAGCACCAGCCACAGGGCCAGTGGCGTGGCGGACTTGGGTACCGTCGCCAGCGGAGTGTGGTTATTCGTCATGCACAGCCTCCTGCACTGGAAGTGCAGCCAGCAAATCGAGCGAGTCGTCCACCAGCGCATGCAGCGCCATCACGCGTTCCACACCCAGTGCCTCGTTCAGCGCCAGTTGCGCGGCCTTCCAGTGGCGCTGCGCCTCTGCGCGTTTGTCGCGGCCCGCATCGGTGATGTGCACCAGGCGGCTGCGTGCGTCCGTGCCTGCCTTCAGCGTCACCCAACCTGCATCGACGAGCGGTCGCAGGTTGCGTGTCAGCGTGGAGGCATCCATCTTCATTTCCGTGGCGAGGTCGCCGGGGCGGATCGGGCCCAGCTTGAGCACATGCGACAGCAGCGAATACTGCGTGGTCTTGAGCCCGCACTTCGCCATTTCGGCGTCGTAGTGGTTGGCCACGCGGCGCATCAACTGACGCAGCTTGAAGTTGGTGCAACCCTGCGGTAGCACAGGGGCCAGGTTGGATGGTTCGGCTTGCATGGATTTGATTGTATCTGCAATAATTGCATATGCAATATATACGTTTCGACCCTACCCCCAAACCGGACACCCCATGACCCAACACAACCACCTCGAACACTGGCTGGCGCAGGAGCGCGACATTCTGGCCACGCTGGATGCAGGCCCCGGCCCGGGCGTAGCCACCCGCGAGCAGATCGCCCACCTGAATGGCCTGCAGCAGATGCAGGCCATGCTGCGCGGCGAGTTGCCCTACGCGGCCATTGCCAAGACGCTGGACTTCTTGATCGTCGAAGTGGGCGAAGGCACGGCGATCTTCCAAGGCACTCCACGCCTGGAGCACCTGAACCCCATGGGCACGGTACACGGCGGCTGGTTTGCCACCCTGCTCGACTCCGCCCTGGGCTGCTCCATCCACACCCGCATGGAGCCAGGGCGCGGCTACACCACGGCCGAGCTGGGTATCAACCTGGTCAAGGCCATCACGCCCAAGGTGCAGCGCGTGCGCGCCGAGGGCCGGGTGATCCACAGCGGGCGCCAGCTCGCCACGGCCGAGGCGCGCTTGGTGGGGCCGGACGGCACGCTGTACGCCCACGCCACCACCACCTGCCTGGTTTTCGATCTGCCTGCACAATCGAAGGGATGAAATTCCTCCACACGATGCTGCGCGTTGGCAACCTTCAACGCTCGATTGATTTCTACACCAAGGTTCTGGGCATGCAGCTGCTGCGCCAGTCCGAGAACCCCGAGTACAAATACTCGCTGGCCTTTCTGGGCTTTGAGGGCGGCAACCCCGGCCAGGCCGAGATCGAGCTGACCTACAACTGGGGCACAGAGAGCTACGACATGGGCACGGCCTACGGCCACATCGCCCTGGGTGTGCCCGATGCATACGCGGCGTGCGAGAAGATCAAGGCCTCGGGCGGCAACGTGACGCGCGAACCCGGCCCGGTCAAGGGCGGCACCACAGTGATTGCGTTTGTGACCGACCCCGATGGCTACAAGATCGAGTTGATCCAGCGCGCCGAGGGCGCAGGCGGCCAAGGTCTGCGGTAACTTCTACTATCAAATAAATAGCTGTTTGCGCATGTTCTACTAGCGCAAGCGGCCATTTTGACCACAAAAAAACCCGGCCTTGCCGGGTTTTTTTGTTGGGGAAGCTGGCAGCGCTTACAGGGCGCCCAGCGTCACTTCCACACGGCGTGCTTCGGCGTTGCTGCCGGTCGCGGTGGTTTCTTCGGGCTTTTTCAGCTCGACCTTGTCTTCGGCCACGCCCAGGGCCTTGAGCGCTTCGGCCACGGCCACTGCGCGTTGCTTGGCCAGTTCTGCGTTCAGTGCCGCGTCGCCCGTCGCGTCGTGGAAGCCCGAAACAACGGCCTTCTTGCCTTCGGCCACACCCTTGACCACATCGGCCAGGGCTTCGTTGGCGCCTGCGGCCAGTTCGGCCTTGGCGGTGGCAAAGTAGAACTTCACCACACCGTTTTCAACGCGAACGCTGGCCACGTCTTCTTCCACGGCAACCGGGGCGGCCGGGGCAGCGTCCACAACCACTGCAGCGGGCTGGGCCGGGGCCTTGGCGCCCAGGCGCTTGACTACCACGGTGCCCACCACCACGGAGATCACCAACGCAATCAGTGCAAAGAGAAAACCGAGGGCAAAACGTTCTTGGCTATCGCCGTCAGAGCTGGACATGAAGGATCCCTGTAGTGATAAAAAAAGTGGTTGGCCGGCCCTGCAGAAGGTGCGAAAACAAGGCCCTGGCCGATTGCAGCAAAGCTTTCGATTGTAGAGTGAAGCCATGACGAATCTGCCCGCCCCACTGCGAGACCCGGCGCCCATGCTGGAGCGTGCCCTCCAGGAATGGGGCGGCCATCAGGACCTGTGGATCTTTGGCTACGCGTCGCTCATCTGGCGACCGGATTTTGACTATGCCGAGCGCCGCGCGGCCAAGGTCCACGGTTGGCACCGGGCGCTGAAGATGTGGAGCCGCATCAACCGGGGCACGCCCGAGTGCCCGGGTCTGGTGTTTGGCATGCTCTCGGGCGGCAGCTGCCGGGGCATGGTGTTCCGCGTGGACAAGGCGCACGCCCGGCAGGTCATGATCAACCTGTGGCAGCGCGAAATGCCCACCGGCGTGTACGACCCCCGCTGGCTGACCTGCCACACTCCCCACGGCCCGGTGAGTGCGCTGGCCTTTACCCTGTCACGCAAAAGCCCCAACCACACAGGCGAGCTGCCCGACCATGAGTACCGGCGCATCTTTGACGAAGCCTGCGGCCGCTACGGCACCACGCGCGACTACGCCCAGGCCACTTATGACGAGTTGCGCAGGCACGGCATCCATGACCGGGCGCTGGCCCGGTTGATCGCACTGGCCCAAAAAGAGTCATAGTGCACATTTTTCTGGACTCGCACGCGGTGGCTTGCGAGACTGCGCCTTTGTATCGGGTTCGATCCCGCGTTCATTCATTCGCACCGAGGAGTTTGAGTCATGAAGATTCGTTTTGCTTTTGCCCTGTCTTCCCTGGCTGCTGTGGCGCTGGTGGGCTGCGCCTCCCATCTGTCCGGTAACCGCGCCATGGCCAAGCTGGAGCCCACCCGGGGCAATACCGCCAACGGCACGGTCACGTTTGTGCAGACCGATGAGGGTGTTCAGGTGTCGGGTGAAATTCGTGGACTCAAGCCGGGTGCGGAACACGGCTTTCATGTGCACGAAAAGGGTGACTGCAGCAGTGGCGACGGGATGAGCACGGGCGGACATTTCAACCCCACGGCCAAACCCCACGGGGCCCACAGCGCGGCCGAGCACCACACCGGCGACCTGCCCAGCCTCAAGGCCGACAAGTACGGCGTGGCCGCCTTCAGCTTTGTGTCGAAATCCATCAGTGTGGGCGGTCCGACCACCGACATCGTCGGCAAAGGCCTGATCGTTCACCGTGACCCCGACGATTACCAAACGCAGCCCACCGGCAACGCAGGCCCACGCCTCGCCTGCGCGGTGATCGCTTCCAAATAAAGCGAAAGCGGCCTTTGCCGCCGCTATCCGTGCGCCGCCAGCAACCGTGCGGCCCGCTCCAGGTCTTGCACGGTGTCTATGTCGGTCACCGTGCCTTCGTCATCCACCTCCACCTGCCGCACCCTGACCTGCTGCGCCTGCTCGCGCACCACACTGGCGGCGCCCTGCTCGCCGGTCAGCGCCAGCAGGCTGTGCAAACATGCGGCCGCAAACCCCACGGGGTGACCGCGCTCGCCCCGGTACACCGGCATGACCACGGCGCAGCCCGGGTCTGCCAGCGCGGCGGCCATGGTGCGCAAGGTGGCGGGGCGGATCAGTGGCAAATCCCCAGGCAAAACCAGCCAGCCGGGCGCCTGGGCCGTGGCGCGCACAGCCGCAGCGATCGAATCTCCCATGCCGGGGTGGCCTGCATCTTCCAGGTGCCAGGGCAAACCGCTGGCGCGCACGGCATCCAGGGTGTGCTCCAACACGGTTTTTGCCCCCAGGGGCGCGCGCAGCTTGTGCACCGCACCGCCGGATGCGGCAAAACGCGCTCCCCGGCCCGAGGCCAGCACCAGAATGACGGGAAGGGAGGTTGGTTTGAGCATGGGGTTGCGCTTGAACAGGTTCCACGGGCCGGCGGCTGCGGCGTGCAGTCGGCGCGATTCTAGGGCGGCGCTACGCATCTATCAGGTCGTCAGAACGCTCCGCTCCCCACCGTGAAATCCGCGTGCTGCGTCGCCATTCCGTGCAGCATACCCACCAGGGGCCGCAGGTCGTCCCGCCGGCTGTGGAGCGCGTAGCCAAGCGAGCCCAGGGGCACCGGGCTGGCCAGCTGCTGCAGCACGCCCCGTTCGCACAGGGCTTGCGCCCAGCCCTCGGGCAGCAAGCCAATGCCGCTGCCCTGTGCCAGCAAGCCCACGATGGCGCCCCAGTAGTTGCACACCAGTCGGCGCGCGGGGCGGGCATCGGCCTGTCGCAACCAGTCGTCGATGAGGTGGGTCACCCCCGAGCTCTGCGGCAGCGTCACCAGCGGGTGCGACTGCACAGCGTCGGCGTCCATCTGATGCAGGCCGCGCGCCACGCCAGGGCCTGCGCACCAGGCAAAGCGCGCATACGTCAGCGGCACTGACGTCAGCGCGCTGCGGCTGGCGGGGCCTGCAATCACGGCCACGTCTAGCTCGCCCTTGTCCAGCCGCTCCGCCAGAGCCGCGCCCACATCCACATGCACAGACACTTCCAGGGCCGGGTGCGCCGCCGCCAGGGCCGAGACCAAACGAGGCAGCCAGGTGATTGCCGTCAGTTCGCCCACCCCCAGCCGGCAGGGGCCGCGCAGGCCGGTGGTGCTACCCATCTCTTGCTGCAAACGGTCTGCCTGCTGCAGCAACCCACCCGCCAGCGGCAGCAACCGTGTGCCCGCCTCCGTCAACGCGGCGCGGTGACCGGCGCGGTCAAACAGCGCCTGGCCCAGCGAGGCCTCCAGCTCGGCAATCCGCTTGGACAGGGACGACACCGACAGATGCACCCGCTCGGCCGCCATGGCAAAGCTGCTGCAGGTGGCGGCCCAGTAGAAGGCTTCGAGCTGCTTGAGGGTCATGTTGTGGACTAATTTTTCAATTAGGCGAACAAATTATTCACAATAAATTCGCTTTCTTGATTATTGCGGTTTCAGGACACTGCTTTCCAGCCCCCCGTTTGCTTTTGCCTGGAACCACGCCATGTCTACCCCCTCCTCTACACCCCAACCGCCCTCCCCCAACGCCTGGGGCGCTTTCAACGGCACGCGCCGCAGCGGCCGCACGGCCCGCCTGCTCTCGCTGGACGACTTCGAAGCCGCCGCCCGCCGCGTGCTGCCGCGCCCCATCTTTGGCTACGTGGCCGGTGCGGCCGAGGACAGCCTGGCATCGGACGACAACCGCCAAGCGTTCCGCGAGATCGCCCTCGTTCCCCGCGTGCTGCGCAACGTGGCCGAGCGCGACCAGGGCGTGACGCTGTTCGGCCAGCGCTACGCCAGCCCCTTCGGGATCGCGCCCATGGGCATCGCGGCGCTGTCGGCCTACCGGGGCGACATCGTGCTGGCTCGTGCGGCGGCCGCGGCGGGTATTCCGGCCGTGCAAAGCGGCAGCTCTCTCATCCGGCTGGAAGAAGTGATGGCCGCCGCCCCCGGCACCTGGTTCCAGGCCTATTTGCCCGGCACGCCCGAACGCATCGACGCCTTGCTGTGGCGCGTGATTGCTGCAGGCGTACAGACCCTGGTGGTGACGGTGGACATCCCCGTGGCCGGCAACCGCGAGAACAACATCCGCGCGGGCTTCTCCACCCCGCTGCGCCCCAGCCTGCGCCTGGCGTGGGACGGCCTGGTGCGCCCGCGCTGGCTGGCGGGCACGCTGCTGCGCACGCTGGCACGTCACGGCATGCCGCATTTTGAAAACTCATTTGCCGAGCGCGGCGCACCCATCCTGTCGTCGCGCGTGCAGCGCGACTTTGCCGCACGCGACCACTTTGACTGGAGCCACATCGCCCACATCCGCCGCCAGTGGCGCGGCCCGCTGGTGGTCAAGGGCATTCTCAGCCCGCAGGACGCCGCCCTGGCCCGCCAGCATGGGGTGGACGGCATCATCGTCAGCAACCACGGCGGCCGCCAGCTCGACGGAGCCGTGGCCCCGCTGCGCGTGCTGCCCGCGATTGTCGAGCAGGCGGGCAGCGGCATGACGGTGATGCTGGACGGCGGCATTCGCCGGGGCACCGACGTGATCAAAGCCCTGGCACTGGGCGCGCAAGCGGTGTTTGTAGGGCGGCCCTTCAACTACGCCGCTGCAGTCGATGGCGAGGCAGGCGTGACAGCGGCCATCGATCTATTGCGCGCCGAGGTGGATCGCAACCTGGCCATGCTGGGCGCCACCACCTGTGCAGCGCTGGGGCCAGAGCATCTCATGGACCGGCGGACACGCTGAGGGACTCCGGCGCACGCTTCTCGGAGGGTCCCTAGGGCGCAAAGTGCAATCAGCGTAGTTTGAAATGAAGTGATGGCAGCGCCGGCAAAAATCCTGTCGATCACTTCAATATTGATAGCTGTCAGCGCTTATCAGAAAAGCGCTAGTAGCACTTTTCACTCACTAGAAATGGTCTGCAGCGCCGCTGACGGCCTCAGGCTGATTTCGAACTTTCACTCGACCACCATTGGCAGGCAGTTTTGGCCCGAACCGGTTTGTTTGCCGTGCACTATGGAACTGCCATGGACGGCCCTTCAGTTAAAGTCCCCGCCCCGCGGGCGATTTTTGACCGCATCGTGCTTCCCGGTGACGGGGTTTGACAACAAAATCTGCGATTTTGGGTGAGGCTCGCCAGCGGATGTGGCCGTGCAAACCGCAACTCGCGGAGATAGAAAAAATATGCTGCTAACCGATATAACCGTCGAGCACACTTTGGTGTCCAAAAAGGATGGCGTTCGCCAGACTTTCTTCCTGCACCCGTTTACCGATACGCAGCGCGATTCACTGGGTAAATTCGAGCTCGTTCGCGACGTCAGCCAGCCCGGACTCAAAGACGTGAAACGCTCCACCTTCGTATCGTTTCACCAATTGGCGGAGCTGTATGCAAAAGGCCTGCTCGAAGAATTCGGGTTTTCCGTTCGCATGTGTCCGGGTAAAGGCACCTACCCTGCCAAACTGCCAGCCAAAAAGATACTGCCCACCAGCATCAAGCCCGGCTCTTCGTTCGACCTAGCGGTGCAGAAGGTGGATATTTCCAAACCGGCCACTCGCGAGTTGAGAACTGCCTTGCTACGCACCAACGTCAAAATTGAATAATCACGACGCTGATTGATAAAGGGTCTACCGTGAATCCACCCATTGCACATACTGAACTCATCGCCACGTTCAAGCGGGCTGAGGCAGATGCCGCTCACAAATTCGGGCTGATCCAAGCGGCGGCGAATAAGGGTCCGAAGGCAATACAAGCCGCCACAGAAACAGCGGCAAAGGCGGCAAAACGCAGGGACTCTTTTGCGAAAAAGCTGGGCGAACTGGGAGTGGTACTCAAGTATTGAGCGCCGCCAAGCCCATGGCGTAACACCCACCATTGGCGACCGCGCAAAACGGACCCTGTTCATCAAAATCATCTCCGGAATCTGAAAACAGAATCGGTCATGGGTCCTGCCCCGATTTGCATGTTTTCAAAGCACGGCAGTTGAAGCGTCTTTATTTTTCGGACTACAAAGGTGTTGAGAGAGATGGGAAACCGCTATAGGCTGATCTCGGTCGCTCGTCGGTGGGGACCTAAGCGGCAGCTGGTTCCAGAGGCGGTCCCTCGACCTGACGTGGCCTCTCCGGCAGCTTCGCCGAAGGAAGCGGCCGTCCGGCGTGTGTGGAGGCGGTTGGGCATTTTGAGTGATCGCCAGTAGAGACAGTCCCGCGGTGCATTCCGATCGTGGCCGCCAGGCTGGCTGGCTCGAATCGCTGACGCCAAGTTGGCCCGCCTGTTGTCACGCAAAGGATGCTCGCCGGACAATGTGGCGTACGAGGCGTGTTGACACACCGAACAACGGCATGGATGCTGTGACATATGCGCATCCCCTCCGAACGCCTCGCCTTCTGGTTCTTGCGGCTCAACGGCTTTCTCACTATCCCGAACTTCATCGTGCATCCCGAGGGGCCTCGGGACGACGGCGCCTATCCGCAGCAGACTGACGTTGATGTGCTGGGGGTGAGGTTCCCGTTTCGTGCGGAGAACCGACGGCGGCCCATGCCAGACTACCGGCTGTTCATGGCTGAACGTCGCAGACCGATGGTGGTGCTTTCTGAAGTGAAGACGGGGCAGTGCGGCTTGAATGGGCCATGGACTGACCCGGAGTGTCAGAACATGCAGAAGGTGCTCTGCGCCGGTGGATTCCGACCAGCCCACCAGGTAGAGGAGATTGCTAGGGCCCTCTACGGTCATGGTGTGTGGCAAGACGAGACCTTGGTCATCCGTATCGTGTGTTTCGGCAATCGGCACAACTCTGGTCTTGAGAGAAGCCATCCATCGGTTCCGCAGCTGATTTGGCATCAAGAAGTACTGCCTTTCGTCTACCGCCGCTTTGACGAATACAAACTGGAGAAGCAAATGCACCGTCAGTGGGACGAGGACGCTCGACAGCTGTTTGCGGTGGCTGGGCAGGTGGCCAACGCGGACGAATTTGTGGCGTCAGTTGAAGTGGTCGACAAGCTCTGAAGGATGCATCTCAGTTCCCCATCAGTCGGCCGATGCCTTTAGAGACGCAACTCAGGAAGGTCACGTCTTCATCATTGAGATCGGCTCGGTCGATGAGCTTCCAGGCAGCGATGGCCGAGCACACCAGCAGGATGGAGATGCCGGCGCATTGGCAAGGCGAGATGAGGCGCTGCCACATGACCTGGTCCAACAAGATCGCGAAGGTCGCTGCGGCCGAGCCCTTGAGGCTGGCCTTGCGCTCGGCGGTCCAGGCCATCATGCAAAGCGGCAACACTGTGTAGAAGACGGCAAAGCCAATCGTGCCCGTGCAAAAGGCACCGACTGGGCCGAACGAAGCGGCGAGGTGCGCGGTGTCGTCCACCGCAGTGGAAAGGTCGCCGCGGCCGTGGCGCTTGTAGCCGCGCCTGCTCACGCAGCCTCCCGCGTCGAGCTGACCGGCCGCTTCTCCGCTTGAACGAATGCGGTCTGGAGGCCTTGATAGGTGCTGGGCGCTGCGCCGGTGCGATGGCGCAGGGTTCTCATCTGCACGTCCAGGACCGCGTAGACCAAGCCGCCGTGTAGCGGGCGCATCACCTCGGCCAGGGCCAGCACCGCCGCCAGCGCGCCAACGAACGGCGTGGCCACGGCGCGGGAAGCCAGCAGCGTCATCCCGCAGATGTCTTTGCGTTCGTCGGCGAGCCTTTTGTAGGTATCGTTCAGCTCGGGCGCGGCTTGCACGGTGGACTCAGCCCTCCAGATTTGGGAAGTGTTGATTTCCACGCAAAGCTGACCCACCATTTCCATCGAATCTTGACCCACCCTGGTTCGTGAGCTTCACGCTCACGTTGTGGATAAGTTCTTGGTCGCCTTCTCCTTCTTGGTGGTCTGTGGTGGTTGCTGTGCGGAGCTGTTCTTGAACCTGTAGCTGTCGTTACCCGTTTCCAGAATATGGCAGTGATGCGTGAGTCGGTCCAGCAGTGCCGTGGTCATCTTGGCATCCCCGAACACACTGGCCCATTCGCTGAAGCTCAGGTTGGTGGTGATCACAACGCTGGTGCGCTCGTACAGCTTGGACAGCAGGTGGAACAGCAAGGCTCCTCCTGACGTGCTGAATGGCAGGTAGCCCAGTTCATCCAGGATCACCAGATCGGCATAGGCTAGGCGGTGCGCGATCTGCCCCGGCTTGCCCTGGGCCTTCTCCTCTTCCAGTGCATTGACCAGCTCCACCGTGGAGAAGAACCGCACCCTGCGGTGATGGTGCTCAATGGCTTGCACCCCGAGGGCTGTGGCGATGTGGGTCTTGCCCGTACCCGGGCCACCCACCAACACCACGTTGTTGGCGTTCTCCAAGAATTCGCAGCGGTGCAGCTGGCGTACCAGTGCCTCGTTCACCTCACTGTGGCCGAAGTCAAACCCAGCCAGGTCCCGGTACGCCGGGAACCTGGCCACCTTCAATTGGTAGGCCACCGAGCGCACCTCTCGCTCGGCGGTCTCGGCCTTGAGCAGTTGGGACAGGATGGGCTGCGCCGCATCGAAGGCCGGTGCACCTTGCTCAGCCAGTTCTGCAACTGCCTGGGCCATGCCGTGCATCTTGAGCTCGCGCAGCATGATCACGATGGAAGCGATGGCAGGGTCATGACGCATAGCGCACCTCCCTCAATTGGTCGTAACGAAGCACATTGGCTTGGGGTTCCACCGCCAGCTTGAGGGCCTGCGGCGATGTGACCGGTGCTGGGGCGGGCTTACCGTCCAGCAGGCGGTGGAGCACGTTCAGGATGTGGGTCTTGCTGGCAGCCCCTGACTCCAGTGCCAACTCCACTGCAGCGAGCACAGCTTGTTCATCGTGGTGCAGCACCAGTGCCAGTACCTCCACCATCTCCCGGTCGCCGCCGGGTTGCTTGAGCAAGGTGGCCTGCAGTCGCTTGAAGGCCGCTGGTAGCTCCAGGAATGGGGCGCCGTTGCGCAAAGCTCCTGGTTTGCGCTGCAGCACCGCCAAGTAGTGGCGCCAGTCGTACACGGTCTGACCCGTACCGTGGTGGTTACGCTCGATCAGGCGCTGATGCTCGCACACGATCTGGCCTTCGGCGGCGACCACCAGGCGATCGGCGTAGACCCGCAGGCTCACCGGCCGATTGGCATACGGCGCCGGCACGCTGTAGCGATTGCGCTCGAAGTGGACCAAGCAGGTGGGTGAGATGCGCTTGGTGTGCTCCACAAAGCCATCGAAGGGCCGGGGCATCGGCATCAAGGTTGCCTTCTCTTGAGCCCAGACATCCGCGACGGTGCCCGGCAGCTTGCCGTGCTCGATCTCGTGCCACAGCGCCACGCAGCGCTCTTCAAGCCAGGCATTGAGATCGGGCAGGCTTTGGAATGGCGGCACCACCTGCCACAGGCGATGGCGGGCATCGCGCACGTTCTTCTCCACCTGGCCCTTCTCCCAGCCCGACGCGGGATTGCAGAACTCGGCCTCGAACAGGAAGTGGCTGACCATGGCCGCAAAGCGCGCATTGACGTCGCGCTCCTTGCCACGGCGCACCCGGTCTACAGCGGTGCGCATGTTGTCGTAGATGCCACGGCGGGGCACGCCACCCAGGACTACGAATGCATGGTTGTGGGCATCGAACAGCATCTCGTGCGTCTGCAGGGGGTAGGCGCGCAGGTAGAACGCTCGGCTGTGGCTGAGCTTGAAGTGGGCTACCTGCAGCTTGGTGCGCACGCCAGCGAGAACAGCCCAGTCCTCGCTCCAGTCGAACTGGAAGGCCTCACCCGGACCGAAGGTCAGGGGAACGAAGGTGCCACGGCCAGTGGTCTGCTGTGCCACAAGGCGCTGCTCGTGCCAGAGGCGCGCAAAGGCCGCCACACGGTTGTAGGAGCCGCCATAACCGAGCGCCTGCAGATCCACGTACATCTGCTTGATGGTGCGCCGCTGCTTGCGGGATCGGCCAGCTTCCGTCTTGAGCCAGCCGGCGAGCTTCAAGGCGAAGGGATCGAGCTTGGATGGACTGACCCGCTTGGCATAGTGCGGCTCGGCCTCGCCTACGCGCAGGTACTTGCGGATGGTGTTGCGCGAGAGGCCCGTGCGGCGGGCGATCTCCCGGATGGACAGCTGCTCTCGCAGGGCCCAGCGCCTGATGACACTCAGTGTTGCCACGTCTATCACTCCTGGTCTCCTGCTGCTCAGCAAAGCAGCAGGTTAGGGTTAGTACGTGGGTCAGGTTTGGATGGAAATCCCGGGGGTTAGTGGGTCACTTCTGCGTGGAAATCAACACCATTGTGTCGGCGACGCCAAAGCGGGCTTGGAGACCGAACTGCTCGTGGTTCTTGCGCAGGAACTCCAGCCCGAAAGCGTGAAACGTGCCGACCCAGACGTCATGTGCGTTCGGCACGCCCAACTGCTGCAATCGGTCAACGAGCTCTCGGGCGGCTCGATTTGAAAACGTGAGGAGCAGCAGTTCCTCGGGCTTTGCTCCTTTGGCGAGCAGGTGCTGCACCCTCATCAGAAGTGTGGCCGTCTTTCCAGTCCCGGGCCCGGCTACGACCAATGACGTAGTGGCAGATGACGTGGCAGCGGTGACCTGTTCTTGGGTCGGCGTGATGGGCTCGGACTGCTCTTCAACGGCGGCGGCGGGTTCAGGAAGAAGCAATCCGTCGAGCAGTTGTTGTCGAACAAGCTCCAAGGGGAGGTCCAGCTCCTGCGCCAGCTGCGTTGCGTTCTTCCCGGTCAGGAACAGGCCGCGTGCCACGGTGCGCGGAAGCAGTAGCTCTCTTGCGAAGATGTTCGCCTGCAGTTCGGCGCGTTCTCGAGCGCCGTAGGCCTCAACTTTCTGAGCACCGAACGTGTCGCCGTCCTCTGGATTCAAGGTCGAATCCACGACCTTGTGGCAACCCTCGTGGCCTTCGGCATGAAGCTTCCAATGTCCGAATTCGTGCGCGACGAGGAACGCCCGTTCCCGGGTCTGCACGTCGTTGCGCACGACAATTTGCCGGAATTTGCGAACCAACACAGCATCTGCGGTTCCTAGAGCCTCGTCGTCAGGTGCCGCATCCGAGATATCGAAGTCCTCAGCGTCTTCGGTGGCTTCGATGACTTGCTTCGATGAGATTCCGGACGACGCCTCGTTGCCGAACAGCTGATGCCTTAGCAGCGTCGCAGCCTCTCTAGCTCTATGGAAGGGGGTCAAGAGTCGCACTCCCTGACTTGCTGTAGCGCGAGCAATCGTCGCTTCTCTTCGTCGCTGACCGACAGGGACTGGACCGCGGCTTTCCATGTTTCTTGAGACGAAGCGTTTGGCGCCGCTTTCGACCGATAGCTCTTCGTCCCTGCCAGCTCTGGTCCCAAGCATCTTTGAAGACCGCCAGGCGCGACATCGAGATGCACCGCCAAGTCGCGCAGCACCTTGATAGGTACGTCGACGATGCTTTTGGTGAGGACCTTCGTTAACAGCAGCGCAGAAGCGCCCAGGCCTGCGGCAGCGGCGGCTTGCTTGAGGCGTTTCCCAGCGAGCGACTCGATGGCTTTGCGTGCAGCTTCAGCTTGTGAGTTCGCCCCAGCCCCGTTGTCCAGTTCATGGAGACGGTTGAGTACAAAGCTCTGCAGGCGCGAGACAGACTCCTCAGAGATGTTGGCAATCTCTGCAGCTGGAGTCTCGGGTGAGGCGTCGTGGGCTGACCAAAGGGCTGCAAACTCAAGGATGTCCTCGCGATATTGAGGATGGGCTTCGCAGGCGCGAAGAACCATGGCGGGCGATGGCTTGTCGGCGGAGAAGAAGAACTCGTCCAGAACCTCCTCGAGCGATAGCCTGCGGGTGGGCGATGTCATTGCATGAACTCCTTCCGCATCTCTGCGACTTTGTCAATGGCAGTGTTCTTATAGGTGTTGATGGTTCGAGGGGTGACCCCAAGCGCAGCTGCAATGTCTTTAACCGGCATGTCTTCGACGAAAAGCATCGTATAGACGAAATGCTCTTGCTTAGTCAGCACAGCTTGCAGCCGCTTAGCAACTTCCGCGTGCCGTTGCCGGGCGTCCAGGGCGTCAGCCGGCGTATCGTGCTGGCGCAGCGCAGAGACCTTGCGAATGGTCTTGTCGGGGTCATCGTCCTCGTCTGAGCGTTCCATGGCATCCAGGCTGTCCTGGAGGTTGCGCTTCTTGGCCAGCAGACGGCGCTGAAAATCGAACGCGCGGCGTTTAAACAACTGCCCAAACAGTTTTTCAGCATGCGCTGCGTCGCCTGGCCGCGTAACGAGGCACTCCCAGACGTACTGCGACAGCTCTTCCGCGGCCTGGTCGATGTTTCCGATGTTCCCGGGGTAGATGCCGCTGCGCACTGCGAAGCCCTTGGCGAGGCCCAGCAGGCGCCGCGACAGCACCCTTGAAAGAATCCCCGCCCGGCTGGTGTTTCCAGCATCCCGAACGCGCCTGAACATGCGAAAGACCTGCTCATCAGGGATGAACAGTGGGTCGTGCTCCCAGTCTGTACGCGCCAGCCTGGCCAGCAAGGCGCGGTCATCGAGGGCCTCTACGGCCGCGTCAGGTTCTCGTGTGTACATCGTTGTTTTCCGTTGGTCATGCGAACACCCCCCTCTCGTTTCAGGGGAATGCCCCCTCGCATAACTAAGTCGCAAGTTGAGCCGGAAATCGGAAGCTGTCGGGGCGTCGCGGGTTGAGATGACCCGTAATGCCGAGCCGACGGCGGTCGGTTTTCCACCGAACAGTATGCAATAACCTTTCGTTACGCGCGCACGCCCCAGGAGCTTGGGCGTCGCGCGGTACTGGAGTTCGAAGCAACATAGGCCCCAACCCGAAGAACAGGATTCAAAGCTGCGGGCGCGAGGTCACGACGGCTCATTCAGCCGCCCAGGAAACAGGTTGCGGACCAGCGCATCGTGGGGCCTGTCCGTCTCGAACTTTGCGTCGCCAGCGTTTGGCAGCGGTTGACCTGCAGCGGTAAGCAGACATCCGCTGATGTTGAAGTGGGCTCGCAAGCATGCACGCAACGACCGACCGGTTCAGCCCCCAGACCGGTCGGTCGAACCTTGTGTCGGCTATTGGCTCGATGACCGAAATTCACTGAGGACCCGTCATACGAGCCACGGCGCGGACCGACCGAGATCGCTGCATGGCAGTCATTTCTCTGCCGCTTGAACTAGGCCGAAAGCTGCGCGCCAAAACACAGCCAGAGCAGTGCCATGGTGGACACCGAACTGAAGCAGATGGATGGGCCATAAAAAAGCGCCGGGCTTTCCCAAACCCGGCGCTCTCATTCCAGCAAACTTTGTCAAGCCAACTTGAACGGCAGCTCGCGCGGCGTCTTGCCCGTGATCTGCGCAATGGCATTGGCAAACGCCGGTGCCAGCGGCGGCAGGCCGGGCTCACCCATGCCCTTCGGCGGATCGGCGCTGGGCACGATGTGCACGGTCACCTGTGGCATGTCGGTGATGCGGGGCACGGCGTAGTCGCCGAAGTTGCTCTGCTCCACCACACCGTCCTTGAGCGTGATGGCTGCGCCGGGCAGGCAGGTGCCCAGGCCCATCAGCGCGGCGCCTTGCACCTGGGCTTCCACGCTCTTGGGGTTGACCACCAGGTTGCAGTGAACGCCGGCGGTGATGCTGTGCAGCTTGGGCGTGCCGTTTTTGACGGACGCCTCGACCACATAGGCCACCACCGACTCGAACGATTCGTGCACTGCCACGCCCCAGGCGCGGCCGGCGGCCAGCTTCTTCTTGCCGTAGCCGGACTGGGCGACAGCCAGTTGCAGCGCTGCCTTGTGGCGCGGGTGCTTGTCGCCCATCAGGGCCAGACGGTAGGCCACCGGGTCTTGCTTGGTGGTGCGGGCCACTTCGTCGATCAGCGTCTCCATGGCGTAGGCCGTGTGGGTGGAGCCCACGCTGCGCCACCACAGCACCGGCACGTTCACGTCCGGGTGGTGCACCGACAGCTTCATGGGCACGTCGTAGGGCTCTTTCATGCCTTCGATGGCCGTGGCGTCAATGCCGTTCTTGATCATGAAGGCCTCGAACGGCGAGCCCTTGGTGATGGACTGGCCGACGATGGTGTGGTCCCACGCCAGGATCTTGCCCTTGGCATCAAAACCGATCTCGGCGCGGTGCACGTGCATGGGGCGGTAGTAGCCGCCCTTGATGTCGTCCTCGCGGCTCCACAGCGTGCGCACCGGCGCGGTGATGCCGGCAGTGCGCGCGGCCTTGGCCACGCCGCAGGCCTCCACCACGTAGTCGCTGGTGGGGATGGCACGGCGGCCAAAGCCGCCACCGGCCATCTGCGTGTTGACCTTGACGTTCTGCGGCTGCAGGCCCAACGTCTTGGCGGCGGCCATCGCGTCCAGGCCGGGCATTTGGGTGCCCATCCACAGCTCCGCCTTGTCGCCGTCCAGCTTCACGGTGCAGTTGAGTGGTTCCATGGGCGCGTGCGCCAGGTACGGGAACACAAACTCGGCACTGATCTTGTGGGGTGCACCCGCCAGCGGCGCCATGTCGGCCTGCATGGCCACGTTGCCCGGCTTGGCAGCCAGTTCGCGGTACTGCGCCAGCAGCGCGGTGGTGTCGGGCTTGGTTACCGCGCTGGTGTCCCATTCCACCTTGAGGGCGTCGCGCCCTTGCTTGGCAGGCCAGTAGCCGTCGGCCACGATGGCAATGCCCTCGCCGCCCCGGTCGGTGGGCACACGCAGCACGGCCTTTACGCCCTTGATAGCCTTGGCGGCGCTGTCATCCAGCGACTTCACCTTGCCGCCAAACACGGGTGGGCGGGCCACCACGGCCGTCAGCATGCCGGGCAGGCGTACGTCAATGCCGTAGTCCTGCTGGCCGCTCGACTTGGCCTTGGCATCCAGGCGCCCGGTGGGCTTGCCGATCAGGCGGAACTGCTTGGGGTCCTTCAACGTGACCTTTTCGGGCACGGGCTGCTTCATGGCAGCTTCGGCCAACTGGCCATAGCCCAGTTTCTTGCCGCCGGGGCCGACCACAAAGCCGTTGCTGGTGCGCAGGGCCGACGCGTCCACACCCCACTGTGCGGCAGCCGCCCCGACCAGCATGGCCCGGGTGCGCGCGCCCAGCTCGCGGTACTGCGTGTATGAGTTCTTGATGGAGTTGGAGCCGCCCGTGAGGTGCATGCCGAACGCAGGGTCGGCATAGGCGGGGTTGGCGTCGCCGTGCACGCTGCGCACCTTGCTCCAGTCAGCATCCAGCTCCTCGGCCAGGATCATGGGCAGGCCGGTTTGCACGCCCTGGCCAAAATCCAGCCGGTTGATGGTGACGGTGACGGTGCCATCGGCATCGATGCGCACAAAGGCCGAGGGCTGCTCGTGCGGCTTGAGGCCAGCTGGGGCCGCAGAGGCTGCGCCCTGCGCAGCAGACACCAGCGGAAACGCGCCCAGCGCAAAGCCCGAGGCCGCAGACACCTTGAGGAAGGTGCGGCGCGCCACGCCGTCCGGTGCGTCCAATGCTTCCGAAGTGATAGCGCCTTGCGCTTTATCCACGAGCGCCTGGAGGTGTTTTGGCATGAAATGCTGTGCCTGGCCCTGCAGGGCATGGGGTTCGAAGTGCATGGTGGTCTCCTTCAATCAGGCCAGGGTCTTGGCAGCGTCGTGGATGGCGGCGCGGATGCGCACGTAGGTGCCGCAGCGGCACACGTTGCCGGCCATGGCAGCGTCGATGTCGGCATCGGTGGGCTTCTTCTTGCCCTTGAGCAGCGCGGTGGCACTCATGATCTGGCCGCTCTGGCAGTAGCCGCACTGGGCCACGTCGTGCTTCACCCAGGCAGCATGCACGGCCTTGCCCACCTTGTCGTCGGCGGCGATGGCTTCAATGGTGGTGATCTTCTGGCCCGCTGCCGCCGAGATGGGCGTGATGCAGGACCGCACCGGCGCGCCGTTCAGGTGCACGGTGCACGCCCCGCACAACGCCTGGCCGCAGCCAAACTTGGTGCCGGTCATGCCCAGCGTGTCGCGCAGGGCCCAAAGGATGGGGGTGGATTCGTCGGCATCCACGGCCGTGTCTTTGCCGTTGATATTCAGGGTGGGCATCGGGGGACTCCTTGGGGTGAAGGTCAGCGCTCAAAAGCACAGCGCAATCGATAGGGCGGCGTGGGCAGAGGTTGAGCCGCTTTGTTGTTTTAAGAGAATAACCATTCGATTAAACCGCAAAAGCCAAGTTTTTGCAGCGACCCGGTTCAGGCCTTGATGGCGTCCCAGCAAAGCCCAAACGCCATCTGGTGCACGGCCTCATCGTCGGGCAGCACCTGGGTGCGGATCAGGTTGCCGGTCTCGCGCACCGAGCCCACCAGGCTGGCCGTGAGCAGCGGAATGGGCACGGCCTTCAGGATCTCCTGCTGCTGGCCTTCCTCCATCAGCGCAAAAAAACCCGCCATCAGCCGGGTCGAAAATTCGCGGTTGCCCTGGGTGAACCAGGGCGAGTTGTAGTACTGCTCCTGGAACACCACTTCGGCGTACTGATCCAGCCGATGGCGCAGCAGGTTGCCCCAGGCGCGGCGCACCCGTGCGCGGTAGGGCATGCCAGGTTCGATGCCGTCCATGATGCGCGCGGCCGTGACGGTCTTGGCGTCCTGGTACAGCTGGCTGATGAGTTCGTCCTTGGACGGGTAGTACACGTACAGCGTGCTCGTGGCCACGCCCGCTGCCCGGGCAATGTCGGCCAGGGTCAGGCCGCTCAGGCCCCGCTGGGCCACCAGTTCAAAGGTGGCCTGGGCAATGGCGCGCTGTTTTTCGTCGTCTTTGGGTTTCATCGGAACCAGGAATATAAACGAACATAAATTCGACCACTACCAAAGCCTATGCGCATGACTACAGCGCCCTGCCCTTGCGCAAAGCGCCATCGTACGAGGGATGCACAATCGTGGCCATGACCACGAACTCCATCGCCGACCTCCGCAAGAGCTACGAGCGCGCCGAACTCAACGAAGACGCCTCGCACGCTGCCCCCCTGCAGCAGTTTGACCAGTGGCTCAAGGAAGCCATCAGCGCCGAAGTGCCCGAGCCCAACGCCATGACCCTGGCCACCGTGGGCAGCGACCTGCGACCCAGCACCCGCATCGTGCTCATCAAGGGCTATGACGAGCGCGGCATCGTCTGGTTTACCAACTACGACAGCCGCAAGGGCCGCCAGATTGCGGGCAACCCGTTTGCAGCGCTGCAGTTTCACTGGGTGGAGCTGGAGCGTGTGGTGCGCATCGAAGGCGTGGTGGAGAAGGTCAGCGACGAAGAAAGCGACGAATACTTCCACAGCCGTCCACTGGATTCGCGCATCGGCGCCTGGGCCAGCCCGCAAAGCCAGGTGATTTCAGGCCGGGGTGTGCTGGTGGCCAACGCGGCCAAGTACGGTGCGCAATTCATGCTGAAACCGCCCCGCCCGCCGCACTGGGGCGGCTACCGCCTCAAGCCCGACCAGTGGGAGTTCTGGCAGGGGCGCAAGAGCCGTCTGCACGACCGGCTGCGCTACCGGCTGGACGCGGGCGAATGGGTGCGGGAGCGGCTGGCGCCCTGAATCGGGGCGGCTGGATCAGCCCGCTACCCAGCGGGTGACCGCCAAAATCACCACCGGCATGGTCACCAACCCCATGGCGGTGGACACCGCCACGCTGGCCGTCACCTCTTCTTCTGCCACGCGGTAGCGCTGCGAGAACAAAAACACGTTGGCCCCGACGGGCAGCGATGCCGCCACGATCATCACGGCCAGCGGCATGCCCGACAGGCCCAGCGCCCAGCCCATGCTGGCCAGCACCAGCGGGTGCACCACACATTTCACCAGCGCAATGCGCAGCGCGGCCTTGAACTGGTGGCCGACCTTGGTGAATGCCAGCGTCACCCCCACTAGTAGCAGCGCAATCGGCCCCAGCGCCTGGCCCAGCAGTTGCAGGGGCTTGCCCACCACCTCGGGCACCACCAGCCCGGTCTGCGCAAACAGCAGGCCCGCAATGATGGGCAGCGGCACGGGGTGCACGATGCCGTTGCGAATGGCCTGCAGCACGGTGCGCCACATGGGCTGCTGCACCCCGCCCGGGCGCCCGGCATGTTCGCGCGCGGCCGCCAGCTCGAAAACCACCGTGGCCGCAGTCAGCAGGATGAGCGAGTGCACCGAGATCAGGGTGAACAGCGTGACCAGCCCTGCCTCGCCAAACACCAGGCCCACCAGCGGCACGCCGATCATCAGTGTGTTGCTGAAGGTGTTGGCCAACGCCCGCGCGGCGCCCAGCGTGTTGAAGCCCTGCACCGCCAATGAGGCCGCATAGACCACACCAAACGCCACAAAGTAGATGCCCACGGGGCCGAAGTTGAGGTCTTCCAGGTGCACCGTGCTCATGGTGCGAAACAGCAGCGCGGGCGTGAGCACCATGAACACGAGGTTGGCCAAGTCCTTGACGGATTCGGCACGTATCCAGCCGCGCCGCCCCACATAAAAGCCGATGGCAATGAACAGGATGACGGGGATCAGCGAGGTGAAGACAGGAGAGTTCACGGAGAAAAGCGCGCCAGGTCGGCAAGGGTGGGCGCCGATTGTCTCCCATGATCTCTTCCGACTTGGCGTGGTGTGTCTGGCGCACACCGATAAATTGCTATATTTTTCATAGCTATCAGCGCATATTGCCCTGGCGCTTGGCGCCGATTTCTTTAAAATCCCCTGGTCTGCACGCGCTAGGAGCGTATCTGCTGCGGCGCACGTGTGTCCGCCGACAGCAGGGCCAGCAGCCCTTGCAGGCCGTCTACCCGGTGGTCGGCCAGGGGCCAGGGTTCGACACCCGGCCGCACGGTCTGGACGGTGGTGGCCCCCAGCGCGCGCCCGGCCGCCAGCTCGGACAAGGGGTTATCGCCCACCACCAGCATCTGGCGGGGCGTGCAACCTTCGCGGGCCAGGATCTGTTCAAAAAATGCCCGCTTGCCATGCACCGCAGCGGTGGGCGGTGCGTCAATCGCGTCGATGAGGACTTGCTCGAACCAGGGGCGGATTCCCAGCGCATCGATCTTGCTGTCCTGCAGGCGCCGAAAGCCGCTGGTGACCAGGTAGCGCCGCAACGGAATGCAGGGCAGCAGGCCGATGTCGGCATAGCCATGCAGCGGCGCCCTGGCTTCCATCTGGCTGAACTGTTGCCACCCGGCCGCGCGCATGGCCGGCGTGAAATGGTGGCGCTGGGCCACCAGGTCGAACGCAGTGAACCAGCAGGCCTGCAGCGCCTGGTCCAGGGCCTGCGGGCTCAGCGCGCCCTGGTTGGCTTGCCGCACGGCCTCGAAAGCGGGCTCGAACAAGGGGCCCACCGCCCGCGCATCCATCAGGCAGTTGTCCAGGTCAAAAACAGCGACGGTGTAGTCCAGAGGCATGGCTCATCAAAAAGGGGGGTTAACAAAACGGCGTGGCGCATGGCAGGCGCATACCGGGCAAAAGCCGCGCACCTTATCCGGCCACCACGGATACGCCGTGGTCTGCCAGCGTTAGGCTGACCGGGGCGCCCACATCCAGCGGCAATTCCACCAGGGGCGACACCACAAAAATGGCGCCCAGGGCGCTGGCAAAGGTGTATTCCATGACGCTGCCCAGGTAGGTGCAGCGGATGACCCGCGCGGCCAGGCCTGCCGATGTGGCCGGGCCAATCACCCAGGCCTCCGGGCGCACGGCGATCTTGACCGGGCCGGTGGGCAGTGCGGCGGGTGACGGCACGCGCAGCGGGCCCAGTTGCGCATACCCGGTGTCTGCGATGTTGCCCGGGCTGGGCGCGTGGTTCTGGGCCGCAAACAGCATGGCTTCGCCCATGAAGCCGGCCACAAACTCGGAGGTCGGTTGCTCGTACAGCGCGCTGGGGGCACCACGCTGGGCGATGGCGCCCCGGTCCATCACCACGATCTGGTCGCTGACGGCGAGGGCCTCGGACTGGTCGTGGGTGACATAGGCCACGGTGAGCTTCAGGCGCTGCTGCAGGGCGCGAATCTCCTCTCGCATGGCGCGGCGCAGGCGGGCGTCCAGGCTGGACAGAGGTTCGTCAAACAGCAGCACCGCGGGCTCCAGCGCCAGCGCCCGCGCCAGCGCCACGCGCTGCTGCTGCCCGCCCGACAGCTCGTGCGGCCTGCGCTGGTCCAGCCCTTGCAGGCCCACGGTGTCGAGCATGGCGCGGGCCTTGTCGCGCACCTGCTGCTTGCCCAGGCCCGCCAAATGCAGGCCGTAGACCACGTTGTCGATGACGTTCATGTGCGGAAACAGCGCGTAGTTCTGGAACACCAGGCTCACATTGCGCTGCGCCGGGCCGAGGGGGGTGACATCCTGCCCGTCGATGAAGATGCGGCCCGATGTGGGCGATTCGAGCCCGGCAATCAGGCGCAGCGTGGTCGTCTTGCCGCAGCCCGATGGCCCGAGGATGGTGGTGAGCGTGCCACGCGGCACGCTGAAGCTGATGTGGTCCACCACCAGCGGAGCGTCGGGCGATGAGCCGTACCGCTTGCTGACATCCCGGAACTCGATGCCATGCGCGGCTGGTGTCTCGGAGCGGGCTGTCACGGGCATCTCATTCTTCCCAGGCCACGACGGCATCCACGCCGATGACCTGCCCCGCATCCATGCGGTTGAACAGCGTGACCTGCGCGCCCATCGCCTCTGCAATCTGCCGGCAGATGGATAACCCCAGCCCCACCCCACCCTGCCCGGCGGAAAACGGCTGGAACAGTCGCTGCCGCACGGCGTCGTCGATGCCGGGGCCCTCGTCCCACACCAGCACCTCGCGCCGCCCAGTGCTGTCGCGCAGCAGCACACCCAGCCGCCCATGGGTGGGCGTGTGGTGGATGGCGTTGGCCAGCAGGTTGCGCATCAGTTCGCCCAGCAGCGCTGCGTCGCCGGGTGCCCACAGCGTGTCAGGGCCCTCCAGCGCAAAGTCGAGCCGTTTGGCCGCAATCAGCGGTGCCAGTTCCATCACGGCCTCGCGGGCAATCGCGTTCAGGTCCACGCTGGACAACTCGCCCATGCGCTTGAGCTGCTCCACCTTGCTCAGGCTGAGCAACTGGTTGGCCAGGCCCGAGGCGCGGTCCACGGTATGCAGCATCTGCTGCAGCGCATCGCCCACCAGCATGTCACCCGCCATGGCGGCCTGCAGCTGGGTGCGCAGCACGGCCATGGGGGTGCGCAGCTGGTGGGTGGCATCGGCCAGAAAGCGCCGCTGTTCCTCGATCCAGCGGCTCTGGCTGTGTTGCAGCTCGGCAAAATGCTGCACGGCGGGCGCGAGTTCTAACGGGCCTTCGTAGATGCGGTCTGCCGTGCCCGCAGCGTCGTTGCTCAGCGGCCGCATCAGCGACACATCGGCATGTTGCAGCCAGACCGATGCCGCCCGCGCCAGCAGCACCGCCACGGCGGTCATGGCCAGTGCCAGCAGAAGCACCCACCACAGGCCCGAGCCACCGCCCAGCAGGCTGCGCGCGCCGGGCAGGCGCTCGCCCAGCGGGCGTGCCACCTGGCGCACCACGGGCGCAGCCACGGTTTGCCGCTCCTTCACTACGGTGGGCTGGTACAGGGTCACGGCCACCCGCACCAGCCGGTCGCCCACCTGCGCCAGGTAGAAGTGCACGGCACCCGGGTCACGTACTGCCTCGGTAGGGGGCACACGCGGCAGGTCAGCGCTGCCCGCCAGGCGTTCGCCGTCCAGATTGCTCTCGCGGTACCAGACGCCGGGCGCTGGCTGGGCAGACAAAGATGGGGCCGGGTCTTCGGACCAACCTGCAGGCCAGTGCGCCAGCGCCTGGCGCAGGGCCTCGTCCTGCGCGGCGGCGTCATGCTGCGCCTGATAGGCCCATTGCACCGCGCAGATCACGGCCACCAGCGCCCACAGCGGCACCAGCCAGCCCACCAGCAGCCACCGCTGCAACGAGCCGCCACGCGGCCTCCAGGGCCGCTGCTGCCACCACCGCAGCGTCACCGGGCCACCCCGCCTTTGTCGGATTTTTCGGCTTTGTCCGTCTTGTGGGCGGCCATGCTGTCGGCGTCGCACAGCAGGTAACCCACGCCGCGCAAGGTCACGATCTCGGCGTTAGTGCCCACCAGCTTCTTGCGCAGCCGGTGCACCACCACTTCCACCGCGTCGGCTTGCACCTGCTCGTCCGTGTTGGCAAACACCTGGGTGCGCAGCTCTTCCTTGCTGACCACCCGGTCCACGCGCGACATCAGCAGTCGCAGCAATTCGGACTCCCGCTGCGACAGCTCCAGCGGCAAGGCATCGTTGTAGAACACGCCGCTGCCCGGCTCGCGGTACAGCGCCCCGCAGCGCAACTGCCCGTCGCGCCCCACGCGCCGCGTGAGGGCTCGCAGCCGCGCCACCAGTTCGTCCAGGTCAAACGGCTTGGCCAGGTAGTCGTCGGCTCCGGCCTCCAGTCCTGCCACCCGGTCTGTGACCGCCGCGCGGGCGGTCAACGCCAGCACTGGCGTGGTGCTGCCACCATCGCGCAGGCGCCGCAGCACCTCCAGCCCATCCAGGCCCGGCAGCGACAGGTCGAGCGTGATCACGTCAAACGCGGTGCGCCGCGCGGCCACCAGGGCCTCCTTGCCATCGGCACAGCACAACACCTCGAACCCACGCGCCACCAGGCTGCGGCTCAAGGCCCCGGCCAGATCAAAGTCGTCCTCGACCAACAGCAGTTTCATCCCCCGATCATGCCGCCTGCGGCAGGCCCGGGCCACTGTGCTTCTACGGACGGGCGATGAAAGGGAAGCGAAAGGCGGGTTCGTCCTTCTGCGGCGGGCCGCTGTACAGTGAGGCCCAGCCTTCTGGAATCCGCCGCCATGAGATCACTTTTGACCCAGCCCGCGCTGTCAGGCACTTGCCGAAAAACCTTGCAACTGCTGGCAGCCGCACTGGCCCTGTGCACGGTGCTGCCCACCCAGGCCTCGCAGTCCTTGCGCTGCAATGGTTCGCTGGTGGGCAAGGGAGACTCTCCGGTGACCCTGCTCCAGAAGTGTGGTGACCCCATCTACCGCCAGGGCGTGTGCGTTTCCATGTTGCAGCTGGGTTGGGTGGTGACACCCTACCGCCCCGGTAGCCCCGCAGCGGTGCTGGCCAATCAGTGCGTGCCCATGGAAGAGTGGACGTACGACCGGGGGCCAGGCACCTTCCTGGGGGTGGTTCGCATCTACAACGGCGCCATCGAATCCGTGCGCGACGGCGACCGCAGCCGGTAGTGGGGGGCCGCTGGCCCTCCTAGCTGTTTGAACAGGTTCTTCAATGCGCTGGAGGGCGGTCAACCCTCAAGAAGTCGCAGCGATGACGATGCTGGATTCGTCAAAAACCGCCGTGGCCTGCTGGCCCGTTCGAACCTTGACTCCTGCAGCAGCAAAGCCCACCAGCTGGATGCCGCTGGGCAGCTGCAGTACCACCTCCGGGGCAGCGCCCCGGGCCACGCTCCGTACCACCCCGGCCATGGCATTGCCTGTGGGACTGGACGGGTCTGGGACCACCTGAACCGCTGTCGCCTTGCACAGCGCCAGCACACCCAGCCCGGCCTTCAAACCCAGCAACTGTGCGCTGACCCGGGTGATGGATGCGTGCAGCGCCTGCTCATCCGCCAGCAGCAGCTGCACACGCACCTGCCCGCCCCCGGACCGCACCTTGCCCACGGTGCAAGGAAACTGGTTGCGCATGCTGGTGCGCAAAGCCAGTGCGGCCCGGCCGGTCGCTGCGTCGTCGTCGCTCCTCAATCGGCCCAGCACCTGCTGGCGCGCAGCGGCCAGCGCATGGGCAGCCTGCAGCACCCGCTGGCCTGCCGAGGTCAGTGCAGCCCCGCCGCCGCCGGTGCCGCCCACTACTTTCTCCACCAGTGGCACCCCGGCCAGGTTGGTCAGCGTCTCCAGCGCCTGCCAGGCGGCCTTGTAGCTCACCCCGGCGCCCCGCGCCGCCTCGGAAATGGAGCCCACCTCGCCGATGCGGCGCAGGATGTCGATGCGTTTGTCCGTGACCTCGTGGCCCAGCACATCGGCCAGGGGCAGGGAAGAATTGCTCATCCGGGCATGTTAACTGCGTGGTGCGGACATTTGCGGCACCGCTGTTCATCAGCGGAATAGCGAAGCAGCGGCCATGCTACAGTCCCGCTATTCCAATGAAGAATAGCGAGGTCGTTGTGAAGCGTTTCCTGTTGTCACTGGCTGCATGCTTAACGGTGGCGGTTTCGGCCCATGCGGGCGAGGTGTCAGTGGCCGTGGCGGCGAACTTCACGGCCCCGATGCAAAAGATTGCCCGCCTGTTCGAGCAGGACACCGGCCACAAAGCCACGCTGGCTTTTGGCTCTACCGGGCGGTTCTATGCGCAGATCAAGAACGGCGCGCCGTTTGACCTGCTGCTGTCCGCCGACGACGAAACCCCGGCCAAGTTGGCCAAGGAAGGCCTGGCGGTCGATGCCAGCCGCTTCACCTACGCCATTGGCAAGCTGGCCCTGTGGAGCAAGCAGCCCGGTCTGGTGGATGCACAGGGCCAGGTGCTTAAATCCGGCACCTTCGACAAGATCGCGGTGGCCGACCCCAAGCTTGCGCCCTACGGAGCCGCCGCAGTCGAAGTGATGACCCAATTGGGCGTGCTGAACACCCTGCGGCCCAAGTTTGTGCAGGGTGAGAACATTGCCCAGACCCATCAGTTTGTCGCCACCCAGAATGCCCAGCTCGGTTTTGTCGCCCTGTCGCAGGTGATGGCCGAAGGCCGCCTGGTGGAGGGCTCGGTGTGGGCCGTCCCTGCAACGCTCTACTCCCCTTTGCGCCAGGACGCCGTGCTGCTGAGCAAGGGCCAGGGCAACACCGCAGCGGCCGCGTTGCTGCAATACCTCAAGGGTGACAAGGCGCGGGCGGTGATCCGTGGCTATGGCTACGAGCACTGAGATACTTACACACCATCTCTGCCACCGCCTTTTTCCTCCATGCCCCTGGGCCCTGAAGCACTGCAAGCCGTCTGGCTGACCCTGCAGCTTGCCACCCTCACCACCCTCGTGCTGCTGTTGATCGCCACGCCGCTGGCCTGGTGGCTGTCGCAAACCGAGTCGTGGTGGAAGGGGCCGGTGGGCGCCTTCGTGACCCTGCCGCTGGTGCTGCCGCCCTCGGTGCTTGGCTTTTACCTGCTGGTGGCCATGGGGCCCGCCGGGCCGCTGGGGCAGTTCACGCAGGCCATGGGCTGGGGCCTGCTGTCGTTCACTTTTACCGGGTTGGTGATTGGCTCGGTGGTGTTTTCGATGCCGTTTGCGGTGCAGCCGCTGCAGCACGCTTTCGAGTCCATGGGTCGCCGCCCGATGGAGGTGGCCGCCACCCTGCGGGCCAGCCCGCTGGATGCGTTTTTTACCGTGGCCCTCCCGCAGGCCCGCACTGGCCTGCTCACCGCAGCCATCCTGAGTTTTGCCCACACGGTGGGCGAGTTTGGCGTGGTGCTGATGATTGGCGGCAATATCCCGGGCAAGACACGGGTGGTCTCGACCCAGATCTACGGCCATGTCGAGGCCA
Source organism: Acidovorax sp. 107 (assembly GCF_003058055.1). Classification (NCBI taxonomy): domain Bacteria; kingdom Pseudomonadati; phylum Pseudomonadota; class Betaproteobacteria; order Burkholderiales; family Comamonadaceae; genus Acidovorax; species Acidovorax sp. 107. Next base: position 1,835,317 of record NZ_QBTZ01000001.1, on the reverse strand, counting down.
TGGAATACGCCCAGGCGCACTGGCTGGCGGGCGGCATGGTGCTGTTCTCGTTCGTGGTGCTGCTGTGCCTGGCGCTGCTCAAGAACCGTGGCTCGCGGGTGCTGCCATGAGTGCGCCCGGCGACCTGCGCATCCGGCTCGCGCTGCCGCGTGCCGACTTTGAACTGAATGTGGACTTGCACCTGCCCGGTAGCGGTATCACGGTGTTGTTCGGCACATCGGGCTCGGGCAAAACCAGCGTGCTGCGCTGTGTGGCGGGGCTGGAGCGCGCACGCCCTGGCCTGGTGGCCGTGGCCGGCGAGGTGTGGCAAGACGATGCTGCCCAGGTGTTTCTGCCCACGCACCAGCGGGCGCTGGGCTATGTGTTCCAGGAGGCCAGCTTGTTCGAGCACCTCAACGTGCTGGGCAACCTGCGGTATGGCCTGAATCGCGCCCGGTCTGCGCAGGCCGAGGCCACGCTGCAGGCCGCCATCGAGCTGCTGGGCATCGGCCGCCTGCTGCAGCGCCGGCCGGGCCAGCTGTCGGGCGGCGAGCGCCAGCGGGTGGCCATTGCCCGCGCCCTGGCAACCTCGCCCCGCCTGCTGCTGCTGGACGAACCCATGGCCGCCCTTGACCTGGCGCGGCGCCAGGAAATCATGCCCTGGCTGGAGCGCCTGCGCGATGAGCTGCACATTCCCATGCTGTATGTCACGCACTCTGCCGACGAACTGGCGCGGCTGGCCGACCACCTGGTAGTGCTGGGCGGAGGCCGGGTGAAGGCCGCCGGGCCGGTGGACCAGGTGCTGTCGTCCGTACAACTGCCGGTGGTGCTGGGCGACGACGCGGGCGCACTGCTGCGCGGCCAGGTGCTGGAGCGGGACACGGCCTGGCATCTGGCGCGCGTGGGCTTTGCAGGTGGCGCCATGTGGTTGCGCGACAGCGGCCTGCCCGTGGGCCAGTCGGTGCGGCTGCGGGTGCTGGCCCGCGATGTGAGCCTGACGGTGCAGGAGCCCATGCAGACCAGCATCCAGAACCACCTGCCCTGCGTGATCGACTCCATAGCGCCCGACGCACACCCTTCGCAGGCGCTGGTGCGGCTGCGCTGTGGCGAGTCATTTTTGCTGGCGCGGGTCACCCACCGGTCCCTGCACGCGCTGGGCGTGGCACCCGGCAGCACGGTGTGGGCCCAGGTCAAATCGGTGGCGATTGTTCCTTGAGCCAGCCGCTTGCGGCCCTGCAGCCCGAATCAGCACGCCCTCGCCAGGCGTGGCCACGACGCCTTATTGGGTCACGCACACGCCCAATGACTGACTTTTGGCCCGGTACATGGCAGTGTCTGCCGCGCGCAGGTAGTCGTCGACGGTTGCAAGCCTGGATGCGCTGCTGACCAACCCGATACTCGCGCCACTGATCACGGTGTGTTCGCCAATCACATAGGGCGCAGCAAGCGCGGCCGCGATCTGCTGGGCGCGTTGGCTGGCTTCAGCGAGATCAATCGACTCCAACAGCACATTGAACTCGTCGCCACTCATGCGCGCGACCAGATCCACCGCTCGCACGCAGGATTCGAGCCGCCGCGCCACCTGCTGCAGTAGCTGGTCTCCCACATGGTGTCCGTAGCAGTCGTTGACCGCCTTGAACCCGTTGAGGTCCAGCAGCAGCACGGCGAACATCGTGGCTCCACCGCGCGTCGGTACGCCATCACCGTTCTCCGCCTCAATCTGGTGCAGCGCGATCAGTTGCGCAAGGCGGTCGTGGAACAGCGGCCGGCCGGGCAAGTTGGTCAGCGCGTCGTAGGAGCTGCCGCGCTCGGCCAGATCGCTCAACGAGCCTGCCATGCGCACCGCAACGCCCTCTTCGAACTCGGCGAGTCCGCGCCAATTGACCCATACCAGCCGTCCCGCTCCGTGGAACGCGCGGAAGTCCACCGAAAAATTCGCGCTGCTTCCGGACAGGTGCCTGCGGTAGGCCTCCTGTACGCGGGCGCGATCCTCGCGGTCGATGAGTTGCTCCAGAAAGCGCCAGCCGCCCTCATACACATGATCGCGGTTACCCAGCCCGACGATCTGGAGAAAGCGCCCCGACACATGCAGGGTGTCCGTGCGCAAGTCCCAATACCAGATGCCGTCATTGGACCCGCGGGTCGCCAGCGAATAGCGGTTTTCGGAGCGCAGCAATTCAAGCTCGGTGTTCTTCTCCTGGGTAACGTCGATCATCAGGCCGATCATGCGGTTCGGCCGGCCGGGTTCGACCACCGCGCGGCACAGGTCACGCACCCACACGACCTTGCCCGACTTGGCAATCAGCCGGTAGCTCATCTCGTAGGCGTGGCTGTGCGTGGCGTTGTAAGCGGCATCGTCGATGCGCAGGGCCTCCTCCAGATCATCGGGATGCACATGCGCCCGCCAGAAGCCCGGGTCGGCCCGCCACTCCTCGACGGAATAGCCGAACAAGCGTTCGACCTGCGGGCTCAGAAAGGTGTTGCCCACGCCGATTTCAGCTTCCCACACCACACCGTCAATGGTTTCCAGCAAGCGCAGAAAGCGCTGGCGAACCTCCACCAGCACCTGCTCGGTGACCTCGGTGATCTCGATCAGGACACCCTGGCGGCTGATCACCCGCTCCGCCGCATCTGTCTCGGGGTGGAACTGCAGCCGCACCCAGCGGTAGTCCGCGTCGGCAAAGCGCAGGCGGAACACCGGCATACCCGAACGCATGGTGCCGATGTCGTCGGGATGCACGAACTCCAGCAAAGACCGGCCGAGCGCAGTCTCCACTGGATGGCCGGTGAGCTTGTGCCACGCCGGGTTCAGATACGTGATCTCCCACAGCGCATCGGTCTGCACCACCGCCTCAGGGAGCAGTTGCAGCAGGTTCGCGGATGGCGTTGGGGTGGTGGGCATGCAGGGATATCGCAAAACGGGTCAGATACATGCAGGGCCGCGTTGAGCAAGTCCTTGGTGTGTCGCGCAGCCCGGCATTGGGTTGCCCGCTGCGGTGCCAATCCTATTCCAGAATCGGGCGTGCGCGATCACGATGACCGAGGCAGCATCGCGTTCACGGAGCGAAAGATCAACTGTGTCAAACCGAGGATGGTGTGAATCCAGGCCGCTCTTGGCTTGGGTAGTTTGGGACCTGGAGATACGTGAGCGGGCAATCCTCTTCCTCGGCGCTGGCTCACTCACGTCACGACGGCGTTAACGTTCAGAACGCCACCTTCACCCCCAGCGTGATGTTGCGGCCCATCAGCGGCGCAGCGGTCTTGATGAACGAGGTGTGCGCGTACGCCAGGCGGTCCGTCAGGTTGTTGGCCTTCAGGTACACCTGCCAAGGGGTGCCGCTGCTGCTGAACTGACCGTTGTAGCTCACGCCCAGGTTCAGCATGCCGTAGCCGGGCGTGGCGGTTTCAAAGTCGGCCACGCGGTTCTGGCGGGCCACCTGCACCCATTCCACCTGGCCTTCCCACGCCTGCCAGTTGGCGTCCAGCCGTACACCGGCGCGGGTGGCCGGGATGCGCGGCAGCAGGCCACCGCCGTCCAGCTTGGCGCGCACGGTGTCGCCAAACAGCGTGATGCCCAAATTGCGCGTGAGGCGCTGGCGCACCTGACCTTCAATGCCGGTGAAGGTGGCGTCGGCCTGGCTGTACTGCAGCAGCTGCAGCCCATCCAGCTCGTCCAGCGTGCGGCCGTAGATGTAGTTGTTGATGCGGTTGCGGAACACGCTCACGCCAAAGGTGGTGTCGCCACTGGTCTTCTTCAGGCTGACATCGATGTTCTGCGAGATTTCGGAGCGCAGGTCGGCATTGCCGCGTTCGTACGTGCTGGTGGCCATGTGCAGGCCCTGGGCGTACAGCTCTTCGGCCGACGGGGCGCGGCTGGCGCGGGTGAACGAGGTGCCCACCTGGTAGCCGGGCGTGAACTTCCACACCGCGCCCAGCGATGCCGAAGTGCCGTTGTGGCTGCGCTCGATGCCGCTGGTCTGGGCCTCGGCCGTCTGGCGGTCGTGGCGCAGGGCCGCTTCAAAGCGCCAGTCGTTCCAGCGGTACTCCTCCAGCACGAAGAGGCCCGTCTTGCGGGTCACGGTGGGCTGCACATAGGCCTCCTCGCCCTCGGCGCTGAACTTGCGCTGCGAGGTCTGCAGGCCGATCACGCCCTTGAAGCCACCGATGGGCTCGTGCTGCAGTTCCACGCGCGTGTCGTAGGCCTTGTTCTTGAAAGTGGTGCTGATGGCACCGTCTTCGACCTCATCATGTTTGTAGTCGGTGACGCCCGCGCGCAGACGCAGTGCCGAGAAGCCCGCAAACGGGTTGCGCAGCTCGCCCCGCACGTCAAAGCGTTCGCTGCGCAGGTCCACCACCGGCACATCGCCTGCCGCAGCGTCATGGTCGTGGTCATGGCCGTCGGCTTCGTCGTCCGCATGGGCGCTGCAGTGCAGGTGGTCGCCATGGGTGTGGCAGCCGTCAAAGCTGTGGTTGTGGCCAGGCAGGCCGTATTTGGCGGTCTGGCGGGTGTAGGCCGCCCCCAGGTAGCCCTGGTCGCCCACCCAAGACAGGCCCACGCTGCCAGCGTCGGTGCGGTTGAAGCTGCCCAGCACCTTGCTGCCGCCCGACCAGCCCTTGCCCACGCGGTAGTCGCCCGCGTCCCGCGCCACGCCTTCCACATGCACAGCCAGGTTGCCCGCCCCACCCGTCAGCGAAAAGGCCCCGGCGCCCTCACCCGCCCCCGAGTTGGCGCGCAGCTCGGCACTGCCTTCGTAGCCCTTTTGCGGAATGGCGGTGGGCACCTTGCCGTCGAGCACGTTGACCACGCCGCCCACGGCGCCATTGCCATAGACCAGGGCCGAGGGACCGCGCAGCACCTCGATCTGCGTGGCCAGCAGCGGCTCGGACACCACGGCGTGGTCGGGGCTGATGGTGGAGGCGTCGTGCAGCTCGGCGCCATCGCTCAGCACCTTGACGCGCGGGCCGTCCATGCCGCGGATGATGGGGCGGCTGGCACCGGCGCCAAAGTGGCTGCTGGTGATGCCGGGTTCGCTGTTCAGCGTTTCGCCCAGCGTGGCCTCGCGGCGCCGCACCAGTTCATCGCCTTCCAGCACGGTGGCGGGGGTGGTCATGTCGCTGGCGCCCAGTTGCAGGCCGCTGGCCGACACGGTGACAGCGGGCAGGCTGGGTGCGGCATCCGCCGCCGCAGCGGGCGCGGGCACGGGCGCGGGCGCGGGCGCAGTCTGCGCCTGGGTGGCAACGCTGGTGCTGGACAGCGCCAGCAGAGTTGCCAGAGCCACGGGGTGGAGGGCCGGACGGGCGCGGCGGGAAATAAAGCGGTGGTTAGAAAAGGTGTGGGTCATGGTGGTGGCCTGCAACAAGGCATGCGCGGCGCTGGCGGTGCCAACGCGCCTGCGCATGCCGACCCGCGCCCCGGGCGCGAGTTGATGAATAAAACCGCTGCAAGCGCTAGTGAAATATGCGCAAGCAGCTATGAAAACAGGAGTAATGATGGACGCGCCGTGGTACGGCCGCTGGCAGCCGCCAGCTCAACCTGCGTATTGCGGCCTGCAGACCGCGCCCCTCGCCAGCAGGCACAACACCGCCGCGTTGCCCTGCAAGGCACACAGCGGGTACGCCGACTGAGAAGGTGGGGCTAGGGACCCTCTGCACAAATCAGCGCGCCGTGTGCATCAGCGGGCCCGGGCGGTCTGCCGCGTTGCAAATACTCGCAATAGCTACCGCTATTGCTGCGTTTTGCGCCTTGCAGCCCTTCCCGATCCGCTGCGCCCACTTGCCGCTTGATTCGTGTAGAGGGTTCCTAGAGGTGCGCTGCGCGTCAGGCGACCGGCGGGCCGCGCGCGTGGAACAGCGCAATGTGGGGTGTGCTCGACCGCCCTGCCACGTGCACCGTGGGCGGCAGTGGCGCATCGGCCGCAGGCAGCGCCAGCGGGGCGGCATGCAATGCGTCGCCCAGCGCCAGCTGGTCGAGCAACAGGCAGTCCACCGGCGCGTGGTGGGCCAGCAGATACGGCAGCCACAGACTGTGGCCAGGTGTGGCAGCGGGCCGCGCAGTGGGGGCCGGGTCCCACGCCGTTTGCCCGGGCAGCGACGACGGCGCGGCCAGTAGCCCGGCATGGGCCTGGTCCAGCGCGCCCCCGTGCACCACCTGGTGCAGCCGCCCCAGCGTGGGCACAACCACCAGGGCCAGCAGCAGCCACGCCAACGCCACGCGCCGCACCACCGCGCTGCGCAGGGCGGCGGACGGCAGGTACGGGGGACGAAGAAGCGAGCGGGTCACGTCAGGAACGAAAGGGAAAAGGATTGCGGCAGAAGCGGCAGCGCCAAAAGCCGTGGATCATTTCACCGGCACCGCGTCCACCACGCGGTAGTACAGGCCATAGGGGTCATTGGGCAGCACGGTGAACTTGCCCTCCACCACCACGGGCTCCAGCGAATAGCGCACGGGCGTCTTGGCCTTGACCTCGACCATGCTCTCCGGCCCGCCCGGTGTGCAGAACGAGCAGGTCAGCGGCACGGAGGTAAGGATGAAGTGCGTCTGCGTCGGCTTGGCGTCCAGCGGCACCATGAAGCCCTGGATGCGCTGCGTGGTCTTGTCCATGCCCTTCTGGGCGTCGTTGAACACGGGCAGGATGCCGTCCTTGGTGGTTTTCTTGCTCAGGTCTGTCAGCACCGACCAGGGCACCACATCGTTGCGCTGCGGCAGCGGCGCAATCGGGCTGTTGGGGCTGTGATACCCCGCGCCCGACCCCGCAGGCACCGCAGTGCCCGCGCCCGCAGGCAGCGGCGAGGACAGCACCGGCGCAGCGGCCGCGCCTTCTTTGGCGCGCTCAAAAGCGCCCGGCGCGGGTTTGGTGGCACCGCCTTGCTGCGCATGTGCACCGCCTGCCAGAGCCATCGCGGCGGCAATACAAGCCAGGCGAGCCATCCGGCCGGTGACGGGCAAGGGGTTCAAGGTGCAGGACATGGCGGGGACTCCGGGCGAACAAGCTTCAAAACAAACAGGCGCTCAGTGCGCGTGTTTCATGCCGCAGTATTTTCCGATGGCCAGGTTCCGGCACGCAGCCTGCAGGTCTTTCTGGCACTGGTCGTGGCCCTTGCCGGATTCCAGGCACTTGGCAGCCGCCTCGTGCGCCGCGGCCATCGCACGGTGGCGGGCGATGTCTTCCTGGGTGTCCTTGTCGTTGTGGGCTTGCGCGTGGACCAGTGCCCCAACGAGGAGCATGGGGGCCAGGGCGAGCGCGGAGATGAGGTGCTTCATGAAGGGTCCTTCCAGGTGATTCAGAGAACTGGGTCAAACAAAAACGGGGGTGTTCAACGGGGCGGTCATGGCTGGCTGAGCAGATCGGCCACATCGGTCCGGTAGGCCTGCATCGCCGGCAGCAGCGCGGCCACCGCCGCCACGCCTGCGGCCAGCAGTGGCACCCCCGCTTCGGCGGGCAGCCAGATCCAGCCCGTCACCGGTAGCAAGCCCTGCGCCTGCAATGCCCAGCCCAGGGCCTGCGCCAGGCCGTGGCCCAGCAGCAACCCCAGCATGGACGCGAGCGCGGCCAGCCAAAGGGCCTCCCACAGCACCAGCCCTGCCACGCGGCCCGGCGGCGCTCCCAGCATGCGAAGCATGGCCAGGTCAGCGCGGCGCTCGCGCACGGCATTCCACAAGGCGATGAACACACTGAGCGCGGCCACGGCCAGCAGCACGCCCCCAAAGGCGCGCAACACGTCGGCGCCCACGCCCAGCAGGCGCAGCAGGCGTGTAACTTCGATAGCAGGCGCCGCCGCCTGCATTGATGTGCCGCCGTTGATCAGGCGCGGCAACGTGATGGCCGCCATGGGCGTGCGGTAGCGCACCAGGGCCACGGTCACCTCGCGCTCTTCCTTCAGGATTTCCAGGTCTTCGGCATCGTTGGCCGTGGCGGTCTCGTGCACCATCCAGACGGATTCGGTGCTGGTCAGGATCAGGCGGTCCAGCACACAGCCGCAGGGCGCCAGCACGCCGCTCACGCGGTAGGGGTGGTCGCCGTGCGCATGCCCTCCTCCACCCAGGCCGTGGCTGCCGATGAAGGTGGCGCCGACCAGCGGCGCGCCTTGGTGGCTGGCTTTGACAATGCCCCGCGCCACGCTGGCGCCCAGCACCGCGTCCATCGGCTGCTGCCACAGCGCGCCTTCGGCCAGCGTGGCCCCGTAGTGCGTGATGTAGTCCCGCGTGGTGCCCACAATGCGAAAGCCCTGGTAGCTGTCGCCAAGGCTGAGCGGGATGACCTGCGCCACCAGCGGGTTCTTCTGCAGCGTCTGCACCTCTTGCAGCGGGATATTGCCCGTGGGCACATCGATGTGGAACACGCCCGCCAGGATGAGCTGCAGCGGGCTGCCCTTGGCGCCCACCACGAGGTCGATGCCGCTCAGGTCGCGCTCGAACGCCTTGTCGAGCTGCGTGGCCACCAGCAGCACCAGCGTGATGGCGGCGAGGCCCAGCGTGAGCACCAGCAGGTTGAGCACGGCCGCCAGCGGGCGCGACCACAGGTAGTGCCAGGATAGGCGGGCAAGAATTACTATGTTTTTCATAGCTACTCGCGCCCGTCCGTTGAGCAGTAGGCCGCAATTTCATTCAAATCCAGCGTCTGCGCACCGGCCAAGGCCTGCACCACACGCTGGTCATGCGTGGCAATCACCAGGCTGGCATCGCAGGCCGCGGCGCTGTGCTGCAGCAGCGCCAGAGCATCCGCAGCCGCCTCGTCGTCCAGGCTGGCCGTGGGCTCATCGGCCAGCAGCACCTGCGGCGCTAAAAGGACGGCCCGCGCCAGCGCCACACGCTGCGCCTGCCCGCCGGAGAGCTGGTGCGGTTTGCGCGCGGCCAGTTCGGCCACTCCCACTTGGTTGAGTGCACGGTGGATGGCCGCAGCGTCGCGCGGCAGCCCTGCTGCAAAGTAAGCCAGTGCCAGGTTGTCCGCCACGGTGAGTGCGCTGCTGAGGTACAGCTTCTGCGGCAAAAAGCCGATGTTGCGGGCGCGCCAGGCATCAATCTCGGCCCCACGCTGAGTGCCCAGTTGGGTGCCCGCCACAAACAGGTCACCTCCGCTGGCACCGCGCAGCCCCGCCATCAGCGCCAGCCAGGTCGATTTGCCGGTGCCCGAGCGCCCACGCAGCAGCAGCGTGCCGCCCTGGCGGAGGTCAACATCCGGAAAGCGCAGCGGCGCCGCGCCAGCCGTGGCATAGGTGTAGGAAAGCCCCCGGGTACGGATCATGCGGCGGCACCCTCTGCCGAGTGCGCACAGTCGGCACAGCGTCCGTGCACGGCAACGTCCACCGCCAGGCTCTCATGCCCTGCAGTGGCCAGCGCCTGCAGCACCTGCCGGAGGGCCTTTTGCACCTTGGCCGAACCCTGCGACAGGCGGAACTGGCGATGGCAGTCGTCGCATTCAAAGCGCGGTGCAGCACCCTCTTCCCCTCGCGGGGCCAGCGCATACCGCGTCACGCGGGCGGCATCCACCTGCTTGTGCAGCAGCCCGGCAGCGGCAAAACGGTCGAGCATGCGGTAGACCGTGACCTTGTTGACGGCAACACCTGCTTCGGCCAGGGCCGCTTCAACCTCGGGCTCTGACAGGGCCGCGTCCGGCCGTGCTTCGTACACCGCCGCCAACGCCCTGGTGGCGCGGGTGGCGCGCATGCCGGAAGGAAGCGACCAGGACTGGAGACGTTGAGGGGACGGTAAGGGCATGGGTGGTGCGGATGAACTGCGCATAACGCAATCGGGTTGCATTATGCCCGCACAAAGCGTCACCCCGAGGAATTTGCTCACCCTCCCTTCGGTGAACCCACAGAGCAAGATGCAGATGCCGCCCCCTTGATGGTCATCTGCGTCGCAGCGTCAGCCCTTCAAATACCGTGCAAACGTCTTGCGAAACTTCTCAACCTTAGGCCCCACCACAAACGCGCAGTAGCCCGCGTTGGGGTGCTTAGCAAAGTAGTCCTGGTGGTAGGCCTCGGCCGTGCTGTAGTTCGAGAGCGGCTTCACCTCGGTGGTGATGGGCGCGCCAAACAGCTTGTCTTGCGACATCTGGCGGATCATGGCGTTGGCGTTCTCGCCGTGCTCGGGGTTGTCGTAGTAGATGCCGCTGCGGTACTGCGTGCCCACGTCGTTGCCCTGGCGGTTGAGGGTGGTCGGGTCGTGGGTGTGGAAGAAGATTTCCAGAATTTCTTCCAGGCTGATTTCGTCGGCGTCGAACGTGAGGCGCACCACCTCGGCGTGGCCGGTGTCGCCCTGGCAGATCTGCTCGTAGCTGGGGTTGATGGTGTGGCCGTTGGTGTAGCCGCTTTCCACGTCGGTGATGCCGCGCACGCGGTCGAACACGGCTTCGGTGCACCAGAAGCAGCCGCCGCCGAGGGTGATGGTTTGTGGGTTGTGGGCCATGTGGGTCTCCATGCAGTTCGGGGGAAGAACTTTGCCGGCATGGTACGCGCCCTCACCCGCCGCAGTGCGGGCGGGGGCATTGGCTCTGTGCGGCTTGGCGGCTATTCCGTTTCCAAGTCATTCGTGTCTAGGCGCGAAGCTGCAGACAGTGCTGTAGCACGGCAAGGCGAAGCAACAACGACACGGATGATTTAGAAGCGGAATTTACTCGTACTGGCGGCCTTGGGCCATAAGCTCGGGCGTGCCGATCAGCGCATTCAAGCCGTCAAAGTCCATCATCCGGTCCTTGAAGGGCGCTGTGGTCTGGTGCGTGTGCAGGCTGGCGTAGTAGCCCTGCAGCGTGTGCGCCACCGCACGGGCCGTGCCGCCGGGGAAGATCACGATGCGAAAGCCGCGCTGCTGCAGCTCGGCCGCACTCTGGATCGGTGTCTTGCCACCTTCGACCATGTTGGCCAGCAGCGGGATACGGTGGGCAAAGCGCTGGCAGGCTGCGTCCATCTGCTCGGGGGTGCGCAGGGCCTCGATGAAGAGCGCGTCCACACCACACTCCAAGTACGCCTCGGCGCGGTCGAAGGCTGCGTCGATACCCTCGACGGCCAGCGCGTCGGTGCGGGCCAGGATTAGGGTGTGGGCGCTGCGGCGCGCATCCAGCGCGGCCTTGAGCTTGCCGCACATCTCGGCCACGGGCACCACTGTCTTGCCGTCCAGATGCCCGCAGCGCTTGGGAAAGCCCTGGTCCTCGATCTGCACCATGGCCGCGCCTGCGCGCTCAAAGCCGCGCACGGTGCGCTGGGTGTTAAGTGCGTTGCCGAAGCCGGTGTCGGCATCGACGATAACGGGCGTGCGCACGCGCTCGGTGATGCGGGCCAGGGTGTCTTCCACCTCGGTGTAGGTGGTCAGGCCCACGTCCGAGCGGCCCAGGCGCGTGTAGGCAATGGAGGCGCCCGAGAGGTACAGCGCCTCGAAGCCCACCTGTTCGGCCACCAGGGCGCTCAGGGCGTCGTACACGCCGGGGGCCAGCATGGCGCGGGGTTCGTGCAGGCGTTCTTTCAACGATGAGGTGGTCATGTCTTCAGACTTTCTGGCGGGTCAGTTCTGCCGCCGTGTGCGCAGCGATGTAGCCACCGGCCACGGCGCTGAGCAGGCCGTTGCCGGAGAGATAGCCCCAGACCGCGTCGCCCGACACGCCCCGCGCGGCGCCGCCTGCGGCCAGCAGATTGGGAAACGGCTGGCCGTGCTGCCCGAGCACGCGGCACTGGGCGTCAATGTCCAGCCCGCCCTGGGTGTGGAACAGCGCGCCGGTCACCTTGACGGCGCAGAACGGCGCCTGCAGTGGACGGGTAAAAGTGCGGTGATTTGCATCATTTTGGCCACTACCGCCCGTATGGCTTGCGAGAGTAGCTATCAATTTTGACTCTTCACAGCCAATCACAGCCGCCAGCGCCTGCACGCTGTCGCAGTGCTTGACGGCACCCGCCGCCTCGGCATCCACAAAGTCCGGGAAGCCACGGGCCAGCGCGAGGATGGGTGCATCGAACACATTCCAAGCCACGCCGCCCGGTTGCGCCAGCACATGCACCGAGGCCTCGGAGTAGCCCTGTGTCTCGTCGTGAAAGCGCTCGCCCAGCGCATTGACCTGGATGCCGCCTTCCATCATCAGCGCCCACGAGATCAGCGCGCCCTGCGGAATGGCCCAGGAGCCGTGGCCCTGGTAGCCACCCAGGTCGGCCAGCCGGGCACCCAGCGCCTGGCCCCAGGCAATGGCGCTGCCGTCATTGCCGGTGTGGCCGGAGAACAGCGCATCGCGCATCTCGGGCAGCAACTCGCGCACCATGGCCGGGTTACCGCCAAAGCCGTTGCAGGCCAGGATGAGTGCGTCGCAGGCCAGGTGCTCCAGCGTGCCGTCGGGCCGCTCGTAGCCCACGCCGATCACGCGCTGCTGGGCGTTGACCCACAGCTCGCGCACCGTGGCTTCGGTGATCAGCGGAATGTCCGCCGCCGTCACAGCGTTGGCCAAACGGCCCATCAGGCCCACGCCAGTTTTCTCGGGCGTGGCGTGCATGCGCCGCAAGCTGTGGCCGGGGTACAGAAATCCATCCAGCACCTGCCACTGCAGGCCGTGGCGTACTTGCAGTGCATCCAGCGCCGGGCCAATGGCCTGGGCGTAGACCTGCACCAGGTGCGGCGCCGCCCTGCCCTTGGCCTTGGCGCTGATGTCGGTGGCAAACCGCTCCGGGCTGTCGTCAATGCCCGCCGCGCGCTGCGCCTGCGTGCCGGGCGCAGGGATAAAGCCGGATGACAGGGCCGAGGAGCCCAGTGGCGTGGCGTCGCGCTCCAGCACGGCGCAGTCCACACCGGCGTCGTGCAGCATCAGCGCGGCTGTGAGGCCACAAGCGCCGCCACCCACGATGAGCACCGGCACATGGGCGTCTTGCGCCACGGTGCCGGGTAGATACTCGGCATGGCAGATGCGGGGCGTGCTCATGGGCGCATTCATGCGGAACGAGCCGCCACAGCGGCAGCAAAGTCGGCGCAGGCCAGCACCTGGGCCACGTTGGCCATGTCGGCCAGCGAGGTGTCGTGCACTGCTTGCTTGAAGGCCGCGCATCCGTCGGACAGCACCAGCGTCTGGTAGTCGCGCATGTGCGCATCGCGCACCGTGCTGGCCACGCCTCCGTTGGTGACGATGCCGCACACGGCCACGGTGGTGATGCCCGCGCGGCGCAGCACCCAGTCGAGCTGGGTGTTGAAGAAGGCCGAATACGCCACCTTGCACACCGACACGTCCACCCACGGTGCGATCTCGGCCACATGGGCCTGGCCGGTGCTGCCGGGTGCAAAGTCGCCACGGCGCAGAAACGGGCGCAAGGCCTTGAGATGGGGCGACACCATGGGCTCGCCCTGCGCGTCGGGCCACAGGGTGAACTGGCTCCCCACCACCATGCCACCCACCGCCTTGAGCGCTTGGGCCACCGCTGCCACCCGGGGCGGCAAGGCCTGGGCGGCAGCGCTCACGGCGCCACCGCGTGCATAGGCGCCATCCGGCGCCAGAAAGTCGTTTTGCAGGTCGATGATGACCAGCGCGGTGTGGCGCGGTTCAATAGCAGCGTGACTCATGCCGCGCCCCCCGCGTCGGCCCGCACCAGCAGATTGCCCAGCGGGTCCACCGTGGCGCTGAAGCCAGGCTCCAGCCAGACCGTGGTGTCGGGCTGCTCCAGGATGGCCGGGCCATCGATACAGGTGCCCACCGGCAGGTCCAGGCGTGCGTGGCGCGCGGCGTCCCACCAGCGGCCGGCGTGGAACACACGCTGCACACCCAGCGAGGGGTTCACCGTGGTGGTCTGCGGGGCCAGCACCGTCAGGTCGAACTTGGGGCGCACGCCGACACGGGCGTAGCGCAGGTTCATCACCCGCACGGCAATACCGTCAAGCACGCGGCCGAAGGCGGCGCGGTAGGCGGCCTCGAATGCGGCGGGGATGCCCTCGTGGCTCAGCGCATCGGCAGCCACAGGCACCTGCACGGTGTGCGTCTGCCCGGCGTAGAGCATGTCGAGCGCAATGACCTCCTGCACTTCCACAAACTTCACGCCCGCTGAATCGAGCCGTTGCTGGCAGGTGGCGGCCAGTGTGGCCACGCGCTGGCGCAGGTCGGCCACGTCCAGGTCGGCCAGGGGCTTGTTCAGCGTCTGCACCGCATCGTGGCGCATGTCGGCCATCACGCAGCCCAGGGCCGAGGTCACGCCGGGGTAGCGCGGCACGATGCCCGTGCCCACGCCCACCTCGCGCATCATGGCGCACACATGCAGCGCGCCGCCGCCGCCAAACGGCATATAGGCAAACTGGCGCGGGTCGTGCCCGCGCTCGATGGACACCACGCGCACGGCGCCCGCCATCTTGGCGTTGGCCACTGTGAGGATGGCTTCGGCAGCAGCCATCACGTCCAGGCCCAGGGGCTTGGCGACATGGGTCTCGATGGCATCGCGCGACTTTTGTGCGTCCATGGCGGCCAGCAGACCACCGCCCAGGGGGCGGTCGGCGGCAATGCGGCCCAGCAGCACGTTGGCATCGGTCACCGTGGGGCGCGTGTTGCCCCGGCCATAGCAGGCCGGGCCGGGGATGCTGCCCGCCGACTCGGGGCCCACCTGCAGCATGCCGCTAGCGTCTACCGAGGCGATGGAGCCGCCACCCGCGCCGATGGTCTCGATCTGGATCATGGGCGAGCGGACCACCATGCCGAACTCAATGGCCGTTTGTGCAGCCAGCGCCGCTTCGCCCTTAGCCACCAGCGACACGTCGAACGAGGTACCACCCATGTCGCCCGTGATTACATCGGGAAAGCCCGCAGCACGCGCAATCGCCGCGCAGGCAATCACGCCCGCCGCCGGGCCCGACAGCGCGGTGCGCACCGGCACATCGCACGCCGTCTGGCGCGACATCACGCCGCCGTTGCTCTGCACGATGAGCAGTTCACCGCCAAAGCCTTGTGTGCGCAGGTCGCCTTCCAGCCGTTCCAGGTAGCTGCCCACCACGGGCTGCAGGGCGGCGTTGAGCGTGGCGGTGGAGCAGCGCTCGAACTCACGGATTTCGGGCAGCACCTCGCTCGCGGCCGTCACATGCGGGTTGGGCCACACGCTGCGCACGGCGGCTACGGCGGCCTGTTCGTTGGCGGGGTTGGCATAGGTGTTGATGAAGAATACGCAGACGGCCTCGCAGCCAGCATGAAGCAGCGCACAGGCCTGGGCCTTGACCTGCTCCACATCCACCGGTGTGTGCACCGTGCCGTCGGCCAACACGCGCTCGTCCACCTCCAGCCGCAAGTCGCGCGGCACGATGGGCTCGAAGCTGCCACGCAGGCCCCAGGTCTGCGGCCGGTCGCGGCGGCGCATCTCCAGCACATCGCGAAAGCCGCGGGTGGTGATGATGCCGGTGCGCGCCACCTTGCGCTCCAGCAGCGCATTGGTGCCCACGGTGGTGCCGTGCACGATGGTGGCGATCTGCCCGGCCGAGTCGGCCACGCGCGCCACGCCATTCATGAAGCCGCGCGCCTCCTCGCCCCGGGTGCTGGGCACCTTGACGATGCGGGCGCTGCCGTCGCGCTCGTCCAGCACGAACAGGTCGGTGAAGGTGCCGCCCACGTCCACGCCCACCACATAGGACGCCTCGCTCAAAGCCTTGTCCGAAACCTTGCCGCTACTCATGCCTTGCCTTTCAATGCTTTCAGTGCGTTAGGGACGCTCACATAGCCCATCGCCAGATCCTTCTCACGCGCTGCCGCATCCCGCGCGGCTGGGGCACCGTAGCCACCGCCACCGGGGGTCTCCAGGCGGACGCGCTCGCCCTGCTTCAGGCGGATGCCAATCATCTTGGAGCGCATGGGTGGCTGCTTCCATTCACTATTGTTTTCATAGCTGAAAACGTTCATGGAACCGGCGCTACCGCCCGAAATGCCTTGAGGTGCGGCCTTGCCACGCTCGCCAAAGATGAAGACCTCGGCATCCTGCTCCAGCAGCTCAATTTCGTAGATAGCGCCCAGGCCGCCCCGTTGCTGGCCGTTGCCGCCCGAATCGGGCCGCAACGCCCACTGCGTGAAGCGCACGGGGTACGCCGCCTCCAGAATTTCGAGCGGCGGGATGGTGGCGGTGGAGATAGGCGCGTTGCCGTGGCTCAGGCCATCGCCATCGCTGTGCCCGCCGTGGCCGCCGCCGAAGAAGCTAAACATCACCCAGCGTTGGCCCTTGCGGGCGGCATCGGTGCGCAGCCCGGCGATGGACAGCGCGTTGATGGTGCCGTAGGCCTGGGCCATGGCGCGTTTGGGGTCGGCCTGCGCGGTGGCGCTGAAGATCACATCGATCATGCGCAGGATGGTTTCGGTGTAGCCACCCACGGGGCGCGGGCGCGCGGCGCTGATGACCAGCCCCTCGGGCAGCACAAAGTCCACGGCATCGAGCACACCCGCATTGGCGGGCACATCGGGGAACAAGTGCTTAAGGGCGACGTAGCACGCCGCAATGGCCGTGGCGCGCGAGATATTGACCGGCCCCGCGCACTGCGGCGAGGTGCGCGAGAAGTCCAGCGTGAGGCGGTCGCCCTGCACCGTCATGTCGAGCGCGATGGTCAGTGGCTCGTCCTTCACGCCGTCGTTGTCCAGGATGTCGCTGAAGCTGTAGCGCCCGTCGGGCAGCGCCGCGATGTGCGACTGCATGAGCTTGACGGCGCGCGTGCGCAGCTCACCCATGGCCTGCTGCACCTGGGCATCGCCGTATTGGTCCAGCAAGTCGTGCAGGCGGCGCTCGCCCAGGTCCAGCGCGGCCAGCTGGCCATTCAGGTCGCCCCACAGGCTGTCGGGCAGGCGGGTGTTGGCCTTGAGGATGGCGAGCACGTCGTCGTCGAACACCCCGCCGCGCACGATGCGCACCGGCGGAATCTGCACCGCTTCTTGCCAGCACTCGGTGGCGGCCGGGTTGTAGTTGCCGGGCACGTTGCCGCCCACGTCGTGCCAGTGCGCGGCCGATGCCAAGAAGCAGAACAGCTGCCCGTTGCGGAAGAATGGGCGCACCAGCTTGAAGTCGTTGGCGTGGGTGCCGCCCTCGTAGGGGTCGTTGAACAGCCAGGTATCGCCCGCCGTGATGCCGCCGCGCTCGCCCGCCGCCCGCATGGCCGCGCGCACGGCAAAGGCCATGGCACCCACGAAGACCGGCAGGCCGGACTTGCCTTGCACCAGCGTGTCGCCCGTGGTGGCGTCGTACAGGCCGTGGCAGGCGTCATGCGCCTCGGCAATGATGGGATTGAACGCGCTGCGGTACAGCGTGGCGTCCATCTCGTCAGCGATCTGCTCCAGCCGCCCGCGCAGCACGGCCAAGGTGACCGGGTCCATGACTGGGTCCATGGGCGGCGGGTTGGGGGTGTGTTCAGCCATGCAGGGGCTCCTTGCCAAAGCGGGCGCGCAGCTGGTTCATCAGCCCACCGGCGCGCACCATGTCCAAAAGAAACGGGGGAATCGGGTCGCAGGCCAGCACACGCCCCAGGGCGGTGGTGACCGAAGGTGTTTGTTCGTTCAGGGTGATGCCCTCCTCCTCCCCGATGGCGTCGGCCTCGGGGCAGGTCAGCAGCAGCAGGCCCAGGTTGAACGCGTTGCGAAAGTAAAGGCCACTGAACGACGGCGCAATTACCGCCGCCACGCCCAGGCGCACCAGCACGGCAGCCGCCTGCTCGCGCGACGAGCCAATGCCGAAGTTGGGCCCGGCCACGATCACATCACCTTTTCGTACACCCTGCACAAAGTCGGGGCGCACGGATTCAAGGCAGTGGCGTGCCAGCACGTCGATGCCGTGCTTCATGGCGTGGCCGGGGGCCAGCACGTCGGTGTCGACGTCGGCACCCAACTTCCAGACGCGGTGGATACTCGTCATGCCAACACCTCTCGGGGATCAGTAATGCAGCCACGCAGGGCCGAAGCTGCCACCGTGTAGGGCGAGGCCAGATACACCTGCGCCGTGGGCGAGCCCATGCGGCCCTTGAAATTGCGCGCCGTGCTGGAGATGACGTTGGTGGCGTCGCCCACCGTGTCGCCATAGCCCGCGCAGGCCCCACAGGTGGTGGGGAACAGTTCAGCCCCTGCGTCCTGCAGCACCTGCAGCACGCCTTCGGCCTGGGCAGCGGCTTGGTCGCGCTGGCTGGCCGGCGCGACCATCAGGCGCACGCTGGCGGCCACTCGCTGGCCACGCAACACGCTGGCGGCGGCGCGCAGGTCGTCCAACTTGGCGCCAGTACAGGCGCCGATATAGGCCACGTCAATGCCCTGCCCTGCATGCTGCGCCACGGGCGCGGCGTTGGCGGGGCTGTGCGGGGCGGCGACCTGGGGCGTGAGTGTGGTGGCGTCGAAAGTGTGGCGCGTCAAGTCAGCGCCTTCGTCCGTGCGCCAGGCATCCAGCCCCTGCAGGTCTGCATCGGGCACTCCTGCAGCCCGGAGCCAGTCGCTTGTCGTGGCGTCGGGGGCAATCAGCCCGGCCTGGGCACCCAGCTCGGCGCTCATGTTGGACAGGGTCATGCGCTCTTGCATGCCCAGCGCCTGTACGGCGGGACCGGCAAATTCCACGGCCTGATACTGGCCGCCGTTCATGCCAAAGCGGCCGATCATGTGCAGCATCATGTCCTTGGCGGTCACGCCTGCAGCCAACTGGCCGCTCCAGTGCATCTGCAGGGTGTGCGGCACGCGCAGCCAGATTTCACCGGTCACGACCACGCCCAGCATCTCGGTGCTGCCAATGCCGAACATGTAGGCGCCAAACGCGCCGCCCGTGGGCGAATGCGAGTCGCCGCCCACACAGAACATGCCGGGGCGGATGTGGCCGTGCTGGGGCACCACCACATGGCAGATACCCTGGCCGTCGTACACATGGGGCAGGTCCTGCTCGCGCGCCCAGTCGCGGGCGATGCGCACGATGCGGCGCGATTCGTCGTCGCGCTCGGGCAGGTAGTGGTCCATCACCAGGACCACGCGGCGCTTGTCCCAGATCTGGGCGCCCAGCTCTTCCAGCATGGGCTTGAGCCGACGCGGGCCGGACGAGTCGTGGAACATGGCCAGATCGACACGGCAATTGACGATCTCGCCGGGCGTGACGCGGTCGCGGCCACTGGCGCGGGCCACGAGCTTCTGCGCCAGCGTGCTCGGGGGGCTGGATGGGAGGCTCATTCGGGCTTGGCTCCAGAAAACTGCACCACCTTGGCCCAGCGCGGGATCTCGGCCTGCACAAAGCGCGCAAACTCTTCGGGGCTGTTGCCCACGGGCACGGCACCTTCGTGCTCCAGGCGCCGCTTCACATCGGGCGAGGCGATGGCTTGGCGCGCAGCGTCGCTGATGCGCTTGGCCAGCTCCGGGTTCATCTGCCCCGGGCCGAAAAGCCCGAACCAGGCACTGGATTCATAGCCGGGCAGCACCTCGGCAATCGCGGGCACATCGGGAAACGCAGGCAGGCGCTGTGCACTGGTCACCCCCAGCGCCTTGAGCTTGCCTGCGCGGATCTGCGCCTGGGCATTGCCCACGGCGGCAAACATCAGCTCCACCTGCCCGGCCAGCACATCCTGCAACGCGGGCGCAGTACCCCGATACGGAATGTTCACGATATAGGCGCCCGACTGCATCTTGAACGCGTCCCCCGCCAAGTGCAGGGACGAGCCCACGGCGCCGATCGCAAAGTTGAGCTTGCCGGGCTTGGCCTTGGCAAGGGCGATCAGTTCGCGCACATCCTTGGCAGGCACGGCGGGGTTGGCCACCAGCACCGAGGGCGAGGTCGCCACACAGGTCAGCGGCGTGAAGTCCTTGATGGGGTCGAACGGCGGCGTCTTGTACAGACTGGCGTTGATGGCATGGCTGGTGAAGCTCATCAGCAGGGTATTGCCATCGGGCGCGGCCTTGGCCACTGCGTCGGCCGCGATGTTGCCGCCCGCGCCAGGTCGGTTCTCGACAATGACGGTGCGGCCCAGCAGGCGGCCCATTTCAATGGCCAGGGTGCGCGCCAGCGTGTCGGTGGATCCACCGGCCGGGGCACCCACCAGGATGCGGATGGGGGTGTTACCTTGGGCCAGCGCCAGCGGGCCCTGCCACAGGGCGGGCGTGGCGCCCAGGGCAACCAAGAGATGACGGCGTGAAGTCATGGGGTGTGTCTCCAATCCTGTAGTTCTGTGACTTGTGGGGTGGTGGCTTACGGGGCAAGTGCCGGCATCACAGCCCCAGGTAGGCGCGGCGCAGGTCGTCGCTGCGCAGCAAGTCGGCGGGGGCACCCGAGAAGCGGATGCTTCCGTTCTCCATCACGTAGGCGCGGTCGGCGATTTCGAGGGACTGGCCCACGTTCTGCTCCACCAGCATCACCGCGAGACCGGTGGAGCGCAGCTGCCGGATCAGACCAAACATCTCTTCGACCAGCAGTGGCGACAGGCCCAGCGAGGGCTCGTCGAGGATGAGCAGGCGCGGCTCGGCCATCATTCCGCGGCCAATGGCCAGCATCTGCTGTTCGCCACCGCTCATGGTGCCGGCGAGCTGCAGGGTGCGCTCCTTCAGGCGCGGAAAGATGGCAAACACCTTGTCGATGTTCTCGGCGCGGCGCTCGCGCGCCCGGGTGAAGCTGCCGAGCGCCAGGTTCTCCATCACGCTCAGGTTGGGGAATATCTTGCGGCCTTCGGGCACCTGAATCAGACCCGCCTTGACGACCTCGGTGTAGTGGGCGCCGCTGAGGTCGGCCCCATCAAACGCCACCTTGCCCGCCCAGGCCTTGTAGATGCCGCAGACCACGTTGTTGAGCGTGGACTTGCCCGCGCCGTTGCTGCCCAGCAGCGCCACAGTCTCGCCGGGCTGCACCTGCAGGTCCACGCCCCGCAGCACTTCCACCCGGCCGTAGCCGCCGCGCAGGCCGGTGATCTCCAGCAAAGGGGCGGTGCTCATGCGGCCTCCTGCGGTGCGGCGGCGCGCAAACGGGCGGCGGTGCCGTGGCCGAGGTAGGCCTCGATCACCCGCTCGTCCGAGGTGACCTGCGCGGGGTTGCCCTGCGCAATGAGCTGGCCCTGGGCCAGCACCCACACATGCTCGGCCAAGTTCATCACCGCCTGCATGACGTGTTCGATCATCAACACGGTCACGCCACCATCGGCAATGCCGCGCACCACGGGAATCATCTCGGCAATCTCCTGGGGGTTGAGGCCAGCCAGCACTTCATCGAGCAGCAGCAGGCGCGGCCGGGTGGCCAGGGCGCGCGCCAGCTCCAGGCGCTTGCGGCCGGCCACCGTGAGGTCGGCCGCAGGTTTGTCCAGCTGCGGGGCCAGGCCTACGCGGGCCGCCACGTCGCTCGCCAGCCCCAGCGCGGCACGGCGGCTGGGCTCTTTGAGGTGCGCGCCCACGGCAATGTTTTCGCGCACGGTCTGCGCTGCGAAAGGCTGCACGATCTGGAAGGTGCGCGTCATGCCCAGCCGGGCGTTGAGGTGCGGGGCCTGGCCCGTGATGTCCTGGCCCGCAAAGCGCACGGTGCCTGTGTCGGGCCGTACAAAACCTGACATCAGTGCAAAGAGCGTCGTCTTGCCCGCGCCGTTGGGACCGATCAGGGCGGTCAGCGAACCTTCTGGCACCGACAGGCTCACGTTTTGCACGGCTTTCAGGCCGCCGAAGGATTTGCTCAGCCCGTTGAGCTGCAACAGGTCATTCGCCATGGCGGCCTCCCGAACGTTTCCACACCGCCACCACCGACTGCCCGATGCCCGCAATGCCACGGGGCAGGAACATCACGATGAGCACCAGCACCACGCCGTAAATCACCATGTTGATGCCGGGCAACTGGCCAAACAGGTTGCGCGTGACGTCGGCCAGGATGTGCAGCACCAGCGCACCCAGCACAGGGCCCCAGACGGTGCCAATGCCACCCACGATGGCCGCCACCAGGGCCTCCACCGACGTGACCGAACCGTAGGCAATGCCTGGGTCGATGTACTGGAACACCTGCACATAGAACGCCCCGGCTGCCCCCATGAAGCCGCCCGACAGGGCAATGGCGCCCATCTTCACGCCGAAGGGATTGACGCCGATGGCGCGCGCTGCGTCTTCGTTGTCGCGCACGGCCTGCAGCCAGGCACCAAAGCGCGAGTTCTTGAGCCACCAGCTGACCAGCAGCGCCAGTGTGACCAGCGCCAGGATCAGGAAGACAAAACCCTTGCGCGATCCGAACTGCATGTTGGAGAGCGACTCCTTGAGCGGCAGCATCAGCCCCACACCTGCGCCGGTGAACGGCACCGACAGCGCCAGGATGCGAAACACCTCGGCAAAAGCCAGCGTGACCAGCGCAAAGTACGAGCCCTTGAGTCCGTAACGGAACGACAGCCCGCCCACGAACAGCCCCACCAGCGCGCTGCCAGCCACCGCCATGGGCAATGCAATCCAGGGATTGATGCCCCCTTGCATCTGGGCAATGGCCTGTATGTAGGCGCCCGTTCCGAAGAACAGTGCGTGCCCGAACGAGAACTGACCGCCAAAGCCCCCGAGGATGTTCCACGCCTGCGCCAGCAGCGCCGCGTAGAGCGACATCATCACGAAGTTGAGCAACACGCCGGAGTCGGAAAACGCCGCGATGGCCGCCACGACGACGGCAAACAATCCAATGCTTGCAAGCTGCTTCATGCCTTGGCTCCAAACAAGCCCTGCGGGCGGAACAGCAACACGGCGATAAAGATGGCAAAAATGCCGATTTGGCCCAGCGATTCACCCAGGTACAGGCCGCCCAGCGACTCCACCACGCCGATCAGCAGACCACCCACCAGCGCGCCGGTAAAGCTGCCCATGCCGCCCAGCACCACGATGGTGAACGCCACCAGCACAAAGCCGCTACCCACCTGCGGGTTCACGTAATACGCTGGCAGCAGAAAGCAGGCGGCAGCACCCAGGCAGGCCAGACCAATCCCAAAGCTCATGGCATACACATGGTCCACATTGATGCCCATGAGCTTGGCACCGTGCTTCTCCTTGGCCACCGCGCGGATGGCGCGGCCCAAGTCGGTGCGGCCCACGATCCACAGCAGCACGGCCGACACCACCAGCGCACCAGCAAAAGCGACCAGCTTGGGCAAGGCGATCATGGCGGGCCCCACCGCCACGGTGGTGAGGGTGTAGGCCGTCTCGATGGTGCGCGTATCGGATTTGAAGAACAGCAGCGCGAGGTTTTCCATCACGATGGAAATGCCCAGCGTGACGAGCAGGATGTTTTCGTCCTTGCCGTGGCTGGCGCGGTTGATGACCAGGCGCTGCAGCGCATAACCCAGGGCGAACATGCCAGGGACCAGGATGGGCAGCGCCAGATAGGGGTCGAGCCCGAAGTGCTGCTTGAGCAGGTACACCGCGTACAGCGCCAGCATCAGCGACGCACCGTGCGCGAAGTTGATGATGTGCAGCACGCCGTAGATCAACGTGAGCCCGAGCGCGATGAGGGCATACACCGCGCCCGTGGTCAGGCCGTTGAGGACCGACGGAAAGAGGATGCTGAGGTCGAACATGGAGGGAATGGGCGCTAATCAGACAAAGGCGCGGCCTGGCGCCTCGGTGCGAGGCGCCCCGCAGCCCCTGCGATCAGGGCTGAAAAGTGGTGGGTGTCAGGCCTTCAGCGGGAAGAGCGGGTCCGCTTCGCGGTAGTCGCGCGGGATGATTACCTTGATGTCTTTGTTCAACACCTGGGTCATCAGCGGCTGGGCGCCCTGGTTCTGCCCGGCCACGAACTTGGTGGGCCCGTACGGCATGATGTGATCGGCAAAGGTGCTCTTCTCCAGCGCGTCGATGAGGGCCGCGCGGTCCATCGACTTGGCGCGCTCCAGCGCATCGGCCAGCAGCCACATCGAGGTGTAGGTCATGAACAGCTCGTAGCTGAAGAACAGGCCCTTGGCTTCGACACGCTTCTTCAGGTCCTGCGCGCGCTTGTCCTTGGGGTTGAACCAGTGGTTGCAGTCAATGATTCCGTTGGCTGCGTCCGGAAACTCCTTGACGAACTTGTAGCTCGACGCCGCTCCGCCGAGCACCGAATAGATGGCCTTGGGCGTGACCTTTTGCTGCTGCATGGTGCGCACCAGCAGCGCGTACTCGTTGTAGTAGTTGGCGGGGATGACGATGTCGGGGTTGATCGCCTTCATGCGCAACACGATGTTGTTGAAGTCACGCGTGGGGTTCGCGTGTTTGACGATCTCCTTGACCTCGTAGCCATAGCCGGGCAGCTCGCGCGCCAGCAACTGCGCGGTGCCGGTTCCAAAGAGCGATTCCTCGTGGATGATCATCACCGTCTTGGCAGGCTTGCCTGCGGCGGTGTTCAGCACATGCAGGTTGGCCACGGCCGTCTCGGCGCACTTCTTGTAGCCGGGGCCAAAGCGGAAGGTGTTCTTGAGGCCGCGTTCCACGATCTGGTCCGCCACGCCCACATCCACGATGTGGGGCAGGTTGTACTTGGCGGCGGCCTGCGTGGTGGCCAGGCAGATGGCCGAGGCAAATGCCCCCACCACGGCCGAAACGCCCGCTTCGTTCATCTTCTCCACTTCGGCTGCACCGGCCTGGGGCTGCGACTGGGCATCGCCCAGCAGGGCTTCGAGCTTGGCGCCGCCCAGGGCCTTGAGGCCGCCGGCCTTGTTGATGTCCTCGATGGCCATCATCGCGCCTTCACGGCATTGCTGGCCCGAATAGGCCAGTGCACCAGTCACGGGGTGCAGCACCCCCACCTTGACGGCCTTGGCCTGTGCCCCTCCCACCAGGGGGAAGGCCAGCGCCGACGCGGCGGCGGCCGACTGGGACATGAAATGGCGGCGAGTACTCATGGGCATTCTCCTGGCAGGTGGTTTTAGTGGGGGGATGAGGATCGGGTCAGTGGAACTGGGCCGACAGCTCTTTGCTGACCCAGACCTTGGCATCGATGCTGCCCACGCGGGACAGCTGCATTTCGTATTCGTAGCGGTCTGGCCGGTACAACCCGTGCAACCATTGCACCGGGCGCTCCTGGTCGTCATAAATGAGGCGGCGCACGGCCAGCAGGGCCGAGCCCACCGACACATCGAGGTGCCGGGCCACCACGGCATCGGCCAGCTTGGCGGAAATGGTCTGGTGGGCACGGCCCACCTTCACGCCGGATTCTTCGAGCAGCACCAGAATGGGTTTGCGCGCCAGCTCGCGCCGTCCGAACTGGCGGGCGATGTCGGCGGGCACATAAGTGGTGATATGGGACAGCGGGCCCTCTTTGGTGCTGCGCACACGCACCGCTTTTTGCACGGCGTCGCCCACCGCGATGTTCAGCGCACCGGCCACGGCACGGGACGCCGTGACCGTATCCACATCCAGCACCTTGACCGAGGTGCGCAGGCCCATGCTGACCAGGTTCTCCAGCAAACCGGTGAGGTGCGCACGGCTGACATCGCTATCGCCCTCCGCGCCACCGGTGCTGGCTGGAGCGGGTGGTACCGGGCGGGTGCCCCGGCCGGGTTCGCGGGAGATCATGCCCTCGCCTTCCAGCAGCTCCAGTGCACGGCGCACCGTCACCCGCGCCACGGCGAACTGCCGCATCAACGCCATTTCACCCGGAAGGCCATCGGCAAACCGGCCCTCCTGCAACTGCTCGCGCAGCACCAGATAGATCTGGTGGTACTTGGGCAAAGGCAGGTTGTTGGAGGGCATGGGGGTCATATTAGGAATAGTTCTAATGTCCTGTCAATAAGACATTTAACTCTCAAATCGGCCATCGTGCGGACATTTGTGGCGCCGGTGCGCGGCACCGGACGCACGCAACCACCGTGCCAGCGTCGATGGGTAGGCAATGCCCTGAGGTGAACCCAACCCTCTTTTTCAATGTGTGTGACAAGGCCGCATTGACGCTGTAACGGGCATTGGCTATATTACTAACCAGTCAGTCATTAAAAATCCCTGGTTTGACCCCTACCCCTTCGCCCTCCACAGCCGCCACCAGCACCAAACGCGAGCGCCGCAAGGAAGCCCGCCCAGGAGAACTGCTGGAGGCCGCGCTCGACCTGTTCGTCGAGAAGGGGTTTGCCGCCACACGGGTGGACGAGGTGGCAGCGCGGGCCGGAGTGTCCAAGGGCACGCTTTTCCTATATTTCCCCAGCAAGGAAGAACTCTTCAAGGCGGTGGTGCGCGAGAACATCGGCGGGCGCTTTGCCGAGTGGAACGACGAGCTGGAAAGCTTTGTGGGCACCACCAGTGAGGTGCTGCGGTATTGCTACCAGGTATGGTGGGAGCGCATTGGCGCTACCAAGGCGTCCGGCATCACCAAGCTGATGCTGAGCGAGGCGCAAAACTTCCCCGAAATCGCCCAGTTCTATCAGCACGAAGTCATTCTGCCGGGCCAGGCGCTGGTGCGCCGTATCCTGGAGCGCGGCATTGCACGCGGCGAGTTCCGCACCGTGAACCTGGACTACGCCGTGTACCTGGTGCTGGCGCCCATGATCTTTCTGATGTTGTGGAAGCACTCGCTCGGCGCCTGCGTGCCCGACTCGCTGGACATGACACCCGAGCAGTACATCGAGACCCAGGCCGACAACATCCTCCACGGCCTGTGCGTGCGCCCCGAGGCGTCCGCAAGTACGAGCGCCAGTCACGATCCGCTGGCTGGCACTCAGTCCCCCCCCTCTTCTCCCCCCCCCTCCTCCAAGCGCTCGCGCACATCCTGACCATGAAACGCTGGATTCCCTGGATGGCTGCGGCCGTCGTTGTTGTGCTGCTCGGTGGTGGCGTGTGGCGGGCCATGGCGGCGCGGCAGGCGCAGCAAAAGGCCTTGGCCGAGGCATCCACCCAGCGCGCCGAGGCACCGCTGCAACTGGCGGTCGATGAGGTCGTCACCGTGCAATCGTCCCAACTACAGCTGGGTGTGCCGGTATCAGGCTCCTTGCGGGCGGTGGACTCGGCCATGGTGAAGGCCCGTGTGGCTGGCGAGCTGCAGGGCCTGACCTTGCGCGAGGGCGATACCGTCAAAGCGGGCCAGGAAATGGCCCGGATTGACCCCACCGAAGCCCGCGCACGACTGCGCCAGGCCCAGCAGCAGGCCGATGCCGCGAAGTCGCAGGTGGACATCAACCAGCGCCAGTACAACAACAACCGCGCGCTGGTGGACCAGGGCTTCATCTCTGCCACAGCACTGGTCACTTCGCAGGCCAGCCTGGAGGCTGCCCAGTCCAGCTACCAGGCCGCTGTGTCGGCTGCCGACGTGGCCCGCAAGGCGCTGGAAGACACCGTGCTCAAGAGCCCGATCAGCGGCTTGGTCGCGCAGCGCCTCGCCCAGCCCGGCGAGCGGGTGCCTGTGGACGCCCGCATCATTGAAGTGGTGGACCTGTCCCGCCTAGAACTCGAAGCCCTGCTCACCCCCGCCGATTCGCTGGCCGTGCGCGTGGGCCAGAAGGCGCAACTGACGGTCGAAGGCGCTGCGGCCCCGGTGCAAGCGACGGTGGTGCGCATCAACCCCAGTGCTCAGGCGGGCAGCCGCACGGTGCCGGTCTATCTGCGGGTGGAGCAGCCCTCCCAAACCGCCAGCCTGCGCCAGGGCCTGTTCGTGCAAGGCCTGCTGACCACCGGCAGCGCCCAGGTGCTGACCGTGCCGCTGGACGCCGTGCGCACCGACAAGCCCGCCCCGTACTTGCAGACCATCAAGGACGGCCGCGTGGCCTATGCACCGGTGCAGACCGGAGCCCGCGCGGTGGTCAACGGGCAGACCCTGGTGGCTGTGGATGGCGTGCCTGTGGGCACCACCGTCATTGCGGGCCGCATGGGCTCGCTGCGCGAAGGCACGCGCGTGACCGCAGCGCAGGCCGCTGTCGTGCCCCAGACCTCCGCGCCTGCGCCTGCGCCCGCGCAAGCTGCCTCGCGCACGACACCCTGAGCGGGCTGACGCGCCATGTGGTTCACCAAAGTCAGCCTCAAAAACCCCGTGTTCGCCACGATGGTGATGCTCGCCATCGTCGTGCTGGGCCTGTTCTCGTACCAGCGCCTCAAGGTCGATCAGTTCCCCAACATCGACTTCCCGGTGGTGGTGGTCACCGTGGACTACCCGGGCGCATCGCCTGAAATTGTCGAGAGCGAAGTCACCAAGAAGATCGAGGAAGGCGTCAACTCGATTGCGGGCATCAACGCCCTCACCTCCCGCAGCTATGAAGGCACTGCGGTGGTCATCATCGAGTTCCAGCTCCACATCGACGGGCGCAAGGCGGCCGAAGACGTGCGCGAAAAGGTGGCCACCGTGCGCCCCCTGCTCCGCACCGAGGTCAAGGAGCCGCGCGTGTTGCGCTTTGACCCCGCCAGCCGCGCCGTCTGGTCGCTGGCCGTGCTGCCCGACGAAAAATCAAATCGCAGCGCGGTGGAACTGACCACCTGGGCCGAGCAGATCCTGAAAAAACGCTTGGAAAACGTGCGTGGCGTGGGCGCGGTGAACCTGGTGGGTGCCACCAAGCGCGAGATCAATATCTACCTGAATCCGCAGGCCCTGGAGGCCTTTGGCGTGACGCCCGACCAGGTGGCCAATGCCGTGCGCAATGAGAACCAGGACCTGCCCGTGGGCGCGATCCGGTCGCTGGCGCAGGAGCGCGTGGTGCAGATCGACGCGCGCATGGAGCGGCCCGAGGACTTCGGCAAGATCATCGTCGCCCGCAAAAACGGTGCGCCGGTGCGCCTGGACCAGGTCGCCCGCGTGAACGACGGCGCGCAAGAGGTGGAAAGCCTGGCGCTTTACAACGGCCAGCGCACGCTGCTGCTGTCGGTGCAAAAGTCGCAGGGCGAGAACACCATCGAGGTGGTGGACGGCCTGAATGCTGCGGTGCTGGAACTGAAGAACCAGCTGCCGCCTGGCGTGCGGCTGGAGACCATCGGCGACAGCGCCCGCCCCATCCGCGTGGCGGTGAACAACGTGCGCCAGACGCTGATCGAGGGGGCCATCCTCACGGTGCTCATCGTGTTCCTGTTCCTGAACTCCTGGCGCTCCACTGTCATCACCGGGCTGACGCTGCCCATCGCGCTGATCGGCACGTTCTTGTTCATGAACATGTTCGGCTTCACCATCAACATGATCACGCTGATGGCGTTGTCACTGTGCGTGGGCCTGTTGATCGACGACGCGATCGTGGTACGCGAAAACATCGTGCGCCATGTGCAGATGGGCAAAGGCGCCTACGCCGCCGCCATGGACGGCACGCAGGAGATCGGCCTGGCTGTGCTGGCCACCACGCTGTCCATCGTGGCGGTGTTCATGCCCATCGGGTTCATGGGCGGCATCATCGGCAAGTTCTTCCACGAATTTGGCATCACCATCGTCGCGGCGGTGATGATCTCGATGTTCGTGAGCTTCACGCTCGACCCCATGCTGTCGAGCATCTGGCACGACCCCAGCATTCATGCGCACGGCCACAAGACGGCGCCTGTCACCTTCTACGACAAGACCATTGGCCGCGTCACTAGCTGGTTTGACCGCGCCACCGATGCGCTGGCCGAGGGCTATCAGCACATCCTGCGCTGGTCGCTGGTGCACAAGCTGGCCACCATGGCGATTGCCCTGGCGGTGTTCGTGCTGAGCGTGGCCATGGTGCCGCTGCTCGGCACAGAGTTCGTGCCCAAGGCAGACTTTTCTGAAACTACGCTGAACTTCTACACCCCTGTGGGTTCTTCGCTCGAAGCCACCGAGGCCAAGGCCAGGCAGGTCGAGGCCATCCTGCGCGAGATGCCCGAAGTGCGCTACACGCTGTCCACCCTCAACACCGGCAACGCCCAGGGCAAGATGTACGCGAGCATCTATGTGCGGCTGGTGGACCGCAAGGACCGCAGCCGCAGCGTGGATCAGATGTCCGACGTGCTGCGCGAGCGCCTCAAGACCGTGCCCGGCATCACCGTGACCCATGTGGGGCTGCTGGACGCCGTGGGTGGCCAGAAACAGGTTGAGTTTTCGCTGCAGGGGCCCGATCTGCGCGAGCTGGAGCGCCTGACCAAAATCGTCACCGAGAAGATCCGCGACATCCCTGGCCTGGTGGACCTGGACACCAGCGCCAAGCCCGACAAGCCCGTGATTGCGCTGGACGTGAAGCGCGAAGTGGCGTCCGACCTTGGCCTGTCGGTGGCGCCCATGGCCGCATCGCTGCGCACGCTGGTGGCAGGCACCACCGTGGGTAACTGGCGCGCGCCCGACGACCAGACCTATGACGTGAATGTGCGCCTGGCCCCTGAGGCGCGCACCGCCCCGGCTGATCTGGAGCGCCTGTCCTTCGCACTGACGGCCACCGATGGCACGACCCGCATCGTGCGCCTGAACCAGGTCGCCAGCGTCACCGAGTCCACCGGCGCCAACCAAATCAACCGGCGCGACCTGACCCGCGAAGTGGCGGTGAACGCCAACGTATCCCAGCGCTCGGCGGGTGAAGTGTCGAACGACATCAAGAAGGCGCTCGACACCGTGACCTTCCCACCCGGCTACCGGTACCAGTTTGGCGGCTCCACCAAGAACATGGCCGAGTCGTTTGGCTACGCCATCTCGGCGCTGGCCATGGCCATCATCTTCATTTACATGATTCTGGCCAGCCAGTTCAAGAGCTTCCTGCAGCCGCTGGCGCTCATGACCTCGCTGCCGCTCACGCTGATCGGCGTGGTACTGGCGCTCATGATGTTTCGCTCCACGCTGTCGATGTTCTCGATCATCGGCGTGGTGATGCTCATGGGTCTGGTGACCAAGAACGCCATCTTGCTGGTGGACTTTGCGATCCGCGCCCGTGAGGAGCATGTGAACGACCAGGGCCAGACCGTGCCCGGCCTGCCCCGCGCCGACGCGCTGCTGCTGGCGGCCCGGGTGCGGCTGCGCCCCATCCTCATGACCACGCTGGCCATGATCTTCGGCATGGTGCCGCTGGCGTTCGCGTTGTCCGAAGGCGCGGAACAGCGCGCGCCCATGGGCCAGGCGGTGATCGGTGGGGTCATTACCTCTTCCCTGTTGACCCTGGTGGTGGTGCCTGTGGTGTATTGCTATATGGACGACTTGGCCCAGTGGGCCCTTCGCAAGATGGGACGCGCCCCGGCAGCGCCTAAAATCGAAGGTTTGTCCTGATCGCCCCGATCGGCCTTGCATCTGCCCCACGGAGAAATCCCATGAACCTGCCCCTGAACACGTCCGCCAACATCAGCGACCCTGTCGCACAGGCCCGCTACAACATGATCGAGCAGCAGATCCGTCCCTGGAACGTGCTCGACGCCGACGTGCTAGACCTGCTGGCCGTGGTGCGCCGCGAAGACTTTGTGCCCCCGGCCTACCGCAGCCTGGCCTTCATGGACATCGAAGTGCCCCTGCTGGGCGATGACGCCGAAGAGGCCGTGCGCCTGGGCCACAGCATGCTGCAACCCCGCGTGGAAGCGCGCATCCTGCAAGACCTGCAAATCAAGCCCACCGACCGCGTGCTCGAGATCGGCGCAGGCTCGGGCTACATGGCCGCCCTGCTGGCCGCACGCGCAGAGCGCGTGGTGTCGCTCGAAATCAACGCAGAACTGGCCGAAATGGCCCGTGAGAACCTGCGCGATGCCGGCGTCCAGAACGCCGATGTGCGCCAGGGTGACGGTGCCCGCGATGCGATCCCGGACGGTCCGTTCGACGTGATCGTTCTCAGCGGCTCCGTGGCCGAGGTGCCCAGCCACCTGCTGGCCCTGCTGCGCGACGGTGGCCGCCTGGGCGCCATTGTGGGCGGCGAGCCCGTGATGCGTTTCACCCTGACCCGCCGCACCGGCGACCGCTTTGAGACCACGGCGCCATGGGACACCATCGCGCCGCGCCTGGTGAACTTCCCCGAGCCTTCTGGCTTCACGTTCTGACCCCTGCCCTTCGGTTGTCTTCGGAGTTTTGCATGATCGATCACGTCCGCCCCGCCCAGCTGTCTGCCTGGTTTGCCGCCGCCCCGGAAGGCAGCCAACCCCTGGTGCTGGACGTGCGTGAACCCTGGGAGCTGCAGACCGCCAGCGTGCGCGCCGACGGGTTTGAGCTGGTGGCCATTCCCATGGGCGAGCTGCCCGCGCGGTTGGCCGAGCTGGAGCCCGCTCGCCAGGCACAGCGTCCTATTGCCTGCCTGTGTCACCACGGCGCCCGCAGCCTGCGCGTGGCCTCGTTCTTGCAGCACCACGGGTTCGAGCATCTGGCCAATATCACCGGTGGCATCGACGCCTGGTCGCACGAAAGCGACCCGGCGGTGCCGCGCTACTGACGCGCATGGTGTGGATGGACCGCACTTGTCGCGCTGTGGCCCCCGTGCTGCCCGCTGATGCTCGCTCCGATTCGATTCGCAGACTCTTCCGAAGGACCCCCCGATGACACCGTTTAGGCCCTTGTCCCTGTCCATCCTGTCCCTGGCGCTGGGTGCGGCACTGTGCGCGCCCGCCCAGGCCCAAAGTCTGCTACAGCTGATGGAATCGGCCCGCAGCTACGACACGGCCTGGCAGTCGGCGCGTGCGCAACTCGACGCCGCAGCTCGCCGTGCCGACCAGGCGCGTGCAGGACTGCTGCCGTCGGCCGCACTGACGGGCGGCCTCAACCGCTCCAACGTGGAGCTGAGCAAACCCAGGATCGAGAACACCGGTACGGCGCAGACGGTGGGCATCAACGCGTCGCAGCCGCTGTACCGCCCTGCCAATCGCATCACGCTGGAGCAAGGCCAGCGCGGTGTGGACGTGGCCCAGGCCCAGCTCGATGCGGCCACGCAAGACCTGCTCGTGCGGGTGAGCCAGGCCTACTTCGATGTGCTGGCGGCACAAGACACCCTGGCCTCTGTGCAAGCCCAGAAGGCGGCTGTGTCCGAGCAACTGGCCGCCGCCAAGCGCAATTTTGAGGTCGGCACCACCACGGTGACCGATTCGCGCGAAGCCCAGGCCCGCTACGACCTGGTGATTGCCCAAGAGATTGCCGCCGAAAACGACCTGCGCGTGAAACGCCTGGCACTGGACCAACTGGTCGGCATCACCGGCACCAAGCCCCAGCCGCTGGCCCTGCCCGTGCAACTGCCCAGCGTGTTGCCCGACAACCTGGCCACCTGGGTGGACACCGCCCGCGACCAGCAGCCCGGCGTGCGCCAGGCCGCCATCGCGCTGGACATTGCGCGCCTGGAGACCAAGAAGGCCGAAACCGGCCACCTGCCCACGGTGGACCTGCAGGCGGGCTACAACGTCACGCGCAACCTGCACGGCACCATCACCTCGCCCGGCGTCACCTCCCGCAGCAACGCGGCCAGCGTGGGCGTGGCCTTGAACCTGCCGCTGTTTGCAGGCTTTGCCGTGCAAAACCGCGTGAAGGAAACCCTGGCCCTCGAAACCAAGGCCGAGGCCGACTTGGAGACCGCCCGCCGCAATGTGGCGCAGGCCACGCGCGCCGCGTTCTACGGCGTGCAGTCCGGCCAGGGCCAGGTACAGGCCCTCGAAGCGGCCGAAGCCTCCAGCCAGAGCGCGCTGGACGCGAACAAGCTGGGCTACCAGGTGGGTGTGCGCATCAACATCGACGTGCTCAACGCCCAAAGCCAGCTCTACCAGACCAAGCGTGACCTGGCCCAGGCCCGCTACAACGTGCTGCTGGGCGGGCTCAAGCTG
Source organism: Acidovorax sp. 107 (assembly GCF_003058055.1). Classification (NCBI taxonomy): domain Bacteria; kingdom Pseudomonadati; phylum Pseudomonadota; class Betaproteobacteria; order Burkholderiales; family Comamonadaceae; genus Acidovorax; species Acidovorax sp. 107. Next base: position 1,801,832 of record NZ_QBTZ01000001.1, on the reverse strand, counting down.
CGCCAGGCAGCCGGCACGCTGTCGCAGCAGGACGTCGAAGCGGTCAACGCGCTGCTGGTCAAATAGCTTTAGCCCTGCACCCCACGCCTGGGTGCATCCGGTTGTTGAACCGCTGAAGCCTAGTGCAGGCCCCCCTCGGGCTGCACCATCGCCACAATCTCGCGGGCCGTGGCCTGTGCAGCACCCCGGTGTGTGGCCGCAAACCGGGTGGCGCGCTCGCTGGCCTCGTGATGGGCTTGGGCATCCTGCGCCAGTGCCGTGGCCTGCGCCATCCCTTGCGCCAGGTCGGGCACCCGCTGTGCGGCACCTGCCGCGCACGCCAGTTCTGCCGCCTCGGCAAAGTTGAAGGTGTGCGGGCCCAGCACCACGGGGCAACCGCAGGCGGCGGCTTCGATCAGGTTCTGGCCGCCCAGCGGGGCAAAACTCCCGCCCAGCAAGGCCACATCGGCGAGGCCGTAGTACAGCGCCATTTCGCCGATCGAGTCCCCCAGCCACACGTCGGCAGCCACAGGCGCTGCCGCCCAGGTGCTGCGGCGCGACACCGAGAGGCCTGCGCGCTGCAGCAACTGATGGACCTCGTCAAACCGCTGCGGATGGCGCGGCACGATCAGCCATTGAACCGCAGACTGTTCCGCACCGGTTGCTTCACTATTGATAGCAACTTCGGCTTTTTCCACTAGCGCTTGAGGCGGGTTTTGCCGTATTTTCTGGATCTGCTCCAGCCACATGGCCTCTTCGCCCTCGCGGCTGCTGGCCAGCAAGACCACCGGGCGGCCGGTGCGAGCGCGCCACTGGTGACCGCGCTCCAGCAGCTGCGCATCGGGCACCACATCGAACTTGAGATTGCCCAGCACACCCCGCACCGGCGCGCCGATGGCCGCGAGCCGCGTGGCGTCCTCCTGGGTCTGCGCCCAGACGGCAGTCAAACCGCCATAGGCAGGCCGCGCCAGGGCCGACAGGCGCTCGGCCTTGCGCAGTGAGATCTCGTTGAAGCGCGCATTCGCCAGCACCAGAGGAATGCGCCGTTGCCGGCAACCCGCCACCAGGTTGGGCCACACCTCGGTTTCCATCAGGACGCCGATGGCCGGACGGAACTTGCGCAGGAACCGTCCCACGGCGCCCGGTGTGTCCCAGGGCTGCCACACCTGCACGTCGCCCGGCAGCAGCAGCTTTTCGCCCTCGGCCCGCCCCGTGGCAGTGCCGTGGGTGAGCAGCAGACGCATGCCCGGCAACTGTTCGCGCAACTGGGCCAGCAAGATGGCGGCCGCCCGGGTTTCGCCCAGCGACACGGCATGCACCCACACAAACCGGCCGAGCGGGTCGCTGCTGCTGTGAGGCATCAGGCTGTCAATGGGAGTCGGGTACCGGCCAAAACGCTCGCCCACCGCATAGGCATAACCGGGCTCCGCCACCGCACGGCGGCGCAGCTTGCGGCGCAGCAGCGGCTGGGCACCCCAGGTCAGCAGCGAATACAGGGCCCGCGCGGCGTTCATGCGGGCACGGGCAGGCTGAGCACACCACCCGCCCAGCCGCTGTCGCTGCGCGCCGCCCAGACGATGCAGGGCGCGTCTTCGGGTGCGGCCGCCACACAACGGCCACCCGGCGCCCAGAACGCACTGCGGCCCGCACTGACGTAGCCGCCCGAGGTGCCGCTGTAGTTGGCCGCAAGCACGGCCATGTCGTGGTCGCGCGCATAGCCTTGCAGCATGGTCGATTCCACTGCGTAGGCCTTCTCAGAAATCAGCACGCCCGCCGCATACAGCGCCGCGCCAGCGCCACGGGCGGCCTGTGCGTGCTCGGGGTGGGTGATGTCAGCGCACACGGCCAGTGCCGTGGGCTCGCCCGCTATCAGTTGCACCTGAGCGTCCTGCGTGCCCGCGCTGGCAAATGTCTCTTCGCTGCTGTGCAGATGGCGCTTGCGGTACAGCGCCACACTGCCGTCGGGCCCCAGCAGCCAGGCGCCGATGGCGGGCAGCGCGCCTTCCCCCTCGGGTACGGCCGGGGCGCCCACCACCAGGGCCACATGGTGGCTTTGCGCGGCCTGCCTCAGCGCAACCAACGCGGGGTGGTCCGCCGTCAGCACATGGTCGGCGATCAACGCCGGTTCATACCCAATGAGCGACAGCTCCGGGAACTGCAGCAGTTGCACGCCCTGGTGGGCAGCGGCCCGCACGCAGGCCAGGTGCGTTTGCAGGTTGCGCTGCACGTCTCCGGGCGCCGACGGCGTCTGGGCGGCAGCTACGCACAAAGGGGTGGAGAGCGAAAGCATCGTGCAGGGGGCTGGCAATCAGTGGCTGGCCGCGCCCACATGGGCATCCGGCTTGACCCGGTGCAGCAACGCCAGCATGGCAGCCTCGATACGGGCCAGCGCCTCGGGCGTGTGGCCTTCAAAGCGCAGCACCAGCACCGGCGTGGTGTTGCTGGCGCGGATCAGGCCGAAACCGTCCGGCCAGTCCACGCGAAGGCCGTCAATGGTGCTGATGGCGGCAGGCGCAGCAAAGGCCTCTGCGGCCAGGGCTTGCAGTTCGGCCGTGAGGCGGTGTGGTTCTCCCTCGGCACACGACACGTTGAGTTCGGGCGTGGAGAAGCTGGTGGGCAACGCGTTCAGCACCGCGCTTGGATCACTGCTGCGGCTCAAAATTTCCAGCAGGCGGCAACCCGCATAGGTGCCGTCGTCAAAGCCATACCAGCGCTCCTTGAAGAAGATGTGGCCGCTCATCTCGCCGCCGAGGGGAGAGTTCGTCTCCTTCATGCGCGCCTTGATGAGCGAGTGGCCAGTCTTGAACATCACGGGCACGCCACCGGCCGCCGCAATGGCGGGGGCCAGGCGCTGGGTGCACTTCACGTCAAAGATGATCTCGCCGCCGGGTACACGCGACAGAACGTCCTGGGCAAACAGCATCATCTGGCGGTCGGGGAAGATGTTGGTGCCGTCCCGTGTCACGATGCCCAGGCGGTCGCCATCGCCGTCAAAGGCCAGGCCCAGCTCAGCGTCGCTGGTCTTCAGGGCTTCGATCAGGTCGCGCAGGTTTTCGGGCTTGCTCGGGTCGGGATGGTGGTTGGGAAAGTTGCCGTCCACCTCCGAGAACAGTTCGGTCACCTCGCAGCCCAGCGCACGGAAGATGGCGGGCGCCGACGCGCCGGCAATGCCGTTGCCGCAATCCACCACGATCTTGAGGGGGCGGGCCAGCTTCACATCCCCCACGATGCGCTCGCGGTAGGTGGGCAGCACATCCACATGCCGCACCGAGCCGCCAGGCAGCAGCTGCCAGCTTTCTTGCTCCATGGTGCGGCGCAGGGCCTGGATTTCGTCACCATAGATGGCGCGACCGTTCAGCACCATCTTGAAGCCGTTGTAGTCCTTGGGGTTGTGGCTGCCCGTGACCTGGATGCCACTGTTGCACAGCGTGCTGGCCGCAAAGTACAGAAGGGGTGTGGTGACCAGGCCCACGTCGATCACCTCGATGCCCGCCTCCACCAGCCCCTGGATCAGCGCCGCCGACATGGCGGGGCCTGACAGGCGCCCATCACGCCCCACCGCCACGGTGGTCTGCCCTTCGGCGCGTGCCGCCGTGCCAAAGGCCCGGCCCAGGCCCAGGGCCACGTCTTCGTTCAGGGTGGACGGCACGATGCCGCGGATGTCATAGGCTTTGAAGATGGCGGGTGTCGGTTGCACGCAGGGGGGCCTTTCGCAGTGGGGTTGAAAAGTCCGCTGCATTGTAGGCGCCGCCTTTGGGGCTTTTTCCAGCCCGTGCGGCATGCCCGGCCTGGCCTCCGGTCGCGGCCGAAGGCATAGGTCCGAAAACAGCCAGTAGCGCGGGGCCAGACTCCTATGATCTGGCCCATGACCCTGAACGCCCCCCACCCCACCCCCACCGCCGATGCGGCCTCCGACGAAGGCCGCTACCTGGCACTGCAGGCGCGGGATGCGCGGTTTGACGGGCATTTTTTCACCGGAGTGACCTCCACCGGCATCTACTGCCGCCCTGTATGCGCCGTGCGCACGCCCCGGCGCGAGAACTGCCGGTTTTTTGCGCTGGCGGCCCAGGCCGAAAGCGCCGGGTTTCGCCCCTGCCTGCGCTGCCGGCCCGAGCTGGCCCCCCAGGCGATGGTGTGGTCGGTGCAGGACGCCAGCGGCATTCTGGTGCAGCAAGCCGTGCGTCTGCTGGATGCACCCGACCTCTGGCCCACACCGGAGGCTCCCGGCGAGGGCAGCGCCACCGTGGCCCGTCTGGCCGAGCGGCTGGGCGTGAGCGACCGGCATCTGCGCCGCATTTTTGAGGCAGCCCTGGGCGTATCGCCCCTGCAATATCTGCAGACGCGGCGGCTGCTCACGGCCAAGCAGCTGCTCACCGACACCACCATGCCCGTGACGCAGGTGGCACTGGCCAGCGGGTTTGCCAGCGTACGGCGGTTCAATGCAGCCTTTGTAGGCCACTACGGCCTCAACCCCACCCAGTTGCGGCGCAACGGCGCGGGCAGCGCCGCAGCGGGCACCGGGCGCACCGGCGCCGTGCGCCTGGCGTGGCGCCCACCACTGGACGTAGCGGCGCTGCTGGCGTTTTTTGAGAAGCGGCAGTTCCACGGCGTGGAGTGCGTGGTGCAGGGCGCGGACGGCCCCGGCCTGCGCCGCACGGTGCGGCTGCGGCATTCCGTAGCGGCTTGCGCTGGCATGCCGCAAGAAACCACCGGCTGGCTGAACGCCCGCTTTGACGTGGCGCGCCGCCAGGTGCTGCTGCAGACGAGCGACAGCCTGTACCCCGTGCTGCCGCTGGTCATCCGCCGCGTGCGTGCCATGCTGGACCTGGACGCCGACCCCGCCGCCATCAACGCCGTGCTGCACCCGGACTTCCCGGACGGAGACGGCCTGCGCGTACCGGGGGCGTTCGACGGGTTCGAGCTGGCAGTGCGCGCCGTGCTGGGCCAGCAGATCACCGTGGCGGCCGCGCGCACGCTGGGCCAGCGGCTGGTGGAGCGGCTGGGCGAGCCCATCGCCACGCCTTGGCCCGAGCTGCACCGGCTGTTCCCTACTGCTGCCACCCTGGCCCGCGCCGATGGCGACACCTTGGGCCAGCTGGGCATCGTGCGCCAGCGGCAGGCGGCCATCGTGGCGCTGGCGCGCGCGGTAGACAGCGGCGCCCTGGCCCTGCATGCGGGCGCCGACGTGCCCAGCACCACCGCCGCCTTGTGCACCCTGCCCGGCATTGGCGACTGGACGGCGCAGTACATCGCCATGCGGGTACTGCGCTGGCCCGACGCCTTCCCGGCCGGCGACGTGGCGCTGCACAAGGCGCTGGGGGTGCAGCAGCACAAGAACCCGGCACGCGCAGCGCAAGAGGCTTCGCAAGCCTGGCGCCCCTGGCGCAGCTACGCGGTGCTGCGTGCCTGGGCTGCCGGGGGCACCGGAACGGCATCTGCCCAGCCCAACGAAACACAGTCACTTCAAAAACAATAGCAAAGCAGGCAATCAACACTAGCGCCTGGCACGGATTTCACTCAAAAAACCGACACACCACCTCTCTGGAGACCTTCCGGCATGCAGTTTCACCCCCTCACCGTGCAGGCACGGGCAGATACCCCGCTGGGCCCTGTGCGGCTGGCCGCCTCGCCCACGGGCCTGTCGGGCGTCTGGTTTGAAGGCCAGCGCCACGAGCCCACCGCCCAGTTGCATGGCCCCGGTGCCTGGGCCTTCGCTCCAGGCAATCACCCCGTGCTGCAAGAGGCTGCGCGCCAGCTGCAGCAGTATCTGGACGGGCAATGCCCGCACTTCGACTTGCCGCTGGACCTGTCGGGTGGCACGGCCTTTCAGCAATCGGTGTGGCATGCGCTGCTGCAGATTGCCCGGGGCCAGACCACCAGCTATGGCGCGCTGGGCCGCCAGCTGGGCAACCCCAGCGCTGTGCGGGCCGTGGGTGCGGCGGTGGGCCGCAACCCGGTGAGCGTGGTGGTGCCCTGCCACCGCGTGCTGGGTACCGATGGCAGCCTCACGGGGTATGCAGGCGGCCTCGATCGCAAGAGGGCTTTGCTGACGCTGGAGAATGCAACCCTTTTTGCTACCCCAACCCACCCCATGAAGGCCTTCGCATGAACAGCCCCGCCACCCGGCCCGTCTCGACCTGGATCGGAGAATTCATCCTGCTGGCCGCACTGTGGGGCGCGTCGTTCCTGTTCATGCGCCTGGGCGCGTCCGACTTTGGCCCCCTGCCAACCGCCGGACTGCGGGTGACGCTGGCTACGGTGTTCCTGTGGCCCATCATGCTGCGCCAGGGGCACTGGCCCGCGCTGCGCCAGCACTGGCGGCCCATCCTGTTTGCGGGCGTCATCAATTCGGCGATTCCGTTCTCGCTGTTCTCCTGGGCGGTGCTGCACATTGCCACGGGCTTGACCTCGATCCTCAACGCCACCGTGCCGCTGTTTGGTGCCCTGATCGCCTGGGTGTGGTTGGGCGACCGCATCAACCGCCTGCGCTGGGTGGGGCTGGCACTGGGTTTTGTGGGCGTGGCCCTGCTGGCCTGGCGCGCACCAGCCGGCACCGGGTTCAAGACCGACCACGCTCAATGGGCCATTGCGGCGTGCCTGCTGGCGTCGGCGTTCTACGGCGTGTCGGCCAGTTTCGCGCGGCGCCACCTCACGGGGCTGCCGCCGCTGGCCACGGCTGCGGGCAGCCAGCTGGGGGCCGCGCTCGGGCTGGCCCTGCCCACGTTGTGGCTGTGGCCGGCCCAGATGCCGGGCCCGCGTGCCTGGGCCGCCATCGTGGCCATTGCGGTGCTGTGCACCGGCATCGCCTACATCCTGTACTTTCGCCTGATTGAGCACGCAGGTCCCAGCCGCGCGCTGGCCGTGACTTTCATCACCCCCGTATTTGCCGTGCTGTATGGAACACTCTTCCTGGGCGAGACCATCACGCCGTGGATGGTGGGCTGCGCGCTGGTGATCGTGTGTGGCACCTTGTTGTCAACCGGACTTATCAGGACGCTGTGGCCCGCCCGGCCCGCCTCAGAACAGGCCTAAACTTGACACATGGTTTTTTTATCGGGTGCATGCTTTCTGAGGAAGGCCCCATGCGGCACAGGTCGCGACATGCCCCCGCTCCTCCCGCGGGGCCGCCCGCCAGTCTTTAGCACCCCTCCAGCCTCCTTCAAGGCGTGTTCGCGACCCCAGGCCGCCCAAGGAAACCGCCATGGGTAACAACACGCTGCTGGCAGGCACCGCCGTCATGCTGCTGCTGCTGGTGCTGGTCTGGCTCTCGCCGCAGGAGTCTCTGAAGCCGTCGCGGCGCACACTGATCCTGCTGGGCGTGGCGGGGGGCGTGGCCTCCATTGCCGCGTTCGAGGCCCTGCGCTGGAACGCGCCGGAGCTGAACATCGTGGCCTACCCCACCGCCACAGCCTTTTTGGCGTTGTTCTTCGGGGTACCGGCTGCAGCCATCACCGCCTTGCTGACCTTGCAGGCAACGCTGTGGGCGGACACGTCGGCGGCCTGGCCTGCCACCACCGTGCTGGGCAGTGCGCTCGCGTCGGGCTGGGGCTGGCGAACACTGGGGGCGCGCTGGCGCTGGCCCGAATGGGCTCCGCTGGTGGGCCTGACCATCACCTTGCCGCTGGCGGTCTCGCTGGCCATGTGGGCTACCAGCTCGCGGTCGGGCGCCGGCAGCTATCTGCACTGGCACCATGGCGCGGGGGTGCTGATGCTGGGTATCGGCTGGCTGATGATTGCCGGCCGGGCCCGCGCCGAACTGGCGCGCAGTGACATCCAGCAGACACTGGGCCAGCAGGAGCGCCACCTGCGCCTGGCGCTCGACGCCCTGGGCGGCGGCCGCTGGGAATGGGCGGTGGACACGCGCCGGTTTACCTGCGATGGCCGTTTTTACGAGGCCTATGGCATCACCAGCGCTGATGCGCAGTCTCCCGACCTGTGGCAACGCTGGTACGCCCGGCGCCACCCGCTGGATGCCGAGCGCAATGCCGCCAAGCTGGCGCGCGCCATGGACGGGCTGGAGGAAAGCTACGAGGCCGAGTTCCGCGTGATGGACACACAGGGCCAGTGGCGATGGCTGATGTCGCGCGGCACCGTGGCGCGGCGCGATGCCCAGGGCCGCCCTGCCAGCCTGATCGGCATGGACGTGGACATCACGGCCCACCGCGAGGCCGAGGAAGCCCTGCAGTCGGCCGAAGCCAAATACACCACCTTCTACCAGACGCTGCCCGACCCAGCGGGAATCACCCGCATTGTCGATGGGCGCTATATCGACGTGAACCCGGCGTTCTGCGATCTGCTGGGCTTTACGCGGGACGAAGTGCTGGGCCGCACCTCGTCCGAGCTGCGCATCTGGGCCGACGAGCAGGAGCGCAAGCGGCTGCTGGACACCTACCAACGCGATGGCAAGGTGGACCGGCTGCCCCTGGTGGCACAGAGCAAGGGCGTGCGTATTCCGGGCCTGATGTCGGCCCGCTCTGTGCCGGTGAACGGCGAGAACTGCTTTGTTTTTGTGTTCCACGACATCACCGAGGCCCAGCGCACCAGCGACGAGCTTCGAGCGCTGTACAACCAGCTGCAGCAGGCCGGCCGGCTGGCACGGCTGGGCGCATGGGAAGACGAGCGCGGCAAGGGCCTGGTGTACTGGTCGGACGTGTGTTTTGACATCCACGGCCTGTCCCCCAACCAGCCGCCGCCCAGCGACTACATCGACCGCCATGTGGCCCCGCAGTACCGCGAGCCGCTGCGCGAGAAATTCCGCCAGAGCATCCGTTCGCGCACCGAGTGGAGCATGGAGCTGGAGGTCTATCACGCCGACGGCCACCTGCTGTGGGTGCGTGCGCGGGGGGAGCCGGTGATCGAAAACGGCCGCGTGGTCAAGGTGCGCGGCGTGATGCAGGACATCGACGAGGCCAAGCGCGCCGAGCAGCGCCTGCGCCAGTCCGAGGAGCGTTTCTCGCGCATCTTCCAGCTCATGCCCTACCCCATGGGCCTGTCGAGCCGCAACGACGGCCGCTATGTGGACATCAACCCCGCCTGGGTCGAGATGCTGGGCATCCCCCGCGAAGAGGCCATTGGCCGTACCGCGGTGGAGATGGGCATCTTCTCGGCCGAAGACCGCCAGCGGCTCATGGACCAGGTCAGCCAGACCGGTCAGCTCAGCGATTACGAAGTGACCCTGAACGTACGGAACGGCCCCCGGCGCACCGTGCTGCAATCCATGCGCGCCACCGAGTTCGACGGCGAGCCCTGCTGGCTGTTCTCGGTGCACGACATCACCGACCGCAAGCGCAACGAGGTCCAGGTGCGCGAGCGCGAGGCCCTGCTGTCGCTCACCATCTCCGCCGCATCGCTGGGCCTGTGGGACTGGGACCTGCAAACCGGCCTGGTGACGGGCGACCAGCGCTGGCACGCCATGCGGGGCCTGCCCGAGCCCGGTGACGACGCAGCGGCCGTGCCGTGGACCACCGCCATCGCACCCGACGACGTCGACCGCATCACCGCGGAGCTGGCACGCCACACGGCCCACCTGAGCACTCCGTTTGACGCCACCTGGCGGCTGAACCAGCCCAACGAGCCCGTGCGCTGGGTGCGCAACCTGGGCAAGATCGTCGGCTTTGACGAGCAAGGACGCCCGGCCCGCATGCTGGGCGTGGCCATTGACGTGACCCCGCAGCGCGAACAGGAGGTGATGCTGCAGCGCCTGGCGCTGTACGACGCGCTCACCGGCCTGCCCAACCGGGTGCTGCTGGCACGCAAGCTGCAGGAGGGCATGACCCAGGCCCGCGACACCGGTAAACAGCTGGGTGTCGCCTACCTGGACCTGGACGGCTTCAAGCCCGTGAACGACCGCCTGGGCCATGGCGCAGGCGACCGCCTGCTGGTGGTGGTGGCCGGGCGGCTCACCCGCGCGCTTCAGCCCCAGGACACGGTGGCCCGCCTGGGGGGGGACGAGTTCGTGATCCTCATGCCCGGCCTGGCCTCTGTGAACGACTGCGAACGCGTGCTGGAGCGCGTGATGGAAAGCGTCTCGGCCCCCTACACGCTCGACACCGAGCGCGTGGTTGTCACGGCCAGCATCGGCTGCACCATCTTTCCGCAGGACGATGCGGATGCAGACACCCTGCTGCGCCATGCCGATCAGGCCATGTACGCCGCCAAACAGGCCGGGCGCAACCGTTTTCACCAGTTCGACGCAGCCCAGGAGCGCGCCGTGCAGCTGCTGCGTGCCCAGGGGCACTACCTGCGCGAGGCCCTCGCCCAATCCCAGTTCACGCTGTACCTCCAGCCCAAGGTGGACATGCGCAGCGGTACGGTGGTGGGCGCCGAAGTGCTCTCGCGCTGGCTACATCCCGAACGGGGCCTGGTGCCACCGGGGGAGTTCTTGCCGCTGCTCGAGGGTACCGACCTGGAGATCGGCTTTGGCGAATGGGTGGCCGAGGCCGCGCTCACGGTGCTGGAGCAGTTGCAGGACCGGGGCCTGCCCATGCCGCTGAGCATCAACATTGCCGCCCAGCACCTGCAGCAACCGGGTTTTTCCGACTGGGTGGCGGGCTGCCTGGCGCGCCACCCCGGGGTGCCTGCCCACCTGGTCGAGATCGAGATCACCGAAAGCGCGGCCCTGTACGACCTGAGCGCCGTGGCCGACACGCTGAACGCCTTGCGTGCCATGGGGGTGTCCGTGGCGCTGGACGACTTTGGCACCGGCTACTCGTCGCTGACCTACCTGCGCCGCCTGCCCATGGACACGCTCAAGATCGACCAGAGCTTTGTGCACGGCATGATGGGCGACCCCGGTGACCTGGCCATCGTGCAGGGCGTCATCGGCCTGGCCCGCTCGTTCGGCTACCGGGTGATCGCCGAGGGGGTGGAAACCGTCGAACAAGGGCAGATGCTGCTGCAGCTAGGCTGCCTGCAGGCGCAGGGCTACTGCATTGCCCGGCCCATGCCGCTGGAGGCTTTCATCGGCTGGACCTCCACCTGGCAGCCGCCTGCGGGTTGGCAACGGAACCGGCCGATTTGAAAATCACCGAAATCCTGCCCTGGTGCCAGGGCGATATACCCGGGCAGCTAATTTTCTAATAGCGAGTTCTGCACGACGCTCTGCGCACCATACAAGGCTGCCGATTCAGCCCACCAGGTCCTTCACCTGCTGCAGCGCCGCCGGGTCTTCCATCGTCGTCAAATCGCCCGGGTCCCGCCGCTCGGCCACAGCCTGCAACGCGCGGCGCAGCAGCTTGCCGCTGCGGGTTTTGGGCAGCACGGTCACAAAGTACACGCGCGATGGCCGCGCCACGGCGCCGAGCTGGTGGTCCACCTGCTTCATCACCTCGCCTTCGAGCTTGAGGCGCGCGGCATCGTCGGTCAGGCCCGAGGCATCGCGCGCCACGGCAAACGCCATGGCCACCTGCCCCTTCAGGCTGTCGGCCACGCCCACCACGGCCACTTCGGCGATGTTGGGATGGGAGGCAATGCTCTCCTCGATCTCGCGCGTGCCCAGGCGGTGGCCGGCCACGTTGATCACGTCGTCGGTACGGCCCAGGATGAAGTGGTAGCCATCTGCATCGCGGATGCCCCAGTCAAACGTGCTGTAGATCAGGCGGCCAGGGATGCTCTTCCAGTAGGTGTTCACAAAGCGGGCGTCGTCGCGCCACACCGTCTGCATGCAGCCGGGGGGCAGCGGGCCTTCGATGGCGACCACGCCTTTCTGGTTGGGCCCGGTCAGCTCTTCGCCCGTGGCCTCGTCGATCAGCTTCACACCGTAGCCGTACATGGCTTTGCCTGGGCTGCCGAAGCGTGTGGTTTGCTTCTCCACGCCATTGGCCAAGGTCAGGATGGGCCAGCCGGTTTCGGTCTGCCAGTAGTTGTCGATGATGGGCACTTGCAGGGCGTCGCTGATCCACTGGGCGGTAGGCTCGTCCAGCGGCTCGCCCGCCAGCCACAGGGCCTTGAGGCTTTTCACGTTGTATTTGGCGAGGTAGGCCGGGTCCTGCTTCTTGAGCACCCGCACCGCCGTGGGGGCCGAGAACATGTGCGTGACCTGGTACTTCTCGACAATGCTCCACCACACGCCCGCATCGGGCCGCGTGGGCAGGCCTTCGTACATGATGGTGGTCATGCCCGCGATCAGCGGACCGTAAACGATGTAGCTGTGGCCCACCACCCAGCCGATGTCGCTGGTGGCAAAGTACACATCGCCCGCCTTGGCGTCAAAGATGTGCTTCATGCTCGCCGCCAGCGCCACGGTGTAGCCGCCCGTGTCGCGCTGCACGCCCTTGGGCTTGCCGGTGGTGCCGCTGGTGTACAGCGTGTAGCTGGGGTGGGTGGATTCGACCCATTCGCAGGGCACGACGGTGTTCAGGTGCTGCTCGCGCAGCGGCGCCCATTCGTGGTCGCGGCCAGACTGCAAGTGCATGGGCGCCAGGCCCCGGTTCACCATCAGCACGGCAGTGGGCTTGTGTTTGGAGAGGGCAATGGCTTCGTCCAGCAGCGGCTTGTACGGCACCACCTTGCCGCCGCGCGACCCGGCATCGGCACTGACCACGGCCACGGGCTCGGCGTCTTCGATGCGCGAGGCCAGCGAGCCCGAGGCAAAGCCGCCAAACACCACCGAATGCAGCGCCCCGATGCGCACACAGGCCAACATGGCAAACGCGGCCTCGGCAATCATGGGCATGTAGATGAGCACACGGTCGCCCTTCTTCACGCCCAGCGACAGCAGCACGGCCGCCATGCGCTGCACCTCGGCATGCAGCTCGGCAAAGCTGTAGCTGCGCTCGGTGTCGGTTTCGGTGGAAATGGCCACCAGCGCGGCCTGGCTGGCGCGCGTGGCCAGGTGCCGGTCTACCGCGTTGTGGCACAGGTTGGTGGTGCCGCCCACAAACCATTTGGCAAACGGCGGGTTGCTGTAGTCGCACACCTGCTGGGGCGGCGTCTTCCAGTCGATCAGCTTCGCCTGCTCGCTCCAGAAGGTGTCGCGGTGGTCGATGGACTGGCGGTAGAAGTCGGCGTAGGTGCTGTGTGCGGTCATTGTGGGTGTCTCCTCGGCATCTCTCTCGCCCTGCTAGGACAGCAGGTTTTGAATTCATAATTATTCATGACGGGCTTGCGGCAAACTGACGTGGCGGGCCTTGTTCCCTGCCCACAGGTTCGAAGTGCGCTGGCATATGGATATGTCGGCAAGCGTCACACAGGCCTGTCACACTCCGGGGCCATGCAAACAGCGCAGCCCCCTGCCCCCACCTCCGTCCCTTTCCGCGAAGCCTTTTTGTTCTGGCTCAAGCTCGGGTTCATCAGCTTTGGCGGGCCGGCGGGCCAGATCGCCATCATGCACGCCGAGCTGGTGGAGCGGCGCCGCTGGATCAGCGAAAACCGCTTCTTGCACGCCCTCAACTACTGCATGCTGCTGCCCGGCCCCGAGGCGCAGCAGCTGGCCACCTACATCGGCTGGCTCATGCACCGCACCTGGGGCGGCATCGTGGCCGGGGCACTGTTTGTGCTGCCCTCGCTGTTCATCCTGATCGGACTGTCATGGGTGTACCTGCGCTTTGGCGATGTGCCCGTGGTGGCGGGCATCTTCTATGGCATCAAGCCCGCCGTGACGGCACTGGTGCTGCATGCCGCGCACCGCATCGGCACCCGCGCGCTCAAGAACGGCTGGATGTGGGGCATTGCTGCCGCGTCGTTTGTGGCCATCTTTGCGTTCGACACGCCCTTCCCCGCCATCGTGCTGGCGGCCGGGTTGATCGGCTACTTTGGCGCGCAGCGCTGGCCCGCCGTGTTTGCGCTGGGGGGCGGCCATGCCAACGCCCACAAGGGCTATGGCCCGGCGCTGATCGATGACGACACGCCAACGCCTGCCCATGCGCGCTTTTCTCGCGTCCACCTGGTCAAGGTATTGTTGGCAGGGCTGGGGCTGTGGCTGGCGGCCATGGGCCTGCTGGTGGCCACGGAGGGCTGGCAAGGCACGCTCACGCAGATGGGCTGGTTCTTCACCAAGGCGGCCATGCTCACCTTTGGCGGCGCATATGCTGTGTTGCCTTATGTGTACCAGGGCGCGGTGGAGCACTACCAGTGGCTCAGCGGTCCGCAAATGATCGATGGGCTGGCCCTGGGCGAGACCACGCCCGGCCCGCTGATCATGGTGGTGGCGTTTGTGGGTTTTGTGGGCGGCTGGCTGCAGCAGGTGTGGGGGTCGGACGCCCTCTTTGCAGGCGCCGTGGCGGCGGCCACGGTCGTGACCTTTGTGACATTTTTGCCCTCGTTCATCTTCATCCTGGCGGGCGGCCCACTAGTGGAGGCCACCCACGGCAAACTGGGCTTTACCGCACCGCTGTCAGCCATCACGGCTGCTGTGGTGGGCGTGATCCTGAACCTGGCGCTGTTTTTTGCCTACCACCTGCTGTGGCCGCAGGGCTTTGACGGCCGCTTTGATGCCGTGTCGGCCGTCATCGCGGTGGGGGCGCTGGTGGCGCTGTTCCGCTTCAAGCTGGGCGTGATGCCGCTGCTGGGCGGCTGTGCGGTGGTGGGGTTGCTGGTCAAGGTGGCCGTGCCCTACTTCGCCTGACCGAAACTCACTCCAATCACTATGATTTTGATAGCTGATAGCGCATGAATATCAAGCGCTAGCAGCCGATTTGGCTCAAACCTGATTATTTGATCAGCCCGAGCACGTCCTTGAACGCCGGGTGCTCGCAGCTGCCCAGCCATTCAAACGCCACCATTTCGGTGGTCACCAGCTCGGCGCCTGCGCCGGCCAGACGGTCGAAGGCGGCGTCGCGGTTGCGTTCGGTGCGCGAGCCGCAGGCGTCGGTCACCACCCACACTTCAAACTCGTCATCGATCAGGTCCAGCGCGGTCTGCAGCAGGCAGACGTGGGCCTCGCACCCGGCAATGACGATGGTGCCGCGCTCTGTTGCCAGCGGTGCGGGCTTTTGCAGGTGCTTTGGCAGGCTGCGTGCGTTGCTGCCCTGGGGCTTGGCCGGTGGCCGCAGCCATTCGCCCAGGCCTTCTTCGGCGGCGCTGAAGTGCATCTTGGCCAGGGTCTTCTGGCAGGCGGCGCGCAGCGCGGCGTCGTTGGCGCCCAGGCGCGAGGGGTTTTGCTCGGTGCCCCACACGGGCACGTCCAGCATGCGGGCGATCTCGGCCAAACGGCGGGCGTTGGCCAGCACGGCGGGGCCCTCAAAGATGGCAGGCATCAGGCGCTCCTGGTAATCAATCAGGACGAGTTGGGATTCGGTGGCGTCAAGGAGCATGGTGGGACCGTTTCTGTGTTCGTTGAATCGCTGTGTGGGCACAGCGAAGAAGGCAATGGCGCATTGTCGCAGCCCGTGCCCGGGGTTTTCAGGCGCGAAGGACCGCCTGCAGCGCCGTGGCCAGCGGCCCGGCCATGGCCACTGCGTTGCTCGGATGCGGAATGCAGTCCGTGCTCCACACCTCCCCTACCCCGGATTCGCGCATCGCCTGCAGTGCATCGCCCGCAAACAACGCATGCGTCACGGCCACATCCACCGAGGCGGCGCCCGCCTGCAACAGCAGCCGGGCAGCCAGCGCCAGCGTGCGGCCGGTGCTGGCCATGTCGTCCAGCAGCACCACGGCTCGGCCCTGGGCGTTGAGCGGGGGCAGCTCGATGGCCACCTGGCGGTCACCATGGCGCACCTTGGTGCACACGGCATGGTCAAAACCATGGCGGGTGGCGGCCTGGGCAATCCATTGGGCGGATTCACCGTCGGGCCCCACCAGCAGCGCATTCGGTCGGCGCTCAGCAATCAGGTCGGCCAGCGGCTCGGCGCCGCTGAGCACCACAGCCTGCGGCACGGGGATGGCCTGCTCCAGCCGGTCGATGCGGTGCAGGTGCGGGTCCACGGTGATGACGGCATCGAACAGACCGGCCAGAAAGCCGCCCACCACCTGCTGGCTCACGGCCTCGCCGGGGTGGAAAGCGATGTCCTGCCGCATATAGGCCAGGTACGGCGCCACCAGCGTGAGGTGCTGCACGCCCAGGCTGCGGGCCGTGCGGGCGGCCAGCAGCAGCTCCACCAGCTTTTCATTGGGCTGGTGCAGGCTGCGCAGCAGCACGGCTTGGCGTGGCAACTGGCCTGCAGCATCCACGGGCAGGCGCAGCTTGAGTTCGCCATCGGGGAAGCGGTGGCGCTCAATGGCACAGGCCTTCAAACCCGCAGCCTGTGACAGGCGCAGCGCAGGCGCGGCTTCGTCGTCGAAATACAGCACACAAGCGGCTTCTGGCAACGCCATGGTCAGAACTCCACAAACACGCGCGGCACCTCGTCGGCCGTGCCCAAGCGGTACCCGCTGTCGCGCTCGCACGCGTGGCGCGCGAACTCCAGGTCGGCTGGGTAGCTGGCGTGCACGCGGTACAGCAGGTCGCCGGCGGCCACGGTGTCGCCCAGCTTGTGCATCAGGTCCACGCCGGCGCCAGGCACCTTGGGGGCGCCGGCCAGGCGGGCCACGCGGGCGATCTGGTAGTTGTCGATGCCGGCCACCACCCCGCTGGCGGGTGCCACCACGTCGAGCGTCAGCGCACCCAGCGCCGGGTGGTTGTGGTCAAACCCTGTGGCGCCCTGGGCGGCGATGATGGCGTTCATGCGCGCCAGCGCCCGGCCCGAGTCGAGGATGTCGCGCGCAATCGCATAACCGTCGCCGCCGCGCACATCGGGGTCGCATTCGATCAGGCGCCCGGCCAGGCGCAGCGCCTTTTGCCGCAGGTCGTCGGGCGCGCGCGGGTCGTTTTGTAGCACGCGCATCACGTCGCGGGCCTCCAGCACCGGGCCCACGCCTTTGCCCACGGGCTGGCGGCCGTCGGTGATCACCACGTCCAGCGACAGGCCCATGCGCCGTGCCACATATTCAAACAGGCGGCGCAGGCGTTGCGCGTCGGGCATAGACCGCACCTTGGCCGTGGGGCCGATGGGAATGTCGAGCACCAGGTGCGTGGCCCCCGCTGCCACCTTTTTGGACAGGATGGACGCCACCATCTGCCCGGCCGAGTCGATGGACAGCGGCCGCTCCACCGAGATCAGCACATCGTCGGCGGGCGACAGGTTGGCGGTGCCACCCCAGGCCAGGCAGCCCCGGTAGTCACGCACGATGTCGGCCAGCTGCTCCAGCGGCAGCTCTACCTTGGCCAGCACCTCCATGGTGTCGGCCGTGCCTGCGGGCGAGGTGATGGCGCGCGACGAGGTCTTGGGGCACAACATGCCGTGCGCCGCCACGATGGGCACGACCAGCATGGTGGTGCGGTTGCCGGGGATGCCGCCGATGCAGTGCTTGTCCACCACCAGCGGTTCGTGCCAGTCCAGGCGCCGGCCGCTGTTCACCATGGCGTCGGTCAGAAAGAAGACCTCTTCCCGGTCCAGCTCGCTGCGGTGGCAGGCCACCACAAAGGCGGTGAGTTCGATCTTGGAATACCGGTGGTCGGCAATGTCGCGCACGATGGCGCCAAAGTCCTCGCGCGTGAGGCGCTCGCTGGCGATCTTGCGGAACAGCGCGCCCATTGACTCAGGCGGCTCGGCCTGGGCCACCGACACGGTGTGGCCGTTGTCCACGCCCAGCTGGGCAAACGCGTCTTCCGACAGACCCAGTTCATTGCAGCCCACGATGGCGAGATCATCCACCACATTGACCGTGGCCAGAATGCGGCGTCCGTTGGCGCGCACCTCGATCTTGGACAGGGCCTGGAAGCCCTCGGCCCGGTACACGGCGCAGTCGCGGTGCAGGTAGGCGACGTTCTCGCGCCAGGTGTCGATGGCCACGCGGCGCAAGGCCAGCGGGGAGCGAGGTGGCGAGCCCGCCGGGTCGGCGGGGGCGGTGCCTGCGTTGGCCGCCGGCACCAGAGGGACGGAGGAAGCGGCAGGGGAAGAGGTAGTGGACTCAGCGTGCATCGCACCAGCCTATACCGAAAATGCCCGCCCCGGCTGCGGGATCACCCCGGGTCAGCGGGTTCGGGCCCCCATCTCCGGGCCTGCTTGACCTGCATCAAGCAACACCGGTCATGGGGCCGCGGCGGGCTGCAGCCTCAACAATCGCCCCTGCGGGCTGTCGGTCAGCAGGTACAGCAGGCCGTCTGGCCCCTGGCGCACGTCGCGAATGCGCTCACCGTTGCCTTGCAGCAGCCGTTCTTCCTTCTGCACCTTGCCACCCGCCACCTCCAGCCGGTGCAGGGTGCCAAACTTGAGCGACCCGACAAACAGGCTGCCTTGCCACGCCGCGCCGTAGCGCGTACTGGTCATAAACGCCATGCCCGACGGTGCAATGGAAGGCACCCAGTAATGCAGCGGCTGCTCCATCCCCGCCTTGACCGTGCCCTCGCCGATCTTGCCGCCGCCATAGTTCTCGCCATAGGTGATCACAGGCCAGCCGTAATTGCGTCCGGGCTGGGGCAGATTGATCTCGTCACCGCCCTGTGGGCCATGTTCGTGCATCCACAGCTTGCCGTCGGGGCCCATGGTGGCGCCCTGGGGGTTGCGGTGGCCGTAGCTCCAGATCTCGGGCAAGGCGCCGGGCTGCCTCACATAAGGGTTGTCGGGCGGCGCTGCTCCGTCGGGCGTGATGCGGATGATCTTGCCATGGTGGTTGTCGAGCTTTTGGGCGTCGTCCTTGCGGTGGTAGCGCTCGCCCAGCGCCACAAACAGGTTGCCGTCACCGGCCTGGGCAATGCGGCAGCCGAAGTGCAGCGCGCTCTCTACCTTGGGCCGCTGGCTGAAGATGACGCGCACGTCCTGCAGGCTGCCGGCATCTGGCGACAGGGTGGCGCGCGCCACCGCCGTGCTGTTGCCTGCCGCGCCACCCGCTGCGGGCTCTGCAAAGCAAAAGTAGATGCGGCGGTTGCGGGCAAAGTCGCTGTCCGTCACCACGTCCAGCAGGCCGCCCTGCCCACCCGCTGCCACCGGCGGCACCCCCGCCAGCGCAGGGCCCACCTGCCCGGCCGCGCTGACCACGCGCAGGCGCCCGGGCCGCTCGGTTACCAAAAACTGCCCGCCGGGCAAAAAGGCCACGGCCCACGGATGGGCCAGGCCAGTGGCTATGGGTACCAGCGATACGGCGGGCGTTGGCGCAGTTTGGGCCTCAGCGCCCATGTGTACGCCTGCCACTATCAAAAACATAGCTGCTCGCGCTTTGTGCACTTGCACCTTGCGCCAATTTGGTGTCCAACCCATGCTATCAAGCTCCTCTTGGTGCGTGACCTCGCCTCCCATGGTGCCTGCGGCAGTGCAAAGCCTGACTGGCGCGCATCCTGCAGGCTGCCTCCATCAGTGAAAACGCAGGGCAACTCCATTTATCTGAATCAAATCAACAGCTTGCGAAAACGCTTATTTTTGATAAATAACCATACCGTGTTACCCTTCGCCCCCATGTCCAGATGGTTTTGCATCCTCATCCTCGCCTGCGCCACCGCTGCGCACGCCGCGCCCCAGGGCACCAATTCTGACGATATGGACCGCTTGCTCGCGGACAAAGGGCTGTTCACCCGACTTGAAGACGTGAGCCACAAGGTGGCCGACAAGGCCCAGAACGTGGCAGGCCGCGCGGGCGACCTGGTAGTCAACGCCATGGGTTTTTTGGGGGTGCCCTACAAGCGCGGCGGCAACAGTGCCGAAACCGGGTTTGACTGCAGCGGCTTCGTGCGCGCCATCTATGAACAGACGGTGGGCCTGATGCTGCCTCGCCGTGCAGACCAGCAGGCAGCCGCTACCCAGGTCATCGACAAGAAAGAACTTCAACCCGGCGACCTGGTGTTCTTCAACACCATGCGCCGCAATTTCAGCCATGTGGGCATTTATGTGGGCGACGGCAAGTTCATCCACTCGCCCCGCAGCGGTTCCGAAATTCGGGTCGAAGACATGGGCATCGCCTATTGGGCCCGCCGCTTCAATGGCGCACGCCGCGTGACACCGGCTGAAGGCGTGGAAAGCGCCCAAGCCCCGCAGACACAGCGATAAGCAGGCCTGCGGGTTTAGGCGCCGTGGAGCGTCATGGCTTGACTACGTAGACCGTCTCGGTGCTGCGGATCGGGCCGCCGGTGATGTTGACCGGGCCTGCGGACGGATCACCCCGCAACAACGCCTTGGCGGCCGCCATGTCGGCTTGATAACGTGCCCGGGCCTCGGACTCGCAACCCTTGCGCTCCGCCACCGGCATGGCCCGGCACTCTTCCAGACTCACCTTCAGCCCGCCCCCCGCCTCCCGGATGGCCGACTGGTAACGTTGCTGCGGCGTGGCGTCTGGCACCGCACCACGGGACAGCGATGCCTCGTCGCCCTGCGCCTGTGCGACGGTGGGCAGCGCCAGAGCGCCACCCAGACTGCATGCAACGACCAGCAAGGCGGCTGGCCGTTTCCACAGCCGGAGCAACCCGTGCGGATACGGGCGGCGCGCTGCTTGTGCAGTAAGAGGCAACGAAGGAACGGTTGAAGCTGTGAACATAGGGGTTACACCTTTCTGTCGATCAGGGATGGCATGGGTGGCTGCGGCGATTTGGGAGGCCAAGGAGGGCATCGGGCCACGCCGCCGGATGCCCCACTGTAGCCCCGCGCCCCACCCCACAGCGCCAGCACCGGCCGCGCTACCATGTCGGACACCACCCACAGGGCGTTGCCATGCACCACACCCCCGCACAGCCTCCAGATGCCGCCACAGCGCACGACAAAGGTTATCTGAGGCGCCTGCTGTCAGAACGCAACCAGACCCCCACCCACGACGCCGGGGCGATTGACGCGGCCATCGAGGAAGCCTTTGTCCGCAATGTCGCGATCCTGGTGCTCGACATGTGCGGCTTTTCCCGGATCACCCAGAGCCACGGCATCATTCATTTTCTGGCCATGATCCACCAGATGGAGCAGGCCGCCCGCCCTGCTATCGAGGGCAATGGCGGTGAGGTCATCAAGCAGGAGGCGGACAACCTGTTTGCCGTGTTCGCCACCCCCGAACAAGCCCTGGAGGCCGCGCTGGACACCCTGCGCGCCTTGGGCGCCATGAACACCGTGTTGCCCCCGGAGCGCACGCTGAACGTGAGCGCAGGCATCGGCTTTGGCCCAACCCTGGTGATTGCGCGTGAAGACCTGTTTGGCCCGGAGATGAACTGCGCCTGCAAGCTGGGCGAAGACATCGCCATGGCCAACGAAATTCTGCTCACGCAGGCGGCCTGGGCCAGCCTGCCTGCCGGTCGTTATGTCTGTGCCCGCACCGAGCACCAGATCTCGGGCATGGATCTGCAGGCGCACCGGTTTGAGCGCTGCCTTTTCGAACGCCCGTTGCGACCCCTGGCACTCCAATCTCCCAGCACGTCCCTGCCTGCGGGACGTTGACAGGGGGCATTGTCCGACAGCGGTTTGACTGCCTTATCTGTAAAGTGACTCCATCGTCTGGACCAACTATTAAGGGGAACAACGTGCTGTCACTGCTGGGGATGCTGCTGATTGGTTTGGTGGTGGGTTTTATCGCCCGCGCCATCAAGCCAGGGGACGACAAATTGGGCTGGATCATGACCGCGCTGCTGGGGGTGGCGGGTTCGTTTCTGGCCAGCTATGTGGGCATGGCGATGGGCTGGTACGCCCAGGGTGACAGCGCTGGCTGGATCGCCTCGGTGCTCGGGGCCGTCGCCTTGCTGGTGGTGTATGGCCTGGTCAAGGGCAAATCCTGAACGGCGTGTGCATCATTTGCTGATCACACTCCACTGCTGTCACCCACACTTTGCCAACCATGCCCACTTCGCTACAGATGGCCGCTGGAGACCCTGAACTGGCCGCAACGGTGCGCCGTGCGCGCAAGCTGCTGCACCGCCGCGCCGTCGTGGCGGCAGCCGCCAGCGTGGTGCCGGTGCCAGGGCTCGACTGGGCAGTGGACGCCGCCCTGCTCTCGCGCCTGATCCCGCAGATCAACGCCGAGTTCGGCCTGTCGGCCGAGCAGATCGACCAGCTGGACCCCAAAAAGCGGGAGCAGGTGCAAAAGGCGGTGGGCTTGGTGGGGTCTGTGCTCATTGGCAAGCTGATCACCCGCGAACTGGTCCTCCGCGCAACCCAGACCGTGGGGCTGCGGCTGAGCACGAAGCAGGTGGCCAAGTATGTGCCCCTGGCCGGCCAGGCCATTGCGGCCACCATCGGCTACGCCACGCTGCGCTACCTGGGGGAGCAGCATTTGCGTGACTGCATCCGTGTGGTGCAGCAGGCCCAATTGCGCTTGCCGCCACCGGCGTCAACCTCTGCAGTGAAACGCTGACTCCCTGAGCCAGATGGCAACAAGAAAAAAGGGCCCGAGGGCCCTTTTTTCTTCGTAGCGACGTCGTACCGGCTGCGCATCAACTCGCCGAGCAGACAAAGCTGCTGGCATCTTCCACACTGCCCGAGCCCTTGTACTTGGCAAACTGCGGGTATGGGCAGAGCGGCCGCGTGCGGTTGGGGAAGTCGGTGTTTGCAGGCAGTGCCTTCGCCGCAATGCTTTGCGGAGCAATGCCCTTCTCCACCCAGTCCACCATGGTCTGGACCGAGTCGAAGTTGTCGGTGGCCGGGCCGCCCGAGCAGTGGTTCATGCCCGGCACCAGGAAGGTCCGCGCAAAGTTCTGCGTTGCCGCCACGCCGCCGTTGTTGGCCGCCAGGCGTTCGTAGTAGTCCACTGTGTCAAACGCCGAGAAGATCGGGTCGGACATGCCGTGGATGAACAGCAGCTTGCCGCCGCGCTGCTTGTAGGCCGCCAGTTTGTCATCGGCATAGGTGTCGTAGATGGCCGAATACGCCGCCATGCGTGCGGGGTCGGTGTCGAAGTTGAAGGCCAGCGGGTTGAACGAGAGATCGGGCGGCGTGAAGAACTCGTTGACCAGTGCATCCACCATCAGCGTGATGTAGCGCGCATCGGGCGTGGCCGTGGTCGAGTTGCCCAGCGTCCACGACCGCCAGCCCGGTGCCGCCAGGCCGGCGTCCCAAGGCTGGCCGGTGTACAGCGCCTTGCCGGCGGAGTTGCGGGGCCCGGCAAACACGCTCTTGAGCGCACCCACCTGGGCGGACGACAGGCAGCTGTCGGTCTTGCTGCCCGTGCATTGCAGCACAGCGGGGTCAAACGCCTTGCAGGCATTGACGTTCTGGGCCAAGCCGTCCACCACGCCGTCGGCGGCGTCGCAGGTGGCATTGACGGCAGTGGCCACCAGTTTGAGGTCGCTGTTGCTGAAGGCCTTGGAGAGAATGCGGTTGCCACTGGCATCCTGCGGCGCAATGGCGTTGAACTGGATGGTGTTCCACATGGCGGCCACGGTGGCGCCGCTGGACACGCGCATGGCGGGCGCCCCGGCGGTGATGCCGTCAAAGTAGTCCGGGAACCGCTGCGAGAACATCATGCCCTGGCGCCCACCGCCTGAGCAGCCCGAGAAGTAGGAGTAGTCCGGCTTGCGGCCGTAGCGCGTGCTGATGAGCGACTTGGAGGCCACGGCCGTCTTGTCGTAGGAGTTGTAGGCATGGTCGATGCGCGCCTGCGGGTCAGCGCCAAAGCTGGCGCTGGTGCCGGTATGGCCCGCATCGGTGGACACCACCGCAAAGCCCTGCCCCAGCGGCGACGGCGTGCCTCCCGAGATGCTGGAGCTGAGCGAGGTGTCGCGCAGGATGCCGTCGTTGCCGCCCCCGCCGATGAACAGAAAGCGCCCGTTCCACCGGTCGGGCAGGCTCAACTGAAAACCGATCGCATAGTTCTTGCCATCCACACCCACACGCGGGTTGATGGCGCCCGTGACCACGCAGTGCCCGGGCAAAAAGTCGCCCGTGGCAGCACCACCGGGGCGGCGCGTGCCGGGTGGCACATAGCTGGTGGACAAGTTGGTGTTGCTGAGCTGCGCGTTGGTGCTCAACGCGGCGCAAGCGGCGGCCGGGTTGGCGCTTTCGGTCACCAGCACGGCGTTGCCGCCGCCGCAGGCACTGAGCAACAGGGGCAGCAGAACGGCGGCGGGCAGCGCAACGCGTTGCGCGATGGGGGTGTCCAATGACAGGGATGGCATGGTGGTCTCCTCGGTGAATCGGTCTTGTGGGGGTGAACCATTGGCGCAGGATCGCCCGGCGACGGCCGTCAGGGCGTCGCTGAGAGAGGTGCGCGGATTTTTTGGAAATTGAAGGGCGTTGCCCCTATCGCCTGGCGCCGCCCTGCGAGCGGAATGCGTAGCGCCCGGCAATAACGAGGCAGTGCCGACTCAGTCGGCCTTGAAGCCCGTGGCGGCCACGGCCTTGCCCCAGGTCACCGTGTCGGCCGCGATGATGCGGGCGAACTCTTCGCGGTTGGTGCCCGTCACGCGGAAGCCGGCCTCTTCCATCTTGGCCTTGCCCTCGGGCGACTGCACGGCCTTGATGATGTCGGCGCTCAGCTTGGCGACGATCTCGGGGGGCGTCTTGGCCGGGGCCACGATGCCAAACCAGGAGTTGAACTCCAGGCTGGGGTAGCCCTGCTCCTTGATGGTGGGCACATCGGGCAGTGCGTTGGACCGGGTACCGCCTGTGGTGCCCAGCGCCACCAGCTTGCCGGCCTTCACGTTGGGCGCGGCCAGGCCCACGCTGGCAAACACGCCCTGCACGTCACCGCTGAACAGGCCGCCCAGTGCATCGGTGGTGTTCTTGTAATGCACCGGTTCGGGCTTGAGCTTCACGGCCTCGCCAAACATGAAGGCACCGAAGTGACCGGGTGTACCCGCGCCAAAGGTGGCCAGGAACAGGCCCTTTTGCTGCTGGGTCCAGGTCACAAAGTCCTTCACATTGCGCGAGGGCACCTTTTGCGGGTTGACCAGCAACGCAAAGTCGGCGGTGACCACCTGGCTCACAGGCGCAAAGTCCTTTTGCGGGTCGTACGGCAGCTTGTTGTAGCTGCTGGGCGCAATGCTGAGCTGGCCGGTTTCGCCCAGCATCAGCGTGTAGCCATCGGGCGTGGCACGTGCGGCCTCGGTCGCAGCGATCAGGCCACCGGCGCCGGGCTTGTTGTCCACGATCACGCCCAGGTTGCCCCAGCCTTCAGACAGCTTCTGCGCCAGCAGCCGCGCGACGATGTCCGGCCCCGTGCCTGCTGGAAAGCCCACGATGATGCGCACCGGCTTATTGGGGTAGCCCGCCGTCTGCGCCAGGGCGCCGGTGGCAGGGGCCAGGCCCGCCACCACCGTGGCTGCCAGGCAGACACTGCGCAAGGCGTGGCGACGGGAGAGTCCACAGGACAAGGTGCGGGTGAACGTGGAAAAAGAGGTCATGACAAGGTCTCCAGGGTGTTGTTGTGTGCTGTCGGTCATCAAAAAAAGAAATACGGGACTGCGGTGCGGCTACATCAGCTCCCAGAACCGCATGGCCACGGCATCGGGAAACCGCGCGCCCGTGCCGGTGAACATACGCTCCCCGATCCAGCGCAGCGCGGGAGACGCTGTCTCGAACTGGGGGCTGCAGCGAAAGTAGATCTGCGCGGGGTCCACCACCTCGCCACGCACCAAGCGGGCCATCAACTCGGGCGGGCCAGACCGCACGGCGCGGTTTTGCACATAGATCAGGTCCCCGCCGTCGGCCTCCAGCGTGTAGCGCGCGTCCAGCTCGGCCAGGGTGTCGCTCACGATGAGCTGAAAATCCGCCCCGCCAGGCATCACCCTGGCCTGCCAGCCGTCGCCCAGGGCCTTCCCACCCAGGATGGGGATGAGCCGGCGCAGGCCGTGCACGGTGCGGCCTACCTCCTGGGGCGCGCCCACCTCCACACGCAGGTCGGCAAAAAATCGCAAACGGGGTTCCACAAAGGGCACGGGTTCGGTCATGGGCTCCATCTTTCGGGTGTCTGGCAAGGGGCTGGCACATGCCGGGCGGCGTGTACCCGGCCTGGCTCGGGTTGCACCTAGCGTAAATCCCGTGGTGCTTGACCCCTGTCATCCCTGAAGATGACAGCCATGACAACGCCCACCCGGCACACCCCGCGCAACCCATGAGGCACTGGCTCCCTGCAAGCACCTCGGGCGGCGGCATCGCGCCCCCGCCCAACCTCACGGGCTCGGCCTTGGGCGCCATGGTTCACCAGCTGGGCGACGACGGGTTTGCCTGCGGCATGCTGCAGGAGCTGGCACCCGTGCTGCCCGCAGCGTCGTGGTCGGTGTACCGCACCGGGCGCCATTGCAAGCCGACCTTGTTCATGTCGGCCAGTTACGGCATTCCAGACACCACGCAGGACTGCTGGTGGGCGTACCTGTCGGGCCCCTACCGCACCGACCGCACCTGGGGCCGCTCGCTGGACGATGCCGCCCCCACCGAAGCGCCCACCCAGTTGTGCCACCTGACCGCGCCCGAGGTGGACGCTGAGCACCGCGCCCGCGTGTACGAAGCCCATGGCGTCGCCGAGCGGGTGTCGGTGGTGGAACACGAGAGCGATGGCTCGGTCTTTGCCGTCAACTTCTACCGCCACCAGCACCAAAAGCCGTTTCAGGACCGGCAGATCAGCGACTTTGAGGGCATGGCCCCGGTGCTGCTGGCGCTGACCCGCAAGCACATCGCCCTGGCCCAGCGCACCGGCGTGCTGCAACCCGCGCTGCAGCCCCCGCCACAGGCCACAGCCCCCGGGCTGTCCCACAGCCTGCCAGCGCTGCGCGAACGCCTGCTGCGCGCTCACGCGGGGCTGACCGAGCGCGAGCTGGACGTGTGCGCCCGCCTGCTGCAAGGCATGACGCAAGAGGGCATTGCCTGCGACCTGGGCCTGAGCCTGCCCACCGTCAAAACCTACCGCAACCGCGCATTCAGCCGCTTGGGCATCCACTTTCGTAACGAGCTGTTTGCGCTGGCGCTGGGCACCCAACGCAGCGCTTAGCGTCCAACCACGCTCAGGGCATGGGCACAATGCCAGCCCATGCCCAGCCTGCCGCCGTCACCCGTTCCACCAATGCCCCCCGCAGGCCGGGCCCATGTGGTCGCGCAATGGGCCCAGGCACTGCGCAACCGGGCTGACAGTGCCGCCCTGCAGCAGCTGCCCCCACTGACCGATGCCGAGGCCTCGCAGGTCATGGCCCAGCTGCGGGGCGATGGCGGGCACCGGCCGGGCCACGGCGCGGCGCCCGACACACCCGATGGCGTCGTCCCCGGCCAGTTTCGCCCGCGCATCACCCTCATGACCTTGGGCCGGGGCGACGGCCTGCTGGGCATGGCGCCCCAGGGCAAGCTGGGCCCGCGTGGTGACAGCGTGACGCTGGTACAGATCGACTGGACCTATCGCACCGATGGTGGCGCCACTTGGCAGACGCCCGCTCCCACCTCCATCCTCAACGCACGCCCGTCCCCCGTGCAAGACCTGTTCGACACCGGTGGCCCGGTGGTGCGCATGCAGCGCAACCTGGCCGCCGAGGCCGATGCCATGGACCGCGTGTGGGACCTGGGCCTGACCCCCGTGGACCCCAAAAGCCTGCAGTGGCGCCACCGCGCAGCCGCCGCTACGCTGGGCCCCGTGTGGACGCTGCCGCAGGAGGCGCACTTTGGCGACTTCTGGGCCGATGTGGTGCCCCAGCTGCGCGCCGAAGGCTGGAGCGTCGTCGTGCACCCCGGCTTTGCGCACGAAAGCGTGCCCGTGTTGCGCTGGAAGCTGCTGATCGCCCCCGACACCGGCGAGATGCTGGGCAAGGAAGTGGACGGCCCCCTGGCCCCGCGCGAGCGCCCGGTGCAAAAGCTCATGCTGCCCGAGCGCGAGGGCGCCTGGCTGCTCAGCCTGGGCATCGAGATCGACGGGCAGACGCTGGACCTGGCCCCCATGCTGGCCGACCTGCTGCGCCGCGACGCCCGCTGGCTCAATGCGCGGCAGATGGTCGCCATCGATGACATCGCCATCATTTCGCTGCGTGCGCCCGGCGGCAAGCGCATAGAGGCGCCCGCCGGGCCGCTCAAAGCCATCGTGGGCGCCATGGTGGACTTGCTGACCGACCCCACCCGCAGACAACTCAAGGATGGCGACCCACTGCGCCTGGGCGCGTGGGAGGCCCGCCGCATCGAGGCCCTGCGCGCCGGGCTGGTGCAGGCGCACCGCGTGGGCACGGTGAACGGGTGGAACAACGATTGGCAATTGCAGGGCGATGCGGGCCTGGTACAACTCGCCAAGCGCCTGCGCCGCATCGGCACGCCCCAGCCCGTAGCCGCGCCGCAGGGGCTGCAGGTACAACTGCGCCCGTACCAGCTCGAAGGCTTGGCCTGGCTGCAATACCTGCGCGCCCAGGGCTTGGGCGGCATCCTGGCCGACGACATGGGCCTGGGCAAAACCGCACAGGCGCTGGCCCACGTGCTGACCGAAAAGGAGGCCGGGCGGCTGAAGCGCCCGGCGCTGGTGGTGCTACCCACCTCGCTGCTCTTCAACTGGCAGGCCGAGGCCGCGCGCATGGCGCCCAGCCTGCGCGTGCTGGCCCTGCATGGCGCGGACCGCGGCAAACGCTACCTGCACATCGCCGACCATGACCTGGTGCTGACCACCTACCCGCTGCTGTGGCGTGATGTGGAGGCACTGGCCGCGCAGCCCTTTCACCTGCTGATCCTGGACGAAGCCCAGATGGTGAAGAACGCCGGCAGCCGCAGCGCCCGCGCCCTGCGCAAGCTGCAGGCACCGCACCTGCTGTGCCTGACGGGCACGCCGCTGGAGAACCACCTGGGCGAGCTGTGGGCGCAGTTTGACTTTTTGATGCCCGGCTTTCTGGGTGATGTGCGCAGCTTCAACGCCCGCTGGCGCAAGCCCATCGAAGAAAACGGCGAAACCCTGCGTGCCCAGCTGCTGTCGCAGCGCGTGCGCCCCTTCATCCTGCGCCGCCGCAAGCAGGACGTGGCCACCGAACTGCCGCCGCGCACCGAAACCACCTTGCGCGTGCAGCTGCAAGGCAAGCAGCGTGAGCTGTACGAGGCCGTGCGCACCACCGCCGACAAACAGGTGCGCCGTGCACTGGAGCGCCAGGGTTTTGAAGGCTCGCAAATCGCCATCCTGGACGCGTTGCTCAAGCTGCGCCAGGTCTGCTGTGATCCGCGACTCGTAAAAGGAACCACGAAAACGGCTCACACCATGGAGCGCGCCAAGCTCGAACTGCTGGCCGACCTGCTGCCCGCCCTGGTCGATGAAGGCCGCCGCGTGCTGGTGTTCTCGCAATTCACCGAAATGCTGGCGCTGGCGGCTGAGCTGCTCGACACCCTGGCCCTGCCCTACCTCACCCTCACAGGCCAGACGCCGCCCCGCCAGCGCGGCGCGGTGGTGCGGAAGTTCCAGGCGCAGGGCGACGTAAGCGCCGCCATCCTGCTGGTAAGCCTCAAGGCCGGTGGCCTGGGCCTGAACCTCACAGCCGCCGACACCGTGATCCACCTCGACCCGTGGTGGAACCCCGCCGTCGAAGAACAGGCCACCGCCCGCGCCCACCGCATCGGGCAAGACCAGCCCGTGTTCGTCTACAAGCTGGTGGTGGAAGGCAGCATCGAGGAGCGCATGCTGGAGCTGCAGGCCCGCAAAGCCGCGCTGGCCCAGGGCGTTCTGGGGCACGATGCCGAGGGCGCGGTCAAATTCAGCGAGGCCGATCTACACGCCCTGCTCGCACCCCTGAGCGAACCCGCCAACAACCCGCTGGGCATCCCCGGCGAAGACGCGCTGCGCTGGGGCGGCACAGGCAAACGGCGGCCCCGGCCGCTGCAGCCACCTGAAACGTAATTTTGGGTATTTTTGCTCTGTGGCGCAGGTAAATCATGCGCTGGCAGCTATCAATAAATGAGCAATCTGGTGCGTGCAAAGAGCCTTGCGCAAAAGCGCAGAATTCAAAAGCAAGCTTCGGAGTGCGCCCCACGGCCTCCGTCCCTAGAGTGCATGGCATTGCAACCCACCTAGTGAGCCGTGCACCATGATGAACGTGTCCACCCTTCTACCCCGCAGCGCCCCCATGCCCACCCGCCACCGCCCCAACACCAAAACCTCGCAGGCCGCCGCCACCCAGGCCGACCCGCGCTGGGCGGCGGTGTTGGCGCGCAGCACTGGGGCCGATGGAACGTTCTGGTACTCGGTGCAGACCACGGGCGTGTACTGCCGCCCCAGCTGCGCGTCGCGCACACCCCGGCCGGAGAACGTGCTGTTCCATGCCAGTTGCGACGATGCGGAGCGCGCCGGGTTCCGCCCCTGCCAGCGCTGCAAGCCGCGCCAGACCACCGCGCTGTCGCACCACGCGGCATTGGTGACCGAGGCCTGCCGCATCATCGAAAGCGCCGCGCCCGGTGATGCCCCCACGCTCGATGCACTGGCAGCGCGCGTGGGCCTGAGCGCCTCGCACCTGCACCGCATCTTCAAGCAGGCCACGGGCCTCACCCCCAAGGCCTATGCGGTGGCCCAGCGTGCGCAGCGGCTGCGCAGTGCGCTCGACAGCCCGACCACGGACTCGGTGACGGACGCCATCTATGGCGCAGGCTATCAGTCCAGCAGCCGGTTTTACGAACAGTCGGCCCAGGTGCTGGGCATGCGGCCCAGCCAGTACCGTGCGCGGGGTGCGTCGCAAGACATCCGCTTTGCCATCGGCCAATGTTCGCTGGGCGCCATTTTGGTGGCGCAAAGCGACCGGGGCATCTGCGCGATCTTGCTGGGCGACGACCCCGATGCCCTGCTGCGCGAGCTGCAGGACCGGTTTGCGCAGGCCCGCCTGATCGGCGGCGACGCCGCGTTTGAAGCCCTGGTGGCGCAGGTGGTGGCGTTTGTCGAAGCGCCCGGCCTGGGGCTGAACCTGCCGCTGGATGTGCGCGGCACCGCGTTCCAGCAGCGGGTGTGGCGGGTGCTGCAGGCCATCCCGGCCGGACAAACGGCCAGCTACGCCGAGGTGGCGCAGCGCATCGGCAGCCCCAAGGCTGTGCGGGCCGTGGCCCAGGCCTGCGCGGCCAATGGGCTGGCAGTGGCCATCCCGTGCCACCGGGTGGTGAAGAGCGATGGCGCGCTGTCGGGCTACCGCTGGGGCGTGGAGCGCAAACGCGCCCTGCTGGCGCGCGAGTCCGACGTAGAGGCGGCCCCGCTGCCGGCGGAGAAGGTGGCATGAGCTTGGCGGCTCTTTCAACTCTTTCAACATCCGGCACGCCAGCGGACGGCGTGTGGCAGCAACGCGCAGCCGCTATCGACTGGCAAAGCACCACCGAAGCCCTGCACCAGCAGGGCAATGCCGTGCTGCCCCAACTGCTGGACGCCACCGAATGCGCCGTGCTGACCCGGCTGTACGGGCACGCGCCGGAGGGCACCTTTCGCAGCCGCGTGGTCATGCAACGCCACGGCTTTGGCCAGGGTGAATACCGGTACTTCAGCTACCCGCTGCCTGATCGGGTAGCGGGTCTGCGCAAGGCGCTGTACCCGCATCTGGCCCCCATCGCCAACCAATGGAACGCCGCGATGGGCATCGACGTGCGCTACCCCGCGCAGCATGCCGACTTCATCGCCCGTTGCCACGCCGCCGGCCAGGTGCGCCCCACCCCGCTGCTGCTGCAGTACGGGCCGGGCGACTACAACTGCCTGCACCAGGATCTGTACGGCGAGCATGTGTTTCCGCTGCAGGTGGCCATCCTGCTGTCGGAGCCGGGGCGCGACTTCACCGGCGGCGAGTTCGTGCTGACCGAACAGCGCCCGCGCATGCAGTCGCGGGCCGAGGTGGTGCCACTTTCGCGCGGCGACGCCGTGGTGTTTGCCGTGCACCACCGCCCCGTGCAGGGCACGCGCGGCACCTACCGCGTGAACCTGCGCCATGGGGTAAGCCGCGTCCGATCGGGCCAGCGGCACACAGTGGGCATCATCTTTCATGACGCTGAATAGGTAGCGATGACCCTCGGCCTGTTTGACGACCTGCCCGCCACACCCCAGGCCCCCGAGTGCGCTGTGGTGCTGCGGGGCCTTGCCTTGCCTCAGGCAGCCGCACTGCTGCAGGCCGTGGATGCCGTCACGGCCCAGGCCCCCTTCAGGCACCTGATCACCCCCGGCGGGCAGCGCATGTCGGTGGCCATGACCAACAGCGGCGCGCTGGGCTGGATCAGCGACCGCGGCGGCTACCGCTATGGCTCCACCGACCCGACCACCGGCTTGCCCTGGCCTTCCATGCCTGCGGTGTTTCGCCAACTCGCCCACGACGCTGCCGAGGCGGCGGGCTACCCCGGTTTTGCGCCCGACGCCTGCCTCATCAACCGATACGAGTGCGGCACGCGGCTGTCACTGCACCAGGACCGTGATGAGGGTAACTACGACCACCCCATCGTGTCCGTGTCCCTCGGTATCCCGGCCATCTTCCTGTGGGGTGGATCAGAGCGTGCCGACAAGGCCCGGCGTGTGGGCCTGTGGCACGGCGACGTAGTGGTATGGGGAGGCCCGGCGCGGCTGCGTTTTCATGGCGTGCGGCCGCTGGCCGAGGCCACCCATGCGATGACGGGAGCGCTGCGCATCAACCTCACATTTCGCAAGGCGGGCTGAAACCGGAGAGCGGCCTACTGTCGGCTCCCATGCGCCTACGGCTTCATCGCGGAAGTCGATTTCCTTGCGAAGAAATGCACAACCCGTCCTAGCCGACCCGTTAGAAAATCACGAGGGCGGGCAATTAATACACAAATACACCAAAGAAATTATTTGAAACAAATTAAAAATTGCGTGCTCCCCACCGGCAACAAGACACCGATAAGATGCGTGCGCCCTCTGGAGGCAAGAGAGCTCTGGCCAGGGTGACGCAATATGTGCGGGCACGTTTTTATCCACACTGCCTGCATTAAATACAAATCAACGTCTTATTTGCCATGCAATTTCTTAAAACCACCATTATTTCAAGCCTTGCCATTGCGGCATCCTCTGTTTTTGCACAACCGCTTCCAGACATTGGAGGCGTCAAGATCGGGGCACTGCTGGCCACGCAAAAACCGTTGATGGAAAAGGTGAATGCCGACTATAAATTCAGTGAAATCAAGACACGCGAGGGCAAGGTGGTCGGCATTCAGGGAATTGCCGAAAACAAGAATAACAACGTGAACGACCACATGATCGCGCTGCAGGATGACTCAGGGAAAATATGGTTTCTGGGGCGTGCACAAAAATACCCGGAAGGGGACTATATTCCCAAAGCGACTTTTCTTTCTGCTTTGAAGCAGAAGTATGGCGCCCCCTCTGAAATTACGCCCGATGAACAGTCCCTGCTGTGGGCATATGACAGAAATTATGCCTTGATGCCCCACAAGGCTTCCATTGGTATGTGCCCCTTTGGGGCCGGTGGCAACGTAACCACCCCACGCACCGATTTGTCCCGGCTGAAAGGCGACGGTATCAACTTGGCCGTGCCAGGAGGTTTTGAATCCAAATGCGGAATTCAGCTGAATGTCAAACTGAATCGCCACCACGCCTCTGACATGATCGTCGGGTCGGCCATTCAAATCGTTGACCACAAGGTACGCTACGACGTCCTGGAAAAGAAAAACAATGAGGAAGAAGCCGCTCGGAAAAAGGCACTGGACGCCATGAAGGACAACAAGCCCAAGCTGTGACACGCCAGCGGTGCACGCAGCGCGGCCAGCGTTTGCATGGCCTTTGTATGGAGGTCAGCGAACGGGGTAGCCCGTGGCGCTGCCGATGGCCGCGAGCATCCGGTCTGCGTCTTTTCGACCCTGCAGATCCTGGGCCACGGTGATCTTCTTGCCGCTGCACAGCTCGGCCACGATGCGGAAGTAGACCTCGCGGCGGCTGTTGCTCTGGACCGCGTAGCTCTCCACCACACGCAGCCGGGCGATTTCGGGGCCGGGCACTTGGTGCCACTGCAGCATCAGGCCCAGCAGGCGCCGCTCGGTACGCAGGCCGTTGTGGTCCAGTCGCACACGCAGGCTGTTGGCCAGGGCGTAGAAACTGCCAAGCAGTACCATGCCGCCCACACCGCCGAATACCAGGCGCAACAGCCACGGCGCCACATCTGCTGATGCCTCCTGCTCCCAAGGCACCAACGCGCCCACGGCCAGAAAAACCGCACCAAACAATGCCAGCGCCAGCTTGAGTCCCCACCAACGTCCGGCCGGAAAGTACATGGTCACCCCGCCAGGTATGCGCTCCACCCGCCCGGGCATCCCGGCGGTCAGCGGCTGGCCGTTGCTGCCCACAAGGCCCTGCGCGGCACGGGCCGGTCGCAGCACATGCACCAGCAGCCCCACACCCACGCCACCAAACACCACCACAAACACCATCTTCAGGGCGAGCAGACCGGGCCGCAGACTGCGGTCGATGACTGCTTGCGCAGGGTCGGTCGGACTGACCCACACCTGTACGGGCGCGCCATCGCGCAGCGCCTGCTCCAGCCGCGCACCCAGCGCTTCCTGAAAATCGCCCACGTTGTCGCCACCGCCACTGATCGCCACGCGATCCCCCTGGTATTCACGCCCCGCCACCTGATAGCGGTAGCTGGCCTTGACGGTGTAGGAGCTGGATTTGCTGCTGCGGCTGGTCTCCAGGCGTGCCGTCACCAGCGTGGCGGGCACGGGCTGCCACCATTGCACGCGTGCCCAGTCGTACAGCGTGGGCAGCACGCTGAGCAGCAGCATGCCCACGCCCACAGCCGCAAATGGCAGGGCAAACAGGCCCAGCAGCCAGCCACCTGCGCGCTTGCCGGTGCGGGCAGCCGGGTTACGTGCGCCCCGAGTAGTGGAGGGTGAAGAAGGTCGTTTCATGGGCAGATAACAGGGCAATCCAGGCTGGAGACCGGCGAGATAACGTAACCGGGTTGTGCCATCTGCCAGCACAGATGGAGGGCCAATTTCAGCATGTACAGGGTGATTTGGGGTACTTTTGGCCGCAAGCGCAGGTTGAATATGCCTTAATAGCTATTAACAACATAGCAAACGATGAGCATCCTGCGTGGCGCAGGCTGCCCACCACCAGCCGCTGCATCTTGGACAGAATGCGCCCATGGCCTCCGCTCCACACCCCACCCACCCTTCGCCCGCCGCAGACCAACCAGCACGGTTTTGGCTCATGAAGTCCGAGCCCGACGAGTGCTCCATCGACGACGCCCTGGTCGCGCCCCAAGCCACCGTGCCCTGGACCGGCGTGCGCAACTACCAGGCCCGCAACTTCATGCGCGATGGAATGCAGGTGGGGGACGGCGTGCTGTTCTACCACTCCAGCTGCCCCGAGCCTGGCATTG
The DNA here is from genome assembly GCF_003058055.1 of Acidovorax sp. 107. Lineage (NCBI taxonomy): Bacteria > Pseudomonadati > Pseudomonadota > Betaproteobacteria > Burkholderiales > Comamonadaceae > Acidovorax > Acidovorax sp. 107. The sequence continues at coordinate 1,766,737 of NZ_QBTZ01000001.1, read as the reverse complement.
CCGGCCTGGCCCGCGTGGCCAGCGGCACCCGCGCCGACCCCACGCAGTTCGACCCTGCATCGCCCTACCACGACCCCAAGTCCCCGGCAGACAACCCTCGCTGGCTGTTGCTGGACGTGCAGGCCGTGCGCAAGACGCGGCTGATCAGCTTGGCCGAGCTGCGCGCCCAGCCGACACTGGCGGACATGCGGGTGCTGCAAAAGGGCAGCCGCCTGTCCATCACGCCGGTAGAGGCGTCAGAGTGGGCCTATATCACCGAGGTGCTGATGTCGGGCGGCTGACGCCCATCCACGCATCGGGCCCGCGGTTGCACAAAAAGGCAATCACAGGCTGCGCTCGGCCGACACATGCCCCTTGTCGGCGTACATGGCCTGGTCGGCTGCACGCAGCAGACCGAACGTCGTAGTGCCATCGCGGGGATAAAGGGCGGTGCCGACCGCGGCCGACACACTCACCACGCGGCCTCCGCCCAGGTCGATGGGTTGCTCGATGGCTGCCATCACCCGCTGCAGCGCCACGCTCACCTCGGCCGGGTCCTTTACGGCGGTGAGCACCAGCACAAACTCGTCCCCCCCGATGCGGGCCGCCGTGTCGTTGCCACGCACCTGCTCCAGCAAGCGGCGGCCAGTGATCTTGAGCACCTCGTCGCCCATATCGTGGCCATAGCGGTCGTTGATGGGCTTGAAGCCGTTGAGGTCGAGATAGCACACCGCCGCCTGGGTATGGGTACGGTCGCACAGCGCAAAGGCCTGGGCCAGCCGGTCGGCCAGCAGCAGCCGGTTGGGTAGGCCGGTCAGGCTGTCGTGGAAGGCAATGTGCTCCACCTGCTCCTGGTACTGCCTCATGGCCGTGATGTCCTGCATGAGCCACAGGGACTCCCCCTCGGCCCCGAGCATCACGCCGTTGACGTCGATCCACACCTCCTCGCCCGTCACCCGGCGCATGCGGCGCTGCTGCCGGTAGTGCTGGCCCGAGGCCACCACCGCATAGGCGTCGCGGCCAAAGGTCAGGAAGTCCTCGCGGTCCACAAACCTCTCTTCGGTCGTACGGCCCTGCAGGGCGCCGGGCGCGTAGCCAAAGATGCGCTCCAGCGCCGGGTTGCGCCAGACAATGACGCGGTCCTTGACCTTGGCGATGCCGATCAGGTCGTTGTCCAGCATCGCGTGCTGCTCCAGGTTCAGGGTGTGCAGCTGCTGGCGTGCGGCATGCAGCTCGCTCACGTCGTACATGATGGAGCGGCTCATCACGTACTCGCCCTGCGCGTTGAGGATGGCGGTGGACGACACGCTCACCCGCCGCGGCCCGCGGCCACGGCCGCACAGGTTGAACTCCAGCGGCCCGATCTTCCCGGTCCGCAAAAAGGTCGGGAAATTCGCCACAAACTGCGCCCGGCCTTCCTCGTCAAAGAAATCCGCCGGGCCCAGCTTGCCGATCACTTCTTCGCGCGGCATGCCCAGCCACTGCAAGGTGAGCAGGTTCAGGTGCACATATTTGCCTTGGCCGTCCAGCGCGTAGTACCCGCAAGGCGCATGGTCGTACAGGTCCTGAAACTGCTCGGAGGCCTGCGCCAGCTCGGCTTCGAGCTGGCGGCGCTCGGTGACATCGCGCCCCACCGACTGCCACTCCATCAGTTGGCCGTTGTCGTCGAACAAGGCGCGGTTGCTGAACTGGCACCAGCGGATGGTTCCGTCGCCCGTCACGACGCGGTTTTCCACCACCGCCAGCGGCTGCGCAGGGCTGACGCCCTGCAGCGCCTGCGTGACCAGGGGCAGATCGTCGGGGTGCACGATGGGTGCCCACACCTGGCCCTCCACCTCGTCGCGGCGCAGGTGGAACAGCCGGCAGAACGCCTCGTTCACAAAGGTCATGCGGTTGCTGGCGTCAAACCGGCAAATGATCTCGGTCTGGTCCTCCAGGATCGACAGATACCGCTGCTCGCTTTGGTGCAGGGCCACGGTGCGTTCGGCTACGCGCTGCTCCAACTCGGCGTTGGCGCTTTGCAGTGCCGCACGGCCTTCCAGCAGGCCCTGCGCCATGTTCTGCAGCGCCGAGCGCAGGTGCTGAAACTCCACCGTTTTCATCTCGAAGTCGAGCGCGGCAACCTGTCCGGTGGCCTGCACCTGGCGCGCGGCCTCGGCCAGGCGCTCCACCGGCTGGCTGAAGCGCCGGGCCACCCCGTAGGCCAGCCCGGCCAGCAACGCCGCCATCAGACCCAACAACAGCGCCAGCAGGGTGTGCAGGCGGTTGATGGGCTGCAAGGCCATCTCCAGCGGCTGCCGCGTAACGAGCAACCAGCCCAGGTCGGTGGCGGTCTGGGCGCGCACCGACACCACGGCCGTGAGGTAAGCCTGCCTGGACGTGTCGCCCCAGGACATCACGCGGAACGCGCCCGGCTCAGGCAGGATGGGCAAGGCTGCGCGGGGCTGCTCGACCGCGCCCTCGGTGTTGATGACGCCGTCCTTGTTGACCAGCATGACCTCCAGGCCGTTGGACAAAGGTGCGGCCGGACTTGCGCGGTGGATGATGTCCTGTACCCACGCCCAGTTCACATGCGCGGCAACCACGCCCTTGAGCGCAGAGTCCTGCCCGCGCACGGGCGACGCATAGTCCATGAAACGCAAAGGCACCGGACTGCCTGGCGCGCGCAGCAGCTTGTCCAGCAGCACCGCGTCGTGCGCGTCGCCCACATAAGGCCCCTGGCGGCCCGCACTAAACCAGGGCCGCTGGGACACATCCTGGCCCTGCAGCAGATTGCCCGTGGCCACCTCCACCACGCCCTGGGTGTCGGTCACGCCGATCCATGAATAGAACGGGTAGGACTGCCGGATCTGCTCCAGGTGGGCCTGCAATTGCGGGTTGTAGCCTGAGCCCTGGGTCAGCATGGGCAGGTGGCTCAGCAGAGAAATTTCGCGTTCGCGCTCTTGCATGCCCTGGGCCAGCGCCAACGCAATGGGCTGGCTGGAGTTCATGAGCGACTGCCCGCTGAGGTCCGTGAGCTGTCGGGTCAACAGTTCGTCAGCCAACAGACCCACCGCCAGGCCCGTGGCCACCGCCGTGCCACCAAACAGCAGGGTCAGCCGAGAACGTGTGGTCTGCAGCCAACGGGACACAGAGGAAATCAAGCGCATGGATGCGGACGGTGCGTGCTGCAAAGGGCCCCATTCTGGCAGCGAACCCAGGTCTCAGCAGCGTATTCGCACACACCGGCGCTGGGAAAACCCGCATGCCCCCGGGACGCAACGCCCGCAGGCACCCGCCGCGTCTACACACCCGTCTATGCTGGCACCATGCACACTGCCAAAAACCTGCTGATCGTTTACCACTCGCTCACCGGCGGTACCCACCAGATGGTGGACGCGGCCTGCGCTGGCGCGGCAGCGGCTGACAGCGGGGTGACCGTACGGCTCCTGACCGCCCCTGAGGCCCATGCCGCCGATGTGTTGGCAGCGGACGGCTATCTGTTTGCCACGCCCGAAAACCTGGCGGCTGTCAGCGGCCTGCTCAAGGACTTTTTTGACCGCACCTACTACGGCGCACTCGACCAGATCAATGGCCGCCCCTATGCCAGCCTGGTCTGCGCTGGCAGCGACGGCACCAACGCCGCCCGCCAGATCGCACGCATCGCCACCGGCTGGCGCCTGCGGCCTGTGGCAGACCCACTGATCGTCTGCACCCACGCACAAACGCCCGAGGCCATCCTGGCCCCCAAGCAGATTGCACCGGCCGACCTGGAGCGCTGCCGCGCACTGGGTGAGGCGATGGCGGCGGGGCTGGGGATGGGGGTGTTTTAGGCTGTCGCCGCCAGTTCAGGCGCCTGGTACACCAGCACCTTCAGCGCGCGCTGCGGATCCACATCGGCAAACACAGCCGGATTGGCCACACGCTCCACAAACCGCAGTTCTGGCGCCAGCTCCTGCATCTGGTCCTGCAAAAAGGCCAGGCCCAGCTCGGGCGCATTGAGGCACAGCAGTGCTTGGCCGCCGGGGGCCAGCAGGTCGGGCAGGCGGCGCATCAGGCGGGCGTAGTCCTTGGTGGCGACAAAGCTGCCTTTCTGGTAGCTGGGCGGGTCCACGATGACCAGGCCATACGGGCCGCTGCGGTTGATCTTGCCCCAGCTGCTGAAGATGTCGTGCGGCAGGAAGGTGGCACCCGAGGTGATGCCGTTGAGCTGGTGGTTCTGCTGCCCGATGCCGATGGCGCCATGGCTCATGTCCACATTGACCACCTGTTTGGCGCCCGCCTGCAGCGCCACCACCGAAAACGCGCAGGTGTAGGCAAACAGGTTCAGCACCTTGAGGCCGTAGCGGTCCTGGCTGCGCGCGGCGGCGTAGTCATGCACCCAGCGGCGGCCTGCGGCCATGTCCAGGAACAGGCCGTGGTTCTGGCCACGCAGCACATGCACGCGGTAGCGCACGCCCGCTTCGGTGACCACATGGGGGTCAGGTACGGCGCCGGCCATCAGGCGCGTTTCGCTGCGGCCCTCAATGCGCAGGGCCTCGCCCCGGTGCTGGAAGACCCAGTTCAGCGGCTGGCCTTCGGGCGCAATCTGCGACCAGCGTGCCTGCAGCGCCGCGCCGATGATCTCCAGTTCGGCGTCGCTGACTGGGGCAAAGCTCGTCAGCACCAGCACCGGCGGGTACGCGTCCAGCACCCACTGCTCGCAGCCCGGAAACAGCCCACCCCGGCCGTGGAAGACGCGCTGGGCGTCGGTGGGCAGGGGCATGGCGGCAATGGCGTCGAGCAGGGCTTGCATGGAGAAGAATGACAACAAAAAACAGTTTGAGAATCAAAACAGCACCAAGCGCTAGTAAATCATGCCTGAGCAGCTATTGATTCAATAGCAACGCAGCATTATCGCCGCCGGCGCTGGCGCAAACACCCACCAGCGACAGCGAATGCCATCGGCCTGCCTACACCGGCCCGTCGTCGCCAGACAGCCCCTGCCGCCCCAGCCACTGCTTGCGCGACGTGCGCAGCTTGAAGCGCTGACGGTAGGCCCCTGGCGTCACCCCCGCCACGCGGGTGAACACCTTGCGGAAACTTCCCGTGTCGTTGTAGCCGCATTGCTGCGCCACATCGTCCACTGTGAGGTAGGTGGTCTGCAGCAGCGCCTGGGCCTGGGCAATGCGCAGCCGGTGCAGGTAGTCCTGTGGTGTTTCGCCATGCACCTGGGCAAACCAGCGCAGCAAGGTGCGCGGGCTGGTGGCGGCGGCGCGGGCCGTAGCCTGCAGGCTGTAGGGTTCGTTGCGGTGGTCCTGTAGCCAGCGCCGCGCCTGCTCCAGCGCGCCCGCAGCCAGGGGGTGGCCCGTGGGGGTCTCCATGGCGGTGGTGGCGGTCAGCTGGCGCTGGGGATCGAACAGCAGCGCGTGCGATGCGGCCTGCGCCAGCTCGGCCGCCGGTGTCTGGGCCAGCAAGTCCAGCATGGCCGCCAGGGTGTCTTGCAGCGAGGCCGTGGTCCATAGGGCGCCATCGCGCTGCCAGGTTCGCTCCCGCTGCCAGATCACTTCAGCCACATCGACCGTCTTGGCGCCGCTCTCACTGGACTGCAGCACGATGGACGGCGCAAACACCCAGGGCAACGCCGCCTTGCGCCCCGCCAGCAGGCCACAGTGCGCCAGCAGGCTGGACCCGTTGAACAGCGCTGCCACCAGCCCGCCCCGCTGCAGGTGGCCCCGCAGCATGGCGCCAAAGTGCTGGCTATAGCGTTGACTGATCTCGCGCAACTGCGGCCCGGTGGGGACCAGCCAGCCGGGGATGACGACCACATCCAGCACCTCTGGGCCCACGTCTGCGCCGGGCACCGGCGGCGGGGCGGCATCGCGCTCCTGCGGCATCTGCAGCCACAACCAGCGCACCACGGGCTGCGCGCCCCCTGGGCGCATCGCCGCCAGCATGTTCATGGCGCGCAGAGCGTCCACCGCAGCGGCGGCGGTACTGGCAATGCTGCCGTGCCCCCAGAGGATGCCTACGTTCAGGCAAGACGGCGGGGCAGTTTTGGCAAGGGGCATGGTGGCGATATTGCCACCATTCGTGGCCAGACCACCACCTCTTTGCAGTGTTACTGGGCAGTAGCATGAACGTGCGACGACAGCACCCCGCAGCCATTGCTCTGCGTTGCGGGCCCACACAAACGGAGACACAAACCCATGCACGAACCCTCAACCCATCGCGGCCTCTCGATGGCCCTGACCACCCTGGCAGCGGCCTGCACCGCCCTCTTCCTGGCGGGCTGCGCCGGCCAGCCAGGCGCTGCAGGCACAGACCGCAGCGTGACCATTGAGCGCACCACCTACGGCATTCCGCACATCACCGCGAACGACGCCGAATCGCTGGCCTACGGCGTGGCGTACGCCTACGCGCAAGACAACGTCTGCATGACTGCTGACCAGCTTGTGACCGCGCGGGGCCAGCGCAGCAGCACCTTTGGCGCACAGACCATCGGGCTGCTGGGCCGCCGCTATATCCCCAACGCGCAGATCGACCTGTTCATGGCCGCCCACATGGACGACGCCATGCTGGAGCGCGCCTGGGCCAAGACCAGTGCCGAAACGCAAGCCCTGGCGCGCGGCTATGTGGCGGGCTACAACCGATTCCTGGTCGACAACGCCGCCACGCTGCCCGAGGCCTGCCGGGGCAAGCCCTGGGTGCAACCCATGACCATGGCCCAGTACCGCCGCATGGCCGAAGTGGTGGCCGTGCAGGCTGGCATCGCCGCGCTGGCCGACGGCATGCTGGGCGCCCAGCCGCCCGCCGCCAAGGCGGCGCAGGCACCCGCTGCTGACGTGAACCTGGCCGATGCCGCCCAGGCGCTGCGCGATGTGGGCCTGCTCGATTCGCCCCTGGGCTCCAACGCCTGGGCCTTTGGCAAGGACGTGACGGCCAACGGCAGCGGCATGCTGCTGGGCAACCCGCACTTCCCGTGGAGCGGCCCCAATCGCTTCTATGAAATGCACCTCACCATGCCCGGCCAGATGGACGTGATGGGCGTGGGCATCGGCACCTACCCCATGGTCTCCATCGGCTTCAACAAAGACGTGGCCTGGTCTCACACGGTGTCCACCGGCAAGCGTTTCACCTTTTACGAAGTCACTCTGGCCGAAGGCGACCCCACCACCTACCTGGTGGACGGCAAGCCCGAGAAGATGACCGCCCGCAAGGTCAACACCCAGATCCCCGGCCCGGACGGCAAGCTGCAGACGCGGGAGCACACCGTGTGGTCCACCCGCTGGGGCCCGCTGGTGGTGGTGCCCCGCGCGGGCCTGACCTGGAACGCCAAGACCGCCTACGCCCTGCGCGACGCCAACACCGGCAACACCCGCATGATGGACGCGGCCCTGGCCTTTGCGCGTGCACGCTCGGTGCAAGACCTGCACAAGGCCCACGCCAACCTGGGCCTGCCCTGGGTGAACACGCTGGCGGCCGACCGCAGCGGCCAGGCCATGTATGCCGACGTGAGCGTGGTGCCCGACGTGGACGCCGCCCAGCTCGCCCGTTGCGCCCCCAGCCAGCCCGCCGCCGCACTGCGCGCCGCAGCCGGCTTGGTGGTGCTGAACGGATCACGCGCCGACTGCGACTGGCGCCGCGACAACGCATCGCCCGTGCCAGGACTCATCCCCATCGGCCGCATGCCGGTGGCCTTCCGCACAGACTGGGTGCACAACAGCAACGACAGCTTTGTCTACACCCACCCCGGCCAGAAGTTTGAGGGCATCTCGCCCCTGGTGGGCGACGCCAGCCTGACCCGGCCACGCACCCGCGCCGGTCTGGCCGAGATTCCTGAAATGCTCAGCCGGGGCAAGGTCACGCTGCAGGCCATCCAGGGCCAGTTGTTCGAGAACCGCAACTTCATGGCCCAAGTGGTAGTACCCGACCTGCTGGCTGCGTGCGACAAGGCCCCCACGGCCGAATCCCGCGACGGCTGCACGGCCCTCAAAGGCTGGGACCGCCGCAACAACGTCGATGCCCGCGGCGCCCATGTGTTCCGCGAGTTCTGGCGCACCGCGCGCAACATCCCCGGCGTGCACCGCGTGCCCTTCGACCCTGCGCAACCCGTGGCCACCCCGGCAGGCCTGAAGATGGACGACGCCACCACCGCTGCCAAGGTGTGGGAGGCGCTGGACGGCGCCGTCAAGGCCATCCGCACCAGCGGCTACACGCTCGACGCCACGCTGGGCAGCGTGCAACGCCCCGCCATCACCGAAGAAGCGATTGCGCTGCACGGCGGCGAGGAGTTTGAAGGCGTGCTCAACAACCTGGGCCGCCAAGAGCCCGCGCCCATCAACAAGGCGGGTCTGCGCATCGACTACGGCACCAGCTATGTGCAGACCGTGACCTTCGACGCCAAGGGCCCGGTGGCCCAGGCCATCCTGACCTACGGCCAGTCCACCAACCCCGCATCGCCCCACGCCAACGACCAGATGCGCGAGTTCTCGGCCAAGCGCTGGCATACCCTGCCCTTCCACCGCGACGACGTGGTGAAGGCGCGCGTGGGCGAGCCACTGCGGCTGGTGCGGCCTTGAGCCGGTAACGCAGGCCTTTAGCCGGCGTGGCCCAGCAACCCCAAGGCCACATGCTGCAGCAGCATGATGGTCTTGCCGTCCTGTATCGTGCCGTTGGCAATGCCCGCCAGGGCGTCGGCCAGCGGCATATCGATCACCTCGATGTCTTCGCCCTCTCCCTCTAGGCCGCCGCCGCTGCGGATGCGGTCGCCGGGCTCGTATTCGGCCACGAAGAGGTGCAGCTTCTCCGTCACCGAGCCCGGGCTCATGTACGCCTCGAACACCTTGCGCGGCTGGCGCACGCGGTAGCCGGTTTCTTCCTCGGCCTCGCGGCGGATGCAGGTTTCGGGGTCGTCGCCGTCAAGCAGGCCTGCGCAGGTCTCGATCAGCAAACCGTCAGCGCAACCATTGAGAAAGGCGGGCAGCCGGAACTGGCGCGTCAGCACCACGGTGCTGCGGCGCGGGTCGAACAACAGCAGCGCGGCGCCGTTGCCCCGGTCATAGGCCTCGCGGCTCATCGTCTGCCATTGGCCGTCGCGCCGGCGCAGTGAGCAGGTGACCTTGCGCAGCACATACCAGTTGTCGGAGAGCACCTGCACCTCCAGCAGCTTCACATGCTCGGTGCGGGCGTTCAGCTCGGCGACGGGGACATCGGGCACGGGGCGGCTCATGCAAGGCTCCCTTCGGACTGGCTTGGGTGGCAACTTACGGCAGGCGCCAACGCTGACGCGGTGCGGTCTGGTGATTTGTGCATATTTTTGACAACGTTGATTTACGCAATATCATGCACAAACACGAAAATTCGTGCAATCACTGGACGTAACCCTTCATGCTGACCACCCAACGCAAACAGCTCCTGCTCGCTCGACTTCAGCAGGACGGCCAGATCGTGGCCAAGGCCTTCAGCGAAGAGCTGGGTATCTCGGAAGACACCGTGCGGCGTGACCTGCGCGAGCTGGCCGCCGAGGGCCGCCTGCAGCGTGTGCACGGCGGCGCCCTGCCCGCCCCGGCCGCTGTGGGCAATCTGCAGGCGCGCGAACAACTCGCGCCCGAAGACAAACGCGCCCTGGGCCGCGCCGGGGCCGCGCTGGTGTTGCCCGGCCAGGTGGTGATCCTGGACGGGGGCACCACGTCATTGCAGGTGGTGCAGCACCTGCCGCTGGACTTGCGCGCCACCGTGGTCACGCACAGCCCCACCGTGGCGGTGGCGCTGGCTGGGCACACGCAGGTGGAGGTGCTGATGCTGGGGGGGCGTTTGTTCCGCCACTCGATGGTGAATGTGGGTGCCAGCGTGGTCGAGGCCGCCGCCCAGCTGCGGGCCGACCTGTACCTGATGGGTGTGACCGGCGTGCATGCCGAGGCCGGCCTGACCACGGGAGACTTTGAGGAAGCCGCCGTCAAGCGCGCCCTGCACCAGCGGGCGGCAGAAACGGTGGTGCTGGCCTCAATTGACAAGCTGGGCACGGCATCCCCGTTCAGCGTGGCCCCCTTGCGCGAACTGGCCGCGCTGGTGGTGCCCGCCGCCACGCCGCAGGCGCTGCGCAAAAAGCTGCAGGCCGGCGGCGCCAAGGTGGAGATCGCTGCAGGCTGATCAGGCAATCAGGCAGCAGCGGCGCCACCGCCCTGGCGCAGGTGCTCGACCAGAGCTGCGGCAAAGCCCGTCAGCACCGCGCCCTTGCGCACGCAGATTTGCAAGTCGCGCTGCGCCCAAGGCTCGTCCAGCTCCACCAGCACCGGCGGCTCGCTCAGGCCCGCCACCTGCAGGGCCGCGCCCCGGGGCACCAGGCCAATGCCAACGCCCGCGCCCACCATGCGGCACACGGCTTCAAAACTCCGCACCTGAATGCGCACGTCCAGGTGCCGCCCCAGCGCGGCGGCGGCATTGGTCGTGAAGGTGTGGATGGCCGAGCCCGCGTGCAGCATCACAAAAGCCTGGTCCAGCACCTCGGCAAACCCCACACGGCCGCGCCCTGCCAGTGCATGGCCTGCGGGCACGATGAGCACCAGGCGGTCCTGCCGGTACGGCGACAGCTCGACCCCAGCGCCTGTGCCGCTGTCTGCCAGCACGCCCACCTCGATCTCGCCGTTGGCCACGGCCACCACAATTTCGGCGCTGGTGCGCTCTTCCAGGCTCACGCTGACCTGGGGGTGCCGCTTGAGAAAGCCCGCCAGGTCATCCGGCAAAAAGGTGTGGGTGGCATGCGTGTTGGCCCACAGGCTCACATGGCCGCGAATGCCGGTGGCAAATGGCGAGAGGTTGGCATGCATCTGCTCGATGCTGGCCAGCACCTGGCGGGCGTTGCGCAGCAGGGCATCGCCCGCGCGGGTCAGCGCCACGCCCCGCGTCTGGCGCTCGAACAGCGAGGTGTTCAGCGCCTCCTCCAGCCGCCGCAGCCGGTGGCTGGCCGACGACGGCGCCAGATACGCACGCGCGGCGCCGCGCGTGAGGTTGCGCTCTTCGGCAATGGCGACAAACAGGCGCAGGTCGGTGAGGTCGTAGTTCAAAGCGGGCCCCTGGCGTTCGTCAGTCACGAACGCACGGTTGCTGGATCAGCAATTGTGCCTTGCAGCATTCAGAGGCAGGATGCCAGCCTTCCCGATACAAAGTACGCAAATCGTTCGGCATAACCGTACGAAATGTGCTAACCCGATACATGCCCTGGAAAAACTGGTCCTCCGAACGCCTCGGCCTTGCCCTTGCCATCCTCGCAGCGCTGGGCTTCTCCTTCAAAGCCATCTTTGTGAAACTGGCCTATGCCGTACCCCAGGCCGTGCCGGTGGATTCCGTCACCCTGCTGTGCCTGCGCATGGCGTTTTCGGTGCCCGTGTTCGCCTGGGTGGGTTGGCGCGCCAGCCGCAACCTGGCTCCGCTGACCGGGCGCGACTGGCTGGCCATCGTGGCGCTGGGCCTGCTGGGCTACTACGGCGCGAGCATTCTCGACTTCATCGGCCTGCAGTACATCACCGCCAGCCTGGAGCGGTTGATCCTTTTCACCTACCCCACGCTCACCATCGTGATCGGCGTGCTGTTCATGGGCAAGCGGGCCTCCCGGCGCGAGTTGAGTGCGCTGTTGTTGTCCTACGCAGGCATTGGCCTGGCCTTTGCGCACGACCTGCATGTGGCGGGCGATTCGCACGCCGTGTTGGTGGGCGCAGGGTTTGTGTTTGGCTCGGCCGTGTCGTATGCGTTCTACCAGGCGGGCAGCGAGCCTGCCATACGCCGCATGGGCGCGGCACGCTTTACGGCGCTGGCCATGCTGGTCTCCACGGGCGCCACGCTGCTGCATTTTGTGGTGTCGCAACCTGCGGGTGCGCTGGTGCAGCCCGCGCCGGTCTACCTGCATGCGCTGGGCATGGCCGTGTTCTCCACCGTGTTGCCGGTGTTCATGACCTCGGCCGCTATCCGCCGCATTGGCGCCTCCAAGACGGCACTGATCGGCACGCTGGGCCCTATCCTGACGATCTTCTTTGGAGTCTGGCTGCTGGATGAGCCGTTGACCTGGTGGCAGATGGGTGGTGCGGCGCTGGTGCTCGCGGGGGTGATGCTGATCGGGCGCCGCAGCGCACCCACACCCTTGCCGAAGGCCGCTAAGCCTGCGATGTAGGCCAGTCGTCTGCCGGACTGACTTGCTAGGGCAAGTTTTCCCGAAAGATGACCTGGCTGCGGGTGGCCTCCACACCGCTCGTGGCGTCCCGCCCGTCCCGCAGGTTGGCAAAGATGCGCACGCAGTTCATCACCGCGCCGAGCGGGTTCTGGGTGATGACCGCATCCATGGTGCCGTCGATCAGCAGCGCGCGGGTGTCCGGCGTGAGGCCGTGGCCGATGAAGACCACCTTGTGCTCCAGCCCAGCCTCCTTGAGGGCGCGGCCGATGCCTTCGGCGCCGCCGCCGATGTTGTAGATGCCAGCCAGGTCCGGGTGCTGCTCCAGCAGGCTGCGCGCCTGCTGGTAGTTGCGCTCGGCGTCGTCCTGGCCCTCGCGCACGCCCACCACCTGCACCAGCGGAAACTGCTCTTCAAACAGGTGCAGAAAGCCTGCCTCGCGCTCCTCGTGCGCACGGTAGCGCAGCGAGCCCACGATCATCGCCACACGCGCGTTGCGGCTGTGCGCCAGCGGGCCCATGAAGCGGGCAATGAGGTAGCCCGCGGTGCGGCCTGCGGCGCGGTTGTCCAGGCCCACATAGGCCGCCCGGCGCGAACTCGACAGGTCCGAGATCAGCGTGACGGTGGGCACACCCTGTTCGGCCAGTTGGGCCACGGCCTCGCGCACCACGGGGTGCTCCAGCGCCATGAAGGCAATACCGTCGCAGCGCTTGCCGTGGTGCAGCAGCGCGCGGGCCAGGGCTTCGGGGTTGAAGCTCTCGATGTAGGCCGCCTGACAGCGCACGTTGAACGGTGCCCAGTGTTCCTGCGCGTAGCCGATCACATCGCCCAGCATTTGCAAAAAGCGGTTGCTGCCCTCGGGGATCAGCACCATCAGGCGCAGGGGCTGCGGCTGGGCCTGCAGCGTGGCGTGCGCCTCTGCCTGCGGCAAATACCCCAGGCTGATGGCCGCCTGCATCACGCGCTGCACGGTGGCACTGCGTACGCCCGCACGCTGGTTGAGCACCCGGTCCACCGTGGCGGTAGAGACACCAGACAACTGAGCGATATCGGGGATGCGGGGGTGTTTGGACATAAAAATCAATCAAAATCCATCATTGCATCTGCTGGTATTTGATGGATTCTGCGGATAGTATCACTGCAGCTTCGGTGCCGAAAGGCATCAAATTCGATCAGTACAAACCCTAGATTGCGGCGGCACAGACCGACTGCACAGGAGACAAGTCCATGCCTGATAGCCCTTCTTCCTTCCGCCGACGCTCGCCCTGCACCGCCCGCCTGGGCTAGATCGCTGCTGCGGCTCCATGCAATACGAATTCGACTTTGCCAGCGTGCTGGCCAGCTGGCCCCAGTTTCTGGAAGGGGCCTGGATGACCATCCTGCTTTCCTTCCCGGCCACGGTCATCGGTTTTGTGGGCGGCACACTGCTGGCGATTGGCCGGCGCGGCCACACCCGCTGGGTGGCCAGGGCCTGTGGCGCCTATGTGGAGGTGCTGCGCAACACGCCGCTGCTAGTGCAGGTGTTCCTAGTGTTCTTTGGCCTCGCCAGCCTGGGCTGGAAGGTACCTGCGTTTGCGGCGGCATTGCTGACGCTGGTGATCAACGTGGCGGCCTACACCTGCGAAATCATGCGCGCCGGCATGGACTCCATCCACAAGGGCCAGATCGAGGCCGCCGAATGCCTGGGCCTGACGCGGCGGCAGGTGTACTGGCATGTGGTGCTGCGCCCGGCCATGGAGAAGGTCTACCCCACGCTCACCAGCCAGTTCGTGCTGCTGATGCTGGCCTCGTCCATCACCTCGCAGATCTCGGTGGAGGAGCTTACGGCCATCGCGGCCCGCGTGCAGTCTGAAACCTTCCGCCCTTTCGAGGCCTACATCCTGGTCGCCGTGGCCTACCTGGTGCTGTCGCTGCTAATGCGCGCCGGGCTGTGGCTGTTTGGTCAGATCGTGTTCACGCGCCAACGCAAACTGAGGAGCGCCAAATGATCGACGGTGGACTGAATGCCTACCACCTGCAGTACCTGCTGTTCGGCGCGCTGTGGACTATCGGCCTGTCGCTGATCGCCTTTGTGGGCGGCGGACTGGCCGGGGGCGTGATTGCGCTGTGCCGCGTCAGCCCCATCAAGGCGGTGCGCTGGGCCACGATTGCGTGGATCCAGATCATCCAGGGCACGCCGTTGCTGGTGGTGCTGTTCCTGTGCTACTTCGGGCTGTCCATCATGGGGCTGGAGCTGCCCGCCATCGTGGCCGCCAGCATCGCGATGGTTGTTTACGTCAGCGCCTACCTGGGCGAGATCTGGCGCGGCTGCATCGAATCGGTGCCGCGCACGCAGTGGGAGGCGGCTGAATGCCTGGCCCTGTCGCGCACCCAGCGCATGCGGCTGGTGGTGCTGCCCCAGGCGGTGCGCATTGCCACGCCACCCACGGTGGGCTTCATGGTGCAGATCGTCAAGAACACATCGCTCGCGTCCATCGTGGGGTTCATCGAGCTGGTGCGTGCCGGGCAGCTCATCAACAACTCCATCTTCCAGCCGTTCACCGTGTACCTGCTGATTGCCATCGTGTACTTCGCGATGTGCTACCCGCTGTCGGTCTGGAGCCGCAAGCTGGAGCAGCGCCAGCAGTTTGGAAACCGTGGCACAGCCACCCCTTCTGTGACCACCGCATGAAACGAGAAGACACCATGAACCTCGCCCGAGACGCTGCCGTGCAACCCTCCCAGTCAGTGGCTTCGCCTGCGCACACCGTCGTTGAGCTGAAGGATGTGCACAAGAGCTTTGGCAGCAACCAGGTGCTCAAGGGCGTGTCGTTCGCCATTCCCAAAGGCCAGGTCGTGGCCATCATTGGCAAGAGCGGCTCGGGCAAAAGCACGGCGCTGCGCTGCATCGACCGGCTGGAGATCATCGACAGCGGAGCCATCCACGTGTGCGGCCACGCGGTGCACGACCCGGCCATCGACCTGCGCCAGCTGCGCCAGGACGTGGGCATCGTGTTCCAGAGCTACAACCTGTTCCCGCACCTCACGGTGGAACAGAACATCACGCTGGCGCCCAAGGCCGTCAAGAACCTGCCCGCCGCCCAGGCGCGTGCCATTGCCGCACGCACACTGCAGCAGGTGGGCCTGGCCGACAAGGCCCAGGCCTACCCCGAGCAGCTTTCGGGCGGCCAGCAGCAGCGCGTGGCCATTGCCCGGTCGCTGGCGATGGAGCCGCAGGTCATGCTGTTCGACGAAGTGACCTCGGCGCTGGACCCGCAGCTCACCGGCGAGGTACTGCGCGTCATCGAATCGCTGGCCCAGGGCGGCATGACCATGGTGCTGGTCACCCACGAAATGGAATTCGCCGCGCGCGTGGCCGACACCGTGATCTACATGCACGAGGGCAAGGTCTGGGAGACCGGCCCCGGCGACATGCTGAAGAACCCGCAAACGGCCGAGCTGCGCGACTTTCTGTCGCACGGGCTGTGATCCGTTCCTTTTTTGATTCCCTTGCCAAAAACCACCAGGAGACATTTCACATGACCGCTTCCCGCACCTGCATCCTGCGCCGCGCCCTGCTCGCCACCGCCGCAGCCGCCCTGTGCCTGCCCGCCATGGCAGACCTGGCCGAGATCAAGTCCGCCGGCAAACTGCGCGTGGGCATTGACTTTGGCGCGCCGTTTTATGGCTATGTGGACGAGAAGATGAAGCCCGTGGGCTCGGACGTGGAAGCGGCCGAGTTGCTGGCCAAGGACCTGGGGCTGACGCTGGAGATCGTGAACACCACTAACTCCGCGCGCATCCCCAACCTGCTGTCGAACAAGGTGGATCTGATCATCTCGTCGCTCTCCATCACGCCCGAGCGCCAGAAGGCCGTGGACTTCTCCATGCCCTACGGCGCCATCCAGGCGGCCGTGGGCGCGCCCAAGAGCCTCAAACTCACCAGCATCGACGACCTGGCCGGCAAGACGGTGGCCGTGACGCGCGGCGGCCCACAGGACAAGATCGTGACCGAGCGCGCGCCGCAGGCCAAGGTGGTGCGCTTTGACGACGAATCCGCCTCCATCACTGCCGCCGCCACGGGCCAGGCCGACATCGTGGCCATCACGCCGCCCATCATCGCGGCCATTGCCAAGAAGAACCCCGCCCGCGAGTTCGAGACCAAGTTCATCCTGCAGTCCTACCAGCTGGGCATGGCCATGCGCAAGGGCCAACCCGAGCTGATGAAGGCCGTCAACGGCTGGATCAAGACCAACCTGACCAACGGCAAGCTCAACGACATCCACCTGAAGTACGCGGGCGTGCCGATCCCCAAGGAAATCATCGACGGCGCCAAGTAAGCGCTGCACCGTAGGCAAAGGCGAGTGACGGGCGGTGGGCAATGCCCCCGTTCAGCGCTGCCCTGCCCCGACCTATCACCACCAAAGGAATTCTTATGAGCCGTCATTTCGGCGCCATCCGCCAGTTGGGCTATGTGGTCCACGACATCGAAGCCGCCATGGACTACTGGAGCAAGACCCTGGGCGTCGGCCCCTGGTTCTACAACCCCAAGGTTCCAATCAAGAACTACGTCTACCGGGGCGAGTCGCACGAGCCGCACAACTCGGTGGCGCTGGCCAACTCGGGCTACGTGCAGGTCGAGCTGATCCAGACCCGCAACGACGTGCCATCGATGTACCGCGACTTTTTGCAGGCCGGGCGCACCGGGCTGCAGCACGTGGCCTACTGGACCAGCGACTACGACGCCGACCTGGCGCGCCTGACAGCCCAGGGCTTCAAGGCGGTGATGAGTGGCGAGGTGGGCGAGAAAGGCCGCTTCGTCTACTTCGACACCGAATACCACCCCGGTACGGTGATCGAGTTGTCGGAAGTGGCTGGCCCCAAAGGCCGCATGTTCGACCTGATCCGCGCCGAGTCGGAAACCTGGGACGGCAAGACCGACCCGGTACGTCCTTTCCCGGACCTCTCCAAGATCTGATTTCAAGCCAAATAGCCCTCTAGTGCTTATCTTTAAATCGCTAGCAGCTATCAAAACCATAGTGCACTGTGCCCATGTTCCCAGACCGCTTTGAAGCCACCTACCTGATCGAAACCCCGCTGGACCCCGCCCACGTGGCCGAGGTGCTGGCGGGCGAGCAATCGTGTGGCACCTTCACCCGGGTGGAGGGCGAGACCGATGCGCTGCGCGAACGCGCCCGCGCCACGGTCGAATCCATCGAGCTGCTGGACGTGGCGCCCGCGCCGTCGCTGCCCAATGGCTGGATGCAGCGGCGCGGCATGTTCGGCACACCACAGACCTGGCAGCGCGCCCGGCTGCGCGTGAGCTTCCCCAGCGGCAACATCGGCCCCAACCTGCCGACGCTGGCCGCCACGGTGTCGGGCAACCTGTTCGACCTGGGCGAGGTCACCGGCTTGCGACTGGAGTCGATGAAGCTGCCGCGCGCCTACCGCGAGCAGTTTGACCTGCCCCGCCAAGGTATTGCAGGCACACGCGCGCTGACCGGCGTGCAGGGCCGCCCGCTCATCGGCACCATCATCAAACCCAACGTGGGTTTATCGGCAGAAGAAACCGGTGAACTGGCGGGCCGCCTGTGCGCCGCTGGGGTGGACTTCATCAAGGATGACGAGGTGTGCGCCAACCCGGTGCACGCCCCGCTGACCGACCGCGTGAAATCCGTGATGCGCCGTGTGCGCGCCCACCAGGACAAGACCGGCAAGCTCGTCATGGTGGCGTTCAACATCACCGACGAGACCGATGCCATGCGCCGCCATGCAGACCTGATTGCCGCCGAGGGTGGCAGCTGTGTGATGGTCAGCCTGAACTGGTGCGGCTACTCCGCCGTGCAGACGCTGCGCCGCCACACCCCGCTGGCCCTGCACGGCCACCGCAACGGCTACGGCGCCCTGTCGCGCCACCCGTTGCTGGGCTTTTCGTTCAACGCCTGGCAGACGCTGTGGCGCCTGGCGGGCGTGGACCACATGCATGTACACGGCCTGCAAGGCAAGTTCTCGCAGACCGATGAGGAAGTGATCGAGTCCGCGCACGACACCCTGGCCCCGCTGTGCGAAGGCCTGGACGACCGCGTGCTGCCCGCGTTCTCCAACGGCCAGTGGGCCGGCACGGTGCCCGCCACCTGGGACAGCGTGCACAGCAACGACCTGCTGTTCATGTCCGGCGGCGGCATCCTGGCCCACCCCGATGGCGCGGCCGCTGGCGTGGCCAGCCTGCAGCAGGCCTGGGACGCAGTGCAGAACGGCGAAACGCTGGCCCAGCGCGCGGAACATGCCGTTGAACTGCGCCACGCCATCGACTTCTTTGGCAAGAAGCACTGAACCATGTCCACCACAGCTCCCCGGTTTGGCTGGTACGGCGACGACTTCACGGGCGCCACGGACACGTTGGCCGTGCTGGCCCAGGCGGGCCTGCGGTCCATGCTGTTCATGGGCGTGCCCAGCGCAGAAGCTTTGACCGCCGCCGGTCCGCTGGACGCCGTGGGCATTGCAGGCGCCGCGCGCGCCATGCCGCCCGAAGCCATGCGCGCAGAGCTGGCCCCCGTGGGCCGCTTTTTCAGGCAGATCGCGCCCACCGTGTTGCACTACAAGGTGTGCTCCACCTTCGACAGTGCACCCCATGTGGGCAACATTGCCTGCGCCATCCAGACGCTGCACCCCAGCGTGGAGAACCGCTGGGTACCCATCCTCGGCGGCCAGCCCAGCCTGGGCAGGTACTGCGCATTCAGCAACCTGTTTGCCGCAGCCGGCACAGGTGGGGCCGTCTACCGCATTGACCGGCACCCGACGATGCACCGGCACCCGGTGACACCCATGGCCGAGGCCGACTTACGGGTGCATCTGGCGCAACAAGGTTTGCAAGGCATCACGGCACTGCACTACCCGCTGTACGAAGCAGACACCTTGCCCAGCTCTATGAACACCCTGCTGGGCCATGGCGCGACCGCTGTGCCCGAGGTGCCCGACACTCCATTCGTGCCTACGCTGCTGGACCTGACCAGTGCAGACCAGCTGGCCAGCGTGGGGCGCCTGCTGTGGCAACAAGCCCAGCGCGCCCGCTTGCTCGCTGTGGGGCCCAGCTCCGTGGCCCAGGCGCTGATCGCGTGCTGGGGCACCCAGACCAGCCAACCCGCCCCTGCCTTGGCACCATCGCCTGGCCCTGTGTTCGCCTGGGCGGGCAGCCTGTCACCCATCACAGCGGCCCAGGTCCAGGCCGCAACGTCCTATCAGCGCATCCCGGTGGACGCGCACCGGCTGACCCACGACACCGACTACGCCCAGGCCACCCAACACGCGATATGCGCCGGGCTGCAGCAGGGCCATCACGTGCTGGCCTACACAGGTCCCACGGACGGCGCTTCTGCTCCGTCCAGTGGCGCTTCAGCGGCCGTCGCCCCCGCCAGTGCGGCCCTGGTCGCCCGCGTGGTGCAGGCGCAGGCCGACAACGGTACGCCGCTGGGGCGCATTGGCATTGCGGGGGGCGACACCTCCAGCCACGCTGTGCAGGCGCTGCAGCTGTGGGGGCTGTCGTACCAAACCACGGTCTGCCCCGGGGTCACGCTGAGCCGCGCCCACAGCACAGACCCTTTGCGCCACGGGCTGGAGCTGATGCTCAAGGGGGGACAGATGGGCGGAACGGACCTTTTCGAAAGACTGCTGGGCGCGGGCTGACGGAAATATCCAGGCGATAAAAAGCCCGCACATGGCGGGCTACTGAGCAGGCCTTGCGCGAAGGCCTGAGGGAAAAGCAATGCGGCAGGCACGCCCACCGCCATCCCATCACACGCGCGGAACCGGGGTCCCCGAGTTCACACACAGCGCCATGTTCAGCGCCTTGATCGCGGTCTTGTAGTCCTCGCGTTCGATCACGAACTGCATGTTCACCTGGCGCAGGGTCTGGGACACGCAGTTCACGTTGACCCGCGCATCGGCCAGCGCCTGCGCGGCCTTGGCCAGCACGCCAGGGATGCCGATGTTGGAGCCGATGGTGCATACGATCGCGCTGGGCTTGATCGTCACGACCTGATAGTCCTTCTGCAGCTCGGCCACCAGCTCGGGTGTGACCTGGTTATCCCACACCAGATGCGCGATGGAGTTGGCGTTGGTCGCCTTGAGGATGTAGCTCACATCGTGCTTGCAGAACACGTTCATCAGGCCCGCATCAAAGCCCACGGTGCCCACCATGCTGGGGTCGTGGATCTCGATCAGCGTGACCTTGTCGGTGCCCGTAACGATCTCCACGCGCGCGCGTTCGCCCACAAAATCCTTGGTGATCAGCGTACCGGGGTGGTCGGGCTCAAAGGTGTTCTTCAGGCGGATCGGGATGCCTGCCAGTTCCATCGGCTTCGCAGCCTTGGGGTGAATGGCTTCCATGCCCACGTCGGCCAGCTGGTCGGCCACGTCGTAGTTGGTGGCGCCCACCACGATGGCGTTTTCCAGGCCCACCAGGTTGGGGTCGGCAGACGACAGGTGGAATTCCTTGTGGATCACGGCCTCGGCGGGGCGCACTTCCACGGCGATCTTGCTGAAGGTGACCTCGGAGTAGCCCCGGTCAAATTCGCGCATGATGCCTTCGGTGCCCTTGGTGTAACCCGTGGCCACCACCACCATGTCGGAGAGGTCGATGCCCTTGAAGCTGTTGGCGATGCGCTCGTCAATGGTCCAGGCTTCGTTATCGTCAAAGCCGGCCAGGTCCATCAAGATGGCGTTGACGCCGTTGGCCTTGAGGATTTCGACCGAGTTGAACGCGCTGTGCGATTCGCCAATCGAGGCCAGCACTTCACGCGCCGCGAGCAACACGTCCTTGCGGCTGAGATAGCCGCTGGCCAGCACGTGCTGCATGGCGTTCAGGTATTCACGGGCCTGGGCAATGCGCTGGTCGATGAAGGCATCGGCCACGTCCAATGGCAAGCGCAGATCGGCATAGCCGGCGTTGATCTTTTTCAGGCTGGCTGCCAGGTTGGTCAGCGCATCTTGGTAACCCTTGCCTTCGGCAAACAGCGCGTAGATGCCGCGCTCGCCCGTCTTCTTGTGTTCCAGCAGCTGGTTCGTCACGCCCGAGTAGGCGGACACCACGTAGATCCGGCCGTTAATGCGCTTGGGGTCGTGCAGCACGATGTGGCGCAGCACATCGCCAAAGGCGGTCATGGAAGTGCCGCCGATCTTCTCGACAGAGATCTTGGAGTTTTGAACGTCTTGCATGGACAGGCTCAAGGGAGCAAAAAAGTGGAAAGCCGGGCGGATGTGCTGCCCCTCGTAGCACAGCGGCAGCTAACCCTATATTTTCCACCACTTTTTACCCCGGCCGTTTTGATGCAATGCCAAGAGGCGTGCATCTCCGCACCGCCACCAGGGCCCACGGCGCCTTGGCTATGTTGGCCCCACCGATCCCAGGCGCCAGAGCAAAAAGTAAAAGCCGCACGGTCTGCACAACCGTACGGCTTCTGGAGCACTGGCATAGGGTATGCGCGGGCGGTTCTCAGGGCTTTGCTGACTCGGGTGCGGGCTCAGCCACAGTCTGGGCCTCTTCTGCGTCCAGCCCCCACTGGTCCCAGTCGTCGCCAAACAGTTCCGCCGGGTGCTGCGTTCGGTCCGAACCATTGCCGCAGCGCATGTCTTTGGCCGGGCAGTAGAGGTTGCAACCCCAGCACACCCGCTCGGGGTGGGCGGGGGCTTTGGGAAACTTCTTGACGACTGCCATGGCGCTTCTCCAGACCGTGTTGCCGGGCTCCTGTCGATGGCTGCGTTACTTGCGCTGCGGTGGCACGTCGGTGCAACTGCCGTGGGCAATCTCCGCCGCCATGCCAATGCTCTCGCCCAGCGTGGGATGCGGGTGGATGGTTTTGCCGATGTCCACGGCGTCGGCACCCATCTCGATGGCCAGCGCAATCTCGCCGATCATGTCGCCCGCATGCGTGCCGACCATGCCGCCGCCCAGGATCTTGCCGTGGCCATGGGCTTCGGGCGAGTCGTCGAACAGCAGCTTGGTCACGCCTTCGTCGCGGCCGTTGGCGATGGCGCGGCCGGAGGCGGTCCAGGGGAACAGCCCCTTCTTGACCTTGATGCCCTGGGCCTTGGCCTGGTCTTCGGTGAGGCCCACCCAAGCCACTTCGGGGTCGGTGTAGGCCACGCTGGGGATCACGCGGGCGTTGAAGGCGGCTGCTGCCAGTTCCTTGTTGCCCTGCAATTCGCCCGCGATGACTTCTGCCGCCACGTGCGCCTCATGCACCGCCTTGTGCGCCAGCATGGGTTGGCCCACGATGTCGCCGATGGCGAAGATGTGCGGCACGTTGGTGCGCATCTGGATATCGACGTTGATGAAGCCGCGGTCCGTGACGGCCACGCCGGCCTTCTCGGCAGCGATCTTCTTGCCGTTGGGCGTGCGGCCCACGGCCTGGAGGACCAGGTCATACACCTGCGGCTCGGGGGTGGTGCCGCCCTCTTCCGCTGGCGCGAACGTGACCTTGATGCCTTCAGGCGTTGCCTCGGCACCCACGGTTTTCGTCTTCAACATGATGTTGTCGAAGCGCTTGGCGTTCATCTTTTGCCAGATCTTGACAAGGTCGCGGTCAGCGCCTTGCATCAGGCCGTCCATCATCTCGACCACATCGAGGCGTGCGCCCAGCGTGCTGTAGACAGTGCCCATTTCCAGGCCGATGATGCCGCCGCCCAGAATCAGCATGCGCTTGGGGACTTCCTTGAGCGCCAGGGCGCCAGTGGAATCCACCACGCGCGGATCGTTGGGCATGAAAGGCAGTCGCACGGCCTGGCTGCCGGCGGCGATGATGGCTTTCTTGAAGGCGATGACCTTCTTCGTGCCCGTTTTCTCCTGGCCAGTGCCGGTGGTTTCTTCCACTTCGAGGTGGTTGGCGCCGACAAAGGCACCGTAGCCGCGCACGGTGGTCACCTTGCGCATCTTGGCCATGGCGGCCAAGCCGCCAGTCAACTTGCCGATGACTTTCTCTTTGTGGCCGCGCAGCTTGTCGATGTTGACGGCGGGCGCGCCAAAGTCCACGCCCAGGTCGGCCATGTGGCTGACCTCGTCCATGACGGCGGCGACATGCAGCAGCGCCTTGGAAGGGATGCAGCCCACATTCAGGCACACGCCGCCCAGGGTGGCGTAGCGCTCGACGATGACGACCTTGAGGCCCAGGTCGGCCGCGCGGAAGGCGGCGCTGTAGCCGCCAGGGCCGCCGCCGAGCACGAGCACGTCGCAGTCCAGGTCGGCCGTGCCAGCAAAGCTGGATGCTTCTATTTTAGGAGCTGCTGACGATTGCGCAGCGGGCACTGCAGCCGGTTTTGATTCTGAAGATGCTGCTGCGGGAGCGGGAGCAGCAGGCACCGGTGCGGCGGCCGCATCCGACGTTTCCAGCGTCAGCACTACCGAGCCTTCGGCGATCTTGTCGCCGAGCTTGACCTTGAGCTCCTTGACCACGCCGGCGTGGCTGGAGGGGATCTCCATGGAGGCCTTGTCGGACTCCACGGTGATCAGGCTCTGCTCCGCCTTGATGGTGTCGCCGGGCTTGACCAGCACTTCGATGATGGCCACTTCGGCGAAGTCGCCAATGTCGGGCACCTTGATGTCGATGATTGCCATGTGTGTTGCCCTCGCGTTACATCACGATGCGACGGAAGTCCGCCAGCAGCGAGGCAAAGTACACGTTGAAGCGTGCTGCGGCGGCACCGTCGATCACGCGGTGGTCCCAGCTCAGGCTCAGGGGCAGCATCAGGCGCGGGGCGAACTGCTTGCCGTCCCACTTGGGCTCCAGGCTGCTCTTGCACACGCCCATGATGGCGACTTCCGGCGCGTTGATGATGGGCGTGAAGTAACGGCCACCAATGCCGCCCAGCGAGCTGATGGAGAAGCAACCGCCCGTCATGTCGGCCGGGCCGAGCTTTCCGTCGCGGGCCTTCTTGGCCAGGTCGCCCATCTCTTGCGAGATCTGGACGATGCCCTTCTTGTCGGCGTCGCGGATGACGGGCACCACGAGGCCGTTGGGCGTGTCGGCCGCAAAGCCGATGTGGAAGTAGTTCTTCATCACCAGCTGATCGCCGTCGAGCGAGCTGTTGAACTCGGGGAACTTCTTGAGCGCGGCCACGGCGGCCTTGATCATGAAGGCGAGCATGGTGACCTTGACGCCACTCTTCTCGTTCTCCTTGTTGAACTGCACACGGAAGGCTTCGAGGTCGGTGATGTCCGCGTCGTCGTGGTTGGTGACGTGCGGAATGACGACCCAGTTGCGGTGCAGGTTGGCACCGCTGATCTTCTTGATGCGCGAGAGGTCCTTGCGCTCCACCGGGCCGAACTTGGTGAAGTCCACCTTGGGCCAGGGCAGCAGGTCCAGACCCACGCCGGAGCCGCCGGATGCCGCAGCAGGCGCCTTGGCGGCCTGGGCCTTGGTCTGCACCGCGCCAGCCATCACCTGCTTGGTGAAGGCGGCCACGTCGTCCTGGGTGATGCGGCCCTTGGGGCCGGTGCCCTTGACTTCGTCGATGGGCACACCCAGTTCGCGGGCAAACTTGCGCACGGAGGGCGATGCATGGGGCAGGCCTGCCGTGGGGGTGCCGGGCTGGTGGGCGGGTACGGCCACGGAGGCCGTGGCAGCGACGGGAGCTGCGGCAGCCGCCACAGAGGCAGCCACGGGCGCAGCGGCCGCAACAGGTGCAGGAGCGGCAGCGGGCGCAGGAGCGGCAGCGGGCGCAGGAGCGGCAGCGGGCGCAGGTGCAGCCGCCGTGCCTTCCAGCATGGCGACCAGGTCACCGATGTTGACCGTGTCGCCAATCTTGACCTTGAGCTCCTTGAGCACGCCGGCTGCGGGCGATGGGATCTCCATCGACGCCTTGTCGGACTCGACGGTGAACAGCGATTGCTCGACCTTGATGGTGTCACCCACCTTGACCAACATCTCGATGACGGCGACGTCCTTGAAGTCGCCAATGTCGGGCACGCGCACTTCGACGGGGCCTGCAGCCGCAGGGGCCACATTTGCAGGAGCCGGTGCAGGTGCTGCCACTGGGGCGGGGGCGGAAGCGGGAGCAGCAGCTGCAGGGGCCGGTGCAGCCGCCGGGGCTGATGCAGCGCCCGCGTCAGCAGACTCCACCACAGCAATCACCGAGCCTTGCTTGACCTTGTCGCCCAGCGCAATCTTGAGTTCCTTGACCACGCCCGCGTGGCTGGACGGGATCTCCATCGATGCCTTGTCGGATTCGACCGTGATGAGCGACTGCTCGGCCTTCACGGTGTCACCCACCTTGACCAGCAACTCGATCACGCCCACTTCGTCAAAGTCCCCGATGTCCGGGACTTGAATGTTGACCAATGCCATTGTTCTGTCTCCGTTCGGTTTATGCGTAGAGCGGGTTGATCTTGTCGGCCTGGATGTTGTACTTGGCAATGGCCTCTGCCACCTTGGCGGCAGGCAGCACGCCGTCTTCGCTCAGCGCCTTGAGGGCGGCCACAACAATGTAGTGGCGGTTCACCTCGAAGTGCTCGCGCAGCTTGCTGCGGAAGTCACTGCGGCCAAAGCCGTCGGTGCCCAGCACCTTGTAGTTGCGGCCCTTGGGCATGAAGGGGCGGATCTGCTCGGCATAGGCCTTCATGTAGTCGGTGGATGCGACCACGGGGCCGGTGCTGGTGCCCAGTTGCTGCGCCACGAACGGCACGCGCGGTGTCTCCAGCGGGTGCAGCAGGTTCCAGCGGTCGGCGTCCTGGCCTTCGCGGGTGAGTTCGTTGAAGCTGGGGCAGCTCCACACGTCGGCCTGCACGCCCCAGTCGGCGGCCAGCAGGGTTTGAGCAGCCAGCGACTCGCGCAGGATGGTGCCCGAGCCCAGCAGCTGCACGCGCTTGTCACCCTCGGCACCGGGCTTGCACAGGTACATGCCCTTGATGATCTGCTCTTCGGTACCCGCCGTGAGGCCCGGCATGCTGTAGTTCTCGTTGAGCAGCGTGATGTAGTAGAAAACGTTCTCTTGCTGCTCGACCATGCGCTTGAGGCCGCGGTGCATGATCACTGCGACTTCGTGGGCAAAGGTGGGGTCATAGCTCACGCAGTTGGGGATGGTGTTGGCCAGGATGTGGCTGTGACCATCTTCGTGCTGCAGGCCTTCGCCGTTCAGCGTGGTGCGGCCCGATGTGCCGCCCAGCAAGAAGCCGCGCGCCTGCATATCGCCCGCTGCCCAGGCCAGATCGCCAATGCGCTGGAAGCCGAACATCGAGTAGTACACGTAGAACGGCACCATGATGCGGTTGTTGGTGCTGTAGCTGGTGGCCGCAGCGATCCAGCTGGCCATGCCGCCGGCTTCGTTGATGCCTTCCTGCAGGATCTGGCCGGCCTTATCTTCCTTGTAGTACATCACCTGGTCGCGGTCGACCGGTGTGTAGAGCTGGCCCTTGGGGTTGTAGATGCCGATCTGGCGGAACAGGCCTTCCATACCAAAGGTACGGGCCTCGTCCACCAGGATGGGCACCACGCGAGGGCCCAGAGCCTGGTCGCGCAGCAGTTGCGTGATGAAGCGCACGTAGGCTTGCGTGGTGGAGATTTCGCGGCCTTCGGCCGTGGGCTCCAGGATGGCCTTGAAGGTTTCGATGGCGGGCACGGTGAAGTGCTCTTCGGCCTTGGGACGGCGCTTGGGCAGATAGCCACCCAAGGCCTTGCGGCGCTCGTGCAGGTACTGCATTTCCGGTGTGTCGTCGGCCGGCTTGTAGTACGGAATATCGGCCAGCTGGCTGTCCGGGATCGGGATATTGAAGCGGTCGCGGATGTACTTGATGTCTTCGTCCGACAGCTTCTTGGTCTGGTGCACGGTGTTCTTGCCTTCACCGGCCTTGCCCATGCCGTAGCCCTTGACGGTCTTGACCAGCAGCACGCTGGGCTGGTTCTTGTGCTCGTTGGCCGCATGGAAGGCGGCGTACACCTTGGCGGGCTCGTGGCCGCCGCGGCGCAGCTCGAACACCTCTTCGTCGGTCATGTGCTCGACGAGCTTGAGCGTCTCGGGGTATTTGCCGAAGAAATTCTTGCGCACAAAGGCGCCGTCGTTGGCCTTCATGGCCTGGTAATCGCCGTCCAGCGTTTCCATCATCAGCTGCTTGAGCTTGCCGCTCTTGTCGCGGCGCAGCAACTCGTCCCAGCCATTGCCCCACAGCAGCTTGATCACGTTCCAGCCTGCGCCACGGAACTCACCTTCAAGCTCTTGCACGATCTTGCCGTTGCCACGCACCGGGCCGTCCAGGCGCTGCAGGTTGCAGTTGATGACGAACACCAGGTTGTCCAAGTTCTCGCGCGCGGCCAGGCCGATGGCGCCCAGCGATTCGGGCTCGTCCATCTCGCCGTCGCCGCAGAACACCCAGACCTTGCGGTTTTCGGTGTTGGCGATGCCACGGGCATGCAGGTACTTGAGGAAGCGCGCCTGGTAGATGGCCATCAGCGGGCCCAGGCCCATGGACACCGTGGGGAACTGCCAGAACTCGGGCATCAGCTTGGGGTGTGGGTAGCTGGACAGGCCCTTGCCGTCCACTTCCTGGCGGAAGCTGTCGAGTTGTTCTTCGCTCAGGCGGCCTTCGAGGTAGGCGCGGGCGTAGATGCCGGGCGCGCTGTGGCCCTGGATGTAGAGCAGATCGCCGCCGTGGTCTTCGCTGGCTGCATGCCAGAAGTGATTGAAGCCCGCGCCAAACATGCTGGCCACCGAGGCGAACGAGCCAATGTGGCCGCCCAGGTCACCGCCGTCGGCAGGGTTCAGGCGATTGGCGCGCACGACCATGGCCATGGCGTTCCAGCGCATGTAAGCGCGCAGGCGCTTTTCGATGGCGATGTTGCCGGGGCAGTGCGCCTCTTTCTCGGGTTCGATGGTGTTGACGTAACCCGTGTTGGCAGAGAACGGCAGATCGATGCTGCTCTGGCGGGCGTGTTCAAGAAGCTGTTCCAGCAGGAAGTGGGCGCGCTCCGGGCCCTCCTTGTCGATCACGGCGGACAGCGCGTCCATCCATTCACGGGTTTCTTGCTGGTCGGTGTCGGAACCGATGCCGAAACCGGCCTGAGGGTCGGGCTGAGCTGACATGCTTTGTCTCCTGTAGGTGTGGCAGCAATTTAGTACGTTGGCTCTAGTTTCGCATATTTTTCTTCAATTTCAAATGGTGCCTATTCATTTCATATTGCAATAATTTGCTGCAAACGCACATTCGCCGAGAGACAGGGGCGCTGCCGGGGCTCCTCTACACTTCAGGCATGGATTCGATGCCCACCGCCCCCTCCCCCACGGCCGCGCCCGTGGCTGCGCCGATACGCTGGTGGCGCAAGTGGTGGCGCGGTTTGTCGCCCACCCGGCAAGACCGTTTTGCCGCCCTCGCCCCGCTGGCCGCGGTGCTGATGTTTCTGGCCGCGATCGTTGCGGCGTTCTGGTACCTGCGCGCCGAGGAAGCCGAGCGCGAGCAAGAAGCCCTGCGGCGCGATGTGGAATATGCCCAACAGCGCGTGCGTCTGCGGCTGCTGGAGCGGCAGGAGCAGCTCATGCGCATCGCGCGCGATGTGTCCAACCAGGACCTGGGCCGCGCCGAGTTCATCAGCCGTGCTGAGGCCCTGATCAGCCAGTACCCCGAGCTGCAGGCCATCACCTGGATCGACGACCGCCGGCGCATCCGCGCCAGCCAGGCGGCCCCCACGCTGGCCAGTGGCGAGCTGCGCATTGCGGGCGAGGTGCTCAAGTCCGGCGAAACGGCCGACACCTTTGGCCTGGCGCGGGACCTGCAGCAACCGGTGTATGCGCAGCCAGCCGCCACCTCGGGCGATGCAACCCCCCTGCTGCAGTTGCAGGTACCCCTCAACAACCAGGGCAAGTTCAGCGGCGTGGTGTTGGGCGAATACTCCATCGACAGCCTGCTGCGCTACGGCACCCCGACCGAGGTGCTGGCGCGCTATGCGGTGACGCTGCTCGACAGCAAGAACCAGGTGCTGGCGGGCACACCACTGGGCCCGCGCAACAAGGCCACGCAGTTGCTGCCTTGGACACCCAAGGCCAACGAGTACGAGGTGCCGGTCTCTCCCGTCGGCAATGGCCTGGTGCTGCGCGCGCAGGCCTACCGCACTTCGCTGGGCGTGGTGGGCAGTGGCCTGTTCTGGCTGGTGGGCACCCTGAGCGCGATGACCGCCTGGATGCTGATTGCCACCTGGCGTCACACCCGTCGCCGCATGCGGACGCAGGAGGCGCTGGTGGCCGAGACCAACTTTCGCCGGGCAATGGAGAACTCCATCCTCACCGGCATGCGCGCCCTGGATTTGGAGGGGCGCATCAGCTACGTCAACGCTGCCTTCTGCCAGATGACCGGCTGGAGCGCCGAAGAGTTGGTGGGTCTGAAGGCGCCCTTTCCCTACTGGCCCGACGCCGACCACGAGACGCTGCAGGCCAAGCTGCGCGACGAACTGCGCGGCAACACCATGGCGGGCGGTTTTCAGGTGCGCGTCAAGCGCAAGAGCGGCACGCTGTTCGACGCCCGCCTGTATGTGTCTCCCCTGATCGACGCCCACGGCCAGCAGACGGGCTGGATGACGTCGATGACCGACATCACCGAGCCCAACCGCATCCGTGAACAGCTGTCGGCCTCACACGAGCGCTTCACCATCGTGCTGGAGTCGCTCGATGCGTCGGTGTCAGTGGCCCCGCTGGGCAGCGAAGAACTCCTGTTCGCCAACAAGCTGTACCGCCAGTGGTTCGGGTCGCAAACCGGCGGGCACCTGCAACTGGTGGCGCAGGCGGGTGTGGTGCCGGTTGCGGGCAAGGAGCAAAGCGGCATGGACGATGAGGACGGCCTCATGGGCCTACCCACCGACACCCTGACCAGCGCCCGCAGCGAAAACGCCGAAATCTACCTGCCCGATCTGGGCAAGTGGCTGGAAGTGCGTTCGCGCTACCTGAACTGGGTGGACGGCCGCCTTGCGCAGATGGTGATTGCCACCGACATCACCCCCCGCCGCTTGGCCGAAGAACAGGCCCAACGGCAGGCCGAGCGCGCGCAGTCGGTGAGCCGCCTGATCACCATGGGCGAGATGGCGTCGAGCGTGGCGCACGAACTCAACCAGCCACTCACGGCCATCAACAACTACTGCAGCGGCATGGTCTCGCGCATCCAGAGCGGCCAGCTCACCGAGGAAGCCCTGCTCACGGCCCTGCAAAAAACGGCCCACCAGGCGCAGCGCGCGGGCCAGATCATCCAGCGCATCCGGTCGTTTGTGAAAAAGAGCGAGCCCAACCGCACGCTGGCCGATGTGCATTCCATGGTGAACGAGGCCGTCGAGCTGGCCGACATCGAACTGCGCCGCCACAACGTGCGCCTGACGCACTATGTGGCCGCGCGCCTGCCCCAGGTGATGGCCGACACCATCCTGATCGAGCAGGTGCTCGTCAACCTGATGAAGAACGGCGCCGAAGCCATCCAGCATGCCGACCGCCCCGCCGCCAACCGCAGCGTGGAGCTGCGCGTGGTGCCCAAGCAGATCGATGACCGCCAGGTCGTCGAGTTCTCGGTGCAGGACACCGGCAAGGGCCTGGCCCCTGAAGTGCTGGAGCGCCTGTTCGAGGCCTTCTTCTCCACCAAGCAGGAAGGCATGGGCATGGGCCTCAATCTGTGCCGCAGCATCGTCGAGTCCCACCAGGGCCGGATGCAGGCGGAGAACCTCTACAATGGCCCAGAGGTCACAGGCTGCAGGTTCTCCTTCTGGCTGCCGCTCGCCAAGCCTGCTGATGCCACTACAAATTCTGTAGCAAACGAACAAAACCCAAGGACTGTTGCATGAGCTTGATTCCGAAAAAAGGCACTGTTTACGTTGTGGACGACGACGAAGCAGTTCGCGACTCCCTGCAGTGGCTGCTGGAAGGCAAGGACTACCGGGTACGTTGCTTTGATTCGGCCGAGACCTTTCTCTCACGCTACGACCCGCGCGAAGTCGCCTGCCTGATCGTCGACATCCGCATGGGCGGCATGACCGGCCTGGAGCTGCAGGACCGCCTCATCGAGCGCAAATCGCCCCTGCCCATCGTCTTCATCACCGGCCACGGCGACGTGCCCATGGCCGTGAACACCATGAAGAAGGGCGCGCTGGACTTCATCCAGAAGCCTTTTGACGAAGAAGAACTCGTTGGCCTGGTCGAACGCATGCTGGACCACGCACGAGAAGCCTTTGCCGGCTACCAGCAGGCCGCCAGCCGCGATGCGCTGCTGTCCAAGCTCACCAGCCGCGAGGCCCAGGTGCTCGAACGCATCGTGGCCGGGCGCCTGAACAAGCAGATCGCCGACGATCTGGGTATCAGCATCAAGACGGTGGAAGCGCACCGCGCCAACATCATGGAAAAGCTCAGCGCCAACACCGTGGCCGACCTGCTCAAGATCGCTCTGGGCCAGAACGCGCCCAAGGGTTGATCGCTCTAATTTTGATAGCTACCAGCGCATATTTCACTAGCGCTATCAGCCATTTTGACTCGTATTTTCTGACATGACAGCCCAACTCATCGACGGCAACGCACTTTCCCGCCAACTTCGCAGCGAGGTGGCGCAACGCGCCGCCGCCCTCACCGCCCGCGGCCACCAGCCGGGGCTGGCGGTGATTCTGGTGGGCGAAGACCCAGCCTCCGCCGTCTATGTGCGCAACAAGGTCAAGGCCTGCGAAGACAGCGGCGTGCGCTCCATCTTTGAGAAGTACGACGCCGACCTGAGCGAAGCCGCACTGCTGGCGCGCATCGAGGCCCTCAACGCCGACCCCGCAGTGCACGGCATCCTGGTGCAGATGCCCCTGCCCAAACACATCGACCCGCACAAGGTCATCGAGGCCATCGCCACCTCCAAGGACGTGGATGGCTACTCGGTATTGTCAGCCGGTGAACTCATGGCTGGGCTGGAGGGTTTCCGGCCCTGCACGCCTTACGGCAGCATGAAGCTCATCGAGTCCACGGGTCAATCGATCAAGGGCAAGCACGCCGTGGTGATCGGCCGCAGCAACACCGTGGGCAAGCCCATGGCCCTGCTGCTGCTGCAGGCCAACGCCACCGTCACGGTCACCCACAGCGGCACGCCTGACTTGGGTTACCACACCCGACAGGCCGACATCGTGGTGGCAGCGGTGGGCCGTGCCAACACACTCACAGCCGACATGGTCAAGCCAGGCGCCATCGTGATCGACGTGGGCATCAACCGCAAGGCCGACGGCAAGCTCTGCGGCGACGTGGACTTTGACGGCGTCAAAGAGGTCGCGGGCTGGATCACCCCCGTGCCTGGCGGGGTTGGCCCCATGACCATTACCATGCTGTTGGTGAACACCCTCGAAGCCGCCGAGCGGGCCGCCGCGCGCTGAACGCGCCCGGGGAAGACGCCAGCCGCTTTGCAACTTGAACCTGCGCCGCCCGGCGCCATCTAACCCCGCATGAGCAACGCCCTCCTCGACTTCTCCGACCTCCCCGCCTTTGACCGCATCACCCCCCAGGACGTAGCCCCTGCGGTCGATGTGCTGCTGGAGCGTGCCAACCAGGCCCTGGAGACCGTCACGGCGCCCGACTTTCCTGCCCGCTGGGACGCCATTGCCAAGGTGCTGGACGTGGCCACCGAGCAACTGGGGCGTGCCTGGGGAGCCGTCAGCCACCTCAACAGCGTGGCAGACACCCCTGAACTGCGCGCTGCCTACAACGCCGCCCTGCCCCGCGTGACCGAGTTCTGGACCCGCCTGGGTGCTGACGAACGCCTGTACGCCAAGTACAAGGCCATCGACCCCGCCACGCTCACGCCCGAGCAGCGTCAGGCGCATCTCAATGCCGTGCGCAATTTCGTTCTCAGTGGCGCCGAGTTGACCGGCGCAGCCAAAGACCGGTTTGCCCAGATTCAGGAACGTCAGGCCGAGCTGAGCCAGAAGTTCAGCGAAAACGCGCTGGACGCCACCGACGCCTTTGCCTACTACGCCACCGCCGGAGAGCTGGACGGCGTGCCTGCCGATGTGCAACAGGCGGCGCTGGCCGCCGCGCAGGCAGAAGGCAAACCAGGCTACAAGCTCACGCTGAAGATGCCTTGCTACCTGCCGGTGATGCAGTTTGCCACCCGCAGCGACCTGCGCGCCACGATGTACCGTGCCTATGCCACCCGCGCCTCGGACCAGGCCGTGGGCGACGGCCTGAAGTTCGACAACACGGCGCTGATCGGCGAAATTCTGGCCCTGCGCCGCGAAGAAGCCCAGTTGCTGGGCTATGCCAATTTTGGCGAAGTGTCGGTAGTGCCCAAGATGGCAAAGTCGCCTGCCGAGGTCATTCGCTTCCTGCGTGACCTGGCGCGCCGCGCCCGCCCCTATGCCGAAAAGGACGTGGCCGACC
Organism: Acidovorax sp. 107; assembly: GCF_003058055.1. Taxonomy (NCBI): domain Bacteria; kingdom Pseudomonadati; phylum Pseudomonadota; class Betaproteobacteria; order Burkholderiales; family Comamonadaceae; genus Acidovorax; species Acidovorax sp. 107. The sequence continues at coordinate 1,733,310 of NZ_QBTZ01000001.1, read as the reverse complement.
TGCGCCTCTTTGCTGCAGAACAATTGGGCCTGGGCGACCCGCAGCCTTGGGACTGGCCCTACATTTCTGAAAAGCTCAAGGAAGCCCGCTACGCCTTCGGCGAACAGGAACTCAAGGCCTACTTCACGGCGCCCAAGGTTCTTGCAGGCCTGTTCAAGATCATCGAGACACTGTTTGAAGTGTCCATCCGCCGCGACTCGGCCCCCGTGTGGCACCCGGCCGTGGAGTTCTATCGCATCGAGCGCAACGGTCAACTGGTAGGCCAGTTCTACCTCGACCAGCCTGCGCGCACCGGCAAGCGAGGTGGTGCCTGGATGGACGACGTGCGTACCCGCTGGCAGCGCCCCGATACAGGCGTGTTGCAAACGCCCATCGCTCACCTGGTCTGCAACTTTGCAGACGGTGTGGATGGCAAGCCGCCGCTGCTGACGCATGACGATGTGATCACGCTGTTCCATGAATTTGGCCATGGACTGCACCACATGCTCACCCAGGTGAACGAACGCGATGTCTCCGGGATCGGCGGTGTGGAATGGGACGCCGTGGAGCTGCCCAGCCAGTTCATGGAAAACTTCTGCTGGGAATGGGACGTGCTCAAGCACATGACGGCCCATGTCGACACCGGCGAGCCGCTGCCACGCGCGCTGTTCGACAAGATGATCGCGGCCAAGAACTTTCAGAGCGGCATGCAGACCCTGCGCCAGATCGAGTTTGCACTGTTTGACATGCTGCTGCACACCGAGCACGACCCGGCTCAGGATTTCATGCCCCTGCTGACCCAGGTGCGTCAGGAAGTGGCCGTACTGCAACCGCCTCCCTTCAGCCGCACGGCTCACACGTTCAGCCACATCTTTGCAGGCGGCTACGCGGCCGGATACTACAGCTACAAGTGGGCCGAGGTGCTCAGCGCCGACGCCTACGCCGCCTTTGAAGAAACTGCCGGCAGCGACGGGCTGCCCAGCACCGAAACCGGGCGGCGCTACCGCGAGACCATTCTGGAAGCGGGCGGCAGCCGCCCCGCCATGGAGTCCTTCAAGGCCTTCCGCGGCCGGGAGCCCAGCCTGGATGCCTTGCTGCGCCACCAGGGCATGGCGGAAGAAATGCCCGCCTAACTGCGAATAGCGAATAGCGAATAGCAGATTGCCCCACGAGAGTCACAGTCCACAAGAATGAGGAGAACCCGCATGTCCCGTACTACGTTCGCCCCTGCCGCTGCCTCCTTGCTGATGGCCCTGGCTTGTGTGGGTGCGCAGGCCCAAGGCGTCTATCGCATTGTCGGGCCCGACGGCAAGGTGACTTTTTCGGACCGCCCCCCCGCTGAGGCCAGTGCCCCACCAGTGCGCAGCAGTGCAGCGCCAGCAAGCCCTGCCACAGCCAATGGAGCGTTGCCCTATGAGCTACGGCAGATTGCCAACCGGTACCCTGTGACCATCTACACCGGCAGCGATTGCGCGCCTTGCGGAAGCTTGCGCAACCTGCTCACGTCACGCGGCGTGCCCTATACCGAGCGCACCGTGGCCAGCAATGAGGACATCGCCGCGCTGCAACGCCTGAGTGGCAGTACGAGTCTGCCTTTTGGCACCATCGGCGGGCAGCAACTGGTGGGCTTTTCAGACGCCGAATGGGTCCAGTACCTCGACGCGGCAGGTTACCCCAAGCAATCCCAGTTGCCCGGCAACTACCGCCAACCAGCACCTGCGCCACTGGTTGCGGCCAAGCCGGTGGAGGCTGCACCCGCCGCAGAACCGAAAGAGCCTGCACGGCCAGTCCCCCCTCCACCAGTCAAGGATGGTCCGACGCCTAGCAATCCGGCTGGCATCCGGTTCTGACATCGTGATGCAGTAGCTGCCGCTTCCGGGCAGCCGCCCAATCCATTCACCAAACAAAAGGGGCCTTCACAGGCCCTTTTTGCATTGGCTCCCATCAACAGGTAGGAAACAGTTGGCGGGTTGTCCCAACCAATGTCATTCCGTCATCAATAGGTAATCGTCTTCACGCCCTGCGCCGTGCCCAGCAGGCATACGGATGCCTTCTGGTGGGCAAACACACCCACGGTCACCACACCCGGCCATTGGTTGATCTCTGACTCGAATGCCAGTGGATCAGTGATGGACAGGCCCTTCACGTCCAGAATGTGCTGGCCGTTGTCGGTCACCAGCGGCTGTCCATCCTTGAGCCGCAGGCTGGCCTGTCCGCCCATGGCCGCAAAACGTCGCGCAATGTGATTGGCAGCCATCGGAATCACTTCCACCGGCAACGGAAACTGGCCCAGGGCTTTCACCAGCTTGGACTCATCGGCAATGCACACAAAACGCCCAGCCAGCGCCGCCACGATCTTCTCGCGGGTCAGTGCAGCGCCGCCGCCCTTGACCATGTGGCCCTGGCCGTCGATCTCATCCGCGCCGTCGATATAGACCGAGAGCGATGGCACTTCGTTGGCATCGAACACGGCAATGCCCAGCGCCTTCAGACGTTCGGTGCTGGCGACCGAGCTGGACACCGCGCCCTTGATCTGGTCCTTCATGCCCGCCAGGGCGTCAATGAACTTGTTCACGGTGGAGCCGGTGCCCACCCCCACAATCTCGCCAGGCACCACGTATTGCAGCGCGGCTTGGCCTACCAGGGTCTTGAGTTCGTCTTGGGTCAGGGGAGTGGTGGTCGTCATGGGAGAAAATCGGTGGTAATCCTGAATTATCCCCCCATGTCCCTGATCCCTTACGCCCTCACCCGCCCCTTTCTCTTCGGCATGGATGCCGAGGCCGCCCACGAACTCACCATGGACATGCTGGCGCGCGGGCAGCGCACGCCTCTGCAATGGGCCTGGTGCAATGAAACCGTGAGCGACCCCGTCACTCTGGCGGGGCTCACGTTTCCCAACCGCGTAGGCATGGCCGCTGGCCTGGACAAGAATGCGCGCTGCATTGACGCGCTGGGCGCCATGGGTTTTGGTTTTGTGGAAGTAGGCACCGTAACCCCCAAGGCGCAGCCAGGCAACCCCAAGCCGCGCATGTTCCGCCTGCCCGAAGCCCGCGCCCTGATCAACCGCCTGGGCTTCAACAACGAAGGTCTGGAGGCCTTCTTGCGCAACGTGCAGCAGGCGCAATTTCGCTCACAGAATCGCCAGCGCCCCATGCTGCTGGGCCTGAACATCGGCAAGAACGCCACCACGCCCATCGAGAACGCCACCAGCGACTACCTGACCTGCCTCGAAGGCGTGTACCCGCATGCCGACTATGTAACGGTCAACATCAGCTCGCCCAACACGCAGAACCTGCGCGCGCTGCAAAGCGATGCAGCCCTCGATGCCCTGCTGGGTGCAATCGCCGAGCGGCGTGAGGCGCTGGCCACTCAGCACCAGCGGCGCGTGCCGGTCTTTGTGAAGATTGCCCCTGACCTTGACGAAGCCCAGGTGGCGGTCATCGCCGCCACCTTGCAACGCCATGGCATGGACGGTGTCATCGCCACCAACACCACCATCAGCCGTGCAGCGGTGCAGGGCATGCGCCACGCCGCGGAGACTGGCGGGCTGAGCGGTGCGCCTGTGCTGGAGGCCAGCAACCAGGTGATTCGGCAACTGCGCGCAGCCCTTGGCGCCGGGTACCCGATCATTGGCGTGGGCGGGGTCATGAGCGCTGATGACGCGGTGAGCAAAATTCGCGCGGGGGCCGATGTCGTGCAGATCTACACCGGCCTGATTTACGAAGGCCCTGCATTGGTCGTGAAGGCTGCCAAGGCCATCAAGGCCCTGCGCTGAACTCTTTGAGCCTTTGGGTTAACGCCCGTCCGAACGCAGCACCATAAAAAAACGGAGCCTCTGGCAACAGGGCTCCGTTTCGTTTTTGGCGATGGATGAGCAACAGGACCCAGGTCTCTGTCACCTAGTCGTGGCCGTCAGCGCCGCAGACGCATCAGCATCGGCAGAGCGATGCCCGCCCATCGGATCAGCCTGCGCGGGCCAGCCACCAGAGCGACACCGGCCATGGCCGCCACGGCCAGTGGATGTTCGCGGGCAAACCCGGCGGCGCGCAGTGCCAGCGACGCATCGGCACCGCCCGCAGCACCCCCGGCCTGCTCAGCCAGCGCCCGGGCCTGAACCCGGGCCACGCGGCGAGCCCGCAACCGCTCGCGCTGCAACTCGATGCGGTCTAGCACACGCTGCTGCTGTGGCGTGGGTGCCGGCCATGCTGCCGACGCAGGCTGCGGCGCATGGGTTGTTGGATGTGCTGCTGTCACAAGCGCTCCTTGATCTCTCGCCAATCCTGCGCGAGCTCACGCCGCGTCAGGGAGAACCCGCTGCCAGCGCGCTGCGCCACCGATACCAACGACACCACAGCTGCCGCCCAGCCCACAGCCCACACACCAGCGACCAGCCAGGCGACCAGGGTGCGCTGCGGGGAGTCCCAAAAGTGCACCAGCACTGCCAGTGACACCATGATCAAGGCCACCACTGTGAGCCCAGCCACCACAATGGTCAGCACCAGCAGTTGCTGCAGGCGCTGCTTGAGGTCGGCCCACTCCAGGCGGGCCAAGTCCATGCGGTCTTCGGCGGCAATCGCGCCCTCGATGAGGTTAGCGCGCCAACGGGCGGCTAGCCCCTCCAGCCCCAGCAGCGAGAGCCAGTTCATGTGTGTTTGCCTTCGTGGCGTGCTGTCATGGGGCTACTGCGGCAATCAGCGGCGTGCAAGCAGAAACCCGACCAATGCGCCCACCGCCAGCGCGGCACCTGCCACACGCCACGGTTCGTCATGGGCGTAGCGGTCGGCGGCCAGTGCGGCTTCCTTGGCCTGGCGGGCGGCGTCTTGGGCGGCGCGCACAGCGGATTCACGCACGTTGTGCATGCCATCGTCCAGGCGCTGGCGCAGCAGCTTGATTTCGGGAACCGCATCTAGGTCCTTGTTGGCCAGCAGGCCCCGCAGATCGGAAACCAGCTTTTCCAGTTCGCCCTGGGTGGTCGTGGTGTCAGAAGCAGTCATACAAGCCTTTCTGTGTAATGCCAAAAATAATAGGGAACCCGCACGCGAGCGACGGGGCTGAACTTCATCTTAGCCATCTGTCCAGAAACCCCTCGTAGGACGGGGACGCAAGAGGTTACAGATTGCAAATGGCTTGCCGCAGATCAAACCAGCGCGGCCACATGCTCACCAATCGCGAGAGCACTCGTCAAGCCCGGCGACTCGATGCCGAACAGGTTGACGAGCCCTGCCACGCCGTGGACAGCGGGCCCCTGGATGACAAAGTCGGCAGCCGGCGCGTCCGGCCCGTGGATCTTGGGGCGCATGCCCGCGTAACCGGGCGCCAATGCACCGTTCTGCAAGGCAGGCCAGTATTTGCGCACCTCGGCATAAAAGGCATCGCCACGCGCTGGGTCCACCAGCAGATCGTCGGGCGAGTCCACCCATTGCACGTCCGGGCCAAACTTGGCCTGGCCGCCCAGGTCAAGCGTGAGGTGTACCCCTAGGCCGGCAGCCTCTGGCACCGGGTAAATCAGCCGGCTGAAAGGCGCCCTGCCCGTCAAAGTGAAATAGTTGCCCTTGGCGTAGTGGGCAGTGGGCACATGCTGCGGGGCCAGCCCAGCAAATCGCGCAGCCAATGCGGGGGCGTTCAACCCAGCGGCATTGACCACCGTGCGCGCGCGGATGCGAGTGCCGTCCGTCGCTTCCAAATCAATAGCATCCAGACCAATAGATGCTAGCGCCAGCGGCGAATTCAGTGCCACAAGGCCGCCCGCGTGTTCCAGATCACCTTGCAGTGCCAGCATGAGCACATGGCTATCAACGATGCCGGTGCTAGGGGAATGCAGGGCGCCCACGCAGGCCAGGGCGGGCTCCAGCGCCAAGGCGTCTTCACGGCTCAGGCGTTGCAGGTCCAGCACTCCGTTGGCACGGGCACGCGCCTGGATGCCTTCCAGGCTGTCCAGTTGGGCGGCAGAGGTTGCCACCAACAGCTTGCCGCAACGGCGATGGGGCACGCCGCGCGCCGCGCAGTAGGCGTAGAGCAGTTCCTTACCCCGCACACACAAACGGGCCTTGAGCGACCCTGCGGGGTAGTACAGCCCCGCGTGAATCACCTCGCTATTGCGCGAACTGGTGCCGGTGCCGATGGCGTCCGCAGCCTCCAGCACCATGACCTCCCGCCCTTGCAGCGCCAGCGCGCGGGCCACAGCCAGGCCCACCACGCCCGCGCCCACCACCACGCAATCCACCTTATCGATCATCTGTGTATCTCCGTGCGCCCCCGGCTGACAACCGCGTCAAACCTGCTCAAAACCATCCAGCACATTGACGGCATTGGTGCCCAGCTCGGCCGCCGCGTAGCCGCCCTCCAGCACAAACACCGTGGGCAGACCCAGCCGCGCCAACCGCTCGCCCAGCCGGGTGAAATCTGACGAGGCCAGTGCAAACCGCGAAATGGGATCGCCCTCAAAGGCATCCAGCCCGAGGGATATCACGAGCGCGTCGGCCCGGTACTCTGCGATGCGCAGGCAGGCTTTCTCCAGCGCATCAAACCAGGTCGCCGCGCTGGTGCCCGCAGGCAGGGGCAGGTTCAGGTTGAAGCCTGTGCCAGCCCCCTGCCCCGTTTCGTCAGCGTGGCCCAAGTAGAACGGGTACTCCGTGCGCGGGTCACCATGCATGCTGATGAACAGCACATCGCTGCGGCCATAGAAGATGCTCTGCGTGCCGTTGCCATGGTGGTAGTCCACGTCCAGCAGCGCCACACGCTGGGCGCCCTGATCGCGCAGGGTTTGCGCGGCCACGGCGGCATTATTCAAAAAACAATAGCCCCCCATGAAGTCCGGGCCCGCATGGTGCCCCGGTGGGCGAGTGCAGCAAAACGCGGCACGCGCCCCTTGCGCAACGCGAGCCGCCGCGCTGGCAGCCGCGTCGGCCCCTGCCTTGGCGGCAGCCCAAGTACCCGCTGCCATGGGTGTACCGTTGTCCATCGAATACAGGCCCAGGCGCGCAACGAAGTTGTCTGGCTCCACGTCGCTGCGCAGCGTGCGCACCGGCCACACGGATGGAAAGGGTTGCAGCAACGCGTTGGCCGGGTCCAGCGCCAGCCACTGCTGCCAGGCGGTCTGCAAAAAGGCCAGGTAGCGTTGTGCGTGCACCTGCGCCAGCACCGCACTGCAGTCCACGTCGGGCGCCATCATGGCGTGGCCGCGTGTGCGCAGTGCGTCTTCCACATAGTCCACGCGTTCGGGCTTTTCAAAACAAGGCACGCGTTCGCCTCGGAAGAATTCATGGACGGGCGCATGCCCCTGGTGCGAGGGATTGTGGAAGGTGATCATGGATGCTGCACTGCAGGTACGGGCGACCAATGTAACGCGCAACCCTGCGTTGTACGCAGCTCTGGCGGATGGAGGCCGCACTTTTGCAGCTTGCGGGGAGGTGGGCAGGCCAAGAAAAAACCCCTGCAGGTCAGGAACCTGCAGGGGTTTTCAAATTGGTGGGTGATACATGGATCGAACATGTGACCCCTGCCGTGTGAAGGCAGTGCTCTACCGCTGAGCTAATCACCCGTCGCAAGCACCTTGGAGAAAGATACCGCTGCGAAAAGTCTGTCAGCAACATGGTGGGTGATACATGGATCGAACATGTGACCCCTGCCGTGTGAAGGCAGTGCTCTACCGCTGAGCTAATCACCCTTGTCGCTGCGACAGCCTTCTATTATGGCACAGCTTTTTAGGCCGATTGGAGAGTCCGCCAAATTGTTTTGCCACCGCTGGCCTTGTCAATCTGCGTGAGCACCTCGGCATGCGCCGCCTGCTCCTGCTCGCTCGCCCGCAGCACGGGCAGCGCAAGGCCACGCAAATCGATGGCGGCCACCTTCACGCCGTCGGCGCCATCATGGCCATCATCGGCAATCAGCAAGGCATCCTGCCCGCGTGTGAGGTTGATGTACACGTCGGCCAGCAGCTCGGCGTCGAGCAAAGCGCCGTGCAGCGTACGGCCCGAGTTGTCCACGCCCAGGCGGTCGCACAGGGCGTCCAGCGAATTGCGCTTGCCCGGGTACATCTCCTTGGCCATGGCCAGCGTGTCGGTCACGCTTTGCACATAGGTGCCAAACGCCGGGCGCCCCACCAGCTCCAGCTCCTTGTTGAGGAAGCCCACGTCGAATGCTGCGTTGTGGATGATGATCTCGGCGCCCTGCAGGTACTGCAGGATGTCGTCCACCACGTCCGCAAACTTGGGCTTGTCCTTCAGGAACTCGTTGCTGATGCCGTGCACCTTGAGCGCGTCTTCATGGCTGTCGCGGCCAGGGTTGAAGTACAGGTGCAGGTTGTTGCCCGTGAGCTTGCGGTGGAGCAGCTCCACACAACCCAGTTCAATGATGCGGTCCCCCCCCTCGGCCGAAAGGCCGGTGGTCTCCGTGTCCAGAACAATTTGCCGGGACATCAGTGGTTTTCCTTGGCGTGGTTGATCGTGTACTTCGGAATTTCGACGACCAGATCGGTCTGCGCCAGGATGGCCTGGCACGACAGGCGTGACTGCGGCTCCAGGCCCCAGGCACGGTCCAGCAGGTCTTCTTCCTCTTCTTCTGCCGCATTCAGCGAATTCAACCCCTGGCGCACGATGACGTGGCAGGTGGTGCACGCGCAGCTCATGTCGCAGGCGTGCTCGATGTTGATGTGGTTGTCCAGCAGGGCTTCACAGATCGAGGTGCCTGCAGGCGCCGTGATTTCGGTGCCTGCGGGGCAGTATTCGGGATGGGGAAGGATCTTGATGACGGGCATGGGGTGTTTTCTTCTTGTTCAGAGGGATGCGCAGGGGCGCATCACAGGCTTGCGACGTTCTTGCCGGCCAGGGCCTGCTGGATACCGCGGTTCATGCGCTGGGCTGCGAACGCCTCGGTGCCCTTGGCCAGGGCTTCCGTGGCTGCCTCGATAGCAGCTGCATCGTCGCTGTCGCGCTGGTGGCGAAGGGCCACCATCAGGGCGTCGATGGCGGCCCGCTCCTTGGGGCTCAGCACGTCACCATCCGCATCCAGTGCACTTTGCGTGGCAATCAGCATGCGGTCCGCGTCCACGCGGGCCTCGACCACGGCGCGGGCTTTCATGTCCTGCGCGGCCGTAGCAAAGCCGTCCTGCAGCATGCGCGCGATCTGGTAGTCCGTGAGGCCATACGATGGCTTCACGTCAATGCGCGCTTCTACCCCACTGCCCTGCTCCTTCGCGGCCACGCTGAGCAAGCCATCGGCATCGACGGTGAAGGTCACACGGATGCGCGCAGCACCTGCCGCCATGGGGGGAATGCCGCGCAACTCAAAGCGAGCCAGGCTGCGGCAGTCCTGCACCAGATCACGCTCGCCTTGCACCACATGGATGGCAAGCGCAGTCTGTCCGTCCTTGTAGGTGGTGAAGTCCTGCGCCTTGGCGGTGGGGATGGTCTCGTTGCGCGCGACGATCCGCTCCACCAGCCCCCCCATGGTTTCGATGCCCAGGGACAGCGGAATCACATCCAGCAGCAGCAGGTCGCCCGCCGTGTTGTTACCCGCCAGCTGGTTGGCCTGGATGGCGGCCCCTAGGGCCACCACTTCGTCCGGGTTCAGATTGGTCAACGGTTCCTTGCCAAAGAACTCTGCCACGGCCCGTTGCACCTGCGGCATGCGGGTGGAGCCACCCACCATGACCACACCCTGCACTTCGTCGCGCGCCAGATGCGCGTCGCGCAGAGCGCGGCGCACGGCCGCCATGGAGCGGGCCGTCAAATCAGCGGTCACCGCATCAAAATCCGAGCGTGTCACGTCAAATTGCACTGAAGCGCCAGACAATTCTGCCTTGAACGCTACCAAATCAGTAGCAGTCAGCGCCTCTTTGCAGGCGCGCGCCGCCATGCGCACAGCAGACTTGTCGGCCGGCGTGACCGCCTGTTGCCCTACCTGCTGCAGCACCCAGTCCGCCAGCGCTGCGTCGTAGTCGTCGCCCCCGAGAGCTGAGTCGCCGCCCGTGGCAATGACCTCGAACACACCTTGCGTCAAGCGCAGGATGGAAATATCGAACGTGCCCCCACCCAGGTCATAGACGGCGTAGACGCCCTCGCTGGCGTTGTCCAGGCCATAGGCAATCGCGGCGGCCGTGGGCTCGTTGATCAGACGCAGCAAGTTGATGCCGGCAAGCTTGGCCGCGTCCTTGGTGGCCTGGCGCTGAGCGTCGTCAAAGTACGCAGGCACGGTGATCACCGCGCCATAGAGATCGTCGTTGAAGGTGTCTTCGGCCCGGTAGCGCAACGTGGCCAGAATCTCGGCACTGATCTCGACGGGCGACTTGTTGCCATCCACCGTGGCGAGGCTGACCATACCGCCCACGCCGCCATCGGCAGCGGCCACAAAGTCGTAAGGCAGCTTGCCCGCTTCCGTCACGTCTTTGAGGCCGCGCCCCATGAAGCGTTTGGCCGAGGCGATGGTGTTGCGAGCATCCTGGGCTTGCGCTGCCACGGCGTCATACCCGATCTGACGCCCACCGTTGGCCAGATAGCGCACCACCGAGGGCAGCAGCACCCGGCCTTGGGCATCGGGGAGGCATTCGGACACGCCATTGCGCACAGCAGCGACCAGAGAGTGGGTGGTGCCCAGGTCAATGCCCACCGCGATGCGCCGTTGGTGCGGGTCGGGGGACTGGCCGGGTTCGGAAATCTGCAGAAGCGCCATGGAATTTCGGATCTCTACGTGGTGGAGCCCGCCATCGCATCAGCACGCGAGGGGGTCCAGGGGAATGCAAAACCGCCCTATTGTCCCAGTTGCTCGCGGCGACGCTCAATGTCGTCGGCAAATCGCGCAATGAACATGAGGGCTCTGACCTGACGGGCTGCGCCCGCATAGTCCTGCTGCTGGTCGATGAGTTGCTCGCACTGCGCCAGGGCGGCACGGCGGGCTTGCTCTACCTCATCATCCAGCACGTCCAGCGCGCTGTCGGCACGGGCGTCTTCCAGCGCTTCACGCCACTCCATTTGCTGCATCAGAAAGGCAGCGGGCATGGCGGTATTGTCTTCGGCACGGATGGGCGCACCGTGCAGTTCGCACAAGTAGGCCGCACGGCACATCGGATCCTTCAGGCGCTGGTAGGCTTCATTGATGCGCACGGACCACTGCATGGCCACGCGCTGCGCCGCGGCGCCTTGCGCAGCGAACTTGTCGGGGTGGGCTTCGCGCTGCAGCTCTTTCCAGCGCGCATCGATAGCGCTGCGCTCCTGCGCAAAGCGGCGTTCCAGGCCAAACAGTTCGAAGTCGTCAGATTGCAGGTTCATTCGCAGTGGCGAGAAGGAAGTCCAAGAAAAAACCGCCAGCACAGAACGCGTTGGCGGTTTGGTGTGACATCAACGAAGGGCGCTCAGACGCGGAAGCTCTCCCCACAACCGCAGCGGTCCCGCTCGTTGGGGTTATTGAACTTGAAGCCTTCGTTCAGGCCTTCACGCACGAAGTCCAGCTCTGTGCCGTCAATGTAGGCCAGGCTCTTGGGGTCGATGAGCACCTTGACGCCGTGGTTCTCAAACACGATGTCTTCGGGCTCACTCGTGTCCACATACTCCAGCTTGTAGGCAAGCCCCGAGCAGCCGGTCGTCTTGACCCCCAGACGCACGCCCAACCCCTTGCCACGGCGGGCAAGGTACCGGTTGACGTGCCGGGCTGCAGCTTCTGTCAGCGTAATGGCCATGTCTCTCGATCTATCTGTCAAACAATCAGGCGGCAGTGGCCGTGGTGGCGTGCTTGGTCTTGTAGTCGAGCACAGCAGCCTTGATGGCGTCTTCGGCCAGGATGGAACAGTGGATCTTGACCGGCGGCAAAGCCAGTTCTTCGGCAATCTCGCTGTTCTTGAGCGCTGCGGCTTCATCCAGCGTCTTGCCCTTGACCCACTCGGTCACCAGCGACGACGAGGCAATGGCCGAGCCACAGCCGTAGGTCTTGAAGCGAGCGTCTTCGATCACGCCGGTTTCGGGGTTCACCTTGATCTGCAGCTTCATCACGTCGCCGCAGGCGGGCGCGCCCACCATGCCGGTGCCCACTGAATCGTCGCCCTTGTCGAACGAACCCACGTTGCGGGGGTTTTCGTAATGGTCAACCACTTTGTCTGAGTAAGCCATGATGTGTACCTCTTCAATACGTCCAGAATTTGTGCGGAATCAGTGAGCAGCCCACTGGATGGTGCTGATGTCGATGCCGTCCTTGTACATCTCCCAAAGCGGGCTCAGCTCGCGCAGGCGGGCCACATTCTCGCGGATGGTGGAGATGGCGTAGTCGATCTCTTCTTCGGTCGTGAAACGGCCGATGGTCATGCGCAGGCTGCTGTGCGCCAGCTCGTCACTGCGGCCCAACGCGCGCAGCACATAGCTGGGCTCCAGGCTGGCAGAGGTACAGGCCGAACCCGACGACACCGCCAGGCCCTTGATGCCCATGATGAGCGATTCGCCTTCGACGAAGTTGAAACTCATGTTCAGGTTCTGCGGCACACGGCGCTCCAGACTGCCGTTGATGTAGACCTGTTCGATGTCCTTGAGGCCGTCCAGCAGGCGCTGCTGCAGTGCCTTGGCCTTGGCGTTGCTCTCGGCCATTTCTTCCTTGGCGATGCGGAAGGCCTCGCCCATGCCCACGATCTGGTGCGTGGGCAAGGTGCCCGAACGCATGCCGCGTTCATGGCCGCCACCGTGCATCTGGGCTTCCAGGCGCACGCGGGGCTTGCGGCGCACATACAGAGCACCAATGCCCTTGGGGCCATAGGTCTTGTGGGCGGTCATGCTCATCAGGTCGATGGGCAAAACATTCATGTCAATCTCGACACGGCCGGTGGCCTGTGCGGCATCCACATGCAGCAGGATGCCCTTTTCGCGGCACAGCGCGCCGATGGCGGGGATGTCCTGGATCACACCAATTTCGTTGTTCACGAACAGGATGCTGATCAGCACGGTGTCGGGGCGGATGGCGGCCTTCAGGGCATCCATGTTGACCAAGCCGTCTTCCTGCACATCGAGGTAGGTGGCTTCAAAGCCTTGGCGCTCCAGCTCGCGCATGGTGTCCAGCACGGCCTTGTGCTCGGTCTTGAGCGTGATGAGGTGCTTGCCCTTGCCTTTGTAGAAATGCGCAGCGCCCTTCAAAGCCAGGTTGATGGACTCGGTCGCACCACTGGTCCAGACGATTTCGCGGGGGTCGGCACCGATCAGGTCAGCCACCTGCACACGCGCTTTTTCCACCGCCTCTTCGGCCTCCCAGCCCCATGCGTGGCTACGCGATGCCGGATTGCCGAAGTGCTCACGCAACCACGGGATCATGGCGTCCACCACGCGGGGGTCTACCGGCGTGGTGGCGCCATAGTCGAGATAGATGGGGAAGTGCGGGGTCATGTCCATGGCTGGCTCAGTAAAAGGTTCTGGCTGGCAAACAGAAGAGGCAGAACAAACAAGAAAACGATTACAACGCGGTCAGGGCAGCGCTGACCCCAGGGTCAGCACCACGCAACGTAGATCAGGATTTGGCGAAGACGTTACCCAGCGCAAACACCGAGTTCGGAGCATTCACGCGAATGGGCTTGACCACCGGGGTCGTGGAGATGGCACGGCGCACCACCGGCTTGTCCTCGATCTGCACACCCTTGGCGAGCTGCTCGTCGACGAGCTTTTGCAGCGTGACCGAATCCAGGAACTCAACCATGCGCTGGTTGAGCGAGGCCCACAGCTCGTGCGTCATGCAGCGGCCAGCTTCACCCAGGCAGTTTTCCTTGCCACCGCATTGCGTGGCGTCGATGGGCTCGTCCACCGACACAATGATGTCCGCCACGGTAATGTCACCGGCCTTGCGGGCCAGGGTGTAGCCGCCGCCGGGACCGCGGGTGGACTCCACCAGCTCGTGGCGGCGCAGCTTGCCAAAGAGTTGCTCCAGGTACGAAAGCGAAATCTGCTGGCGCTGGCTGATGGCAGCCAGCGTGACGGGGCCGTTGTTCTGGCGCAGGGCCAGGTCAATCATGGCGGTGACCGCAAAACGGCCTTTGGTTGTGAGACGCATCGCAAGCTCCTTGTGCTAAGGCTTGTTCGTTGAAGAAACCGCCAGCGCTGACTGTTTGTCAGCGAGGCACCGTCTCCGCCCCTTACTCCGAACAGTTGTCTGCCACGGAGCCCTTCATCGCTGGGCTGTTTTGTTGAGTATTTTGTGTGAGTATAACACAAATCCCTATCGATTCTGTCGGGTTAAAAAACCAACTGGTTATTAATCGACGTGATAGTAATTTTTCATCACACTGTCCTCCCGCCCTTGTGTCACAAGGCCACTGAATCGCTGCCATGCGCGCCAAACGCCTGGTCCTTGAGCCGTGTCAACTGGTCACGCACCCGCGCTGCCTGCTCGAACTCCAGATTGCGCGCATGTTCCAGCATGAGCTTTTCCAGGCGTTTGATCTCACGCGCCACGTCCTTCTCGGACATGTCCTCCACCTGGGCGCGCCGCAGGGCTTCCTGTTCCAGCCGCTCGGCATCTTTGCCGGCCTTTTCGCTGTAAACCCCGTCAATCAGGTCTCGTACCCGCTTGACAATGCTGCGCGGTGTGATTCCGTGGGCCTCGTTGTATGCGATCTGCTTGATGCGCCGACGTTCCGTCTCGCCCATGGCCTTTTTCATCGAATCCGTCATTCGGTCGGCGTACAGAATGGCCTGGCCGTTCAGGTTGCGCGCGGCGCGGCCTATGGTTTGGATCAGGCTGCGCTCGGCGCGCAGAAAGCCCTCCTTGTCCGCGTCCAGGATGGCCACGAGCGACACCTCAGGGATGTCGAGCCCTTCGCGCAGTAAGTTGATGCCCACCAGCACATCGAAAGCCCCCAGGCGCAGGTCACGGATGATCTCCACCCGCTCCACGGTATCTACATCGCTATGCAAGTAGCGCACCTTCACGCCGTTGTCCGTCAGATAGTCGGTCAACTGCTCCGCCATGCGCTTCGTCAAGGTGGTAATGAGTACGCGTTCATGCTTTTCAACGCGAATGCGTATTTCTTGCAGCACATCATCCACCTGATGGGTGGCAGGTCGCACCTCTACCACGGGGTCCACCAATCCGGTCGGGCGCACCACCTGGTCCACCACCTGGCCTGAATGGGTCTTTTCATAGTCGGCGGGTGTGGCCGATACAAAGATCACCTGCCGCATGCGCTGTTCGAACTCTTCGAATTTGAGCGGCCGGTTGTCCAGGGCAGAGGGCAGGCGAAATCCATACTCCACCAGCGTGGTCTTGCGCGCTCGGTCGCCGTTGTACATGGCGCTGAGCTGCCCGATCATCTGGTGGCTCTCGTCCAGGAACATCAGCGAGTTCTTCGGCATGTAGTCGGTCAGCGTGCTGGGCGGGTCGCCCGGCGCCGAGCCCGACAGGTGGCGCGTGTAGTTCTCGATGCCCTTGCAGTGCCCCACCTCGCTGAGCATCTCCAGATCGAACCGCGTGCGCTGCTCCAGCCGCTGGGCCTCTACCAGCTTGCCGTCGGCCACCAGCTGCTTCAGGCGCTCGGCCAGTTCGATCTTGATGGTCTCCACCGCCGCCAGCACCTTGTCGCGCGGCGTGACGTAGTGGCTGCTGGGGTACACGGTAAAGCGCGGAATCTTCTGCTTGACGCGCCCCGTGAGGGGGTCGAACAGCTGCAGGCTCTCGATCTCGTCATCAAACAGCTCGATGCGGATGGCCAGCTCCGAGTGTTCGGCGGGGAACACATCGATGGTGTCGCCCCGCACGCGGAACTTGCCCCGGCTGAAATCTGCCTCGTTGCGCTGGTACTGCATGCGGATCAGCTGCGCGATCACATCCCGCTGGCCCAGCTTGTCGCCGGTGCGCAGCGTCATCACCATGCGGTGGTAGCTCTCAGGCTCGCCAATGCCGTAGATGGCGGACACGGTGGCCACGATGACCACGTCTTGCCGTTCCATCAGGCTCTTGGTGCAACTCAGGCGCATCTGCTCGATGTGCTCGTTGATCGCGCTGTCCTTCTCGATGAACAGATCCCGCTGGGGCACATAAGCCTCTGGCTGGTAGTAGTCGTAGTAGCTCACGAAGTATTCGACGGCGTTCTTGGGGAAGAACTCGCGGAACTCGCTGTACAGCTGTGCAGCCAGCGTCTTGTTGGGCGCGAACACGATGGCTGGGCGGCCCATGCGTGCGATCACATTGGCCATGGTGAAGGTCTTGCCCGAGCCCGTCACACCCAGCAACGTCTGGAAGGTCTCGCCGTCATTCAGCCCCTCCACCAACTTGTTGATGGCCTCGGGCTGGTCGCCCGCAGGCGGGTAAGGCTGGAACAGTTCAAACGGGGAATGGGGGAAGCTGACGAACTCGCCGTCTTGCTTTTCAGTTATGACTTCTGTGAGATCCGGCATGGGGGCGGTCAACGAGTGGGATGGGCGGGCCGTTAAAATCGGCTTAACCCGGCACAGTACACCACGCCCGGATTCTTCGCTACTGACAACCTTTCAAGGATTTTCATGTCTCTGTTCACCGCCGTCGAAATGGCCCCCCGCGACCCCATCCTGGGACTCAACGAGCAATTCAACGCCGACACCAACCCCAACAAGGTCAACTTGGGCGTAGGTGTTTATTTCGACGACAACGGCAAGCTGCCCCTTCTGCAATGCGTGCAGGCCGCTGAAAAGACCATGATGGAAAAGCCCACCGCCCGCGGCTATCTGCCCATCGACGGTATCGCCGCCTACGACGCTGCGGTGAAGGGCCTCGTTTTTGGCGCTGACTCCGACGTGGTCAAGAGCGGCCGCGTGGCCACCGTGCAAGCCATCGGCGGCACTGGCGGCCTGAAGATCGGCGCCGACTTCCTCAAGAAGATCAGCCCCAACGCCACCGTGCTGATCTCCGACCCCAGCTGGGAAAACCACCGCGCGCTGTTCACCAACGCCGGCTTCCCCGTCGATACCTACCCCTACTTTGACCAGAGCGCCAACGGCGGCCTGGGCGGCATCAACTTCGACGGCATGCTGGCTAAGCTGAAGGCCGCTGCTGCCGGCACCATCGTGTTGCTGCACGCCTGCTGCCACAACCCCACCGGCTACGACATCACTCCCGCTCAGTGGGAACAAGTGATTGCCGTGGTGAAGGAACGCAACCTCACCGCCTTCCTGGACATGGCCTACCAAGGCTTTGGCTACGGCATCGCCGAAGACGGCGCCGTGATCGCCAAGTTCGTGGCCGCTGGCCTGAACATCTTTGTCTCCACCAGCTTCTCCAAGAGCTTCAGCCTCTACGGCGAGCGCGTGGGCGCCCTGAGCGTGGTCGGCAGCACCAAGGAAGAAACCGACCGCGTGCTGAGCCAGCTCAAGATCGCCATCCGCACCAACTACTCCAACCCACCCACCCACGGTGGCGCCATCGTGGCCGCCGTGCTGGGCAACCCCGAGCTGCGCGCCCTGTGGGAAAAGGAACTGGGCGAAATGCGCGTGCGCATCAAGGCCATGCGCCAGAAGCTGGTCGATGGCCTGAGGGCTGCTGGCGTGAGCAAGGACATGTCCTTCATCACCACCCAGATCGGCATGTTCAGCTACTCGGGCCTGTCCAAGGACCAAATGGTGCGCCTGCGCAGCGAGTTTGGCGTGTACGGCACCGACACCGGCCGCATGTGCGTGGCAGCGCTCAACAGCAAGAACATCGACTACGTCTGCCAAGCCATTGCCAAGGTCATCTGAGCTGACTGAAGAAGCGGCGCTGAGGCGCCGGTTCTTGAGCGAAACGCTCCAGAACCCGCACAACGCGGCCCTTCTGGGGCGTTTGCCACTTCTGGGCCTGCCGGACGCCTGGTTGGTGGCGGGATGCCTGTTCCAGACCGTGTGGAACCTGCACTCCGGCTTGGCGCCCACGGCAAACATCAGGGACTACGACCTGTTCTATTTCGACGCCTCGGACCTGTCCGAAGCCGCCGAACAGGCTGAGCAAGACCGGGTCACGGCCCTCTTTGCCGACCTGCCGATCACCGTCGAAGCCAAGAACCAGGCCCGGGTGCACCTCTGGTACGAACGCTGGTTTGGCTACCCCTATGCGCCCCTCACATCGGCCCGCAATGGCATCGAGCGCTTTCTGGTGCCCTGCACCTGCGTGGGCCTGCAGCCTGCCGCCGACCCAGGCATCGAAGGACCTACGCTGTACGCACCCTACGGGCTGGAAGAACTGTATGCCGGGCTGATGCGACCCAACCCGGCCTGCCCGCATCTGCCACTGTTCGAAGCCAAGGCACAGAGCTACCGCGAACGCTGGCCGTGGCTGACGATCCAGGCGGGTCACGTCACGGCCTGATGGCCGCCTGATCGCTGCGGTCGATGGTTTTCAGGTGTTTTTGGCCTCAAGCGCTAGACAAACATGCGCTGACAGCTATCAAAAAAGAAGCGCCTTCTTACAACAACCTGTTGTAAATGGCAGATACCCATCACCCCCACAGCACCGACCGCATCGAGATCGATGCCGACTGGTAGCCTGTGTTGAAGAAACGTGGCATTTCGGTGGGCAGCACCGCCCCCGCCGCATACAGAAGCGGCAGATAGTGCTCGTGCGTGGGATGCGCCTGTTGGGCCACGGCACCCAGCTTCTGGAAGTCCTGCAAGGCACCCAACTGACCCTTCTTGATCTGCTCCTGCACCACCGTGTCGAACTCGGTGGCCCAGTCGTACGCCTCGTTGGCGGCTGTGCCACGGCGCGTGACACGCAGGTTGTGCACGATGTTGCCGCTGCCCACGATGAGCACGCCACGCTCCCGCAGGCCTTTGAGCTGCTGACCCAGCGCATAGTGTTCGGCCGGGGCGCGGCTGTAGTCCATGCTCAGCTGCATCACCGGGATCTGCGCCTGGGGAAACATGGGCTTGAGCACCGACCAGGTACCGTGGTCCAGACCCCACTCGCCCTCGTCCACCCCCAGGGCCGCTCCGGTGGCGGGCGATTTCAGTTCGGCGGCCAGGCTGCGCGCCACCTGCGGCGCACCGGGCGCGGGGTACTGCTGGTCGAACAGCGCTTGCGGGAAGCCGCCAAAGTCGTGGATCGTCTTGGGGTTGGCCATGCCGGTCAGCTGCCAGCCACCGCGCGTGAGCCAGTGGGCCGACACGCAAAGGATGAGTTGTGGCTGCACCGCGCGCGCGGCCAGCTCTGCGCCCACGGCCTGCCAGCTGCGGCGCCAGGCGTTGTCCTCGATGGCGTTCATCGGGCTGCCGTGGCCCACGAACAGCACGGGCATGCGGGGCGAGGGCTTGAGCGCCTTCAGCGCGGGCGCCGTGGCGGCGCTGCTCAGGGATGAGGTCACGAAAGCTCCCGGAAAGGCGGCCAGGCCGGTGATGGCGGCCAAAGAGGTTCTGCGTTGCATGGGTCAGGGAGCGTAACAAATTATGTATAACGCAGGAAGTGAGCCCGTGCGCGCCACGAAGTTCCGGCGCCACGCCTTCCATTCAAAACCACGACACCGAGACAACCCACGCCATGACGACCGCCCTGCCCCAGCCCCTGCGCAATGTCCGCGTCCTGAGCCTCGCGCTCAACCTGCCGGGCCCTGCCGCCCTGATGCGCTGCGCGCGCATGGGGGCTGAATGCACCAAGCTCGAGCCGCCACCGCCAGCGGGCTACCCCAGCGCCGACCCCATGGGCATCTACAGCCCCGCAGCCTATGCCACGCTGCACCAGGGCGTGCGGGTGGTGCACGCCCACCTCAAGACGCCCGAAGGTCAGGCCACGCTGCATGACGAACTGGCCCGCACCGATGTGCTGATCACCTCCTTCCGCCCCTCGGCACTGGCCAAGCTGGGCCTCTCCTGGGATGCGCTGCGGGCTCGCTATCCGCACCTGTCGCTGGTGCGCATCGTGGGCGCAGCGGCAGAGCGGGCCGAGGAGCCCGGCCACGACCTCACCTACCTGGCCGACGCTGGCCTGGTGACGGGCACCGACATGCCGCCCACGCTCTACGCCGACATGGGCGGCGCCCTGATGGCCAGCGAGGCCGTGCTGCAGGCCCTGCTGGAGCGTGCCCACACCGGCGGCGGCGTGTGCATCGAAGTGGCGCTGGCCGACGCCGCCGCCTGGCTGGCCCAGCCGCGGGACTGGGGCCTGACCACCCCCGACGGCGACGTGGGCGGCCACCACGCGGGCTACCGCATCTACCCCTGCGCCGATGGACGTGTGGCAGTGGCCGCGCTGGAGCCGCACTTTGCCGCCAGCCTGTGTGTCGCCGCCGGCCTGCCTGCCACGGGCGACCCGCAGGTGCTGCGCGCCCCCGCCACCCACGCCGCCGTGGCGGCGTTCTTGCGCAGCCAGACCCGGGCGCAGCTTGATGCGCTGGCCGTCGCGCAGGACATCCCTCTGCACACCCTGGCCTGAACGCCTTTTTCTTTCGATGCAGAAACAAGGCACCGTTATCCGCTGGGATGCCGCCCGCGCGTTCGGTTTCATACGCAGCCCAGACACATCTGCCGATGTGTTCTTTCATGTGCGCGACTACCGGGGCAGCGCAGCACCGCGCGAGGGACTTGCCGTGGTGTACGAAGAAATCCATGTGGGCGGCAAAGGGCCCCGGGCCATGGCGGTGCAGCCTGCAGCCCGTGCCGCAGGGGCCTTTCAACCCCGTCCGCCGACTCCGGCGCAGCCCGCATCGGTGCCACCGACGCGGCGCGCACCGGCGCAGGGGACGAGGCAGCCACAGGCCTCGCGCCGCCGACGGCCTGCGGCGACCAGCGCCGCGCCCGCCGCCGGATCGATGCTGATACACATCCTCATGCTCGGCTGGGCGGCGCTGCTGGCCTGGGGTGTCTGGGCCGGTCGTCTCCCGGGGTGGGTGATAGGTGCCGCCCTTGCCATCAACCTCCTCACCTTCGTGATCTACGCCATCGACAAAAGCGCCGCGCAGAACGGCCGGTGGCGCACCAAGGAAAGCCACCTGCACCTGCTGGGCTTGGCAGGCGGCTGGCCGGGCGCGTGGTTTGCCCAGCAGCGGCTGCGGCACAAGTCCCGCAAGGCGGAGTTCCGCGCGGTGTACTGGATGACGGTCGTGATGCACTGCGCCGCACTGGGGGCCTGGCTGGGCGGATGGCTGCGGTAGCAACATTTGACATTGTTATCAATTTGATAGCAATCAGTCCATGAAAAATGGACGCTACAGGCACTATGGGCCTGCACGGCAGGCTACCACCAATCGACACGGCAAGGCAGGCTGACGCGCGAATGGCCCGCTGACCTACACCGCGCACCAGCGTGCCCAGGTTTCAATCCCGAAGGTCTGAAACACCTCGGGAGAAGCCCATGAAACCCCTCGTTCTTGATTCCACTATGACCAACATGGGCGGCGTTTTCTACCCCACCGGCCAGGTGTTTGCACTGTTCCCCGACGAGGACTGCACACGCCAGGCCGCCCTTGCGCTGCAGGCCGCTGGCCACCAGGGCGACATCGCCTACGCCAGCCCCGACGTCATCCTGCAAGAGATCGTGCACACACTGGGCACGGCAGATGCGCCATTGCCCTCTGTGGGGGCCGAAGGGGACATGGTGCGGCGCATTGCCGACCTGGCGGGAACCGGCCACCACGGCATGCTGATCGCCATGGCCGACAAGGACGAGATCGACACCCTGGTGAATGCCATTGCGCCCGAGGGTGCAGTCACGGCCTTTTATTACCGCACCTTCATCATTGAGGATCTGATCACGCAGCCCGCTGGCGACGGCCCGCAATCGGTGGTGGTGGGCACCCACGCAGCGGAGGGCTGAGAACGGGCTAACGTACTGTGGGTGAAGCCGCGCGCCTGCCGTGATTGGCGACAGGCCTAGACGCACTCCAGGAGTGGCTTGCCACGCGTCGCCACCCTCAGCCTCGGGCCCCCACCAAGAGGGCACAGGGCTGCGGCCTGCTATCAGCGCGGCTTGCGTGCTGACGGCTTGGCGCTGCCCGTGACGCGCGGCGGCAAGCCGGTGTGCTGGGTCAGAATGCGGCCCTTTTGCGGTTGACCCGGCTTGGTGGAGTTGGCGGGCGCTGCTGCGGTGGCGCTCTTCACCCCCGTAGGCGTGGAGTTCTTGCGCCGCGCGCTTTGGTAGCCACCGTCCGTCAGGGGTTGGAAGGTCGGGATCAGGTGGTGCTTGCCGTTGCCGATCAGGTCCGCCCGGCCCATGGCCTTGAGCGCCTCGCGCAGCAGCGGCCAGTTGTTGGGGTCGTGGTAGCGCAGGAAGGCCTTGTGCAGGCGTCGGCGCTTTTCACCGCGCACGATGTCCACCGACTCCTCGGCTTCGTCGCGCATCTGGCGGCGCACCTTGGTGAGCGGGTTGCGGCCCGAGTGGTACATGGCCGTCGCCGAGGCCATGGGGCTCGGGTAGAAGGTCTGCACTTGGTCGGCACGGAAGCCATTCTTCTTGAGCCAGATCGCGAGGTTCATCATGTCCTCGTCGCTGGTGCCCGGGTGCGCGGCGATGAAGTACGGGATCAGGAACTGCTTCTTGCCCGCCTCTTCGCTGAACTTCTCGAACATCTGCTTGAAGCGGTCGTAGTTACCGATGCCCGGCTTCATCATCTTGGACAGCGGCCCCTGCTCGGTGTGCTCGGGCGCGATCTTGAGGTAGCCGCCCACGTGGTGCTGCACCAGCTCCTTCACGTACTCGGGCGATTTCACGGCCAGGTCGTAGCGCAGGCCCGAGCCGATCAGGATCTTCTTGATGCCCTTGAGCGCGCGGCCACGGCGATAGATCTTGATCAGCGGGCCGTGGTCGGTGGTGAGGTTCTGGCAAATGCCGGGGAAAACGCAGCTGGGCTTGCGGCAGGCGGCTTCGATCTCTGGGCTGCGGCAGCCCAGGCGGTACATGTTGGCCGTGGGGCCACCCAGGTCGCTGATGGTGCCGGTGAAGCCCTTGACCTTGTCGCGGATGTCCTCGATCTCCTGAATGATCGAGTCTTCGCTGCGGCTCTGGATGATGCGGCCTTCGTGCTCGGTGATGGAGCAGAACGTGCAGCCGCCAAAGCAGCCCCGCATGATGTTGATCGAGAAGCGGATCATCTCCCACGCAGGGATCTTGGTGCCATGGTCGTGGCTGCCGTTCTCATCGGCATAGCTGGGGTGCGGGCCGCGTGCGTAAGGCAGGTCAAACACGTGGTCCATCTCGGCCGTGGTGAGCGGGATGGGGGGCGGGTTGAGCCACACGTCGCGCGCCGTCACGCCCTCGCCGTGCGCCTGCACCATGGCGCGCGCGTTGCCGGGGTTGGTTTCCAGGTGCATCACACGGTTGGCGTGGGCGTAGAGCACGGGGTCGCTTTTCACCTGCTCATAGCTGGGCAAGCGGATCACCGTCTTCTCGCGCGGAGGCACCTTGAGCCTGGTCTTGAGCGCAGGGTTGGCGACGAACTGGATCGCCTGGATGGTTGGATTGGGGCTATTTTGATCGGTAGCGCCAGTGGATTGTGCGCCGACTGCTACAGAATCAGTAGCACCACCCTCCTCCTTGCTGCAGCTGCTGCCTTGGGCTGCAGCCTGCTCGCTGGTCGTCATGTAGGGGTTGATGTGCGCTTCCACCGGGCCGGGCTCGTCCACGGTGGTCGAATCGATCTCGAACCAGCCCTTGCCACTTTCGTCGTCGGGCCGCCGCACAAAGGCCGTGCCGCGCACGTCGGTGATTTTTTCTACCGGCTCACGCGCTGCAATGCGGTGGGCCACCTCCACCAGCGCCCGCTCGGCATTGCCGTACAGCAGGAGGTCGCACTTGCTGTCCACCACGATGCTGCGGCGCACCTTGTCGCTCCAGTAGTCGTAGTGAGCGATGCGGCGCAGGCTGCCTTCGATGCCGCCCAGGACGATGGGCACGTCCTTATGGGCCTCGCGGCAGCGCTGGCTGTAGACGATGGCTGCGCGGTCAGGGCGCTTGCCGCCAATGTCGCCGGGGGTGTAGGCGTCGTCGCTGCGGATCTTCCGGTCGGCGGTGTACCGGTTGATCATCGAATCCATGTTGCCCGCCGTCACGCCCCAAAACAGGTTGGGCTTGCCCAGCACCTTGAAGGGTTCGGCGCTCTGCCAGTCAGGCTGCGCGATGATGCCGACACGAAAGCCCTGGGCCTCCAGCGTGCGGCCGATCACGGCCATGCCGAAGCTCGGATGGTCGATGTAGGCATCGCCCGTGACCAGGATGATGTCGCAGCTGTCCCAGCCCAGTTTCTCCATCTCCGCACGGCTCATGGGCAGGAACGGAGCCGTACCAAAGCGCTTGGCCCAGTACGGACGGTAACTGGTCAAGGGCTTTGCGGCGCGCGCAAAAAAGGAGACGTCAACGGGGGCGTTCATGCAGTGGGAGGGCGGCCACCCCATGGTTTAACGGGGCATCGTGGGGCGCGGCTGTGGTGGGTAACCCGCGATTTTACGGCGGCAGGCCGTTTTTGTCGCTGTGCCTGCCTTGCCCCTGCACCAAGGAGGTCTTGACTCCCACCACGCATATACTTGCCAAAGTCAATCAATTTCATGACAAAGGCACTTATGACGGTATCCCGTGACTCTTCTCAGCCGCCCGCACCTGCGGCCCCTGTGCCCGCCAGTGCCGTCAAGGCGGTGCGGCGGTTCAACCGCTTCATCACCCGCCGCATTGGTGTGCTGGACCCGTACCTGGGCAGCAAGCTGTCGCTGACCGATGTGCGCGTGCTCTACGAGCTGGCCCATCGCGAAGCCCCCGTGGCCAGCGAACTCGCGCGCGAGCTGGGGCTGGACGGCGGGTACATCAGCCGGATATTGCGGCGCTTTGAGCAGGCGGGCTGGATCGAGCGCCGCGCCAGCCCGCAGGACGCGCGGCAGAGCCTGGTCACGCTCACCGCCGCCGGGCGCGCAGCGTTCGAGCCGCTGCAACAGCGCTCGCGCGACGAAGCCGCCGCCCTGCTGGCCCCCCTGCCCCCCGCACGGCGGCAGGAGGTGGTGGATGCCATGGAGCGGATTGAAACCCTGCTGTCCCCTACCCCGAACCCAGCAGAGGGCACCCGCGTTGCCGTGTTGCGCGACCCGCTGCCCGGCGATATCGGCTGGGTGGTACAGCAGCATGGCGAGATCTACTGGCGCGAATACGGCTGGGACAGCCGCTTTGAGGCCCTGGTGGCGGACATCGCCGCGCAGTTCCTGCGCAAGTTCCAACCCGCCTGGGAGAAAGCCTGGATCGCGGAACTCGATGGCGAGCGCGTGGGCTCGGTGTTCGTGGTGCGCAAGTCCGCCACCACCGCCCAATTGCGCATGCTGATCCTCAGCCCCAAGGCCCGGGGCTTGGGCCTGGGCGCACGGCTGACCGACGAATGCATTGCCTTTGCGCGTGCAAAAGGTTACAAAAAAATGGTGCTGTGGACCAACAGTTGCCTCACGGCTGCGCGGGGCATCTATGCGCAGCGAGGTTTTGAACTGGTCAAGACCGAGCCCTACGAAGGATTTGGCCAACAGTTGGTGAGCGAGACCTGGGAGCTGAAGCTTTGACGTGAGCCGTACCTGCTCGCCCTGAGGCGGGAGGCGGCCCCCCCGCAGACCGAGGTCGCCCCAGCGCCGAGCCTGCAATCGGTGGCTGGTTGCCCTTTTACCACTCACCCACTTCGCGCACGCGCTGCGCAAGGTCTGGTGCGCCGTCATCTCCTTCGTCCGCCGCGAGACTGGCCGCTGCAGCATCCGCCACCGACGCCCCTGCGCCACCGCAGGAGGACACGGGGGCCGAAGAAGCCGTGAAACGGCCAAACAGGTGGCCGCCAAGGGTAGAAGACAAGGGGGCGGAAAATGGGTGGGCAAACATGGCGGTTCCTTTTTCTGCAGGCCGGGGTGCTTTCAAATGCATAGCAACAGCGTAGGCCACAGCAACAAGCCCGCAGTGTAGGAACGCATGCCCATTGCGTGTGTGACAGAACGCACGTTCCGGGCGGCGTTCGTGGTGTTCAACCGCCGTCCAAGGCAAAGTCTGTGAGTTTCTTCACGGTCGGCCGTGGGCCGACTTGAACGGGCGCCGCCTTACACTCTCCGCCCCATGCCTCAGACCCTGGCTGCGCCCGCGCACAGTGAACTCCTCATCAAGAAAAGCCGTTTCATCGGCTGCGTACAACCCATGGCCGACCGCGCCAGCGCGCAGGCCGCGGTGGACGCGCTGTGGAAGCAGCACCCCGGCGGCGCCCACATCTGCTGGGCCCTGCTGGCCGGGGGCCAATCGGCCGCCGTGGACGACGGCGAGCCTGGCGGCACCGCCGGCCGCCCTATGCTGGACGTGCTACGCCACCAAGACCTGGAAGGCGTGCTGGCCACGGTGGTGCGCTACTTTGGCGGGGTCAAGCTCGGCGCGGGTGGCCTGGTGCGTGCCTACACCGACACCATTGCCCAGGCACTGCTCACCGCCCCCAAGGTCACACTGCAGCGCATGACCACGCTGCAATGCCTGGTGCCCTATGCACTGGAGGGGTTGCTACGCCGTGAGATCGAGGCAGCAGGCGCCGAACTGGTGGCCGTGCAACATGGCACCCTGGTCAGCCTGCAACTGCGCCTGCCCCAGACGCAGGCCGATCCTTTTGTACAGCGCATCAACGACCACGGGCAAGGCCGCGTGGGCTGGACGGAACCCGAGGCCTGACTGCCCTCCGTACCTTGGCCCTGAAGGCATTCAGGGCCCGGCCCCAAGGCAAGCCTGCACCCAACCCAGCCTCAAAAAACGGCTTGTGCGCCTACAACGGAGCGGCGGTTCGCACTTCACACTGCGGGTTTTCAGACTCTGAGGGCGCCTCATGAGCCAACCGCTCGACACCATCATCATCGGCGCAGGCACAGCGGGCCTGGCCGCCCTGCGTGAAGTGCGCAAGCGCACCGACCGCTACCTCATCGTCAACGAAGGCCCCTGGGGCACCACCTGCGCCCGCGTGGGCTGC
Organism: Acidovorax sp. 107; assembly: GCF_003058055.1. Taxonomy (NCBI): domain Bacteria; kingdom Pseudomonadati; phylum Pseudomonadota; class Betaproteobacteria; order Burkholderiales; family Comamonadaceae; genus Acidovorax; species Acidovorax sp. 107. The sequence continues at coordinate 1,706,492 of NZ_QBTZ01000001.1, read as the reverse complement.
ATGCCGTCCAAGGCGTTGATCGAGGCGGCCAATGCCTTTCACCGCCGGCACACCTTCGAAGAATTTGGCCTGCGGGGCGCCAGCGCATTGGCCGCCGACCTGCCCGCCGTTCTGCAGCGCGTGCGCGCCCTGCGCGACGACTTTGTGGCGGGCGCCCTCCAAGCCACCAGCGGGCTGGGCAAGGCCCAAATGTCAGGGCGCGCAACACTGCTGGGGCCGAATTCGGTGGACATCGACGGCACGGCCTACGCGACTCGCAGCATCATCATCGCCACCGGGTCACGCCCACGCGTGCCAGACGAATGGCTGGCGTTTGGCGACCGCATGCTCACCACCGACACGCTGTTCGAGCAGCCCAGCCTGGGCCCGCGCATTGCTGTGATCGGCATGGGCCCGATTGGTGCGGAGATTTCGCAAGCCCTTGCCCGGCTGGGTTTGCAGGTGGCCGCCTTCACCACAGGGCACACGCTGGCGGGCCTGAGCGAACCGGAGCTCAACACCGAACTGGCGGCGCTGCTGAAGCAGAACATGGTGCTGCACATGGGAGCCGAAGCGCAACTGCGCGAAGTGCCTGGCGGCATCGAAGTCTCCAGCGGCAACAACCGTGTGGTCGTGGATCAGGTCATTGCCGCGATGGGCCGGGTGCCCAATGTCGAGGACCTGGGCCTGGAGACGCTGGGCGTGCCTCTGGACCGGCGTGGATTGCCCACGGTAGACCCGCAAACCCAGCAAATAGACAATTTGCCAGTGTTTCTGGCCGGCGACGCCAATACCCACACCCCGCTGCTGCACGAGGCCGCCGACGAAGGCCATATCGCGGGCATGAACGCCCTGGCCATCGCCCCCACGCGCTTCCGGCGCCGCACCTTGTTGTCCATCGTTTTTACCGACCCCAACATCGCCATCGTGGGGCCGCGCGTGGCCGACATGGACCCACACCACACCATCACGGGCACCGCCAGCTACGCAACGCAAGGCCGCGCCCGCACCGCCCAGCGCAACCACGGGCGCCTGTGCGTGTATGCAGACCATGGCAGTGGCCGCCTGCTGGGCGCCGAACTGTATGCCCCCGATGGCGAGCACCTGGCCCACCTGCTGGCCCTGGCGGTGCAGCAGCAACTGCCGGTGCATGACCTGCTCGGCATGCCGTTCTATCACCCCACCTTGGAGGAAGGCCTGCGCACCGCCTTGCGTGACGCGGCCCGCCAGCTGCCCCATACCCGTGTCTCCGACCTGGCCGCCTGCCCCGCCCTCGGGGTCCCCGCACTGGACTAGCAAACGTCTCAACCAGGAATAGCTGCACATGTAACAGCGCTCAAGCCTCGCGCAGCCGTGCCGATAATCCTCCATTGCCCCAAGGAGTCACCATGGACGTCGCCCTGACCAACAGCATCGTCAACACCGCTACCAACCTGGCCAGCGCCAAGACGTCGGACGCCTTGAACATGGTGGTGCTGAAAAAGGCGCTCGACATGCAGGCCGTGTCGGCCAGTACCCTCATCGACGCCATGCAGCAGTCCATGCCCCAGCCTGCGCTGGCCACCAGCGGCACGCTGGGCACCAACGTCAACACCTTCGCCTGAAGGCCCGGGGCCGCCTGCCCCGCCGGTAGTTCAGCGCAAACGCGCCGGCGACAGCCCTTCCACCTCCAAGCCCTCGCGCACCAACTCTTCGGCCAGCGGCTCACCCCGCAACAGCTGCCGCGCCAGCAACGAGGCGCCCGCCGCGCTCTGAATCCCATACCCGCCCTGCCCGGCTAGCCAGAAGAAGCCGGGCACATGGTTGTCCCAACCGATCACCATGTCGCCATCCGGCACGAACGAGCGCAGACCGGCCCAGGTGTGCGACGGGCGGCGGATCTGAAAGCGGGTCATTTCCTCGATGTGATAGATCCCGGTGGCCACGTCCAGCTCTTCAGGCACCACATCGTGTGGATGGGTCGGGTCGGCATTGGCGGGAGAACCCAGCAACTGGCCCGCATCGGGCTTGAAGTAAAAGCTCTCGTCGACGCCCACCACGGCAGGCCAGTGGGTGGCGTCCATGTCCTCTGGCACGGGGAAGGTGAACGCCGTGCGCCGACGCGGCTCCAGCCCGATGGGCGCCACACCCGCCAGGCCCGCCACCACATCGGCCCAGGCGCCCGCAGCGTTGACGATGGTGGGGGCGGCAAACACCCGCCCGTCGGCCAGCGTCACCTGCCACACAGTGCCTTCGCGGCGCACAGCCGTCACCTCAGCGTGGGTCAGCACCTGGCCGCCGCGCTGGCGCAGGCCGCGCAGGTAGCCCTGGTGCAGGGCGTTCACATCAATGTCGGCCGCCTCAGGCTCGCTCATGCCTGCGGCGACGGCCTCGGGCTTCAGGCAAGGCAGCATCGCCAGCAGCTCGGCCCGCCCCACCCATTGCACATTGGGCGAGGTGGCATGCGCTTCCTCGTAGGTCTGCTTCAGCAAGTCCAGTTGGTCCGGCCCGGCCACGTAGACCACGCCCCGGGGCGAGAGGATGGGGTCTGCGCCAAACTCAGGCGGCGGCGCATCGTAAAACGCGCGGCTGGCCCGGGTCAGCGCCTGGATGTTGGGCGTGCCATAGGTCGCCATGTAGAGCGCGGCCGAGCGGCCGGTGGTGTGGTAGCCCGGCTGCGATTCACGCTCCAGCAGCAGCACGCTGGCGCCCTGCCCTGCGGTGCCGGGCTGCACCAGTTGCCAAGCCACGGAGGCCCCGGCAATGCCCGCGCCAATCACGATGGTGTCTACGGTTTGCATGGTCGGTGACTCCTTTTCAAACGGCTGACACCTGCGCGGCCGATGCCGCACGGTCGTCACGCGGCAGGGTGCGGGCGTCGCGGGGGTCTGGTGCCAAGGTCACGATGGAGGTCAGCGCAGGTACGGCGCGCGTCTGCGTCAGCTTGGCGATGTCGGGCCGGGGCCGTGCCAGCCCTGCAATGCCCTTGAACGCCTGCTCCAGCGCATGCCCCACGCCCAGCGTGTGCCGGTCGGCGCGGAAACGGCCCACGATCTGCAGGCCAAACGGCATGCCAGCGTCGTCCAGCCCGCACGGCAGGCTCAGCGCCGGGTGGGTGGTGAGTGTGGTCACATAGGTCAGCGCCAGCCATCGGTAGTAGTTGGCCTGCGGCTCGCCGTTGATATGGCTGGCGAACAGCTCGGTCCAGGCGAACGGCGACACGGGTGTGGTGGGCGCGAGGATGATGTCGTAGTCCTCGTACAGCTTCTGGAACCGCGCCAGGATGCGTGTCTGCTCGGCCTGCGCCCAGGCGCTGTCCAGCAGCGTCATGGCGGCGCCCATTTCGTAGTTGGCGCGGGTGTTGGGGCCCAGGCTGGCGGGGTCGCGCTCGTAGGCCTCGCGCGTGCTGGCCACAAAGGCCTCGGCACGCAGCACATCAAAGCAGCGGTGCACATCGCCCAGGTCGATATCGATGGCATCGCAACGGGCAAACAGGTGCTTCATGGCCTGCACCTTGTTGCGAAACACGGCGCGGATACCGTTGTCCACTGCGCAGGCGCCAAAGTCCTCGGTGTAGGCCACGCGCAGGCGGCTCAGGTCCACCGATTCGGGCAGGAGGAAACTCATCGGGTCCAGCGGGTAGCTCAGCGGATCACCTGCGGACATGCCCGCCGATGCAGCCAGCTGCAGGCAGGCTTCTTCCACCGTGCGGCCCATGGGGCCCACCACCGAAATAGGCGTCCAGCCCAGCAGCTTGCGCGAGCTGGGCACCACGCCGGGCGATGGCCTGAAACCCACCACGCCACAAATGGACGCCGGAATGCGCAGCGACCCACCCGTGTCCGAGCCCGTGCACACCGGCAGCATGTCGCACGCCAGCGCAGCGGCCGAGCCGCCCGACGAGCCCCCGGCGTTCAGGTTCGGGTTGAACGGATTGCCCGTGGCGCCCCACACCGTGTTGCGCGAATTGGCGCCGGCGCCCATCTCGGGGATATTGGTCTTGCCCGTGACGATGGCGCCCGCTGCGCGCAGGCGCGCCACCAGCACGTTGTCCTCGGCCGGAATGTGCTCGCGGTAGATCTGCGATCCGTAGGTGGTCAGCAAGCCCGCCGTGGCCTCCAGGTCCTTCACGCCCATGGGCAGGCCATGCAGCAGGCCTAGCGGCTCGCCGCGCAGCACCGCCTGCTCGGCCGCCTTGGCCTCGGTGCGGGCGCGGTCGTAGCAGGTGGCGGTGACGGCATTCACATGCGGGTTCACGGCCTCGATGCGGGCAATGCAGGCGTCGAGCAGTTCCACCGGCGAAATCTCGCGCGTGCCAATGCGGTGGCGCAGTTCGTTGGCCGTCAGCTCAACCAGGGCTTGGGGGTTTGTGGTGGTCATCTCGGGCTTGTCTCCTTGTTCTGGTCACACGGGCTCAGTCTGCAGTGATGGCGGCACGCTGTGCAATGGCGCGCATCAGCGGCAACTCCTTGTCAATCAGCTCGGCCAACACCTTGGACGAAGCATAGGACGGCTCGAACCCCACCGCGATCATCTTGTCACGCGTCTCGGGGTCTGACACCACCTGGGCCAGCGCCAGTTCCAGCCGCGACTTCACGGCCGGTGGCAGGCCACGCGGCGCCACCATGGCCAGCCAGGTGTCCATCTCCAGGCCCGGGTAGCCGCTCTCTGCCAACGTGGGCACCTTGGGCAACAGGGCCGAGCGCTTGCCAGACGTCACCGCAACGGCCTTGATCTTGCCGTCCTTGAGCTGCGGCAGCGCGGCCGACACGGTATCGACAGTGAACGGAATCTGCCCGCCGAGCAGGTCGGTCATGGCGGGCGCACTGCCCTTGTAGGGCACATGCTGAATCTTCAGACCCGCCGCGCGGAAGAACATCTCGCCCGCAAACTGCGACGTGGTGCCCGTGCCGAACGAGCCATACGAATACTTGTCGGGAGCCGCCTTCACCAGGGCCACAAACTGCTTCAGGTCGTTGGCAGGCACATCCTTGTTGGCGAGCAAGATCAACCCCGTGCGGCCCGTGATGCCGATGGGCTCAAAGCTCTTGACCGGGTCGTACGGCAGCTTGGCGCGCACGGCGGGGTTGACGGTGAAGGTAGTGCCCGAACTCATCAGCAGCGTGTAGCCATCGGGCGCTGCCCGCGCCACCGACGTCGCGCCAATCACCGTGCCTGCCCCCGCGCGGTTGTCGATCACCACGCTCTGGCCCAGTTTGTCACCCAGCTTTTTGCCAATCAGGCGGCCCAGCACGTCGGTGGCGCCACCGGGCGGGAACGGAATCACCAGCGTGATCGGCTTAGAGGGGAAGGCGGCCTCCTGCGCCATGGCCGGGGCCCATGCAGTGGCCCCCAGGGCGGCACAGACGGCGGCAGACAAAAGCAGTTGCTTGCGGTTCATGGCATGGCTCCAGAAAAAAGTGAAAAGAAAAATGAGAGAAGAAGGTGCTCAGCAATCAGGCCTGCGCAGCCAGCACGGCCCGCCCGCGCTGCACAAAGCCCTGGTACTGCACATCGGGCACCAGCAGGCCGCCCGTGGTCCACACCAGGTGGGTGGCCTGGTGCAGCACGGCGTCGATACCCGTGCTGCGCAGCCAGGCCTGCCCTGCCGTAGTGCCGGTCAACATCGCCGGGCCGCTGAAGCCTGCGGCGGCCGAGGGCTCGATGCGCTCGCCCAAGGCGTCCAGCACCCGCACCAAGTGCGCGAACAAGTTGTCGTCAGCGACAGTGAACACGCCCGACAGCAGCGGCCGCATCAGCTCGGCCGCCAGCAGCGATGCACGCGGCACGGCCAGGCCGTCGGCCTCGGTGCGATTGGTCAGGCCCCAGTCGTACACCGAGGGATGCTGCCCCACACCTTGCGTTGCATCGGCCATCATTTGCACCATGAAGCACGGCGACTGCACCGGCTCGGCAAAAAAGCAGCGCACATGCGGCCCCAGCACCTGCCGCAGGCCAAAGGTGATGCCTGCGGGCGCACCGCCCACGCCGCAGGGCAGGTAAACGATGAGCGGGTGCTCGGCATCCACCGCCACGCCCTGCTCCACCAGCTGCTTTTGCAGGTGCAGCGCCGCTGCGCTGTAGCCCAGCAGCAGCGAGAAGGATTGCTCGTCGTCCACAAAGTGGCACAGCGGGTTACTGGCCGCCTCGGCACGCCCAGCGGCCACGGCACGCTCGTAGTCGCCCGCGTGCTCCACCACCTGCACACCCCGCTGGCGCAAGCGGTCTTTCTTCCATTCCTTGGCATCGGCCGACATGTGCACCGTGGCCTGAAAGCCCAGGGCCGACGCCACCACGCCAATACTCATGCCCAGATTGCCCGTGGAGCCCACCGCCACCTGGTAGCGGCCCAGCACCTCGCGCGCCCGCGGCGTGGCCAGCGCGCGGTAGTCACCACCCGGCTCCACCAGCCCATGCTGCAGCGCCAGTTTCTCCGCAAACTCCAGCACCTCGTGCATGCCACCCCGGGCCTTGATGGAGCCGGCGACGGGCAGGCTGTGGTCGGCCTTGATGAACAGTCGGCCTTGCCCCTCGGCCATGCCCAATGCGGGCTGCAGCGCGGCGGCGGGCAGCAGGGGGGACTCCACCACACCACCTGTTGCGGCCAGCTCGGGGAACACATCCGCCAGCAGTCCTGAAAAACGTGCCAGACGCTCAGCCGCCGCTTTCGTATCATCCAGACTAATGGTTCTCCCTAGTGCGGGCAGCGCCGCGGCGGGCCGTGCCTGCCGGGCCGGATTGCTCCACAGGGCAGGCTGGGCGTTGCGCAGGCGAGTGGCCAGCAGGGCATCCACAGTGGTTGAAGGTTCGGCAAGTGTCATGGCGCATTCATCTCGGTATGTCTTGCCCACATTCTTCGCCCGTCACGCGCCTGTCACAAGCCATTTATATTGAGCAAAGTATTAGTATTAATAATGGACATTCGCCTCTCCCCTTCCTTGCTCGCCTGGCTGCGCAGTTTTGATGCAGCGGCGCGCCACGGCAGCTTTACCAAGGCGGCGGCCGAGCTGTGCATCACCCAGGGGGCGGTGAGCCAGCAGGTCAAGCAGCTCGAAGACTGGCTGCGCCGCCCCCTCTTCTTGCGCGCCCCGCGCGCGCTGGTGCCCACGCCCGAGGGCAAATGGCTGGCCGTGGTACTGCGCGAGAGTTTTGACGCCATCGAAAGCACCCTGGCCCAGATGCGCCAGCCGGCCGAGGCCGCCACCGCCACGCTGAGCTGCTCGCCCTCGTTCGCCATGAGCTGGCTCACGCCCCGGCTGGGCGACTTCTTTCGCCAGCACCCGCACACCGGGCTGCGCGTGTTTGGCGAGTTCCACACGCTGGACCGCACCCGCATGGTGCGCGACGGCGTGGAGGCCGCCGTGCGCTTTGACCTGGGCGGCTACCGCGACCTGAACGCCACCGTGTTTCTGGACGAATGGCTCATCCCGGTGGCCAGCCCCGAGTTCCTGGCCCGGCACCCGCCCGTTACCACGCCCGAGGATCTGCACGGCGACTGGTTGCTGCACGACGGCAGCGCCTGGGACGGCGCCGACACCTATGAGGAATGGCAACACTGGTTTGCGCAAAGGGGCACCCCGCCCCCGCCCTGGGCGGGCGGCCAGCAGTTCAACCTGTCGCAACTGGCCCTGGGCGCCGCATTGGCCGGCCAGGGCATTGCCATGGGCCGCGCCGCGCTGGTGCTGCAGGACGTGAAGGCCGGGCGCCTGGTGCCGCTGCTGGGGCACAGCGTGCCATCGCGCGCGGCGTATTCGTTTGTGACCACCACCCACCCTAGCCCGGCGATGGAGCTGGTGCGGGAGTGGCTGGTGCAGGAAGCGCAGCGGTTTTGCGCAGAGCGCAGCGAGGTATTGCCTCCATTGGCTTAGCCCTAAGCCGACTATGGTGCAGATATTTTGTATATTTATCTACTCTTTAATCAATTAAAGAGTATAAATAGACTCATGCCAACCGATCTTATTCCCACCCTCGCAGCCGCCCGCAAAGCCCACCAGATGACCCAGGCCCGGCTGGCCGAGCACGCAGGCCTCTCCCGCATGACCGTGCAGCGCACCGAGGGCGGCGATCTGGACCCCCGTTATTCCACCCTGGCCGAAATGGCGCGGGTGCTCGGCATGGACATCATTGCCGTGCCCAGCAGCCTGCGTCCTAGCCTGGAGGCGTTCATTCAGTCCGGCGGCAAGTTTCTGGGCCAGCCCGAAGGGGTGGATGCGCCCCCCTCGGTCGTGGACAGCCTGCGCCGCTGACCCTGGCGACACCCCACCGCACTGCCTGGCCCAAGCCCCATGAGCACTTCCATCCGCTACCTGCGCCTGTACCTGCACCGCCCCCCGCAGGCGGACGGCAGCGCGGGCGCGTCAGGCGCGACAGCAAGCCGTCGTGAGGCCATTGGCTACCTCTCGCAGTACGGCGACATCCTGCGGGTGTCGTTTGACGAGGGCTACATCCGCAACCCGCAGCGCCCCACGCTGTCGCTCAGCTACCAGGGCGCGGACGAGGCGGCCACGCAGCAGATCCTGGCGTCGGCGCGCGATGCGCGGCTGGTGCGCACCGATGGGCGCTGGCCGGTGTACTTTCAGAACCTGCTGCCCGAGGGCCACAACCGCGAGCGGCTTGCGCGCGAGCGCGGCTGCAGCCCCGACGACGAGTTCGAGCTGCTGGCCGCTGCAGGCCACGACCTGATGGGCGCACTGGAGGTGGAGCCCGTGCCCGCGCAGGATGGCATCCCGGACGTGGTGCGCTACTGGCACACCACCCAGGGGCTCGACGTGCTGGAGCCGGGGTTTGTGGAGTTCCCGGTGGAAGACGCCGCCTCGCTACCCGGCGTGGTGACCAAGTTCAGCGCGGTGCAGGACGGCCGCCGCTACACCGTGCACCGCCAGGGCGCGGCGGGCAGCGTGATCCTGAAGCTGCCCACCACCGCACACCCCGATCTGGTCGCCAACGAGTACACGGGCTACCAGCTGTGCAAGGCACTGGGCCTGCACTGTGCCGATGTGCGCGTCATCACCCGCGCCGAGGCCGACCTGCCCGACGCCGTCCCATTCAACGACATCCTGGCCGTGCAGCGCTTTGACCACCTGCCCGGCGGCGCCCGCGTGCATATGGAGGAGTTCAATCAGGTGCTGGGCTACACGCCCCGCCAGAAATACGGCAAGTCGCACGGCAAAGGCGTGCTGCAGGACTGGGCCACCATGCTGCGCGTGCTCAACCGCCTGAGCCGCCAACCGGTGCAGGACACGCGCGAGTTTCTGGCGCGCATGGTGGCGTTCATCCTGATGGGCAACACCGACGCGCACCTGAAGAACTGGGCCCTGGTCTACCCCGACGGCCGTGTGCCGCAGCTGGCCCCGGTGTATGACCCCGTGTGCGTGGCCGCGTTTTTTGAAGGCGCGCCCGACCAGCAATACGCGGTGAACCGCGCCATCGACAAAACCCTGCGGGCACTGACCTGGGACGACATGGAAGGCCTGATGAAATCCGCCGGGCTGCTGCGGGTGCCCCGGCACCTGGCGCTGCTGCGCGATGTGGTGAAACAGGCCCATGCCGACTGGCCGGCGCTGCTGCACGACGCGCCACCGGCCGTGCAAGCCACCGTACGGCAACGACTGGCCGGTATGACGGTGCTGGGCCAGCTCCCCGGTCACCGTGCCATGGGCTGATATCGAAATACTCTTATTTTGATAGCTGGCCGAGTAGTTATTACCGGCGCTACAGGTCGATTTGATTCAAATTTTCGCGCAAGGGGTGACCGCACGGCCACCGGTTTGTGGGGCCAGTTGGTGGTCCTCACACAGGCGCACCGAACCACGCTCCCACGCCCGCCGTGATGGCCATGGCCAATGCGCCCCAGAAGGTCACGCGCCAGGCACCCACTGCCATGCCCGCGCCCCCTGTGCGGGCCGCCACCGCTCCCAGCAGCGCCAAAAAGACCAACGCAGTGCCCGCTACCCAATACAGCAGGCTGCCTGCAGGCGCCACAGCCGCCACAGCCAGCGGCAACGCGGCCCCGACAGCGAAGGCGGCGGCCGATGTGATGGCGGCCTGCACCGGGCGCGCTGCCAGGGCGGTGGACACATGCAGCTCGTCCCGCGCATGGGCGCCCAGGGCGTCGTGCGCCATGAGCTGCTGCGACACCTGCTGGGCGAGTTCGGGGGTAAGGCCCCGGCCCACGTAGATGGCTGTCAGCTCACGCAACTCGGCGGCGGGGTCGGCAGCCAGCTCGGCGCGCTCGCGATCGAGGTCGGCCTTTTCGGTGTCGGCCTGCGAGTGCACGGACACGTACTCGCCCGCAGCCATTGACATGGCACCCGCCACGAGCCCGGCCACCGCCGTCATCACGATGGTGGACTGGCTCGACTGCGCAGCCGCCACGCCCACCACCAAGCTGGCGGTGGAAACGATACCATCGTTGGCGCCCAGCACGGCGGCACGCAGCCAGCCAATGCGGTCGGTACGGTGGCCCTCCAGGTGCAGGCGGCGCGTGGCGGAGTTCATAGGCAGGTCCTTATGCAATGGAGCCGACTGGCAGCGTAGGGGCAAGCGGGCGGGAGAGCCACCGCCCAGCACGAGAGCGGCAGCGGGCGTCCTAGTGGCCGAGAATAACCTCCCTGCTGCGTCGCGGGCCCTCGCGGCAGCCACGGCCATCGCTGCGTTTTGTATTTTGCGTTTTGCGTTTGCGTCTTGCCCCGCATGCCGCGCAGTGGGGTGGGTATCTACCGCTGCGCAGCATGGCGGAGTTCGGCCCAATAAGGTGCCGACCGTCGGTTGTCCCCCTCACAGGAGATTGCGCATGGCAAAAATTCTGGTGGCAACGCAGGCCCACAAAGCCGGCGCAAAGGTGTTTGAAGTGCCTTATGAGAGCCAGGCCGACCTGTGCTGGTATGAGATGCCCCACGCAGAGCAGGCCGAAGGCGACGCGGTCTGGTGTTTTGTGGAATACGAATCCCAGGCCACCTTCAGCATCTTCCGGGTGAAGTATGAAAGCCAGGCGGACCTCAAGACCTTCAAAGTCAAGTACCGAGAACAGGCCGGCTGGCGCAACATGGGGCATGCGCTCAAGGGCCGGCTGGACTGACCCGCTGAGAAGCAGCGGGTCAGGCTGGTCGTGCCGCCGTTGCACATCCGTGCAGCATCACTGCTGCGCGCAGTGCCCCGCTGTAGCTCCTCAGCCTCTCACCCGCCCCTCAGCCACCCACGCATTTTTGTACCTGCTCGCCCAGCCCCGTGGCGCCCAGCCGCATCACGTCACCGGTCTTCAGGAACCACGGTGTGGGCTTCTGCCCCAGGCCCACGCCTGCAGGGGTGCCGGTCAGGATGAGATCACCCGGCTCCAGGGTCAGGAACTGGCTGATGTAAGACACCACAGTGGGCACACCAAAAATGAAATTGCGCGTGCTGCCGTTTTGCACGCGCTGGCCGTTCACCTCTAGCCACAGGTCGATGGCGTGGGGGTCGGCCACCTCGTCGGCTGTGACCAGCCAGGGGCCGATGGGCGCGAAGGTGTCGTAGCTCTTGCCCTTGTCCCACTGGCCGCCGCGCTCGATCTGCCAGGCGCGTTCGGACACATCGTTGGCCAGTACATAACCGGCGACGTGGCTCAAGGCATCGACCTCGGCCACATGGCGGGCGCGGGTGCCGATGACGATGCCCAGCTCCACCTCCCAGTCGGTCTTAGTGGCGCCAGGCGGGATGCGTACATCGTCGTTGGGGCCGGTCAGCGCGGTCACGGCCTTCATGAACAAGACCGGCTCGGCGGGTGGCTGCATGCCCGCTTCCTTGGCGTGGTCGGCATAGTTCAGGCCCACGCACACGATCTTGCCCACCCCCCCCACCGGGCTGCCCAGACGGGGCGAGCCATACACCGCGGGCAAGCGGCTGGCATCGATGGCGGCCAGCGCTGACAAGGTGCGGGGGTTGAGCTGTGCGGGGCCAATGTCTGGCAGCAGCATGGACAGGTCGCGCAGCGTGCCCTGGGCGTCCACCAGGCCGGGGCGTTCTGCGCCAGGCTGGCCGTAGCGAATGAGTTTCATGGGGTGTCCTTGTCTCTTTGTGAAGTGATGCACGCTCTCAGGCATACCACCCGGCAGCATAGCGGCAGACCACCGTACGCGCATGCACCATTGACCGCCCCAGGCTTGCCCGATGGCGACGCCCCGGCACCAGCGTACCGCCTGGCGCGCGCGTAACATCGCGGGGGCCACCGCATCACTGGATAGCTATCACAATGATAGCTATGAAGGCATGAATCACTGGCGCATCAGCCACTTTTCACTCAATTTTTCACCCATGGCACCCGCCACAGCCTCGCCCCCCAACATCGAAACGCCTGCGCGCCCGCAGCCCCGCAATCCGGCCGATCTGTTCTGGTCTTTCACCTGGCTGGCGCTGCAGGGCTTTGGAGGGGTGCTGGCGGTGGTGCAGCGCGAGCTGGTGGAGAAAAAGCGCTGGATGACGAACGAGGAGTTCGTCGAGGACTGGGCCGTGGCGCAGATCATGCCGGGCCCCAACGTGGTCAACCTCAGCATCATGATCGGTGACCGCTACTTCGGCCTGCGCGGCGCGTTTGCGGCGCTGGCGGGCATGCTGACCTTTCCGCTCATGCTGGTGCTGGCACTGGCGGTGGTGTATGCACAGTTCTCTGCCCAACCGGCCGTGGCCGGGGCGCTGCGTGGGATGGGGGCCGTGGCGGCGGGCCTGATTGCCGGGGTGGGCATCAAGCTGTTTGCCTCCATCCGCAACCACCCGCTGGGCCGTCCCCTGTGCCTGGCCATCACCGGGCTGACCATCGTGGCCATGGCCTGGCTGCGCTGGCCACTGTTCTGGATCCTGCCAGTCATCGGCGGGGCCGCCTGCCTGCTGACCTGGAGAAGGCTCGCACCATGAGCACCGCAGCCCCCCTCACTGCACCGCTGATGGCCCTGAGCCCCGGCGATTGGCTCAACCTCTTTCTGTACTACCTGTCGCTGTCGCTGCTCGCCGTGGGCGGCGCCATTGCCACCGCGCCCGACATGCACCGGTTCCTGGTCGAGCGCCAGGCGTGGCTGACCGACCCGCAGTTCAACGCCTCCATCGCCATCGCCCAGGCGGCACCGGGCCCGAACGTGCTGTTCATTGCCCTGCTGGGCTGGAACGTAGGCATCAACGCCGGCGGCCCGGGCGTGACCGGCTGGCTGCTGGGCGCCCTGGGCATGGCGGTGTGTATGCTGGGCGTGATGCTGCCCAGCAGCCTGCTGACCTGGACGGCCACACGCTGGGGCCACCGCAACCGAGAGCGGCGCGGGGTGCGCGCGTTCAAGCAAGGCATGGCCCCGGTCGTGATCGGCCTGCTGGTGGCCACGTCCTGGGTGCTGGCCCGCGCCCATGGCGAATGGACCACCGACTGGCCCCTGTGGCTGCTGACCGCCGTGGCCACGGTACTGGTCTGGCGCACCAAGCTGCACCTGCTATGGATGCTGGGCGCGGGCGCATTGCTGGGGGCGCTGGGGCTGGTCTAAGTACCCTGTTCAAAGCCCTTGGGCACGGCATCGCACTCTCCGGTGCGAATATCAAAAAAGGCCAGCGCATGCGCTGGCCTTTTTGGTTAGGGTCTGCCGGTTTTGCTGCTCACTCGGCGTCCTGTCAGCGCATCAACTGATCCGGCGGCCGTTTTCTGCGTAGATCGCCAGGTAGATGGCATCCGAGCCGATGTAAGGTGCCTTGTTGCCAAAGCCCACGTTAAAGTCGCCAAACGACAGCGACCGGATGGCCATCAGCCCGGCGCGCAGGCGCTCGCGTGTGGGCTCCTTGCCCGCGTTCTTCAGGCCTTCGATCATGATCTGTGCGTTGAGCCAGCCCTCCAGCGCGCTGTTGCTGTTCAGGAACGCCGGGTCCCCGCCCGTGGCCTTCATCGTGGCCTGGAACTTGCGCACCGCCACCGATTTTTGCGAATTGGCATCGGGGAACACCTGAACCAGCGCCAAGCCGCGCGTGGAGGCCGCCAGCTTGGGCAGCTCCGACGAGATCACCGTGACGGACAAGCCGGCCAGCGGCACACCCTGCGCCTTGGCACGGAAGGCCTGCACAAACGCGGTATTGGCCGTACCCGTGGTGGCCAGCAGCACGGCGCCCGGGCGCTCGGCCGCCACCTTGTCGGCCAGCTCGGCGCCGTTCTTGCCGTCTACGGCCAGCGCAAACTCGCCACCGCGCTCGACCTTGATCTCGTCCAGCGCGGCGGACATGTCCTTGAGCACCTCTTTGCCAAACGGGTTGTCCAGGTACACCACCGCAATGCGCTTGAGGCCCATGTCCACGATCTGCTTGACCAGGCGCTGGGTTTCTTCGCGGTAGCTGGGACGCAGGAAGAACACGTGCTTGTTGGCCGCTGCACGCAGCGATGTGGCGCCCGTCACCGGGCCCACGGTAGGGATGCCCTTGGACTCAATCAGCGGCAGGATGGACGCGGTGTTGGCTGTGCCCAGCGGCGAGATCAGTGCGAACACCGACTGCGCCTCCACCATCTCGGTCACGTTCTTGAGGGTGCGCGCAGCCACGTAGCCGTCGTCCTTGACCTCCATGCGGATCTCGCGGCCTAACACGCCACCGGCGGCATTCACCTCGGCAAACGCGGCCTTCATGCCCGCCACCTGCTCGATACCTGCCTGCCCCAGCGGGCCCGTCAGGGCAATGGAGCAGCCGAGGGTGACGGAGCGAGCGGTCAGGGCCTCTTCGGCCGCCATCGCGGTGTGGGCCCATGCGGGAAGACCAGTGGCGGCAACGGCCTGGGTGGCACGCAAAAGAAAGTGGCGACGGCTCATGATGGTGTGGAAGGCGGATAAAACAAAGGTGGGGCAGGCTACCGGCCACCGCGCCTTCGCGCCTGTCCGCTGGGCGACAACAGGCACCTTGAGCACCACAAACCAGGGTTTCTACCGAGCCTCGTGGGTCTTCCAGGCGACACCCTTGGTGATTACTCGTGCGCCCCCGAGCGCACTTATGCCCTGCCCGGCCTCATTCGCCCAGCAATTGCGGCAGCACCGTCGCCGCCGTGCCGCACAGCACCCCCTGCGCTACCTCGTCCAGCGCACTGGGCGCGGGGTTGAGCACCACCACCCTGGCACCGGCGGCCCGTGCTTGGTGGGCCAGGCCCGCGGCGGGGTACACCGCACCGGCCGTGCCCACCACCAGCATCAGGTCGCACTGGGTGGCCGCCTGCTCGGCGGCTTCCAATGTCGCCAGCGGCAAGGACTCCCCAAACCACACCACGCCCGGGCGCACCAGGTTGCCGCAGCGGTCGCAGTGCGGCGGGTGGCCGGCCACTGCATGGTCGATGACGCAGCAGTTGCGCGGGGTGTCGAGCCAGCGGTCCTGGAAGATGTCGCCGTGCAGGCAGAGCACGCCAGTGCTGCCCGCGCGCTGGTGCAGGCCATCCACGTTCTGGGTGATGAGGGTGATACGGTCGGGGTGGCGGCGCTGAAAGTCCGCCAGCGCCAGATGCCCGGCGTTGGGCGACACGCTGGCCAGCAGGTCGCGCCGGTACTGGTACCAGTCCCACACGCGCTGCGGGTGGGCGCGAAAGCCTGATTCGGTCGCCATGTCTTCGGGGCGGAACTGTGCCCAGTACCCCGTCTGCGCATCGCGGAAGGTGGGCACGCCCGACTCGGCGCTGACCCCGGCGCCCGTCAACACGGCGATGCGCTGGCTTTGCCGGACCCAGGCTTTCACGGTGTCCAGCATGGTGCTTTCGGCTGTGGCGCCAAAGTAACCAAAGGGCCGAGGATCAAGTCCTCTGGCGCAGCGCTTCGTACAGGCACACGCCGCTGGCCACCGAGACGTTCAGGCTTTCGACCGCGCCCTTCATGGGGATGCTGACCAGCTCGTCGCAGGTCTTGCGCGTGAGCTGGCGCATGCCGTCGCCCTCGGCGCCCAGCACCAAGGCCACGGGGCCTTTCAGGTCCACCTGGTAGATGGTCTTGGGCGCATCGTCGCTGGTGCCGATGCACCAGATGTTGCGCTCCTTCAGTTCGTTCAGGGTGCGCGCCAGGTTGGTGACCATGAAGTACGGCATGGTCTCGGCCGCGCCGCTGGCCACCTTGGCCACGGTGGCGTTGATGCCCACAGCGTGGTCCTTTGGGGCGATAACGGCATGCGCGCCCGCTCCATCAGCCACTCGCAGGCAGGCGCCGAGGTTGTGCGGGTCGGTGACGCCGTCCAGCACCAGCAGCAGGGGCTGCTCGATGCCAGCGGCTTCCAGATCCTCCAGCAGCTCATCCAGCGAGGTGGCTACCTTCACGGGCTCTACCCGCGCGGCCACGCCCTGGTGGCCGTGGCTGCCAGCCAGCTTGGCAATGCGCACGCTGTCGGCTTCAATAAGGCGGGCACCGGCCTCGCGGGCACGGTCGAGAAACTGGCGCATGCGCGCATCGCGCCGCGTGGCTTCGTAGTAAATCTCGATGATGGATTTCGGCGCGGTCTTCAGACGCACGCCCACGGCGTGAAAGCCGAAGAGAACTTTGGGGCTGGACATGGGGGGATTATCCGCTGGGCGCGACACCCTCCCTCAGAGCACTATCAATTTCATAGCTGCTTGCGTATGCTCCACTAGCGCCTGCGGTCTAAAAAGCTCAAATAATCCCGCTAACCCCTTACACCACGCGCCCTGCGTCGATGGTGATGCGCCGCTCGCACTGCGCAGCAATCGCGCGGTCGTGGGTCACCAGCACCAGGGTCGTGCCCAACTCACGGTTCAGCTCGAACATGAGCTTCATGATGGTTTCGCCCGTCGCGAAGTCCAGGCTGCCCGTGGGTTCGTCCGCCAGCAGCACGGCGGGTTGGACCACAAACGCCCGGGCCAGGGCCACGCGCTGCTGCTCGCCGCCCGACAGCACCTTGGGGTAGTGCGACAGGCGCTGGCCCAGCCCCACGCGTGCCAGCATCTCGGTGGCGGCTTTGCGCGCATCGCGGCGGTCGGCCAGCTCCAGCGGCAGCATCACGTTCTCCAGCGCCGTCAGGTTGCCCATGAGCTGGAAGCTCTGGAACACAAAGCCCACCTTCTGGGCACGCAGCGCGGCCCGCGCGTCTTCGTCGATGGCGAACAGGTCATGGCCGTCCAGCCGCACCGTGCCGCGGGTGGGCGTATCAAGCCCCGCGATGATGGACAGCAGCGTGCTTTTGCCCGAGCCCGAGGCACCAACGATGGCCGCTGTTTCCCTGGCAGCCAGGCGGAAATCGATATCCCGCAGAATGTCGAGGGTTCCGGTGGAATCCGTCACCGACTTGAACACATGCTCCACGGCAATGATGGGGGTGGCTAGCGGTGTCTTGGGCAGTGGGGAGGGTTCGGACATGAAAGGCTCTTTACTTTGATTCGCAATCTGCAGCAACGGCGCCACTTTATCCTGAGCGCATCGATCGGCGCGTTGGTGGGGCTTTGTGCGCCCACGGCCTTCGCGCAAGCCGCCACCAAGGCGGTGGCAGCCGGACGCACGCCGGTGATCCTGGTGCTGGGAGATTCGCTCAGCGCCGAATACGGCCTGGCGCGCGGCACGGGCTGGGTGGCGCTGCTGGAAAAGCAGTTGGCTCAAGACAAGGTCACGGCCACCGTGGTCAATGCCAGCGTGAGCGGCGAGACCACCTCGGGCGGCCGCTCGCGCTTGGCGGCGTTGCTGGCCCAGCACAAGCCCACGCACGTAGTGATCGAGCTGGGCGGCAACGACGCCCTGCGCGGCCTGCCGCTCAAGAACACCGAGGAGAACCTGACCTGGATGACCCAGACGGCGCAAAAGGCCGGAGCCAAGGTTTTGCTGGTGGGCATGCAGGTGCCGCCCAACTATGGCACCGACTACGCCAACAAGTTTGCGGGCCTGTTCACCACCGTGGCGCAGGCCCACAAGGCAGCGGCGGTGCCGTTTTTCTTGAAAGGGGTAGCGGACGGGCCGGACCCGACGCGCCTGTTCCAGCCTGACCGCATCCACCCCCGCGCCGAAGCGCATCCGCAGATGCTGGCCAACGTGTGGCCAGAGCTGAAAAAGTTGCTGCGCTAAAACGCAGCCAAGAACTCAGGCGCCTGCGGAGGGCTGCCCGGGATCACCTGCATCGCCCGCTGGCTGGTCGTCAGCGGGCTGGTCATCCCCTTGCGGATCGTTCGGCCTGCGCTGTGTTTTGGCCCTCAGCTTCTCTTCCTTTTTTTGTTTTTTGGCGAGTTCGCGCTGGCGTTTTTCGTATCCGTAGTTGGGTGTTGCCAAGGTAGTAGCTTCCTGAAGTTGAGACCCACTGTAACAGCACGGGGCTTTCAGGCCCCCGCCGGGGGGCGCTGCAGCGGGATGACGGACGCCCGGTACGCATGCCAGCTGCCAAAGCCCAGCACGGGCCCCGCCAGCACCAGGCCTACGCCCCAGAACCACAGCGAGGCGGCCACGATGAGGGTGATCAATGCTCCCCACAACAGCATCACCCCGGTGTTTTCGATCACCACCCGCATGCTGGTGATACCCGCAGTCAGCGCGTCGGTGTCACGGTCCAGGATCATGGGGATGGATACCACCGAGGTCGAAAACACCAGCCCCGCAAACACGCCGCCCACCACCATGTACACCGCCACAAAACTCCAGTTTTGCGGGTTGAACACTGCCTGAAGCACGCCGGTAGTCGACGGCATGCCCGTATTGAAGAACACCGCAAACACCACCAGCGACGCACGGCCCCATAGCAGCTCCAGCACCACCAGCACCAGCACCAGCATGCCCATGCTGCCCATGTGGCTGTCCCAGCAGGTGAGTGACTCGCTGAGCTGGGGTTGGAGGCCCGCTTCGCGCCGGCGGCTGGTGTCATACAGCCCCATGGCCAGAAACGGGCCCACCAGCAGACAGCCGCTGGCCAGCGACATGGTGTATTCGGGCCGCGTGCGGAATACCCAGCCCAGCACTACGGCCATGATCCAGAAGCACACGCCGTAGAACGCAGCGATGCCGGGCGCAGCGCGCACGTCCTCCAAGCCGCGCCGCAACCACCGGAATGGGTCGGCCAAGCGCAAGGGTTGCAGTTGTACAGGCTGCGCGGTCTGGGCCTTCACGCGGCTGGCAATGGCCTCGGCGTGTTGGGACTCTGAAGAACCGGGCGCGCTCGGCGCATCAGGGGCGGGCTTGGACGATGTCACGGTCATGCCGCCACACTAAGCCCGGCGCCGCCGCAGCGCCACTGAGGAAAGCCCGTATCCCGCCCGCGTTCCGCTCATGCACGCCCGGGTTCCAACGCCAGCGGACAACGACGCATTCGCGCCCCGCCGGACTCAGGCTGGCGGGAAAGCGCGCTCCATCGCCTGCTGCAGATCGCGCCGCAGATCCTCCACGGCCTCCAGCCCGATCGAAAACCGCACCAGCGTGCCCGGCTTCAAATGGGCCGGTGGGCGGCTGCGCATGCTGGCGATGTTGTAGGGCACGACCAAGCTCATGGGGCCGCCCCAGCTGTAGCCCAGCTTGAACAGTCGCAGGCCGTCGCAGAACGCATCCACCTGCTGCTGCGTGTAACGGGCGTCGATCATCACACTGAACAGGCCGGCTGCAAGCCCCTGGCCGCCCTGCGCTGCACCACAGAGGGCCTTCCAGTGCGCATGGCCGGGTGCGCCTTCCAGTGCGGGGTGCAGCACCTGCACGACGGCTGGCTGCTGCTGCAACCAGCGCGCGAGGCTGCGGGCAGCCTCATCATGGGCGCGGTAGCGCAGCCCGATGCTGGGCAGCGCACGCAGCACGGCCTCGGCGTCGTTGGCCCCCACCCCCAGGCCCAGCCGCATGTGCGTGAGCTTGATCTTCGTATGCAGGCCCAGGTCGCGCGTAATGACGCTGCCCATGAGCACGTCACCTCCGCCACTGGGGTACTTGGTGAGCGCGTGGGCCGAAATGTCCACACCCAGGCTGCCATCGCCGGTAAGGTCAAACGGTGCAAACGCAAGGCCCGCACCCCAGGTGTTGTCCAGCGCGGTCGTCACGCCACGCGCGCGGCAGATGCGTACCTGCTCGCACAGGTCGGGGAACTCCATGCTGACCGAACCCGGGGCCTCCAGCCAGACCAGCCGGGTGGCCGGGGTGATACGGGCCGCAAGATCGGCAGGGTCCAGCGGATCGTAGAACACGTGGGTGATACCGAACCGCGCCAGCTCGCCGTTGGCGAGGTCTTTGCCGGGGCCATAGGCGTTGTCCGGGATCAGCACCTCGTCCCCAGGCTGGAGCAGGGCGAGCCCCACATTGGCAATGGCGGCCAGGCCGCTGGGCACCAGCACGCACTGCAGGCCGCCTTCCAGCGCGCACAGTCGTTCTTCAAGAATGAAGGTAGTGGGCGTGCCGTGCAGCCCGTAGGTGTAGCCGCTCTTGTCCTTCCACTCGCGCGAGCGCATGGCCGCGACATTGGGGAAGATGACCGTGGAGGCCTTGTACACCCCCGTTTGAGGGGCTACAAACCCGGCCGGAGGCTGGTAGTCGTGGTGGACGATGCGGGTGGCAAGATCAATGTCGTGGTCTTTCATGCCAGCCATGGTAGCGCGGCACCGGGAGCGAACCCGGGCGCCGCAGTGGGGCGGTCAGCGGGGTATCAACCCGCCGTCACGACCAGTTGGTTGTTCACCGAGGTCACGCCGCTCACGCCTTTGGCGATGGTTTCGGCGCGGTCCCGGGCCACCGTGGAGGGTGCGGGGCCGTTGAGCGTGACCTTGCCATTGACCGTATCCACGTTGATCTTGAGTGCACTCAAATCGGGGTCTTTGGCCAGGCCGGCATTCACCTGGGCGGTGATGGTGGCGTCGTCCAACGCGCCCTTGGCCGTATTGGCAGCATCCTTGGCGGTGGCTTCTGCGTTGGCAGCGCCCTGCTCCATCTTGGTCTCTGCCTTCTGCATGGCGCCCTCGGCCTTCACGCGGGCGTCGGCAGCTGCCTGCTCGGTCTTTTCGACGGCAGAGTCCAGACGCTGCCCCACTGTAGGCTCCTCGGTCTTGCTGCAGGCTGCCAATCCCAGGGCCAGTGCACTCACAGCCAGGATGCTGGCAATGCGATGGGTGGGTCGGTCGATCAGATTATGGGAATTCATGCAGTCACTCCTTGCGGTTGGTACAGGTGCAAACTGTAGGTAGCCGCTTTGGGGCTGCGGGTCGGACACCACCGAAGTGTCTGTAGGACGGGGGCGCCTGAACCCGCAATCTCTGCCCTGTCCCTTCGCCCGTCACTCGCCGCCCCCGGCGGCGCGCGACAATCGGCAGCATGACCCCGCAATCGCTCGCACGTTGGCTTCCGTTTCTGAAATGGCCCCGCCCCGACCGGCACCTGCTCAAGGGCGAGTTCTGGGCAGGCATGACGGTGGGCCTGATGCTGGTGCCACAGGGCGTGGCCTATGCCGCACTGGCAGGCATGCCGCTGGTCACCGGCATCTACGCATCGCTGATTCCGGCGCTGGTCGCCGTGCTGTTCAGCTCCTCCACCCGGCTGGGAGTGGGCCCCACCGCGCTGACCAGCCTGCTGATCGGCGCTTCGCTCACCGGACTGGCTGAGCCTGGCAGCGCGCAATGGGTGGCACTGGCAGCCTGGATGGCGCTGCTGTCAGGGCTGCTGCAGATGGTGATGGGCATGGCACGCTTTGGCTGGTTGCTCAATCTCGTGACCTCGCCCGTGCTCAACGGGTTTACGCAAGCGGCGGCACTGCTCATCCTGGGATCGCAGCTCGCGGCACTGACCGGGCTGCGGGCCGCCGACTGGGGCGCACTGCTATCTACGCCGTCGCCCGGACTGTTTGACCTGATGGCGGCGGGCTTCGGCCTGGGCAGCCTTGCCTTGCTGATGCTGGCGCGCCGCTGGCTGCCGCAGTTTCCGGCCGCGATTGTGGTGGTGGGTGCGGCAGGCGCCTTGAGCTGGGCCCTGGGCTACGCCGACGCTGGGGGCGCGGTGGTGGGCGCGTTGCCCTCGGGCTTGCCAGCCCCCTATTGGCCGGGCGCCCTGCCCTGGTCCAGCTTCAGCGCACTGGTCATGCCGGTGCTGGTCGTGACGCTGGTGAGCTTTCTCGAAACCGCATCGAGCGCCAAGGTGGAGAGCCAGCGCTCCAAGGAGCAATTGAACGAAAACCAGGATCTGATCGGCCAGGGCCTGGCCAAGATCAGCAGCGGCCTGTGCGGCAGCTTTGCCACCAGCGCATCGTTCTCGCGCTCGGCCATCAACCTCTATGCGGGCGCCAAGACGGGCTGGGCCACGCTGTTCGCCATCAGTCTGGTGCTGGTCGTGCTGCTGTGGCTCACGCCCGCGCTGTACCACGTGCCGCAGTCGGTGCTGGCGGCGGTGGTGGTCACCGCCGTCACCAGCCTCATCAAGCCGGGCACCCTGCTGCGGCTATGGCGCGTGTCGCGGGTGGAGGCGGTGATCGGCGGCGTCACCTTTGCCCTGACCCTGGCCACCGCACCCCGCATGTACTGGGGCGTGCTGGTGGGCCTGCTGATGAATCTGAGCCATTTTTTATACCAGCGCCTGCACCCGCGCATCATTGAGGTGGGTCTGCACCCTGACGGCAGCCTGCGCGACCGGCACCTGTGGCAGTTGCCACCACTGGCCCCCCGGTTGCTGGCGCTGCGCATGGACGCGGAGCTGGACTTTGCCTCCGCCAGCGCCCTGGAGCGGCGCGTGACCGAACACCTGGCCGCCCACCCCGAGGTGGTGCACCTGTGCCTGCTGTCGCAGCCCATCAACCGCATCGACGTGACCGGCGTGGAAACCTTTGCCCAACTGCTGGCTCAGATGGAGCTGCGGGGCGGCACTTTGCACCTGAGCGGACTGAAGCTGCCGGTAGAGCAGGTGCTGCGCCAGGCCGGACTGCTGGAGCTGCGCCCGGGCCTTGCCATGTACCGCACTGACGCCGAGGCGCTGGTGGCACTGCAGCAGCTTCCGGAGCCCGTGCCCAGGGCATAGACCGCATTTCAACGACGCAGCGCGCGCCTTGCGTTGGCCCTGTTCTTGCTGGCGCGCTGGTACACTTGCCCAACTTTTCTTGTTCCCATTTGTGTCTGATTCTGCGGCCTCTCATCTGGTAGATCTGCGCGACCTTCGCCTGGATACTGCCCACGCTCTGGTGGCTCAGGCCGGCGGCAGCGAGGCAGCACTGCACCGCGAGGTGCCCTCGCTGTACTTGCAAGGCCTGATTGACGGCCTGTGCGAGCTGTCTCTCAAAGACCCCCTCACAGGCTTGGCCAACCGCAGGCACTTTCGCGCCGTGCTGGAACGCGAGATCGACCGCGTCACCCGCTCGGGCGAAGCCGCCCTGCTGCTGATGCTGGACATTGACCACTTCAAAAAAGTGAACGACACCCATGGCCACCTGGCCGGTGACGTGGTGCTGCAGTCGGTGGGCCGCACGCTCAGCGCCTGTGTGCGCCCGATGGACACCCTGGCTCGCTACGGCGGCGAAGAATTTGCTGTGGTGCTTCCCGCCTGCCAGGCTGCCTTTGGCCGGGTCGTGGCAGAGCGCATCCGGCGCGCGGTGGCCAATACGGCCATCCGCATCTCCCCGACGGTGGAATTGAACGTGACGGTGAGCATTGGTGGCGCTTTTGCCATGCAGTGGATCCGCTCCACCACCCTGCTCTGGACCGACCGGGCCGACCACCAGCTCTACCAGGCCAAGGCGTCGGGCCGCAACCGTGTCAGCATCGAGGAACAACCCGACAGCACCGTCAGTGCCGAAGAGAAAAGCCTGTTGTTTGGCCCGCTCTACACCCCCTCGGGTTGGGGCGATCTGCCTCCACTGGACCCCAACCCAACAGGCAGCGCCTACTGAAAGTTAGATGATGAGCGACGCGCTGTCCCCCCAACCCACAACGCCTGCAGCCCCTGCAGGCCCTGCCGCCCCCCTGGCCTCGGCCGCTTCTGGCGCCCGCATCATTGCGGTGACCAGCGGCAAAGGGGGCGTCGGCAAGACTTTTGTATCGGCCAACCTGGCTGCGGCCCTCACCCGCCGGGGCCAGCGCGTGCTGGTGCTCGACGCCGACCTGGGCCTGGCCAACCTGGATGTGGTGCTGAACCTGCACCCAAAAATCACCCTGCACGATGTGTTCACCGGCAAGGCCGCGCTGGACGACGCCGTGATCGCCGCCCCTGGTGGCTTTGATGTGCTGCTGGCTGGCTCGGGCATGGTGGAGTATTCGCGCCTCACGCCCGAAGTGCGCAACCAGTTCCTGAACGTGATCCAGGCACTCACGCCCCGCTACGACGTGGTGCTGCTCGACACTGGCGCTGGTATCTCCGACGTGGTGCTTTTCTCTGTGTCGCTGGCCTCCGAGGTGCTGATCGTGGCCACGCCCGAGCCCACCTCGCTCACCGACGCCTATGCCGCCATCAAGGTGCTGGCCATGCAGCAAAAGCGCCAGCATGTACGCATGGTCATCAACCAGGCCGCACGCCCAGGTGACGGCCGTGCCATCACCAGCCAGCTGCAGCAGGTGCTCGACCGCTTTGTGAGCACCGAATCCGGCCGGCCCATGCGCCTGATCCACATGGGCGACATCCCGGCCGACCCTTCGGTGCGCGACGCCGTGATGCGGCGCCAGTTGCTGCTGCTGCAAACCCCCGGCTGCCCTGCTGCGCTGGCTATTGCCCAGCTGGCCAACAAGATCGAGTCCACGCTGCTGTCACCCGCGGCCTGACCCGAACACGCCTGGCAGCGTAATGCGCAGCCCGGCCACCGTGACCCACAGGCCCGCCAGCGGGCCTTTGTGCATTTTTACTGCCGTGAACACTACCGACACCGTCCTCAACATCTCCTGCTACAAGTTTGTGCCGCTGCCCGACGCCGCCGCGCTGCGCGAGGTGCTGCATGAGCGTGCGGTGGGCGCCCAGCTCAAGGGCACCATCCTGCTGGCGGAGGAAGGCATCAACTTCTTTTTGGCGGGCCCGGCAGACGCCGTGCGGGGTTTTGTCGCACAGCTGCGCACCGATAGCCGCTTTGCCGACCTGGAACCCAAGGAGAGCTGGTCGGCCACAGTGCCGTTTCGCAAGATGCTGGTCAAGGTCAAGCGCGAGATCATCCGCATGGACCACCCCACCATCCGCCCCGCCGCAGGCCGTGCGCCCTCGGTAGACCCGGCCACACTGCGCCGCTGGCTGGACCAGGGGCACGACGACGAAGGTCGCGAAGTCGTCACGCTCGACACCCGCAACGCCTTTGAGGTGGACGCGGGCACGTTCGACAACGCCATCGACTGGCGCATCGACAAGTTCACCGAGTTCCCCCCCGCCTTGCGAGCGCACCGGAACGAGCTGCAGGACAAGACGGTGGTGAGCTTCTGCACCGGCGGCATCCGCTGCGAAAAGGCCGCCATTCTCATGCGCGAGGAAGGCCTGTCGCATGTCTACCAGCTGGAAGGCGGCATCCTGAAGTACTTTGAGCTGACGGATGGCGCGCACTACCACGGCGGGTGTTTTGTGTTCGACGAGCGCCGCGTGCTGGACACGGGGCTTGCCACCGATGCTCCCGCAGCGGCCGCAGAAACCGCTATCAAATCATGAGCTGCCAGCGCTTGATTCACTAGCGCTACAGCCCATTTTTATCTAAATATCAAGCTTTGATCATGCTTTGAAGCGGTGCTCCGGCAGGGGAATCCATTCCACCTCGCCCGGCACCTGGCCCATCGCTTGTGCCTCCCAGTCGCTGGCTGCCTGCACGATGCGGTCCTTGCGGCTGGAGACAAAGTTCCACCACATGTGACGCGGCGCATCCAGCGGCTCACCGCCAATCACCATCAGGCGCACGGCGCTCTCACCCGCCGTCAAACGCAGGGGCTGGCCGGGTTCCGCCACGGCCAGAATGTGCGCAGGCACCTCATCGCCGTTCAGCGCCACGGGGGCATCGACGGTGTACACCGCCAGCTCGGGCACCAGTGCCGGGATCTCCAGGGTGGCGCCAGCGGGCAGCTGCACGTCCAGGTACAAGGTGCGCGAATACGTGGCCACCGGCGAGGTCTGACCAAATGCCTCGCCGATCAGCACCCGCACGCTGGCCCCATACACCTGCACCTCCGGGATGGCCGCAGCAGGCGTGTGTACAAACGAGGGGTCGGCTTCTTCGTGGGCCACTGGCAGCGCAGCCCACAGCTGGATGCCGTGGTTCACATACGGCTGGTTTGCCAGGCTCTCCGGGCGGCGCTCGGAGTGCACGATGCCCCGCCCCGCCGTCATCCAATTGATGGCGCCGGGCTCGATCTGCTGCACGTAGCCCAGGCTGTCGCGGTGCATGATGGCGCCCGAGAACAGGTAGGTCACCGTCGCCAGGCCAATGTGCGGATGGGGCCGCACGTCGTGGCTGTCGCCCGGAGCGACGGTCACCGGACCGAAGTGGTCGAAGAACAGGAAGGGCCCCACGGCCTTGCGCTGCACAGCGGGCAGCAGGCGGCGCACGGTGAAACCGCCGCCCAGGTCCTTGGCATGGCCCGTGAGGGGCAGAAAGCTGGGGGTATCGCTCATGATGCACGCTCCAACGAAGTGCTGATCTCGGTCGTCACCGTGGTCATCAGCTTGTGCACAGGGCATTTCTGCGCCACGGTTTCCAGCTCGGCGATCTGGGCATCGGTGAGGTCACCGCTGACCTGCAGCCGGGTCGCGAGGCGGTAGACCCCCGTGCGTTCGGCCGATGCGTCGCGCTCGACCACGGTCTGCACATCGTCCACCGGCAGGCCCTTGCGGCGCGCGTACCACAACACCGTGAGCGCCTTGCAGGCCCCCAGGGCAGCGTCATACAGGTCGTGCGGGCTGGGGCCGCTGTCGGTGCCGCCCTCTTCCACACTGCCATCGGCCACGAGGTCGTGCGCACGGATGTGCACGGTCTGGGCCATGGGCGCGCCGGGGACGCGCCGCAATTCAACTGCCATGGGGTGTTCTCCTGGTTGTATTGGGGCGCGCCACTGTAGCGCCAAAAGGGGACTTCGCCTTAACGGTCGAGGCGGCGGGCCACGTCGGCCACACGCTGGCCGAACTGCTTGCCCGTCTCCAGGTCGCCAGGGAACATCTCGGCGGCCGAGGCGTCGGACGGCGACTGGGACATGGCGCCGCTGAACGAGCCGATCCAGTTCACATCGTTGCGCGTGGCCGCCTTGGAGTTGGCGGGCATCATGCCGTTGCCCACCCAGATGCCACCGTGCTGCATGGCCAGGTGGAACAGGTAGTCCAGCGTGATCTGCTTGTCGCCGTTAGTGCTGGCACTGTTGGTAAAGCCTGCGAACAGCTTGTCCTTCCAGGCCTGGCTGAACCAGGGCTTGGACGAGGCGTCAGCAAATTTCTTGAACTGCCAGCTGGGGCCGGCCATGTAGGTGGGCGAGCCAAAGATGATGGCGCTGGCCGCGGCCAGCGTTTCCCAACCGCCTTCGGGCAAATTGCCGTCTGCATCAATGGCGACCAGCTGGGCGCCTGCGCCCTCGGCCACGGCCTGCGCCAGGCGTTGCGTGTGCCCATAACCCGAGTGATAGACAACTGCGATCTGTGCCATGAGAAAACTCCTGTTGAAACGATAGGGGAACAAGGAAAGGGAAAACAATCAGCCAGGGCGAATTGAATGCCAGAACCCGCAGCCCCGCGGGCTGCAGGCCCATTCATTCACGCGATATTCACGCGAGTGCGATCAGCGGTCCGAGCTACGTGCGTCCAGGCTCCAGGCGCCGGCACCAAACGCTGCCAGGGCCAGCAGGCCGCCGGTCACGCCCACGTTCTTGAAGAACAAGAGCTGCTGCATCATTTGCTTGTCGGCGGGCAGGTTCCAGTAGGCATGGAAGAAGAAGCTGGCCACCAGAGTGAAGAACGCCAGAGCCAGGGCAGCAAACCGGGTGCCCACGCCAAAGATCAGCGCCAGGCTGCCCAGCACTTCAACAGCCGCCGCAATGGCTGCCGCCACCGTGGGCATGGGCAGGCCCACCGAAGTGATGTAGCCCACGGTACCGGCAAAGCCGGTGAGCTTGCTGATGCCCGCAGGCAGGAACAGGGCGGCCAGCAGCAGACGCGATGCCAGGGCCAGAGGGTTTTGCAGGGATGTGAACATGGCGGAGAACTCCTGAGTGAAAGTGGTTACGAAGTAAAGATCAGGCGGCCAGGTCAAACACCAGCACCTCGGCGTCGTGGCCATCGGTCAACGACAAGGTGGTTTCTTTTTCCATCAGCAGCGCATCGCCGCCCGATAGGGCCTGGCCGTTGGCGGTCAGCGCACCGCGCACCAGGTGCACATAGGTCTTGCGGGCCGGGTTCAGCGCCAGGTTGACGGACTCGTCCCCATTCAGCAGGCCTGCATACAAGGCCGCATCGGCATGGATCTTGACCGAGCCCTGGGCGCCATCGGGCGACGCCACCAGGCGCAGGGCGCCGCGCTTTTCCGCCTCGGCAAAGGTCTTTTGCTCGTAGCTCGGCGGGATGCCACGCACATTGGGCTCGATCCAGATCTGCAGGAAATGCGTCGTCTGGCCCGCAGCGTGGTTGAACTCGCTGTGCTGCACGCCGGTGCCTGCGCTCATGCGCTGCACGTCACCGGGCGGGATGCCCTTGATGTTGCCCATGCTGTCCTTGTGGGCCAGTTCGCCCGACAGCACGTAGCTGATGATTTCCATGTCGCGGTGCCCATGGGTGCCAAACCCGGTGCCCGGTGCAATGCGGTCTTCGTTGATGACACGCAGATTGCCAAAGCCCATGTGGGCGGGGTCGTAGTACCCGGCGAACGAGAAGCTGTGGAAGGAATTGAGCCAGCCATGGTCGGCGTGGCCCCGGTCTTGCGATTTACGAACAGTCAGCATGTGAGTGCTCCTTTCAAGACTCAACTGTAGGACTGCGACGCCCGCAGCAGGCACAGGCGGATTGATGGGAATGTTCAAATAATCTGAATTAACATGGCACCACCATGCAAAACGCCCGCGATGTCCTCACCCCCGATGCGCTGACCATGTTGCAGGTGATTGCCGAGGCCGGCAGCTTTGCCGCCGCCGCGCGGCAACTGGGCCTGGTGCCCAGCGCGCTCACCTACCGCGTGCGCCAGATCGAAGACGCGCTCGACGTGCTGCTGTTTGACCGCAGCGCACGCCAGGCCCGTCCCACCGAGGCCGGGGTGGAACTGCTGCGCGAAGGCGCACGCCTGCTGCAGGACATCGACGCCGTGGCCCACCGTGTGCGCCGCGTTGCCACGGGCTGGGAGCCGCAGCTCACACTCTCCATCGACGGCATCATCTCGCCCCACACCCTGCTGGAGCTGGTGGATGCGTTCTACGCCATGAAGCCCCCCACGCGCCTGAAACTGCGCGACGGCATCATGACCGGCACGCTGGAGGCTCTGACCTCCGGCCGGGCCGACCTGGCCATTGGCGTGTCAGTGGCGGGCACCAGCGTGGCGGGACTGCAGCAGGGCACGCTGGGCGAAGTGCTCTTCATCTATGTGGTGGCGCCCCACCACCCGCTGGCCACGGCGCCCGAACCCATCTCTGACGCCATGCTCCTCGAACACCGTGCCGTGGCCGTGGCCGATTCGGCCACGCGCGGCGGCGCCACCATGGGCCTGCTGGGCGGGCAGGACGTGCTGACGGTGGACACCATGCAGGCCAAGGTGCGCGTGCAGTTGCGCGGCCTGGGTGGCGGCTTCTTGCCCGAACCCATGGTGCGCCCCTACCTGGAGGCCGGGCGGCTGGTAGCGCGCCGCGTGGCCCGCCCTGAACGCAACGTGCGCGTGCACTACGCCTGGGGCGGCCCGGGCTTCACCGCACCGGGCCGCGCGCTGCAGTGGTGGCTGAACCAGCTCCAAAGCCCCACCACACGCCGCGCTCTGCTGGAAAACCACCATCATTTCTGACCCCGATCAAGTGCGCACAGGCCTGCACCGCGTGTAGAGTGGTTCCTGTTGGTTTTGCATCGCATTTCTTTTGCCGACCGTCACCGAAAGGCCCCCATGAGCAAACCTGATCCCCTCCCCGCCAAACGGCTCCGACGCACCAGCGCCGCCGAATCCTCAGCCCCCGCAGCTCCCGCCACCCCCTCCGGCAAACCCCAGCGCCACTTCGCCATCATCGGCGCGGGCATGGCAGGCATTGCCTGCGCCCGCACCCTGGTGCAGGCCGGCCACCGCGTGACGGTGTTCGAGAAATCGAACCAGGCTGGCGGCCGCACCTCCACCATCGACAGCCCGTTTGGCAACTTTGATGCAGGCGCCCAATATTTCACGGTGCGCGACCCGCGTTTTGCCCGTGCCATCGACACCGTGCCCGGCATCTGCAAGCGCTGGAGCGCCAATTCGGTCCAGGTGCTGGACGCCGCAGGCCGCGTGGCCGCCGTGGGCCTGCCCCACCGCGAGGCCCATTGGGTGGCCAGCCCGGGCATGCAATCGCTGGTGGCCACCTGGGCCGAACCCCTGGCCCAGGCAGGCCAGCTCGTCACCCACACCCGCGTCACGCGCATCGAACCCGACGCCGTGAACGCGCCGGGCTGGCAGTTGCGCACTGAAGGCGCTGGCGGCGAGCAGCATGTGTATGCGGGCTTTGACGCGGTGCTGCTGGCCCAGCCCTCGGTGCCCGCGCAGGCCTTGATTTCCGGCTCGGGGCTGGACACCCCGCTGGCCGACGCCATGTCCAAGGTGGCCATCGCTCCCTGCTGGACCCTGATGCTCGCCTACCCCCAGGCGGTTCGCCCTGGCCTGACAACACTGGGCCCCCAGTGGAACGCCGCGCGCAGCACCCACCACCGCATTGCCTGGCTGGCACGCGAGTCCTCCAAGCCCGGCCGCAACGTGGTGGAGCGCTGGACGGTGCAGGCCAGCCCCGCCTGGTCGGCAGAGCACCTCGAAGACGACGAAGCCCGTGTGCAGGCCAAGCTGCTCAAGGCATTTGCCGAGGTCACCGGCATCCGTGCCGAGCCCGCGCACGCCGACACCCGCCGCTGGCGCTATGCCCAAACCACCCACCCCCTGGGCAAGAGCCACCTGTGGGACGCCAAGGCCGGGCTGGGTGCCTGCGGAGACTGGTGCCTGGGCCACCGGCTGGAAGACGCCTTTGTGTCTGGCCTGGAACTGGCACTTGCCGTGGCATGACGGGGGGCGTGGGCGCAACGCCGCACGATGAGGGCAGCCCCGCAGCACGCGCTGAGGGGCGCTATGTGGGGCGGTTTGCCCCCTCCCCCACGGGCCCGCTGCATGCGGGCTCTCTGGTGGCCGCGCTGGCCAGCTGGCTGGATGCACGCGCACACAACGGTCGGTGGCTGGTGCGCATCGAGGATGTGGACCAGCCCCGCTGCGTGCCGGGGGCCGATGCCTTCATCCTGCAGCAACTGGCCACCTGTGGCCTGCACCCCGATGCACCGCCCCAGTGGCAGTCAGCGCGCAGCGGGCTGTACCAGCACGCGCTGGACCAGCTGGTCGCGCAGGGCAATGCCTACCCCTGCGCCTGTTCACGCAAGGACATCGAGGACGCCCATGCCGCACAGGGCCATGCCCGCGAGCGACATGCCGCGCTGCCCTACCCGGGAACCTGCCGCCGAGGTCTGCACGGCCGCACGGGGCGCTCCTGGCGCTTCAATGTCTCCGACTTCAAGCCAAAACAGCCGATTGCGCTAGTGGATCATGCCCGGGGTGCTACATATTCAGTAGCAGACGGAGTGCTCCAGTGGGAGGACCGCCGCCTGGGCCATCAGCAGCAACAGGTCGCGACTGCCGTGGGCGACTTTGTGCTGCGCCGCGCAGACGGGCTATGGGCCTACCAACTGGCCGTGGTGGTGGACGACGCCGACCAGGGCATCACCGATGTGGTCCGGGGTGAAGACCTGGCGGACAACACGCCCCGCCAGATCCTGCTGCAGCAGGCCCTGGGGCTGCCCACGCCGCGCTACCTGCACACCCCCTTGGTGTGTGGCGACAACGGCGAAAAGCTCTCCAAACAAAACGGCGCGCAGGCGCTGGACCTGCAGCACTCCCTGCAGGCCCTGTCACAGGCCGCGCTGGCACTGGGCCTGCCCGCTGTGGCAAATCTGCACAACATTTGCATTGCCGACGCACTGACACACTGGGTGGCGGCGTGGCGACGAAACTACAATGGCCCACCGTGACCGAATTGACAACAGCTACCGCCCCCACCAGTGCTGCGCCCGCCGCAGCCACCACACCCACAGCGCCCACCGTGCAGGGCACTGCTCCCGCCGGTGTGACCCACCCCAAAACCATCAAGAGCTTTGTGCGCCGCGCCGGCCGCACCACCACGGGGCAGGCCAAGGCCTTTGAAGACTTTGGCCCACGTTTTGTGCTGCCCTACTCCCCCGCCCCCCTGGACGCCCCCGCCGCCTTTGGCCGCAGCGCGCCGCTGGTGCTGGAGATCGGCTTTGGCATGGGCGAGGCCACGGCCCACATCGCCCGCGTACGGCCCGACGACAATTTTCTGTGCTGTGAAGTGCACGAACCCGGTGTGGGAGCCTTGCTCAAGCGCATCGGCGAGCAGGAACTGACCAATATCCGCATCCTGCAGCACGACGCGGTGGAGGTCATCGACCACATGCTGCCTGAGGGCAGCCTGGACGGCGTGCACATCTTCTTCCCGGACCCCTGGCACAAGAAGAAGCACAACAAGCGCCGCCTCATCCAGCCACCACTGGTGGCCAAGCTGGCCGACCGCCTCAAGCTTGGTGGCTACCTGCATTGCGCCACCGACTGGCAACCCTATGCCGACCAGATGCTGCAGGTGCTCAGCGCCGAGCCCTTGCTGCAAAACACCGCCACCGGCTTTGCACCCCAGCCCGACTATCGCCCCCTGACCAAATTCGAGAACCGCGGCCTGCGGCTGGGTCATGGCGTCTGGGACGTGGTCTTCGTGCGCCGCAACTGACCACCGACATGCCCCGACCGGCCCGCCAGACCGCCCCCATGAAGCCCATCCTCCAAAACCTGGTGGAGATGACCGGCCACCGCGACCACCTGCGGCTGGAGGTGTCGGTGCTGTCCACGGTGCAAAAGCTCAGCAGCATCATCGAGGTCAGGGCCCTGGAGCTGTTCACGGACGGCGGCGTGCCCCATGTGCGCCCCCGCACCTGGGTAGACAACGGCCAGCTGGTCTCCACCGACTCCGAAGCCGCGGCAGACCCCCGCCGCGAGCCTCTGGACCAGTACCCCGCCTTGCGGGACTGCGTGGACAACCATGGCGAGAGCGCCCTGGCTTCGCCCCGTCGGGGCCGCTACATGCTGTGGCTGCCTGTGTGGATGCACGACAAGGTCAGCACCTGCCTGGAGATCACGCAGTCGCGCCCGTTCTCGGCCCACAAGCTGGACGTGCTGATGGGCGTGTTTCAGGTGTACCAGAACTACCAGAGCCTGCTCGACTACAGCGAGCGAGACGCGCTCACCGGCCTGTTCAATCGCAAGACGTTTGACGAGCAGTTCTCCCGCTACACCATGAGCGGGCTGGCCAGCCGCTCGGGCGCGGTCACCGAGTCCTTTGCGGCCGATGAAGGCGCCGGCGCCAGCGACAACGAGCCTGTGCAGCAATGGCTGGCGGTGGTGGACATCGACCACTTCAAACAGGTCAACGACCGCTTCGGCCACTTGTATGGCGACGAGGTGCTGATCCTCATCGCCAACATCCTGCGCAGCTCGTTCCGCAGCCACGACCGCATCTTCCGTTTTGGCGGCGAAGAGTTTGTGGTGCTGCTGCGCTCCACCACGCTGAGCACCGCCCACAAGGTGTTCAACCGCTTCCGGCTGGCCGTGCAGGAGTACCACTTCCCGCAGGTGGGCCAGGTCACGGTGAGCCTGGGTTTTGTGGGCACCACGCGCGGCTCGCCCGTGGAAATCCTGGGCCAGGCCGACCAGGCGCTGTACTACGCCAAGGAACACGGCCGCAACCAGGTCTGCTTCTATGACGCCCTGGTCGCCAGCGGCCAACTGGCCACCAAAGTGGCCAACGACGACGTCGAACTGTTCTGACCCCACCGCGAGTGGTGACCCCGCCGAGGCGTCAACCGCCGCCGGTACGTGGGCGAGGCTGCGAGGCCTCGGACGGCGTTATTCAATCTGGGACGGCCGAGCGGGCATGGCAGGTTGGTTCACACCTCTTCTCAGCCCAGCGACTCCAGGATCGCCGCCACGTTGACCTCATCGCGCTGCGCAGGCGCCAGAAAGCGCTCTGCGTAGTCGCGCCACACGCCACTGGTCAGAAAAAAGCGGAACACCTCGGCATCGATGTGCCGCTCGCGCACCATGTGGGTCATGATCTTGAGCGACTCGGACAGGGTCTTGGGCGGCTTGTAGGGCCGGTCGGCCGCAGTCAGCGCCTCAAAGATATCGGCCAGTGTCATCACACGGTCGGCCAGCGTCAGCTCAGCCGCCTTCAGGCGTCGGGGGTAGCCGGTGCCATCCAGCTTTTCGTGGTGTGACCCGGCAATCGCCGGCACGCGTGCCAGGTGTGGCGGAAACGGCAGGCCGCTGAGCATGATGATGGTCTGCACGATGTGGTCATTGATCTTGAACCGGTCTTCGGCCGTGAGCGTGCCCCGCTCGATGGACAGGTTGTGCAGTTCGCCCAGGTTCGCTTCGCAGGGCGGCAGCGCCATGTCGAAGCCCCAGTGGTTGGCCGGATTGCCCGCCTCCACCGGTGGTTTGCGCAGCCCCCAGGGCACGACATGTTCGGGCCGGTCTGCCAGCAGAGGTTCATTGGCCGGCAGCGGGCGCGCGGGCACAGCAGCCAGCCGCAACTTCTCGGCGGCCGACAGGCCCAGGCGGTCGTCAAAATGCCGTTGCCACAGTTGGCGCCCCACGGCCTTGAGGCGGGCCATGTCGGCCCCGGCCATGAACTCGCCGCCCACGTTGCAGCGGGCCACAAAGGCAAAATCGTCCTGCAGCTGCTCGCGCCGTTGCAGCAGTTCGCGCTGCAGGCGCACCGGGTCTACCCCCGACACGTGCTGCTTCCAGTAGTCCAGCTCCGCGTCGCGCCACAGCACCTCAAAGCGCATGCGCACCTCGTGAATGCGGTTGTAGAGCGTCTCCAGTTTGGTGGCCTTGTCGATGATGTGCTCGGGGCTGGTGACCTTGCCGCAGTCGTGCAGCCAGGCGCCCAGGCGGAACTCGTAGCGTTCGGCATCGGTCATGGTGACCTGCGCAAACGGCCCCTCCTTGGCCGCACACATGCGCTCCATCAGCGCCTCGGCCAGCTCGGGCACGCGCTCGCAGTGACCACCGGTGTAGGGGCTCTTGGCGTCGATCGCATCGGCCAGCAGGCGGATGACGGCGTCCAGCAGCTTCTTCTGCCCTTCGATCAGGCTGCGGGTCTCAATGGCGACCGACAGCGTGCCCGAGAGCTTCTCGACAAACGCCCGGAAATGCGCGTCGTCCTGCATCTGGTCAGCGACATACCGCAGTACCAGCAGGCCCAGGGGCTGTCCATCGCGGGTGCGCAGCTGCACCCGCAACACGCGTGCGGGCTCGGTCTCGTCGTCGTCCTCGTGCTGGTCGCCCGGTTGCGGCTCGGTGGGGTTGATGAAATGCACCATGGCCAGGTGCTCGGGGTAGCGCGACTGCTGTTCCGGGTCTTCACAATGGCGGGCCGCGCGCAACAGACCGGCGCGTTGTGGGTCCACCAGGTACACCGCACCCCCCGTGCAACTGGTGGCACGCACCAGCTCGTACAGCACGCTCGACAGCATCAGGTCGGTGCGCGACTCGGCGCTGATGTGGTGGGTGATGTGCAGAAACTCCTGGATGGTGTAGGACATACGGTCCATCACCTGCCCCAGGTCACGCACCTCGCGCACGGGCGATACCCGGCGCTCTGGCCGCCGGAAATCAAACCGGGCCAGCGCCCGTGCCTGCGACGCCAGTCCGAACAGACTGCGCCCCACGCGCCGGCCCGCCAGCCAGCCCAAAGGCAACATCAGGCCGATGAGCGACACCGACAGCCACACCTGCTGGCGCAGGTTGTTGTTCACCTCGGCCAGCAGTTCCTTGGTGGGGATCGCCATCAGAATCTGCAGCCCCTGCCAGCGCATGGACGCCAACGGCAGCGACCGGCCCAGCCATTCCTCGCCACCCGCCTGCAGGCGGCGGGACTCGCCGTCCTTCAGGCCCAGCGCCTGCAGCGCCAGCAGGCTGGGCACGCCCAGGTCATCCATGGCACGCAGCCGCAGGCCGGGCGCATTGCCGTCGCTCATGAGCACGCGCGACATGTCAGGGTAGGCCAGCACGCGTCGGTCCTTGTCCACCACGGCGATCTCGGTGCGGGGCATCAGGCGCAGCCCGCTGATCTCGTGCCCCAGGTCGGTCAGGGCCACGTCCAGGCCCATCACGGCCCGCCCGTCCTCACTGGGCTGGCTCAGGGTGATGCCGACCTCCTGCGTGGTGAAAAAAACGTAGGGCGCTGTCAGGATCTGGGTGTTCTGCTCCAGCGCCTCGGCGTACCAGGGCCGGGTGCGGGGGTCGTAACGGTATTCGGGACGGACGGCCGAGTCGATCGACCGCAAGTCAGCGTCGTAATAACTCCAGCGCCCCACCATGCCCGCCCCGCCGCGTTCGCGGGCCATGGACTGCACCAGGTAGGCGGTTTTGAGCGGTGCGTCCAGCCGCAGGCGCAAGGCATCGTTGCGCACCGGTCGTACCAACAAGAACTGCCCGTCCGGGTAACCGATGAACACTGCCGACAGCAACGGGTTCTGCTCCAGCAGCCGAGCCAGCACGGGCAGGCGCCGCAGCCGCGCGGGCAAGGTGGACGCCGAGGCCACCGGGTCGAACGCCAGCAGGCGAATGGTGGCGTCGGCCGGGTCCACGATGCGGTGCACCCGTTCGGCGATGAGCTGGCTGATGCGCTGCGCACTCTCGTCCGACGCCGAGATGATGGCCTGGCGAGCACTGGTACTGACCTGGTACACCAGCAGCGCGGTGAGCAGCAGCATGGCGGTGACAACCACGGTCGCGATCAGGACCTCAAACGGGATCGTGATGCGGCGCCACCACGGCAGGTGAGTGTCTTGCCCCACGGAAGCCGCCGCACCGCCCCGGAGAACAGCGGACGGCGGCGGGTCTCGGGGGCTGTCGCGCAAGGTGTCCATGCGCTGCACTGTAGGGTGAAAGCCCGCGTTCCGTCACCCTCTTTTTGGCAGCCATGGCTGCCACACCACAGCGGCGTGGGCCGCTGTGGCAACCCCAGGCATCAGCCCAGTTGCTGCGTGATCCAGCCCGTCACCGAGGCCAGCGCTGCAGGCAGCTTGGAGGCATCGGTGCCGCCGGCCATGGCCATGTCGGGCTTGCCGCCACCCTTGCCGCCCACTTGCTGGGCCACAAAGTTGACCAGCTCGCCGGCCTTGAGCTTGCCCACGCTGTCGGCAGTGACGCCTGCAGCAATCTGCACCTTGTCGCCATCCACCGCAGCCAGCACGATGGCAGCGGTCTTGAGCTTGTCCTTGAGCTTGTCCATGGTGTCGCGCAGAGTCTTGGCGTCGGCACCCGGCAACGCGGCGGCCAGCACCTTCAGGCCCTTCACTTCCACCGCTTGGTTCACCAGCTCATCACCCTGGCTGGAGGCCAGCTTGCCCTTGAGGGCCGCCACTTCCTTTTCGAGCGCGCGGGCGTTGTCGAGCGCCTGGCTGATGCGGCCGTTGAGCTCGGCCACCGGCGCCTTGAGGGTGCTGGCAGCCTGGTTCACGGTGTCTTCCAGGTTCTGCAGGTACGCCAAGGCGTTGGCGCCTGTCACGGCTTCGATACGGCGGATGCCTGCGGCCACGCCGCCTTCGCCCACCACCTTGAACAGGCCGATGTCGCCCGTGCGCTGCACGTGCGTACCGCCGCACAGCTCGCGGCTGGAGCCGATGTCCAGCACGCGCACGGTTTCGCCGTACTTCTCGCCAAACAGCATCATGGCGCCGGTCTTCTGGGCCGATTCGATGTCCATCACGCGCGCCTGCGTGGGCAGATTGGCCAGGATTTCTTCGTTGACGCGGCGCTCAATCTCTCGGATCTCGACGGCAGTCACTGCGCCGTTGTGCGTAAAGTCAAACCGCGTGCGGTCGGCGTTGACCAAGCTGCCCTTTTGCTGCACGTGGCTGCCCAGCACTTCGCGCAGGGCCTTGTGCATGATGTGCGTCACCGAGTGGTTGCGCATGGTGGCGGCGCGCACGGCGGTGTTGACCTGCGCCTGCACCGTGTCGCCCACGTTCAGCGTGCCCTCTTCCAGCGTGCCGTGGTGGCCAAACACATCGGCCTTGATCTTGAGCGTGTCGCCCACCGCAAAACGGGCGGAGCCACTGGTGATGGTGCCTTCGTCGCCCACCTGGCCACCGCTTTCGGCATAGAAGGGGGTCGTGTCGAGCACCACCACGCCGTTTTGGCCAGCTTTTAGCGCCGCAGCGCTAGTACCATCTACATAGATTGCTATGATTTTTGCAGTCTCTGCGAGATGTTCATAGCCCGTGAACTGGTTGGCTGCACCGGTGTATTCCAGTGCCTTGTCCATCTTGAACTTGCCAGCAGCGCGGGCCTGGGCCTTCTGCTTTTCCATGGCCACCTTGAAACCGGCTTCGTCGACTTCCACGTCGCGTTCGCGGCACACGTCGTTGGTCAGGTCCAGCGGGAAGCCGTAGGTGTCGTGCAGCTTGAAGGCCACGTCGCCGGGCAGCACCTTGGCGCCGCCGTCGAGGGCCGCATCCAGGATTTCCATGCCGTTGGCCAGCGTCTCGAAGAATCGCTCTTCCTCCACCTTCAGCACGTCGGTGATGCGCTGCTCCTGCTCGCGCAGCGACGGATAGGCATCGCCCATCAGGCGGACCAGGTCAGCCACCAGCTTGTGGAAGAACGGGGTCTTCTTGCCCAGCTTGTACCCGTGGCGGATGGCGCGGCGCACGATGCGGCGCTGCACGTAGCCACGGCCTTCGTTGCTGGGGATCACACCGTCGCTCACCAGGAACGCGGTGGCGCGGATGTGGTCGGCAATCACGCGCAGGCTCTTGTTGTTGAGGTCGGCCACGCCGGTCTCGCGGCCAGCGGCCTTGATCAGCGCATCAAACAGGTCGATCTCGTAGTTGCTGTGCACGTGTTGCAGGATGGCTGCCAAGCGCTCCAGGCCCATACCGGTGTCCACGCAGGGCGCTGGCAGCGGCGTTACGGCACCGGTTTCGTCCATGTCGAACTGCATGAACACGTTGTTCCAGATCTCGATGAAGCGGTCGCCGTCTTCGTCAGGGCTGCCAGGAGGGCCGCCTGCGATGTGCGGGCCGTGGTCATAGAAGATTTCGCTGCACGGACCGCAGGGGCCGGTGTCGGCCATCATCCAGAAGTTGTCGGACTTGTAGCGGCCGCCCTTGTTGTCACCGATGCGGATCACGCGTTCGGGCGGCAGGCCGATTTCCTTGGTCCAGATGTCGTAGGCCTCGTCGTCTTCCTGGTACACCGTGGCCAGCAGGCGCTCCGGAGGCAGCTTGTAGACCTCGGTCAGCAGCTCCCAGGCCCACTTGAGCGACTCGCGCTTGAAGTAGTCGCCAAACGACCAGTTGCCCAGCATTTCAAAGAACGTGTGGTGGCGTGCGGTGTAGCCCACGTTCTCCAGGTCATTGTGCTTGCCACCGGCACGCAGGCAGGCCTGCACGGACACCGCGCGGTTGTACGAACGCTTGTCGGTACCCAGGAATACGTCCTTGAACTGCACCATGCCCGAGTTCGTGAACATCAGCGTGGGATCGTTGCCGGGCACTAGGGGGCTGGACGCCACAACGGTGTGGCCCTTGGAGACGAAGAAGTCCAGGAAGGACTTGCGGATGTCAGCGACAGAAAAAGTGGGAGTGCTCATGGTGTTGTGGAGTGGTTGCACGGAGCAGGCAGACCGCAGGACCCGCGCCTGTGCGCTGCCTGTCGCTGCCCCTATGGGGACCAACCTTTCATTATAGGTTTGCAGGCCTTAGGCCGTTGCGGCGCCGCGACAGCAATTGGCGGCCTACGGTTTGCGATGTTCCATGCCCGCCCCTGCCCCTTGTTCACCTGGCCATCGGTTGTGTTTGCCCAAAAATTCGTTTGCATGGTTTAAATATCTTGTTAATATATTAATAACTTCATCGCCCACCGCACCCAAGGAGCACCCTGTGAACCCACAACCCCGCTGGCAAGGCATCTTCCCCGCCATCACCACCAAGTTCCACGCCGACGAGTCCATCGACGCCGAAGGCACGGCCCGCCACATTGACTTCCAGATCCGCAACGGGATCCATGGCCTGGTGACCTGCGGCTCCCTGGGCGAAGCCAGTACGCTGAGCCTGGAAGAAAAGCTGAAGGTTGCACAGATCGCGCTCGAAGCCGCTGACGGCCGTGTGCCCGTGCTGGCCAACGTGTCCGAAACCAGCACCCGGGAGGCGCTGCGCTACATCGACGGCGGCAACCAGCTGGGCGTGGCGGGCTACATGGTCATGCCCTCGGTGATCTACGTGGCCGACGCCCGCGAGGCCATGGCCAACGTGCGCGCCATGGCGGGCGCTGCCCAGCGCCCCTTGATGGTCTACAACAACCCTGTCGCCTACCGCGTGGACCTGAAGCCCGAGCACATGGTCGAGCTGGCCGATTGCGAATGGATTGCCGCCATCAAGGAAAGCACGGGCGACATCCGCCGCATCACCGACCTGCGCAATACCGTGGGCGACCGCTACCAGCTCTTCCTGGGCGTGGATGACCTGGCCTACGAAGGCCTGGCCTTGGGCTGCGACGGCCTGCTGGCCGGTGTGGGCTGCGCCTTCCCGCGCGAGACCGTGGCACTGTACGACCTGATGAAGGCAGGCAAATTTGCCGAGGCGCTGCCGCTGTACCAGTGGATGACGCCCATGCTGCACCTGGATGTATCGAACAAACTGGTTCAAAACCTCAAGCTCATCGACGCACTGGTGGGCGTGGGCACCGAACACATGCGCCGCCCCCGCCTGCCGCTGGTGGGTGAAGAGCGCGCGTTTGTCGAGAGCGTGGTACGCAAGGCCTTGGCAACGCGTCCCACCCAGTACCAATCCGTCGCATGACAGACTAGGCTACTCCTCTGCCCACCACGACCAGAACACCATGCAACGCATCCAAGTGATCGACTCCCACACCGGCGGCGAGCCGACCCGGCTTGTCATTGGCGGTTTTCCGGACCTGGGCACTGGCACCATGGCCGAGCGGCGCGCGTTGCTGGCCGAGCGCCACGATGCCTGGCGCGCTGCCGCCGTGCTGGAGCCACGTGGCAGCGATGTGGTGGTGGGCGCGCTGCTGTGCGCACCGCAAGACCCGGCCAACGCAGCGGGTGTGATCTTCTTCAACAACAGCGGCTACCTGGGCATGTGTGGCCACGGCACCATCGGGCTGGTGGCGTCACTGGCCTACCTGGGCCGTATCCAGCCTGGAGAACACCGCATCGAAACGCCCGTGGGCACCGTCACCACAACCTTGCACACCGATGGTTCGGTCAGCGTGCGCAACGTGCTGGCCTACCGGCTGCACCACGCATTGGCCGTCGAGGTGCCCGGCTACGGCCGCGTGGTGGGCGACGTGGCCTGGGGCGGTAACTGGTTCTTTTTGATCTCGGACCACGGCCAGCGCGTGGCCAGCGACAACCTGGACGCGCTGATGCACTACACCTGCGCCGTGCAGCAGGCCCTGAGGGACCAGGGCATTCGCGGCGACAACGGCGGCGAGATTGACCACATCGAACTCTTTGCTGACGACGACAATGCCGACAGCCGCAACTACGTGCTGTGCCCCGGCAAGGCCTACGACCGCTCCCCCTGCGGCACTGGCACCAGCGCCAAGGTGGCCTGCTTGGCGGCCGACGGCAAGCTGGCACCGGCTACCCCCTGGCGCCAAGCCAGCATCATCGGTAGCCAGTTCGAAGCCAGCTACACGCTGCAAGGCGATGGCAAGGTCATACCCACCTTGCGTGGCCGCGCCCACATGAGCGCGGAGGCCACGCTGCTGATCGAAGACAGCGACCCGTTCGGCTGGGGCATCCGGCTGTAAACCGCGTTTTCCCACCGCACAGGCTCCATGCAAACCACCGATGTCCTTGTGATTGGCGCTGGTATCGTCGGCGCGGCCTGTGCCCATGCGCTTGCACAGGTTGGTTTGTCGGTGCGGATCATCGATGCGCGCCTCGGCGGTGCCACGGCTGCGGGCATGGGGCATCTGGTGGTGATGGATGACAACCCCGCCGAACTGGCGCTCAGCAAATCGTCGCTGGACCTCTGGCACACCTGGGCACCGCAGATTGATGCGGGCTGCGCCTTCACCGCCTGCGGCACGCTCTGGCTGGCCGCCAATGAGGAAGAACTGCAAGCCGCGCACGCCAAGCGCGCTACTCTGCAAGCACAAGACGTGGCCTGCGAGATGCTGGATGCCGGCGCCCTCGCCCGCGCAGAACCCGCGCTGCGCACCGGTCTGGCGGGCGCGCTGAAGGTGAAAGGCGATAGCGTGGTCTATGCCCCGCGTGCCGCCCAGTGGTTGGTGGCCCAGGCTGCAGCGCATGGAACCGTGGTGGTCGAACAGGCCGAAGCCACGCAGATCGACGGCCAGACCGTCACCCTGCGCGACGGCAGCCAGCGCAGCGCAGGCGCCATCGTGCTGGCCAGCGGCATTCACGCCCCGCAGCTGTGCCCCGGCCTGCCGCTGCGCCCCAAAAAGGGCCACCTCGTCATCACCGACCGCTACCCGGGCACCGTGCGCCACCAATTGGTGGAACTCGGCTACATCACCAGCGCCCACCACAGCGACGGCACCTCGGTGGCCTTCAACGTGCAGCCCCGGCCCACGGGGCAGTTGCTGATCGGCTCGTCGCGCGAGTTCGACACCACCGACCCTACCGTCAACAACACCGTGATGGCGCGCATGCTGCAACGTGCGCTCGACTACCTGCCGGGCCTGGCAGACCTCAACGCCATCCGCACCTGGACGGGCTTTCGCGCCGCCACACCCGACAGCCTGCCGCTGATCGGTGGGCACCCCGAACACCCGCACCTGTGGCTGGCCGTGGGGCATGAAGGGCTGGGCGTGACCACCGCACCGGCCACCGCACAGTTGCTGGCAGCGCAGATCTCCGGGGGCACGCCAGCGATCAACCCCGCGCCCTACGCACCTGCCCGCTTTGCGGGCCTGAGCACACCATGACCGCCCCCGCCTCCGCCCTGGTGCACATCGTCGTGAATGGCGCGCCCCTGCAGGTGCCTGCAGGGACCAGCGTCGCCGCCGCGCTGGCACAGCAAACACCCGGCACCACGCGCACCTCCGTCACTGGCGCGGCGCGGGCGCCGCTGTGTGGCATGGGCGTGTGCCACGAATGCAGGGTCCGCATCCATGGCCGTACCCACCTGGCGTGCCAGACGGTCTGCACCGAAGGCATGTCGATACACACCGATGTCGGCACAGCCCCAGGGAACGCCACGCTATGAACCAGCCCGTGACCCAACCGATGACCGAGCCACACTCGGCGCACGAGCGCTGCGACATCCTCATCATCGGCGCAGGCCCTGCAGGGATGGCTGCGGCCCTCGCGGCCGCGCCCAGCGGTGCATCGATCACCATCGTGGACGACAACCCGCTGCCCGGCGGGCAAATCTGGCGCGATGGTCCCCAAGTGGTCTTGCCCGCCCTGGCGCAACAGAACCGCGCGGCACTGACCCGGCACACCAACGTCCGCCTGCTGACCGGCACCCGCGTGGTGGGCCTGGGTGACCCGCAACCCGGCGACAAGGCCTCGGCCCTGCTGCTGGAAGACGCGGACCGAGGCTGGACCCAGCACAGCCAGCGCATCGTGTTGTGCACCGGAGCCCGCGAGCTGCTGCTGCCTTTTCCAGGTTGGACGCTGCCCGGAGTGACGGGTGCGGGCGCATTGCAGGCCCTCATCAAGGCGGGGCTCGACGTGCGGGGCCAGCGCATCGTCATCGCCGGCACAGGCCCGCTGCTGCTGGCCGCTGCTGCCACCGCCACCCAAGCGGGCGCCACCGTGGTGCGCGTGGCCGAGCAAGCGCCGTGGCGCGCGCTCGCTGGCTTTGCGGCGCAACTGCCGCGCTGGCCCACGAAGGCGGCGCAGGCCCTGACGCTGCTTCACCCCCGCTTGCGCGCCAGTACGCATGTGCTGGAAGTCCAAGGCACCACGCAGGTGCAAACCGTAAGACTGCGCAAAAGCCAACGCGCCGAAGAGACCCTGGCCTGCGACCGCGTGGCCTGCGGGTTCGGGTTAGTGCCCAATACCCACCTC
The DNA here is from genome assembly GCF_003058055.1 of Acidovorax sp. 107. Lineage (NCBI taxonomy): Bacteria > Pseudomonadati > Pseudomonadota > Betaproteobacteria > Burkholderiales > Comamonadaceae > Acidovorax > Acidovorax sp. 107. Next base: position 1,662,367 of record NZ_QBTZ01000001.1, on the reverse strand, counting down.
GGGCAGATGCTGGGCTGCGACCTGGGTGGACCACTGAGCGGCGGCCAGGGCCTGGCTGTGGATACGCAAATGCACACCAGCGTGCCCGGGGTATTCGCTGCGGGCGAATGCACCGGCTTTGGCGGGAGCGAACGTGCACTGGTCCAGGGCACCATGGCAGGGCATGCCGCGGCAGGACAGGTGCCACACGCCCAGGCGCTGCGCCCGCAGCTGGCGCGGTGGGAAGGCTTTGCGCAGGTGCTGCAGGCTTCTTTTCCACTGAACGAAGCGCTCAAGACACTGGCGCAGCCCGACACCTTGGTGTGCCGCTGCGAGGACGTGCCCTACGCCGCGCTGACCGAGCGCCAGGGCTGGATCGACGCCAAGCTCCACACACGCTGCGGCATGGGCGCCTGCCAAGGCCGCATCTGCGGCGCAGCCACGCAGCACCTGTTTGGCTGGACACCCTCGCCCCCACGGCACCTGTTGGCGCCAGCGCGCATAGGCACGCTGGCTGCCTGCAACACCGCACCCACCGACGACCCCTTCACCCCGTTGAGCTGACGGGCACACCGTCAGTTTTCCCTCGCCACCCTTTTCAGGGCTTACCCGTACCCCGCAGGCATCTATCTTGCTTTTAAATATATTTGTCAGATATTAAAAATCACACAACTTCATTTTCCAACGGCAAGCCCTGCTCCCCAGCCCCCCACCATGCCCACGCCCCACAACCCCCCTGCCCCGCAAGCTTTATCGCCGCGTGCCCCCATCCGCTGGGTGCTGACTTTGTCCACGCAGGTTCTGCGCGTTGAGCGGCACCTGCTTACCGCCCTCATGACCTTGCTGGTACTGCTGATCCTGCTCAACGTGGTCACGCGCTACACCGGGATGCCCATTTACTGGGTGGACGAAGCAGCGGTCTACACGGTGGTCTGGCTGACCTTTGTGGGCGCCTCGGTCATGACGCGGCTGCGCATGGACTTTGCCGTGACCATGCTGACCGACCACCTCGGCGCGCGGGGTGCCAAGGCGTTCAAAGTGGTGGCCACATCCGGCGTGCTGCTGTTTGGCCTAGCCATGCTGGTGATGTGCTGGGTGTGGATGGACCCCATCGGCATTGCGCGCTACGGCTTTGACGCCAAGGAGTTTGCGGCCGAGAGCTTCAACTTCCTCTACACCGAGCGCACCCAGACGCTGAACTGGCCCACCTGGGTGCTGCAGCTGATCCTGCCGATCTTCTCGGCCACCTTCAGCGTGCATGCGCTGGCCAACCTGCTGGAAGACATGGGCGCCGCAGAGCGTGTGCAGCACGCGGGCTTTGACGTGGTCAACGCCGACGCCGTGAACTGAACGCCATCCACCCCTGCAAACCCACCCGAGCCCCGACCATGATCACCACCCTGTTCTTCCTCGCCGCCTTGATGGTGGGTGTGCCCATCGGCGTGTGCCTGTGCCTGTCGGGCGCGGTGTACATCCTCAGCATCGGCAGCCCGGTGCTGTTCCAGTCCTTCCCCATGCAGATGTTTGGCGGGGTAGACAGCTATGGCCTCATCGCCATCCCGCTGTTCATCCTGATCGGCGAGATCATGAACAGCGGCGGCATCACGCGGCGACTGGTGGACCTGTCCATGGCCTTCATCGGCTCCGTCAAAGGGGGCCTGGCCTACGTGAACATCCTGGCCAACATGCTGGTGTCTTCCATCATCGGCTCGGCCACTGCGCAGGTGGCCATCATGTCGCAGGTCATGGTGCCCGAGATGGAGAAGCAGGGCTACGACAAGACCTTTGCGGCGGGCCTCACGGTGTATGGCGGCATGCTCGGGCCGATCATCCCGCCCTCGGTGATGTTTGTGGTCTACAGCGTGCTGGCCCAGGTGGCCGTGGGCGACATGCTGATTGCAGGCATCCTGCCCGGCGTGCTGCTCACGCTGCTGTTCTTTGTCGTGATCGCGCTCATGGGTTTTGTCTACAACTACCCGCGCAGCGAAAAGCGCACGCTGGCCCAGCGCGCACGCACCGTGGTGCAGGCCAGCCCCACGCTACTCATCCCCATCATCATCGTCGGATCCATCCTGAGTGGCGTGGCCAACCCCACCGAATCGGCCGCCGTGGGCGCGCTGGTCTCGGCCCTGGTGGGCCGGTATGTGACGAAGGAATTCCGCTTCAGCGCCATGCCGGCCATCCTTCTGCGTTCGGCCATTTACTCGGCCATCGTGCTGTTCCTGGTGGCCGCAGCGGCCGTGTTCTCGTGGCTGCTGATCTACGGCAAGGTGCCGCAGATGGTGGCCGCCTGGGTGCAGACGGTGGCGCACGACCCGGTCACCTTCCTGCTGCTCACCAACGTCATCCTGCTGGTCATCGGCACGGTGATCGACGGCATCCCCGGTCTCATCATGACCGCGCCCATCCTGCTGCCGATTGCCACCGAGGTTTATCACATCGACCCGCGCCATTTTGGCGTGGTGATCGTCGTCAATCTGGTGCTGGGGCTGATGACCCCGCCCGTGGGCCTGAGCTTTTTTGTCGCGTCGGCCGTCACCGGAGCCAAGCCCGGAAAGATGTTCATCGTGACCCTGCCGTTTTTCATCATCAGCTGCGTGGCGCTGGTGATGCTGTCGCTGTTCCCCAGCCTGTCGCTCGGCCTGCTCAAGTAGCGGGGCATGCCGTCCGACAGATCCGTCCCCCTCCCAACGTTCTTTCACACGGAGTTCACCATGACGACCCAGCCTGCCCGCCCAGTCTCCCGCCGCCACTTCATCCAGCGCCACGCCGTGGCCGCAGCCGCCGTCACAGGGCTGGGCTTTCCAGCCCTGGTGCGGGCCGCCGACGCCAAGGAGTTCCGCCTGGGCCTGATCACACCCGCTGGCCACTCCTGGAACCGCGCCGCGCTGCAGTTTGGCGAGGCGCTGAAGAAGGAAACCGATGGCCGCCTGAGCGTCACGGTCTTCCACTCGGGCCAGCTGGGCAACGAGGCGGCGATGATGCAGCAGTTGCAGTCCGGCGCGCTGGACATGGGGTGGATCCAGGCCGCCGAACTGGGCTCGCGGGTGTCGAGCATCGCGGCCATCAACGCGCCCTACCTCGTGCGCTCCACGCCCGCCGTGGCCAAGCTGGTCAAACACCCCGCCGCCACCAAACTGCTGGAGGTGCTGCCGCGCGAGACCGGCACCATTGGCCTGGGCTGGGGCATCACCGGCATGCGCGCCGTGTTCTCCACCAAGGACATCACCGTGCCCACCGACATCAAGGGCATGAAGCTTCGCATCAACCCCACGCCCGTGTATCGCGACTTCTATCAAATGCTGGGCGCTGCCCCCACGCCCATCCCCACGCCCCAGGTGTTCGATGCGATGAGCAACGGCCAGGTGGACGGGCTGGAGGCCGACATCGAGTTCTCGTGGAACCAGCGCTTTGACAAGGTGGCCAAGACGCTGCTGCAGATGAATGCGCTTTTCATGCCGTTTGCTCCGCTGGTCTCCGGCCGCATCTGGCAAGGGCTGGACGCCAAGGACAAGGACATCATCCGCAAGCTGGTGGCCCAGTCGCTCGACGCACAGATCAACGACATCGTGACCACCGAGGCCGGGCTGATCGAGAAATTCAAGGGCACGTCCATCGCGTTCAAGACGGCATCGTCGTTCAACCCCGACGGCGTCATCCAGGAATTCGACAAGCTGTGGCTGCCCAAGGCACCGCAGATTGCCGAGCTGCGCAAGGTGGGAGCGAGCCTCTGACAGACCGCAGGGCCACAAGGGCCGCATCCCATAAGATGCGGCCTCCGCAACGTCCTTCACGACCGATGACACTCCGCCGCCCCGCCCCCCCAAAAGACCCCGCGCCCAAGCGGCGCGCGGCGGACGTGGCCTACGACGCCATCGAGTCCATGATCTCCACGCTGCAGCTGCAGCCCGGCAGCCCGGTGGTGGAGGCCGAGATCGCCGAGCGCACGGGCCTGGGCCGCACCCCGGTGCGCGAGGCGCTGCTGCGCATGGTGTCCATCGGGCTCATCGTGCAACAGCCCCGGCGCGGTCTGCTGGTGTCGCACATCGACCTGGCCGACCACCTGGACGTGATCCAGACGCGCCGCGTGCTGGAACGGCTGCTGGCCTCCAACGCTGCACGCCGCGCCACCGCGCCGCAGCGCGAGGCCATCGTGCGCTGCGCCGAAAACATGGTGCAAGCCGCAGCGCGCGGCCACCTGGACGACTACATGCTGGCCGACCATGAGCTGGACCTCGTCACCCACCAGGCCAGCCAGAACCATTCCGCCGTCAAATGCGTGCAACCGCTCATCGTGCAGTGCCGCCGCTTCTGGTACGCCTACCAGCACGAAGGCGAAGTGTCGGAAGGCGCCCGCGCCCACATGCAGCTGGCCCAGGGCATTGCCAGCGGCGATGAGGCCCAGGCGGTGGCGGGTGCGGAGCAGTTGATGGAATACCTGGAGCGGTTTGCACGGCGCATCATCGACCGATAGCCTCCACGCCAGACCGCTTCAACCCAGGGGGGATGGCTCAAATACTATCCATTTGATAGCAAACAAGCCATATTGCACTAGCGCATGGCGCCAAAAACGCTAGAAATCGCATTCTCAGGGCAGTGAATTGCCCTGTTCCGCCACCTGCTGGCCCATTTCGATGCGCTGCTCCAGAAAGCGCCACATCCGCTCGTCCTGGCTGAACGCCACGTTAAAGCGCAGCCAGCCCGTGGGGCGCGGCTCCACCAGAAACAGCTGACCGGGGCCGAGCATGATGCCCGCGCCCGTGGCCTCTTTCGACAGCTCGGCACTGTCGGGCAGGTCGGGGTGGCGCGCCCACAGGTACATGCCCGCCTCCGGCTCGTGGAACAGCTCAAACCCCAGGTTCAGCAAGCGCCGCCCCACCGTGCGGTGCGCCTCGGCCAGGCGCTCTCGCAGGGACTTGAGGTGCTTGCGCCAGCGGCCATCGGTCACCACGCCAAAGGTGATGCGCTCGGTGATCTCTGATGACGTCAGGCCCGAGATCATCTTGAGCTGCACCAGCTCGTCGAGCAGATCGCGCCGCGCCGCCAGAAAGCCGGTACGCAGGTTGGGCGAGATCGTCTTGGAAAAGCTGCCCAGATAGATCACGCGATTGAGCTGGTCCAGGCTGGCCAGCGAGGGGCGTACACCCGGGTCCATGTCGGCATAGATGTCGTTCTCGACCAGCATGAAGCGATGCTGCTCAGCCAGCTGGAGCAGCCGGTGCAGGTGCGCCACCGATGCCAACGAGCAGGTGGGGCTTTGCAGGCGCGGCTGGGTGAAGAACACCGTGGGCTGGTGCTCGGCCAGCAGGGCCTCCAGTGCGGGCAGATCGTAGCCGGTGGCGGTGCGCGGCACCCCCACCACCCGGGCGCCCGCGAAGCGCAGCATGAACAGCAGGTTGGGATAACCGGGGTCGTCCACCAGCACCACATCGCCGGGCTTAACCAGCCGCCGCGCCACCAGGTCCAGCGCCTGGCTGGAGCCCTGGGTCAGCAGCACCTGCTCGGCGTCCACCGCTAGGTGGTGCTCCGCCAGCGACTCGGCCACCACCATGCGCAGCGCCATGTGGCCATGGGGCAGGCCGTAGCCGTCCAGCTCGGGACCGTCGGAGGACAGCTGGCGCATGCTGCGTTTGACCGCATCGCCAAACAGCCAGTCGTGCGGCAGCCAGCCACAGCCCGGTTTCATGGGCAGGTTGCGGTTTTCAAAAATTTGCTTGAGGTACCAGCGCGCATCAAAACGGGGCACCGCCCGCTCGGGTGCACCAGTGCCGGGCGCAGCCCCCTCATCGCCCCGCCGCTTCACAAAGAAGCCCGCATTGGCCCGCGACACCAGCCAGCCTTGCGCCACCAGGCGGTCATACGCCTCGACCACGGTGAATACGCTCACGCCGTGCGCGACGGCAAAAGCACGGATGGACGGGAGTTTGCTGCCCGGCTTGAGCACCTGCCCCGCAATGAGCCCCCGCAGACCATCGACGATCTGGCTGACCAGAGGTGTCTGGAGATCCGGGCTGAGAGTGAGCATCAGGAGAGCAAAAAAGGGGGCGAATTGTGCACTGGCTTGGCGCACACCAAATCAGGGATTGCCTGTACAGGATTCTAGACCTGCACAGTGCGCGCCAAACAGCGCTGCGCTGTACATGGACGGGTCGCGGCGCGACTTCCAGAATTCGCCCCATTCCTGGTTTTCATCCTCTTCTTCGTCCCTTACCCCAATCGCCCACACCATGCAGCAAGACCGCCACTTCACCAACGCCGCCCTCCTCACCCGCCGCCACGCCGCCGTGGCCCGGGGCGTGGGCCAGGCCCATGACCTCTTCATCCAGAAAGCCCGCAACGCCGAGCTGTGGGATGTGGAGGGCCGCCGCTTCATCGACTTTGCCGGTGGCATCGCTGTGCTCAACACCGGCCACCTGCACGCCGGCGTGATCGCCGCCGTCAAGGCCCAGCTGGACCTGTACACCCACACCTGCTTCCAGGTGATTGCGTATGAGCCCTACGTGGAAGTGTGTGAGCGCCTGAACACCCTGGCCCCGGGCGCCTTTGCCAAGAAGAGCCTGCTGCTGACCACCGGTGCCGAGGCCGTGGAAAACGCCATCAAGATCGCCCGCGCCTACACCAAGCGCCCCGGCGTGATCGCCTTCACGGGCGGCTACCACGGCCGCACCAACCTCACGCTGGGTCTCACGGGCAAGGTCGCGCCCTACAAGATTGGGTTCGGTCCCTTCCCTGGCGAGATGTTCCATGCCCTGTTCCCCAACCCGTTGCACGGCGTGAGCGTAGAGCAAGCCCTGCACTCGGTGGAGCTGATCTTCAAGAACGACATCGAGCCCGAGCGAGTGGCAGCCTTCATCGTCGAGCCCGTGCAGGGCGAAGGCGGCTTCTACGTGGCCCCACCCGAATTCATCACCGGCCTCAAGGCCCTTGCAGACCGCTACGGCATCCTGCTGATTGCCGACGAAGTGCAAACCGGCGCGGGCCGCACAGGCACCTGGTTTGCGTGCGAGCAATGGCCGGTGGCACCCGACCTCATCACCACCGCCAAGTCTCTGGCGGGCGGCTTCCCCCTCTCGGGCGTGGTGGGCCGTGCCGATGTCATCGATGCTCCAGCGGCCGGTGGCCTGGGCGGCACCTATGCCGGCAGCCCCGTGGCTTGCGCTGCGGCCCTGGCCGTGATCGACGCGTTCGAGCAGGAAAACCTGTTGGCCCGCAGCCAGGACATGGGCGCGCTGCTGGTCAGTGCCCTGAAAGCAATGGCCGCCAAAGTACCCGCCATCGGCGACGTGCGCGGCCTGGGTGCCATGGTCGCCATCGAGTTGTTTGAAAACGGCGACGTGCACCGCCCCGACGCCGCACTGACCAAGAAGGTCGTTGCCGAAGCTGCACGGCGCGGGCTCATCCTGTTGTCTTGCGGAACCTACGGCAACGTGATCCGTATCCTGGTGCCCCTGACTGCATCGGACGAACTGCTGCACGAAGGCCTGGCCATCCTGGCCGACAGCTTCGCGGCTGTGGGCTGAACCCCTTCTCCCTTGATTGCCCCATCACCATGAACCACGCAGAACCCCTGGTCCGCTTCAGCGGCGTGCAAAAAACCTACGACGGCGAGCAGCTTGTGGTGCGCGCGCTGGACCTGGACATCCAGCGCGGCGAGTTTCTGAGCCTGCTGGGGCCCTCGGGCTCGGGCAAGACCACCACGTTGATGATGCTGGCGGGGTTTGAGTCACCCACCGCTGGCGACATCCTTCTGGACGGCAAGCAGATCACGCGCACGCCGCCGCACAAGCGCAACTTTGGCATGGTGTTCCAGAACTACGCGCTGTTCCCGCACCTCACGGTGGGGCAGAACGTGGCCTACCCGCTCACCGTGCGCAAGGTGCCCAAGGCCGAGCAGGCAGAACGCGTGAAGAAGGCGCTGGACATGGTGCGCCTGACCGGCATGGCCGACCGCCTGCCCGCGCGCCTGTCGGGCGGCCAGCAGCAGCGCGTGGCGCTGGCCCGCGCCCTGGTGTTCAACCCCCAGCTCGTGCTGATGGACGAGCCCCTTGGCGCCCTGGACAAGCAGCTGCGCGAGCACATGCAGATCGAGCTGAAAGAACTGCACCGCCAACTGGGCGTGACCTTTGTGTACGTGACCCATGACCAGGGCGAAGCCCTGACCATGAGCGACCGCGTGGCCGTGTTCAACGAAGGTGTCATCCAGCAGCTGGCCGATGTGGAGGCGCTGTACGAGACCCCGTCCAACCGCTTTGTGGCGGGCTTTGTGGGCGACAGCACCGTCATCACCGGCACCCTGCAAGGCAGCAGTACGGCGTGGGCGCTGCAGTTGCCCGATGGCCAGCGCCTGCCCGGCCTCAATGTGAACCACCTCGCACCCGGCGCACCGGCCGAGGCCTGCATCCGCCCCGAGCGCATTGCGCTGCATGCCGCCAGCGCCGCGCCCCAAGGCCCAGCCCTGCGCGCCACCGTGGCCCGCGCCATCTACTACGGCGACCACCTGCGCCTGATGTGCGACATCGGCGCCGGCCAGGCGCAGGCCACCGTCAAGCTGCCACTGACCCGCGCGGACGCCAACCCGCACCCCGAAACCGGCGATGCGGTGCTGCTGGAGTTCCCCACCGAGTCCGTGCGCATCTACGCCGTGCCCACCGTTCACTGAACCCGTTTTTTTGTTCCCCGTCCCCTTCCCTCAACCCCAAGGAATCCGCACCATGAAAAACAAGAGCCTGATCGCCTGCGCTGCCCTGTCTGCCTGCCTGGCCCTGCCCAGCCTGGCGCAGCAGCAACTCACCGTCGTCAACTTCGGCGGTGCCAACGCCAACGCACAGAAGAAGGCGTTCTACGAGCCCTATGAAAAGGCGGGCAACAAGATCGTGGCGGTGGAATACAACGGCGAGCAGGCCAAGGTCAAGGCCATGGTCGAGGCCAAGAAGGTGACCTGGGACGTGGTCGAAGTCGAATCGCCCGACGCCGCGCGCGGCTGCGACGAAGGCCTGTATGAAAAGCTGGACTACAGCAAGATCGTGCCCAAGGCAGACCTGCTGCCCGCTGCGGTGAATGAATGCGCCGTGGGCATCTTTGTGTGGTCTACCGTCATGGCCTACAACGGCGACAAGCTCAAGACCCCGCCCACCAGCTGGGCCGATTTCTGGGACACCAAGAAGATCCCCGGCAAGCGCGGCATGCGCAAGGGCGCGCGCTACAACCTCGAATTCGCGCTGCTGGCCGATGGCGTGAAGCCTGCCGATGTGTACAAGGTGCTGGCCACCAAGGACGGTGCCGACCGCGCCTTCAAGAAGCTGACTGAACTGAAGCCCAGCATCCAGTGGTGGGAAGCCGGCGCCCAGGCGCCCCAGTTCCTGGTGGCAGGCGATGTGGCGCTGACCACGGTGTTCAACGGCCGCATCGACGCCGCCAACCGCGAAGGCCGCAACCTCAAGATCTACTGGCCCGGCGGCATCTACGACCTGGACTACTGGGCCGTCCCCAAGGGCACGCCCAACAAGGATGCGGCCGTGAAGTTCATCGCCTTCACCATGCAGACCCCGCAGCAGGCCGCCTACGCACAGAACATTGCCTACGGCCCCGCCAACACCAAGGCCCTGGCCTCGCTGGACAAGAAGGTGCTGGACGACCTGCCCACCTCGGCCACCAATGCCAAGGAAGCTCTGCAGTTCAGCGTGGGCTTCTGGGCCGACCAGGGCGAGGCGCTGGAAAAGCGCTTTGCCGCCTGGGCCACGCAGTAATCAGCCTGCGCCCGCCCCGCCCGCCTGAGCCATGAGCCCGCACCCGCAGCAGACAGAGCCCACCACCATGCAAGCCCCCTCCGGCGTGATCGCCATGAACGCCCCTGAATTGGCCCCGCTCCGCGCACAGGACAGCCACGCCCCCGGCGCGCTGCGCAAAGCCCTGGCCCGCGCCGAGGTGCGGCGCAAATGGCGGGCGTTCAGCCTCACGCTGCCCTTGCTGGTGTTCTTGCTGCTCACGCTGCTGGTGCCCATTGCCGCGCTGCTGCAGCGCGCGGTAGAGAACCCCGAGGTGGCCAACGCGCTGCCGGGCACCATGCGCGCCCTGGACGGCTGGGACCGGCGCGACGCACCACCGGCTGCGGCTTACGCCGCGCTGGTGGGCGATCTCGCCCGTCTGCCCGACCGCTCGGACGCTGGCGCCCTGGCGCGTCGGCTCAACTCCGAGGTGCCGGGCGCACGCTCCATGGTGATGGGGGCGTACCGCGACCTGCCCTTTGAAGGCTCTGCCGACGCCATCAAGGAGCGCCTGCTGGGCGCGGACACCCGCTGGGGCGAGGCACCGTTCTGGCGGGCCATTGCAAAGAACGGTGCCCGCTGGACACCCGACTACCTGCTCGCCTCGGTGGACCTGCAGCGCGACGCGCTGGGCCAGGTCGAGCGCATGCCCGAAGAGCAGCGCGCCTTTGGCGGCATCCTGCTGCGCACGTTCCACATCAGCCTCGTAGTCACGCTGGTGTGCCTGCTGGTTGGCTACCCGCTGGCCTGGTGGTTGGCATCGCTGCCCGCCCGCTCAGCCAATGTGCTGATGATCCTGGTGCTGGTGCCGTTCTGGACCTCCATCCTGGTGCGCGTGGCCGCATGGATCGTGCTGCTGCAGTCCGAAGGCCTGGTCAACCGCGGCCTCATGGGCCTGGGCCTCATTGAGCAACCTTTGGCGCTGCTGTTCAACCGAACGGGCGTGGTGATTGCCATGGTGCACATCCTGCTGCCCTTCATGATCCTGCCGCTGTACAGCGTGATGAAGAGCGTGCCGCCCACCTACCTGCGCGCGGCAGTGTCGCTGGGCAGCTCGCCCATCGCCGCGTTCTTTCGGGTGTATGTGCCGCAAACCTACCCCGGCATTGGCGCGGGTGCGCTGCTGGTGTTCATCCTGGCCATTGGCTATTACGTCACGCCCGCACTGCTGGGCGGGGCCGACGACCAGATGCTGAGCTACTACATCGCCCGCTATACCAATGTGGAAGTGAACTGGGGCATGGCCTGCGCGCTGGGCGCCCTGCTGCTGGCCGCTACCTTGCTGCTGTATGGCGTGTACCGCCGCATTGGCAAGGCCGAATTGAGTCTGGGCTGATCGCGCACTGAAGCAAAAGAAAGTAGCTCACCATGTTTCGCCTTCCTCAATTCCCCCTGTACGCCAGCCTGACCGACAAGCTCGGCTGGTGGGCCGTGCGCGCTCTTTGCGTGGCCGTGCTGGTGTTCCTGCTGGCGCCCATTCTGGTGATGGTGCCGCTGTCGTTCTCCGAGAGCTCCTTCCTCGCCTACCCCATCCCCGGCTGGTCGCTCAAGTGGTACCGCAACCTGTTCGAGTCGGCCGAATGGGCCCGTGCCACGCGCAACAGCTTCATCGTGGCGCCTGCAGCCACGCTGATTGCCACCGTGCTGGGCACCCTCGCCGCCGTGGGCCTGTCGCGGGCGGACTTCCGCTTCAAGGGGCTGCTCATGGCGGTCCTGATTGCTCCCATGGTGGTGCCCATCATCGTGGTGGGGGTGGCCACCTACCTGTACTTTGCGCCGCTAGGTCTCGCCGATAGCTACGTGGGCCTCATCATCGTGCACGCAGCGCTGGGCGCACCGTTCGTGCTGACCACCGTGCTGGCCACGCTGGCGGGCTTCAACCACAACCTGGTGCGCGCGTCGCTGAGCCTGGGCGAGACTCCGCTGAACACCTTCTTTCGCGTGACGCTGCCGGTGATTGCACCGGGCGTGATCTCGGGCGCATTGTTTGCGTTTGCCACCTCGTTCGACGAAGTGGTGGTCACGCTGTTCCTGGCGGGTGCAGAGCAGGCCACGCTGCCGCGCCAGATGTTCACCGGCATCCGCGAGAACATTTCGCCCACCATTGCGGCGGTGGCAACGCTGCTCATCCTGTTCACCACCAGCCTGCTGCTGGCGCTGGAGTGGCTGCGGGGCCGGCGCGCATGACAGCGCAGGGTGCGTTCAACCTTGCACGCGCCCGCACCATGCCCCTGTTGCCGGTGCCACTTTGGCGACGCAGGCTACAGCCCTGCCCATGCTAGCCTTTGGCTAGACACGCGCCAGCCCACCGCCGCCCCTGCCCCCCTTCCCTTTTCTGCTCGCTCTCTGTTTCGTCACCTATCCCGGAAGCACTCCCATGGACATGAAGACATCGCCCCTCGCCCTGCTCAACGATCCCACACTGCTCAAAACCGACGGTCTCATCAACGGCCAGTGGGTGGCGGGCAACAGCCGCTTTGACGTGAACGACCCGGCCACGGGCCTCAAGCTGGCCGACGTGGCCAACCTGGGCCCGGCCGATGCGGAGGCCGCCATTGCCGCAGCCAACGCCGCCTGGGGCCCCTGGAAGACCAAGACCGCCAAGGAGCGCAGCATCATCCTGCGCAAGTGGTTTGACCTGCTCATGGCCAACCAAGACGACCTGGGCCGCATCATGACGGCCGAGCAGGGCAAGCCTCTGCCAGAAGCCAAGGGCGAGGTCGCCTACGGCGCGAGCTTCGTCGAGTGGTTTGCCGAAGAAGCCAAGCGCATCAACGGCGAGACCCTGCCCCAGTTCGACAACAACCGCCGCCTTCTGGTGCTCAAGCAGCCCATCGGCGTGTGCGCGGCCATCACGCCGTGGAACTTCCCGCTGGCCATGATCACCCGCAAGGTCGCACCCGCATTGGCCGCAGGCTGCCCCGTGGTCATCAAGCCCGCCGAGCTCACGCCCCTCACCGCCCTGGCTGCGGCCGAACTGGCGATCCGCGCAGGCATCCCGGCTGGCGTGTTCAACATCCTGCCCGCCGACTGCGACAACTCCATCGCCATCGGCAAGGTGCTGTGCGCGAGCGACGTGGTGCGCCACATCAGCTTCACCGGCAGCACCGAGGTGGGCCGCATCCTGATGGCGCAGTCGGCGCCCACGGTCAAGAAGATGTCGCTGGAGCTGGGCGGCAACGCACCCTTCATCGTGTTCGATGATGCCGATGTGGACAGCGCTGTAGAAGGCGCCTTTGCCAGCAAGTACCGCAACGCGGGCCAGACCTGCGTGTGCACCAACCGCTTCTATGTGCAGGAAGGCGTGTACGACGAGTTCGTGGCCAAGTTCGCGGCCAAGGTCAAGACGGCCAAGGTGGGCAACGGCTTCGAGGCCGGTGTGAACCAGGGTCCGCTGATCGAGGAAGCTGCACTCACCAAGGTGCAGCGCCATGTGGACGATGCACTCGCCAAGGGCGGCCAGGTGGTGGCCGGCGGCCAGCGTCTGACCAGCCTGGGTTCGGGCCAGTTCTTTGAGCCCACGGTGGTGGCCAACGCCACGGCCGACATGCTATGTGCGCGCGAAGAAACGTTTGGCCCCTTCGCCCCCGTGTTCAAGTTCAAGACCGAGCAAGAAGCCATCGATGCTGCCAATAACACCGAGTTCGGCTTGGCCAGCTACTTTTACAGCCGCGACGTGGGCCGCATCTTCCGCGTGACCGAAGCGCTCGAATACGGCATGGTCGGCGCCAATGTCGGCATCCTCGCCACCGAGCACGTGCCCTTTGGCGGAGTCAAGCAGTCGGGCCTGGGCCGCGAAGGGTCGCACCACGGCATGGACGACTACGTGGAGATCAAGTACCTGTGCCTGGGGGACATCCAGAAATGAGCCACTCCGATCAACTCATTTTTTGATAGCTGCTAGCGCATACTGGATAAGCACTACCAGCCAAAATCACTCAAATACCCGGCAGCACTCAACAGATTCTTGATCTGCCGGATTTTTGAACCAACGGCCGGGCGGGGAAAAGCGGCGCCCAAGATGCTGCCTATAATCCAAGGCTGCGCGGGTGTCGTTCAATGGTAGGACTCTTGCTTCCCAAGCAAATAACGTGGGTTCGATTCCCATCACCCGCTCCAAATACAAAACCTGCCAGGCAGCAATGCATGGCAGGTTTTTTCATGGGCGGATGCCTTCGTGCAGAGGCACCCTAGCCCTGTAGCTTTGGCGGTGCCGTGGGCGATAGCCCCATGGCATGTGGCGATGCGGGCGCATGTGTGTGCGCTGAGGATGCATCCTGCCCCAGATTGAATCGAGCAATCGCAGTCACCATCTGCTCGGCCTGCACCCGCAGGCTGCTGGCAGCGGCGGCCATTTCCTCTACCAACGCAGCGTTCTGCTGGGTCGTCTGGTCGAGCTGCGTGACTGCCTCCCCCACCTGGCCGACGCCTGCGGTTTGCTCGTTACTGGCCGCACTGATCTCAGAGACCATGTCCGCCACGCGCCGGATGGCACTGACCACCTCCTGCATGGTGGTGCCCGCCTCGTCCGCCAGCGCCGAGCCCTGCTGCACCATGGCACTGCTGGCGCCAATCAGCTCCTTGATGGACTTGGCCTCTGCCGCCGTGCGCTGAGCCAGGTTGCGCACCTCGGCCGCCACCACCGCAAAGCCGCGGCCCTGCTCTCCCGCACGGGCCGCTTCGACAGCAGCATTGAGCGCCAGGATGTTGGTCTGAAAGGCGATCCCGTCGATCACGCCAATGATGTCGGCGATCTTTTGGCTGCTGGTGTGGATGTCCTGCATGGTGCGAACCACCTTGGAAACCACCTCTCCGCCCTGCTGTGCGACCCGGCTGGCCCCCACGGCCAGCTGATTGGCCCGGCCCGCACTGTCAGCGTTGTGGCGGATGGTGGCGCCCAGCTGCTCCATGCTGGCCGCTGTCTGCTCCAGGGCGCTGGCCTGGCCCTCTGTCCGTCCCGACAGATCCTGATTGCCCTGCGCAATCTCCGTACTGGCCGCCGATACGCTGTCGGCACTGGTGCGCACCGTGCCCAGGCTCTCCACCAACCGGACCCGAAAACCTTCCATGGCCTGGGCCAGAGAACCGATTTCATCGCGGGACTGAACGGAAACCGCGTGCGCGAGATCCCCCTGTGCCAGATAGCCGAGGGCTTTGCTCAGCTGCTGCACGGGGGCCCCCACCAGCCGGCGCGTTGCGACCAACAACACGACCGTGAGCAGCGTGAGTGCCACAACGACACCCAGCCAAAGCCAGGTCAGCACACCGCGCGCTTCACTCATCATCTCTGACAAAGGTGCCTCGGCAACGATCACCCAGCTCCAGGGTTTGTAGTGTTCGACCGCCACGTAGCGGGTGGCGGTATCGCTCTCGCCATTGCGACGGGGTGACCAACGGGACTCCAGATCGCCCGACGGCTCAACTGCAGCCAGCGACGCCATCCATGCCTTGGCGTTGTCGTCCTTGTCATCCAGCTTCAGCGATTTGCCAGCACCAGGCAATCCAAAAACAGTGCCCCGCGCGGGGCCCGATGAGAGATTGACCGCATACACGGCCCCCGTAGCAAACAGCTTTTGTCCCGCCATCACGGTGTCGAGCTTGCCCAGAATGGCTCCCATGTCAGACCCGATGAACAAGATACCAATGGTGCGATTGCCCTCGCGGATGGGCTCGTACACGGTCATGTACTCACGGCCAAACAGACCGGCTCGGCCGATGTAGGTTTTGCCCTCGTTCACAAGGGCGTAGGCGGGGTGCTTGCGGTCCAGCAGGGTCTTGTACGCGCGCTCGCCATCCTGCTTTTTGAGGGACGTGGTCACGCGAATGAAATCGTCTCCCGTGCGCGCAAAAATCGTGGCCACGGCGCCCATGCTGTCCTTGGAGAAGCGGTCCACCACTTCAAAATCACCATTGACGGCAGCCCCCCGGAACGACAGCACTGCTTCTGACTTGCCGTCGGCCCCGGCTGATTCAGCGACGGTGAACCGGCCCGGGAAATTCGCCTTGAACAAGCTGAAGTCACGCTTGGCTTGCTCCTGCGCCGTTTCGTCGAAGGTTTGCACCAGCGTGCGCACCTGGGCCACGTACTGCGTGGCATCACCACGTGCCAGACGGCCGAAATCGTTCCAGAGCAAGGCACTGACGATGCCCATCGTGGCCAGCAAAACCACCAACAGACTGAGCAACGCCGCCAAGGAGAGTTTGAAGGCGATGGAATAGCGGGTGCTTGAGGAAATCATCTGGTGCTTTTCTGTAATTTATGCATCGGCGTGCATATGAAAGAACCAAAGTACCCGATCTCGCGCAAAAACAAAACCATCGCGAGTGCAATGGCCTTTTCAAGCATAGGGAAAACCCTTGCCATTTCCACCTTGCAACAGCCCTGTTCACGAGCCGCAGAAAGGCCCTGACCGATAGCGACAGGGTTGCGAGCGTGTTCAGGGCAGGTGCAGCGACTGCCTGCTTGCAAACACGCGGTGCTCACCAGTGACGGGGTCCACAAACTCGAGAGACCGGGCCAGCAATTGCAGGGGCCGCGAATAATCGCCATCGGGCGGGTCATTGACAACGGGATAGAAAGCGTCGTTGCGCAATGGCAGCCCCAGGGCGGCCATGTGCACCCGCAATTGGTGCCGCTTGCCGGTGACGGGCGACAACAGATACCGTGCCCAGTCACCGTCGGTCTCCAGCACCTGCATATGCGTGTGGCTGTTGGGTTCGCCCGGTGCCTCTTGCATGCGAAAAAACTGCGGGCTCTCCTCCACGCGACTGCGATGGTCGCGCGGGAAGACCAGGTCGGCACGCCAGGGCGCAACAGCCTCGTAGCGCTTGATGATCTGTCGGTCGCGGAACAGCGCCTGGTACGCACCGCGCGTGGCTTGGTGTACCGACAGCATCACCAAGCCAGCGGTATCGCGGTCGATCCGGTGCAGCGGCGACAGCTCTGGCAGCCCCAGACGGCGTTTGAGGCGCACCAGCAGCGTGTTGTGCAGATACCGGCCAGAGGGCGTGACCGGCATGAAGTGCGGTTTGTCCGCCACCACCAGATGCTCGTCCTGATACACCACGGTTTCGCTGAACGGCAAGGTGGGCTCGGCCGACAGGCTGCGGTAGTAGTAGAGGCGCAGTCCCCCCTCAAACGGCCGCACAGGCAGCACGGCCTGTCCGCGCTCGTCGATCACATCGCCAGCCTCCATGCGCTGGCACCATTCATCGCGGGGCACCGCAGGCAGCCGTTCTGCCAAAAAATCCAGCATGCTGCCCTGCCCATGCGTCGGCAGCACCACGCAACTGGGGCTGACTCCATCGCGCACAGGCAGTACGTGGGGATGGCGAGGGTTGTGCATGGTGCGCGGATTCTAGGGGGTTGGATCAGTATCGCGATAGGCCCACGGTCGACTCCGGCCGGTGTTTCACACCAACCCAAAGACACATCGCGGACGCCACACAGGCCGGCGTTGTAGGACAAGCGCGCCAAAGAGTCGCGTGGTGCCCAAAGCCGCGTTGTGCGGGGCTAGCATGACCACTCCATGACAGAGTCCCAGATCGATCACCACAACAAATCAGCAGCGGCTGCCTTGCCTGCCGCGTCCCAACTACGGCGAGGCCATCGCTGGGTGCGCGTGGGATGGACGCTTCTCGCAGCCATTGTGGGGTTGCTGCTGATCGGCGTGATAGCAGTGAGCCAGTGGGACTGGAACCGCGCCAAACCGTGGCTCAGCCAAACCATCAGCGAGGCGACGGGCCGGCAGTTTGCGGTGGAAGGCAATCTATCGGCCTCATGGCGCTGGCCACAGCCTCTTGAAGAGAGCTGGCACCGCTGGGTGCCAGGCATCACATTGGAAGGCACCCAACTGGTCATGCAGGACCCACCGGGGTTTGTTCGCCCTGCCAAGGCCGCAGCGGCCCGCCCCACGGCGCGTGCCGACATGGCGCGTGCATCGCTCAAGCTCTGGCCCCTTTTGGCGCGGGAAGTGGTCATTGATTCCCTGGAACTTACTGGCCCGGACATCGCCCTCGCCCGTCTGCGCGACGGCTCCAACAACTGGACGCTGCCCCCCCCGCGGACGCGCGACGACACCATGCCGCGGTGGACATTCCGCATCGACCAGCTGTTGGTTCGCAAAGGGCAGTTGGCCTATGCCGACGCAGCCCGGGACCTTGACCTGACCGCGCACGTCGATACGCTGAACGATAGGCCACAAGCCGCCGCCCCACAAGAAACGGCCTTTCCGGCGTCCGCCACGGCCGACGCAGCCAGTCCCTCTGCCTATGGTGTGCGCTTCGATTTCAAGGGCACCTTGGGGAAGGCACGCGTCCAAGGCGAGGGGAAGGCGGGCCGCGTGCTCACGCTGCGCGACAAGGAGGTGAATTACCCGCTGCAGTTCACGACCAAGGCGGGCAGCGTGGAGACAGCCGTGGAAGGCGTTCTGGCCAATCCAGGCGCGCTGTCAGGCATGGATTTTCAGGTCATGCTCAAAGGTGCCAGCATGGCGGATCTGTATGCGCTCACAGGCTTGGTCCTACCGAACACGCCGGCGTTTCAAACCCGGGGGCGACTACTAGGCAGCCTGCAGCCGGGCCGGGCTGTGTGGGACTACCGCGACTTCACCGGCACCGTAGGCCAGAGCGATCTGCATGGCACCCTGCGCTTTGTGTCGGGTGCGCCGCGGGGCAAACTGTCGGGCGACATCACCTCCAACCAGTTGCGCCTCGTGGACCTGGGCCCGGTGCTTGGCACGGCTACCACTGCGACGGCCCAGCAGGCAGGCCGCAACGGCAAAGTGTTGCCAGACGCCGCGTTTGCAACCGACCGATGGAATGCCATGGACATGGACCTGAAGTTCGCAGGGCAGCGCGTGGTAAGACCCAACAGCTTGCCGCTGGAAGACCTGAGCGTGCACGCGCGGTTGGAAGATGCCGTGTTGCGTCTCGAGCCCCTGCACTTTGGCGTGGCCAAAGGTCAGATCGACTCGAAACTGGTGTTGGACAGCCGCAACCGGCCGCTCACGGTACGCATGGACACCCGCGTGCAAAACCTGCGGCTCGCGTCGCTGTTTCCTGAAGTGGAACTCACACGCAAAAGCCTGGGACGACTCGATGGCGCCCTGGCACTCAATGGCAAGGGCAGCTCGGTGGCGCAGTGGCTAGGCACCAGCACCGGGGAAGCCCGGCTGTATGTACGCGACGGCACCCTGAGCCGCGAACTGCTGGACCGCGCAGCCCTCAACGTCGGCAGCATCGTGGTGGGCAAACTGTTTGGTGATGACAAGGAAGTGCAGTTGCGTTGCGCGGTGGCCGACCTGGCTGTGCGCGAAGGCGTTGCCACTGTCCGCACCGCCAAGCTGAGCACCAACGAGGCAGTGGTGGATGTCACCGGCACCATCGACCTGGCACAGGAACGCCTGAACCTGAGTGTCAAACCCTCCTCGCTGCAATGGAAATTCTTTTCCCTGCGCACTCCGCTGTATGTGCGCGGCACTTTGGGCAAACCCCAGGTGGGCGTGGAGCCTGGCCCCCTGCTGTTGCGTGCCGGCGCAGCGATTGCCGCTGCCGTGGCCGCGCCCGCAGCCCTGGCCTTGGTACCTGTGACGGTACCCGGCGCCGACGACGATGCTCAGTGTGCGCCCTTGCTCGCACAGGCCACGCAACCGGTCCGGGCAGGGCCAGCGGGCACGCCCGCAGCACGCGCGCCTTCACGCTAGAGCCTGTCTTGATCCTCCCGAGGGTCGCGCAGCAGTCTCATGGAGTACCCCTCATGCCCCAGTGATGCCCCGCCGCATGACCGTCGCCAATAAAAAAGCCCACGGCTTTCACCGTGGGCTTCTTGCTGCCTTGCAGCGAAGCGAAGATCAGTCTGCGGTGGCCTCTTCGGGCTCAGCAGGTTCCGACTTGGCAGAGCGCTCTTTTTTGGGCAAGGGCTGAATGTCGAGCAGCACCTCGGATGTTTCCACGCCCTTGTCGTCCTTCTTCATTTCGATATCCACTGTCAGGCGGCCCCCTTCGGTGAGGCGACCAAACAGCAGTTCGTCGGCCAATGCGCGGCGGATGGTGTCCTGGATCAAGCGCTGCATCGGGCGCGCACCCATGAGTGGATCGAAGCCCTTCTTGGCCAGGTGCTTGCGCAGCGTGTCGGTAAAGGTGACCTCCACCTTCTTCTCGGCCAGTTGGGTCTCCAGCTGCAGCAGGAACTTGTCCACCACGCGCAGGATGATCTGCTCGTCGAGCGCCTTGAAGTTGACGATGGCGTCCAGCCGGTTGCGGAACTCGGGCGTGAACAGGCGCTTGATATCGCCCATTTCGTCGCCCGCCTGCCGCGGGTTGGTGAAGCCGATCGTCGCCTTGTTCATGGTCTCGGCGCCAGCATTTGTGGTCATGATGATGAGCACGTTGCGGAAGTCAGCCTTTCGGCCGTTGTTGTCCGTCAGCGTGCCATGGTCCATGACCTGCAGCAGCACATTGAAGATGTCCGGATGCGCCTTCTCGATCTCGTCGAGCAGCAGCACCGCGTGCGGCTTCTTCGTGATGGCTTCGGTCAGCAGGCCGCCCTGGTCAAAGCCCACATAGCCGGGCGGCGCGCCAATCAGACGGCTGACCGCATGGCGCTCCATGTACTCAGACATGTCGAAGCGGATCAGCTCGATGCCCATGATATAGGCGAGCTGCTTGGCGGCTTCGGTCTTGCCGACGCCCGTGGGGCCGCTGAACAGGAACGAACCGATCGGCTTGTCGCCCTTGCCCAGGCCCGAGCGCGCCATCTTCACCGAACTGGCAAGCACTTCCAGAGCCTTGTCTTGGCCAAACACCACGCTCTTGAGATCGCGTTCCAGCGTCTGCAGCTTGCCGCGGTCGTCGTTGGAGACATTGGCAGGCGGAATGCGCGCTATCTTGGCCACGATTTCTTCGATCTCGGCCTTGCCAATGGTCTTCTTGCGCTTGCTCGGCACCATGATGCGCTGGGCGGCGCCGGCCTCATCGATCACGTCGATGGCCTTGTCAGGCAGGTGACGGTCGTTGATGTACTTGGCACTCAGCTCAGCAGCCGCCTGCAGGGCAGCCGCAGCGTACTTGACGCTGTGGTGCTCTTCAAAACGCGACTTCAGGCCCTTGAGGATATCGATGGTTTCAGCCACGCTCGGCTCGACCACGTCCACCTTCTGGAAGCGGCGGGACAGGGCAGCATCCTTCTCAAAAATGCCGCGGTATTCCGTGAATGTGGTCGCGCCAATGCATTTGAGCTGCCCGCTGGAAAGCGCCGGCTTGAGCAGGTTGGACGCGTCCAGCGTGCCACCTGACGCAGCGCCTGCACCGATCAGGGTGTGGATCTCGTCGATGAAAAGGATGGCATTGGGCTTGTCCTTGAGGGACTTGAGCACGCCCTTGAGGCGCTGCTCGAAATCACCCCGGTACTTGGTACCCGCCAGCAGCGCGCCCATGTCGAGCGAATACACCGTGGCCTCGGCCAGGATCTCGGGCACGTCGTTCTGGGTGATGCGCCAAGCCAGACCTTCGGCAATCGCCGTCTTGCCCACGCCAGCTTCACCCACCAACAGCGGGTTGTTCTTGCGGCGACGGCACAGGATCTGGATCGTGCGCTCTACTTCGTAGTGGCGCCCGATCAGCGGATCAATCTTGCCGTCCTTGGCAGCCTGGTTCAGGTTCTGGGTGAACTGCTCGAGAGGCGACGCCTTTTCGTTGCGCTCGCCGCCACCGCCCTCTTCGCCTTCAGCCTGGTTTTCGGCCTTCGCGGGTTCTGGGGGCTCACCTTTCTTGATGCCGTGGGCGATGAAGTTGACCACGTCGAGGCGCGTGACGCCCTGCTGGTGCAGGTAGTACACGGCGTGCGAATCCTTCTCGCCAAAGATGGCCACAAGCACGTTGGCGCCCGTGACCTCTTTCTTGCCGTTGCCCGTGGATTGCACGTGCATGATCGCGCGCTGGATCACGCGCTGGAATCCCAGTGTGGGTTGCGTGTCCACCTCGTCAGATCCTGCAACCTGGGGGGTATTGTCTTTAATGAAGTTGGCCAATGATGAACGCAGATCATCAATGTTGGCCGAACATGCGCGCAGCACCTCCGCTGCGCTGGGGTTATCGAGCAATGCAAGCAACAGATGCTCCACGGTGATGAACTCGTGGCGCTGCTGGCGGGCCTCAACAAAGGCCATGTGCAAGCTGACTTCCAGTTCCTGGGCAATCATGTGAACTCCTTTGTGCTTGCGTGGAAGGGATAACTGTAGATCGGGATCAAAAACCTGTTATTCAACAGGCTCACTGACACATTGCAGTGGGTGGCCCGCTTTGAGGGCGGCGTCAAGCACTTGTTCTACCTTGGTGGCGGCAACGTCGCGCGAATAAACGCCGCAAACGCCTTTACCGTCAAGGTGGATCTTCAACATGATCTGGGTGGCCGTTTCGCGGTCTTTGCTGAAGAATTCCTGCAGCACCACGATGACAAACTCCATGGGGGTGTAGTCGTCGTTGAGCATAACCACCTGATACATCTGTGGCGGCTGGGTCTTTTGGGTGCGCCTCTCGAGCACGACCGAACCGCCATCATCCCGCGCAGGCCTTGTCGCCGGCGGCGCGGTGGGGGGTGAAGGTGGTTTTGTTGCCATGAAAATCATTCTAGCGACCCGCACGGGAGGCTGCTGCTGGAGAAGCTGGTTGTTGAACAGGTATTTTTCAACCCATGGCGTACAGAAACTTGCGCCGGGCAATCCATCACTCGTAGACCACAGTGGCAGCGCCTGCACCTACCTGCGCCGTCCATGCGGCCAGAGCGGCATCGCTGGGGTAAAAACGTGCGTTCTCGCCCAGTTGCAACTCCGCCACTGCGACCGCGTCATCTGACAGGCAACGCACGCCCATGCGCACGCGCAGTCCGTGCACCAGTTCTCCTTCGGCGATTTCTTCACGCAACGGCGGAAATTCGCGCACCAGGCGCGGCACGTCTGGCGCCTTGTCGGCCACCGCTACATGCAGGTATTTGCCAAACCGGCAACGCGCTCCCGCCAGGTCCCACACCTGCTGCACCTTCACACGCAAGCCTCCGCTGAAGTGGTCCAGCTGCAGCCGCCCCATCATCACCACAAACTCGTCCTCCTTGAGCTGATTGCGGTAGGTGTTCAGCAATGCCTCATCGGCAGAAGCCTCGATCACGGCAGACTTGTCATCCAGCTTGAACAGACCCAACCGGCCGCGCTGCCCGTTGATGACACGAAAGTCGCTGATGATGCCGGCCAGCACCTGGGGCTCGCGGCTGTCGAGCAGTTCATCAATCTGCGTGCGCACAAAACGGCGCACCTCGGTGGCCACCTCGTCGAACAGGTGACCGGACAGGTAGAACCCCACGGCGGTTTTTTCGAGCGTGAGCCGCTCCTTGATGCCCCAAGGGGTTGCGTCCACCAGATCCGGCTCCTGGGTGCTCGAGCCATGGGCGTCATCGCCCATCATGTCGAACAAACCACCCTGGTTCACATTGGCCAGCGTGGCGGCGGCAAAGTCGAAGGCCCGATCAATGGAGGCCACCAGGGCCGCCCGGTTGAGGTGGATGGAATCAAAGGCGCCCGCTTTGATCAGCGCTTCCACTGTGCGCTTGTTCATGCGGGCCTTGTCCACACGCACACAAAAATCAAACAGGCTCTTGAAAGGCCCCGTGGTGGATCCCTGCGGCCCTTCGCCACGCCCTTCCCGGGCGGCGACGATGGCTTCAATCGCCTGCTGACCCGTACCCTTCACAGCCCCTAGGCCATATCGGATGATCTTGTCGGTGACCGGCTCGAACCGATAGAAGCCCCGGTTCACATCCGGCGGCTCGAACGACAGACCCATCTTTTGCGCGTCTTCGAACAACACCTTGAGCTTGTCGGTGTCATCCATTTCCACGGTCATGTTGGCGCAGAAGAACTCGGCCGTGTAGTGCACCTTGAGCCAACCAGTGTGGTAAGCCAGCAAAGAGTAAGCAGCAGCGTGCGACTTGTTGAAGCCATAGCCCGCGAACTTCTCCATCAAGTCGAACACTTCGTCGGCTTTTTCCTGGCTGATGCCCTTTTCTGCCGCCCCCTTGCGGAAGATGGCGCGGTGTTCGGCCATCTCCTCGGCCTTCTTCTTGCCCATGGCGCGCCGCAGCATGTCTGCGCCACCCAAGCTGTAGCCGCCCAGTACCTGGGCGGTCTGCATCACCTGCTCCTGGTACACCATGATCCCGTAGGTCTCAGCCAACACGGGTTCGACCAGCGGGTGGGGGTACTCCACCACTTCCTTGCCATGCTTGCGATTCACAAAGCTGGGGATCAGGTCCATGGGCCCTGGCCGGTACAACGCATTCAGGGCAATCAAGTCCTCCAGCCGGCTTGGACGCGCCTCTTTCAACATGCCCTGCATGCCGCGGCTTTCAAACTGGAACACGGCCTCCGTCTTGCCCTCGGAGAACAGCCGGTAGGTGGGCCCATCGTCGAGCGGTATGTTCTCGAACGCAAAGTTCTCCTGCCCCTTGTGGCGCTGGATGATGAACTCGCGCGCAATCTCCAGGATGGTGAGCGTGGCCAAGCCCAAGAAGTCGAACTTCACCAAGCCGATGGCTTCCACGTCGTCCTTGTCATACTGGCTCACGGCAGACTCGCTGCCCGGCTGCTGGTAGAGCGGACAAAAATCGGTGAGCTTGCCCGGCGCAATCAATACACCCCCGGCATGCATGCCGATGTTGCGTGTCATGCCTTCAAGCTTCTGCGCCATCTCGATGACGGTCTTGACGTCTTCTTCCTTGCGCACACGCTCGTAGAGCATGGGCTCCAGTTCCAGCGCGTAGTTGTTCTTGTCGCCTTCCTTTTTCACCTCGGGTGGGTAGGCCAGGGTGTAGGACATGCCAGGCTTGCCAGGCACGAGCTTGGAGATGCCATCACAGAAGGTGTAGCTCATGTCCATCACCCGGCCGACATCGCGGATCGCGGCCTTGGCGGCCATGGTGCCGAAGGTGGCGATCTGGCTCACGGCATTCTTGCCGTACTTTTCCTTGACGTAGTCAATCACCCGGTCGCGGTTGGACTGGCAGAAATCGATGTCGAAGTCGGGCATCGATACCCGTTCTGGGTTCAGGAAGCGCTCGAACAGCAGGTTGTATTGCAACGGGTCCAGATCGGTGATCTTCAACGCATACGCAACCAGCGAGCCGGCGCCCGACCCACGACCCGGCCCCACCGGGCAGCCGTTCAGCTTGGCCCACTGAATAAAGTCACCCACGATCAGGAAGTAGCCAGGAAACCCCATCTTGAGAATGGTGCCCAGCTCGAACTCCAGACGCTCCACATACCGTGGACGCTGGCTTTCGCGCTCGGCCTCGCGAGGAAAGAGGTGTTTCAGGCGATCCTCTAGCCCCTCGAAAGAGGCATAGCGGAAATACTCGTCAATGGGCATGCCGTTGGGCGTCGGAAAATCCGGCAACTGCGGCTTGCCAAGCACCAGGGTCAGATTGCAGCGCTGCGCAATCTCGACCGTATTGGCGATGGCCGATGGCAGATCGGCAAACAAGGCCTCCATCTCGGCGGAAGACTTGAAATACTGGTCGCGAGTGAACTTGCGCACCCGGCGCGGGTTGGCCAGGATTTCCCCCTCGGCGATACAGATGCGCGCCTCGTGCGCCTCGTAATCATCAGGCTCGGCAAACTGCACAGGGTGGGTTGCCACCACCGGCAGGTTCAGCCGGGCTGCGAGCTGCGCTGCGGCCACCACATGGGCTTCGTCGTCGCCTCGGCCGGCCCTTTGCAGCTCAACATAGAACCGGTGCGGAAAAATGCCCGCCAAACGCAGCGCGATATCGGCCGCACCCGACTCGTCCCCCTTCATCAGCGCCTGACCCACTGGGCCCGCCTGGGCGCCAGACAGGGCGATCAAGCCCTCCGACAGCTCCTCCAGCCAGGTCCAGGTGCTCAGCGCGAGGTTTTTGGCGACGTTACGGGTCCAGGCCCGGGCCAGCAGTTCCGACAGGTTCAAATAACCTTGGCGGTTTTGCACCAGAACAATCAGACGTGAGGGAGCAGCACCCGCCTCGCCTTCAACAAAGATCTCGGCGCCCAAGATGGGCTTGACCCCCTTGCCTCGGGCCTCCTTGTAAAACTTGATCGCGCCAAAGAGATTGTTGAGATCGGTGATGGCCAGCGCAGGCTGGCCGTCCTTGGCAGCGGCTTTGGCCACCTCATCGATACGATTGGTACCGTCAACGACGGAGAACTCGGTGTGCAGGCGCAAATGAACAAACATGCAGGCATTGTAGAAACCCCGGCGGCCCACCTGTGACTGCCCGGGCCGCTGTACCGTCAGACCGCGGGCGCCCCAGTACAATGCTTTTTCGTGCCCAGAATGACAGTGAGGGCTGCCGTGTCGAGTGCGTCAGGCGCACACCCCCGCTGCAGAGCCCCTGAGCCCCTTCTTGCGCACCTTTTTCCTTCTTTGCTGAAAGCTGCTTGCGATGCTGCGTGCCCCACTGCCCCTTGTTTCCGCCTTGCTGCTGGCCGGTCTGCTGGCTGGCTGCTCCAGCACCACGGTCGATAAAACGGCGGGCTGGAGCCCCAATCGCATCCACTCCGAAGCCCAGGACGAAATGAACAGCGGGGCCTATGACAAGGCCGTTCCGCTGCTGGAAAAGCTGGAGGGCCGTGCAGCAGGTACCCCACTGGCCCAGCAAGCCCAGATCGACAAAGCCTATGCCCACTACAAGGCGGGCGAAAAGGCACAGGCCGTCGCGACGCTGGACCGCTTCATGAAGCTGCACCCCGCCAGCCCTGCACTGGACTATGCGCTGTACCTGAAGGGCCTGGTCAACTTCAACGATAACCTGGGCCTTTTCTCGTTCATCTCACGCCAGGATCTGTCCGAGCGCGACCAGAAGGCCGCCAAGGACTCGTTTGAAGCGTTCAGTGAATTGGTCACACGCTTTCCCGAATCCCGCTATGCGCAGGACTCTCGCCAACGCATGACCTACATCGTCAATTCGCTGGCCCAATACGAAGTACATGTGGCACGGTACTACTTTGAGCGCGGCGCCTACGTGGCCGCCATTGGCCGTGCGCAAGTGGCATTGGCCGACTACCAAGGTGTTCCCGCGCTCGAAGAGGCGCTGTACATCTTGATCCAGTCGTACGACGCCTTGGGGATGACCCAGCTGCGGGACGATGCGCGCCGCGTGATGGACAAGTCCTACCCGCAAAGCGCCTATCTGAGTGGCGGCGTCAAGGGCAAGTCGGATCCATGGTGGAAGGTCTGGTGAGCGCCAGCAGCGCAGCCTCAAACGCCTCAGGCGATTCCAGCCGCCGCATCGGTGGCAAAGCGGCCAGCAAGCGCTTGCCATAACCCATGGTGACAAGGCGCGTGTCGCCCACCACCAGAATGCCCCGGTCCGTTTCATGCCGGATCAAGCGGCCCGCACCTTGCTTGAGCGCTACCGCCGCCTCCGGCAGTGCATAGGACTTGAACGCTTTGCCCCCCGCCTTTTCGATGCGCTGCGTACGTGCCTCCACCAGGGGATCTCCCGGCGGCGGAAACGGCAGCTTGTCGATCACCACCAGCTGCAGAGCATCGCCCGGCACATCAAAACCCTCCCAGAACGAGGCCGACGCCACCAGCACACAGCCCGGGCGGCCGTGCGACGCCCCCTCGCGAAAACGCTCCATCAGGCGCCGCTTGGGCCAGTCGCCCTGCACCAGCACTTCCAGTGCACCCGAACCTTGCCACCGCGCTTTGAGCGCATCACCGATGGTGCGCAAGGCCTTCAATGTGGTCGTGAGCACCAGCGTACGCCCCGCCAATGGCTCGGCGGCAGAGGCAACCCAATCAGCCACGCTGCGGCTGTGGGACGGGTCGGCAGGCGACGGCAACTCGCGCGGCACATAGAGTGCAGCCTGCCGAGCGTAATCAAATGGGCTGGTCACGCGCAGGATGCGCACATCCTGCAGCCCGGAACGTTCGGTGAACCAGGTCAAAGCTTCATCGTCACCCAGGGTGGCCGAGGTAAAAATCCACGCCCGACCAACGCCTGC
Organism: Acidovorax sp. 107; assembly: GCF_003058055.1. Taxonomy (NCBI): domain Bacteria; kingdom Pseudomonadati; phylum Pseudomonadota; class Betaproteobacteria; order Burkholderiales; family Comamonadaceae; genus Acidovorax; species Acidovorax sp. 107. The sequence goes on along the minus strand of NZ_QBTZ01000001.1, from coordinate 1,634,592 downwards.
GGAAGTGTCCTCGGGCCAGGCATCTCCCTGCGAGGCCTCTGCGGGCGACGCCAGAATCCGTGTGCGCATGGCATCAGCAATGTCCAGCGGGGACTCGATCAAGCGCAACTGGCTGCCCACATCCAGCCAGCGAACTCCATCGGCCTGGCAAGGGCCCGAAAACCGCGCCATCCTGGCCAACAGTGCGTTACCGCGCTCGTACAGGCGCTCCAGATCAGGTGCCATTTCGCTCACGGTGTCCAGTGCCTCCAGGGCCTGCGCACACGCAGATGCCACAGCGCGCAGCGCGGCCTGCCACGCAGAGCCTGATACCCCCTCGGGTATCTCGTCTGTCCAGCGCAGCCTGCTCGCCCCTGAAACGCTGCCCCCGCCATTGACCGCTGCCACGCCCACCGCCAGACGCAGGTCCCGCGCAGACAACTCCACACGCTGCGCAAGACCTGCCCAGTCAGCCAGGCCCCGCGCATGTTGCAACCCTGCCATCAGCAGGTCACGGGCAAAGTCCGCCCATTGACCCGTGGAAATCTGCGCACCTAAAAACTGCACGCCTGTCTCATTGATCTGGTGGGCCTCGTCGAAGACCACCACACGCACCGTGGGCAGCAACTCGGCCATGCCCGATTCGCGCACCGCCACATCAGCAAAGAACAGATGGTGATTGATGACCACGATGTCGGCCGCCAACGCCTCGCGCCGCGCACGATGGACGTGACATTCGCGAAACCGGGGGCACGGTGAGCCCAGGCAATTCTCACGCGTCGAAGTGACCAGCGGAATCACGGGGGAGCGTTCATCCAGTCCTGTCAGCTCCGCCAGATCGCCGGACACGGTATGGCGCGACCAGCCTTCCACCTTGGCCAGCACACGCACCACTCCACGGTCCTGGGCCTGGACATCCAGCCGCGCCTGCTCCATGCGATGCAGGCACAAGTAACTGGCGCGCCCCTTGAGCAGGGCCATCCGAACGGGCAGCCCCAGGATCTGCGCCAAGCGAGGCAGATCTCGCGCAAACAGCTGGTCTTGCAAGGCCTTGGTCGCCGTGGACAAAAGCACCCGCTCGCCACTCAGCAAGGCCGGAACCAGATACGCATAGGTCTTGCCCACTCCCGTGCCCGCTTCCACCACCAGTGCCCCACCCTCGGCAATGGTGTGCGCCACTGCAACGGCCATCTGGGTCTGGCCATCACGCGGTTGAAAATGCCCATCTGCCCGAGCCAGTACGCCATCGGGGGCAAAGACCTCCGGCACCATGGCCACCAACGACATCAGGCAGGCTCTTGGGGTTGCAGCTGCTGCTCAAGCCGCTCAAGCGCGTCGCGCAGCACGAGACGTCGCTTTTTGAGTCGACGCAGGGTGAGTTCGTCAGGCGCCACGTCGGGCGTACACCGGTCGATCAACGCGTCAAGATCGGCATGCTCCATGCGTAGCTCGATCAACTGACGGTGGGGGGAGTGCAGGCTGGGTTTCAAGGCAGGAGGCCGCAGACATGGCAAAAATGCCACAGGCGGGCGGATAATACGCGCTTGGCCCGCTTTCCACGACAGGCGTTCGCGTAGGCGCCCCCACAATCTGCAGCATGACCAAAGCGTTTCGCCTCATCGCCTCCACCGGCATCCACAAGGGTGACCGCGAATACCAGCAAGACCAGGTGGCACTGATCTCTCACGAACGGCACAACGGCTGTGTTCTGGGAGTGGTCGCCGACGGAATGGGTGGCCGCAGCGGGGGGCGCAAGGCCTCGGACCAGGTCATGATGACGGCACGGCAATTGTTCGAACGCTATTCCCCCGACACCGATGACCCGGTGGCAATGCTCAAGAACATGGTGGAAGAGGCCCACATCGTCATTCGACTGACGGCGATTTCGGCAGAGCAGGAACCGCACAGCACCATCGCCGCATTTCTCATCAACCCCCGAGGCGACTGCCATTGGGTCCATGCAGGCGACTCGCGCATCTACCACTTTCAAGGTCCCCGACTCGCGTTTCGCACCAGCGACCACTCCTACGTGCAAGCGCTGGTGGACCGGGGTGAGCTGACAGAGGCTGAGGCCAACAACCATCCTCACTCCAACATTCTGGTCGGCTGCCTTGGCACCGAGAGCGACCCGCCCATTACCACCCACATCATTCCGCAGCTGCAACCGGGCGATGTCTTGCTGGCCTGCAGCGACGGGGTGTGGCACTACTTTTCTCCCACCGAACTGGCGTCGGTAGTCGATTCGCTATCGCCCCGCGAAGCCACGGAATTTTTGATTGAAAAGGCCCGCTCTCGGGCGCGCGGAGGCGGCGACAACCTGTCCCTCGTCGTCGTCAAAATCGAGGCGCTGGCCGAAGAGAAGAAGATTGCACGCCTGACACCGCTGGATATGGGCCGACCCTGAGGGTTAGGCAACCCTCCCCCATCGGGAGCGTCGATGGGTGTGCGGGGGTCCATCAGGCAGCCAGTAGATAGACCCACCCTACAGACAGCCAGTGGGCCTTTCATCGCCCGGCCCAGCGGTTCTCAATGGCTCAGTGCAGCGGCGCAGAGGCCGCAGGTACTGGCAAGGGCGCCGAAGGTTTGCGGCCTTGGGCCATCGCATCGGCTTGAGATTTTTCGACCCGTGCACGGCGTTCCTCGGCAGCTTGCAGCGCCTGGGCATGTTTGGCGCGCGACTGGGCAGCGCGGTCGGCCATCGCGGTGGCGCGGGCGGCCTGTTCATTGGCCTGGGTCTGTGCACGGCTGTTTTGTTGCTTCGCGCGCTGGTGTGCGTCCTGATCCCGCTGCACCTTGGCAGCATCCGGGTCGGCGGCTGGTTTGCGGACCTGCGCATCGGCGCGTTTGCCTGCTGGCGGCACGGTCGCCTGCTTTTCTTCGATGGCCCGCAGACGCAGCGCCGCCTTCTCACGGCGCTCTGCATCATTGAGCTCAATTTCCTGCGCGCGCAATCGGTCTTGCGCCTCTCGCACCTTCGCACGCACGCCGCGCAAGCAATCTTCCACCGCAAAGCGCTGGTAGCACACGGCCTCTTCTTGCTGGCGCCGAGCTGTCAGTACCTCGCGTTCGTGCGCTATGCGGCCATGCTCTGCCTTGCGGTGCGCGGCGGCGGCCGAAGGCGCGGATACAGACTCTTCTCCTGGTGCGGTTGCAGCCCTTGCAGGAGCCACCACCACAGGCGCCATGACGGCGGCCAGCACCCACGCAAGCGCAACCCACCGCCCATCGGATCTGCTCATGTCAGCCCCGTATCCACAGTGCGACGCTCCAGCGCCAGAAACTCCTTGGACTGCATCTCGTTGAGACGGGACACGGTGCGAGGAAACTCGTGAGCCAGAGGCCCTTCGGTGTACAGCTGCTCAGGCGGCACCGCTGCCGACAGAATGAGCTTGACTCGGCGGTCGTACAACACATCCACCAGCCAGGTAAACCGCCGCGCAGGCGATGCCATGCTCACTGGCATATAGGGGACATCGGACAGCAACACCGTGTGGAACTGCGTCGCAATTTCCAGGTAGTCGTTTTGCGACCGAGGGCCACCACACAGGGTCTTGAAGTCGAACCACACCACGCCCCCGGCCTTGCGACGGGCCCGGATCTCGCGCGCCTCGATATGCAGTACCGGGTCTTCGTCATGCACTTCGGCCAGTTGATCGAACGCCTGGTTCATCTCGGCGTCCGCTTCCGAGCCCAGCGGCGTGTGATACAGCTTCACATGTTCCAGCGTCCGTCGGCGGTAGTCTGTGCCGTTGTCCACGTTGACCACTTCGAGCCGCTGGTTGAGCAGGTCAATCGCAGGCAGAATGCGGTCGCGATGCAAGCCACCGGGGTAAAGGTCGTCAGGCTTGAAATTGGAAGTGGTCACAAAGCCGACGCCGTTGTCGAACAACGCCACCAGCAACCGATGCAGGATCATCGCGTCCGTGATGTCCGCCACATGGAACTCATCAAAACAAATGAGCTTGTAGCGTTTGGCGATGCGCTCGCCCAAAACGTCCAGCGGATTGACCGTGCCCTGAAGGGCTGCAAGTTCGCGATGTACTTCACGCATGAATTCGTGAAAGTGCAGGCGCACCTTGCGCTTCAGGGGCACAGCATCAAAAAAGCACTCCATCAAAAAGCTCTTGCCCCGCCCCACGCCGCCGTACATGTAGACGCCCCGCGGAATCTCCGGGCGGTTGATCAGCTTCTTGATCGCGTTGGAGCGTCGTGCCTTGTACTGGGCCCACTCGTCAGCACAGCGCTGCAGGGCATCCACTGCACGCAGCTGGGCGGGGTCGCTTTGGTAGCCTTTGGCGGCCAGCTCGGCCAGGTAAGCCTGTTTGACGGTCACGTTACGGATGCTCTGATACTACAAAATTGATAGCTGCAAGCACATGAAAATCATGCACTTGCAGCCGATTGATATCCAAATATCAGAAATTGAGCGTGCGCTTGTCCACAGCCAGCGCCGCTTCCTTGGTGGCTTCGCTCAAGCTGGGGTGCGCATGGCAGATGCGCGCGATGTCTTCGCTGCTCGCCTTGAACTCCATGGCCACCACGGCTTCGGAGATCAACTCGCTGGCCTGTGGGCCCACGATGTGCACGCCCAGGATTTCATCCGTTTCGGCATCGGCCAGCATCTTGACCATGCCGGTGGTGTCACCCAGCGCCCGTGCGCGGCCATTGGCCAGGAACGGGAAGCTACCGGCCTTGTACTTGACGCCGTCGGCCTTGAGCTGCTGCTCGGTGCGGCCCACCCATGCGATCTCGGGGCTGGTGTAGATGACCCAGGGGATGGTGTTGAAGTTGACATGGCCATGCTGGCCGGCAATGCGCTCGGCCACGGCAACGCCCTCTTCCTCAGCCTTGTGCGCCAGCATGGGGCCGCGCACCACGTCGCCCACCGCCCAGACGCCGGGCAGGTTGGTCTTGCAGTCGGCATCCACCACGATGGCGCCGCGCTCGTCCAGGGCCAGGCCCACGGCTTCGGTGTTCAGGCCGATGGTGTTGGGCACGCGGCCGATGGAGACGATGAGCTTGTCCACATCCAGCGACTGGGCTTCGCCCTTGGCGTTGGTGTAAGCGATGGAAACGCCCTTCTTGCCAGTCTTGATCTCGCCGACCTTCACACCCAGTTCGATCTTCAGCCCCTGCTTGTCGAACGCCTTCTTGGCTTCCTTGGCAATCTGTTCGTCCACGGCACCCAGGAACGTGGGCAGGCCTTCGAGAATGGTGACTTCAGCGCCGAGGCGGCGCCACACGGAGCCCATTTCCAGGCCGATCACACCCGAGCCGATCAGGCCGAGCTTCTTGGGCACCGCACCCACGCGCAGCGCGCCGTCGTTGGACAGCACCAGTTCTTCGTCGAACGGCGTGCCAGGCAGCGCACGGGCGTTGGAGCCCGTGGCGATAATGATCTGCTTGCCGGTCAGCGTTTCGTCGGCGGCGCCAGCCACCTTGATTTCGTAGCCGCCTTCAGCCGCTTTGACGAACGACCCACGACCGTGGAAAAAGCTGACCTTGTTCTTCTTGAACAGGTACAGGATGCCGTCGTTGTTCTGCTTCACGACGGTGTCCTTGCGGGCGATCATCTTGGCCACGTCCATCTTGACGCCGGTGGCGGTGATGCCGTGCTCCGCAAAGTGCTTGTTGGCATGCTCGAAATGCTCGGACGACTGCAGCAGCGCCTTGGAGGGGATGCAGCCCACGTTGGTGCAGGTGCCGCCGGGTGCAGGGCCGCCCTTGTCGTTCTTCCACTCATCAATACAGGCCACGTTGAAGCCCAGCTGGGCCGCGCGAATGGCGGCAATGTAGCCACCAGGGCCGCCGCCGATGACGATCACATCAAATTGTTTGCTCATGGGAAATCTCGTTCAGTCAGTTGGAGAAAGACCCACCGGCGGGCAGGACCAGAGGTCGGGCCACGCGGGTGGGTCGATGCAGTCAGGGGATCAGATGTCGAACAGCAGACGCGATGGGTCTTCCAGCGCGTCCTTCATCGCCACCAGGCCCAGCACGGCTTCGCGGCCGTCGATGATGCGGTGGTCATAGGACATGGCCAGGTAGTTCATCGGGCGCACCACGACCTGCCCGTTCTCGACCATGGCGCGGTCCTTGGTGGCGTGCACGCCCAGAATGGCCGACTGTGGAGGGTTGATGATCGGGGTGGACATCATCGAACCAAAGGTGCCGCCATTGGAGATCGAGAACGTGCCGCCGGTCATTTCTTCAATGCCCAGCTTGCCTTCTGCCGCCTTCTTGCCGAACTCGGCGATCTTCTTTTCGATGTCGGCGAAGCTCATCTGGTCGGCATTGCGCAAGATGGGCACCACCAGGCCACGGGGCGAGCCCACGGCGATACCGATGTCGAAATAGCCGTGGTAGACGATGTCGTTGCCGTCCACCGACGCGTTCAACACAGGGTACTTCTTGAGGGCATGCACGGCAGCCTTCACGAAGAAGGACATGAAGCCCAGCTTGGTGCCGTGTTCCTTGGTGAAGCTGTCCTGGAACTTCTTGCGCAGGTCCATCACCGGGGCCATGTTCACTTCGTTGAACGTGGTCAGGATGGCGTTGGTCGATTGCGACTGGAGCAGGCGCTCGGCCACGCGGGCGCGCAAACGGCTCATGGGAACGCGCTGTTCGGGGCGGCCGCTCAGGTCTTCCTTGCCAGCGGGCGCTGCCACCTGGGGCAGTGCCTTCGTAGGCACGCCGGTGGGGATCACGCTGGGCGCTGCCACGGCGGCCTTGGCGCCACCGGCCACAGCGGCCAGCACGTCGCCCTTGGTCACACGACCATCCTTGCCCGAACCGGCCACGGCCGAGACAGACAGGTTGTTGTCGGCCAGCAGCTTGGCGGCCGCAGGCATGGCCACATCACCCTTCGAACCGCCAGCGGCAGGTTGGGCTGCAGCAGCAGGCGCCGCTGCGGCAGCGGGCGCTGCGGCCGCGGGGGCGGCAGCAGGAGCAGCCGCACCCGCCTTGCCTTCGGTGTCGATCTTGGCGATCAGCTGCTCGGCCACCACCGTGGCGCCATCGCCCTGGATGATTTCGGCCAGCACGCCCGCCGACGGAGCGGGCACTTCGAGCACAACCTTGTCGGTTTCAATCTCGATGAGGATTTCGTCGACGGCGACGGCCTCACCGGCCTTTTTCTTCCAGGTCAGCATGGTGGCTTCGGCCACGGATTCGGACAGCTGGGGGACTTTGACTTCTACGATAGCCATATCAATTCTTTCGGAATGGGGTTTTGTTCTGTTGTCGGGTCGCAGCTGGCCTTACTTGGTCAGGACAAAACCCTTGAGCTTGGCAAACGCGCCGTCCACCAGCGCCTTTTGTTGTTCCTGGTGCAGGTGCGAGTAACCCACGGCTGGCGATGCCGAAGCAGCGCGGCCGGAGTAGCCCAGCTTCTGGCCGTCGAGCATGTTCTCGTGGATGTAGTGCTGCACGAAGAACCAGGCGCCCTGGTTCTGTGGCTCGTCCTGGCACCACACCACATCGGTGGCATTGGGGTACTTCTTCAGTTCGGCCGCAAACGCCTTGTGCGGGAAGGGGTAGAGCTGCTCAACGCGCAGGATCACCACATCATCGACTTCCTTCTCGGCACGCTTTTTGACCAAGTCGTAATACACCTTGCCAGAGCAGGCGATCACGCGCTTGACCTTGGCGGCCTTCTTCACGATGGCCTCGTCCTGCTCGGGAATCACCGTCTGGAAGCTGCCCTTGGTGAATTCGGACAGCGGCGAGGTGGCATCCTTGTTACGCAGCAGCGACTTGGGCGTCATGATGATCAGCGGCTTGCGCAGATCACGCACCATCTGGCGGCGCAGCACATGGAAGATCTGGCTGGCCGTGGTGGGCTGCACGATCTGCATGTTGGCGTCAGCTGCCAGCTGCATGAAACGCTCCAGACGGGCCGAGCTGTGCTCTGGGCCCTGGCCTTCGTAGCCGTGGGGCAGCATCAGGGTGATGCCGTTGACGCGACCCCACTTCACTTCGCCGGAGGCAATGAACTGGTCGATAACGACCTGTGCACCGTTTGCGAAGTCGCCGAACTGCGCTTCCCAGATCACCAGGGTGTTGGGGTCGTTCGATGCATAGCCATACTCAAAGCCCAGCACCGCTTCCTCCGACAGGATGGAGTCGATGACAACAAACGGAGCCTGGTTCTCAGCCACGTTCTGCAGGGGCGTGTAGGTGCCGATGTCCCACTTTTCCCGCTTTTGATCATGAATCACCGAATGACGGTGCGTGAACGTGCCGCGGCCACAGTCTTCGCCAGACAGGCGCACGGGATAGCCGCTGGCCACCAGCGAGGCAAAAGCCATGTGCTCGCCCATGCCCCAGTCCACCGGGATGTCGCCACGGCCCATGGCCGCACGGTCGTCGTACACCTTCTTGACCAGTTGGTGAGGTGTGACGCTTTCCGGGATGGTCGTGATCTTCTCAGCCAGGCGCTTCCACTCAGCCAGGGGAATGGCCGTGTCGCCAGCGTCCGTCCACTTCTTGCCCAGGAACGGGCTCCAATCCACCGCGTACTTGCTCTTGAAGTTGGTCAGCACCGGGTCAACCGTGTGCTTGCCCGCGTCCATGGCTGCGCGGTAGGCCTTCACCATGTCATCGCCCAGCGATTCGCCCAAGCCCTGCGTGGCCAGTTTGTCGGCATACAGCTTGCGCGTACCAGGGTGCGCACCAATCTTCTTGTACATCAGCGGCTGGGTCAGCGCCGGGGTGTCCTGCTCGTTGTGGCCCAGTTTGCGGAAGCAGATGATGTCCACCACCACGTCCTTCTTGAACTCCATGCGGAATTCAAGAGCCAGCTGGGTGGCCAGCACCACAGCCTCTGGATCATCACCGTTCACGTGCAGCACAGGCGACTCGATCATCTTCACGATGTCGGTGCAGTACAGCGTGGAGCGGGTGTCGCGCGGGTCAGACGTCGTGAACCCGATCTGGTTGTTGATGATGATGTGCACCGTGCCACCCGTGTAGTAGCCACGGGTCTGGGCCAGCGCCAGGGTTTCCTGGTTGACACCCTGGCCTGCAAAGGCGGCATCGCCGTGCACCAGCACAGGCAGAACCTGCTTGCCATGGGGGTCAGCACGACGGTCCATGCGCGCGCGCACCGAGCCTTCGACCACAGGATTGACGATTTCCAGGTGCGAAGGGTTGAACGCCAGCGACAGGTGAACGGGGCCGCCAGGGGTGGTCACGTCCGAGCTGAAGCCCTGGTGGTACTTCACGTCACCTGCAGGCAGGTCTTCGGGGGCGGTGTGATCGAACTCTGCGAACAGGTCTTTGGGCATCTTGCCCAGCGAGTTGACGAGCACGTTCAAGCGGCCACGGTGGGCCATGCCGATCACGATCTCCTGCACGCCCTTCGCGCCAGCAGACTGGATGAGCTCGTCCATTGCAGCGATGAAGCTCTCGCCGCCTTCCAGAGAAAAGCGCTTCTGGCCCACGTACTTGGTGTGCAAAAAGCGCTCGAGGCCTTCAGCAGCCGTCAAGCGATCAAGGATTTGCTTTTTCTTGTCGGCACCAAAGCTGGGCTTGCTGCGGATCTTTTCCAGCTTTTCCTGCCACCAGCGCTTCTGGTTCTGGTCGGTGGCATACATGTATTCGGCGCCGATGGAGCCGCAGTACGTTTCACGCAGCGCATTGATCAGCTCACGCAGCGTCATCGACTCCTTGCCGAAGAACGTGTTGCTGGTGTTGAACACGGTTTCCTGGTCAGCGTCGCTGAAGCCGTAGAACGAGGGTTCCAGCTCAGGAATCGCGGGACGCTCCGTGCGCTTGAGGGGATCCAGATCGGCCCAACGCTGGCCCACGTTGCGGTAAGCGGCGATCAGCTGCTGAACGGCGGTGCGCTTGCGGCCCAGTTCAGAATCAGCGCCGGTGGCAACCACGACCTTGGTGCCGCCTTGCTTGGCGCGCTCGGCAAAGGCATTGATGACGGGCAGGTGCGGAACGTCTTTGGCGTTGCTGCCATCCACAGCGGGAACGTGCTGCAGCGCATCAAAGTACTCGCGCCACGTGTCGGGGACGCTACCGGGATTAGCCAGGTAGTTTTCGTACATCTCTTCGACATAGGGCGCATTGCCGCCGAAGAGGTAAGTATTGCCTTGGTAGGCTTGATAGACGGATGTCGTATCGCTCATATTCCGCTGACCTCCGCTTTCCTTGGGAAAGCATTAGCTGGTTGAGAAACCTTCCGCGACACGGCTGAACCGGTTGGCGGATGCGACTGTGGCTGGGGAAGGGCCTTGGTACGGCCGGTATTGTGCCACCGAACGGAAGTCCACCCCCAAAAGCGTGGATACAGGCCATTGCCGCGCAGCGCAAAAAGGCAGCGCTGATCAGCGCCTCGCGTACATTCTGGGTATCCCGTTGCAACGCTCATTACATGCCGCACCACCACCTTCAGAACAAAGCCTTTTTGCTGCTGCTAGCCCTTGTCACCGTCGCATTCGGTGCCATCCTGTGGCAGTTCCACGGCGCCGTTTTCTGGGGCGTCATCCTTGCGATTCTTTTTGCCCCCCTGCACCGCAAACTGCTAAAAAAAATGCCCAAACGGCCCACGCTGGCTGCGTTGTGCACACTCGGATTGTGCTTGGTGGTGGTGATCTTGCCCATGGCCGCCATCACGGTATCGTTGATTCAGGAGGCCACAGCAATCTATGAACGGGTGCGCTCCGGACAGATCAATTTTGGGCTTTACCTGCAACAAGTCATAGCGGCGTTGCCAGCCTGGGCCGCCGGTCTGCTCGACCGCCTGCAGCTCACTAGCGCGGTAGAGCTGCAACAAAAACTTTCATCCTTTGCCGTGCAGGCCAGTCAATTTGTGGCGACCCAGGCGCTCAGCATCGGGCAAAACACGCTGGAGTTCATCGTCAGTTTCGGCATCATGCTGTATCTGCTGTTCTTCCTGCTGCGCGACGGCGCTAGTCTGGCGGTGCGCATCGGTCAGGCTACCCCTCTGGAAGAGACCCATAAGCGCCAACTGGTCACCAAGTTCACCACCGTGATCCGGGCCACGGTCAAAGGCAACATCGTAGTGGCCGCCTCTCAGGGCGCACTGGGCGGCATGATTTTCTGGGTCTTGGGCATCCAGGGGCCGGTGCTGTGGGGAGTCCTCATGGCCTTCCTGTCGCTGCTGCCGGCCGTGGGTGCCGGGCTGATCTGGGTGCCGGTGGCCATCTACTTTCTGGCAACCGGCGCCGTGTGGCAGGGAGTGGTGTTGACGGCGTTTGGCGTCTTCGTGATCGGGCTCGTCGACAACATCTTGCGCCCCATCCTGGTGGGCAAGGACACCAAGATGCCCGACTACATCGTACTGATCTCCACCCTGGGCGGCATGGCCTTGTTCGGCCTGACTGGGTTTGTGATCGGGCCCGTGATAGCGGCCTTGTTCATGGCCAGCTGGGACCTTTTCGCACCACCGGCTGAGACGAACGCCCCCACCCACTGATATCCGCTGGGCCTTGGCCAAGCACGCCAGTCACGAGACATGACGGCCCAGGACTGGCTCCGACCTCACCGCCAAAAACAAAAGCCTCCCGAGGGAGGCTTTTGGCAGCAAACGCACTCACGAGCGCATTTTGAATCGGGTGGTAGGACGTACAAGATTCGAACTTGTGACCAACGGATTAAAAGTCCCTAAAAGCTAGACAACAATGGACATTGCTGGACTGTCACCAGCACCATAAACCTTTGTTTTTAATAGATTTATTGTCCAAATCAGTCCGTTAGTGGGTGATACCATTCACGCTCAAACTGTCACCAGACTGTCACCAGACTGTCACCAGGGTGGCAAACGGACTTAGATCATGGCTACGAAAACCAGCGGACAAAGTATCAACGAACTGTCGCCAGGGCAGTTCCTGAAAATGGGCAAAGTGATCCCGTCAGGATCGTTGGAGGTACGAAAACTAGCATCTGGTGCCGTCACCTTCTACTGGCGCGTCACGATCAACGGCAAGACCGCTCGCGAAGTGATCGGGATATACGACCCGAGTGCGCCGCCCAAAAGCTTGAAGCCGACAGGCAAGGGGTTTTCTGTCTTGGCGGCAATGCGTGCCGCAGAGTCTCTAGCAGAGCAGCATCATGCCAACATGGCCAACGGCGGATTTGCTGGCGTGAAGGCAGCCGCACAGGAGGCGAAGGACAAGGCCAAAGCAGCAAAGCTGGAAGCGGCAAAGTTCACATTGGAGGCGTTGCTCACCGACTACTGCGACCACCTGAAAGCCCTGGAACGCGATTCGCACAGTGACGCCCGAAGCATCTTCAAGCTGCATGTGCTGGAGGCATGGCCCAAGATCGCTGCCCTGCCTGCCAATGAAGTGACTGTAGAACAGATAGCAGACATGATGCGCCGGGTAATTGAGCAGGGAAAAGCTCGCACCAGTAATAAGCTGCGCAGCTATATCAGGGCTGCATACCAGACAGCGAAGGCTGCACGCTCCAAACCCAGCATTCCGGTGAAGTTCAAAAGCTACAACGTCACCCACAACCCTGCGGCAGACACAGAACCCGACGAAAGCGCCAACAAGGCTGACAAGCGCCCCCTGACAACTGAGGAGCTTCGTTCCTACTGGCAAGCCATCAAGCTCCTGCCAGGATTTCAGGGTGCGGTCCTGAGGCTACATCTTTTAACTGGTGGGCAACGCATCGCGCAACTGGTGAAACTGCGTACGGAAAACGTAACGGCTGAAAGCATCATGCTCTTCGATGGCAAGGGTAGACCTGGCAAGCCTCCCCGCCCACATACGGTGCCGCTGATCCCTCAAGCCGCGGCTGCGCTGCAGGAGTGCGAGCCACAAGGCACCTATGCCTTGAGCACCGACAAAGGCGTTACTCACCTTGCCGCGACCACACTGAGCGCGTGGGCAGTCGATGCCACCACGCTGGCCGACTTCCAAGCAAAGCGTATTCGTTCGGGTGTGGAGACCATTCTTGCCCGCGCTCGTATCAGCTCAGATGATCGTGGCCGCTTGCAGTCGCACGGTATCAGCGGGGTACAGAACCGTCACTATGACGGGCATGACTATATGGAAGAGAAGCGGCAAGCGCTGGAAACATTGTTCCGCCTACTGGATGCACCTGAGGGTAGTTCCGCATGAAGGACTACCCGCGGTCCTGCCTTCTGGCGGAATTGATTCGTCCGGACCGAAGCAGGTCAGTCAGCCTGTAACGACAGCCAACTCCTGCCAGTGGGTGGTGTAGCGCGGCGTGCGCCTCTCCTGCTTCATCTTCCAGCTGGGTTGTACGGCGCCTAGTTGGAGCAAGCGGCCATGTTCGATACCACCACTTGCCAGTTTGACAGTTCCTCGGCCATAGCGGGTGTTCAGGTTGTCGATAGCACTCATCACCCGACTGCGGTCTTTGGTGACTCGGCCCGTTGCGGATGAAGGCTCACCCCAGGCCAATTCACCCTGCACAAATCCTTCCGGCATGAGGTCCAACAGGAATACTCCGGCTTTTGCGTAGTTGAAGCCTGGGCGGTAGATGGCCTTGAGGGTTTCCAATGCGGCGTTGACCAGCACACCGGTGTCCTACGTGGGACGCACCAGTGGCAACACTATGGAACGGGAGTACTGATCGTCCTGACGCCTGAACGGGCTGGTTCTCACGAAGGTGAGAATCTGGCTGGCCTGCTGCTTTTGGCGCCGGAGCTTTTCAGCAGCACGCGACGCGAACTCTGTAATCGCCTGCGCCAGTTCTGCCTGTTCAGTCACAGGGTGACCGAAGCTGCGGGTGCAGGCGATCTGCTGTATAGGCAAGGGGGCGTTTTCCAAGTCTATGCAGAGTATGCCTTGCAGCTCTCGCACGGTGCGTTCCAGAACTACTGACCAACGTCTGGCAACCACCACTGGGTCGAGTTGCACCAGATCTTGAACGGTGGCGATGTCGATGTCTTTCAACTGTCTGCCGATTTGTGGCCTCACCCCCTCAGACTTCAGTCACAGCGGTGCGTTCGAACAAGGTTCGTTTGTCGTCGTCACTGAGTATCCCCAGGTGGCAAATCTGGGCGATGGAGCCGTCTGGACCATGACCTGGAAAGCGCTCGGGATAGACACCGGGTTTGCGTTCGGCAGTTTTGGCGATGTGGTTGGCCAGTTTGGCCAGGGTTTTTGTGGGGCCGATACCGATGCAGGTGGGGATGCCGGTCCATTGCAATAGCCTCTGCCTGATGAGTCGGCTTCTTCGGATCATGTCTCCCCGAATGCCTGCGAGATCGATAAAGCTCTCGTCGATGGAATAGACCTCCTGCTGGTGGCCTAATCCCGCCACGAGACTCATCATGCGGTCGCTCATATCTCCGTAGAGAGAGAAGTTGGCTGACGGGGCTACCAGACCAGCTTCTTCTTCCAGATGTTTGATCTGGAACCAGGGGGCCCCCATCTTGATACCCAGCGCTTTGGCTTCGTTGCTGCGGGCGATGGCGCAGCCGTCATTGTTGGACAGCACCACGACGGGACGGTCGTTAAGGTCCGGTCTGAATACGCGTTCGCAGGACACGTAGAAATTATTGCCATCGATCAGGGCGTACACGTTGGTCAGGCCTTGAACTGTTTGATGGCGGCTACCACGACGCCCCACACCTGAACAGTCTGGCTTTCTTTGGGAACGAGGTCGGGGTACGTGGGGTTGGCGGCTTTGAGTTTGATGCGCCCTGCCCTTATCTGCAAGGTTTTGCAGACGAATTCGTTTTCGACAACAGCGACGACCACATGACCAGAGCGGGGGGGTGATGGCGCGATCTACCAACACCACGTCCCCGTCAAAGATGCCGACATCACGCATGGACTCCCCACGGATGCGCAGCAGGAAGCTGGCTTGTGGATGTTTAATCAGTTCGGCCATCAGATCCACACGCTGAACCATATTGTCTTCTGCGGGCGATGGGAACCCGGCCTGGACGGAGCTAGGACGCAAATCGCCGACCAATATCGGAACGCTGGAGTCAGCCCCCCGGCCTACCAGTGGCCATGGAACCTCACCTTACATGAGTCAGTCCTGGCCAAGTCGATGCGGATCCCGCACAGACTGAACACTGTCGCGGACCCATCCACGAGTTCACGTGGATGTCGGCCCGATGCATCTGCCACACCGTATGGCCAATGCTCACAGCCAGCCCCAGACCTTTCGCAGCCATGTGGGCGAAGACACGCGAGGAGGCGTACTGTACTGGCGGTACTTTTGCTGGACGGTCATGGCATGCTCCGGATAAGGCTGGATGAAATACTGATTGTTTATCCAGTATACAGAAACACTGTGTTTTCAGCCAGTTCCATCTCAGCCTAACCTATCAGTGGCCTGAGACCCTTTCCCTTTATCTGATCGCACCCTGTTGGCTGCTATTGAATCTGGACCGGGTCGTGCACGCGGGACACTCGTGCGTTGCTATCAACACCTCGGCGGGCGCAGCATCAACTAGCTTCGCAAGGACGCTTGGTGAGCCATCGGACGCAACATTGCCTCCATACTTAGAGCGATAGAAAAGATGAGCGCCCCACAATGACAAAGCCGCCTGACAAGGCGGCTTTGGGAGTGTCATCGTCGGCATCGCCAGCAACAACTGCGGTCCATTGCAACTCAATCCTAGGCTGAAGAGCACCGAGGGAAGGAGGCAACCATCTACAGTTGCCCCTACCCACATATCAGCCCCTCCCAATCGTCGGCGGCTGGTAACTTCTGGATCCAAGGCCATACCGTCCGTTCGGACTGTCCAAGTAAGCAAAATCCTTCATCAGATTCAGCACATTGCCAGGGGCTGGATTTGTCAGAAAATACTCGCGATTAATTTTCAATTGCATTTCCCCCCTAATATCCTGCACCTCAACAACACCTTTCTTTTCCAGCGCGCGGATCGCCAAGTCCAAATTCTCTCGCTTCGGTGGCCTGAAACAATTAGGCCCCATGTCCCTGACCTCCCCCACTCTGACGTTGAACATGGCCCTTTTTACTTTGAAGCGAGCCCATAGCCATTCCTCAAGCACTCGTGCGTAGGTTTGCTCGTCGCTCAGTTCACCGATTCGGCCAAAGAGGCGTTGGAACTCGAGCAGATACCAAGTACAAACGTGGAGCGCTGCTTTCATGGTGTCGCCTTCGATGAATCCAGTTTTTCCCCCCATCAGATGAAAAATCCCTGCGATTTTTAGGGCATTAGCTCTCATCTTCGCGACAGCATCATCAACATCGCTAAAGCGCCCTCCCGGTTTGATGGACTCACGCAGCTTTGCGAAATACTCAACAAACATCATGTCGGCGCTCGGAGAAGTCATGATAACATCAAATTTAAAATTATCATCATGCCTTCTCCTCATTCCAATACTTAAAAAATCTGCTAGCTTGGCCTGAAGCAATGGCAGAGCCTTAAAGGGAGCATTGGATTCTGCAACTGTCTCAGGGATCTCGGAAATTTCACAAATGAGGGCACGCCCAACATTGCCCATTTCACGAGACCGCTGAATGTACTTTTTTACTGCATCATGTTGGATCGAGTAGTTTTGAGTTACGACAGGCTCCTCAAATACCATTTTACATCCCTTCCGAAGAACAGACATATGTGAGGAAGGATCGTGAAGATCATTGAGCGTCGCCAAGTCTCCTTTGGATTTACCAGAAAAAAATCTCTCTGCCTCCGCAATACTGATGGTAGTTACAGGAATTCCTTTGTTCAAAACCTCAAGAATTCCAGCAAGAGTTGCATCCTGAATTAATACATTTTCCTCCTTTGGCAGTCGCGGCTCTTTTTCCTGGAGTTCCTCCTGATCTCTTTCATAATCATCATAGTCCTTACCTTGATTGACGCATTGATTAATGAATTTATCGATTAAGCGAACCTTTATTTTATGAATTCGAATTTTAATTTCGTGCGTCTTCAACGCCTTTTCATGAATTTTATCTTGCTCACTCTGATACTCTCTCAGGAAAAAAAAAGCAAATCATCGACGGTCGTCTTACCCGCTCCGCGAATCCCGATTGTCAGGACACTCAAGTTCAATCCGACAGTTTGGGCATTGGACCCTTGCACCTTGATGGCAGGTTGATGCGCAGCGGCGCAAGCAGCAAGGAGTGCTCCTCCGATAAGCTGGGGCTTCAAGCCCCGCCGTTGGGAAATTTCAATTAAGACTTCACGTAAGAGATCTGGAAATTGCTCAACGGGATACGGCCCAGGTTCAAAGACCTGATTGTCGGCGGTCGTGATGTAGCGTCTAGTAACTAGCGCGTTAGGGGTTTGCGGTTTGTGCATAGTCACACCACACGTCGCGTTGTAGCCGTCAGATCAAGCCACGCGAGAACCTCTGCCCGAGGCCAGCCAACAGATCGGCTATTGGCGGTCCCCAAGCGCACTCTCCGCGGGAACTTCTCGTCATACTGACGACTGCGGGGGTTTCCCTTGGCATAGATCGTGGAACGGCCTAAGCCGGTGAGAGCCTTTAGCTCGTTTAACCGGCAGATGCCGGAAGTTGTTGTGGTCATTGCGACTCCTTTCAAAGAGACTCAATGGTCGCCAAAGCTCAACTTAGCGTCATCTTCGGAATTTTCACTGTATAAAATACCAGCACTGTGAGCATAGGCCACGTAAGCCTACGAGCCGGGCATACAACTTCTTGGTTCTTACTCTGCTTTCCTGGCAACTAAAGATCTCTGCCGCCATATAACGAGGAGATGAGCTGAAGAGGTCAGCAAACGGCTAGTCATACATAGAGGACCGCATGCGCTCAATGACCCCGGTCAGGCTTGTCACCAAGGGGGAATTGCACAACTCTGGCACCCCGGGTGAGATGTGACGAAGAAGCAATCTAAGCAATTGAATCCGACGAGTCCCCAACGAAGTACCTGACCAATAGGGCAGCCACTGGGATCTCAGAAATAGCAGGCGCACAAGGGGAGACCCGGGCTTGGGGCTCATGCTCGGCTGTGAGTAAAGCGGCCAACTTCAAGGACGTGACACAAGCGCATGTGTTTGTGCGTGGAGACCTACAGATTTAGTGGCCGACGTGAACCAGCAGGGAATGAGCTAGCGCGATGACCAGTAGGGCATCGAAGTCAACGGGCATGCAGTCAAACAGTACGGCAAGCGCAAGATGCAGCACACAAGCGCGCGAACCGCAAATCCAAGACAATCTGTGCTGGTCAACGCCCCCATCGGTTTCAAAGTCGAACGCGCGTTTCAATTGATCAATAACAAGTCCGGGCATAGCAAGGCTCGCCACCGTGACCTCGTCAAGATCCCTGGAACACTTCGCAAGCTGTTGGACTTTGCCCAATGTGTAGAACACGCCGCGCGCCTCGGTACGACAGATGCGGGGAGTACGTCGGCAGGCAACAACAGGACATCAAAACGAGGCGAACTCGGCGCTAGCCCCAATCGGCATGTGAGGTCGGCATGATCCTAATCGAGCACATCAAGTCTCGTCTCGGCGCGTGGTGTAAAGACCCTCTCACGCGAATTCATCAGTTTTGGCTCAATAGGCTCTTGGTCTGTTTGTCGTTTAGGCAGAACATTGACAATGGAGTTGCAGACATTGCGCTCAACCACAATTTTCCACTGCGAGGCTGATGAGATCAGAAAATTTCTGGCAATACAGGCATCATAAATCGGACAGCACCTTAGGACCAAATATTGTTTTATTCTGCTTGATTACCTCCAAAGACTTCTTGCGACTCTTCCGCTTTGCAAGATCAGGAAAAGGATTAATAATCATAGCCGCCACTTTACTCTCAACCTGAGTAAACAGCTCACCATTGGAATCCCGAATGTACTGAGCAATATTTTCCTGGCTCACTTTCTTAATTTTTACTTGCCCATTGCTTTTAGCGGATTTTTCAAAATACGGCTTCCAAAAATGATCCGAGGCTTTTAATAGACAATCGAAACGAGGATCAATCTCGCCGTTCTCGGCGGGCTTTACAACGCCATCCGTCCACTTTCGTTTATACAAATCAAGGTCACGGGGAGTAATAAATTTTAATGCTGTTTCACTTGAATTTGCCGAATTAAAAACTTCCGACCTGGCTTTCAATTCAACGATGGCTGAGCGTTTCCAATCACGGACTTCCTGAACTGTTAGGTCTCGAAGGAACCAGGTCTCCCTAAAAATATCCCACAGTACGATCAAAGCCTCTGAAAAGTGAGGCGCACTCAAATCCAATAGAGGATCGACTTCTTTGCCGTCAACATGCAATAAAGCTTCCGCATCACCCACCTTCTCTGGATGCACATGAAGATTATCAATGGTTATCTGAATTGGCTCCGCAGTCCGGAGATCACTGTAACGCTCCCCAAAATACTCTTCAGAGGATGGGCGGAGTTGCAAAATGATATTTGCACCACCCAATGTGAGGCGGCGGCCAGTTTCAGATGAACTTGAAAAAATATCGCAGGCAGCCCAGCGCTTCGCCTCGAGTTGAAGAGCGATTGCAAAATCCGTGCACCAAAAATCCTTGGCGTTCAGCAATCCTGCGGCATCAATCTCAAGCATCCGAGCTGACTTCAGAACGAATGGCCTGATGTGATTCAGCACTGCATACGCTTGCCGGTTATCCACACCATGGCCATCGAAGATCTGTTTATTAACAGCTACCGCAACAAGGTCACTCGGAATCTGAACATAAAACTTGAAACCGTGCTCCAATAAATTGGCGAGCACCTTTTTAGGGGCCAAGCCGAATTTTCCAGCGATGTTTTCTAAGCGACTAGAGGCATCTTTATAGGCTGAGCTCATAGATCAAAAGGCTCTCAAAGCAAACGGAAAAGCGATCTTCGACGCTTTTTGCATGATAAATTGGTCCCATTCGTTCATCATTTCCCTTCTCTGCCCCAATTCAACGTCATCAGGTTTTAATGATTTTTCATTTCTCTTGGCAGCACTCGCCAATGAAATATCTACGAGTTTCTGGGGGTACCGGGCCTTATTAACAGCCCAGTCTCGGAAAGTGCGCCTGAAGTCGTCGGGATAGAGCTCCAGACTCAACCGTTTCAATACGTCAACCAGTATCGCCTCTGAGAGGGATGATTCTTTGTCCTTTGCAAAGACCAAGTGAGTGTCTGGCGGAATGTGAAGCACCTCTGACTTCAGTACAGATATCGCACTGCTACTAAGTGGGATTCGATACGGTTCATCCAACGCCGCACGCTCAGCGGGCACCGTCCAGACACCAGCTCTCAAATCAATCTCACCCCATCGGGCCATGAGCACCCAATCGCTAGGGACTGCAGTGAGAATGCAAAACTCGAGGGCACGTGCTGCAGTTCCTGGGCGACGGCGGAGGTTGCACATGAACTCTGGCATGTTGGTGACCGGATGTCCGCCGTGGAGTTGGATCTCCCGGGCTTTGGATGGTCGAGGCAGCAACGCGTCTAGGTGCCCTCTCCATCGAGCTGGATTGTCGCCACTACGCTGTCCCCCAATGGTCGTCCAATCCAGTACTGCTTCAATCCGCCCCCGAAGGCGCGAAGCTGTCTCTGCTTTGGTGGTCCATATCGGTTTGAGGATGGACAGTACCTGCTCAGTCGATACGTCCTGAACTGCCGTATTTCCAATATGAGGATATGCGTAGGTCTTGAGAGTGGAAGACCACTGACTGCGGTGCTTGAGGTTCTTCCATTCACTCTCGCGTGTTGCGATGTAGGCATTGGCTGCCTGCTCGAACGTCATGGGTAGCACCTGCTGTGCTTTCAAAGAGGTCATGAGTGCGGTCCGACGCTCAATCGGATCGACCCCTTGATCCAGCCAGTCTTTGGCTTCACGGGCTTTTGATCTGGCTTGCGCAAGTGTGACTTCTGGAAAACTCCCAAGGCCCATGTGCCGCCGCCTGTCGCCGATCATGATGCGCAGCACCCAGGATCTCGCACCAGAGCCCGTGACATACAAATACAGCCCAGCAACGCCTCCCACGGCATGGTGACCCTGGCAGGTCAGTCGTGACACTTCAAGGGCAGTTAAGTCCTTCGCTTTCCGAGCCATGATCGCCTTCACCACGAGTTGGGCAGCGGATTTTGCCAGGGACCTGAGCTCCATCCTTTCTACCAATGAACACTGGATCAGGTTGGACGTTTTAGGATTCCAATGGACATCATCTGAACCCACATTACCATTGTGGCGATTGGTTGAACAGTGACTCGTGATGCTCAATGCACGCTGCAAGATGCCGATGGACCACTGAGGCGGCAGGCTTTTCTCCGCCGACCTGCAGCTAGGTTGCTTGCGGTGGTGTTCGCCGTTCTACCAATCCACCTACCTTTAGTCCTTTGGCGTGTGACGGCGCTTCTTGGAAAACCTTGGACGTGAGGCGCAGATCGATCTGGTGCAGTTTGCGCAGCCAAGACCGCCAAGAGCTTTTTAGTCACCTCGGCTCACGGCGTTCTTCGAGCGAAAATTGAAGGCCTCTGTGTCTAAAAACACGGAATTTCTGCTGCCGGCAGCAGAAATCTCGCGTTTTGAGCCTATGGCGATGTCGCAGACTGCGCTTGTGCCGCCCGCAGTCGCTGGACCCTGGCAGGTCCGAGGTGCCGCCCCGGCTCGGCGGAGAGTCCTCGCTCCTGGTGGCTTCGATGATCGAGCCGCGGGTCATGTCCATTCGCTGTCAAATGCCGGTTCAAGAGATCGGCAAACGCTTTGCGTGTTTCCTTCAACTCGTTGCGCAAGGCCAAGGGTGTGCGGCCACCGCTGTCTTTTTTGCTGCCCCCTGCTTCCGGCTTCTTGGGGTTGTAACGTCGAAAATGCAGCTCCGCCGGGCGGTCGATTCCATCGAGTACCCGATCCGAAACCATCGCATGGAAATGCGGTTGTGGCACTCCACCAAGGGCGGCAACGGGCTCATGGATGGCAACTTCATAGGGCTTGTTGGGTGCGACGTGCTGCATCCACTCCTCGAGAGCCTCGCGCATTTGTGTATGGGTTAGTTCGGCTGGTAACGCGCCCTCGTACTCGCGGTACACGGCAGCGTTGCTACGCTCGTACTTGTCGGCGGTCTGCCAGAATTTGGTGGTATCGCCACTGGTCCAACCGGGAAGGTTGCCGGAGAATGTGTCCACGAGGTCTTCGCTTTTGCTCTCAAAGGCTCCGCGACGTCCGATGTATTTTGCATGGCGCGCTGCAGCGCCCTTGCCTCCCGTCTTCACGCTGAGGTGATATGTCATGGTAATACCCTTTCTCGAGGTCAAAAGTAAAAACGCCCCTCAAAGGGGCGTGCTTTGGATGTAAACAAGTAGGAAGGGCTGTGCTCTCTGGTGCGCTTGATTCACGCATCATTTGAGAAACGGTAAGTGCGCGTGTTTATTCCTGTGCTATTTGAATCAGTGATATCACGACCATTGGTCGAATGAGTGTTCTGTACCTACATGCACCTTGTTATCCCTACCTTGTTCTTATCCATAACATAGGGAGGTTCACAGTAAAAAATTACTGATAGGCTGTTATACAGCGAACAAGCATTCGCTAGATGAGAGCAAGCAAAGGCTATTTGTTTGAGCCCCTATTGGGTGATGAGTCTCTCTGTGATGGCAATGAGGTCATCCATGTTGATGACCTATTCCAGTACCTAGTGAACCAAGGTGTATTCAGGCGAGGTATTGGCCTCTTACATGCCAATGGATGCATGTAAAAAATACCACCGTAAGATACTGGCGTGAGTACTGATTCGGATGCCTTCTAGGGCCTAAGCTTTTGAATGAGCAAAGGTTTCCATACGCACGTTGAGCAGGTTGTTGGCGAAACTCCTCACCATCAAAGCTCCAAGTCGTCAATCATTCCATCGTCAACGATATATGCGCTGAAGTACCAAGCGAGATCGAACAATTCCAGTTTGGTGTCTTTGGGTTGACGTAGCTTCTCGTAGCCTGGTTTGAACTCCTGATTGCGCTCCGGGTGATGTACTAGGGCTATGGTCTGCACATCACGCATTCTGTTGAAGACGAGATTCATTTCCTTCCACAGAGTCTGCTCCCGGGCTTTGCCGACACAAAGGGCCTGGCCACGAGAGTCGCAAAAGACATAAATGCTGAAGCTGTCCTCAAGCGCTACTTTGAGGCCTTAGCAGGCTGCTGAAATACTCCCCCACCTGCGGCCTGCCTCCCTTGGCCCTGGCGCTGTTTTTTCGCCAAGTTTCCGTATCTTGAAATTCAGCACTCCATCAGGCCGGTTTTTTGCCTTTCCCGGCCCATCTCCCGCCTCTTTTTCCCTCACACCCGCCCCTGCAGACGGATTTGCCCCAGGCTGCGCAGTCGCGTGAGGTTGTAGCCCGCCATCGTCAGCACAAACATCTGGTCCACTTTCTTGATCCCGCGCACCAGCACCTGGCGCATGTGACCCACCGTCTTGGCCCAGCCAAAGCCCTGTTCGATCAGCTTTCTCTTTTGCTGCGAGATGGCGTAGCCTTCGCTGTCTGCTATTCCCTCGGGCACCGCAGATTGGCGCCCTGATTTGTTCTGCGCCACATGGGGCAGTACGTTCATCTCTTGCAGGGCTTCAATGAATTCCTTGGCGTCGTAGCCTTTGTCCGCGCCCAGCGTGATCGTGATGGGCTCATCGCCGGGCAATGCCTGTCGCGCATCGTTGATCATGGCCTTGGCCGCTTCGCGCTCTGCATACCCGTCGGCCTGGGTGACCACGGCACTGACCACCGGCCCATGGCGGTTGTCGGTGAGCGTGTGGCCCATGAAGCGCAACTCGCTGGCCGTTTTGCCCTTGCGGTACAGCCGTGCGTCCCCGTCCGTGGTGGATTCATGGGTGTCGTTGCTGCGCTTTTGGTCTTTGAAGTTGCCCGCATCGGTATCGTCGTCGCCCTGGCGGTCTTTGCGCACAAAGCTCTTGTGGCCCGCCCAGGCCTGGATCAGGGTGCCGTCCACGCTGAAGTGTTCGCCCGAGAGTAGCTCCTGTTCCTGGGCTTGCTGCACGATCTGGTTGAAGAGCTCTATGACCGCATCGTGCTCGATCAGGCGTTCGCGGTTCTTGCTGAAGACGGTGGGCACCCAGACCGCATCGTCCATGGCCAGGCCAATGAACCAGCGAAACAGCAGGTTGTACTGGGTTTGCTCCATGAGCTGGCGTTCTGAGCGCACGCTGTAGAGCACCTGAATGAGCATGGCGCGCAGCATCTTCTCAGGGGCGATGCTGGGGCGTCCACCTTTGATGTCGGCTGCGTACATCTGGGCAAACAGCCCATCCATGTTTGCCAGCGCCTTGTTGACCATCACGCGAATCACGCGCAGAGGATGGTCCGCGGGCACGAAGTCATCGAGATGGCGCATGGTGAACAGGCTCTCGGTGAAGGTGTCGGCTCCGCGCATGGATGGCTTGTCTGGTGGTTCGGGGGAATGTCTCGATTGTCCTGCCTCGGTGGCAGGCGCAGAGGGTTGGCGGGGAGTATTTCAGCAGCCTGTTAGGCGTATAGGAGCGCATCCTTGCAGCCGTTGAAGATTTACCCACTTTGCGGGCAACAAGTGAATCCTGTCGTGCTCGGGAATCGCGTCTCCTCATCGAGTCACCACAGCGTAGACGGTATTCTCAGAAAAGTACCGATACTAGGCTTTGTCTGCAATGCAGCGGTTGCAGACGGTGGCTTGACGTGAGCGAACTCACGCTGGCTGACCTCAAGCAGTCGTCCGCGCAAGGGCGCTAGCACTTGCCAAGGAACACAACTACGACCTCCCGTGACCGCTGGCCACCAAAAGCACGGCTCCATCCATAATCTATAAACAGTGTAAAGAAGCCGTATTTAGGGAGGCTCAGTGTCAGAAACGAGCAAGATCGCATTAATGGCTATGAAACTGTCTGATGAAGTGTTCTCAGAATTCTTCTGGACAAAGGTCGGCCCCGAAGATCAGAACTGGCCCTGTGAGGACAAGGTCCTTCATGGAGTCGACACGCATCCGGCGGATGTGGTCTTCTACTACGACGAGCCGTATGCGCAGCGCAGGACGTTCGTTCATTGCGACCTGAAGAGCTACGCAAAGGGCTCCATCACTACCGCGACCTTGCAGGGGGCCATTGCCAGCCTCGCGAAGCAGATCGCCTGCGCAGAGAAGAGCGAGCGCTGGCGGGACCTCTACATGCATGGCAACGTGACGCCGAACGTCTGCGGACTGCTCTTCGTCTACAACCACGACGGTGAGTACGACAAGGACTTCTCGTCTGTGCTGAGCGCAGCCACGCCCAAGGATCTGCTGCTGCCCAAGGGTGCGCGGCTGTTCGTCTTGGGCCCGCGCGACGTGCACTGGATCGACAACGTTCGGTACGACATTCGACAACTGCGTGGCGCCGCTGGGCCAGCTGCCTTGCCGGCGGCGCAGCATTGCAAGTTCTTCTATCCGCAATTGGACGGACGAGCCAATCTCCAGCCGGAGAAGGCACGCGCGGCCACGCTGGAGATGCTGACATCGCCTTGGATCGTGTTCGAGTACAAACATGGGCCTGCTCTCGCCCAGCGAGGTGTCATCGTGTTCTATCGCCGATCCGGAGAAACCGAAGAGGAGTTCATGTACCTTCTCGATTTCTTGCGCCACTACCAAGTCCTGGAGGATGCGACCAAGGTGGACATTCGGTCCATGGCCTCGGATGCTGCAGCCGCTGCACGCTTTCAAAAGGCCAAGCAGCGCTACGTCGAGAGCCTGGGCGACGACGGCCACTCGACTGAGCTGGCCGCGAAGGTCAACGCCATCGGCTACACGAAGATGACGCAGGCCATCACGGAGTTCTCTTCGATCGATCTGGGGATGGACTATGCGTGATCCTGGGCAGCTGTATTTCGCCACGAACAAAGAGATCCACGACCTGCTGTTCTCCGCCAAGCAGAAGGTGACGGAAGCGGTCTTGCTGGAGCTGCTGCGCGACCGCGGCATCTTCAGTTCGCCAGCCGAGTCAAGAGAGGCGCTGGTTCAGTACCTGTCGCTGCTCCCACACGACTACGCGGATGTGTGCGGCATTCTGGAGCGGCGCGAGGCCTCGAAGCGGGGCGAAAAGACGGCTACGATCTCGTTGAACACCGAACTGTCGCCAGACGAGCTCAAGGAGATCGTCAGCGAATACCAAAAGGCCGAAGTCCAGGAGGTCGTTCGCGCCCACAAGAAGAGCGAATCCGAATTCGTCATGAACGTGACCTACTCCGAGTTTGACTACTCCAAGACGCGGCTGCTGCAGCGCCAAGATCGAGATGCAGAGTTGGTTTTCACCAAGGTCGGGGAGCGCACCGAGATCCGCATACCGGCAACCGACCGCGCCCGTGCCATGGTCGACAAGCTGCGGGAGCGAATTGAAGCTCACAAGAAGGCCGTTGTGCAACTCGAAGAGATTGAGCTGACTGGCCTGACCTCGGCTGAGGCGCGAACGACGTTCTTCACGCGGCTGATCTCGTCGTTACCCGACTTTCCATTGATGACCGTCTCACGCCTGCGGGTCGCCCATTCGACCTCGGAGCAAGAGGACGATGACTTCGATATGGACGGTGACGACGTTGACGAGGCCGAAGAGAAGATGCTCGGCGTGGTCGAGAACGTGGCGCTCAGCGGTGAAAACCTGGTCGCCTCCGAGATGTACCAAGAGCTGAAGGACAAGGGCTTCTTCATCACGTCGATCACTTGGCGCGCGAAGCAGAACGTCCACCCCTACGCGATCATCGAATGCGACGCGGGCTTTGAGGATCGGCAGGCCGGCAAGAAGTTTCGCTACTCCATTCATGGTGCGCTCAAGTTCAAGAATGGCGCGTATACAAAGAACATCCGCCCGGTAAGCGAGGCGGAGAAGGCAACCCTGCTCGCGATGATCGAGAAGACTGCCCGTACCGTCTTGGCGCAATTGCTCGCCGAGGCGGCGGGTGCTGGTGCGGATTCGGAAGCGGGGACCACTTCATGAAACGCTATCGCTGGCTAAAGGCTCGATGGCCAATCTCTATGCGAGTTCTGGCCAAACGCCTTCGCGTGAAGGCGTTTGATGGAGAGCAGGTCGAAGGCTTCGTTCTGGATCGGGTCAGAGACGATTTTCTCGATGCCAGATTCGTGGAGAAGATCGAGTACGACGATACCGTTACCGACCCATTTGGGGTGGAGGCGAGTTTTCACCGCGTCGAATACCGAAGTTGTGAATTCAAGGCGGCAGTGGCCGGCCCAGGATTGGAACTCGTGGACGCCCCCCGCGGCGTTCAGACCATGATCAGCCGGCTGGCGGAGGCAACCGACTTTGCTTTGGCGATCAGCCCGCTTTCGGTCAACGTGCTGGACTGGGCGAGCGAAGTGCAGCGGCGCTTGAACGAAGTGGGGATCGTGGATTCACTGCAATTGGGAGCGATGGAACTCGCCTCCAATGTCCAGGCCAAAGCGGTCATCAAGGGCAGTGTCGACGTTCTCGGGGCAACCCAGGCACTCGTACACGGTAAGAAGCATGTTATCGAGAAGGTTCAGATCCGGTTCATGCGCCCCAAGCGCTTGACGGTGCTGTTGACGAACAACGGCGTGGCCCGTTTCGATCAGGAGCCAAGCGAGGATTTGCTTTCCATCGTCCGAGCGTCGTTGCCGCTGTGACGATTGGCCGGGCGTTCAAACCAAATATTGCTCTGGCGGTTAAGCGGGTGTCCTAAAGCAACGACTCACGGTGCCGCCGACTGCGTGGTTTCACGGCGGCGTCAGGAAGCTGAGCTTCGATTCGCCGGACTCACCGAACAAGGTCAGATTCAGGCGGCACCAACGCAACCTGCGTTGCCAGTGCAAGCGCAGGCCGACGAGTACGCATGCGAAGCGGTGCGGCCATCCAAGACAATTGCTGCAAACAATAGCCTTATTCGAGGGAGAAGACGATGCGCCTGAGATTTTTATTCGTCGTACATGTGCTTTTGCTTGTGCAGGCAAATGGCTTCGCGAAAGAGGGTATCCGAACCCACGAAGGCTGGCTGTACCTAGCGGTTGTGGTCGATCTGTTCTCACGCCAGGTAGTGGGCTGGTCCATGGGCAGCCGCATTGACACGAGCCTGGTCCTCGATGCACTGCTGATGGCGCTATGGCCCCACCAGT
The DNA here is from genome assembly GCF_003058055.1 of Acidovorax sp. 107. Taxonomy (NCBI): domain Bacteria; kingdom Pseudomonadati; phylum Pseudomonadota; class Betaproteobacteria; order Burkholderiales; family Comamonadaceae; genus Acidovorax; species Acidovorax sp. 107. The sequence goes on along the minus strand of NZ_QBTZ01000001.1, from coordinate 1,606,622 downwards.
CGCGTGCACCTGTCATAGTTCATTCCGATCAAGGCTGTCAGTTCACCGGCCACGAGTGGCAGACCTTTCTGCGCGACCACAACCTAGTCAGCAGCATGAGCCGGCGTGGCAACTGCCACGACAACGCTGTGGCCGAGAGCTTCTTCCAACTGCTCAAGCGCGAACGCATCCGCAGGCGGGTCTATGCAACCCGTGATGATGCGAGAGCGGACGTCTTCAACTACATCGAAATGTTCTACAACTCACAGCGCCGTCATTCATCGGCGGCAGGATTATCCCCTGTAGAGTTCGAACAGCGACATTCCCAACGGCTCAACGGTGTCTAGGAATGCCGGGGCGATTCAGATCTACAGTGTCTTCAACCTTTTGGGGATCTGTTCCGCGAGAAACGCCATCAGTGCCCGAACTGTTGGCGATTGATGGCGTTGCATGGGGTAGACAAGCTGGACTTTCAGCGCGGACATTTGCCAGCCCTCCAGCACTCTGACCAATTTACCTGATGCGACCAGCGGCGCTGCCTGGAACTCGGGCAGTACGGCGATTCCCAGTCCGTCCAATGTCGGCGCCAGCAAGGCGTCGGAAGGGCCGATGATCAAACGTGAGCGCAAAAGTCCTTTTGCGGTTCTGCTTCGCGAATGCAGCTTGATTTCTGCGGCTTCCCTCGACTGCAGCAGGCCAGCGTGAGCACTGAGTTCACCGGGATGCACCGGCAACCCATGTTGGTTCGCATAAGCGGGGCTTGCAAATAGAGCTGGACGTACGGTGCCTATGGCACGGGCCTTCAGACTGGAATCGGCAAGTTCGCCAATGCGCACCGCCAGATCAATGCCTTCTTCGACGATGTTGACGTGGCGGTTGCTGAGCTTGACATCCAGTTCCAAATGTTCGTGTTTGAACAGGTACTCAGTCACCAGCGGAAGCAGCACAACTTTGCCAAATGTCGCTGACGCAGCTAGGCGAACGCGACCACTTGGCGTCTGATCCTGAGAAAGAAGGTCATGGGTGACGGCGTTCAATTTATGGATCAGCGGACTTGTTCCGTCCAGCAGGCGTTGGCCAGCGTCGGTCAATGCGAAGGCTCGGGTATTGCGCTTGACGAGGCTGACCCCTGCTGCCGTTTCCATGCGCGCCAGGCGGCGCGACAAGGTTGATTTGGGAACCTCCAGTTGGCGAGAAGCCCCTGAGAGGCTCCCTGCCTCCGCGATCTTGATGAACCACTGGAGATCGTCGATCGAGTAGTTTTGATTGTTCATATTTCGGTACGCCGGTGTCTACACAACGAGTCTATTTGTGCAAGGTTAAACCATAAACAATTCAGCTTGTTGCCGGGTCGAACGAGCACACATGGATCGCTTCCTTGCCTGCCCGTAGACCCGCTTCACGAAACCATTGCACACACTCAAGGAACTTTAATGACCATACTCGTTACGGGCAGCACGGGGCTTATCGGCTCACATGTGGTAGCGCTGCTAGCCGCGCAAGGCGCAGACGTTCATGCCCTCTCCAGAACACCAGAGAAGCGACAGTTTCCACCCGGCGTTACGGCGGTCAAGGGAGACTTCCAGGACGTGGATTCGATGCGCGCTGCCATGGCTGGCGCGAGAACGCTTTTCTTGCTCAACACTGTGGCCGCAGACGAAATTACCCAGGCACTGATTGCGCTCAACCTGGCGCGCGAAGCGGGTATCGAACGCATCGTGTACCTGTCTGTCATGCACTGCGACCGTTTCACCGATGTTCCGCATTTCACTGGAAAGCACACGGTGGAACGCATGATCGGACAGCTCGGTATGCACGCGACCATTCTGCGTCCCGCTTACTTCATGCAGAACGACGATGCCTTGATTCAGTCCGATGTTCTGGAGCGGGGCGTGTACCCCATGCCTATCGGCAGTGCAGGCATTTCCATGGTGGACGCGCGTGACGTGGCGGAAGTTGCCGCGCGACATCTGCTGCGCCGAGACGCCGCAAGCGAACCCTTGCCAACGGAGGTGTTGGATGTCGTGGGGCCAATCGCGTTGTCGGGTCAAACTGCCGCAGCTGTATGGAGCGATGTGCTAGGCAAGACCGTCCGGTACGCGGGTGACGACATCGGACCTTTTGAAGCGCGGTTCCGGAGTTTTGCACCCGCCTGGATGGCGTACGACATGCGGCTGATGATGGCGCGCATGCAGATGGATGGCGAGGTGGGCTCCGCTGGTGCAGTCGAGCGCATGCAGCAAGAACTGGGCACGTCGTTGCGGAGCTACCGCGACTATGCGCTGGAAACGGCTGAGCGCTGGAGGGCTGCCCAATGACGGCGACACACACCATGCCATCCATTGTGGTTGTCTACCATTCCGGCTACGGCCATACCCGTCGATTGGCACAGGCCGTTGCCCAAGGTGCGGAGGCCGCATTGCTGGAGATTGATGCGCAAGGTACTCTGCCTGAGTCCGCCTGGATGGGGCTGGCTGCCGCGGATTTGATTGTGCTGGGCTCACCCACTTATATGGGTAGCGCGAGTTGGCAGTTCAAGCGATTTGCCGATGACTCTTCGGCGGCCTGGATGGCCCAGAAATGGAAAGACAAACTCTTCGCAGGCTTCACCAACAGCGGAAGCATGAGCGGCGACAAGCTGTCCACCTTGCAGTACTTCATGACATTTGCCATGCAACACAGCGGCCTGTGGGTGGGCACCGGCATGATGCCCTCCAATACCAAGGCAGCTCTGCGCAACGACGTGAACTATGTCGGTTCATCTTCAGGCGCAATGGCCACAACACCGGTCGATGCGGGGGTTGACGAAATGTTGGAAGGCGATATCGAGACGGCCAGGCGTTTTGGCGAACGGCTTCGGGACGTTGCGAAGCGCTACTCGAATACGTCGCCTCACAAGGCGTAACAGGGCGCTCCTTTCAGGATCCGGGGCTTCAGCCGCAGGGCCAGCCCCATTCGGGAATCTCCGCATCGAGTTCCGGCCAGCAGGTCGGGACGGATTGCGTCTGTGCACGGCACAACTCGGCTGCTCGCCAACATTAGGCACCGTTCGATACATAAATGGACTTGCAATCATGAAAACACTTCTTGGAAAACGTGCTTTTGTCACTGGCGCAAGCCGTGGAATCGGAGCTGCGGTCGCGCGTCGCCTTGCGTCTGAAGGTGCCGATGTCGCAATTGGCTACGAGAAGTCCGCCACGGCAGCGGATGCGATTGCCAAGGCGATTCGCAGCACCGGACGCAATGCCGTCACGGTCCCGATGAGCGCAGCCGACCCGACTTCAGTGAAAGCAGCGGTCGATCGCGCAGCGGCAGAACTCGGAGGGCTCGACATCCTGGTCAACAACGCCGGGATCTTCCGCACGGGCTCCATCGAATCCGCCAGCCTCGCGGATATTGACGAGACCCTTTCTGTCAACCTGCGTGCGGTTGTCGTCGCCACGCAAGCGGCGCTCGCCTACATGAGCAATGGTGGCCGAATCATCAACACAGGCAGCAACCTAGCGACTCGTGTGCCGGGAGGCGGAATGACCTTGTATGCGGCAAGCAAAGCCGCATTGATCGGCCTCACCAAAGGGCTGGCACGCGACCTCGGCTCCCGCAGTATCACGGTCAATGTCATCCACCCGGGCTCAACCGACACGGACATGAATCCCGCGGACGGCGAGCATGCGCAGTTCCAGTTGCAGCGCATGGCGATTCCGCGTTACGCGGACCCCGACGAGCTGGCCGCTCTGTATGCCTTTGTTGCCAGTCCACAGGCTCGGTCGATCAACGGAGCGGAACTTACGGTGGACGGCGCAGCCAACGCATAAATTTGGCCTCATCACGTTGTTGCAGCGAGCGGTCTTCTCGCTCGTTCGACGGCGTAGTAGCGATGAACGTGCGCCGCCTCTTGACTTTGCCATCGCCAAGTTATGAGAATATTGGAGGTTATTTTGTGATTAAGAAACTATCAGCATTTATTTTATTGGCGGTCATTGTTTTTGGAGCCTATAGAGGTATTGCGACACTCAATACAAGTGCGAAAGAAATTGAAAAAATTGATGCTAAAGACATTGTTGATGCTTTGGTTGCCGAGTCAAATGGCAAAACACCAAAAATGATAAATGATGAAATGAGATTGGAAAGCGTTAAAAAGAATGGACTGCAAATCACTTTCTTGAATACGGTAGTCTCTGCATCCTCTAATGAAGTGGACCCAGAAGAAGTAAAATCAATCTATTTTCCAGTTATGTCACAAAGCCTGTGTGGAAGCGAAAATATGTTGATCGCTTTATCTAAAGGTGTCGTGTTTAGGTATGTATATCAAGGTAATGATGAAAAAAATATTACTGAATACACAATAGATCGTACATCATGTGGTGGAAACTCATAACAAGGCGCTCCAGCACCGCACATTTCTTGTGCTCGACAGTTTGTAAGTTGGTTTTTTGGAAGCATTTTGCGCAGAAAACCACAAAAAACAACTTACAAATGCGGCTGAGCTTGGCGATGTTCCCCAGCAGATCCTCAAGCTGCTTTTGGTCACGGGGTGAAGCGGTTGTGAAAGCAGCCGTCTTCGATCCCGGTCTTTTCTGGCAATGGCTGGTTGCCAAGCTTGGTATCGCCTCCCGTCTTCTTGAAGGGGTTTTAGTGTCTTCCTCGTCCAGTGGCTCTACCTGCTCGGGCAACCCCGTGCAGTCGCCTTCCAAGCCAGCTGCAGACACTTCAATCTGGCCCGCCATCGCATCGCTGACGCTGGGCGTGTTCGGCCTAGTGATGGCCGAATTCCTGTCGATCAGCCTGCTGACGGCGATGGCCACCGACCTGGGCATCAGCGACGGCGCCGCTGGCCAAGCGATCACGGTCACAGCGCTGTTCGGAGCTGTCGGGGCGCCGTCATTGCACTGCTGACGAGGCGCCTGGGCTGCCGCGTCGTCATGCTGACGTTCACGGCGTTGCTGCTGTGTAACGCCATTGCCAAGCACGGCTCCACTTGGGATCCAAATTACCATTGCGCTTGACTTCCAAGACGGTTGCTCAGGGCACACGACGGCTTGTGGCAACAGCAGTCACTCCAGCCTCGATCGACGAATGACTGAGATCAGCCTGTAGCAGCCAAGCCGGACGCCGGTTCTGCAGCGCTTGCTGCCGTTCGATTCGTATAGCCGAACTCACGCTATGTACCGCATAGCGGCCATGGCCACGCGCTTCAATCGATGTCTTTAGGCTGCCAGCAGGGGCGCAGCGGTCCCGCTCTCACGGTCGACTCAAGCTTGGAGTGCCCCAGGAGCAGTTGCAAGGCACGTAGGTTTTTGGTGCGCCTGTAGATCAGCGTCGCCTCGGTTGCGGTGAAGTCGCGTGTTGTCCCGTCGTCGCTGGCCCGCCGAAGGCGAAGATCTTCCGGGAGCTCACGCACTGGTACCTTGGCGTGCCTGCCGCGTTCCCGCCGTATCGGGTGAGGTTGGCGGGATTCGGCGCCTGATGGCCACGCTTTTCTGAGGGCGACGACGCATCGCACGCTAATGCTGATGGCCTCGACTAGTAGAAGACGCTCGATGTTGATTTCCACGCAAAGCTGACCCACCATTTCCATCGAATCTTGACCCACCCTGGTTCGTGAGCTTCACGCTCACGTTGTGGATAAGTTCTTGGTCGCCTTCTCCTTCTTGGTGGTCTGTGGTGGTTGCTGTGCGGAGCTGTTCTTGAACCTGTAGCTGTCGTTACCCGTTTCCAGAATATGGCAGTGATGCGTGAGTCGGTCCAGCAGTGCCGTGGTCATCTTGGCATCCCCGAACACACTGGCCCATTCGCTGAAGCTCAGGTTGGTGGTGATCACAACGCTGGTGCGCTCGTACAGCTTGGACAGCAGGTGGAACAGCAAGGCTCCTCCTGACGTGCTGAATGGCAGGTAGCCCAGTTCATCCAGGATCACCAGATCGGCATAGGCTAGGCGGTGCGCGATCTGCCCCGGCTTGCCCTGGGCCTTCTCCTCTTCCAGTGCATTGACCAGCTCCACCGTGGAGAAGAACCGCACCCTGCGGTGATGGTGCTCAATGGCTTGCACCCCGAGGGCTGTGGCGATGTGGGTCTTGCCCGTACCCGGGCCACCCACCAACACCACGTTGTTGGCGTTCTCCAAGAATTCGCAGCGGTGCAGCTGGCGTACCAGTGCCTCGTTCACCTCACTGTGGCCGAAGTCAAACCCAGCCAGGTCCCGGTACGCCGGGAACCTGGCCACCTTCAATTGGTAGGCCACCGAGCGCACCTCTCGCTCGGCGGTCTCGGCCTTGAGCAGTTGGGACAGGATGGGCTGCGCCGCATCGAAGGCCGGTGCACCTTGCTCAGCCAGTTCTGCAACTGCCTGGGCCATGCCGTGCATCTTGAGCTCGCGCAGCATGATCACGATGGAAGCGATGGCAGGGTCATGACGCATAGCGCACCTCCCTCAATTGGTCGTAACGAAGCACATTGGCTTGGGGTTCCACCGCCAGCTTGAGGGCCTGCGGCGATGTGACCGGTGCTGGGGCGGGCTTACCGTCCAGCAGGCGGTGGAGCACGTTCAGGATGTGGGTCTTGCTGGCAGCCCCTGACTCCAGTGCCAACTCCACTGCAGCGAGCACAGCTTGTTCATCGTGGTGCAGCACCAGTGCCAGTACCTCCACCATCTCCCGGTCGCCGCCGGGTTGCTTGAGCAAGGTGGCCTGCAGTCGCTTGAAGGCCGCTGGTAGCTCCAGGAATGGGGCGCCGTTGCGCAAAGCTCCTGGTTTGCGCTGCAGCACCGCCAAGTAGTGGCGCCAGTCGTACACGGTCTGACCCGTACCGTGGTGGTTACGCTCGATCAGGCGCTGATGCTCGCACACGATCTGGCCTTCGGCGGCGACCACCAGGCGATCGGCGTAGACCCGCAGGCTCACCGGCCGATTGGCATACGGCGCCGGCACGCTGTAGCGATTGCGCTCGAAGTGGACCAAGCAGGTGGGTGAGATGCGCTTGGTGTGCTCCACAAAGCCATCGAAGGGCCGGGGCATCGGCATCAAGGTTGCCTTCTCTTGAGCCCAGACATCCGCGACGGTGCCCGGCAGCTTGCCGTGCTCGATCTCGTGCCACAGCGCCACGCAGCGCTCTTCAAGCCAGGCATTGAGATCGGGCAGGCTTTGGAATGGCGGCACCACCTGCCACAGGCGATGGCGGGCATCGCGCACGTTCTTCTCCACCTGGCCCTTCTCCCAGCCCGACGCGGGATTGCAGAACTCGGCCTCGAACAGGAAGTGGCTGACCATGGCCGCAAAGCGCGCATTGACGTCGCGCTCCTTGCCACGGCGCACCCGGTCTACAGCGGTGCGCATGTTGTCGTAGATGCCACGGCGGGGCACGCCACCCAGGACTACGAATGCATGGTTGTGGGCATCGAACAGCATCTCGTGCGTCTGCAGGGGGTAGGCGCGCAGGTAGAACGCTCGGCTGTGGCTGAGCTTGAAGTGGGCTACCTGCAGCTTGGTGCGCACGCCAGCGAGAACAGCCCAGTCCTCGCTCCAGTCGAACTGGAAGGCCTCACCCGGACCGAAGGTCAGGGGAACGAAGGTGCCACGGCCAGTGGTCTGCTGTGCCACAAGGCGCTGCTCGTGCCAGAGGCGCGCAAAGGCCGCCACACGGTTGTAGGAGCCGCCATAACCGAGCGCCTGCAGATCCACGTACATCTGCTTGATGGTGCGCCGCTGCTTGCGGGATCGGCCAGCTTCCGTCTTGAGCCAGCCGGCGAGCTTCAAGGCGAAGGGATCGAGCTTGGATGGACTGACCCGCTTGGCATAGTGCGGCTCGGCCTCGCCTACGCGCAGGTACTTGCGGATGGTGTTGCGCGAGAGGCCCGTGCGGCGGGCGATCTCCCGGATGGACAGCTGCTCTCGCAGGGCCCAGCGCCTGATGACACTCAGTGTTGCCACGTCTATCACTCCTGGTCTCCTGCTGCTCAGCAAAGCAGCAGGTTAGGGTTAGTACGTGGGTCAGGTTTGGATGGAAATCCCGGGGGTTAGTGGGTCACTTCTGCGTGGAAATCAACAGACAGTTTGCTGAGCGCATGCCGACAGCTTGCGCACCGCAGGATTACAAGTTTGTTATGTTCATAGCGCCCACTCGGGCGTGCCGTGTGGCCCGCACGGCCGGCGCGCCTGCATGCTTGCGCGCGTGCCGACTGCGTTCGAGACGCCAGTACAATTTTCTGGATGCGCTCCCCACTGCTTGTTCTTTTGCTGGTGCTTTTGCCGCTGCAATTGGTCTGGGCTGCAGTGGGGCCGCACGACAGCGCGCCGGAGTACGGGGTTTCGCTCATGACAGCACGGCACTTGTGCGAACACCACCAAATGGGCCTGGCTGCGGCCGACGAGAAGCGGGCTCGGGAGTCAGCTCGAATGGGCACTGCCGCTATCGAAGTGGAGTGCGGCACATGCCACGCCCAGGGTCCAGAGGCGCTGCCCGCGCGGCGCGGCGTTTGCGCGGCCGTCGGGCAGGAGCACTTTGGCATTTCTATCAGAGCGCGCTGGTCCCCAGTGCCTGCCAGCCGTCCCGAACGTCCTCAGTGGCACGCCCTGGCCTGACCAGGGTATCGCCCAGCAATCCACTGCGATCCCTGCCAAGCGTGCCGCCCCCTGTGGGCCGGCCTTGACGCATGCCTTCGGGATCTCTTCATGTCCATAGCCATTGGGCCGCCTGGCCCGCAAACCACCGCAAGTAGTCCTGCGACACCCCCTTGCTGCACTCCCCTGAGGATGCAATGGAGGCACCGATGAAAAGGACCTCATTGCTGCTTCTAGCCGCCTGGTTGACCGCTGTTGTGGCAACTGGCTGCGCGCTGTTCATCGGCGAGGTGATGGGCATGGCCCCCTGCGTGCTGTGTTGGTATCAGCGCATTGCCATGTTCCCCTTGGCATTGGTGCTGGGCATGGCCTTTTACAGCGATGACCGCCGGGGAGCGGTCTATGCCTTGCCCCTGGCGATTGCAGGCGCGGCCGTAGCGGGGTACCACAGCCTTCTGGCTGCAGGCCTGGTTCCCAGGGCATGGGTTCCATGCGCTGTAGGAGTGTCCTGCGCCGATCAGAAGCTCGACTTTTTCTATGGCATTGAACTGCCCTGGCTTTCCTTGACGGCGTTCATTGTTATCGCCGTTTCACTCTGCCTTTATCTGCGCAAAACAGCAAAATGATCCACCGCAAATACATCATCGCCCTCGTGCTGGGCGTCGCACTTGCCGCCTTCGGGGTAGGTGCGAGTCTCTACCAGAGCCGTGTGCACAGCAAGCAAGAGCAGCAGGCCTCCGAGCAGTCTGAGCGGCTGGTGCGCATGCATTCGCCGGTCATCGGTCCCCGCGAGGCGCCCGTGACAATTGTCGAATTCTTCGATCCCGCGTGTGAAACCTGCCGCGCTTTCTATCCGGTCGTGAAAGATCTCATGAAGCAGTATCCTACCCGGGTACGGTTGGTCATTCGGTATGCGCCGTTTCACCAGGGCTCGGGAGAGGTGGTCAAGCTGCTGGAGTCCGCCCGGCGGCAGGACAAGTACCTCCTGGTCTTGGAGTCCCTGCTGGCGGCACAGCCACAGTGGGCAGACCATGGAAGTCCCAATCTGGCATTGGCCTACAGTGCGGCCGAGCAGGCAGGTCTGGACATGGCGAGAGCTCGGGCCGACATGGCATCGCCCACGCTGGAAGCGATGCTGCAGCAGGATGTGCAGGTCCTGACTGCCCTCAAGGTCGACAAGACCCCGACCTTCTTTGTGAATGGGCGGCCATTGCCCAGCTTTGGCGCCAAGCAACTGGCTGAGCTGGTAGCCCAGGAGGTCTCCAAGGCGGGCAAATAGGCATCGTGCGTCCCGGGTAATCGCTAGTGGGAATGGGCATGCTCCTTGGGCTGCGCAGGCTGGGCCTTGGCGGCAGGCTCGACCCGCGTGCCGCGAAGCAGGCGCAGTCCATTGCCCACGACCAGCAAGCTGGCCCCCATGTCCGCAAAAACGGCCATCCACATGGTCGCAGTGCCCACCACCGCCATCACCAGAAAAACGCTCTTGATACCCAGCGCCAAGGTGATGTTCTGCCAGAGAACGGCATGGGTGCGCTTGGACAGGCGCACGGTCTCGGCGACGCGCTGCAGGTCATCGTTCATGATGACCACGTCGGCCGCTTCCATCGCTGTGTCGGTTCCCGCACCGCCCATGGCAAAGCCGATGTCGGCCTGCGCCAGCGCCGGCGCGTCATTGATGCCATCGCCGGTCATACCGGTGGCGCCATAGCGCTTTTGCATCTCCTTGATAGCATCAAGCTTGGCTTCGGGCAGCAGATCTCCGCGGGCATCATCAATGCCGGCCTGCGCTGCGATGGCCTTTGCAGTGGCCGTGTTATCGCCTGTCAGCATGACCGAAGTCACTCCCAGTGCCTTGAGATCGGCGATGGCCTGTTTTGAGGTCTCGCGAATGGTGTCCGCTACCGCGAAGAGCGCCAGGACGCGCGATTCGTCTGCAAGAAGGGTGACCGTGCGACCTTGCTTTTCGTGGATGGCCAGCTCCGCCTCCAGTTCCGGCCCGCACAATCCCTGCTCGTGAATCAGCCGGTGATTGCCCAGCACCAGGCGCGCACCATTGACCCAGCCCTCGACACCGCGCCCCGGCAAGGCCTTGAAGCTCTCAGCCTCTGGGCCTTGCGCCTCCAGGCCCTGAACAATCGCCTTCGAGACCGGGTGATCGGATCGGGCCGCCAGGCTGGCCGCCATCAGCTGGATTGCGGACTCATCGCCGGCACCCCACACCTGCCACTTCACCAACTTGGGTTTGCCCTCGGTGATGGTGCCCGTCTTGTCCAGCGCAACGGCCTTCAGGAGCCGGGCGTCTTCCAGGTAGGTTCCGCCCTTGATCAGGATCCCGCGGCGCGCTCCCGCGGCCAATCCGCTGACCACTGTGACGGGTGTGGAAATGACCAGAGCACATGGACAGGCGATCACCAGCAGCACCAAGGCCTTATAGAGCGCCTCCAGCCAGGTCAGGCCCATCAGGAAAGGGGTCAGCACCGCTACCGCCACGGCAATGGCGAAGACAGCCGGGGTGTAGATCGAGGCAAAGCGGTCGACGAAGCGCTGCGTCGGTGCACGCGTGCCCTGCGCCTGCTCCACGGCCTGGATGATCCTGGCCAGGGTGGTGTTGCTGGACAAGGCAGTAACCTCAAACTCCAGTTCACCAGTTTCGTTGATGGTCCCTGCGAACACCTGGTCGCCAGGCGCTTTGTCCACTGGAATGCTCTCTCCAGTCACCGGCGCCTGGTTGATGGCCCCGTTGCCCTTGGTCACCTTGCCGTCCAGGGGCACCCTCTCGCCTGGCTTGATGCGCACGGTTGCTCCAATGGCCACCGAAGCCACCGGTGTAGCAGACCACGACCCATTTGCTCCCAGAACCAGTGCCTCTTCCGGCGCCAGTTCCAGCAAGCCCTTGATGGCGTTGCGGGCCCGGTCCACTGCCTTGGCCTCGATGAGTTCGGCAATCGCATACAGGGCCATCACCATGGCGGCCTCGGGCCACTGACCGATCAGGAATGCCCCGGTGACTGCCACCGACATCAGCGCATTGATGTTGAGCTTGCCGCGCAAAAGTGCCGCAATGCCTTTTTTGTAGGTGTCGATCCCCGCCAGCCAGATCGCCACGGCGGCGATGGCCATGCCCGCCACCTTCCAGACCATTTGGTCCGGTGCAAAGAACGACAAGACCTCTGCCCCAGTCGCGAACACCAGCGCAGCCACCAACCGGGTAATGCCACCTGCAAAACCATGTCCATGGTCGTGGTCGTCGGCTGCTCCGCCCGCCTGTCCACCCTCGGAGCTGGCCACAGGCTGCGGATCGAAGCCCGCTTTCCGGATAGCGTCGAGTGCCAACGGGAAGGTGCTTTCCTCTGCGTCGATCTTCAGCGTCCGTGCGCCCAGCTGAAAACCCAGGGAGCGGATTCCACCCAGAGGTTCCAGCGCCCGGCGAATCTCCGCCTCCTCGGCACTGCAGTCCATGGTCGCTATGCGAAACACCCGGCCCTGGCCACCCTGAGTGTGTGCCGCAGTAGACACCGGCTGTGGATCGAAACCCGCCTTGCGGATGGCATCCAGCGCCAAGGGCAAGACACCATCCTCTGCATCGATCTTCAGCGTGCGCGCGCCCAGTTGGAAGCCCAATGACCGGACTCCCTCTAGAGGTTCCAGCGCCCGGCGGATCTCTGACTCCTCGGCGCTGCAGTCCATGGTGGCGATGCGCAACAGCGTGCCTTTGCCTGGGCTGCTTGCGGCGGCAGGAGGCGAGGCAACGGTACTGGAGCAGCCCGAGGAGCAGCAGGTGTCATTAACGCTAGAGGAAGTGCTGGTTTCTGATTTCATGGCCTAATTGGAAACCCTGTAGTGACCTTAAAGTCAAGCGACTCCCCAAATCTCGCCGCCTTGTCCTACGGAAACCAGATTTTGCAAAGGACGCTTTATGAAAATCGGCGAACTTGCCAAGGCCACCGGCACGCAGACTGAGACCATCCGCTACTACGAGCGCGAGAACCTGCTGCCGATCGCGATGCGCACAGAAAGCAACTACAGGGTCTACGACAGCAGTCATGTCGAGCGTCTGGCCTTCATCCGCCATTGCCGATGCCTGGATATGACCCTCGATGAGATCAGGGTGCTGTTGCATTTCAAGGACGCTCCGGATGAAAACTGCGGCGCGGTGGACGCACTTCTTCAGGAGCACATCGGGCACGTGGTGTCTCGCATCCGGGAACTCCAGGCACTGGAGTCGGAATTGCGCAGCTTGCAGCAGCAGTGCTCACCAGGCCACCTCGCCGGTGAGTGCGGCATCTTGGGCGGCTTGGCCACTGCGGCACTTCAACACAATCACATGCAGCCCAGCGAGGCCCACCCGCCAGGTGCTCATCATGATATTGGCGTGGCTCCGAGGCAGCGGGCCAACAAACGACGCTGATTTTCAGTGAGCGCGAATTTCTAACCCGACACTTGTCACCCCATTCTCTGACTTGGCCACCGGCTTGCCCTGGTGCATGCGGGCAATCGCGCCCACGATGGCCAGACCCAGGCCGTGGTTGCTCTGCCCATGGCTGCGAGCAGGATCTGCCCGGAAAAACCGGTCAAACAGCTGGGGAAGTATTTCGGGATCGATGGTGTTGCCGTAGTTGGTGACGCTGATCAACACGCGGTCCTCGTCACCAGTTCTCAAGTTGATCTGAACGATGGAGCCGGTGCTCGCGTAGCGGGTTGCGTTTCCCAGCAGGTTGGACAATGCCCGGCGCAACAACGGCACATCGAAGGTGCCATGCGCATCGCCGACCACTTTCGCGGTGAGACCCGCCTCGGCCAGCGCTGCCTCGTGGTAGTCCAGCACGTCGGCCGCCACCGATGCCAGGCTAGCCACGGGCGCGCGACGCGCTCCCACGCCCCGATCTGCCTGGGACAGGAACAACATGTCGTTAACGATACCGGTCAGGCGATGCAGCTCCTCCAGATTGGACGCCAGCACCTCGCGAATATCCGCTTGCTCGGGGCGCCGCAGCGCCAGTTCATTGTTGGCAATGAGCGTGGCCAAAGGCGTGCACAACTCGTGCGCCACGTCCGCATTGAAGCCCTCCATCTGGGAGTAGGCCTTTTCAATGCGAGCCAGGAGTGCATTGAACTGGTCGATCAGCGGCACGAGTTCAAGGGGCTGCTCCGCGCCATCGAGCCGCTGGTGGAGGTTGTCCGCCGAAACGGCGCGCGTCTGGCTGGCCAGTCTTCGAACGGGCGCCAGGCCCAGGTTGACCAGGGAGAAGCCGCCCAGCGAAACCACGACGGCCCCGCCAATGGCTGCCACCAGCAATGTGACTGCAAGACGGTGCAGCAACTGGTTGTCGGTCTGGATGTCCAGCGACAGCTGGACGCGCAAACTCTTTGAGGCCGTCTGGCCCGAAGCCAGTGCCACTTCGAACTGCCGCTGGCGCCAGACCGTCTTCGCATTCTGGTTGCGGGTATGGGCGTAGAGGATGGCCCCATCGGCCTGCGCGACTTCAAGCGAAAGATCTCCGTGCCCTACCAGGAAATCATCGAGCTTGTGAGCAAGGTCTTCCGAATCCCCGTGCTCCTTGCCGTCCACCAGCAAGTGCCGGATGACGTTTTCCTTTTGCGCCAGCGTTTCCTCCTGTCGATCTCGGAAGTTGAATTCGGTCACCAGGTAGACGGCCAGACAGACCAGCCCGAGCCCGGCAAAGCTCTGAAGTGCCAGCCACCACGACAACCGCTGGCGCAATGAGCGATGTTGGATCAGGGCCTTCATCCGTTGCGCTCTTCCATGACGTACCCCATACCGCGGATGGTGTGCAGAAGCGCGGTGTCAAAGGGCACATCGATCTTGGTACGCAGGCGCCGTATGGCGACCTCCACCACGTTGGTATCGCTGTCGAAGTTCATGTCCCAGACCTGCTCGGCGATCTCCGTGCGGGACAGCACTTCTCCCTTCCTTCTCAGAAAAAGGGTCAACAGCAGGAACTCCTTGGCAGTTAACTCCAAGCGCTGACCGCCTCGGGACGCCTTGCGCCGCACCAGGTCGACATCCAGGTCGGCCAAACGCAGTTGCGTGGGCTCTGCCGCGACCCGCGCACCTTGGGTGCGCCTGAGCAGAACCTGGATGCGGGCGCTCAACTCAGAAAACGCAAAGGGCTTGACCAGATAGTCATCCGCACCCGTCTGAAGTCCGAGCACCCGATCCTCGACACTGACCCTGGCTGTGAGCATCAAGACAGGGGTCTGCCTGGTCTTGCGAAAGGCCGTCAGCAGGCTGAAGCCGTCGATCCCTGGGAGCATCGCGTCCAGCACCAGCAGATCGTGGCCGCCTTCAAGGGCCATGTGTAGGCCGTCCACCCCGTTATGGGCGACGTCCACCACATAACCGACCTCTCCGAGGCCCTTGCGCAGGTACTCGGCCAGCTTGACCTCGTCTTCAATGAGCAGAATTTTCATGGTGCCATTCTCGAAGAATGCCGCCTGTTCGTAGATTACGAATTTGTCATCTGGCTGTTGGCGCCTTGTCGAGGTCCGATTTTTACAGTACCCCCTGTGTCGAAAGGCATAGCCGCGGTAGATCGCCGCTGGCTCATTCGAATCAAGGGACCACACCATGACCGTTCGCAAACCCCTCGCACTCTCCCTGATTGCCCTGGCCATTGCGGCCCCAGGCTTGGCATCTGCTTCGGCGCTCTACCATCCAGCCGGTGGCGAAGTGGGAATGACCACCCATCCCGACCACGTCCAAAGCAACGTGTCCCGTGGCGAAGTGCTTCAGTCTGTAGAAGCCGCGCGCAAGGACGGTACGCTGGCGATCTTGTCTCGCGGTGGTGCACTGCCTGTCAAAGCAACGGGTGGCTCCAAGACGCGTGAGCAGGTGCAGCAGGAGTACCTGAACATGTCAGCCGCTGAGAAGCAGCGCAACCAGGAACTGTACGGCGCGGGCGGCTGATCGGCACACGAAGTCTTCTTGACCGCGTGCTAGACTCAAAAAATGCGCCGCCTGATCGTCGTTTTTATGCTTGCATTGCTCCCGTTCCAGTTCAGCTGGTCCGCGGTGGCTGCTTATTGCATGCACGAGAACTCGACCGACCAGGCCCAGCACCTTGGGCATCACGAGCACAAGCACGAAGCCAAAAGCGGGGTCGGCCAAGCCGACAAGACCAGCCAAGGCACCGACATGTCCGATGTCGACTGCTCGGTTTGCCATGGTGCCGGCATCGGGGCCCTCAACTGGTCCTGCGCCAAACATCGCGTCTCCCATGACAGCCGCGTGGACTCACCGTCGGGCGAGCGCCTGGCGGCTGTAACGCCCACACCTCCCGACCGCCCACAGTGGCCCGTCCTCGCCTGATCGGCGGGGGCATCTCTCCTTCTTTCAGTCAGTCGTGACCGCCCCTTGGCGGCTGCAGTTGTGCGTGTCGCGGCTGCACTGACTGACGAGTTGCCAGGCAGCTGCACGGTTGCCACCCCGCCGATTCCCTCGTGTTTTGAAATCACTGGAGAATCGGATGTTCAAGGGTATTTACCTTCAAGGAAAGCCGCACGCATGGGGCGGCCGCACGAAATTCAGGCTCGCAGCAGGTGCCGCGGCCATATTGCTGACCTTCTCGGGCGGGGCCTCTTCTCAGGGCATGTCGCAAGGCACAGTCGGTGGAGTACAGGCGCCCCAGACTGCCGCGGTGTCTCCCGCTGAGCCTCTGTCGCTGGCCAAGGCCATCGAGTTGGCCTTGGACGGGAATCCAGAGGTGGCTGCCGCTACCCGCCAGTTGGAGGCAACAGAAGGGCAGATTCTTCAAGGGCACTCACGCCCCAATCCCGAGCTTGCCTATTCGCTGGAAGACGCACGCTCCAAAACACGTACGCAAAGCTGGCAACTCAACCTCCCCGTGGAATTGGGTGGAAAGCGCGCAGCGCGTACCAAGGCGGCCGAAAAATCACGCGAGCAGGCACAGGCCCAGCTCGCTGAGCTGAAGGCCACCGTGCGAGCCAATGTGGCCGCAGCCTACTTCGACGTCCTGACGGCGCAGGAGCGATTGGCGCTCGCCAAAGACAGCGTGGCATTGGCCAAGTCGTCAACGGATACCGTAGCCAAGCGCGTAGCCGCTGGCAAGGTATCACCTGTGGAAGAGTCCAAGGCCCGCGTTGCGGAAGCCGGCGTTCGCGTCGAGCTCGCACAGGCAGCCAGCGAACAACGCAATGCACTGTCTCGCCTGTTTGCGCTGTTGGGACAGATCAACGCGCCGTTCACCGTCCTCGAGGGCAAAGCCGACCACCTTCCCGCGGTACCGCCCCTCGCCGATCTTCAGCCCTTGATTTCTTCTTCGCCAGGCGTTGTCCTTGCGCGGATCGAGGTGGATCGGCGCCAGGCCCTGACTGCACTGGAGCAAAGCAAGCGCGTGCCCGATGTCACCGTCAGCGTCGGCATGCAGCGCAGCAACGAGACCCAACGCAACGTCCTGCTGTTTGGTGTCTCCGTGCCTCTGCCTGTGTTTGACCGCAACCAGGGCAACCTGCTGGAAGCTCTCAAGCTTGAGGACAAGGCCCGCGACGAGTTGCAAGCGGCCACGGTACGCCTGCACAGCGAAGTGGCGCAGGCGCGCGAACGCCTTTCGACCATCACTGCGGAGATCCAGTCGCTGCAACAGGACGTTCTGCCCGGCGCGAAGTCGGCCTACGACGCGGCCACCATTGGCTTCGAGAACGGAAAGTTCAACTTCCTGGAGGTGCTCGATGCCCAGCGCACCTACTTCACCGCCAAATCCCAGTACCTCAAAGCCCTGGGCGAGGCACACCGCGCGGCGGCGGATGTCGACCGCCTGCTTGGGGCCAGCACGGTTTCCGGATTGATCGCAACGCACAACTGAGCATGACAATGAACATCAGCACATCCTCCATCAGCAAAAAGCATCTCATCGCTATTGCCGTTGTCCTCGCGCTAGGGGTCGGGGCAGGAGCCTTCATCCTACAAGGCGGCGGCAAGCCCACTGCAGTCGCCGCCGAGGGCGATGGCCACGGCCACGGCAGCCATACCGAGGCCAAGGGGCACGGTGATGGAGAACACCACGGCAAAGGCGGTGAAAAAGGCCACGACGACGACAAAGGCCACGCCGATGGCGAGCACCATGAAAAGAGCCAGGCCAAGGGCCCCCACGGTGGCACAGTGTTCAAGGAAGGCGACTTCAGCCTGGAAGCATTGCTGTCCGAAGACGGTGGCGAGCCTCGGCTGCGGATCTGGCTGTCCGACAAGGACAAGCCGCTCCCCCTGAACACGGTAACGGTCACGGCAACAGTGACCCGCCCCACAGACGACAAGCAAAACCTGACGTTTGCCGCAGAAAAGGACAGCCTGGTCAGCCGCGAGATCGTCGCCGAACCCCACGCGTTCGACATCGAGATCATTGCGCAGACGGCCACCGAACCTTTCATGTTCGTGATGAGCAAGGAAGAGGGAAAGATCGAACTGACCGATGCCCAGATCAAGGCCGCCTCCATTACGGTGGACTCTGCGTCGGCAGCCAACATCAAGACGGCGCTGCTTTTGCCCGGCGAGATCCGGCTAAACGAGGACCGGACATCGCACGTGGTTCCCCGTCTGGCGGGTGTGGTGGAGAGTGTCAGCGCCAGCCTGGGCCAGGTCGTCAAAAAGGGGCAGGTTCTGGCCGCCATTGCGAGCCCGACCGCTTCGGAGCAGCGCAGCGAGCTGCAGACGGCGCAAAAGCGCCTGGCGCTGGCCAAGACCACCTACGAGCGGGAAAAGAAGCTGTGGGAGCAGAAGGTCTCCGCCGAACAGGACTACCTGCAGGCCAGGCAGGCGTTGAGCGAAGCGGAGGTCGCTGTTGCCAACGCCAATCAGAAGCTCAGTGCGCTGGGCCTGTCCACCTCGTCCGAGTCCGGACTGAACCGTATCGAACTGCGCGCGCCCTTTGACGGCATCGTCATCGAGAAGCACCTGAGTCTTGGCGAGGCCGTCAAGGAAGATGCGGCGGTGTTCACCATCTCGGACCTTGCCACGGTGTGGGCTGAGATCAATGTTCCTGCAAAGGATCTGCCGTCGGTGCGGGTGGGCGAGAAGGTCACCATCAAGGCCACCGCCTTCGATGCCTCCGCCACGGGTACTGTCGCTTTCGTGGGCGCGTTGATCGGTGAGCAGACCCGTACCGCCAAGGCCCGCGTCGTTCTTGATAACCCCAAGGGCGCCTGGCGCCCCGGCCTGTTCGTCAACGTCGAGGTGGTGTCCGAAGAAACGGCAGCGCCTGTGACCATCTCGGCCGACGCAGTCCAGAACGTCGGAGAAAAGCCCGTGGTCTTCCTCAAGGTCGACGGCGGCTTCATCGCCCAACCTGTGAAGCTGGGCCGAAGCGATGGCAAGCGCATCGAGGTCCTGTCGGGCCTCAAGCCCGGCATGCCCTACGCCTCGACAGGCAGCTTCGTCGTGAAGTCCGAACTCGGCAAGGGATCTGCCGAACACACGCACTGATCCCGGAGCCCATACATGTTTGAAAAACTTATCCGATTCTCGATCGAGCAGCGATGGCTGGTGCTGCTGGCGGCCCTGGGCATGGCGGCGCTGGGCGTCTTCAGCTACCAGAAGCTGCCCATCGACGCGGTCCCCGACATCACCAACGTCCAGGTTCAGATCAACACCCAGGCCGCCGGTTATTCGCCTCTGGAGACCGAGCAGCGGGTCACGTATCCCATCGAGACAGTCATGGCCGGCCTGCCGAACCTGGAGCAGACCAGGTCGCTGTCACGGTACGGACTGTCGCAAGTGACCGTCATCTTCAAAGACGGAACCGACATCTATTTCGCGCGCCAGTTGGTCAATGAGCGCATCCAGGAAGCCAGAGACCGGCTGCCCGCCGGCATCACGCCAGCCCTGGGGCCCATCTCAACCGGTTTGGGCGAGATCTATCTGTGGACCGTCGAAACCAAGGATGGGGCCAAGAAGCCCGATGGCAGTCCCTACACCCCGACCGACCTGCGCGAGATCCAGGACTGGATCATCAAGCCGCAGCTGCGAAACGTTCCTGGCGTGACCGAAATCAACTCCATTGGCGGCTTTGCCAAGGAGTACCAGATCGCCCCCATCCCGGAACGACTGGCCTCGCTGGGCGTGACGCTGCAAGACGTCGTCACGGCACTGGACCGCAACAACGGCAACGTGGGCGCTGGGTATATCGAAAAGCGCGGCGAGCAGTACCTGATTCGCGCCCCTGGACAGGTCAAGTCGCTGGAGGACATCGGCAACGTGATCCTCAGCAGTGCCAACGGTGTTCCTGTGCGCGTGCGCGACGTGGCCGACGTGGGCATTGGCCGGGAGCTGCGAACGGGTGCCGCAACCGACAACGGGCGCGAGGTGGTTCTCGGCACGGTGTTCATGCTGATCGGAGAAAACAGCCGGACCGTCTCGCAGGCAGTGGACAAGAAGATGCTGGAGGTCAACAAGAGCCTCCCAGAGGGCGTGCACGCGGTGACGGTCTATGACCGCACCGTGCTCGTCGACAAGGCCATCAATACCGTCAAGAAGAACTTGCTGGAAGGCGCGGTACTGGTGATCGTGATCCTGTTCCTCTTTCTGGGCAATATCCGGGCCGCAGTCATCACGGCAATGGTCATCCCCTTGTCGATGCTCTTCACGTTCACCGGGATGGTCCACTACAAGGTGAGTGCCAACCTGATGAGCCTGGGGGCCCTGGACTTCGGCATCATCATTGACGGAGCTGTGGTGATCGTGGAGAACTGCGTTCGGCGGCTCGCCCATGCGCAGGCGCACCACGGCCGGCCGTTGACGCGGGCCGAGCGCTTTCATGAAGTGTTCCTGGCATCCCAGGAGTCGCGCCGCCCATTGCTGTTCGGACAGCTCATCATCATGGTGGTGTACCTGCCCATCTTCGCGCTGACGGGCGTGGAAGGGAAGATGTTCCACCCCATGGCCTTCACGGTGGTTGCCGCTTTGGTGGGCGCGATGATCCTTTCTGTGACCTTCATCCCGGCAGCTGTGGCCCTCTTCATCGGCAATCGGGTCAGCGAGAAGGAGAACTTTTTGCTGGGCCACGCCAAGCGCCTGTACGGCCCCATGCTTGATCGCGTGATGGGCGCCAAAACGCTGGTTCTCACCATTGCCGCGGTTGCCGTGGTCCTGTGCGGACTGATCGCGACCCGCATGGGCAGCGAGTTTGTACCCAACCTCAATGAAGGCGACTTCGCGATCCAGGCACTGCGCATTCCGGGCACCAGCCTTTCCCAGTCGGTGGCGATGCAGCAGCAGATCGAAAAGACGCTGAAAGCGAAGTTCCCCGAAATCGAGCGCATCTTCGCCAGAACCGGTACTGCGGAGATTGCTTCGGACCCCATGCCGCCGAACATTTCGGACGGGTACATCATGCTCAAGCCGATGGATGAATGGCCCGAGCCTCGAAAGACCCGTGATGAGCTGCTCGCGGCGATCCAGGAAGTCATTGGCAAGATCCCCGGCAACAACTACGAGTTCTCCCAGCCCATTCAGCTGCGATTCAACGAGCTGATCTCAGGGGTGCGCAGTGACGTGGCCGTGAAGATTTTCGGTGACGACATGGACGTGTTGAACAAGTCCGCTGAAGAAGTCTCCGCCATGCTGCAAAAGATCCAGGGCTCCTCCGAGGTCAAGGTCGAGCAGACGACGGGCCTTCCGATGCTCACGGTGAACATCGACCGCCAGAAGGCAGCGCGCTACGGGCTGAACGTTGCCGACATCCAGGACACCGTGGCCACGGCCATCGGTGGTCGTGAGGCCGGCACCATGTTCGAGGGGGACCGCCGGTTCGACATCCTGGTTCGCCTGCCTGAGGCGCTTCGCAATGACCTGGAAGGCATGAAGCGGCTACCCATACCGTTGCCGCGGTCTGCCGGTGGCACGGAAGCCAAGACGAATTTCATCCCATTGGGTGAGGTCGCATCGTTCGAGCTGGCACCCGGCCCCAACCAGGTCAGCCGAGAGAACGGCAAGCGCCGCATTGTCGTGAGCACCAACGTGCGCGGACGGGATGTGGGCTCGTTCGTTGCAGAGGCCGAGCAAGGCCTGGCGCAGATCAAGATCCCCACCGGCTACTGGACGAGCTGGGGTGGCACCTTTGAGAACCTGCAGTCAGCCACCAAGCGCCTGCAGATCGTTGTACCGGTCTCCCTGCTGCTGGTCTTCGTGCTGCTGTTCGCGATGTTCGGCAATGCCAAGGACGGTTTGCTGGTCTTCACCGGCATCCCATTCGCATTGACAGGGGGCATCCTGGCGCTGTGGCTTCGGGACATTCCGATGTCCATCTCCGCGGCCGTTGGCTTCATCGCGCTCTCTGGGGTGGCAGTGCTCAACGGCCTGGTGATGATTTCCTACATCCGCAGCCTGAGGGAAGGCGGTGTCGGCCTGGACGAAGCGATCAGGGATGGCGCCCTGACCCGCTTGCGCCCGGTGCTGATGACCGCCCTGGTGGCCTCGCTGGGATTCATTCCCATGGCCATCGCCACAGGCACCGGCGCGGAAGTCCAGCGTCCTCTGGCCACCGTGGTGATCGGTGGAATTCTTTCATCCACGCTGCTCACGCTGCTCGTGCTGCCGATTCTTTACCGGCTGGCCCACAGGCCCGATGAAGAAGCCGAGGACGTGTCTGCCGAGCCCTCCCACCCGGACGCACCGAAGCCTGTGTAGTCAAAGGCGGTCCCGCTGATCGCGGGACCTTCCCATTTCTCCAACCCCAAAGGAACTGCCATGAAACTCTCCCACCTCTTTCTCGCCCTCACGGTATCGATCTCTGGCGCAGCCATCGCGGCTGACAACCACGGCCACGACGTCAAGCCGATGCATGGTGGTGCTGTGGCGGAAGCCAAGGACGTCGAGTACGAATTCGTCGCCAGTGCCGACAAGCTGCAGCTCTTCATGCGCGACCACGGAAAACCCGTTGCCGTGGCGGGGATGACCGCCAAGGTCACCCTGCTGGCCGGCAGCGAGAAGCAGGAGGTTCAACTCCAAGCCGGTGAGGGCAAGTTGGAAGCCGCGGGTAGCTTCAAGGTCCCCGCCGGTACCAAAGCCGTGGTCGCCGTCTCGAAGGCCGGCAAGTCGGTCGCCTCGGTCCGCTTCACGCTGAAGTAACACCAACGCCGCCCGAAGCATCGCTCCAGTCCATGCGAACGACACCGCAGTGGCGGGTCCGTACCGCCCCTCGGCGCTGTGCATGTCCTTGCCCTTAGAGGCAAAAAGGAGCGATCCATGTCAATGCAGGCGGCCCAGGGTGGGCTTTTCGCCAAGCTGTTCTGGATCTGGATCAGCTTGTTGGTCTCTGTGTTTGTGTTCTGGCGGCTGCGGCACATGTGGCTCAAGCGCCATCCCCCGATGGACGTTCGAACCAAGTACAGCCGGCGACTGGCCAAGAGACTGAGGGACCGGCAAATAACGCGCTTGAAGTGCCGGACCACGGGTAAGCCTCGGCACCGGCGACGTCACTGAGCGCCAAGGCCGGACGAGGACCGCGGACTGAACGCGGTCGATGACATCACCAGACTGAATCTGAGGAGACAGACCATGGGAAAAGGTTCCGACCACGCTTTGCCAGCGGCAGGAAACGAAAAGGCTTTGCGCTACGCGCTGATGCTCACCGGCGGTTTCATGCTGGCAGAGGTCATTGGCGGCGTCATGCTCAACAGCCTGGCTCTGCTGTCCGATGCCGCACACATGTTCACCGACGTGGCGGCGCTGGCCATTGCGCTGGCGGCCATTCGGGTCGGGCGCCGGGATGTCGACGACCGGCGCACCTTTGGCTACCACCGATTTGAGATCCTGGCCGCCGCGTTCAATGCCTTACTCCTGTTTGGCGTTGCGGCGTACATCCTTTATGAGGCGTGGCAACGCTGGAGCAACCCGCCGGCAGTCCAGACCACTGGGGTGCTGGTGATCGCTGTACTGGGCACGATCGTCAACCTCGTGAGCATGCGCCTTCTGTCCTCAGGCAAGGATTCCAGCCTCAACGTCAAAGGAGCCTACCTTGAAGTCTGGAGCGACCTGCTCGGCTCGATTGGGGTCATCGTGGGGGCGCTGGTCATTCTGTTCACAGGGTGGAACTGGGTCGACACCGTCATTGCCGTGGCCATCGGCTTGTGGGTGCTGCCGCGCACCTGGATCCTCCTGAAAGAGACGCTCAACATCCTGCTCGAAGGCGTCCCCGAAGGCATCGATCTGCCTCAGCTCAAGCGTGCGCTCCTGGACCTGCCAGGGGTGGTGTCCTTGCATGAACTGCATGTCTGGGCGGTCAGCAGCGCCAAGACCAGCCTGAGCGCTCACGTCGTGTACAACCCGCAAGCGGCAGACCCTGGCACCATGCTGGCCGCCGTCAACCAGTTGCTGGCGAAGCAATTCGAGATCACCCACACCACCATTCAGTTGGAAACCCAAGCCTGCGGTACGGCTGCCGCCGGCACTTCGAATGCTGGTGCGGATCACTGGAAAGCACCCGTGTGATTTCCGCGTGGACGACCACCCTCCGTTCCTGCTTTGCACAGCGCTGGGCAAACAGGTGGCGCCTGCCAGCGCTGTGTGTCGTGGCCATGCTCGCCGCCGGCTGCGCCACCCCCGTGTATGAAAACTCCCTACCGTGGGCGGAGGGTTGGCGCGTGGGCAAAGTCAGCAGGGTTGAAGCCACTGCTCAGGACCTGGCGTTCTACAAGCGCCGGTGCAAGGCCGATCAGTTAGATCGTGCGCAAGAGCGGTTCGCCATTGTTCAGTGGAGAGAGGTGGGTCGGTCGCGCTGGACCGTTGCGCGTCTGCCTGCAGATGTAGCCGTGGTTGCTGGAGAGCCGGTCTACGTCAAGGTTTGGGATTGCTCGGCAGCCCTCGTCAAACGTGAGATGAACTAGAGCACAGGCGAGCTCAAGTCGGCCGATTCAGATACCTCACCGGTCGCACCCGGTGTGCACGAGTGAACGGCGCTGGTGCCCACCACCACGGAGCGTGAGGGCGGGCCAGCCCAGCGCGACTGGGCTCTGGATCTGATGTTCAGAGATCGCGGCCATTGGAGTGGCCCGATTGCGCGGCCGTCGAGCCCGCGTGGTGCTGGTGGTATTGGCCAGGGTAGATTTCATTGAGCTTGCGGCCGTCCTCGCCGGCGGCCATCAGGTCCCCGGTGTGGATAGCCTCTGCCAGTTCCTCCTTGACCTGCTCGCGTGTCTTGCCTGCTTGCGCCATCTTGGACGGATACAGGTTGGGCTGCAGTTCATTGAGCCGTGATCCGGATTCCCCGGCGGCAAGCATGTCACCGCTGCGAACAGCCTGCTCCAGTTCCGCGCGCACCTGGTCCCGGGTCTTGCCCAGCACCGGGGTCTTCAACTGGTAGCCACCGGAGTTGAGCTCACTGACTTTGGCGCCGATTTCCCCGCCGGCCATGATGTCGCCGCTGCGCAGGGCTTGCGAGAGCTCGGCTTTGACCTCCTCGCGTGTCTTGGACTGGGCGCCATGGCTGGCATCGAAAGCGAATGCAGGGGCTGCGCTCAGCGCGAGGATGATGAGGGTGGTCTTGAGTTTCATGTTGGTCCTTAAGGTCAATGGTTGGAAGCGAAAATTTGTGCCTTGGATGGGCGGAGTCGATTGCATTGCGTGTGCCAGGCCCGAGGGCCCTCAGCCGGTCACGGCGCCTGGTGGGCTTCGACCCAGCCGATCTCGCCGCCCAGGTCGCGCACGCCATTCGTAGTGGCGGGGCCCTTTTGAGCAGCTTGAAGTTCATCCAGAACCTGTTGCCTGCTCTTGTTTGACACCGGTGCTTTGACCAGTGGATAGGTGGCGGGGTAGCCGCGGCTGATCCAGTGCAACGAACCGTTTTGCTGCGCAACGAGCACGTTTTGCTGGACGTCTTCACGGCTGACGGTGCGGCCCAGGTGAGATGGCACGAAAGTGGCACCTTCTTCCTGGCTAGGACTGGTGTGAAACGCGGTCGAAGCGAAAGACGCCGTAGCAGTGGCTGCCAGGCTGAATGCGATGAGGGCGAAACGAGCTTTCATGGGGTCTCCTTGAGCACTGAACGCCCGGGTGGGAATTCAGGAGGCACAACCTTCTTGCACCTCGGAGACAAGTCTAGAAATCCGGCACCCACATGCCGCTGACCGCAGCATTACAGTTTTGACAGCACTGTGTCTAAGCGTAGCCACGGAGGTTCACAAAGGCCTATGCCGCAAAGCCTGCGGCGGACAAGCGCCTTCCCGAGGCGATTCGCGCAAGTCCGTCCCTCAGCCAGTCATGCCCGACTTCCACCAATACCAGGCGCCCAAGCAGGCAGCGAGCCACAGTAGTACAACAACGACTGCGCCGACTTTGCTGGTCGGCTTTGCTGCTTTGGAAGCCATCCACTCATCGGCTTGTGTTCTGCATTCAGCCAGGACGTCCGCCGGCAAAAGTTTGATAGCGACCCATATCAGGCCGGGGAGCAGCAATACATCATCCAAGTACCCCAGCACTGGTATGAAATCCGGAATCAGGTCGATCGGGCTGAGCGCGTACGCCACGACAAACACTCCAAGGGCCTTTGCGTACCAGGGGGTGCGTGGATTCTTTCCTGCAAACCACAGCGTCACTCCATCGCGTTTGATCCGCCTTGCCCAGGTTCTTAGATCGCATGTGATGCTCATATCGATAGCATGCCACGGCCCCATGTCTGATTTTTAACGCGCGACCGCGCAACTGAAAAACCACCCCTCCCATCGCGTTACATGCTGCGGCCCCCCCATTTTTGCGGGCTTTGAAGTGATCACAACAGATAAACCCTTATTAACTAGTCTGAATTTTTCGTGAAATCCCAATTTTTCATTGCCACACCCAGTATGTAATATCATGGTATGTAATACGGTACGAAAAAATCGGAGGATGCCATGGCCAGAGCCGGAATCTACAAGTCTGAGGTGCTGCGAGCCAGGGATAGGCTGATCAGCCAAGGCAAGTACCCGTCCATCGATGCGGTGCGCGTCGAGTTGGGCAATACCGGCTCCAAGGTGACCATCCACAGGTACCTCAAGGAAATCGAGGACGAGGAAGCCGCCGCTACGGCACCGAAAATCAGCATCAGCGATGAGCTCGCGGAATTGGTAGGCCGCCTGTCCACCAGGTTGGAGTTTGATGCCAATGCGAGGGTCGTTGCACTGATGGAGGAGTTCAACGCCAAGGAAGCGCAGTACAAGGCCAGCCTGGAGACCTCCAAGAGCGAAACAGCCGCGGCCAGGCGGCAGCTGGAGCAGACCCAACTGGAGTTGGCCAGGGAACGCGAATCCCTCGAGCACGCCAACAGGGAGTTGGCCCTCAAGGCGATCGAGCAGGCCCAACTGGTCGAGCAAACGACCCAGCTGCAGACCCGGCTTGAGAGTGCCCAAGCACACAGCCAGTCCCTGGAAGAGAAGCACACCCATGCCAGGGAGGCTCTGGAGCATTTCCGCGAAGCGTCCAAGGAGCAGCGCGAGCGCGAGCTACGCCAGCACGAGCAGCAACTGCAGTACCTGCAGACGGAACTGACTAAGGCCAATGCGGCTGTCTCGGCCAATCAGCAGCAGATGCGCAACGACCACCAGCAGAACCAGGCACTCGCGCGGGAGTTGGGTCAGGCCAGGTCGCAACTCCAGAGCCTGGAAACGCAGCTGCAGGCGGCGCAGCAAACTGCCCTCGGCCTTGCCGAAGTACCCCAGCAACTTGAAGATTTGACTGCGAAGGCCTTGAGTCGAGAGCAAGACCTCGCCCGTCTGCAGGCGGATCTGCTTCAGGCCACTCAGCGCAATCTGGAGCTGGAGCGGCAACTCGCAGCAACAAGCGCGGCTGACGCGGCGCGCCAGCAGCTGACGGCGGATCTGATGCGCCGCCTGGATACGTTGCAGGCGCCGCAAAGCCACACCAACGCATGACCGCAAGACTGTGTTGAAGACTGCCAGAGGCGGTCTATCTCTCATCGGCGCTCCCCATCACAATGGAGAAAGTTGCGTCCAAGCTTCCGTTATGGAGATCCCAGTGCCCAAGACACTCACTCAAATGAAGAAACGCCTTGAAGAGGCGATGAGCGAAGTCCGTGAAGCCGAGGAAATCATTCCACTGTTGAAAGAGGTAATCGCCAAGTTCGAATTGGAGCCAGCCGATCTGTTCGAAGCAACCACTGCCAACGCAAGAAAGATTCAATCTTTGACCTCAGAGACCGGGAGACCCCCAGCCGGCAAACCTGTCCTGTACGAGGATGCAGTTGGGAATACTTGGGCAGGAAAGGGGCGGCGACCCTCTTGGTTGAACGAAGCCATCGCGCGCGGGAAAACGCTGGAAGAATTTCGAACTCGCGGAACACCTTTGCGCAACGCTAAGTAGTTGTTCTAAAAAGAGATTTCTCCATAACCTTCCGATCCGGCACAAAAACCGAGATCACCCCAGTTTCCAGCACGATCGCGGAGCCTCACCCGACGTCACTACTCGACGAGTTTCTAAAACGCACCGACACCAGACGTAGGGACCAACGCAACGGTGAGTTGGTCGACCCAAACAAAGTCGACCAGCGCTTCACTCTCGACGTTCAATGTGAGCTTTTTGGGCAGACGATCCTTGGTGGCGATATTGATCTCACAGGTGACGCAATAGCCGTCGCAATACGCTTTGAACAACGCGGAACCCGACCATGTACCGTCCTCGTCAAGGTGCGGCCCCGCACCGCTCTCCCAAACGAAGTCGGAGGCATCAACAACGTCTGTACACGTCTCACCCCTGTATTGCTCCTCCCCTTCCTTGAGCTCTATCAGTTCCCCGTCTTCATCTCGATCACGCCGTAAGTAAGTCACTTTGACAGAGCCGGCAAGTTCTGGTTTCATACGTTTCTCCACGGGTTGATGAGGCCACGATTCTGCTTCAGAAGATGGGGGGCAGATGCAAACATATCGGACATCTTTCCGGTTGTGCCCCGTGGGACTCAATGCAATTCGGGTACCCGATCCTAAATTTCTTCAGTCACATATCACCCCAGTGACCTGACCACCGTCTGCCCCTTGGCAGTCGCACAACGCCCATAAAGCCCGGCAAGCTCATCTCGAGTTGCCGGGCTTTATGCCGTCCTGGTCGGAGTTCTCTGTCTTTCTGGTTCTCGGTTTTGCGATCTCGCGCCCTCTCAGCCCCGTGTGTTCACGCACCCGGGGCTTTTGCTTTTTGGGGCTGCCTGTTGGTCTGTCTATCTTGGTTTTCTGGTTCTTTCACCCGCATGTTCTTTCAAGGAGATTTCCATGCTCACCTGTCCCCAATGCCAATCCCCACGATTGGAATCCCGCGACCTCGGTCGCAATGCCGGCTGTGCTGTCGGCGCTATCGCAGGAGCTGCCAGCGGTGCAGCGAGTGCGCTGCGCGGTGCCCGACTGGGCGCTACTTTCGGCGCATTCGCCGGTCCTGCAGGATCCGTCCTGGGCGGTCTCGCCGGTGCCGCCCTCGGTGGCCTGGTTGGCGGCGCCATCGGTTGTGAGGTCGGCAGCAAGATCGGTGAAGCCGTCGATCAGAACTGCCTGGACAACTACCGCTGTCTGGAGTGCGGTCACACCTTTGGTCCTCCGCGCGACTGAGGTGCATGGGCGGTAGTCGTCCTACTGGTTCCTCGACCTCGCGCTTCTTTGGCTTTCCGTTTCTCTCTCCCTCTCCCTTTCTCACTCCCCTGCCCCGGTTCCTTGTTCCAGCTGTGTGCTCTTTGGAGTCGCGCAGTGGCGCAGCCGTGGGCGGGTGGTTTTCGTGTTGTCGGTTTTTTGTTTTCTTGTTCTCTCTTCCATTTCTACAAGGAGTATTTCAATGGCACATCTCGTTCAAACCATGGCCTATGTCGGTGAGACCCCCTGGCATAACCTGGGTCAGCAACTGCCCGCCAAACAACCCATCGATGTCTGGGCCCGTGAAGCAGGCATGGACTGGACCATCCAAGAGACCCCTGTGCGCTACATGGCTACACAGGCGGGTGCTGGTTCCGGTTCCGGGTCCAGTGCTGCGTCTTCTGTCTCGGACCTCTATGGCGAACCCATGGAGTTCACCGATCAGAAGGTGCTTTATCGCAGTGATACCAAGGCACCCCTGTCAGTGGTCAGTGCCCGCTACCAGGTCGTGCAGCCCAAGCAGGTGTTGGAGTTCTATCGGGATCTGACGGAAGTCTCTGGTTATGAGCTGGAGACTGCCGGAGTCCTGAAGGCTGGGCGCAAGTTCTGGGCCCTGGCCCGCACTGGCAAGTCCTCAGCCCTCAAGGGCAACGATGTGGTCAATGGCTATCTGCTGTTGGCCACGTCCTGCGATGGGACCTTGGCTACCACGGCCACCCCCACCACCGTGCGTGTGGTCTGCAACAACACCCTCTCCATTGCCCTGTCCGGAACATCGAGCGCGATCAAGGTGCCCCACAGCACCAGCTTTGATGCGCAGGCGGTCAAGAAGCAGTTGGGCATTGCCGTCTCGCAATGGGATGGTTTCATGTACCGCATGAAGACCTTGTCTGAGCGCAGGGTCAAGAGCCATGAGTCCATGAACTACTTCCTCAAGGTGCTGTGCCAGACGGATGGGCATGCCGATGCGTCTGCAGGTCTCACCAATGAGCGCGCCCTCAAGAAGGTGCAGGCCATGTACGAGGGCCAGGGCCGGGGTGCGGAATTGGCTGCCGCCAAGGGCACGGCCTGGGGCCTCTTGTGCGCCATCACCGAGTTCGTGGACCACGAGCGCCGGGCGCGCAGTCAGGAATACCGCCTGGACAGTGCCTGGTTTGGTCAGGGCGCCACGCTCAAGCAGCGGGCTCTGGAGCAGGCCTTGCAGTTGGCGTCGTGATGGTGCCTGCCGTTCTGGCGGCACATCCTGTTTTTTGTCTCGCGCCTTATCCATTCACCTCCATCGCCCTTAACGGCATAGACCCCGGCTCCTTCAGTGGACCGGGGTCTTTGTTTTTCTGGGGGCGGTGCTGGTATTCGTTTTTTTCACATTCAAGGAGTCAGCATGGTTCAACCTGTTGTTTCACCGGTGGGTTCATCTCCCACCAAACCCCGCCCTGCCCTTCGGCTGGTCAAGACCCAAGACCTGGATCGCGATCAGTGGTTGCAGGTCCGCAAAGGAGGCATTGGCAGTTCGGATGCTGCGGCGGCGGTGGGGCTCAATCCCTACCAGTCGATGCTGGAGTTGTGGATGGAGAAGACCGGTCGTGCTCCCACTGTCCCGCCGGGTGATGGGGGTGCAGACGATCTGAGTCCGATGTACTGGGGTGCTCTTCTAGAGCCCATTGTGGCGGCGCACTACACCCGCCGTACGGGCAAACGGGTGCGGCGTATCAATGCGGTGCTGCAGCATCCCGAGCACCCATGGATGCTTGCCAATATCGACCGGGAGGTCCTTGGGGCACCCGATGTCCAGTTGCTTGAGTGCAAGACCGCAGGCATTCAAGGGGCCTGGCTTTGGCGGGATGGGGTGCCGGAGTATGTGCAGTTGCAGGTGCAGCACCAGTTGGCCGTGACGGGCAAACAGGCTGCGGACGTGGCGGTGTTGCTCGGGGGCCAGGAGCTGCAGATCTTTCGCATCGAGCGGGATGAGGAGCTGATTGCTCAGCTCATCACCCTGGAGCGGGAGTTCTGGGGTTATGTGGAGCGGGGCCAGGCGCCTCCGGCCGATGGGTCGGATTCGGCAGACCGGGCTTTGCGGGCGCTGTATCCCCGGGACACCGGCTTTACCTTGAATCTCAAACATGACCTGGTGATGGGGGCGGTGTTTTCTGACCTGCTGGCGGTGCGGGAGGTGCTGGCGACCAACACGGCCCTGGAAGCGCAGCTCAAGCAGACGATTCAGCAGCGTATGGGGGATTCGAGCCGGGCGGTGTTTGAGAACGGTGAGGTGAGTTTCAAACGCAGCCGGGATGGGACGCAGCTCGATACGGCGCGGCTTGCCAAGGAGCAGCCGGAGATCGTGAAGGCTTACACGGTACCGAAGCCGGGGAGTCGGAGGTTTTTGGTGCAGACCTGAAGGTGGGCCGGGGATATCGGAGTCCAGGTTCATTCAATTCATTTTCATAAACGCATCCCCTGACGGGCTTCATCGGTGACGGTGAGGCCCGTTGTGCTTTAGGGGGTGTTTTCACAATCAACAAGGAGATTCACATGCTCAAAGGTTTGGCTTTGACACCGCCCGTGATCGGGCGCATTGCGATTGGGCGGGTGGTGGAGAAGGCGGGACGCCGTCTTCCGGAGAAGGACGATGAGTTCACCCTGACCAGCCAGGTCCAGAACAAGGAGGGGTGGGTGCCACATCCGGTGGATGCCCAGTTGCGCAAGGAGCCGGGGGCCAAGCTGCGCAGCATTCCGGTGCGGCTGCTGTTTGACAATCCGGACCTGAGCCTCAGGGCGAACTACACAATGTTTGATCGGGCCACGGGACGACCTCTGTGTGTTGGAGATGGAGAAAGCTGCAAGCGGGTGACCCTGTCAGGGATGCAGTCCCTGCCCTGTCCTTCGCCCGCGGTGTGTGCGCTCGCGCAGGACGGGAACTGCAAGCCGTATGGGCGACTGCATGTGCGGGTAGAGGCTGAGGGGAGTACCGAAGCGGGTATGGAGGGTATGACTGGCGACGAGTTGGGCAGCTTTGTGTTCCGAACCACGGGGTTCAACAGCATCCGGACACTGTCGACCCGGCTGCGGTATCTGTTTGCGGTGTCGGGTGGGTTGCTGGCCGGGTTGCCCTTGGAGCTTCGGCTGCGGGGCAAGTCCACGACGCTGTCGCATCGCACGCCGATCTACTACGTGGATCTGACGCTGAGAGCGGGAAGCAACCTGGCCCAGGTCGTCGCTTTGGCACGGCAGGAGCGGGAGCAGCAGGCGGCGTTGGGGCTGGATCAGGCAGCACTGGATGAAGCGGCACGGCAGGGTTTGGCGCTGGGGGAGTTCGAGGAGTCGGAAGAGGAAGGGGTGGAGGTCGTCGAGGAGTTCTATCCAGATTCCGATACGGATGGAGATAGTGGAGCAGCGCAAGCACCTGCGCCGATCTCGCTGCGGGGCAAGCTGCATCGCAAGCAGGAAGCACTCGGAATGCGCGCCAATGCAACGGGTGATCCAGGGGCTTCCCATGCGGTTGCCTGAGGGGCTCGTTCGGCGCTATGCGGTGGGGTTGGTGATGGAGACTGTGCCTTGCTATCGCAGTGGGCTGGATTCAGCACCAGGCGCCAAGGTGCTGCCGGGGATTCTGGTGAGGCATAGAGCACCACCGCATCGCACGGGGGCGGTGGTACTGCAGCAGGCAGTGGCCCTGCTCACCGGCCAGCGGGTGGCAGTACCTACTGCGACCAGTGCGGCCGGGGTGTTGCGCCATGCGCAGCGGCTTCTGCCGGGGCTTCATGCTCAACTGGTTTGGGAGCAGGGACCATCGGACTTGTTAGCGCTGTGTCACGACGCGGTTCACCGGGGTGGCCTGGTGCTGCTGCTGTGGCAGTCGATTGCCAGGGAGGTGCGGGGAGCTCCTCGCCCGCCTTCCCCGCCGCCTCAATGGATGCTAGTGGTCGGGGTGGAGGGGCCTTGGAGACCGGTGGGGGAAGGATCAGGCAACGCAGTGTGCACTGAGGCTTCTGGCCTCTTGGTCTTGGACACCCGGGTGCATCCTGGATGGGGACTGGGGCACAACCAGCGTCTGGTTCCTGGTGCCTATCCACACCATGAGGCGGCTGTGCGGGTTGCGGAGTTTAGGGCTGTTTGGTCGGCGCGTACATTGGAGGGCAACCTGGACTGCGGGATGG
Source organism: Acidovorax sp. 107 (assembly GCF_003058055.1). Classification (NCBI taxonomy): domain Bacteria; kingdom Pseudomonadati; phylum Pseudomonadota; class Betaproteobacteria; order Burkholderiales; family Comamonadaceae; genus Acidovorax; species Acidovorax sp. 107. The sequence goes on along the minus strand of NZ_QBTZ01000001.1, from coordinate 1,573,366 downwards.
TCCTCTCAGCGATCGCACTGTCTCCCGGCAAAGGCCAGAGCCCCCAGTGATCTGGCGGGAGCTCAGACAGTGCATCCGCACTGGCTGGCTCCCATTCCGTACCGATCAGGCAATCACAAAGGGCGTGCGGTCCTTGCCTGCAATCCACTGGGGCGGCTTACCTCGGCCGGACCAGGTGGCACCGGTGTCGGGGTCCCGGTACTTGGCAGCGACCTTCTTGGGCTGGGGCTTCCAGGGGAAGACCTGTTGGGCCGTGAAGCCGAATTCCTGAACGAGTTGCAGGACGGTTTGGAGGGCCTGTTCGGACTCGGCCTTCTTGGCGTTGGCGATTTGTTCGTCGAGGAGTTTTTTCTGGGCGAGGAGTTCGGCGTAGCTGGGCATGGGGGTGCGTTGGGAGTGAGTGCTGGGGTGTTGTGATTGGGTCCAAGGAGGACCTTTTAGACACAGGAAGCACTCTACGCGAACCGGAGCCCAGGAATGCTCAGTTGGCAGTTGCAACGGGGGGAGTCGTGGCGTCTTGGGTGTCGCCCTGGCGCCATACCTGCAGGTTGGCGTATTCCCGGCCGCAACCGGTGCAACGCAGGGCTTCGGTGTAGCGCATGACTCCGGCGTCATCGCGTGCGAGCACGCGGTGGTAGCTGGTGGCCCGGCAGTAGCCGCAGCAGTTCCTGGCGGTGGACGGGTTCATCGAGATGGAGGCGCTCAGGTTCTTCACTCAGGGGATCTGTTCTTGGTGGGGGTCTTCGTTGCGTGCGCTTGGGATCGTACCAAGGCAACGGAGTTTGTGCAGGTCCACGGGGGAAGCTGGTCACGGGCAGGGATGTTCTCGCTCCATATGGAACATCTCACACGGTAGCGGCTGAGCTGCGGCAAAGATCTCGCAGCCACTTCCCCATCCCTGCCCGTTCAGCAATCGGTCAACCGATGGTCTTTGGTTGGCGTTCAATTGATGCATTTGCATCACATATCATTTACTAACAGAGAGGGAGTTTTATGCAGTCCATGAGAAGAAGGGTGCGGCTTGCGCCAAGCCTGGTGGTTGTTTCGTTAGCGGTGTTGGGCCTGGCTGGGTCGCTGGCCGGTTGCCAGCGCAAGGAGGCCGAGGTGCAAGCGCCTGAGTTGCCGGTGCAAACGGTCTCGGGCTTTCTGGAGATCGCTGGGGTACTGGATCGCCGTGGTGAACAGGGGGCTGTGTTCGAGGTGAGCCCGGAGACGGGGGATCTGGTGGCGTTTGTGTTCGATCCAAAGAGTGCTCTGGGCCAGCGGCTTTTGTCGCAGTGTGTGCAGAACATGCCGTGTCTGGTCGAGGGGGTGCGGGCCAGGCCGCTGGACAGTCAGGCACCGGCCACCAAGGTCTTGGGTGAGTTGGGGTTCAGTGTTTCGCCGTCGGCTTGGCTGGGGATGATTGACGCGGGAGATGCCCGCGTGGAGTCTGCGCTGGAGGAGCCTGAGATGCAGGTCAAGACCCGGTTTGGGGTTGTGGCTGTGCAGGAGGGAGATTCTTCGGTTGTTTTAAACGGGCAAACCGTTCTATCGCCTCAGGAGGAATCCGTGCGCATCGTGCGCAATGCGCCGGTAGGTGCAGAGGATGTGCTGTTGCTGCAAAGTGGATCGGGGACTGCCTGCCCTGCCCTCTTCCAGGTGCTGGCGGTGTCGGCGCAGGGGGTGCAGGTGTCGCCGAAGTTTGGGTCTTGCTCGGATCGGGTGTTTGCGGTGGTCGAGGACAAGCCCAATATGGCTCCCAAGCTGTCCATTCGGATGCTGGGGTTTGCGGGGCCGTTCGAACCCGAGGAAGAGCAGCGCAAGGCGGCTCAGAAGCTGGTGGAGTTTGTGTACCAGCAGGGGTCGCTCACGCGGGACGGTAAGCCGGTGACTTCGCAATGAAGGTGCGTGTACCTCTGCGTTCGACTGCAGTCTCAAGTCTTGACAGGGGGTTTTCTGGGGGTTTTGCGGGCGGGCTTGAGCGCCTGCTCTGGGGGTTTGAGCAGGGTCCAGGGCTCTACCCCCAGGGCCTGTGCCAGGCGCTCGATATTGGCCAGGGCGATGTTCCAGCGGCAGCGCTCTACGGCAGAGACGTAGGTGCGGTCGAGTTCGCACTCGTGGGCCAGGCGCTCTTGGGACCAGCCTTTTTCTACACGCAGTAGCCGAATCCAGTACGCGAGGATTTCGCGCACGTTGCCCGGGTCGGGCAGATGGGTCGGGGGCGTGGGTTTGGCAGACACCGCAGGAGGATGCGGTTTTGCCTTCTTTGCATCTACGGAGTTTGCATCACTATTTGTGCGCTCCGTGGGAATTTTGAGTGGTTAGTGCTTCAACTTTAGGAGGAATTGCCATGAAGCGGTTTGCTTGGGGTCGTTGGGTGGTGGTGGGGTATTTCTTGTTCGGGCTGCTGTATGCGATCTATGCCAACAACTGGGGGGATGAGCCCTACCGAAGTTTTGCGTACCACCTGGGCCAGGGGTTGGTGTGGCCTGTGATGGTGTTGCCAGGACTGGGCAAGTTCATTGGGGGCTTGCTGATCGTTGCCATGGTGGCGTTTGTGATGGCCAGTTAAGGCTGGACAGGAGAAAGCACCATGGCGTTTTTGGCACAGGTGATTTTGGTGTGTTTGATGGTCTACCTGTTCTTTGCCTCGCTGGGCTTCTGGTTCGGGCTGGGAGTGATCGTGCTCTGGCTGCTGATTGGGATGGCCAACAGTGGAAAGCGGTGAGGGGCTTTGAGTTGGGAACAGAACGATGAGCGCGCCTGGAGGGCTGGGCGTGCGTTTTTTTACACAAGGAGGGGTTATGCGATTCGGAATGACGGGGGCGCAGCTAGTGGGTCTGCAAAGCTGGATCCGTGGGTCCAGGGGTGTGATCACAGCACTCACGTTGGGTGCCGTGCTGGCTTTGGTGGGGTGTTCTGGCTCCAAGACGGAACGAATGATGGTCAAGGGCTGCACTGATGGGGGCAGCAGCAAGAAGACCTGTCAGTGCGCGGTGGACAAGATGGGCGAGCGCTACGACCTCAAGAACCTGGATGAGTTTGCGGAGAGCCGGGGCGGGATTCCGCTGCAGACCCTGCAGGCAGATTTTGCGAAGGCTTTGATCGAGTGTGTTGAGAAACACGGGCGCTGATCTGGCGCGGAAAGGAGATATGCAATGAAGACAACAAAAAATAAGCAGGTTCAAGATGTTGGAACGAATGCAATTCCTAGGCACCTCCAGGGAGTTACCTGCCCTGCCCTATTGTTAGCTGGCAGCCTTTTGTGTGCGTTGCTGGTGCAAGGCGCATGGGCGCAGTCACCACAGCCGGAGACTTCGGCTTGCGTGCGGCCGCTGAGCAAGGAGGTGAAGAACCGTACGGTGTTTGTAGGCACGCGGGTATTTGAGACTGCTGTGCCGTACGAGGACACCAAGCCCAAGATGATCCTGATGAAGGGCTTTACCTTGCGGGTGGTGGGGCGGTTTCAGGAGTGGGTGCAGTTGAAGGGAGTCCATGACGCCGAGTTTGGTCCGAACTCCACCCTCGGGTGGGTTCACGAGTCAGAGCTCGTCAAGGTAAACATGGAGTTGTGCAGGCTGGGGTGAGGCCTGGCGAATGTGGCGTTGGCCACTACTTGTTGAAGGGGACTAGGCTGTGGCCTGGTCCCTTTTTTATTGTGGCTTCTTTTTTTGGTCTGAGCAGATGTGAACGCAGCTCGGGGGGTGGCGCTGATGGTCGTCCCACACAAGATAAGAAGCGAGGGCTTCCAGTGGGAGGTGATTTCTTTGGATGGGATGAAGCGAACGAATGCAGCTGAAAAATGGTCAATACGGCTGCTTCAGGCTGGTTGCCGTCGCTCAGTCTGACAATGTCGTTGGCCGCTTTCTTCGAAAGCAGACCTTCCACTTCTCGTCGAGTCAGCTATTTCCGTCTTTGAACCCCTTGCCTTGTCCAGTTCTGGGGATTACCAGACTCCGATGTCGTGCTCAAATCCCTCACCTATGAAGCGTGACCCTTTGCATCTTCCCGCCTTGCGCGGTGGCTTTCTCGCCCTGCTGGCGGCGGTACTCTTCGGCATCAGCACGCCCGCGGTACAGAGGCTGGGCGCAGGGCTCGGGGCCTTCACGACCGCAGCGCTGCTGTACTTAGGAGCGGCCCTGATCGGGGCACTGTCGCTGCGGACTGCTGCGCATGAAGCGCGAGTGCAGAGGTCCGACATTCCGCGCCTTCTGGCGATGGCTGGCTTTGGCGCCGCGCTGGGGCCGGTGGCCCTGGCCTGGGGCCTGCAGCACACGAGCGGAGCCAGCGCGTCGCTCATGCTCACTCTGGAAGCGCTGTTCACCGCCACGCTGGCATGGTGGCTGTACAGCGAAACCATGGACCGCCGCGTGTGGGCCGCCATGCTGTTGCTGCTCGCAGGAGGAATGGCGCTCGTTCTGGACCAAGGCCTGCAAGGAGGCGTGCAGTTGCTGGGGCTGCTTGCCGTGCTGCTGGCCACGGTCGCCTGGGGGGTGGACAACACCTTGTCCCGTGGGCTGGCTGAGCGCGACCCCAGCCAGGTGGTGATGGCCAAGGCCACCCTGGGGGCCGCAGCGACGGCTGCATTGGCTGTTTCGACTGGGGAGCCTTTGCCTTCCCTGTCCGCAGCACTGGGACTTCTCGCCGTTGGAGCCACTGGTTACGGCCTGAGTCTGCGCTGTTACCTCCTGGCCCAGCGGGCATTTGGTGCGGCGCGGACGGGCTCGGTGTTCGCCTTCGCGCCCTTCATTGGTGCTGCCGTGGCCTTCGGTTTCGGGGAACGCTCTGCGGGGTGGTTTATGCTCTTGGGTGGAGTGTTCATGTTGGCGGGAGTAATGCTCCATCTGGCGGAAAGCCATGGACACGAGCACACGCACGAAGTGCTGGAGCATGAGCATGCTCACCGGCACGACGATGGGCACCATGCACATGTGCACGTAGTAATGCCAACTGGCAGCCACAGCCACAAGCACACCCATGAGCCTGTGACCCACGCCCATCCCCATGCTCCTGACGTGCACCATCAGCACGTTCACTGAACCCGCTAGATCTAACCAACAGCGCGGACCGCGTGAGCGCGCGTGCCGCGCAGCAGCCTCAGCCCATTGCCAACCACCAGGAGGCTGGCCCCCATGTCCGCAAAAACCGCCATCCACATCGACGCGTTCCCAAAGACCGCAAGCACCAAGAACACCGTCTTGATACCCAGCGCCAGCACGATGTTCTGAAGAAGGATGCCCCGCGTGCGCCTGGAGAGCTGGATGACTTCGGGGATGCGGCGCAGATCGTCATTCATGATGACGATGTCCGCAGCCTCCATGGCCGTGTCGGTTCCTGCTGCACCCATGGCAAGGCCGATGTCGGCGCGTGCCAGCGCAGGTGCGTCATTGATGCCATCCCCCGTCATCGCCGTGGCACCGTACTGGGCCTGCATCTGCTCAATGGCCGACAGCTTGTCTTCTGGCAGCAGGTTTCCATGCGCCTGGTCGATGCCCGCCTGTTTGGCGATGGTCTCTGCCGTGGCTTGGTTGTCTCCGGTCAGCATGACCGAGGCGATTCCCAGCGCGTATAGCTGGGCGATGGCCTCCCGTGAGCTGTCCTTGATGGTGTCGGCCACCGCAAAGATGGCAAGAACCTCCGATTGACTGGCCAGAAGGGTCACCGTGCGGCCCTGCGATTCCTGTGCCTGTAGCAGCGCCTCAATGGCGGGGCTGCAAAGACCCCGTTCCTCGATGAGCCGGTGATTCCCGAGAATCAGGGGTTGGCCATCAAGCTGGGCTTCCACACCACGTCCGGCAAGGGCCGTGAAGCCTGCCACGATGCCCTGGCCAGCAGACAGTCCTTGCGCGATGGCCTTGGACACGGGGTGGTCAGAGTGACCGGCCAGGTCCGCCGCCCAGCCCAGAATCTGGGTTTCGGGATACGTTCTGGCCAGCACGTGCTGGGCCACCAGTTTGGGTTTTCCTTCCGTGATCGTGCCGGTCTTGTCGAGCGCAATGGCCTTGAGTTTGTGCGCGTCTTCCAGGTAAACCCCGCCCTTGATGAGGATGCCACGCCGGGCCGCAGAAGCCAGACCACTGACCACCGTCACCGGCGTTGCGATCACCAGCGCACAGGGGCAGGCGATGACCAGCAGTACCAGAGCCTTGTAGACGGCATCCACCCACGTCAGGTCCATAAAGACCGGAGTGAGCGTCGCCACAAGAACGGCCATGATGAACACAGCCGGGGTGTAAATGGCAGCAAACCGGTCCACGAACTGCTGTGTGGGGGCGCGTGAGCCCTGCGCCTGTTCCACCGAGTGAATGATGCGGGCCAAGGTGGTGTTGCTGGCCTCTGCCGTGACCATCACCTCCAGGGTGCCTGTTTCGTTGATGGTGCCAGCAAACACGGGATCTCCAGGAACCTTGTCCACCGGAATGCTCTCTCCCGTGACCGGCGCCTGGTTGACTGCGCTGGTCCCAACGGCCACCGTGCCGTCCAGCGGCATGCGCTCGCCCGGCCTGACCCGGACGATGGCGTTGACGGGAACCTGTGCAGCGGCCACCGATTTCCAGCTGCCGTCAGGCTGGCGTACTTCGGCCGTCTCGGGCGTGAGATCCAACAGGCTCTTGATGGCATTGCGTGCACGGTCTACCGCGCGGCCTTCGATCAATTCAGCAATGGCATAGAGGGCCATCACCATGGCGGCTTCTGGCCATTGGCCAATGAGAAACGCGCCGGTCACGGCCACCGTCATCAGCGCATTGATGTTCAGCCGTCCCTGCAGCAAGGCGGCAAACCCCTTGCGGTAGGTGGAAAAGCCCGCCAGCCAGATGGCCGCCGCCGCCAGGGCCATGCCAATGCCCTTGAAGGCCAGCGTGTCTGGAGAGAAGAAGGCCACGGCTTCGGCGCAGACGGCCAGGCCCAGCGCCAACCCCATACGCCCGAGTTCGTCGGTGGTGGAGGCCCGCCCAGGGGCTTCGCCCGTTGCCGCAGCGGTTGCCACGGGCTGCGGGTCGAACCCTGCCTTGCGAATGGCCGCCAAGGCTTGAGGAATCACAGCATCAGGGGCGTCAATGGTCAGCGTGCGTGCGCCGAGCTGAAACCCCAGGCCGCGCACCCCGGCAATTGACTTCAGCGCGCGGCGGATCTCACTTTCTTCGGCTGCGCAGTCCATGGCCTCGATGCGGAACATGGCTCCCTGGGGGCCACGCCCATTTGCAAACGAAGGCGCTGCGGTTGCTAGCGAATGTGGGGTACAGCAAGTATCTGGAGAGGCCGCAACCGGGCTGGCGCAACAGGAATCAAGCTGAGTAGAGACGGGAGCGGCTGGAGCGCAGCATGGGTCCTGGGAGGTTGGTTTTTGTGCTTCGTCGCAGCAGGATTTCATAAATTTCTCTCCTTGATGCCTCGATTGGAAACCTTGGAGTCGCTACAGTGTCAAGACTTCCCAATATCCAGCTCTCAACATGCAGATCAAGGAACTGGCCGCCGCAACAGGCGTTGATGCCGAAACGATCCGTTTTTACGAAAAGGAAGGCCTCTTGCCTCTACCCGCGCGGCTGGCCAATGGCTATCGCAACTACGCTCCGGCCCACCTGGAGCGGTTGTCGTTTGTGCGGCACTGCAGGGCGCTGGACATCCCGCTGGCTGACATAAAGAGCTTATTGGGTGCATTGGATGCCCCGCAAGAGGCGTGCGCAGACGTCAACCATTTGATCGATGACCAGCTAAGTCGGCTGCGCGCTCGCATCATCAGCATGATGGCGTTGGAAAAGCAACTGCTGCAGCTGCGCTCAGCATGCAGTGGAGAGCATGCGCATCAGAGCTGTGGAATTCTTAACGAGCTTGTCGCGGCAGCCCATGGTGAGGCCTGTCTGTGCCATGGAGAAAAAAGTGGTTGACCTTGCCACTGTGGCAAGTCCGAGACTGCACTCCTCTCAACTCTTTGCCACGAGAAGTAAATGCATGAATTCCAGCTTCCCGACATGACCTGCGGGCACTGCGCAGGGATGGTGAACCAGACACTGCAGATGGTGGATCCTGGCTGCAAGGTGCAGGTGGACATGTCCAAGCGCTTGGTTACGGTGCAGAGTGCTGAAGACCGTCTGACGCTTGCGGAAGCGCTCACCGAGGCGGGCTACCCGCCCTCTTGACTACGCGTCCGTACCGCAAAAGATCTGCTCCGGCACACGTTCATCGCGGTGGGTATTGAAACCGCCTTGGAGCCGCCGACCATCGCCTTGACGCAGCGATGGTCGGCCTGAGGTCTTTGGGCGGTTGCTACTTTTTTGCCACCTCTCTGTCTCGGAACTACTTGGGCGTGGAGCCCGGAGTGGCTTCCTTGTGCGGCATGGCTTCCCGCGCATTGGCCTTTTCCTGACCACGGGCTTCGGCCTTGCTGGTGTCGGCGATGCCAGAGCCTTCACCCCGCGCCGTACTGCCATCCTTGGTCCGCTTCACACCGGTCGCAGGACGGGCCTTTTTGTGTTCCTCGCCATGCGCTTGCGCCTTGGAGTTGGTGTAGGGCGTGGCCTCTTGGGTGTCGCCAGCAGCGAATGCGGACGATGCGGCGGTCATGGCCAGGGCGATAAGGAGAGTTTTCATGATTTTTCCTTGGTAGGTTGACGTGCGAACAGAAGAGCGCCCCCTTTCTTGAGGGCGCGGCGAGGCACTCCTTGTGCTTACTTGGCAGGCTCGATGGCGGTGACGACCATCTTTCCGCCCTCGTTGATCACCATGAAACGGATCTTGTCGCCGACCTGCGTCTTGTCGAGCAGGGCCTTGTCCTTGGCAGCAAACACCATGGTCATCCCCGGCATCTCCAAGTGCTTGATGTCGCCATGCTTGATGGTGATCTTGCCGGCGTCCTTGTCGATCTTGCGCACCTCTCCATCGGTCATGGAGGCTGCGGTCGTGGATGCGGCTTTTCCGGCGTCTCCAGCGGCCTGCGCCACGGCCGACAGCGGCATGAGAGTGACCAGCGACAACATAGCGCCGATCAATAAAGTGTTTGCGTTTTTCATACGAGCTCCTTGTTCAATTGCGTGCAGGGATTCCCCGATTACTTCTTGACCACCGTGACCTGGCCCTTCATGCCTGCGTCGTAGTGGCCTGGGTACAGGCAGGCGAACTTCACTTCGCCAGCCTTGGTGAACTGCCAGATGATTTCGCCTTGCTTGCCGGGGGCCAGCGACACCTTGCTGGGCTCGTCATGCTCCATGTCCGGGAACTTCTTCATCGTCTCGTAGTGCTCCTTGAGTTCGGCATCGGTGCCCAGGCTGAACTCATGCTTGACCTGGCCACTGTTCTTGATCACGAACTTGACCGTTTCGCCCTGCTTGACGGAGATCGCGGCGGGCGTGAAGCGCATGGTGTCAGCCATGTCCACGTTGATTGTGCGACTGACTTTGGAGGCTTTGCCTGGTTCGCCGATGGCTGACTCCTCGCTTCCATGGCCGTGACCGCCGCTGTGGGTACCGCCCGCAAAGCTGTTGAAGGACAGGGCCACCAGGGCGGAGGCGGCGATCAGGGAAAGAGTGCGTTTCATAGTTACCTTGGGTTGTGGATGAGGAAAGGAGGCGATCAGTGGCCGCTGTGCGAAGACGGCTTTTTGACCTTGACGACAGTGTCCGAACTGGACTTCTCTTTGCGGGGCATGGATTGGCCGCCCTCGGCCTTGAAGCGGGCAGGCTCCGCCATCGGGCCGGTGTACTCGTACGCCACCGTGCCCTCTGGGTTCTTGTACCAACCCGGATTTTTGTAGTCGCCCGGTTTCTGGTCGCGGCGTACTTTGACGACGCTGAACATCCCGCCCATTTCGACCGACCCGAACGGGCCTTCCCCGGTCATCATGGGAATGGTGTTGTCCGGGATGGGCATCTCCATCTCGGTCATGTCCGCCATGCCCCGTTCGCCCATGACCATGTAGTCGGGGATCAGGTTGTTGATCTTCTTGGCCACGCCCCGGTGGTCTACGCCAATCATGGTGGGAATGTCGTGACCCATTGCATTCATGGTGTGGTGGCTCTTGTGGCAGTGGAATGCCCAGTCACCTTCTTCGTCCGCGAGGAACTCGATCTGGCGCATCTGGCCCACGGCCACGTCGGTGGTCACTTCATAGAGACGGGTGCTCTTGGGTGTAGGACCACCATCCGTGCCCGTCACCAAAAACTCGTGACCGTGCAAGTGCATGGGGTGGTTGGTCATGGTGAGATTGCCGATGCGAATACGCACCTTGTCATTGAGCCGGACGTTCAAGGAGTCGATGCCAGGAAAGATGCGGCTGTTCCAAGTCCATAAATTGAAATTCAGCATTTCCGCGACCTTCGGCGTAGCGGCCCCGGGCTCAATGTCGTAGGCACTGAGCAGGAAGCAAAAGTCTCGATTCACTTCATCAATCAGCGGATGCTTGGTCTTTGGATGCGTGATCCAAAAGCCCATCATGCCCATGGCCATCTGGGTCATCTCATCGGCGTGCGGGTGGTACATGAAGGTACCTGGACGGCGCGCCACGAATTCGTAGACGAAGGTCTTGCCCGACTGGATTGCGGGCTGGTTCAATCCCGCCACACCGTCCATGCCATTGGGCAAACGCTGTCCATGCCAGTGGATGCTGGTGTGCTCGGGCAGCTTGTTGGTCACAAAAATGCGAACGCGGTCGCCTTCCACCACTTCGATGGTGGGACCAGGACTCTGGCCGTTGTATCCCCAAAGGTGGGCCTTGAAGCCAGGGGCCATTTCGCGCACGACGGGTTCTGCCACCAGGTGGAACTCCTTGACCCCCTGGTTCATGCGCCAGGGCAGCGTCCAGCCGTTGAGCGTGACCACCGGATTGTAGGGGCGCCCGGAGTTGGGCACCAGCGGCGCCATGGTGTCTGCGCTTGTCTGGTACACGGGTTCTGGCAGTGCGGCCATTGCCACGCGGCTCACACTCGCTGCGGCCACGGCCCCTCCGGCAATGCCAGCAAACCGGAAAAAATCTCTTCTTGAATTCATGTTGGTTTCCTTGAGGGGATCAGTGGCCTGCACCGGCTTCGGCAGCGGCTGCGCCACCGCCCGAGACGCCAGCGCTGGTGGGCTTGCCGATGAGAGAGGCCTGAAGGGCGGCGTCCGCCAGCCAGAACTGCTGTTCGGCGTTCAGGGCCGCCATCACCGAGTTCACCTGGTCGCGGGAGTCGGCAAGCAACTCGAAAACGCTGATCAGCATCCCGTTGTAGCGAAGCTGGTTTTCTTCGGAGATGGTTTTTCGCAGGGGAATCACCTCGTCGCGGTGGTGACGCGCGATGTCATATGCAGTGCGGTACGCGGAGTAGCTCTCCCTAAGGTTCGAACCCGCTGCGCGTGCGGTTGCTTCCAGGCGGTTGGCCGCAGCCAGGGTCTGCGCATTCATGGCGTCGCGCCGCATTCCACCCCAGTCGAAGATCGGCAGCTGCAGGCTGATCTCGAAGCCGCGCCGCGTGGAGTGGGTGTTCTCGGCGGCATCAAAGACAGAGTCGCGCCGCACGCCCAACTCGATGTCTGTGAAGGTCGTGATCCTGTTCCAGCCTTGCGCGCGTGCAGCTGCGTCGTAGTCAGCCTTCGCGATCTGCAGATCCAGCCGCCCCTTAGACGCTTGGCGGCCCGCGTCCGATGCAGACAGCGGCTCCTTGGGCAGTGTGGGCAGGCGCTCAGGCAACTTGAGCTGTTGGGCTTGGCTGTCGTCCAGACCCAGCAGCCGGACCAGTTCCTCACGGGCTGCCGTGACTTGGTGCTGGGCACTGGCCAGCTGGGTCGCTGTGTCGGCATAGAACGCTTGCTGGCGTGCACGGTCAAGCTTGTTGAAATTGCCCACCGCCTGCATGCGCTTGGCCAGTTCGGCACTGGCTTGGGCGCTGGCGACGACCTGTTGGGTGTAGGCCAGCGTTTGTTGCGCGGCAACGGCGCGTACCCATGCCTGACGTACCTGCGTGACTTGGTCCACTACCTCGCTGCTCAGGCGCAACTGGGTCTGCTTGATGCGCTGCTCGGCGATGCCTTTGCGCGTCGGCAAGGTCAGCAGGTCCAGCAGCCCGAAGGACAGGAGGCGGCCGATCTCCGTCTCGCTGCCCAGGCGAACGCGCTCCAGGCTCAGGATGGGGTTGGCGATGCGGCCGGACTGGGCTGCCGTGGAAGCGTCCGCCCAGTTTTGAGCCACGATGGCCTGCAGGGATGGGCTATTGACGAGTGCGAGTTGAACGGCATCCTTCTGACTGAGCGGCTTGGCCAGCAGATCCGAAGCGCGCTGGCGCAAGGCGTCCCGCTCGCTCTGGTCCCGGGCCAAGGTAAGCTGGCCGTCCGTGAAACCGCTTGCGGCTGTATTGGCGCTGGTGAGGTTCTGCTCCAGATTCACGCTGGCGCAACCAGACAAGACCGCCACTGCGGCCACGGCGATCACGAGTTTGGCGCGGGGCGTGTGCAAGGGGCGGTTCATTGTTTGCCCCCGTGGTGTGCGTCATGGCCCTGCGCGGGTTGGTCCTGGCCGGTTGTGGGTGCCGTCTGGCGAATTTCCTTGGCATAGGTGCGCCAGCCTCCGATCTCGCCCACCTTGTCATTGGCCGCTTTCCAGGGCTGGACGGATTGCTCTTTGTAGGCTTCGTAGCCCGAGAGGGCTGATCGGTACGAAAGCTGATAGTCCACCTTGGCGGATTCGCCCTCTGGCATCTGAGCCAGAGCCAGGGACGGCGCTATTAGCGCGGCGGCTAGCCAGGGGGTTGATATAGGTCGTGAAAGCCAGGAAATTTTCATAGGTTCACCATGCGTTCTTGATGCAACGCATTGTGTGATCCCAAGGCTTCCGCCGACATAACGGCTTCATTACATCTTTGTCATCTGGAAGAAAGCCAGCGATCTGAGGGCACACTTGCCGCCATTCGCAGACAGGGAGATCCCGTGAAGATATTGATCGTCGAGGATGAAATCAAAACCGGCGAATACTTGCGCCAAGGCTTGCGTGAGGCAGGGTTCAACGCCGATCTGGTTCACAACGGAGTCGATGGCCTGCATCTGGCCCAGGAAGGTGACTACGACCTGGTGATCCTGGATGTGATGCTTCCTGGGATGGATGGCTGGCAGGTGCTCACCAATCTGCGTCGCCGGGGCCTGGAGATGCCCGTACTGTTTCTCACGGCCAAGGATCAGGTGCAAGACCGGATCAAAGGGTTGGAACTGGGGGCGGACGACTACCTGGTCAAACCGTTTTCCTTTGCCGAGCTATTGGCGCGAGCGCGCACCATCCTCAGGCGTGGTCGCAATGGCACCGAGGTGACGGTCCTCCAGGTGGCCGATCTAGAACTAGACCTCTTGCGGCGGCGAGTCAGCAGATCTGGCAAACGCATCGACCTCACGGCCAAGGAGTTCGGACTCCTGGAGCTGCTGATGCGCCGCCAAGGGGAAGTTCTGCCGCGCTCTCTGATCGCGTCGCAGGTGTGGGATATGAATTTCGACAGCGATTCCAACGTGATCGAGGTGGCGATGCGCAGGCTTCGGGCCAAGATTGACGATGCCTATGACGCCAAGCTGATCCAGACGGTGCGAGGCATGGGGTATGTGCTTGAAGCGCCGCAGGAGCGTGCGTGAAAGCCCGGTACTCGCTCACGACACGGCTGACGGTCTTTTTTACTTTGGCTTCCGGGCTGGTGCTAATTGGACTGGGAACTCTCGTGGCGATTTCCATTGACCGGCATTTCGTGGAGCTTGACCGCGATGCACTGCGTGACAAGGTTCACCTGACGCGTGAGGTCATCGGCAAATCGAAGTCGCCGCAGGATCTGAAGACGCGGCTGGATGACGTTTTGCACAGCCATGAGGGCCTCTTCGTCACCGTGCTTCGCAATGGTCAATCGCTGTACTCGACGGAAGACTTTGAGTTTCCTGCGGACTTGAGCGTGCGGACCCAGCATTCCCGCTTGGGGGTCGCCTCGTGGCGAATCAAGGACCGTGAGTACCGGGGAATGTCCGAAGCCGTGACGCTGCCTGATTCCGCAGAGCCGCCGCTGCAGGTCTGGGTGGCCGTGGACATTGCTCACCACAAGCACTTCATGTACGAATTGATTTGGGTACTTGTGAGCTACGTGGCATTGGCAACGCTGGTGGCTGGGATCCTGGGCTGGTGGGCCGCAAAGAATGGCTTGGCCCCCCTTCGCGCCATGCGGTCCCGCGCCATGGCCATCACGGCACAGCGACTGGACGAGCGGATGCCAACCCAGGAGTTTCCGGTGGAGATGGCCGACCTGGCGACCACCCTCAACGAGATGCTCCGGCGCTTGAAGGAGGAGTTCGACCGCCTGTCCGAGTTTTCTTCGGACCTGGCTCACGAGCTGCGTACGCCGATCAACAATCTGATGACACAGACGCAGGTCACACTCAGCCAGGCTCGCTCCTCTGAGGAGTACCAGGACATACTGGCCTCCAACGCCGAGGAGTACCAGCGCCTGGCCCGCATGGTGGCTGACATGTTGTTCCTGGCCAAGGCTGACCACGGTCTCATTCTTCCCAGCACGGAAAGAATCGCGGTCCATGATGAAGCTCAGGCTTTGTTTGACTTCTACGAGGCCTTGGCAGAAGAGAAGCAAGTCCGACTGCAATTGATCGGGACGGCGGAGATCACAGGCGACCGGTTGATGTTGCGCCGGGCGCTCAGCAATCTCCTGTCCAACGCCATTCGCTACACCCCACCAGGCGAGCTGGTGGTCGTGGACATCCAGGGGGGCCTGCACGGAACCACCGTGGACGTCGTCAACACTGGACCTTCCATCGAGGCGCAGATGATCCCCCGCCTGTTCGACCGCTTCTTTAGGGCGGACAAGTCGCGCAAGCAGCTGGACTCGGACGGAGCGGGGTTGGGCTTGTCCATTACCCAGGCGATTGTTCACGCACACCGGGGACGGATTTCTGTGAGTTCGGCGGATGGCAGGACTTGTTTTTCGATGTATTTCCCCAGTGCACAGAGCATTGGCAAGCACCTCACGACAGATGCATGACCCTTTGGAAACTCTCATAGACTGCTGGAAGGCAGACCCGAGCAGCACCTACAACACCTGGTTCTTGTGGGATCAGCGGATCAAGAACTTCCGCTCCATTCGCCGAGGCATTGCGCAAGTGGTGGAGGACATCCGGGCCGGAACGTTTGGCAACGCCTACCGAGGCTCCTCGCTGGAGACAATCGTCGGGTCCGTGGCGGAGCAGCGCCAGATCTTCAAGGGTGCGGACCACGCTTTCCTCTGGAAACCCAAGCTGCGGATTCCGGATATCTACGAGAATGCGAGCAACCAGCTCGCCTTCGCAGATCTTCTTCACACTTGCGATCACTGCGACTGCGCAGAAGACGTGGTGGCCGCCATACAGCGCATTGATGCAATTGGCATCAAAGGCTTGGGCCCAGCAGTCGCCAACTTGCTGTATTTCATCCACCCAACGCTGGTCTCTCCCTTCAACACGGCCATCGTCAACGGGTTCAACGCGGTGACCGGGGGGCGCGTGAAGCTCGGGCGCTGGGAGCACTATCTCTCCATGCGGGAGGGCTTGCTGCGCCTGAACGCGCAGTACCGGCTGAAACTGTCGAATGATCTGGGCGCGATTGCAGGACTCATGTTTGACATTGGCAGTGGCCGATATGCAGCGCCGCCACAAGCAATGGATGCAGCGGCGACAGCTCTCTGGCAAGAAGACCTTGAACGTGTGCGCCAGGAATCCACCGCATTGCAACGGGAACTGTCCCAAGCGACCGAGAGTGATGCGACCCACACGGGTGTCCAGGCCTCGCTGCGCGACCTGGGCAAGGCGCTCGGATTTGAGGTCTGGATCGCGTCCAACGACCGGGGCCGCGCCTATGGCGGGGGGTTGCTGGGAGATGGATGCATGGCGCAGTTGCCCGCCAGCCTGGACCGAGGACTGGAGTCCGTGCGACTGATCGATGTTGTATGGGTTGATCCCCAGACCTCGCAATTCGCCGCCGCATTCGAAGTCGAACACACCACGTCCATCTATTCGGGCATCGTACGCATGCTCGATCTGGCCCTGGGCACGCCGGTTGCAGGCAACTGCGCCCTGTTTCTGGTGGCTCCAGACAATCGCAGAGACAAGGTCGCTGAGCAACTTCAAAGGCCTGCCTTCTCCAGGGTGTCGGAGCTGGGAATCCGGTACTTGCCTTACAGCCAGCTGGAGCAGAACCATGCCTCCATGAGCCGCTTTGGGTCCAGCATCAAGCCGTTGCTGGAGATTTCGCAGCGGCTGTGAGCCACGGCTATTTCGTGCGGCGCGCTTCGCTGCGCTCGGCTCTTTGGGCCCCAGGGATGCGGCGACCCACGGCGATGTCGGCAAGATGAAGTTTCTGTTATCCCGAACGGCGGGATTGACGGGTGGCGCCTTGCGTTGCGAAAGCTACAGATCGAACTCCAATCTCTACGATTGGGCGTTGCCTCGGTACAGATTTCGAGGCAGAACTTCGCAAACTCTTCGCCCCAGAAAGCCTCGGCATGAACGTCACGACAAAGCCATTGGATGCACTATTGCCTGTCAGTTCGCTGGGAAACTCTGTGCCCAAAGCACCGAGCATCCAGGGAGGCGGTTTTCTGGACGCGATGAAGCAGGCGCTTTCAACCACAAGCCAGTTGCAGAGTGAGTCTGGTCGCCTAAGCCGCGAGGTCACATTCGGCAATCCCACGGTCAGTCTTGAAGAAACGATGCTCGCTGGAGTCAAGTCGAACATCGCGTTTCAGGCCACTCTTCAGAGCCGCAACCGCATTGTCCAGGCCTACACCGATGTGATGAACATGCAAGTCTGATGCTCGGAGGCCAGAGCAATGCAAAAGCAGATGTCGCACGCACTTGCTGCTAGCGCCGCAGACATGCATGGCGAGCCAATTGGAGGAGGCCCTGTTTCGAAAGACCCCTCCAGATCAGCAGCCGACCGCCCGGAGAACCCGTTTAGAACCGAGGGGCCTGGGTGACTTCGTCCGAGGTGGTGGCCACGGCAGCATGGTGCGCAGCGTGGTAGCGGTCAGGATAGATTTCGTTGAGCTTGCGGCCGTCTTCGCCCACAGCGACGATTTCGCCTTCGCGGATGGCGCGTGCCAACTCACTCTTGACTTGTTCCCGCGTCTTCAACGACTTGCCTGCCACGATCGGATAGCGACCAGACATCAACTCATTGCGTTTGACTCCGAATTCACCGGCCACCATGATGTCACCCGTACGGATAGCCTGCTCCAATTCTTCCCGCACTTGCTCGCGGGATTTGCTAGCCTGAGTCGAAGTAGTCGAGCGATAGGCTCCGGGGTTGATTTGCTTGAGAGTCATCCCCGAGTCGCCTGCAGCAAGCATCTCGCCGTTTTGCTGAGCCTGCGCCAATTCAGCCAGCACTTGTTCGCGCGTCTTGCTGACCGCTTGGTCCGACGCAAAAGCGGGGGCTGCGATGAGGGAAAGGACGATGAGGGTGGACTTCAGTTTCATGATGGGGTTTCCTTTTTGGGTAGATGGCAATGGTTCAGGTGCAACCGCAGGCCGGTTTGGGAGGGCACGCGGTTGCCGGTGATCGTTGAGAGGGTTCAGGGCAGTTGGCGGGCATCGACCCAGCCAGCTTCGCCGCCCATATCCCGTACACCGTCACGACCGACGGGGTTGCGCTTGGCTGACTGCAACTCATCGAGGACTTGCTGGCGGGTCTTGGTCAGTTTGGGGCCCGGAACGAGTGGATAAGTGGCAGGGTAGCCACGGCTGATCCAGTACAGCGAACCGTCCTTCTGAGCGGCCAGCACGGTGCTTTCGACCGCTTGGCGGCTCACCGCATTGCCCAAATGGTCGGCGGCCAGGCTCACGCCTTCCTCCTGGCTTGGGCTTGCGTGGTAAACGGAAGTTGCGAAAGAGGCGGTGGCGGATGCAGCAAGGCTGGCGACGAGGATTGCGGTACGAACTTTCATGATGGTCTCCTGTGGCGCCGGATGCCCGATATGGTTCATCCAGGTGGCGTTTTCTGCACCACGGAGAGAAGTCTAAAAATTGCCGCCCCACATGGAGGTGACCTCCTGATTACGCTTTCGACAGCAATCTGCAATCCACTAAAACCCGAGTGCATCCCCCGCGTCGGTTCTGGGCGTCATACGACACTGCGGCCACCTCATTGCGGCAACGAGAGTCTCCCGCCGTCCTGCAGCGACGCAATCAGCGGGCAGGAGACATTCCCTTTTCTCGCATGGCATGCGCATACCAGTTCAGACAGCACCGACTCCATGCGTGCCAAATCGGCTATCTTCTCGCGCACATCCTTGAGCTTGGACTCAGCCAGTGCGCTGGCTTCTTCACAATGAGTTCCATCGTCTAGCCGCAGCAGCTCGGCTATTGCATCCAGGCTGAAGCCCAGGCGCTGAGCCGCTTTGACGAAGCGCACCCGCGTCACATCTGCATCTCCATAGCGGCGGATGCTGCCGTGAGGCTTGGCCGGCTCGGGCAACAATCCCTTGCGCTGATAGAACCGGATGGTCTCTACATTGACCCCGGCCGCCTCGGCAAAAGCGCCGATCGTAAAACTCTCCAAATTGGCTTTCATACCGCTTGACTCCGTACATGACTACGGAAGTAAGGTTACGGGATTCAACCAATTTTGAAAGGTCAAGCGCATGTCGGAGCCAAACAACGGGCGCACAGCGCTCTTCGCCGGAGGGCTGGCGGCCATCCTTGCCTCGACTTGCTGCCTCGGACCGCTGGTCCTGATCACCCTGGGATTCAGCGGGGCATGGATTGGCAACCTGACCGCGCTGGAGCCCTACCGCCCGATCTTCATCGGGGTCGCGCTGGTGGCGCTGTTCTTCGCCTGGCGGCGCATTTACCGCCCGGTGCAAGCCTGTAAACCGGGGGAGATCTGCGCGATTCCCCAGGTGCGAGCTGCCTACAAGCTTATTTTCTGGAGCGTGGCCGCACTGATTGTGGTCGCGCTCGGGTTCCCCTATGTCATGCCATTTTTCTATTGATCACAGGAGTTCTTCATGAAACAACTACTTGCCTCCCTGGCGCTCACCCTGGCCGTTGTCCCCGTGTGGGCCGCCACCCAGACCGTCATGCTGGCCATTCCCGGCATGACCTGCTCCACCTGCCCGATCATCGTCAAAAAAGCGCTTTCCAAGATCGAAGGCGTTAGCGAAGTTGAGGTGACCTTTGAGACGCGCGACGCAGCTGTCACCTTCGATGACGCAAAGACCAGCGTGCAGAAGCTGACCAAGGCAACCGCAGAGGTGGGGTTTCCATCCAGTGTCAAGCGGTGAAGCATTGACAACTGCACTGCAGCGCATGTGATGCCGTTACCTGGCGCGCACAAGCAAAAAGGATCTGTCGCATGACCCATCTGACAATCACCGGCATGACCTGCGGTTCGTGTGCGGCACACGTCAAAAAAGCCTTGGAAGACGTGCCCGGCGTACAGTCGGCATTTGTCTCCCACCCCGAAGGCACTGCCCAACTTGTCACCCTGCCGGGCACATTGCCCGATGCTCTGACTGCCGCTGTGGCCAGACTGGGCTACAAAGCAATGCTCGCCGATGTCCCCCCCAAACACAACCACGCTGGATCGCTCGATCAGGTGCGTCAGTGGACAGGGGGCGCTGACAAGCGCCGTGGCAACGAGCGTCCGCTGCAAATAGCCGTGATCGGAAGTGGTGGAGCCGCTATGGCGGCAGCACTGAAGGCCGTCGAGCAAGGCGCGCACGTCACGCTGGTGGAGCGAGGCACCATCGGCGGAACTTGTGTGAACATTGGCTGTGTGCCGTCCAAAATCATGATCCGCGCCGCGCATATCGCGCATCTGCGCCGAGAAAGCCCGTTCGATGGGGGCATGTCACCCACACCGCCGACGATCCTGCGCGAGCGGTTGCTAGCGCAGCAGCAGGCACGTGTCGAAGAACTCCGCCATGCCAAGTACGAAGGCATCCTGGACGGCAACCCAGGCATCACGGTGTTGCACGGTGAAGCGCGTTTCAAGGACGATCGGAGCCTTGTCGTCCGTTTGAGCGAGGGGGACGAGCAGATCGTGGTGTTCGACCGCTGTTTGGTCGCGACAGGAGCCAGCCCGGCCCTACCGCCGATTCCGGGTTTGAAAGAGTCACCCTACTGGACTTCGACGGAGGCGCTCGCCAGTGCCACCGTTCCCGAACGGCTGGCTGTGATTGGCTCGTCGGTGGTGGCGCTGGAGCTGGCCCAGGCTTTTGCCCGGCTAGGCAGCAAAGTAGTGATTCTGGCGCGCAGCACCTTGTTTTTCCGGGAGGACCCGGCCATCGGAGAGGCCATGACTGCTGCTTTTCGTGCCGAAGGCATCGAGGTGCTGGAGCACAGGGAAGCCAGCCAGGTCGCGCATGTTGACGGTGAATTTGTGCTGACGACGGGGCACGGAGATATCCGCGCTGACAGGCTGCTGGTCGCAACGGGGCGGACACCGAACACGCACAGCCTCGCGCTGGACGCGGCGGGGGTCACAGTCAATGCGCAGGGGGGCATCGTCGTTGACAAGGGCATGCGCACCAGTGGCCGGAACATTTACGCGGCAGGCGATTGCACCGACCAGCCTCAATTCGTCTATGTGGCCGCAACCGCAGGCACGCGCGCGGCCATCAACATGACCGGTGGGGAAGCGGCACTCGACCTGACCGCGATGCCCGCCGTGGTGTTCACCGATCCACAAGTAGCAACCGTGGGCTACACCGAAGCAGGAGCGCGCAATGGCGGCATTGAGACCGACAGCCGGCTGTTGACGCTGGACAACGTGCCACGTGCGCTCGCCAACTTCGACACGCGTGGTTTTATCAAGCTGGTGACCGATACCACCGGGCACTTGATTGGCGTGCAGGCGGTCGCGCCGGAAGCTGGCGAACTGATCCAGACGGCGGCCCTGGCAATTCGGCACCGCATGACAGTGCAGGAGCTGGCCGACCAGTTGTTCCCCTATTTGACGATGGTCGAGGGACTCAAGCTCGCGGCGCAGACCTTCAGCAAGGACGTCAAGCAGCTTTCTTGCTGTGCAGGATGAGAAGCGGGCGAGATGATGAGAGTGCCCGCACAGTAGCTCAAATCGCTATTGATTGGCGCCGACTTGCCAAGCAACAGCCAACGCCGAGCGAACTTGGTGCAGGGACACTTTTCTGAGTGAAATTTCTCAGCATCCGAAACGCTTCACGGCGCGCCCAAAGCGGCGCCTGCCAGCATTACAGAAATATCATCGACCCATCATCTTCTGGTGTGTTGCTGTATTCCAAACTTCCCCTCGTCACGACGCGCACCGAGCCCATCGGACCGCGTGGGGCCGTCAGCCTGGCTGACGTTTCAATGACTCATGATGAGGGTTAAGACCATGTTCAAAAAGATCTTTGCACCCGCCGTTGTCGCGGCGCTGTCGATGGCTTGTGCAGTTGCTTTCGCAGCTTCCGCTGGCAACGAGGCACGCGACCAGGCATCGCCGGTCAAGATGCAGGTCGGGGAAGAAACGGCACGCTACTGGAGTCATCCGAGGCTGGGAATGGTCAAGGTGGACGCCGCTGGCCGCATGCTCACGGGTGACTCTGCCAAGGATGATGCTGCGCGATCTGCAGCTCCTTCCGGCAATCCCTCGACCCGCACACGTTGACGCACCCCGGCGAGGCGGTGCAACACCCGTAGCGTCCAGGGAAGGCGGCAAGGGAGCATTGCTGCGATCAAAGTTGAACGCCTGGACATACCGCCATTCATGTGACGCAAGTCAAGGATTGATGATGATCATGCTTGACATTGCCACCATGTAAACCCTTATCGTTCCCCCAAGGTCCATCACCATCTCGATGACCACTTCTTGGAGATCGCCATGAACCACGACCACACCACAGGGCATTCAGAAGCTGCCAACGCCAGCGGAGGCAGCCGCAAATTGATCGGCGCGGTGATCATGCTTGCGCTCATCGGGGCATTCTTCTTGCTCAGGGAGCATTGGTCGCACATCGCGGGCTACTGGCCGTATCTGCTATTGCTGGCTTGCCCGTTGATGCACCTCTTCCATGGGCACGGGGGGCACGGCTCTCACGAAGGCGATTCGAGCAAAAAGTAATCTTGCAGGCACACAACACATTTGCAGGGAGGCCATTCATGTCCAACGCGGAACCGCACGATCACACCCACCATGGCCATCAGCATCATGAGGGGGTCCACGGGGATACACCGCCGCCCATGACGAAACTGAAAGATCCAGTCTGCGGTATGGACGTGACGGAACAATCGCATCACTCGGCGGAGCATGAGGGGCGGCACTACTACTTCTGTAGCGCCAAGTGCCAAACGAAGTTTGTTGAGGACCCGGACAAGTACGCTGTCACGCCTCCCGGTACCGACAAGGTTGCGCGAGAGCCAGAAGCCACTCAGCCCGGCACCATCTACACCTGCCCCATGCACCCTGAGGTGCAGCAGGACCACCCCGGGAACTGCCCCAAATGCGGCATGACGCTGGAGCCCATGCTCCCCACGCTGGATGAGGGAGAAAACGCCGAACTCGTGGATTTCCGGCATCGCTTCTGGTGGACGTTGCCACTGACCGTGGTGGTCACTGTTCTGGCCATGGTGGGGCACAGGCTGCAGTGGTTCGAAATGGCCACGCAGAGCTGGATCGAACTGGTGCTGACGGTTCCCATCGTGCTGTGGGCTGGCTGGCCCTTCTTTGTGCGTGGCGCCCAGTCCATCGTGAACCGCAGTCCCAACATGTGGACGCTGATCAGCCTGGGCACCGGTGCCGCTTTCGCCTACAGCGTGGTCGCCACCGTTGCGCCTGGGGTATTTCCATCCTCATTCCAGGCCATGGGCCGCGTGGCGGTGTACTTCGAAGCAGCAGCCGTCATCATCTCGCTCACGCTGCTCGGCCAGATGCTGGAGCTCAAGGCACGCTCGCAGACCTCGGCCGCCATCAAATCGTTGCTGGGCCTGGCCCCCAAGACGGCGCGGCGTATCGACGCTAACGGTCAGGAGAGTGATGTTCCCTTGTCCCATGTCCATGTGGGAGACCTCTTGCGCGTGCGCCCCGGTGAGAAGGTGCCGGTGGATGGCGTGGTGGTCGAGGGGAGCAGCGCGGTGGACGAAGCCATGCTCACTGGCGAGCCGGTGCCCATCGTCAAGGGGCCTGGTGATGCAGTTATAGGTGCCACCCTCAATACCAACGGCGCTCTGGTGATCCGATCTGAGCGGGTGGGCTCCGCGACCATGTTGTCCCAGATCGTTCAGATGGTTGCGCAGGCACAGCGCTCGCGGGCTCCCATGCAGCGCATGGCGGACCAGGTGGCGGGCTATTTCGTGATGGCCGTGGTGGGTATCGCGTTGCTCACACTGTTCGCGTGGGGCCTGTTCGGTCCGGAGCCACGCTGGGTCTACGGCCTGGTCAATGCAGTTGCGGTGTTGATCATCGCGTGCCCTTGTGCGTTGGGATTGGCAACACCCATGTCGATCATGGTGGCTACCGGCCGGGGGGCGACCAGCGGGGTTCTGTTCAGGGACGCAGCAGCCATCGAGAACCTGCGCAAGGTGGATACGCTGATCGTGGACAAGACTGGCACGCTCACAGAGGGCAAGCCTTCCTTCGAGCGGGTTGTTGCCATGCCCGGTCTGTCCGAGGATGAGGTTCTGCGCCTGGCAGCCAGTCTGGATCAAGGCAGCGAGCATCCGCTGGCCGATGCCATTGTCCAAGCGGCCCGCGCCAAGGGGCTGGCCCTGGACAAGCCCGAGGACTTTGAGTCCGGGTCTGGCATCGGGGTGCGCGGACAGGTCGCTGGACGCCAGCTCGCCCTGGGCAACACAGTCCTCATGGAGCAGGTCGGGGTTTCTGCGAACCCGCTGCTTGCGCAGGCAGAGGCCTTGCGCGCCACAGGCGCCAGCGTGATGTACCTGGCGGCCGATGGCCAGCTTCAAGGCCTGCTTGCGGTCTCGGATGCCATCAAGGCCAGCACGCCGGAAGCGCTGGCGACCTTGCATGCGGCGGGGCTGCGCATTGTCATGGCCACGGGCGACGGCATGACCACCGCCAAGGCGGTGGGGGCAAAGCTGGGGATTGATGAGGTTCATGGCGAGGTCAAGCCTGCGGACAAGCTGGCCCTGGTGTCCCGGCTGCAGGCCGAAGGCCGTGTTGTTGCCATGGCGGGTGACGGGATCAATGACGCGCCCGCCCTTGCCAAGGCAGACGTGGGGATCGCGATGGGTACTGGCACCGATGTGGCGATGAACAGCGCACAGGTCACCTTGGTCAAGGGCGATCTGCGAGGGATTTCCACGGCGCGGGAACTGTCGGAGGCAACGGTGGGCAACATGAAACAGAACCTCATGTTCGCCTTCCTCTACAACGCGCTGGGCATACCGATTGCTGCAGGGCTGCTGTATCCCTTCACCGGCTGGCTGTTGTCGCCAATGATCGCGGCCTTGGCAATGAGCCTGAGTTCGGCGTCCGTGATCGCCAATGCCCTGCGACTTCGCAAGGGCTGAGATGGCTCGGCAGGCCCGGATTTGATCTAGGTTAAGTCCGTGGCCATCGCTGGGGATACCATTCGCACCATGATCTTCGCCAGAAGCACCGTATCGCGCCAAGGACGCTGGATAGCCAGCGTTCTGGTCGCGGCATTGCTTCTGATGCAGTTCGCGTTGGCCGCCTATGCCTGTCCCAAGTTGGACTCTGCAGCCCATGCGGCATCGATGCAAAAAGCGAGCATGGCCATGGAAGATGCCGTCGGCATGCCCTCCATGCCCGATTGCCACGCGATGGCGGGTACCATGGATGAGCAAGATCCTCAGCTGTGTCGAGCCCATTGTGATGGCGAAAGTTTGTCCTCCCCCTCGCTCCAAGGTCTCGATCTGCAGGCGCTCGCGGCGCACGCCATCTGGGTCGCCTATGTGCTGCCTGTGATCCTGGACTCCGAGCGCCACATTGACCCTCGGGCTGTCTACGCGGAGCTGGACAGTCGAGCGGGCGCTCCCCCCATCTATCTAACCCATCAGGTCTTTCGGAATTGATCGTGCACGCCTTGCGCGCTGCCTTGCAGCGTTTGCGCAAGTCTGACTTCGTGCCCCTTCATTTCGAGGACCACCATGCCCATCATCTCCTTCGGCGCTCCCTGCGAGCGCCTGTCTGCGCACCAGCGCATTCACCCCATCTCGCAGCGCATACAGGTGCGCAACCTCCGCCAACTGCGCCTGGGCGCTCTCGGGGTCCTGTTGACCAGCATCGGCTTGGCTGGCAACCAGGCCCACGCCCTGGGCTTTGCAGAGGCCTTGGATCTGGCGGAGCAGCACAGCCCTCGCATCACGGCCCAGCGGCTGCAGATTGACGCAGCCACCAGCACCCGGCAGGCGGCGGGAACGCTGCCGGATCCCAAGCTCTCGGTCGGTATCGAGAACTTTCCCATCAGCGGCATGGACCGCTTCAGCCTCACGCGTGAGTCCATGACCATGCAGCGCCTGGCGCTGATGCAGGAGGTGCCCAACCGGGCCAAGCGCGATGCCCAGATCGCCGGTGCCGAGGCCAAGGTGGAACGCGAACGCGCCACCCTGGCGGTCCAGCGCCTGCAGATCCGCCAGGAACTGAGTCAAGCGTGGATCCTGGCCCAGGCTATCGAGCAACGTGACCAGGTACTCACCGGTCTACTGAGTGAGAACCAGCGCCTGCAGGACAGCCTGCCCGCCCGCATCGCCGGAGGCACGGCCCAGGCCGCAGACCTGCTGATGGCCAGGCAGGA
The DNA here is from genome assembly GCF_003058055.1 of Acidovorax sp. 107. Lineage (NCBI taxonomy): Bacteria > Pseudomonadati > Pseudomonadota > Betaproteobacteria > Burkholderiales > Comamonadaceae > Acidovorax > Acidovorax sp. 107. Next base: position 1,547,672 of record NZ_QBTZ01000001.1, on the reverse strand, counting down.
GGCGCTTGCGCTGTCGGATCGCAGGGACGATCTGCAGCGGGACCGGTCCAAGGCCAGGGCGATGTTGCGGCGCTGGGTTGGCGCTCGCGCCGACGAGGCGCTACAGGGAACTCCTGGGCCGCTGAGCCGCCCCTTGGATCAACTGCGGTCTGAGGTACACCGCCACGCGGAACTTGCGCAGTACCCCGCCATGCAGGCCATGGCCTTGGCGGAAACGCGCGAAGCCCAAGCAGAAACCAAGGGTGATTGGTCCTGGGAAGTCGCCTACAGCCGCCGCGACCGACGCTGGGGCGACATGGTGTCCTTCCAGGTGACCTTTGACCTTCCCTGGCAACAGGAGCGGCGCCAGGGACCCCAGATCAAGGCCAAGCAGCTGGAGCTGCAGCGCCTGGACGCCGAGCAGGAAGACGTGACCCGCAGGCACCTGCAGGAGCTGGAGGACAGCGCCTCAGAGCTGGCGGCACTGAACAGTCAGATCGAGCGGCTGCAATCGGCGGGCATGGGCTTGGCACAGGGGCGTGCCGAACTCGCGTTGGCCAATTACCAGTCTGCCAAAGGCGACTTGAGCGCCGTGCTGGCGGCCAGGGCCCAAGTGCGGGAGACGCACTGGCGGCTCATTGATCTGCAGGCGCAGCGGGACACCGTGATTGCCCGTCTGAACAGCCTGATCGCGGACTGAAGGGAGAACCACATGACCAATACCGTTTTCAAGAAGACCACTGTGGCCGTGGCACTGGTGGCTGCTGGCATTGCCCTCGGTTGGGGCGTCTCCCAATGGCGCATTGCGAGCAGTCATCCATCTGGCGCTACCCCTCCATCGGCAGAAGCGGCGAAGGCCGACCGCAAGGTGCTGTACTGGTACGACCCCATGGTGCCAACGCAGAAGTTCGACAAGCCAGGCAAGTCGCCCTACATGGACATGGCGCTGGTTCCCAAGTACGCCGATGAGGACGCACAACAAAGCACCGGTTTGAATGTCTCGGCACAAGCGGTGCAAGCCCTCGGCCTGCGCACCGCCACGGTGGAGCAGCGCGACATTGGATCCGATGTGGACGTGCTGGGCACGGTCCAGCTCAATGACCGGGATGTGAGTATCGTCCAGGCGCGTTCTGCAGGATTTGTGGAGCGTGTCTATGCCCGGGCCCCGGGTGACGTGGTGGCCGCAGGCGCGCCATTGGCCGATTTACTGCTGCCTGAGTGGGTGGCTGCGCAGCGCGAGTTCCTCGCTGTCCGGGCGCTCAAGGAAGAGTCGCTGACGGCCGCTTCGCGTCATCGGTTGTCACTGCTGGGCATGCCTGCCTCGCTCGTGGCCCAGGTGGAGCGCACGGGCGAACCTCAGGGCCGCTACACGGTGACCTTCCCACAAGCAGGGATGGTGGCCGAACTGATGGTGCGCCAGGGCATGACGGTCTCTGCGGGTGCCAGTCTCGTACGCGTAAACGGTCTGGCCAGCGTCTGGATCGAAGCGGCCGTTCCCGAAGCGCAAAGCGGTCCCTTGCAACTGGGGCAGGACGCCCAGGTGCGCCTGGCCGCGTTTCCGGGCGAAACCCTCAAAGCCCGTGTCGTGAGCATCCTCCCGGAGGCCAACCGGGACACCCGCACGGTGCGCGTGCGCCTGGAGCTTCCCAACCCCACCCAGCGGCTGAAGGCGGGCATGTCCGGGCAGATTGTCCTGGCGGGACGCACCCAACCGGCGTTGCTGGTGCCCAGCGAAGCGGTGATCCGCACCGGCAAGCGGGCGCTGGTCTACGTGGTGGATGGCCCCGGCAAGTACCACCCCGTCCAGGTACAACTTGGCGCGGAAATCGATGACCGACTCGTCATTCAAAGCGGACTCACCGCAGGGCAGCAGGTGGTCGCCTCGGCGCAGTTCCTGATCGACTCGGAAGCCAGCCTGCGAGGCATCATGCCCGCTCAACCTCCCGGCAGCAGCGCACAACCCATCGCTGAACAGGGTTCCTCGGCCTCTGCGGCTCCGGCGTCCAAGAGCTTTACGGTGCGAGGGGTGGTCGATGAGGTCACGCCAACCGAGCTGACCCTTACCCACGAGGCCGTGCCTGAACTGAAGTGGCCCGGCATGACCATGCCATTCAAGCTGGCAAACCCAGAGCTGGCCAAGGCCCTGAAACCGGAGCAGCAGGTCAAGTTCACCTTCCAGCAGCAAGGCAAGGACTTCGTGATCACTGCCGTGGAAAGGATCAAGCCATGATCGCACGTCTGATCCGCTGGTCGGTGGCGAACCGACTCCTGGTTCTGCTGGCGACCGTGATGCTCACGGCCTGGGGCGTGTGGGGAGTGCGCAGCACCCCCGTGGACGCTCTCCCTGATTTGTCGGATGTCCAGGTCATCATCCGTACCTCCTATCCCGGCCAGGCGCCGCAGATCGTGGAAAACCAGGTGACGTACCCGCTGGCCACCACCATGCTGTCCGTCCCGGGCGCCAAGACAGTGCGCGGCTTCTCGTTCTTTGGCGACTCGTTTGTCTACATCCTGTTCGAGGACGGCACGGACTTGTACTGGGCGCGTTCCCGCGTGCTGGAGTACATGAACCAGGTGCAGGGACGACTACCCGCCACGGCCAAATCGTCGCTCGGCCCCGACGCCACGGGGGTCGGCTGGATCTACCAATATGCGCTGGTGGACCGCACCGGCAAGAACGATCTCGCCCAGTTGCGGGCCCTGCAGGACTGGTTTCTGAAGTTCGAACTCAAGAGCCTGCCCAATGTCGCGGAAGTGGCGTCGGTGGGCGGCATGGTCAAGCAGTACCAGGTAGTGCTTGATCCAATCAAACTCGCAGCCCAAGGGCTGACCCAGGGGCAGGTGCGCGAGGCCATCCTGGGAGCCAACCAGGAAACCGGGGGATCGGTGCTGGAGTTGTCCGGGGCCGAGTACATGGTGCGCGCCAGCGGCTACCTCAAGACGCTCGATGACTTTCGTTCCATCCCGCTGGTGTCTCGCGCCGGGATTCCGGTGCGCCTGGGCGATGTTGCAACGCTCCAGATCGGGCCAGAGATGCGGCGCGGCATCGCCGAACTCGACGGCGAGGGCGAGGTGGCCGGTGGCGTGGTGGTCCTGCGCTCGGGCAAGAATGCCCAGGAAACCATCCAAGCCGTCAAGGCCAAGCTCAGCGAGCTGCAAAGCAGCCTGCCCCAGGGCGTGGAGATCGTCACAACCTACGACCGCAGTGCGCTCATTGAGCGGGCGATCCAGAACCTCACCACCAAACTCGTGGAGGAGTTCATCGTGGTGGCTGTGGTCTGTGTCTTGTTCCTCTGGCACCTGCGCTCGGCACTGGTCGCCATCATTTCTCTGCCTCTGGGGATCATGGCGGCGTTTCTGGTGATGCGCTACCAGGGCATCAACGCCAACATCATGTCTCTGGGTGGCATTGCGATCGCAGTGGGCGCCATGGTTGATGCGGCCGTGGTGATGATCGAGAACGCCCACAAGAAGCTGGAGGCCTGGCAGCACAAGCATCCCGACCGCCAACTGGTGGGGGAAGAGCGCTGGAAGGTAATCACCGAAGCCGCCGAGGAGGTAGGCCCCGCGCTGTTCTTCTCGCTGCTCATCATCACCTTGTCCTTCGTGCCCGTCTTTACGCTGGAAGCACAGGAAGGCCGCCTGTTTGGACCGCTGGCGTTCACTAAGACCTACGCGATGGCCGCAGCTGCGGCCCTCTCGGTCACGCTGATCCCGGTCCTGATGGGCTACTGGATCCGGGGCCGCATCCCAGATGAGCAAAAGAACCCGATCACGCGCGCGCTGATCGCCGTGTACCGGCCTTGCCTGGAGTGGGTTCTGCACCGCCCAAAATCTACCCTGGTCATCGCCGTGCTAGCGCTGACGACCACGATCTGGCCCCTCTCGCGGCTGGGGGGCGAGTTCCTGCCCAGGCTCGATGAAGGCGATCTGCTGTACATGCCTTCGGCGCTCCCGGGCCTGTCGGCACAGCGGGCGACGGAGCTTCTGCAACTGAGCAACCGGATGATCAAGACGGTTCCCGAGGTCGAGCGCGTCTTCGGCAAGGCTGGCCGCGCGGAGACCGCAACCGATCCGGCACCGCTGGAAATGTTCGAGACCACGGTGAAGCTCAAGCCCAGAGACCAATGGCGTCCAGGAATGACGCCCGAGGGTCTGATCGAGGAGCTGGACAAGGCCGTCAAGATTCCTGGCCTGTCCAACATCTGGATTCCACCCATCCGCAACCGGATTGACATGCTGGCCACCGGCATCAAGAGTCCCATCGGGGTCAAGGTGACCGGCAACGACCTGAAGGTGATCGACGGGATCGCTGCCCAAGTCGAGCAGGTCGCCAAGGGCATTCCGGGAGTGACTTCGTCGTTGGCAGAGCGCCTGACGGGGGGGCGCTACGTCGATGTCCGCATCGACCGCACGGCCGCAGGGCGCTACGGGCTGAACGTAAGCGAAATCCAGGCCGTGGTCTCCGGGGCCATCGGTGGAGAAAACGTCTCTGAAACGGTCGAGGGCCTGGCCCGCTTCCCAATCAACCTGCGCTATCCGCGTGAATGGAGAGACTCCCCAGAACGCCTGGCCCAGTTGCCCATCTCCACCCCCATGGGTCAGCAGATCACGCTGGGTACGGTGGCCAGCATCTCCATCACCGATGGGCCGCCCATGCTCAAGAGCGAGAACGCCCGCCCATCGGGCTGGGTGTATGTCGATGTGCGGGGGCGCGATCTGGCATCGGTGGCCAATGACCTGCGCGATGCCGTGAGCCGACAGATCAAGCTGGAGCCCGGGGTCAGCATCACGTACTCAGGCCAGTTCGAGTACCTGGAGCGGGCCAATGCCCGCCTTAAGGTAGTCGTGCCCGCCACCTTGCTGATCATCTTCGTGTTGTTGTACTTGACCTTCTCACGCATGGGGGAGGCAGGACTGATCATGGCGACACTGCCGTTCGCATTGACCGGGGGTATCTGGTTCCTGTACCTGATGAACTACAACTTGTCCATCGCAACGGGCGTTGGCTTCATTGCCCTGGCAGGGGTGGCAGCAGAGTTTGGGGTGGTCATGCTCATCTACCTCAAGCAGGCACTCGCAGAGAGATGTCCAGACGGCAAGCAGCCCACGCTGGAAGATCTGCTGGACGCGATCCGCGAAGGTGCCGTGCTGCGCGTCCGGCCCAAGGCCATGACCGTAGCCGTCATCCTGGCGGGCCTGGTACCCATCGTGTGGAGCAGCGGGACAGGCTCGGAGGTCATGAGCCGCATCGCGGCTCCCATGCTGGGCGGTATGGTGACCGCACCGCTGCTTTCTTTGTTCGTGATTCCTGCAGCCTATGTGCTGATGCGAAAGCCAAGGAGAGTGAAAACAGAGGCATCTGGAGGCTGAACGCTGCGTTGCGCAAGCTGGTGCTAGCGATAAACCAGTTGTTTCTCACTCCCAATCGCGCACGCTTGCATGCTATTTTGCGCACGGTGCAAGCGTCAGGCGTGCAAAATCTGCGGACTGACCGCCCGGAAAGAACAACAGTGGAAATTCGTAAGCGCAACAACGTGCATGTGATCGATGCAATTCGCCCGGACGTCCCCGTGCTCGTCTATGCGCACGGCTTTGGGTGTAGCCAGCATATGTGGCGACACATCACTCCGGCCTTTGAAGGTAAGTGCCACCAGGTCTTGTTCGACTACGTCGGCTGCGGCCAATCAGACTTGGCCGCCTTTGACCCCGTGAAGTACGCAAGTCTGAAAGGCTACGTGCAAGATCTGCTGGATGTATGCGACGCATTGGGCATCGAGCGCGGAGTGCATTTTGTTGGACATTCGGTCAGCGCCAGCATCGGCCTGCTGGCCTCCATCGAGCGACCTATGCTTTTTGATCGCCTGATTCTGGTCGGCCCGTCGCCTTGCTACATCAATCACGCTCCGGACTACCTTGGAGGGTTCGAGCGCCAGGATTTGGAGGGCCTATTGGACCTCATGGACCAGAACTTCATGGGCTGGTCCAGCTACCTCGCACCCATTGTGGCGGGAGCGCCGCAGGCAGACAGTCTGGGCGGAGAGCTGTCCGAGAGTTTCTGCTCAACCGATCCTACGATGGCTCGTATCTTTGCGCAGGCAACCTTCTTTGCGGATACCAGAGAGGAGCTGTCACGCGTGACCCGGCCGAGTCTGATCTTGCAGCATGGCAACGATGCGTTGGCGCCCCATTCGGTGGGGGAATACATGCACAAGAAGCTCAGGGACAGCACGCTGGAAGTGCTGGACGTGACCGGACACTGCGCCCACATGAGTCATCCGCACTTGGTGACGGCCGCCATGCAGCGATATCTCTCCTTAGCGTGAGCGAAACCGAGAGGGCGGAACATGCTGGCGGTTGATGACATCCCTTGCGCGATGATGATCACGGACCCGGTGGGGCACATCGTGCGGATGAACAGGGAGTTCCTTGTCCTGATCGGGGGCACGGAGGCGTTTTGGCTCGGCCACTCCATGGATGAACTGTTGACACCAGCTTCTCGAATTTTCAGCCAGACCCACCTGTTTCCCACGCTGCATCACGCCAAGAGTGCGCGCGAAGTATTCCTCCACCTGCGCGGTGTTGGCGGCGAGACTGTTCCTGTCATGGTCAATGCGGTCAGCAAGCGCCTGGAGACGGGCGACCACATCGTATGGGCCTTTTTTGTGGCCCGCGAACGCAGCCGTTTCGAAGGCGAGTTGATCAAGGCCCGTGCAGAGGCCCAGGGTCTTGCCCAGCGCTTGGCCGCCAGCAATGAACAGGTTGAATTGCAGAATCGCCAGCTTTCGGAACTGAGTCTCTCTGATCCGCTTACAGGTCTTAAAAACCGCCGTGCGCTGGAATTGACCGTGCAAGAGTGGCAACGGACGGCCTCTCGACAGAGTTCCGTGTCGTTGTTGATGGTGGACGTGGACTACTTCAAACGGATCAACGATGCGCATGGCCATCCCGAGGGCGACCGGGTGCTGGTGAACTTTGCTCGCCAGTTACAGGCAGGCGCCCGTGGTTCGGACCTGGTGGCGCGATACGGCGGGGAAGAATTCGTCCTCTGGTTACCTGATGCGGACGCAGAAGCCGCTGCCCGAATCGCGGAGCGGGTGCACAAATGCGCCAGACGGGTTCGCTCATTGGCGGGGCCAGTAACGGTCAGTGTCGGGCTGGCATGTGCAGTACACCAAACCGGAGCGGATTTCCTCGCCCGGCTGCTAAAACGCTCTGATGAAGCTGTTTACAGGGCAAAGGCGCTCGGGCGCAACTGCACAGTGGTTAGTGACTGAGTCACCCAGCCTCGCGCAGCTCACCAGCGTTTGGAATAGTGATAGCTTCCCCCGCAAAGAACGTTCGCGGTGAGACTACTTGGATGGCATGGCTGCTTGGCGGTCCACCATCATTTGCATCATCTGCTCCATCATGGCCATACGGCGCTCCATTTGAGCGTGCATGCCCATCATGCCTCCCATACCCGAGTTTCCGGAGGCTGCAGGCATGGCAGGTTTGGTCTGCGCCCCTTGCTGCATCATTCCCATCCCCATGCCACCAGAACTACCCGCGCCCATCGTGGCCATGCCTGACTGCATGAGCTTCATGTGCTCCTCCATCAGCGCTGAGCGTTCGGCGGGAGTCTTGGCCGCCTGCATTTTTTTGTGCATTTCCTGCATCGCCTTCATCTGACGATCAAAGGCGTCCGGTGCAGACGCGGCAGTGGCTGCCGGGGCAGACTGGGTTGTGACGCCGCCGCTCTGTGCATCTCCGGGGTGGTGGCCTGCGTGTTCGTCCTCAGGTTTTGGCGATTGCGCGACGGCACAGCCTGCCACGAATAGGGTTGTCAACAGCCCAGCGACGATGTTCAGACGCATGATGGTCTCCTTGGTAGTTCAACTGCAGCATGACGACGTCTGCCTTGCACCGTCTTGATCCACGTCAACAGGGGCTACGGGCCGAGACGCACAGCAGCAGCCACCGGTTGTTCGGCGAGATGCAGGACTCACCGCCGCGTCTGCTTTATATCCAGCACGCTCAATCGCTGAGCGGACAAGCTCCACGGTGCTTTCTCCGGCTTGCGCCGGGATGCGTACCTGACGTGTAGCTACGTCGATTTCTACTTCGACGCCCCCAGGCAGTTGGGCCTGAGCTATTGCACGACCAATGCGCTGGGCGCAAGTGCCGCACGTCATATCAGGAACATTGATATGGACCATGTGAGCCTCCTTTGGTTGATTCACGTTTTGACTATGAACCTTGCCACGGTGGGAAGGTCAAGGCCTCACGGAATTCAATCGGCATATAAGCTCGGAAAGCAGCAAACGAGCCCATTGCTGGTGGTGTCTCTACGAGTTAGAACGCTCGCGCCTTGGGTGAACGACCGTCGAAAATCTCCATCTCAGCCGAGGGGAAGGACACCTTTGGCGCCTTGCGCATTCCCGCCGCGTGCCTAGCGCGCAGGCGCCACCATAGCGGTGGCAATTGCCAAATGCTGGGCTGGCCCTGTACCTGCCTGAGAGAGAAAGCCCTCGGCGAACGAGAAGTTTTTAGCAGATCGAACCACATGCGCTTGGAATGCAAGCGACTCGTTGACAAGTGCAAGGGACAAAAATTTGACCGACAACTCCAGAGTGACGACGACCTTGGAATCGTAGTGACCCAAACCGGCAAGCACGAAGGCTGCATCAAAACCTGCGGCGATAACACCGCCATTGATTGCGGAGGTTCCTCCACCTCCCTGAAGGCCAGATTCGATTTTGGTGAAATTGATGATCGCCAAGCCTGGCTCTTTGAACGCCCCCCTAAACCCAAACCAAGCAATTTCTTTCCTGGCGTTGAATTGAGCCAATTGCTCTTCGCGCTGAGTGGAGACTAGGCGAAACGGGATGGTCGGACTATGCATGGGAAAGCAATGGTGCGTTTACCGTCCAAATGTACATTGAGGGCTCGTCCAAATGTACATTCAGGATGCGTCCAACCTTGCATCCAAGACACTTGCGGCAGGGGATTTCTCGAATGAAGGTTCGATAGTTAGGGCAACGCTGATTAAGGTCCACCGTTGATGGGGGTCAAACGTTATCCGCAGATGAAGCAGCAGACCCTGGCAATGGCCGCAGATCAAGACAACGGATTCGAGCATTCGCGCAAACCCACCCGACGCGAAGATTTCTTGCGGACCATGCAGACAATAGTGCCATGGGCCGCTCTGTGTCAGGTGATAGAGCCGCACTACCCCAAGGCAGGCAATGGCCGCCCGCCCATTGGCCTGGAGCGGATGCTGCGCATCCATTTCCTGCAACACTGGTTCAACCTGGCCGATCTGGCGTGCGAGCAGGCCCTGTATGACAGCGCCAGTCTGCGCCGCTTTGTGGGCATTGACCTGGGTCGCGAACGCGTGCCCGATGCCACCACGCTGCTGAAGTTGCGCAAACTGCTCCATGAGCACAAACTGGGCGAAGCCTTGTTCGCCAAGGTAGGCCAGCAATTGCAGGAGCGGGGCTTCAAGGTCAATACCGGAACCATCGTGGATGCCACCATCATCGCAGCGCCCAGTTCTACCAAGAACGCCGACAAGGCGCGTGACCCCGACATGCATTAGACTCGCAAAGGCCAGCAATTGTATTTCGGCATGAAGCTGCACATTGGCGTGGACAGTCAAAGCGGGCTGGCGCACAGCGCTGTGGTGACGGCGGCCAACGTGCACGACAAACATCCGCTGCCCGATCTGCTGCATGGCAACGAACAGCGCGTGTACGGCGACTCGGCCTACGCCGGCCAGAAAACACTGATAGCGAGCAAAGCCCCCAGGGCCAAGGACTTCACCAACCAGCGCACCCGCCGTGCGGGCGAGGTGGACGAAGTTCAGCGGGCCAAGAACCGCAACAAGTCACGGGTGCGCGCTCGGGTCGAGCATGTCTTTGCGGTGGTAAAGCGCCTGTGGGGATTCACCAAGGTGCGCTATCGCGGGCTGCAAAAGAACGCCACGCGTGCGTTCACGGCCTTGGCGCTGGCCAACATCTACCTTGCCCGAGGGCGCCTGCAGGGACATGTGCCCGTAAGGGTCCGAAGGGGGCTCAAAGGCTCCCGAAACAGGCCCTGTGGGGCAAAGCACAGTATCTTTGCGGGCCATTTGGCATTCAAATGGCTTTGCGATGGATATGACGTTACTTGTTCAGCATTGCCTTAAGCTGGCTTGAAAGCGCAAGCCATGTGAGGAGCTAATAGATTGGTGTTCTCTATCTCCATCCAAAAATATGGCCCACTACTCCGAACGACCGATGAGAGATCGTCAGCGGACTTCCATAGCGGCAGGACGAGTGACGGCAACCGCTGCAAAACAGATCTCCAGCGTGCGAGCGCCGCCACTCTCAGGCCCGCGCCACCGGCACATCCTCCCACCGCGTCGTGTACTGCGGCGTTCGCCTCTCCTGCTTCATCCCCCAGCCCTTGCCCTTGTTGGTGCCCCCCGTGGCACCTGAATGCACGGTGCCCTTGCCATAGCGCTGGTTGAGCGCATCCAAAGCCACCATCAGCTGGGTGCGGTCCCGGTGGTCTTCATCCTCCAGATCCAGCTCTCCCTGCAGCGCATTGCCCGGCACCAGGTCCAGCAGCATCACCCCTGCCTTGGCCATCTTGTACCCAGGCTCGTACATGCGGCGCATGCCAGCTACAGCCGCCCACACCAGCTTTCCCGTGTCAGCCGTAGGCCGGCGCAGTGGCACCACGATGCTGCGGTTGAATCGGGGTCCGGGTCGGAAAGGTGAGGTGTGGCAGAACACCAGCAGCTGGCTTGCCAGGCTCCCTTGCTTGCGCAACTTCTCGGCCGCACGGCTGGCGAACTCGCTCACGGCCTCCACCAGCGGCGGCAGCTCGGTCACCGCCTGGCCGAATGATCGGGTGCAGGCAATCTCTCTTTTGGGCTCAGGCGCGTCATCCAGATCTATGCACTGCATGCCCTGCAGCTCACGCACCGTGCGCTCCAGCACCACGCTCCAGCGCCTGCGCACCATGGCTGGGTCCAGCCGGGCCAGGTCCAGGACCGTATGCACCCCACACTGATGCAGCTGCGCGCCGATCTTGCGGCCCACACCCCAGACTTCTTCCACCAGCGTGCTGGCCAACAGGTCATCAAGGTCTTGAGCCGGCAATGTGGTTAGGTTGCACACTTGGGCCAGCTCGGCCGGGTAGCTCCCCGGTTTGCGCTCGGCCGTCTTGGCGATGTGGTTGGCCAGCTTCGCCAGCGTCTTGGTGTGACCAATGCCGATGCCGCAAGGAATGCCCGCCCATTGGTGGATGCGGGCGCGGATGGCGTGGCTGCGGGTGGTCAGGTCGCCGCGCATGCCCTGCAGGCCGATGAACGACTCATCGATGCTGTAGATCTCCTGCGAGGGCCCCAGGCCCGCCGCCAGGCTCATCATCCGATTGCTCATGTCGCCGTATAGCGTGAAGTTGGCACTCAAGGCCACCAGGCCGTGGGTCTCTTCCATGTGCCGAATCTGGAACCACGGCGCCCCCATCTTGATGCCCAGGGCCTTGGCTTCATTGCTGCGGGCGATGGCGCAGCCATCGTTGTTGCTCAGCACCACCACCGGGCGGCCGTTCAGGCTGGGGCGGAAAACCCGCTCACAGCTCACGTAAAAATTGTTGCCATCCACCAGCGCATACATGCTGGCCTCCGTCCATCAGATCAGGTGAGAAACAGCTTCACGCACCCGCTCACCACGCCCCACACCTCAATGGTCTGACTTTCTCGGGGAATGATGTCGGGATAGGTAGGGTTGGCCGCCCGCAGCTTGATCCGGCCGGCGCGCTGGTGCAGATACTTCACGGTGCATTCGCCGTCCACAATGGCCACGACGATGCTGTTGTGCTTGGGCTTGATCGCCCGGTCCACGGCGATGATGCTGCCGTCCTCGATGCCAGCGTCCCGCATCGAGTCGCCCCGCACGCGCCAGAAATAGGTGGCCTGGGGGTGCTTCACCAGCAACTGCATGATGTCCAGCCGCTCCACCACGAAGTCGTCCGCTGGCGATGGAAACCCCGCGCGCACGCTCACCCCGCACAGGGGCAAGGCCAGCGACTGCGCCGCCGTGTCGTACGGCACCGGTAGCGAGGAATTCCAAAGACTGTACATATTTACAGTATAGCTCCCTGCTGCCAGAATGATGCCATGTGTACCTACTACGAGGTCCCGGGCCGTGAGCAGCTGGTGCTGCACTTCGGTGACGTTCCCGAGGAAGAGTGGCGCGACAAGATGAGCCCGCTGTACCGTGGGCCGTTCCTGCGGGCCAAGGGCGAAGCTGGACGAGAACTGGTGGTAGGCCAGTGGGGCATGATCCCGCCGCACTCCAAGACGCACATCCCTACCGGCACGGACGGCAAGCGCCTGAGCACCGTCAACGCCCGGCGCGAGGGCATGGCCAAGTCATGGACCTACGGCGGCCCCTGGCGCAAGGGGCAGCGCTGCATCATCCCGGCGCAGCTGTATGTCGAACCCTACTGGGGCACAGGCAAGCACATCCCATGGCAGTTCGAGCGGGCCGACGGCGAGCCCTGGGGCTTGGCGGGCCTGTGGAGCGAATGGACCGACCCGGCCACGGGCGAGGTGCTGCCCAGCTACACCATGATCACGCAGAACTGCGACGACGTGCCGGTTCTCAACCTGATGCACCGGCCTGACCCCAAGCGCGCGCCCGACATGCAGGACAAGCGTACCGTGGTGCCGCTGGAAAAGGGGGACTGGGATACTTGGCTGCGAGGCACTATCGAGCAGGCAGAGGCGCTGATCAAAGTGCCGCCACTGGAGCTGTTTGTGCACCGGGCGAAAGATCCGGCACAGCAGGTAGAGTTACCTGTCGAATCAGTGTGATGCATGAAGAAGCCCTCACCCTTTGGCGAATTCAGCGCCATGGAACTTGGCATACCAACTGCTTGGGTTGAATTGATGCAGTTGCAAGACTTCCCATGGTGGTGGCACATCGCATTTGCGGGTGCTGGTGCCGTGGGGAGTGTTCACTGAACCGCAGGGGCGGGCAGGCAGATCGGGCTCCCTTTGGGGAGCCCTTTCTGTTTGTGCCCCCCACTCTGCAAGCAGCTGTAAATCCCTGCAGGATCTGAGCATTCGGGCCAGAAGCGAACCGTGAACGGTGCTCCAATCTGGCATCTTTTTTTTCCACTTGCTCGCCTCTTCTGTGAATCGTTTTTTCTCTTGTCCAGGCCGTGTGCGCCTGGCGGCTGTGCTGGCCCTGTCTCTTGCCGGCATTGCTCTCCCGAATCTTTCCTGGGCACGTTCTCAGCAGTTCGACAGTGCGGCGCTGCTCACGCCCGAACCCACCTCCTTTGCGCAATGCCCGCAGTTCTTTGCGAATGGAACTCCTCCGGCCATCACGCCCCGGCCACAGCTGCGCGAGCTTTGCTATGAAGCGTTTGCGATACTGCACTCCGGTACTACCAAGACACCGGTGTTCGTAGCCCAACGCTTGAACCGCAAGCTCATCGAGGATGCCGATGAGAAGCGTGCCAAGCGGTTCTTTGCGGATGCGCGCTTGCCCAGTGGCGAACGGGCGGAGCTGGAGGACTACAAGAACTCTGGCTACAGCCGTGGGCACATGGCACCTGCGGGAGATATGCCAACGCCAACGGCCATGGCCCAGAGCTTCAGTTTGGCGAATATGGTCCCCCAGAATGCTCAGCACAACGGTGGCGCCTGGAACAAGATTGAGCAGGACACGCGGCACTATGTAAAGCGGGCCAAGGGGGATGTGTTTGTGATCACAGGTCCCGTTTTCACCGAGAGCAGTCCGCGCGTTGGAGACAACGGCGTGCGCGTGCCGACCTATCTCTACAAGCTGGTGTACGACGCGACGACACAGCGGGCATGGGCGCATTGGCAGGCGAACCGTGAGCGTGAGGTAGCTGGGCCACCGATCAGCTATCAGGAACTGGTCAAACGCACGGGGATTGAGTTCTTAAACAAAGGTGGTCAGCAGCGCTAAGCCCAGGCGCGACTATGTAGTTTAACGCAGCCAGAAGCTCTCATGCCACAGATGACAGGCTGCGTCCACACATGTACACATGTCTTGAATCCGTGAGAAAACGTCATATCCTCGAGGGTCGCAATTCTTCGATATCGGCCCACGAAGGGGCAAGCTGCGCTCCATGAAAACCCCCGCTGCTTTCACTCCTGCTGATTTCGAGAGGTCCGTCCACAGCGTGTGCCCGAGTTCCACACCGAACTTTGATCGACGTGAGTGTCCAGACAGGTTAGTTGGCCGCATTTCACAGCTAACTGATCTGAGGGACTGGAGTTCGGTGGCACAGGCACTGCCGGAAAGGTGCAGCGAAGTCCAATGCATCCTGCTCGTCTTGGAGTCACCCCACATCGATGAATACGGGTCCAGGCAGCCGTACACGCCCTGGCCCGCAAATGGGGTGACGGGGCGCCACATCCGCAAACGAGCCGGATTGCTCGTGCCTCCGTGTTGGAATAAGAACGAGACCCAGCTTTACTTGATCAACGCCATCCCCCTATCAATGCTCGCTCGGTCAGGCCACTCGCCTTTACAGGAGCAAAGTGTTCCGTGAGGCATGGGACAGCGGAGCGAGGGCGTACTTTCAGGAACGGCTCAAGCTGATTTACCGCCAAGGGGATCTTGTCGTGAACGCGTGCACAGTCGGGAAACCTGGGCCCTCATTGAGAGCGCTCGTCGAAGCCGCGATTGAAGAGGTGCTTCCCAATTCACTGCGCTCAAGGCGCGAGCACCCTTTCCGATGGATGAGCGATGAAGCAGTGCGTCGAACTTGGAAATGACACTCTGACCAGAGCAGGCTCCGCAAAGTCGGTGCAGAGTTGACCAAAAACTGTCCGTTAGACGCGTCTGGGGCTGAGTTACGGTGTTCTCGCACCAGACCGATTGCACAGTCAGTGCCCAAGTATCAAAGGGCCCCTGATAAGCCACTTGAACACCACTTCAGGCTCCGGGTGCGTTGGTTGCAACTTCCGCTCATCAACTTTGAAACTGTCACCAGACTGTCACCAGCCCCAAAATGGAAAAAAGCCCGCTATGTTTTAAATAGCAGGCTTTCTAATATCTACAATGTGTTGGTGGTAGGACGTACAAGATTCGAACTTGTGACCAACGGATTAAAAGTCCGCTGCTCTACCAACTGAGCTAACGTCCCGACCGATTGCAGCCATCGCGTCGATTGCTGCAAAGCCTTGGATTATAGCGTCTTTTTTCCGGCCAACTTGGAATCCGTTGCAAGTTTGTCGAGCACCCAGCCCGCCGCGCATTGGCCGAAGGTAGCAGTCACAGCAACCACCGAGCCGTAGCCGTGGCAGTTCAAGGAGCCATCCCCATCGATGTTGCAGGAGGCATCTGGCGGCGCAACGGCCTCCCGACTGAAAACGCAGGGGACTCCTATCTTCTTACCCTCACGCGGGGCACCATGGTGTTTGCGCATCTGATAGCGCAGTTGCGCCAACAGCGGGTCATGAGTGACCAGCGCAAGATCGTCCACATCCACCTTGTGTGCGTGCCGCTTTCCACCTGCCGCACCCACCGCTATGTGCAGCACACCAAGGGTCTTGGCCCAAACGGACAACGCGGTCTTGGCCTTGATTTGGTCACAGGCATCAATGAGCGCGTCTATCGGCGTTTGCAATAAACCCGGCCAGTTTCCGGGTTCCACAAACTCCTCAACGCAATGGACAACACACCCTGGATGGATTTGCGCGATGCGATCACGCATGGCCAAAACCTTTGCCTGCCCCACGGTGCCGGTCAGTGCATGGATTTGTCGATTGATGTTGGACTCGGCCACGTGGTCCAGGTCAATCAGCGTGATTTGCGCAACGCCGCTGCGCGCCAAGGCCTCCGCAGCCCAGGAGCCGACCCCACCAATACCCACCACGGCCACATGAGCTGAGCGGATTCTGGCAGCGCCCTGCACTCCATAAAGCCGCTGAAGCCCGCCAAAACGGCGCTCCAGCGCATCCTCCGCACCAGCATCTGGCGCACTATGCAGGGCCAAAGCCACCTCGCCCCCCATTACTTGAGTCGCGACAAGCGCTCTTTGGCGGCCACGGCTGCTTCGGACTGAGGGTAAGCGCGCAGCAGGTCTTCCAACGTCTTGCGCGCAGTACGTGTGTCTTTGAGCTCAATCTGGCAATTGGCGATGGACAGCGCGGCCTCGGGCGCACGGGCGTGCGTGGGAGCATCAGTCAACATCTGCTTGAAGTTGCCAATCGCTTCCTTGTACTCACGGGTGGCGTATTGGGCATTGCCCAACCAGAACCGAGCGGAAGGCACGTAGCCGCTGCGTGGATACTGCCGCACAAAACCAGCGAAAGCGGCGCTTGCGTCTGGGAATTTGCCGGAGCGAAAGACAGTCAGGGCCGCCTCAAAGTCGCGCTTTTCAGCGGGGTCTGCCGGAAACTCGCGGCCGTCCACATTGACTTTGATGGGCTCGAATTGACGCAACCGCTCGTCCACGCCCTGTGCGATATCTTTCTGGCGGCGCTGCAGTTCGCCCACATCACGCAAGAGCTGTTCGTTCTGGCCGTTGAGCTTGGCCTGCTCAGCGCGCAGGGCTTCAATTTGCGTCTGCAAGTCCAGCAGACTGCGGCGCAGCTGGGCATTTTCTTCACTCAGCCTGCGAACCTCTTCAGCAGACCGTTGCTGAGACGATTGCAGCCCATCAACGCGTTGCCGCATCTCCAGGATGGCCCGTCGCGCCTCACCATCTTCAAATATGGCAGCGTGGGCTGAAGACAGCGGCACTGCGAGCAACGCCGCCATCGCCACCGCCTTCAGCGAGAAAACCGGTACGGCGGGTCGCATCAACGGTACGACAGTTCAGCACGGCGGTTTTGGGCACGTGCATCTTCTGTACTGCCTTGTGCTGCAGGCTTTTCCTTACCAAAACTCACAGCTTCGACTTGGCTGTCGGGCACGCCCAGCAAGCCCAGCGAGCGACGCACAGCTTCTGCACGCTTCTGGCCCAGAGCCAGGTTGTATTCGCGGCCGCCACGGTCATCGGTGTGGCCTTCGATCATGACCTTGCGGTTGGGAGCCGCCTTGATGAAACGGGAGTGCGCTTCGATCAGGGATTGGAACTCGGGCTTGATCACGTAGCTGTCGTAATCAAAGTACACGATGCGCGCGACACCGACAGGACCCGCACCGTCACGGCCGGATTGGCTCAGGTCCACGCCCGTGACGCCACTTTGCGACGACTGGCCGGAGTTGGCACCGCCGTTGGCTCCGCCCATGGTGGAGGTGGCGTTTTTGTCTTCGACCGGCACATCGTCCAGCTTCACACCAGAACTGCAACCCGCCATGAGAGCGACAACGGTAAGGGCAAGGGTAAAACGTTTGATCATCCAAATTTCTCCTGAAGGCTTGGTAACTGAAAGTGCAGATAAGTTCATTGCTTTTGAAACGGACCCCAGTCCGGTTCGCGGATATCACCCGCCTGGCCCGCCAAGCGAGCCTTGATCTTGCCGTCCAGCGTGGTGGTCATGAGGGCTTCACGGCCTTGCTGCTGCGTGGCGTAAACGATGAGACGGCTGTTGGGCGCAAAGCTCGGGTTTTCGTCTGTCGTCGTGTCGGTCACGGCGTTGGTGGTGCCGGTGGACAAGTCCATGACGTGGAGCTTGAAGGCGCCACCCACGCGGGAGATATAGGCGAGCCAGCGACCATCCGGGCTGACGCTGGGAGAGATGTTGTAGGTGCCCGTGAAGGTCACACGCTCGGCATTACCCCCCGACGCGCCCACCTTGTAGATCTGGGGCGCACCGCCCCGGTCGCTCACAAAGAAGATGCTGCGGCCGTCGCCCGAGAACACGGGTTCGGTATCGATGCCGGCGCTTTGCATCAGCCTGCGGGGCTCCCCGCCATTGGCATCGATGGTGTACAGCTGCGAACCGCCGTCCCGACTCAGCGTAACCGCGAGCGTGCGGCCGTCGGGCGCCCAGGCGGGTGCACTGTTGGAGCCACGGAAATTCGCGATCAAGCGCCGCCGGCCTGTGGCCACGTCATGCACATAGACCACGGGTTTGCGCGACTCGAAAGACACGTAGGCCAGTTGACCGCCATTGGGTGACCATGCGGGCGAAATAATGGGCTCGGGGCTGGACAGGGCGGACTGAGCGTTCTCGCCATCTGCATCCGCCACCCACAAGCTGTAGCGGGGGCCCGTTTTGGTCACGTAAGCGATGCGCGTCGAGAAGATGCCGCGCTCACCCGTGAGCTTTTCGTAGATGAAATCGGCAATGCGGTGCGCCACCAAGCGCAGGTCACCTTGCGTGACCACAAAGCTCTGCCCGCCGAGATCTTGCCCCTTGACCACATCCCACAGGCGAAAGCGCACATCAAAGCGCCCGTCCGCGAGGCGAGTGACACTGCCGGTAGCCAGAGAATCCGCGCTTTTCTGGCGCCACAGCGCAACATCGGGCCGTGCGGTTTCGTCCAGCGCGGCGCCCGTAGCGTCGATGGCGCGAAACTGCCCACTGCGCTCCAGGTCGGCCTGCACGATGGCTGCCATTTTCTGGGGGGACTGCGCATCCCCGCGGAACGGTGCGATGGCGATAGGCAACTGGGTCAGCCCGACGCCGGTGACCTCGACGCGGAACTGCGCCAGGGCGGGGATGGAGGGTGATGCGATGAGTGCGGCCAGCAACTGGCGGCGCAGGGGAAGCAGCGGAGCTGCAGAAGAAGGGTGTTGGGAGATTCGATCTGTGGTCATTGGCATCCAGCAGTGGCCGAACAAGTGCCTGAAGGCAAACCCGAATGTTACACACAGCGGCGCCCCCCCTGTGACAAACTGTGCGCGGCGGCACGAGGCCACAGGGCAGTGCGCAGCGCAAACGTAGAATCCGGGCCACATGCAAGCCACTGACACGGGCGCCGCGCCCGCCAACGCCCCCCCTCCCCCCGCAAGCCTGACGGCACGACTGAAGCGGCTATCGGTCTATTTTGGCGGCCAGCGGCTGGCCTGGAGCCTGGCCATTGTCGCCACGCTGGTGGGAGCCATCACGGAGCCCCTGATACCTGCCCTGTTGCAACCACTCTTGGACAAAGGCTTCACCCAGGGCACCTTGCAGCTGTGGATGGTGCCCCTCGCGATCCTGGGGGTTTTCTTTGTGCGTGGCGTGGCCCAGTTTGTGGGCCAGTACGCGCTGGCGCGCATCGCCAACGAGGGCATGTTGACGCTGCGCCAGGCGCTGTTTGACCGGGTTCTTGCGGCAGAGATGGGCCTGTTTGCACGCCAGTCGGCCAGCGCTCTCTCCAACACCGTGGTGTACGAGGTACAGACCGGGGCGACCTTGCTGGTGCAGGCGTTGCTGGGCCTGTCGCGCGATGGTTTCACGCTGATCGCGCTGCTGGTCTATTTGCTGTACCTCAACTGGCAACTGACGCTGATCGTGGCGGTGGTCGTTCCGGGAGTGGCCTGGATCATGAAGACCCTGTCGCGGCGGCTTTACCACCTGACCAAGAGCAGCCAGCAGGCCACGGATGAGCTGGCCTATGTGGTCGAAGAGAACGTGCTGGCCCACCGCATGGTGCGTTTGCACGGTGCGCAGGGGGGGCAGGCGCAGCGCTTTGCCGACTTGAGCCACAGCTTGCGCCGCCTGGCCATCAAATCCACCATCGCCTCGGCAGCCATGACACCGCTGACCCAGTTGCTCGCTGCGGCCGCGCTGTCTGTGGTCATCTGCATTGCGTTGTGGCAGAGCCGGGGTGCGGTCGATGCGAAAGACGTGACCGTGGGCGGGTTCGTATCGTTCATCACCGCCATGCTGATGCTTATCGCACCCATCCGGCGCCTCGCCGACGTGGCCAGCCCCGTCACGCGGGGCGTGGCCGCGCTGGAGCGCGGCCTGGGCCTTCTGGGCGACACGGGAGCAGAAACCGGCGGCACCTACCGCAAGGACCGTGTGCAGGGTGCGCTCACGCTGAGCAACGTCACCGTGTCGTTTGGCGCCGACCATGCACCTGCGCTCAACGGCTTGACCTTGCAGGTCGCCCCGGGCGAGATCGTGGCGCTGGTGGGCCCCTCGGGCGCGGGCAAGACCACATTGGTCAACCTGCTGCCCCGGTTTGTGATGCCCTCGGCGGGCACTGTCGCGGTCGACGGCCAGGCATTGCCGGATTGGGACCTGGCTTCGCTGCGCTCGCAATTTGCCATGGTGAGCCAGGATGTCGTGATGTTCAACGACACCATCGCCACCAACGTGGCGCTGGGTCAGGCGGTGGACGAAACACGCGTGCAGCAGTGCCTTGCCGCGGCCAACCTGGCAGAGCATGTGGCCGCCCTCCCCCAGGGGATCCACACGGTCGTGGGACACAACGCCACGCAACTGTCAGGTGGGCAACGCCAGCGGCTGGCCATTGCACGGGCCCTGTACAAGGATGCCCCCATCCTCATCCTGGACGAGGCAACATCGGCCCTGGACACCGAGTCTGAACGCCTGGTGCAGGAGGCCCTGCAGCGCCTGATGCAAGGCCGAACCACTCTGGTGATTGCGCACCGGCTCTCTACCATCGAGCATGCCGACCGGGTGGTGGTGATGGAACGCGGGCAGATCGCGGAGCAAGGCACCCACAGCGCCCTGATGGCGCAGGGCGGGCTGTATGCGCGCTTGCAGACACGCGCTGCGTCGGGCACAGGAACCCTCGCGGAGTAAGCAGGGCGCCGGGCCCGGGGGTCTGGCAACGGTCAGCCTCAACGCAGCAACCGAGTCCCATCCCTCGCCACCGCGCCTCCGCCATCCATCGCCGCTACCACTTGCCCCGGTTGGGCTGGCGCCGCCGAATGGCGGCGGCGATCTTCTCGGCGGACTCGGTGCGGCTCACTCGCAAAGCAAAATCGGTGGCGGTCAGCCCCAACTGGTTCTTGAGCGTAGGGTCTGCCCCTTCGTCCAACAGCAACTGCACGGCCTCCGTGGAGCCGTAGTGCGCGGCCATCATCAGGGGTGTGGTGCCGTTGGGTGACGCAGCATCGATGTAGGCATGGTTTTCGAGCAGCAGCGCAATGATGACCGCATGCTGCGGCGAGCCTGCCGACGCAGCGTAGTGCAACGGCGTCCAGCCCGTCTTGTTCACGTCGGCATCGCGTGCTATGAGGGCCTTGACTGCCTCTACGTTGCCCTTGATCGCAGCCATCATCAGCGGACTTTCGTCCTTGGCATTGCGGGCTTCCACATTCACCCTGCGCGATGCCAGCAGCGCCGCAAAGGCCTTGTTGGCGCCGTTCTGCAAAGCGATGGTGAGCCCCACCTGCCCCTTGGGGTCGCGCGTGTTGGGGTCAAAGCCCCGGCGCAACAATGCCGTGATCGCATCACCGTCATCCCTCAGGACGGCCACAAAAAAATCTTCGTAGGCACCCGCCCATGCACGGGCAGACACCACACCCAGCGCCACAGCGGCCAGAACAGAACGTCGTTGCAGGCTCATGCCATCACCCCCGGGAACAAGCGGTCGAAATTACGGCTGGTGGCCTCGGCCACCACCTCCAGCGCCAGGCCCTTGGTCTCTGCCACCTGCCGGGCCACATGGGGCACGTACGACGGGTTGTTGGTCTTGCCACGGTAGGGCACCGGGGCCAGATAGGGGCTGTCGGTCTCGATGAGCATGCGGTCCAGCGGGACAAAGGCCACCACGTCGCGCAGCTCCTGCGCGCTCTTGAAGGTGACGATGCCCGAAAAGGAGATGTAGTAGCCCAGGTCCAGCGCTGCGCGCGCCACCTGCATCGATTCGGTAAAGCAGTGGAAAACACCGCCCGCCAGGTTGCCCGCGCCATCCTCGCCTTCTTCCCGCAGGATGGCCAAGGTGTCGTCGGAGGCACTGCGCGTATGGATGATGAGCGGCTTGCCACAGGCCCGCGCCGCCCGGATGTGGGTGCGGAAACGGTCGCGCTGCCACTCCAGGTCGGCAATGCTGCGCCCGCCCTTGCGGTCTTCCATGCCGTAGTAGTCGAGGCCCGTTTCTCCAATCGCCACCACGCGGGGCAGGGCTGCGCGGTCCAGCAGGTCCTGCACGCTGGGTTCCGTCACGCCCTCGTTGTCGGGGTGCACGCCCACCGTGCTCCAGAAGTTGTCATGGGCCAGGGCCAGGGCGTGCACGCCCTCGAACTCCTCCATGGTGGTGCAGATGCACAGGGCCCGGGTGACCTGCGCCTCAGCCATGGCCTGGCGGATGGCGGGCAGCTGGCTGACCAGTTCCGGGAAGTTGAGGTGGCAGTGCGAATCAGTGAACATGTGATGGAAAACAAAAAAGCCGACCAGCCAGCGCGGGTCGGCACGGGGGCGGCGGTGGCGCAGTCAGATCGTCTGGGTAGGACGGTCCGAGCCCAGCGCAGTTCCCAGCAATTCCTCGATCTTGGCCTTGAGCTGGCGGGATTTTTCGTCCTTGGGGAACTGGATGCCCACGCCTTGGGTGCGGTTGCCCGCAGCACGCGCCGGCGTGACCCAGGCCACGCGGCCTGCCACGGGGTAGCGCTGCGTATCTTCGGGCAAGGTCAACAGCACATACACGTCGTCGCCCAGCTTGTAGTCGCGCTGGGTGGGCACAAAAATGCCCCCTTCGGCAAAAAAAGGAATGTAGGCGGCGTAGAGCGCGGCCTTTTCCTTGATGGCCAGCTGCATGACGCTGGGACGGGGCGCGGTGGATGGACTGCTCATGGATGGGGGCGTGCGGCTTAGTGCTTGGAGTGTAGGGTGTTTCTCGCCTGGGCGACAAGCGCCTCCAGCATGAGACCGGCATTGAACGGGTGGTCTGCCGTGCGCGCGGCCTTGGCCAGTGTCCGCGACCAGCGCGTGAGTGCGCCCAGCGGCGGCGTCTTGGGCAGGTCGGCCTGCGCAAAGTAGCGTGGCGCGGCGCCCACGCTGGCGGCCAGCAGGTCGTGGCAGAGCTTTTGCAGTGCATCGATCACCTGGGCTGGGGCCCAGTCGCCCAGGGCCGTCACATCACCCCGCGCCACCGCCTGGGGCAAAGCTGACCAGGCTTGGGGGCTGCGGCCCGACTGTGCCAGTGCCAGTGCATCTTCTGGCCGTCCGCCTGCTGCGCGCAGAAACGACGCTGCCGCATCCCGGGCCAGACCCTGGGCCTGCAACCACGCGAGGCTATCGGCCTCGGCCGGCCAGACCATGGTGTGCCCCAGGCACCGGCTGCGGATGGTGGGCAGAAGCTGGTGCGCAGCCTCGCTGGCCAGCACAAAACGCACGTCGCCGGGTGGCTCTTCCAGCGTCTTGAGCAGCGCATTGGCGGTGACATGGTTCATCTGCTCGGCCGGGTAGACCAGCACGGCCTTGCCTTTGCCACGCGCCGAGGTGCGCTGTGAGAACTCCACCGCATCGCGCATGGCCTCCACGCGGATCTCGCGGCTGGGCTTGCGCTTCTTGTCGTCGATATCGGCCTGGGCCTTTTCCGACAGGGGCCAGCCCAGCGCCAACATCTGCACCTCGGGCATCAGCACGCACAGGTCGGCATGGGTGCGCACATCGATGGCGTGGCAGCTGCCGCAATGGCCGCAGGCGCCCTGCTCTGTCGGCGCGTCGCACAACCATGCGCGCACCAGCTCCAGCCCCAGGGCGTACTGCCCCAGGCCCGACGGCCCCTGCAGCAGCCACGCGTGGCCGCGCTGGGCCAGTAGGCTGGTGCGCTGCGCCGCGATCCAGGGCGCCAGGGCCGCGGTGGCTTCACTCATTGCGGACCTCCCTGCGTAGCCACCATGATGGCCAGCCAGCCCTTGCGCACGAACACGCTGGTGAGCTGCTGCCACACGCGATGGCGCTCCTGCGCTGCGTCCAGGCGCGCAAAACGCTGGGGCGCTGCAGCGGCGCGGTCGGCATAGCCCCGGGCCACGCGGCGGAAGAACTCGACCGGCTGAGCCTCGAAGCGGTCGGGCACACGCGCACCGGCCAGGCGCTCGGCCGCCACCTCCGGTGCCAAGTCAAACCACACCGTCAGATCGGGTTCACGCATCAAATTGGCCTCAGGCGCTAGTCCCGTCTGCGCCAGGCGCTCCAAAGTTGATAGCACACCCAAATCGAAGCCCCGCCCTGCGCCCTGGTAGGCAAACGTGGCATCGGTGAACCGGTCGCACAGCACCACGTCGCCCCGGGCCAGAGCGGGCTCAATCACATTGCACAGGTGGTCGCGGCGGGCAGCAAAGATCAGCAGCGACTCGGTGAGCGCATCCATGGGGTCGTTCAGGACCATCTCGCGCAGCTTTTCGGCCAGCGGCGTGCCGCCGGGTTCGCGACTCACGGTGACGGTGCGGCCCTGGGTACGGAACGCCGCAGCCAGGCCCTCGATGTGCGAGGACTTGCCTGCACCGTCGATGCCTTCAAACGAAATGAACAGACCGGGTCGTGACATGGGCACCTTGGTTCAAGAAACGGTTTACTGCTGCCCGCGCTGGTAGCGGTTGACGGCGCGGTTGTGCTCCTCCAGCGAGGCGCTGAAGTGGCTGGTGCCGTCGCCCTTGGCCACAAAGTAGAGCGCGCGCGTAGCCTGGGGTTGCACGGCGGCCAGCAGCGAGGCCTTGCCGGGCATGGCGATCGGCGTGGGCGGCAGTCCCGCGCGGGTGTAGGTGTTCCAGGGAGTGTCGGACTGCAGGTCGCGCTTGCGCAGGTTGCCGTCGAACTTCTCGCCCAGGCCGTAGATCACCGTGGGGTCGGTCTGCAGCAGCATGCCCACCCGCAGGCGGTTGACGAACACGCCCGCAATCTGGCCCCGGTCGCTGGCCTTGCCAGTTTCCTTTTCGACAATGCTGGCCAGCGTCAGCGCTTCGTCCGCCGATTTGAGCGGGGTGTCGGCCGCGCGCTGGGCCCAGGCCGCCTCCAGATGGCGGTCCATGGCGTGCATCGCCCGGCGCAGCAAGGCAATATCGCTGGAGCCTTTGGCGTAGGTGTAGGTGTCCGGGAAGAACCGCCCCTCGGGCGCCACGCCGGGGCGGCCCAGCTGGGCCATCAGCGCCTCGTCGGTCAAGGCGGCAGCATCGTGTTTGATCTGCTCTTCCTTGGCCAGCGCCTGGCGCACCTGGCGCCAGTTCCAGCCTTCGACCAGGGTGAGTGCGCGCAAGGCCTCTTCGCCCCGGGCCAGCTTTTGCAGCAGGCTGATGGGCGTGGTGCCGGGCGGGATTTCGTAGTTGCCCGCCTTGATGGCACGATCTTGCCCCGAAACGCGGAACCAGGCATACAGCAGGCGCGCATCCGTCTTCACCCCGGCCGCCACCACATCGCGGGCCACGCCGCGCGGCGTGGTGCCGGGCTCGATGGCCAGCTCCAGCGGCTCGGGGCCCAGGTCCAGCGGCTGGTGCAGCCACCAATACGCAGCGCCGCCCAGTGCGATCCCCACCAACACGATCAAAGCCAGTAAACGTCGCACAACCCTGCTACCAATATGTATGAATCAGGGCATCATAATTCAGCGATGACCTACCCCTTGAATGGCATTGCCCCCCTGTCCCACCTCGGCGTGATTCGCGTGGAAGGCGAAGACGCCGCCAAGTTTCTGCACGGCCAGCTCACCCAGGATTTCGCCCTGCTGGGCATGGACCAGGCCCGCCTTGCGGCCTTCTTGTCGGCCAAGGGCCGCATGCAGGCCAGCTTCATCGGCTTCAAGCGCAGCGCCACCGAGGTGCTGCTGGTCTGCAGCCGCGACCTGCTGCCCGCCACGCTCAAGCGCCTGTCGATGTTTGTGATGCGCGCCAAGGCCAAGTTGACGGATGCTACCGGTGACTTCGCCCTGTATGGCATCGCTGGAGATGCTATCAATGCCGTAGCTGGCAGTGCCCAACCGGCCTGG
The DNA here is from genome assembly GCF_003058055.1 of Acidovorax sp. 107. NCBI lineage: Bacteria > Pseudomonadati > Pseudomonadota > Betaproteobacteria > Burkholderiales > Comamonadaceae > Acidovorax > Acidovorax sp. 107. Next base: position 1,521,897 of record NZ_QBTZ01000001.1, on the reverse strand, counting down.
ACCAAAGCTGATTTTGGTACTGCAACGGTGGTGCACCTCTATCCCGCGGACCTCACCCCACGCGCCCTGTGGGTAGCCCCCGCCACAGAGCCCGCGCCCGCAGGCCCGGCGCTGGATGCGACGCTGTGGCTCTGGAGCGAAGTCATCAGCGGCGTCGCCACGCTGACCACGCCGGTGGTCGAAGCCTTTGTGCCCCAGATGCTCAACTATGAATCTGTGGGCGGCGTGAACTTCAAGAAAGGCTGCTACCCCGGCCAGGAAGTGGTGGCACGCAGCCAGTTCCGGGGCACGCTCAAGCGCCGTGCCTACATCGCCCACGCGGCGGCCGAGGTGGCGGTGGGAACCGAGGTGTTCAGCACCAGCGACCTGGAACAACCCTGCGGCACCGTGGTGCAGGTGGCCGCTGCGCCGGGCGGCGGATTTGACACCATCGTGTCGCTACAGATCAGTGCCGCCCAAGAGGGCGCACTGCAGGTGGGCGCAGCAGGCGGCGTGGCGCTGTCGTTGTTGCCCCTGCCCTACCCGCTGCTGGACGATATCTGAGCCAAATCGGGCGAATTTGCTAGTCGAACATGCTCGAGCAGCTCTCTTTTCAATAGCAAACCCTCAGAGCTTGCGGACCATGGCAATGTGCGCAATGCCCGCCTCTTCGTACGGCTCACCCACCACCGTGAACCCCGCACTGCGGTAGAAGCCCTCGGCGCTACGCTGGGCGTGCAATTGCACTTCGGCATCGCCCCGGGCGCGTGCAGCGTCCACCAGCGCATCCAGCAATTGACGGCCCCACTGCGCGCCGCGCACTGACCGGTCCACCGCCATGCGGCCGATGCGGCCCACGCCGGGTGACTGCTGCAGCAGGCGACCCGCAGCGACGGGCATGCCCAGCCGGTTGTACAGCACGGCGTGGCGCGCCGAGATGTCATGCCTATCGGCCTCAACCTCGGCCGGGATGCCCTGCTCGTGCACAAACACATCGGTGCGCACGCGGCCGGCATCGCGGCCCAGGGTGTTCCAGTCGCCCGTGCGCACCTCGGCCATCTCGGCGCCCGCTTCAAACCCTTCGAAGATCGCGCGCAGTGCGGGCGGCACCGGACGGGAGGTTTGCGTGGCCGGGTCGGCAAACACGTAGACCAGCTCGGCAGAGATCAGCAGGCGGTCGCCACAGAAAATGCCCGCCGTGAACAGGCACGACGAGTTGCCGATGCGCGCGCACTTCAGGCCCACGTCCAGCGTGTCATCAAGCCGCGCCGAGGCGTGGTACTCCACCGTGGCCTTCTTCACATACATCTCGCCGCCCAGCGCCAGCATGCTCGCCTCGTACGGCAGCGCCAGCGCGCGCCAGTACTCAGACATGGCGGTATCCACGTACATGAGGTAGTGCGCGTTGAACACGATCTTTTGCATGTCCACCTCGGCCCAGCGCACGCGCAGACGGTGGAAACAACGGAAATCAGTGCGTTGCATGGGTCTGTTTACTCCAGGTGAAAAGCCAGCCGCAGCGCACGGGCTGCATCGGCATGGGCCTTGCGCGCCTCGGGGATGGCGCGGCCCATCTTGATGAATTCGTGGGTCACGCCGCGGTAGATGTCCAGGTCCACCGGCACGCCCGCCAGGCGCAGCTTGTCGGCGTAGTCAACACCCTCGTCCACCAGCGGGTCGCATTCGGCCAGGCCAATCCAGGCGGGCGCAACGCATTCCACGTCCGGCGCCAGCAGCGGGGCAAAACGCCAGTCCTCGCGCTCCTCGCGCGTGGTCACATAGTTGCCGAAAAACCAGCTGATGGCGGGCTCTTCCAGCACCAGGCCGCGCGCAAAGGTGGCGTGCGAAGGCGTGTCCTGGTGTGCGGCGCAGCCGGGGTAGATCAGCAGCTGCAGCGCCAGAGGCAGGCCTGCATCGCGCGCCAGGATGGCATTGACGGCAGCCAGGGTGCCGCCTGCACTGTCGCCGCCCACGGCCAGCCGCTGCGGGTCTGCGCCCAGGCGCTCGGCGTTGGCAGCGAGCCATTGCAAGGAATCCCAGGCGTCATTGCTGGCCGTGGGAAAGCGGTGCTCCGGCGCCAACCGGTAATCCAGCGAGACCACCATGCAACCGGCCAGACGCGCCAGCTCGCGACACAGGATGTCGTGCGTGGCGATGTTGCCGATGGTGAAGCCGCCGCCGTGCGTGTACAGCAGCACGGGCAGGCCCTTATCGGTGTTGGGCGCGTACAACCGCGCGGGCAGTTGGGCGCCGTCGCGGGTGGGGATCTGCAGGTCTTCGACCCGCGCCAGCGCGGCCTTGGGCACCTCCAGCACGTCGGCACCTGCCTGATAGGCGATGCGTGCCTCTTGCGGCGTGCGCGTGTGCAGTGGTGGGTGCCCGGCGCGGGCCATGCGTTCGAGCACGCTGCGCATCTGCGGGGTCAGGCGGGTGTGGTGGATGTGCAGGTCGGTCAACGGTCGGGGTCTCGGCAAAAAAGACAACGGCCCGCACGGTGGTGGGCCGATCAGGGGTGGCTTACTTGAAACTCAGTCGCACGGGTGCTGCGCCGGGCAGGCCGTCATAGGTGGCAGTAACTGACAGGCCCGCCTTGGGCGGCAGCAGCGGCGAGAACGATCCCAGGCTGATCAGGTCGCCCGGCTGCATGGTCAGGCCTTCCTGCGCCAGCGCACCGGCCAGCCACACCACGGCATTGAGCGGATGGTCCAGGATGTCGCTGCCCTTGCCGCCGCCCAGGCGCGTGCCCGCGCCATCGGTCAGCGACACGTTCATGTCGGCCAGGGCTTTCAGCATCGCAAAACGTTCGCCACGGTACGCCGGAACGGCAATGGGGGCACCCGCCACACCCAGGCGCGCGCCCACATTGATGGCGGTCACGCCTGCTCCGTTGAGCTTGGGCGGCGCTTGCACCATCAGGTCAGGCAGTTCGATGAACGGAATGATCTGGTCCACCGCGTCCAGCACGTCCATGGGGGTCTTGGCCTGGTTGATGGCGGCGCTTTTCACGCGGACCAGCATGTCGGCCTCGTACAGGGGCCGGGCACCGAAAGCCGCATCCACCGTGGCGCCGCTGGGCAACACCATGCCCTCGTAAAGCTTGCCCCACACGGGCTTGTCGGTGTTGAAGCGCTTTTGCACGGCGGGGTTGGTCAGGCCCGCCTTGTAGCCAATCACCTTGCCCATGCGCTGGGCCAGCAAGGCGTTGACCTTGCCGCGTGTGCAGGCGCCGTCGGCGTCCGTGAGGTTCTCGGGGTTGGCTGCCGGGGTCTTGGCGACATAGGCGGCCACCAGGTCGGCGGCCTGCGCATCGGTCAGGCACTGGGCCTGGGCAGTTGTCACAGATGCGACGGCCACCAGGGCCGCCATCAGGGTTTGCTTCGTTTTCACGGCTGTCTCCTCCTTATAAAGTGGGCTCAGAATCCGTTCCAAGGGCTGGCGAGCTATCGTAATCGCTGGCACTCCCTTTCACACATCCTGTTGCACCATGGCTTTCATCTACTACGTCACCCAGATCCAGTTTGAATTCGGCGCCGTCCAACTGCTCAAGCAGGAATGCGAACGCGTGGGCATCACCCGTCCGCTGATCGTGACGGACCCCGGCGTGAAGGCCGCAGGCGTGCTGCAAAAGGCGCTGGATGCACTGCCCGGCATGACGGTGGCCGTGTTTGACCAGACCCCGTCCAACCCCACCGAAGCCGCCGTGCGCGCGGCGGTGGAGATGTACAAGGCCCAGGGCTGCGACGGCCTGATTGCCGTGGGTGGCGGCTCGGCCATCGACTGCGCCAAGGGCATCGCGATTGCCGCCACGCACGAGGGGCCACTGACGCACTACGCCACCATCGAAGGCGGCTCGCCCCGCATTACCGACCGCGCTGCGCCGCTGATCGCCGTGCCCACCACCAGCGGCACGGGAAGCGAAGTGGCGCGCGGCGCCATCATCATCGTGGACGACCACCGCAAGCTTGGCTTTCACTCGTGGAACCTGGTGCCCAAGACGGCCATCTGTGACCCCGAGCTCACGCTGGGCCTGCCCCCCATGCTCACCGCCGCTACGGGCATGGATGCGATTGCGCACTGCATGGAAACCTTCATGTCTGCCGCGTTCAACCCGCCCGCTGACGGCATTGCGCTGGACGGCCTGACTCGCGGCTGGGCGAACATCGAGCAGGCCACCAAAAACGGCAGCGACCGCGAAGCGCGCCTGCACATGATGAGCGCCAGCATGCAGGGCGCCATGGCCTTCCAGAAGGGCCTGGGTGCCGTGCACTCGCTCAGCCACAGCCTGGGCGGCGTGAACCCGCGCCTGCACCACGGCACGCTCAATGCCATGTTTTTGCCCGCCGTGGTGCGCTTCAACGCGCAGGCCGAATCGGTACAGAAAGAAAAGCGCCTGGAGCGCATGGCCCACGCCATGGGCCTCAAGTCTGCGGGCGATATCCCCGAGGCCATCCGCGACATGAACGCCCGCCTGGGCCTGCCCACGGGCCTGGCGGCCATGGGTGTGACAGAGGCGATGTTCGACGACATCATCAAGGGCGCCATGGCCGACCATTGCCACAAGACCAACCCGCGCGTCGCCACACCTGGGGAATACCGCGACATGCTGGCCCAGTCGCTCTGATCCACCGCCCCACTAAAGACACACGCCGCGCCTGCACCCGGCCGTAGCGGCGTGGCGGTTTGCGCACCAAGGCCCGGGGTGCACGCTGCGTTGGCCTGGGTGGCAATCACCAACAGTCACAGGTGTGCAACACCCGCGCAAACTGCGCTGTCCAGAATTCGGCTCACAACTTCTTACACGCTAGACTCCTCCCCGACAAGAATTAATTAACCATTCATTACCCTGGGGTTGTAGGGGGAGGACCGCCGTCAATGCGTACTGGAAATCTCACCGTCTGGCTTCTTCGAGGCACCTACCCCAGGCTGTACGTGCCCATCGTGGCGATCATTCTGCTGGTCACCGGGGTGCGTTACCACTACCTGCTGGCGGCAGAAACCGACGAGGCCCAGCAACAGGCCACCACCGAGCTGCGGCGTACCAGCGACCCCCTGCTGCTGCACCTGGCAACGTTGCCCGCGCCCGCTGCAGATGCCGTCACCCGCGCCATGACCGAGGCGCTTGCACAGGCGGCACCGGGTATTGCCTCCCTGAAGTGGCAGGCCGCAGATCAGCCTCCCATTGAGGTCACCGCCCCCCCCTACCCCGCCGTTGCTCCTCAGTGGTTCGCCCACGGGCTGGATCTTTCCGCTCCCGTGCAACAGTCGGGCCTGACACTCGCTGACGGCACATCGGGGCGGTTGACGATCACCGCGCACACCCAGTCGCTGGTGGACCAGGTCTGGGCCACGGTGCTGGTGCAGGCACGTATCTCGGCGCTCAACATCTTCACCATCCTGTTCCTGCTGACGCTGCTGCTGCGCGCCAATGCCCGCATGTTGCAACGCCTGGCCCAGGCCACCGACTCGTTTCGCCAGGGCTATCTGAGCACCCGCATGGAGGTCACCGGCACGCTTGAGTCCCGCGCCATGGCCGAGACCTTCAACGACATGGCGGGCAAGGTGCAGTCCCTGGTGTTGTCCCTGCACGAAACGCAGCGCCAGCAGAGCGAGCAACTGCACTTCACCCGTCAGTTGATCGATGCCCTGCCCCTGCCTGTGTTTGTGCGCCATACCGACGGCACCTACCTGGACGCCAACCGCGCCTGGCAGCGCCTGTTCCATTCCCAACCGGGCGCTGACGGCGCCGCAGGTGCCAGCCTGCCTGCCGAACTGGCCCCGGAACGGTCGGCCCACGTCGCCAGCGCACAAGACAACGAGATCCGCATCCGCCCGCCCCACCAGCCCCCACTGGACATGGCCTACTACGAAGCGCCGTTCACCAGCACCAACGGCGAGCTGGCCGGCACCATCGGCACGCTGGTGGACGTGACGGAGCGCAAACGCGCCCAGGAGGCCCTGCGCGCCGAAAAAGAACGTGCCGAAATCACCCTGGCCTCCATCGGCGACGGCGTCATCACCACCGACCTGGGCGGGCGCATCGAGACCATCAACGAAGCCGCACAGCTCATGACCGGGTTCACTGCTGAGCAGGCGCTGGGCCGGCAGCTGGACGACGTGTTTCGCCTGTACGAAGAGCCGGCCAGCCGCACGGCCAGCGCCGCCGCCGAACGCGACACGCAGCCAGGCGTGCTGCAACAGGCCACCTACGAGGTGTTGATCCACCGCTCTGGCGAGCGCTACGCCATCGAGTACACGGCGGCCGCCATCCGCGAGGGCAGCGGCCACGCCACAGGCTGCGTGCTGGTGTTCCGCGACGTGACCGAAACACGCAACCTGCGCCACCAGATCTCCTGGCACGCGCGCCACGATGCGCTCACTGGCCTTTACAACCGCGCGGCGCTGGCCGAAAAGCTCACGCACGCCCTGTTTGTGGCCCGCAACCATCAGCTGCTGCTGGCGGTGTGCATGCTGGACCTGGACCACTTCCAGGCGGTGAACGACACCTTTGGACAGCGCGTGGGCGACCGCCTGCTCAAGGAAGTGGCCCGACGCCTGGGCGCTTTCATCGCGGCCCATGAAGCCGTGGCCCGCATGGGCGGCGACGAGTTTGTGCTGCTGCTGGGCGAACAGCCCGATGTGCCCGCCATCGAGGCGCGCCTGGCCGTGCTGATGCAGCAACTGGCCGCGCCCTACGCGATTGACGACCGCCTGGTGAACATTACCGTCAGCATTGGCGTGGCCGTGTTTCCGCAGGACGACGCCAACCCCGACACCCTGCTGCGCCACGCCGACCAGGCCATGTGCCAGGCCAAGAGCTTCGGGCGCAACCAGCTGCACGTGTTCGATGTGCAGCACGACCACGCCGTGCAGACCCAGCACACCCGCCAGACCCGGGTGGCCCGCGCACTGCACGCGGGCGAGCTGGTGCTGCACTACCAGCCCAAGGTCAATCTGCGCACCGGCGAGATCATTGGGCTGGAAGCCCTGCTGCGCTGGCAACACCCGCAAGAGGGGCTGCTGGGCCCGCAGCACGTGCTGCCGCTGGTGGAGGACACGGACCTGCAGGTTGAACTGGGCGAATGGGTGCTGCGCCAGGCCCTGGCGCAGATGCGGGTGTGGAGCGATGCGGGCATGGGCTGGGAGGTCAGCGTCAACATCGCGGCGCCCCACTTCCACCGGCCCAACTTTGTGCAGCGGCTCAAGGACATCCTGCACACCTGCCCCGAGGTGTCTCCCTCGCGGCTGGAGCTGGAGATCCTGGAATCCGCCGCGCTCGAAGACATGCAGTACATGCGCCGCATGATGCAAAGCTGCCAGGCCCTGGGCGTGCGTTTTGCGCTAGACGACTTTGGCACCGGCTTTTCGTCCCTGTCCTACCTCAAGCGCCTGCCCGCCGAGACCATCAAGATCGACCAGTCCTTCGTGCGCGGCATTCTGGAGGACGGCGACGACCTCACCCTCGTCCAAGCCATCGTGGCGCTGGCGGCTGCGTTCCACCGCCACGTGGTAGCCGAAGGCGTCGAAACCGCTGAGCATTGCGCCAAGCTGCTGGAGCTGGGCTGCGAGCGCGCGCAGGGTTATGGCATTGCCCGGCCCATGCCCGCGGCCGATGTGCTGCCTTGGGCCCGAGACCACGCTGCGCGCCATGCTGCCCGGGCGGTGCAGGAGGCGGCACGTCGCCCTGCTTCGACCTAAGAACCTGTTCAAAGTCTTTTTGGAAATTGCATTGAAGTGCAATCGGGATGAGTGGATGCTTCGGATGCGCCGCATGGGCTCGTGCCCATGCAAGCAGCCGGGGCGTCCAATCGCCCTATTTCACTCCAACCCTGCGGGCAAGTGCCTTGCCGGGCGGTCTGCGGCGTTGCGGCGCTTGCCGATAGCACGGGCTATCGGCGGCGCACCGCGCCTTGCATCCCATCCCGGCAAGGTACTTGTGCAACTCCAAAAAGACTTTGAACAGGTTCTGAGAGCCAGCAGCCAGCGCAAGAGACCCAACGAGCCCCAGAGGCGCGTCCGCCCTGGCAGCCTACAGCGGCCGCACCGCGCCCATGTCAGGCCGCTCCAGCCATTCGCGCCACTCATCCACCAGTTGCTGGCTGGCACGCGTGGCCGACAGCCACGCTTTCGCTCGTGCGCGGCTGTCTGTGCCGTAATGCGTGAAATCGTTGCGGTCGGGCAGCTTGGCGTTGGGCAATCGGCGCACCCAGTCCGGGTCGGGTGACAGCACCACCATGTTGTCGAGCGCCGACGTGGCCTTGTGGCGCCACTTCAGCCCCTTGTCCAGCCAGCCCGGCACCACACGGTGCTGGAAGTGGGGGTAGAGCACGATGCCACCAGCACCCGCGCGCAGCGGCTCGGACGCAGATTTGAAGCCTTTTCCGCCGGAAGCGCTAGGGCTCATTGCCTGAGCAGCTATCAATTCAGAAGCATCTTCGTTCGGCAGACCATAAGCAAGATGCAGGTGGTAGTCGGTGATGCCGCCATCCCAGTAAGCACCCCGGGGCGCACCCGGGATGTTGTGCACGGCCTGCAGGACAAACGGGATCGAGCAACTGGCCTGGAGCGCTTGCATGAAGTTGTCTGCGCTCAGCCCGACCTGCCGGGTGCGGTAGTCGGTCGTGGCAAAAGGCAAGGCCGCGCCTGACGAGGAAAACACCACCCGCTCCAGCCAGGCCCCCATCGCCTTGCGGTGCACGGTGTTGGTCACGAACGCCCCCAGATAACCGAGTGGCGTGCCCAGCGCATGTTCGCGCCCCAGCACATGGCGGCCCCGGGACGTGACGATGTGCAGGCGGTAGCGCGGGTGGCTCAGCACTTCCTGCACCCGCCCGCCGTAGAAGGCCTCCAGGTTCTGGCCGAACCGCTCACTCACATGGGCGGCTGTGGGGCGCTTTTTGCCGGGTGGCAGCTCGTAGTCCTGGTGGATGTAGTCGTGTTCCAGCCGCTCAAAGGCTGCCACCGATTGCTGCAGGCAGGCCGTGGCCATGCGCCAGGCGCCGATGGAGGCGCCCACCAAGTGCACGGGCTGGTCTGAGCGCGGCAGCCATTCCCCAAAGATGAACCGGTCCATGGGCCCCAGGATCAAGCCCTTGGGCCCACCGGCTGCCGCCGGAATCACGCCCACATCCGCGGGCTGCAGGCCCTGTTGTTCCAGGTGTTGGCGGGCGCGGGGGCCGGCGTGGATGCGCAGTGCTTTCATGGCGTTGATTGTCGCAAAGCGGCAATTCGCACCTTCACCACACACTGTCGCCCAGCCGACGACGACCTCACCATCCCAAGCACTGCAGGCCTGCCTCTAGCGGGGTAAAGCGAAGCTACACGACGAAATCCGCCGCCTCGGGCCGGGCCGTCCAGTCAATGGGGTCTTGCTGCAGCACCATGTCAATGTCGAGCCCCAGGGTCAGCCCCACTTCGCCGGGGAAGGACACCGCCAGCTCCTTTTCGTTCAGCTCGGCTTCGCGAGCGCGGGCACGCCATGCGGCCAGGTGGATAACGCCCGCCAGCGGTTCGTAGACCTTGTTGTCAAACGGCGCATGCTGGTGTTGCAGGGCATCGATCACCACCTCGGGCAATTGCCAGCGGCGTGCACAGTCCGCCGTGACCTGGCCGTAGCTGTAGCCAAAAATGCGCTGCTCGATCTTGTCGCGGCGCAGATCAAATGGCGCCACCAGGGTGTTGACTGACTGGGCCTTCTCGGGGTCCGCCAGATGGATCACCAGCTCGCCCAAGGCATGCAGCAAACCGGCGGTATAGGCCGCGATCTGGTTGTGGTGGACGATGCCCGCTAGCGACCGCGCGAGCTTGGCTGTGTTGAGGCTGTAACGCCAGAACTGCTGCATGTTCACCCCGGGCACCGAGCGTGACGTGGTGCCCAGCGGTGCCGAGGTGACCAGCGTGCGCAACTGTGCGGTGCCCAGTAGCGCCAGTGCCTCGGGGATGCCCGCGATCTGCCCGGGCAGCTGGAAGGTGGGGGAGTTGGCCAGCTCCAGCAGGCGCGCCGCCAGGGCGGGGTCGGTGCCGAACAGTTGGTTCAGGCGCCGCAAGCTGGGCTCAGGGTGGGCCAGCTCGCTCATCAGCAACGCCACGGCGCGCGGAAGGCTGGGCAGTGCCACAGGTTGGGCCAGCAGTGCGTTCAACTCCATGGGGTACGGCGCCGGTGGTTGGTTCAGGTGCTTGCGATTATGGGGCCCTGTACGGCCAAAACACCACCGGCCACACAGCGGGCGGCGTCAGCGGCCCTTGACCTGTTGCAACTTCGCAAACGCCGACGCCATGGCCGACTGCTGCGCGGGCTCGGGCGCTCGGCGCTGGGGTTGTGCGTAGCCCCGGCCAGCGCCCTCAAAGCGGTTGTCACGGGGTGCACCGCGGTCACCGCCCTGGCGTGGTGGCGCGGCATCCAGCTTCATCGACAGGCCGATGCGCTTGCGCTCCACGTCCACCTCCATGACCTTGACCTTGACGATGTCGCCGGTCTTGACCACCTCGCGCGCGTCGTTCACAAATTTGTGCGCCAACTGGCTCACATGCACCAGGCCATCCTGGTGCACCCCAAGGTCGATGAAGGCGCCGAACTGGGCCACATTGCTCACCGTGCCTTCGAGGATCATGCCTTCCTTGAGGTCCTTGATGTCTTCCACGCCATCGTTGAAGCGGGCCACCTTGAAGTCGGGGCGCGGATCGCGGCCTGGCTTTTCCAGCTCGGCCAGGATGTCCTTGACGGTGATGACGCCAAACTTCTCGTTGGCGAACAGCTCGGGCTTCAGGGTCTTGAGCATGTCGGCGCGGCCCATGATCTCGGCCACCGGCTTGCCCGTCTTTTCCATGATCTGCTCGACCACCGGGTAGGTCTCGGGGTGAACACCCGTCATGTCCAGCGGGTTGTCTCCGCCACGAATGCGCAAGAAGCCTGCGCTCTGCTCAAAGGTTTTGGCGCCAAGGCCCGCCACGTCCATGAACTGCTTGCGGCTCTTGAACGCACCGTTGGCCTCGCGCCAGCGGACCACCGCCTTGGCCACGCTGCCCGACAGCCCCGACACGCGGCTCAAAAGCGGCACGCTGGCCGTGTTCAGGTCCACGCCCACGGAGTTCACGCAGTCTTCCACCACGGTGCCCAGGGTACGTGCCAGCTCGCTCTGGTTCACGTCGTGCTGGTACTGGCCCACGCCGATGCTTTTGGGGTCGATCTTCACCAACTCGGCCAGCGGGTCCTGAAGGCGGCGGGCGATGGAGGCGGCGCCGCGCAGGCTCACGTCCACATCGGGCATTTCTTGCGAGGCATATTCGCTGGCGGAGTAGACAGACGCGCCCGCCTCGCTCACCACCACCTTCTCGATGGCGCGGTCGGCCTTGGCGGCCATCTTGATCAGGTCGGCGGCCAGCTTGTCCGTCTCGCGGCTGGCCGTGCCGTTGCCAATCGCAATAAGGTTCACACCGTGCTTTTCCACCAGCTTGGCCAGCGTATGCAGCGAGCCTTCCCAGTCGCGGCGCGGCTCGTGAGGGTACACGGTCGCGGTCTCCACCAGCTTGCCGGTGGCGTCCACCACAGCCACCTTGACGCCGGTGCGGATGCCCGGGTCCAGACCCATCACCACGCGCGGGCCGGCCGGTGCGGCCAGCAGCAGGTCGCGCAGGTTGTCGGCAAACACCTTGATCGCCACCTTCTCGGCCTCGTCGCGCAGGCGGGCAAAAAGGTCGCGCTCGGTGGAGAGGCTGAGCTTCACGCGCCAGGTCCAGGCCACGCACTTGCGGATCAAGTCGTCCGCCTTGCGGCCCTGGTGGCTCCAGCCCAGGTGCAGGGCGATCTTGCCTTCGGCGATGCTGGGCTTGCCGGGTTCGGGCTCCACGGGCAGCACCAGCTTGGCTTCCAGAATCTCCAGCCCACGGCCCCGGAACACCGCCAGCGCGCGGTGCGAGGGCACGCGGCCAATGGGTTCGTCGTAGTCAAAGTAGTCGCGGAACTTGGAGACCTCGGGGTCGTTCTCGTTCTTGCTGTCCACCTTCTTGCTGCGCAGCAGGCCTTCGGCCCACAGCCACTCGCGCAGGTTTTGCACCAAGGCCGGGTCTTCGGCCCAGCGCTCGCTCAAGATGTCGCGCACGCCGTCGAGCACGGCAGGCACAGTGGAGAAATCAGCACCGGGCTTGCCGTCGTCCAGCACTTCGGGCGGCTTGGTGAATGCGGCGGCCTCCACAGCCGGGTCCAGCGTGGGGTCGGCAAACAGCTTGTCGGCCAGCGGCTCGATGCCAAATTCGCGCGCGATCTGGCCCTTGGTGCGGCGCTTTTGCTTGAACGGCAGGTAGATGTCTTCCAGCTCCTGCTTGGTGGGCGCGGCGGCGATGGCGGCGCGCAGCGCGTCGGTCAGCTTGCCTTGTTCGTCGATGGCCCGGAGCACTGCCACGCGGCGGTCTTCCAGCTCGCGCAGGTAGGACAGGCGCGCCTCCAGCTCGCGCAGCTGGATGTCGTCCAGCCCGCCCGTCACTTCCTTGCGATAGCGCGCAATGAAGGGCACCGTGGCACCGCCATCCAGCAGCTCCACCGCTGCGCGCACCTGTTGTTCACTGACTTTGATTTCTGCGGCCAACTGCCGAACGATCTGCTGCATGGGTGGGACGGACTCTCTGAGACTCGGTCAAACAAAAAAGCGAAGCGCGCGAGTTTGCCACAGGCGGTTTGGCAGCCCGGCGACGGGTCGACGGATTGTTCTCAATACTGGAACAGTTAGTTTGCGACTGGGTGGTTTTTCCCTGAACACCATCGGCGTACAGTTCATCCCATCGATGAGCCGAACCCGCAAGGCGACTCACCGAACCCGGTTCAGGAATGGTTTTTGACCCGGCTTTTTTGAGACGCTTTTTAACTTTCAAGGATTTTCATCATGAACAAGACCGCTCGTTTCCTCTCCGTCGCCGCTGTTGCCGCTTTCGCCGCTTTTGGCGCCCATGCTGATGAAGCCGATGGCTCGCAATTTGCCCTGAAGTTCGACACGAACCGCACCCGCGCTGAAGTGGCTGCCGAAGCCGTCACCGAAGCCCGCACCCACAACATGGAACCCGCAGGCTCGCGCGTGGTGACCTACAAGTCCACCGCTGACCGTGCTGCCGTGCGTGCCCAGGCTGCCGAAGCCGTGCGCACCGGCCAGATCCCTTCGGGCGAATTCAGCGCCATGTAATTTGGCAGACCAACTGCTGAGATTGGTTTGAAGCAGTTGCGGGACTTCCCATGGTGGTGGCACTTCGCGCGGTGCGGGTGCTGCTGCCATGGGGAGTGTTAACTGAACCGCAGGGGCGGGCAGGCAAAAAGGGCTCCCTTGTGGAGCCCTTTTTGTTGGCGGACTGCATGGGCTTGCGGGCAGTCACACGCTCGGCACGGCCAGCCCTTCATAGAATGAAGGACTGTTCACACGCCGTTCCATGTCCCTTCCCCCCTTCCCCATACGCACCGAATGCCCTCCCGGCACCTGCGTGTGCGACCGGGATGCGCTACTGCAGACGCCAGGCAGCGATGTGCGCATCCTGATGCTCACGCGCGGCGAAGAAAAGAAGATGCTGGAGCGCCTGGAGAACCTCGGCAGCCTGGCCGACCTGCGGAGGATGCAGGAGCGCATGGAGCAGCAATTGGGCATTCGCCTGTCCATCACCCAAAGCCCGAACGAGGTGCGCAGCCTCCGCGGCATTGCGATCTTGGTGCACGAACAGCCGGGGTTGTGCCGCAAGACGCGGCAAGCCATTCCGGCAGCCATCAAGAAAAGCATGGACGCCCACCCCCAGATCACGTTTGACCTGCTGGACGAGAGCGGGTTGTTTGGCGGCTCGTAGCGTCTCGGCCCGCTAGCACTGCTCTTAGCCGCCCCACCCCAGCGCATGCAAGACGATCTTTTTGGCGACACGCTCCCCAAGCCGCCCCCTGCTGAAGCTGCCGCCTCGGCCCCCGCTTTGCCCCCAGCGCAGGACGGTGCAGCCCCCACGCGGCGCACCCGGTCCGGCACCGTGGCCCTCATCGCTTCGGACGATGCGTTGACGGCGCTTGCCGCCGCCCTGCCGCCCCGGTTGCGCCTGGGCACATCGTCATGGACCTACCCCGGCTGGAAAGGCCTGGTGTGGGAGGGCGAGCATTCCGACACGCAACTTTCCAAACAAGGGCTGGCCGTGTATGCCCAGCACCCGCTGATGCGCACGGTGAGCATCGACCGCAGCTTCTACCGCCCGCTCACGGTGAGCCAATATGAACGCTATGCGTCACAGGTGCCCGACGATTTCCGGTTTGTGGTCAAAGCCCCCAGCGTGGTGACGGATGCACTGGTGCGCAGCGAAGACGGACGGGGCCGCCAGCCCAACCCGGCGTTCTTGAGCCCCGAGCTGGCCCGCAGCGAATGTGTCGAGCCTGCGCTGCAGGGGCTGGGCCACAAGCTGGGCGCGTTGGTGTTCCAGCTCAGCCCCCTGCCGCTGGCGCAGCTGGACCGCATGCCCCTCTTGCTGGATCGCCTGCGTGCCATGCTGCTGGCCCTGCCCCCGTTGGCACCGCTAGCGCCTGATGGCGTGATTGCCGTGGAGGTGCGCGACCCCGAATGGCTGACGCCGGACTTTGCGGCCGTGCTGCGCGAAGCGGGCGCCACCTATTGCCTGGGGCTCCACGCCAAGATGCCGCCGCTGCAAAACCAGTTGCCCATGCTGCGTGCGCTGTGGCCCGGCCCGTTGGTGTGCCGCTGGAACCTGAACCCCGTGCACGGCCCCTACGGCTATGAAGAGGCCGAGCGGCTGTACGAGCCCTACGACCGGCTGCATCACCCGGACCTGGAAACCCGGGCGGCGCTGGCTGCCGTCATCGCGGGTACCACGGGTCGGGGGCAGAACGCCTTCGTGACCATCAGCAACCACGCAGAGGGCTGCGCGCCGCTCACGGTGCGCGGGGTGGCTGAAGAGGTCGCAAAGCTGGCGGCCCGATAAGGGCGCCGCCGCTCCGTCACGCCCCGTTCGGCTCTATGGCTCCGGCGCCTGCTCGATGCGGTTGCGCCCGCCTTGCTTGGCGCGGTACATCGCGCGGTCCGCGCGACGCACCAGTTCTTCGGCCAGTTGCTCGCGCTCGGGCGCCATGGTGGCCACACCAAAGCTCACCGTCACGATGCCGTGGGGGGCACCCTCGTGCGGCAAGGCCAGGGCCTGGATGGCCTGCTGGATGTGCTGGGCCACCTCCAGCGCAGCCGGGGCATCGGCGCCGGGCAGCAGCACCACAAACTCCTCGCCGCCAAACCGCGCCACCACGTCGCCGTCGCGGCGTCCCCCGGTCTGCGCCAGCGTCAGGGCCAGGGACTTCAGGCAGGCATCGCCCGCGAGATGGCCGTAGTGGTCGTTGAAGTGCTTGAACACGTCCACGTCCAGCATGATCAGCGACACCGGGCCATGGGCCCGCTGGGCACGCGCCCATTCATGGGCCAGGGCCTGGTCAAAGTGGCGGCGGTTGGCAATACCCGTCAGGCCGTCGGTGTTGCTGAGCAGTTGCAGCTGGTTGTTGGCCTGGGCCAGCGCCTGCGTGCGCTCGTCCACCAGGGCCTGCAGTTCCTGGTTGCGCTGCTGCAGGCGGCTGGCGGGGTACACCTCGCCGTCGCGCGCGAGGCCGTAAGGGATGGAGATGCTGCTGTGCGCAATCTTCCAGTCGTCGCGCTCCTGCCGGAAGACCAGCACCAAACGGGCAGTCTCACTGGCAAACAGCGGATCAGGGTTGGGCAGGTGGATGTGGAAAAACGCCGTCACGGCCAACACGTCTGCCCCCAGCTCTTGGGGGAAGATGTCTCGCATCTCGATGCCGATGTGCCCGGGCACCTGCGCAAAGTCGAGCCGCGTGATGTTCACCCACTCGCTGCGGGACTTGATGAGTTTGTCGCTGCTGCCCGCAAAGCCGCTGAAGTTCTCGCTGAAGCGGTCCACCAACCGGGCATCGCGCGACGCATACATGGCGATGTACTCGTCAAACAGCATGCGGGCCAGTCGTTGGCGTTCGGGTGACATGGGCAACTTTCTCCTGAAGGCCGGGAGCGGAGGGATAGGGGGTCAAGGCGCAGCCACGGCAGTCCTGGACGCAATGCCTTGCTGCACAGAGCGCGAAGCGCATCACTACTGCACAAAAAACAGGCGCTTCAACAAATGTAGCACTCAGTAACACACTTGTGCAGCCAGCCGCGCCGACCCTCGTCGCAACAGATCACTGCCGCATGGCGGGGCAAGTCTGCTGGGCTAGTCCGCGCTGCCAAACAGCGAACGCGTACCGCCCAGGCAGGCCCCTTCGATCTGCAGCATGCGCATCTTGGTCAGCGCACCGCCCCCGGCCGAGAAGCCGCCGGGCTTGTCACCCGCCGCCAGCACTCGGTGGCATGGCACCACCGGCGCAAACGGGTTCAGGCCCAGCGCCTGCCCCACGGCGCGCGACAGGCCCTTACCGCCCAGCTGTTCCGCCACCTCGCCATAGGTGCGCGTCTGGCCCGGCGGAATGGCCCGTGCAATGGCGTACACCTGCTGGTGAAACGCCGACACACCCGACATGTCGAGCGGCACCTCCCGCAGGTCCAGTGCCTGCCCGGCCAGCAAGCCCTGGATGCCTGCGATGGCATGGCGCACCTCGACTGGCGGAACGGCCGGCGGCAACACCTGCGGATAGGTGCCCTGCCCCAGCCCGCGCAGCAGGCGCGCCTGGGTGGCCGGTGCATCGGCCTCGGGCAATTGCACTGCCGCAATGCCACCGGGCCCCCAGGCAATGCCGCAGGGGCCGAGCGCCGTATCGAACAGGGCGTGGCCCCACGCGGCCGCGTGGGCATCAGCGTTCAGCGGTGCATCCGGGGACATACGCTATGCATTTAATAGCTGCTGGCGCATATTGCACTAGCGCATGCAGCCATTTTTATTCAAACACCTGCCGCCAGGCGTCTGTGGGCGCGTTGCGCTGGTCAGTCCGCCCGCAGTGCCGCGCGCAGCTGCGCACCCAGCTCTGGCTTGGCGGCAAACGGGTCGGTGGGGTTGCGGCCCATCATTACGTCTTCCATGCGCGTCTGGACCGATGCCAGGGCCTTGGGGTGGCTGTAGATGTAGAACTGGCCTTGCGCTGCCGCGTCGAACACCTTTTGCGCCACCTCGGCCGCGGTCACCTTGCCGCTGCCCACGGCCTTGTCGCTCATGGCCTGGCCGATGAGCTGGCTCTTGGTGGGCCTTTCGGCAGGCAGGTCGCCGGGGCGGTTGCGGTGGCTCTGGTTGATGCCGGTGGGCACAAAGAAGGGGCACAGCACGCTCGCGCTGATTTGGTCGGTGACCAGCGACAGGTCCTGGTATAGCGTTTCCGACAGGGCCACCACCGCGTGTTTGCTCACGTTGTAGATGCCCATGTTGGGCGCTGCCAGCAGACCCGCCATGCTGGCCGTGTTGATGATGTGGCCGCGCCAGGCCGGGTCGGCCTTGGCGGCTGCCAGCATCATGGGGGTGAACAGGCGCACGCCGTGCACCACGCCCCACAGGTTCACGCCCAGCACCCACTCCCAGTCCTTGACCGAGTTTTCCCACACCAGGCCGCCCGCGCCCACACCCGCGTTGTTGAAGACAAGGTGTGGTGCGCCAAAGCGCTGCTGCACATCGGCGGCCAACTGCTCCATCTGAGCGGCGTTCGACACGTCCACCTTGCGCGCCAGCACCTGGCTGCCTGCGGCCTGCATCTCGGCCGTGGCGGCGTCGAGCGCGTCCTGCTGCACATCCACCAGCACCAGGTTCATGCCCAGGCGGGCGCCAATGCGAGCGCATTCCAGGCCAAAGCCCGAGCCAGCGCCGGTGAGGACGGCGGTTTTGCCGGCAAAGTTGTCGATCATGTTTTGTGTCTCCTAGGGGTTGTCGATGGATGATGGGGTGCGGTCGTGAAACATCGGGCGGCGCGGATACCGACACACCGCTTCGACGAACGCCGCCCGAACGCGCAGGCGCATCGGGCGCGAAGCGATAAAAAAGGCCGCCGTTGTTCAGGGCGCCAGAGGCCGCAGCACGTAGCCGATGCGGGGGAAGTGAACGTGCACGGTGCCCGCGCGCGGGTCGGTACGGCGCAAGGTGTAGCGGGTGCGGGTAGCGGCAATCAATTCACCTTCCGTGGGCTCCGTGCCAAAGCTCTCGGCGGCAATCGTGACCTGGCTGCCCAGCGGGATGCCGTGCTCGTCCTGGAACAGGTCGTCGGTCAAAGGCAACGGGTCCATGCCTGCGGCCACCGTGATGGCGTCGGCAGCGCTGAACTTCTCCATGCGGCCATGGCCCAACGCTGCCATACGGTCCATCCACTCCAGCACGGCAGGCGTGGCGGCGAAGATGTCGGCCATCACCGGCACGCACTGGCGCGTGAACCACAACGGGTGGTAGGCCGCAAAGTCGGCCAGGCAGGGCTCGGCACCGAACAGAAAGTCGTGCTCTTCGGCCATGTGGGCGATGCGGCGCAGGTACGAGCGGTAGGCCGCCGTGGCGTCGGCCGGGCGCAGTCGGTTCATGCCCGCGCTCATCTCGCGGCGATCCTCGCCAAATACTTGTGCTGCAGCGGGCGGCAGGTTGGCAAACATCACGGCAGCGCCCTTAGGCTGCAGGTTGTAGGCCATGGCGGCCCAGAACAGCGTGGTGTCGGCCCACTGCGCAAACACGCGCGCCACACCCTTCAGGTGCGGCGGGTACAGCACGGGCTCGGGCTGTTCATGCTCCAGCACATCGCAGATCAGGGCCGAGTCGCAGTAAATGTCGGCGCCGATCTGCATGAACGGCGTCTTGCGGTAACCCCCCGTGAGCGCCACCACGTCGGGCTTGGGCATGACGCTGGGAATGATGACGGACTTCCAGGCCAGTTGCTTGAAGCCGAGCACCGCACGGATCTTTTCGGAGAACGGGGACGACGGGTAGTGGTGCAGGATGAGGTGGGACATGGGAGTCTCCGTAAAAATGGGTGGAATGGCTCAAGCCGGCAGCGCGCGCGCCAGGATGGCGTCAAGGTTGACACCCGCTCCCAGCGTGCCAAAGCTATAGCCCCAGTCGCCGCCCAGGCGCGAATCGCAAAACGCGCCGAACACGCCTGCGGGCGCGCTGCGGTACAGCAGCGCAGCCTGCACAGCCAGCGCCACATCCTGCGCCAAGCGCCGGGCCTCGGCCTCGGTGGTCATGGCGTCCACGCGCAGGGGCAAGGCACCTGCGAGGCGGTCCAGCGCCGGGTGGGCGCCGCGTGCGGGGGCCAGCTCGTCGGCCAAGGCAGCTGCGGTGTCGGCACGGCGCACGGCGCGCAACAGGTCCAGCGCCATGATGTTGCCCGCGCCTTCCCAGATGGAGTTGAGCGGCATCTCGCGGTAGATGCGGGCCATCACGCCCTCACCGCCCTCTTCCACATAGCCGTTGCCGCCCAGGCATTCCATGGCCTCTTGGGCAAACACGCTCCCGCGTTTGCACACCCAGAACTTGGCCACGGGCGTGAGCAGGCGGGCCATCACCGCCTCATGTTCGCTCTTGTCTTTCTGGTCAAAAGCGCTCGCAAGCCTTATGGATAAAGCGGTAGCAGCTTCACTTTCGAGAGCAAGGTCGGCCAATACATTGCGCATCAGCGGCTGCTCGATGAGCTTCTTGCCAAACGCCGAGCGCTGGCGCGTGTGGTGCAGCGCGATGCTGAGCGCCTGCCGCATGAGGCCGCTGGTGCCCAGGGCGCAATCGAGCCGCGTCATGGTGCCCATCTCCAGGATCTGCGCCACGCCCCGGCCCTCCTCGCCCACGCGCCAGGCCATCGCGTCGATGAACTCGACCTCGGAGCTGGCGTTGGCGTGGTTGCCCAGCTTGTCTTTCAGGCGCTGGATGCGGATCGAATTGACCGTGTCATCTGGCAGCACACGCGGCAGGAAAAAGCAGGTGAGCCCGCCGGGCGCCTGCGCCAAGATCAGAAACGCATCGCACATGGGGGCGGAAAAGAACCACTTGTGCCCCGTGATGCGATAGCGCGCGCCCCAGGCATCCTCGCCATCCGGTACGGCCTGGGTGGTGTTGGCGCGAACGTCCGATCCGCCCTGCTTCTCGGTCATGCCCATGCCCATGGTGAGCGCGGATTTCTGCGAGAACAGCGCCAGGCGCGGGTCGTACTGTGTGGCGGCAAGGCCCTTGCTCCAGTCGGCCCACACGGCAGCATTGCCCCGCAAGGCAGGTGTGACGGCGTAGCTCATCGACACGGGGCAGAGGATGGAGGGCTCGGCCTCGGTGAACAGCATGAAGCCTGCCGCGCGCTCCACATGCGCGTGGCCCGTGTCCTGGCGCGACCAGGGCGTGGCGTGCAGGCCGTGGCGCAAGGCGGCGCCCATCAGCGCGTGGTAGCTGGGGTGGAACTCCACCACATCCGTGCGGTAGCCAAAGCGGTCGTGCGTGCGCAGCTGGGGCTTGTAGGTGTTGGCCAGGCGTGCGTGGCTCAGCATTTCGGCTGCGCCCATCTCGGCGCCCAGCGCGGTGAGCCCATCCACACCCAGGCCAGGAGCATGCAGGCGCAGCGCGTCCTGCAGCGGCAGGTTGGTGGTGAACAGGTTCACGTCCGCCCAGGGCGTGCTCTGGTTGAAGACGTCATGGGTACGCGCCAGGGTGGCGGTGGGTAAGGTCATGTCGGCTCCTTCACGGGTGGGCGGGGGTGAATGGTCGAGGGGGCTGCGGCTGCGTCAGCCCGCCTTTCTCAGCATTTCAACGTGCGGGATATCGTCTTCCAGGTATTCGTCCGAGACCGCCTCAAAACCCAGGCTGCCGTAAAAGCTTTGCAGGTGCGCCTGCGCGCTGATGCGGATGTCCCGGCCCGGCCACGCCTGGCTGCAGCGGGCAATGCCCTCCTGCATCAACGCCCGGCCTGTGCCGTTGCCGCGCGCCTCCTTGGCGGTGACCACGCGGCCGATGGAGGGCTCGGGGTAGTTCACGCCCGGGTCCACCACGCGCAGGCAGGCTTGCAGCGCACCCGCCTCGTCATAGCCCAGCAGGTGGTGGGACTGCTTGTCGGCACCGTCCGGGTCCTGGTACGAGCCCTGCTCCAGGATGAAGACCTTGCAGCGCAGGGCCAGGGCGTCATGCAGGGCATGCACGCCCAGGTCGTCGAAGCGGGCCCAGGTCCACTTCAGCATCATCAGATCAGCTTGACCAGTTGCTTGCCAAAGTTCTTGCCCTTGAGCAGGCCCAGGAAAGCCTCAGGCGCAGCCGCAATGCCTTGGGCAATCGTTTCGCGCGGGCGCAGCTTGCCGGTGCCGACCAGCGTGCCCAGCTCCTTGAGCGCGTCGGGCCAGACTTCCATGTGTTCGCTCACGATGAAGCCCTCGACCTTCATGCGGTTGATGAGCATGAGTGCAGGGTTGGCCATGGGCAGCGGCGCACCGTCGTAGCCAGCGATCATGCCGCACAGGGCAATGCGGCTGAAGGCGTTCATGCGAAGCATCACGGCGTCCATGATCCAGCCGCCCACGTTCTCGAAGTACCCGTCGATGCCGTTGGGGCAGGCTTCTTTCAGCGCTTTGGACATGGCCTTCACGTCGCTGTGGGCACGATAGTCGATGCAGGCGTCAAAGCCCAGTTCTTCCACTGCGTACTTGCACTTGTCCGCGCCGCCGGCAATGCCCACCGCGCGGCAGCCACGGGCCTTGGCCAATGCAGCAAAGGCGCTGCCCACGGCGCCCGTGGCGGCGCTCACCACCACGGTGTCGCCTTCCTTGGGCGCAATGATCTTGACCAGGCCGTACCAGGCCGTCACGCCGGGCATGCCCACGGCGCCCAGGTAGTGCGACAGCGGCACATGGGTGGTATCCACCTTGCGCAACGCGCCGGGCTGGTCGGCATTGACCACGCTGTACTCCTGCCAGCCGCCCATGCCCACCACCTTGTCGCCCACGGCGTACTTGGGGTGCTTGCTCTCGGCCACCTCACCCACGGTGCCACCGATCATGACTTCGCCCAGCGCCTGCGACGCGGCGTAGCTCTTGCTCTCGTTCATGCGGCCGCGCATGTAGGGGTCCAGGCTCAGGTAGTGGTGGCGCACCAGCACCTCGCCATCCTTGAGCGCGGCCGTGTCGGTCGCGACCAGCTTGAAGTTGCTGGCCACCGCTTCGCCCTGGGGGCGGTTGTCGAGAACGATTTGTTGGTTGCGTGGCATGGAAAGCTCCTTCAGAAAATTCAACACTATGTTTTTGATAGCTGCCAGCGCATATATCCATTGCGCTTGCAGTTAAAAAGACTCTAAAGCCTGGTGGTGACCTCGCTCACCGACTCAGTCGGTGGAGATGACCTTGAGGTCATTCACATTGCGCCCGTCCACCGGCAGCCGTTTGACGTACTTGAACGTGCCGGTGGCATGGCAGCACACCTTGCCCTGCGCGTCGTACACCGTGCCCTCGGTAAACGCCATGGTGGCCGTGCGGTGAATCAACCGTCCCTTGGCCACCAGCGGCCCACGTGCGGGCTGCATGAAGCTGGTCTTCATCTCGATGGTGACCACACCCATGTCCGGCGTCACGCTGCGCGCGGCCGTGGCCATGGTCACATCCAGCAGCGTCATCGACGCACCGCCGTGGGTCACGGCAAACGAGTTCAGGTGCTCGGGCTTGGCTTCGTAACGCAGCTCGGACTCGCCGTCCTCCATGCGGTGCAGCGTGAAGCCCAGGTGGCTGACAAAGGGGATTTCGACACCAAAACTTTTCAAGGGATTTCCTCAGTACACGAACTCGAAAACTGGCGCGGCCCAGACCAAGGCAGCCAAGCAAGGGCCGCCCCGCAGCGAGGGCTGCGTCCCCCTTCCCGGCGAAGCCGAGAGAAGGGGGAAGGCGCGCAGCGCCTCAGGGGGATGCTCATCCACCCGTAACGATACTCACACCGCCATCCACCGCCAGCCACTGGCCGGTGATGTGCTTGCCTGCATCCGACGCATACAGCGCGCACAGGCCCTTCAAGTCTTCATCATCGCCCAGGCGGCCCAGCGGTGCGTGCGCGGCCAATGCCTCTTCGCCCATGGCCTTGAGCGTGCCCACCGTCATCTTGCTGGGGAAGAAGCCCGGGCAGATCGCGTTGACGCGGATGTTGTACGCGCCCCATTCGGCCGCCAGCGCCCGCGTGAAGTTGATCACCGCGCCTTTGGAGGTGTTGTAAGCAATGGTGTTCATGCCCTTGGGGTTGCCACCCAGGCCTGCGATGGACGCCACGTTGATGATGCTGCCGCTGCGGCGGCCGATCATGCTGTGCTTGGCGATGTGCTGGCTCAGGATGAAGTAACCGCGCACGTTGAGGTTCATCACCTTGTCCCAGGCTTCCACGGGGTGGTCTTCAGCTGGAGAGCCCCAGGCCGCGCCTGCGTTGTTGACCAGGATGTCCACATGGCCCAGGCGCTGCAGGGTCTCGTCGGCCAAGCGGCGGATGTCGGCCTCGTTGGCGCAGTCGGCGGCGATCCAGCGCGCGTCGATGCCTGCGGCCTGCAGGTCGGCGGTGGCCTCTTCAAGGTCCGACGCCTTGCGGGAGCTCAGCACGATCTTGGCGCCGGCTTCGCCCAGCGCGTGGGCCAGTTGCAGACCCAGGCCGCGCGAGCCGCCGGTCACCAGGGCGGTCTTGCCCGTCAGATCAAACAGTTGTTGGATGGTGCGTGTCATGTGAATGTCTCCTTCGTTTTTTGCCAATCGGTCAATGTTCGCGCCCGCAGGCCCGGCGCTTCAGTGCATGGGCTGCGGTTGATCTCAGGCAACCATTGTGCGGCGCCATGGGGCCGCATTGTGTCGCCGCCGCGTCGTCCCTGCCGCCCTGCGGCGTTCCCGTGTTGGGCCGCTTCAGCCCTGGGGGTCGGCCTGGAGCCGCGCGCGCACGGCGATCAGCACGACGCCCACGGCCGCCACCACGCCCCCACCCACCATCAGTACCCAGCCGGTGGCCTCGTCCCTGCGGGCCGTGGCGATGCCCAGCACCAGGGTCAGCAGGCCGCCGTAGATCAACACCCAGATGAGTTTGTGCAAGCGCTGCAGCGTGTGCGGTGCCACCATCAGAACGCCTCTTCAGGGAAGCTGGCGCAGGTCGCGTCGCGCGTGCTGACCACTTGCAGCCAGGCGCCGATCTTGGGCAGCTCGTAGTGGAAGAAGAAGCGCATGGCGCCCATGCGGCCCACGCTGGCGGGCTGCGCCAGGGCTGCATCGGCCGCCAGCGTGGCCAGCGCCACGTCCAGCCACACCCAGGCCATCACTGTGTGGCCAAACGCTTGCATGTAGGGCACGGCGTTGGCCAGCGCATCGGCCGGTTGTCCCGTGGCCCAGGCGGCCTTGGTGGCGGCGCCCACGTCCTGCAGCGCCTTGCCCAGCGCGTTGGCGTGGGCAGCGAGTGCGGGCACCTGGATGGCGCGCTCGATGGTGGCGTTGATGCGCCCGGCCAGCAGTTGCAGGCCACGCCCGCCTTCCATCAGCACCTTGCGGCCCAGCAGGTCCATGGCCTGGATGCCGTGGGTGCCTTCGTGGATCATGTTCAGGCGGTTGTCGCGCCAGTACTGCTCCACCGGGAAGTCGCGCGTGTAGCCGTAGCCGCCGTGGATCTGGATGGCCAGGCTGTTGGCCTCCAGGCACCATTCGCTGGGCCAGCTCTTGGCGATGGGGGTGAGCACCTCCAGCAACAGGCGGGCGTCGTCAGCGGATGCCGCGTCGCCGGTGTGCTGCTCGTCTACCAGCTTGGCGCAAAACAGGTTGAGTGCCAGCGCGCCTTCACCGTAAGACTTTTGGGCGAGCAACATGCGTTTCACATCGGCGTGTTCGATGATGCGCACCTGGGGCTGGGCGGCATCCTTGACCACCGCTGCGGCGCCGTCTTTCGGACCTTGAACTGGGCGGCCCTGGGGTCGGTTCTTGGCGTAGTCCAGGCTGGCGTAGTAGCCCGCCAGGCCCAGCATGGTGGCAGCCATGCCGATGCCGATGCGCGCCTCGTTCATCATGTGGAACATGCAGTGCAGGCCCTTGCCAGGCTGGCCGACCAGGTAGCCCACCGCGCCAGCCTGGCCGTCCACAGGGTACTTGCCCTCGCCAAAGTTCAGCAGCGTGTTGGTGGTGCCGCGCCAGCCCAGCTTGTGGTTCAGGCCCGCCAGCGCCACGTCGTTGCGCACGCCAGTCAACTGGCCGTTGGTGTCCACCAGCTTCTTGGGCACGATGAACAGCGAAATGCCCTTGGTGCCCGGCACCAGCTTGCCGTCCGCCCCGGGGATCTTGGCCAATACCAAGTGCACGATGTTCTCGGTCAGTTCATGGTCGCCCGAGCTGATCCACATCTTGTTGCCTGTCAGGCGGTAGCGCGGGCCCAGCAGGTCGGATTCGAAGTCGCCGCCATCAGGCACGGCGCGCGTGGCCACATCGGACAGCGAAGAGCCCGCCTGAGGCTCCGACAGGCACATGGTGCCCGACCAGCGGCCGTTGAATTCATTGAGCGCGAACACCTCTTTCTGCAACGCCGTGCCGTGCGCCATCAGCAGGTTCGCATTGCCAGAGGTGAGCAAATTGGAGCCAATGCTGATCGATGCCACGGCAAAGAAGCTGTTGGCCGCCGCCTCGACCATGTAGGGCAGCTGCATGCCGCCAATCTCGTAGTCCTGCGCGGCCGACAGCAGGCCGGATTCTGCGTAGGCCTTGCGCGCCTCGTAGGTGGCCTGCGGCAGAATGACCTTTTCGCCGTCGAAGTGCGGCTCCTCGGTATCTACCGTGCGGTTGAACGGCGCGTACTTCTCGCGCGCGATGCGCTCGCAGGTGTCGAGCACCGCGTCAAACGTGTCGCGGCTGTGGTCCGCAAAGCGCTCACGCTCCGTAAGCGCAGTGGCGTTCAGCCAGTCATGGAGCAGAAAATTGAGGGTGGGGCGAAGGGTCATGGCGCCATTGTCCAGCAGCTTGATTCATTGCCAAACTGGAACTGTCCTGTCGGCGACGGCACCACGGACCGGCAGGCAAAACAGCTCTGAACACCGAACAGAAAAGTACGCCCTCCACGGAGATGTCTGACCCCACGCCAACGCCCTCCAGGCTGTCTATCAAGCCGCCATCAGTCTGGCCATGTTGGCGGTGGCCGCCATGGTGTTGGCACGCAAGCGGCCCAGCGTAGCCTGCTTGTCGGCATCTGACTTGTCCAACTCGGAGACCATTGTTCCGAAAGCGTCCAGGCGGCTACTGTGCATCCACTTGCGCAACGGCTTGTCTTGAGACCACCGGACCTGATTCATCGTACTCATCAGCGTCGCGCGTGCGTAGCCAGCCAGATTGCCCGGGAAAGGGACAGGCGTACACAACTGGTTTTTGTAGGCATCGTCATCGCTGTGGGCCTCCACATAGGCGGTGATGGCAGCGCTGAGTGTGACCAGCGGCATGCGCAGCAGCTGCACCACGATGCGGTCCGGTTGAAACACCGGCTGGGACGCGAGCGCTTTCACGGCAGAGGCAGTGCAGTCGATGTACAAAGTGTCGGGGGGCATCGCCACCCGCCCCTTCTCCAAAGTCAGCGCATTGCACCCGATGGATTGGACCCGCCCCATTCGGATGACCTGCTCGATGGTGCGCAGCAATTCAATCTCTCCCGTGGAGATTGTGGCGTAGTGAAACATGGTGGGCGTTTGGCGCGGGTCTATGCGCAGCATCTGACCAAGCGCTTCGAGCTTCAAGAACACTTCATCGATGGTTGCCGACTCGGCAAAAGCAGCCATCTTGTCTGCCTCGCCGCCGATGCTGTCGTTGAAGAAAGCGACGCCAGGCTGGGTGTGCAGACGGTTTTGCAACCACGAGTCGCGTGGCACAACCCATTGAATGCAGTCCGGCCGCGCGCCGTTGCGTAGCAGCCAGACCGCCGCATCCATGGCCGTTTTTCCTGCGCCCAGAATGCAGAACTGCTGCGGCACAGGCTGCCTTACGGCGTTCATCCAGAGTGCCGGCAATGCATTGGGCGTGATACAGCGCAAGCCTTCTTCGACCGAGAATTTTGGCGTGTGCGTGGCTGGCACACCGATGTCGGCACAGGTGGTGTCCACGATTCTCTTGCGCACCGAAATGCGCGTTTGCGCGCCAGACAGCAGAGAAACCACACGCCCTTCGCCCTGGTGGTCGCTCATCGGGTGGTAGCTGACCCGCCCACTGGGCAAAAAGCGCTGCTGCATCAGCTTGTCAAAGTAGGCATTGACCTCCAAGCCACTGGCCAGCTCGAAAAACCCGCTGTTGGGGCCGTGGGTGTCCAAGCGGCGACTACCCAGCTCGGTGGAGTTGACGCCGTAGTAAGCCGACGGCTGGTGCAGCGCCACGAAAGAATACGCATCGTTCCAATGGCCGCCGGGCTTGGCCCGGCGATCAACGAAGGTGATGTGGGCATCGCTTTCATCCAGCAGGGTATCTGCAAAGGCCATGCCTACTGCACCGCTACCGACGATCAGGTAATCCGTGGCGTGAGACATTTTTCCGCCCCTTGGTTTGGGAACTACCCGTTGCGTGGCATCCCCGGTTGGCTTCGGACGACATCAGTATGGGCTCAGAAGGCAAAAAGCTCCAGTCCGCTGATCAGGCCGCGCTGAAGCGCGCCCATAGCATCAACACTGCGAGACCTGGAAACATCGCGCCCATGATCCGGCCGCCCTGCGCCGACCTCCTCGCATTCTTTGACGATTCATCCGCGTTGCGTAGGGGCTAGAGGGTTGCCCCCTCGACCCCACCCAGCTTCACACGACCGCAATGCTCATGCGCGCCGGTGAAAACCGGGAGCCGCTGGCCCCACACCCCCCACGGGCGCGGCGAGTAATCAAGCAAAGGCGCACACAAAAAAGCCCCGCACAGACCTTGCGGCCTGTGCGGGGCATCTTCCCGCCAAGACAGGGGCGTTTACAGCACTTCAAACACGCCCGCAGCGCCCATGCCACCGCCGATGCACATGGTCACGCACACCTTCTTGGCGCCACGGCGCTTGCCTTCGATGAGGGCGTGGCCCGTCAGGCGCTGGCCCGACACACCGTAGGGGTGGCCCAGGGCGATGGCGCCGCCGTTCACGTTCAGTCGGTCGGCCGGAATGCCCAGCTTGTCGCGGCAGTACAGCACCTGCACGGCGAAGGCTTCATTCAGCTCCCATAGGTCGATGTCCTGCACCGTGAGGCCCAGCTTCTTGAGCACCTTGGGCACGGCAAACACGGGGCCGATGCCCATTTCGTCAGGTTCGCAACCGGCCACAGCAAAGCCGAGGAAACGGCCCAGGGGCTTGAGGCCCTTCTTGCTGGCGTACTCTTCGCTGGTGACCACGCAGGCGCCGGCGCCGTCGGAGAACTGGCTGGCATTGCCGGCCGAGATCAGGCCGCCGGGCAGCGCCGAGCGCAGGCCGCTGATGGCCTCTACCGTCGTGCCTTCCCGCGTGCCTTCGTCCTTGCTCACCGTGACTTGCTTGGTGATCAGGCCCAGCGTCTTGTCGGCCACACCGGCCGTCACGCTGATGGGGGCGATTTCGGCGTCGAACAGGCCGGCAGCCTGGGCTGCGCAGGCCTTTTGCTGGCTGCCAGCGCCGTATTCGTCCATGGCTTCGCGGCCGATGTTGTAGCGCTTGGCCACTTGCTCGGCGGTCTGCAGCATGCTCCAGTAGATCTCGGGCTTTTGCTTGGCCAAGGCCAGGTCCTGGATCATGTGCAGGTTCATCTCTTGCTGCACGCAGGAGATGCTTTCGACGCCACCGGCCACGAACACATCGGCTTCGCCAGCGATGATGCGCTGGGCGGCCATGGCAATGGTCTGCAGGCCGGACGAGCAGAAACGGTTGACGGTCACGCCCGATGCCGTGATGGGCAGGCCAGCCTTCAGCGCGATCTGGCGTGCGATGTTGCTGCCCGTGGCGCCTTCGGGCGTGGCGCAACCCATGATGACGTCGTCCACGTCAGCGCCGTCGATGCCGGCGCGCAATACGGCGTGCTGCACGGCATGGCCGCCCAGGGTGGCGCCGTGCGTCATGTTGAACGAACCCTTCCAGCTCTTGGCGAGTGGCGTGCGGGCGGTGGAAACAATCACTGCGGAGGTCATGTGAATTCCTTTGATTCGGTGTCTGTGGATGCGGCTTACTGGAAGGCCTTGCCTTCGGCGGCCAGCTTGGCCAGCAGCGGAGCGGGCTTCCAGAACGCTGCGTCGTCCAGCGGGTTCTTGGCAAAACGGTCCATGGCCTGCACCACGTTGAACAGACCCACTTCGCTGGCGTAGTGCATGGGGCCGCCACGGTGGATAGGGAAGCCGTAGCCGGTCAGGTACACCATGTCGATGTCGCCGGACTTGCTGGCAATGCCGTCTTCCAGGATGTGCGCGCCTTCGTTGACCAGAGCGAATACCAGGCGTTGCACGATTTCTTCGTCCGAAATCTTGCGCGGCGTGATGCCGAGTTCCTTGCGGTGGTCTTCGATCATCTTGTTGACCAGGTCGCTCGGGATCGCATCGCGCTTGCCGGCCTGGTAGTCGTACCAGCCTGCGCCGGTCTTCTGGCCAAAGCGGCCCAGTTCACACAGCTTGTCAGCGGTGCGGCTGTACTTCATGTCGGCGCGCTCCACGGCACGGCGCTTGCGGATGGCCCAGCCGATGTCGTTACCAGCCAGGTCGCCCATGCGGAACGGGCCCATGGCAAAGCCAAACTTTTCGATGGCCTTGTCCACCTGCTGCGGCGTGCAGCCTTCGTCCAGCAGGAAGCCCGCCTGGCGGCTGTACTGCTCGATCATGCGGTTGCCGATGAAACCATCGCACACGCCGGAAACCACCGAGGTCTTCTTGATCTTCTTGCCGATGGCCATCACGGTGGCCAGCACGTCCTTGGCGGTTTCCTTGCCGCGCACCACCTCCAGCAGCTTCATCACATTGGCGGGGCTGAAGAAGTGCATGCCCACCACGTCCTGCGGACGCTTGGTGAAAGCGGCGATCTTGTCCACGTCCAGCGTGGAGGTGTTGGAGGCCAGGATGGCGCCGGGCTTGGCCACAGCGTCGAGCTGCTTGAACACGGCTTCCTTGACGCCCATCTCTTCGAACACGGCTTCGATGATCAGGTCGCAGTCCTTGAGGTCGTCGTAGCTCAGCGTGGTGCTCAGCAGGGCCATGCGCTGCTCGTACTTGTCCTGCTTGAGCTTGCCCTTCTTGACCTGGGCTTCGTAGTTCTTCTTGATCGTGGCCACGCCACGGTCCAGGGCTTCCTGCTTCATTTCCAGAATCTTGACGGGGATGCCCGCGTTCAGGAAGTTCATGGAAATGCCGCCGCCCATGGTACCGGCACCAATCACGCCCACCAGCTTGATGTCACGCTTGGGGGTGTCGGATGCGACATCGGGAATCTTGCTCGCTGCACGCTCTGCCATGAACAGGTGGCGCAGTGCGCGCGACTCAGGCGTCCACATCAGGTTGATGAAGATCTCGCGCTCGACCAGCATGCCTTCGGCAAACTTCTTCTTGGTGGCTGCTTCGACTGCGTCGACGCACTTGGCGGGCGCAGGGAAGTTCTTGGCCATGCCCTTGACCATGTTGCGCGCGAACTGGAAGTACGCATCGCCTTCAGGGTGCTTGCAGGGGAAGTTGCGCACCAGGGGCAGAGGACGGGCATCGGCCACGCTTTGTGCAAACGCCAGGGCTTCTGCCGCCAGCGATTCGGCCGACGCGGCCATCTTGTCGAACAGCTTCTGGCCGGGCACGGCACCGATCATTTCGCTCTTGACGGGCTCGCCGCTCACGATGAGGTTGAGCGCGGCTTCCACACCGATCACTCGGGGCAGGCGCTGCGTGCCGCCTGCGCCGGGGATCAGGCCCAGCTTGACTTCGGGCAGCGCGATCGAGCAGCCAGGCGCTGCAATGCGGTAGTGGCAGCCCAGGGCCAGTTCCAGCCCGCCGCCCATGGCGACGCTGTGCATGGCGGCCACGACGGGCTTGGCCGAATTTTCGATGGCGGCAATCACCGACAGCAGATTGGGTTCTTGCAGCGACTTGTCGGTGCCGAACTCCTTGATGTCGGCGCCGCCAGAGAACGCACCACCAGCACCGGTGATCACGATGGACGTGACCGCTGCATCGGCATTGGCACGGCCAAGGCCGTCCACGATGCCCTGGCGGGTCGCCAGACCGAGTCCGTTGACGGGAGGGTTGGCCATGGTGATCACGGCAACGGAGCCGTGGACTTTATATTCAGCGGTCATGGTGCTGTTGTTCCTTGGAAAGTGAAAAAGAACGATCGTGCGTTTTTATTGTAGAGACTTCAAACCCATTTGGCGTGTCAATTTGTCCCGGGCGGGACAAGGGGGTTTGCAGTGCAACATTTGGTAGCGCAAAAAAAGAGGCGCCTTCAGCTATCGGGCGCCTCTTTTAGCCATGGTTTTTCAGAAATCGTCAGACTTCAAGCCATTCCTTGCGGATGTAGTTGTCGGCCCGCAAGCTGTCCGGCGTCCCCTGGAACACGATGGAGCCATGCCCCATCACCAGCGCGCGGTCCGAGATCTTCATCGCGATGGTCAGCTTCTGCTCGATCAACAGCACCGAGATGCCGCGCGACTTGATGGTCTGCAGGTACTGGCCCACCAGCTCGACGATCTTGGGCGCGAGGCCTTCGGTGGGTTCATCGATGATGATGAGGTCGGGGTCGCCCATGAGCGTGCGGCACAGGGTCAGCATCTGCTGCTCGCCGCCCGACATCACGCCCGCTTCGGTGTGCTGACGCTCCTTGAGGCGCGGGAACATCTCGTACATGTCGTCAAACGACCAGCGGCTGTTCTTGCCGCTGCCCTTCTGGCCCAACATCAGGTTCTGGTGCACGGTGAGGTTGGGGAACACATCGCGGCTTTCAGGCACATAACCCACCCCCAGGTGGGCTATCTCGTAGGCCTTCTTGCCGTTGAGGTCCTGCCCCTTCCAGTTCAGTGTGCCCTCCCAGTCCACCAGGCCCATGATGGCCTTGGCGGTGGTAGAGCGGCCCGAACCGTTGCGCCCCAGCAGGGCCACGATTTCACCGGGTTGCACGTCGAAGGTCACACCATGCAGCACATGGCTTTTGCCGTAGTAGGCGTGAAGATTTTCAATTTTCAGCATGTCAGTGTCCCGCCCCTTGCTCGTCCGCAACGACCGAGCCCAGATAGGCCTCTTGCACGCGCTGGTTGGCGCGCACCTTGTCGGGCGTGTCAAAGGCAATCACCTCGCCATACACCACCACGGCGATCTTGTCGGCCAGACCGAACACCACGCCCATGTCGTGCTCCACCGTGAGCAGCGTGCGGCCTTCGGTCACTTCCTTGATGAGGTGGATGAAGCGCGAGGTCTCGGTCTTGCTCATGCCGGCCGTAGGTTCGTCCAGCAGGATCACATTAGCGCCGCCCGCGATGGTGATGCCGATCTCTAGCGCGCGTTGCTCGGCGTACGTGAGGTTCATGGCCAGCGTGTCGCGCTTCTTGTCGAGCTTGATCATCTCCATGAGCTGCTTGGCGCGCTCATTGGCATCGTGCAGGTTCGACAGGAAACGCAGGAACGTGTACTTGTAGCCCATGCTCCACAGCACGCCGCAGCGCAGGTTCTCGAACACCGACAGCTTGGGGAAGATGTTTGTGATCTGAAAGCTGCGCGACAGGCCGCGCCGGTTGATCTCATACGGCGCCATGCCATTGATGCGCTGGCCGTTCAGGATCACGTCGCCACTGGTGGGCGCGAAGCGCCCGCTGATCAGATTGAACAGCGTGGACTTTCCGGCACCGTTGGGGCCAATGATGGCCACCCGTTCGCCAGGGGCCACCGCCAGGTTGGCACCCCGGATGATCTCGGTCTTGCCAAAGCTCTTGCGCAGGTCGCGCAGTTCGAGCGCATAGGTTGCGTTGTCAGCCGCCATGGTTACAAAGCCTCCCCGCGCTTGATTTCATGTTCTATTTCTTCCTGGATACGGCCCCACTGACGCAAAAACTGGCGGCGGCAGAGTTCAAACAGTGCAAAGCCCGTCACCATCACAAACACCGCGCCAAACCAGCTGGTAAAGCCCTTGGCATTGAGCGTGGCGCCGAGGAATGTCAGCTCTGACCCAAGCGCCGCATTGAGCTGCAGGTGGTAGGTCATCTCGATCATGCAGGCCGCGCCCATCACGCCCACCAGAGCGGTACCGCCCATCGCCAGGTAAGAGGTCAACAGCGGCCGCAGCTTGCCAAACTTGGCCAGGCGCAGGTTCATCATGATCAGGCTGGCTACGCCACCGGGCGCATACATCACCATGAACAGGAACACCAGGCCCAGGTACAGCAACCAGGCCTTGGACAGCTCGGACAGCAGCACCGAAGCCAGCACCAGCAACACCGCACCAATGATGGGACCGAAGAAGAACGTGGCTCCGCCAAGGAAAGTGAACAGCAGGTAGCCGCCCGAGCGCACGACGTTCAGGCTGTCGGCACCCGTCACGATCTCGAAGTTGATGGTGGCCAGACCGCCACCGATACCGGCAAAGAAGCCGGCGATGATGAACGCGAAGTAGCGCACCCGCTGCGTGTTGTAGCCGATGAACTCCACACGTTCAGGGTTGTCGCGCACGGCGTTCAGGATGCGGCCGAGCGGTGTGCCGGTGAAGGCAAACATCGCTGCCGTGCACACGAAGCAGTACACAGCGATCAGGTAGTACACCTGAATGGCCGGCCCGAAGGTGATGCCGAAGAACGACTGGCCATACACGCGGTCGGTAGTGATGCCGCCTTCGCCCCCAAAGAACTCGGGGAACATCAGCGCCATCGAAGCCACCAGCTCGCCGATGCCCAGCGTGATCATGGCGAACGTGGTGCCCGACTTCTTGGTCGTGACAAAACCCAGCAAGATCGCAAAGAACGCCCCCGCCAGCCCGCCCACGATGGGGATCAGCACCAAAGGAATGTTGAAGCTGCCTTTGCTTGCCATGTTCATGGCGTGGATGGCTATGAACGACCCCAGGCCGGTGTACACCGCGTGGCCGAAGCTCAACATGCCGCCCTGCCCCAACAACATGTTGTAGGACAGGCAGATGATGATGAGGTAGCCGATCTGCGAGAGCATGGTCAGCGCCAGGCTGCTGCGAAACAGCATGGGCGCGACGATCAGTGCGACGGCAAACAGCGTCCAGATCACAAAACGCCCCACATTCCAGGGCTTGAACCGGTAGTGCGACGTGGCACCAGAAACAGGATGAGTGGTTGAGTTCATGGCTTCAGTCCTCCCGTGTGCCCAACAGGCCCTTGGGGCGGAAGATCAGGATCAGCACGAGGAACAGGTACGGCAGGATGGGCGCCACCTGGGAGATCGTGAGCTTGAGCAAGGGATAGCCGAAGGTCTGGTCGGTCACGGCCACACCCACGGCCTTGAAGACGTGGATCAGCGAGTAGTCCAGCGCCACGGCAAAGGTCTGCACCACACCGATCAGCAGCGAGGCGATAAAGGCCCCTGCCAGCGAGCCCATGCCGCCCACCACCACCACCACGAAGATGATGGAACCCACGGACGCCGCCATCGCAGGCTCGGTCACATAGGTGTTGCCACCGATCACACCAGCGAGGCCCGCCAGCGCGGCGCCGCCACCAAACACCAGCATGAAGACGCGCGGAACGTTGTGGCCCAGTGCCTCCACCATCTCGGGGTACTTGAGGGCTGCCTGGATCACCAGGCCGATGCGGGTGCGTGTGAGCAGCAGCCACACCGACAACAGCATCAGCAGCGCCACCAGCATCACAAACGAACGCGACTTGGGAAACTGCGTGCCGTACAGCGAGAACAGCGGGCCCTGCAATTGCTCGGGCAGGCCGTAGGGCACCGTGGAGCGGCCCCAGACCAGCTGCACGACTTCCAGGATCAGGTACGACAGCCCGAACGTGACCAGCAGCTCGGGGACATGGCCGAACTTGTGCACCCGGCGCAGGGCATAGCGCTCGAACGCGGCGCCCAGCGCAAACACCACCAGCGGTGCCAGCACCAGCGCAGGCCAGAAGCCCACCACCCCGGAGATGGTGAACGCGAAATAGGCACCCAGCATGTAGAAGCTGGTGTGTGCGAAGTTGAGCACGCCCATCATGCTGAAGATCAGCGTGAGGCCCGAACTCAGCATGAACAGCAGGAGCCCGTAGCTCACGCCGTTCAGCAAAGAGATCACGAAAAACTCAGGATTCATTGGAATTTTTCATCACGGAGGGAAAAAAAAGGCCCGAGTAGGTCGGGCCTCGAAGTTCTGGCGCCGAAGCGCCAGCGCCGGATTTACGGGCGTTTCATCTGGCACGACGTGGGCGTGCTGGCCACATAGGGCTCGTAGTACTTCAGCGGCACGAAGGTGTAGCCGGTGTTCTCCGAGTCGATGGGGTACTTGCCGCCGGCCTTTTCCCACTTGGAAATGAATAGGCCCTGCTGCAGCTGGTGGTCGGTCTTGCGCATCTCGACTTCACCGTTGAAGCTCTTGAACTTCATGCCTTCGAACGCAGCGGCCACCTTGACGGGGTCGGTGGACTTGGCCTTCACGAAACCTTCGGACAGCATGGTGAAGGCGTGGTAAACGGCGCCGGTGTACATGTCGTCGTTGAACTTCTTCTTGTAGTCCACCACGATCTTGTTGAGCTCGCCCGGCAGGTTCATGTGGGCGTAGGCCACCATGTACACGCGGCCGGCAGCCGCAGCGCCCATGGCCGTGGGGCTGCCGGTGACGGAACCGTAGTAGGTGTAGAAGTTGACGTTGTTCAGGCCAGCGTCGTTGGCGGCTTTGATCAGCAGCGCCAGGTCGGAGCCCCAGTTGCCGGTGATCACGCTGTCAGCGCCCGATGCCTTGATCTTGGCGATGTAGGGTGCAAAGTCACGCACCTGGGCCAGGGGGTGCAGGTCGTCACCCACAAACTGCACGTCAGGGCGCTTGCGCTGCATCATCTCCTTGGCGAACTTGGAGACCTGGTGGCCGTGCGAGTAATTCTGGTTGATCAGATAGACCTTCTTGACCTCAGGCAGGTCCTTCATGTAGGTCGTCAGGGCTTCCATCTTCATGGAGGTATCTGCGTCCAGACGGAAGTGCCAGTAGCTGCACTTGCTGTTGGTGAGGTCTGGGTCCACGGCAGCGTAGTTCAGGAACAGGACTTCCTTGCCGGGATTGCGCGCGTTGTGCTTTTCGAGCGCGTCCATGATGGCCAGCGCCGGACCGGAGCCGTTGCCCTGCACCACGTAGCGTGCGCCCTGGTCCATGGCCGAGCGCAGGGCGCTGGTGGTTTCCTGGGGGCTGAGTTTGTTGTCGATGCCGATGATTTCGAATTTGACGCCAGCAGGGTTCTTCTTGTTGAACTCTTCAGCGATGAACTGGAAGCTCTTGAGCTGGTTCGTTCCCACGGCTGCCATCAGGCCAGACAGGGGGTCGAGCCAGGCGATTTTCACCGTCTCGCCCTTTTGAGCGAAGGCCCCGCCAGCGCTTGCCAAGATTACCGAGGCTGCTACAGCCTTAATAGCGAACTTCATGGTTTTGTCTCCTTGTAAATCGACACAACGCAGCGTACCGCGTTGCAACAAAGCGATGCTCAGGGATTGCCCCTACCAGCGTCGCACACGTGACTGGCGCAGCGCTCCCCCGAGCGCGCACCAGCCTGGGGCAGTGCAAAAAATGGCCTTCGCAAGCGATGCGCACACATGCATTGCCCCACCCTGATCACAGGCCCGGAAGCTTGTAATCCTTGAGCTGCTCGCGCAGTTTGGTCTTGAGCATCTTGCCGGTCGCGCCCAGCGGAATGGCATCGACAAACACCACGTCATCCGGGATCTGCCACTTGGCCGTCTTGCCTTCATAGAAAGCCAGCAGCTCTTCACGGGTCACCTCTGTGCCCGGCCGCTTGACCACGGCCACGATGGGGCGCTCGTCCCACTTGGGGTGCGGCATACCCACGCAGGCCGCCATGGCAATGGCGGGATGGGCCATCGCGATGTTCTCGATGTCGATGGAGCTGATCCACTCGCCGCCGGACTTGATCACGTCCTTGCTGCGGTCGGTGATCTGCATGAAGCCGTCGGCATCGATGGTGGCCACGTCACCGGTGGGGAACCAGCCCCTGCCCTGCGCGTCGCGCACCAGGGGGTCGCCGCCCTCGCCCTTGAAGTAGCTGCCCACGATCCACGGTCCCTTGACCAGCAGGTCGCCATAGGTCTTGCCGTCCCAGGGCAGCTCATTGCCGTCGCCACCCACGATCTTCATGTCCACACCATAGATGGCGCGGCCCTGCTTTTGCAGCACCTTCATCTGCTCGTCCTTGGACATGACCAGGTGCTTGTTCTTGAGCGTGCACAACGTGCCCAACGGACTCATTTCGGTCATGCCCCAGGCGTGCAGCACCTCCACACCGTAGTCTTCCTTGAACGCGTGGATCATGGCGGGCGGGCAGGCCGAGCCGCCGATCACCGTGCGGCGCAGCGTGGAGAACTTGAGGCCCGCAGGCTTCATGTGGCCCAGCATCATCTGCCACACCGTGGGCACGCCCGCCGCGTAGGTGACCTTCTCGGCCTCGATGAGCTCGTAGATGGACTTGCCGTCCATCGCCGGACCAGGAAACACCAGCTTGCAGCCCGTGAGCGCGGCCGAGTACGGAATGCCCCAGGCATTGACGTGGAACATGGGCACCACCGGCAGCACGGAGTCGCGGGCCGAAAGGCACATCACATCGGGCAGAGCCGCCGCGTAGGCATGCAGTGTGGTGGAGCGGTGGCTGTACAGCGCGGCCTTGGGGTTGCCCGTGGTGCCGCTGGTGTAGCACATGCTCGATGCAGAGTTCTCATCAAACTCAGGCCAGGCGTAGTCGGAAGACTGGGCACCGATCCAGGCCTCGTAGCTCGTGAGGCCCGGGATACCGGAATCCGCAGGCAACTTGTCCGCATCGCACAAGGCCACCCACTTTTTGACGGTGGGGCACCTGGCATGCACCGCCTGCACCAGGGGCAGGAAGGTGGTGTCAAAACACAGCACCTGGTCTTCAGCGTGATTGATGATCCAGGCGATCTGGTCGGGGTGCAGGCGCGGGTTGACGGTGTGCAGCACGCGGCCCGAGCCACTCACGCCGAAATACATCTCCATGTGGCGGTAGCCATTCCAGGCCAATGTGGCCACCCGGTCACTGAACTGGAGCTTCAGTTCGTCAAGCGCATTGGCCAGGCGGCGGGCACGTGCGGCAAGGTCGCGGTACGTGTAGCGATGGATGTCACCCTCCACCCGTCGGGACACGATTTCGGCGTCGCCGTGGTGGCGCTCGGCGAATTCGATCAGCGACGAAATCAGCAACGGTTGACTCTGCATCAAGCCCAGCATGAATACTCCTTGGATGTTGTAGTGAATGGAACGGTCATCGTAGCGCGCGTATCGGCGTTCGGGTGTCGCCCGCGTCGTGCCCCCGCACGCCACTGGGATGAACCCACGCACGCCGCACCACCGCACTGGCGTGGCATGGGCGGCGGCATGGCTGCGCAGTCGCTGAACCCCGTGAACCGCAGCGGAGTGTGCGCCCGGCGGGCATGGCTGCCAACACTTGTCGTCCCACTGACAAAGGGCAAGGGAATACCCTGAACCGCAGGCACCTCTGCAGCGACAATCAGGCCCATGCTCTGCGCCGCCCCTTCTGCCCCACGATTCATTGCCGCCCAGCCCTGGTTCGCGGGCCTGCCTGCCGCCATGCAGGAACGGCTGCGCGAAGAGGTGTTTGCCGAGCAGGCCGACAAGGGCGCGATCATGATGCCCGCAGGCAGCGCCGTGCAAGGCTGGCATGCCGTGCTGTCGGGCCTGGTGATGCTGCAAAGCCCTGCCAGCCAGGGCCGGTCGTCCGCCTTCATCGGGGTACCTGACGGCGAATGGTTTGGCGAAGGCTCGGCCATGAAGCCCGAACCCCGACGGTACAACGTGGTGGCGCTGCGCCCCACCACGTTGCTGTGCCTTCCCCTGCCTCTGTTTGCCACGCTGCGCGAGACCAGCCTGGCGTTCAACCAGTTTCTGGTGCTGCACCTGAACATGCGGCTGGGCCAGGCCATGACCATCATCGAAGCCGGACGCACCCAGTCCACCGAGCACCGCGTGGCGCTGTACCTCAGCCGCCTGTTCTGGCGCAGTACGCGGCGGCTCAACCTCACGCAGGAAGAGCTGGGGCAACTGGTGGGCTTGTCGCGGCAGACCGTGAACAAGGTGCTGCGGTCGCTGGAGGGCATGGGCATCGTGTCGCTGGACTTCGGGCGGGTGGCCATCGTGGACGACGAGGCGCTGAACGCATACCTCGCCGCCACGGCCGCGCACTGAACAACCGCATTCAGCCAAGGGCTGTGCGACATCTGCAACGCGAGGGTCATTGCACGCTCAGGCGCACCGCCTTCTGGTCCGCGTCAAAGATGAACTTGCGGGGCCAGGGCTGCCAGGTCTGGCTGAGCGTGGCGTTGTTGGGATCACCGGTGTGCACAAACGCCCGCAGGCTGTCCATCATGGCCCGCGACAAGGCCAGGCGCCCCGGCTGGTTGGCGGTGCTGTTGGTCGCCTTCGCAAACACCGAGGGACCGAAGTTGCCAAACACAAACGGCAGGTCGAACGCATGGGCCGCGCCGTACACATCGTTCCACGGCGCAGGCTGCTGGGCCCAGTTGAACTGGTAGTTCCACACATTGCCCTGCTGGCTGCGCAGGGCGTTCAGCAGGTTGTCGCGGCTGGCGCCAATAAACACGTTGCCCAGTAGTTGGGTGCGTGCGTTGTAGCCCGTGCCGGGGGCTGTCACCGGCAGGTAGGACGCATCCAGAATGTCCGCCGCCGTCAGGGTGGCGGGCGCATCGGGGTCAAAGCGCTGCATCATCGCAAAGCGGTCGGCATCGCTGATCTTCATGCCAGGCTTGCCGCCCAGCAGCACCAGGAAGGGGGCAAACAGCTTGCCCTCCTCGGCGGTGTAGCCGGACAGCACGGGCACCTTCTGATAGCGCCCAGCCCCAATGTCAGCGATGGGGTCGGCCGGCACCACCACACCGTCCGGGATGGGGCCGGAGCCTGTCAGCCCCTTCGCCAGCACCGTCTGCAGGATGACGCGCGCATCCTTGCCGCGCAGGTAGCTGGCCACCTGTGCAGGGGTCCAGCCGGCCACCAGGGCCTGGGCTTCTGGCAATGCGGGCGCCAGGCCATCGGCCACGGCCAGGTGCGCCAGCAGCTGGCTGGCCTGTGTGGCGTAGCGGGCGACCGGGTTCAGCGTGGGAATGGACCCGGCGGGCAAGTTGGTTGCCAGGGAGATCCCCCCACTGATCGGCACCAGTTTGTGGAACAAACCGCTGGCCTGCGGCGCCGTCAGCAGCGCCAGGGCATTGATGGCCCCAGCCGACTGCCCCATCAACGTGACGTTGCCCGCATTGCCGCCAAACCGGGCGATGTTGCCCTGCACGAACCGGAGCGCCTGCACCACGTCCAGCAACGCATAGTTGCCGGTATAGGCACTGCTGCCCGCGTTGCCTCCACTGCCGTTGTTGCCCACATGCAGGGCGGGCAACTGCAGATACCCCAGCACATCAAGCCGGTAGTTGGCCGTGACCACGATGGCATTGGCCGACTTGGCCAGCGCCGCGCCGTCGTACACCGGGTCGGCGGTGTAGCCCGAGATGGCACTGCCGCCGTGGATGAAGACCAGCACCGGCAGGTTGTCCTGCGCGTTGGCTGGGCGCCAGATGTTGAGGGTCAGGCAGTC
This sequence comes from Acidovorax sp. 107, assembly GCF_003058055.1. Lineage (NCBI taxonomy): Bacteria > Pseudomonadati > Pseudomonadota > Betaproteobacteria > Burkholderiales > Comamonadaceae > Acidovorax > Acidovorax sp. 107. The sequence goes on along the minus strand of NZ_QBTZ01000001.1, from coordinate 1,481,270 downwards.
TTCGCTGCCCAGTGGAGTATTCAGCGTCTGGCCAATCGTGTCGTCAAAGCGGTTGTTGGCCCCGGGTCCGTAAATGCGGCCCATCTGCAGGCAGGCGCTGCCAAAGCGGCTGGCGCTGCGTTCGCCCGTCCAGGCGGCAGGCTCTGCAGGCGGTTGCCAGCGCAGGGCCCCCACGGGGGGTTGTGCGTAGGGAACTCCCTTCCACGCATAAGTGCCGCTGGTGGCGCTGTCGTCCGTGCCGCGCACCATACCGTAGCGGGTTTCGCGCAGTTCGGGCGGCGTACCGCCAGAGCCACCACACGCCGTGGTCATTACAGCGGCGAGACAGGCTGCGCCCCAGCGCAGGCTCTTTGCAAAATAGGCCATGTTGTTTGTCTCCTTCGGGGTTTTCAGGAATGGGGCGGGCCTGCAGAACGCATCACACTCGCGGCAGGGCCCGACCTCGGCGCCGATTGTGGAAACGCCAGGCCCACAACCCACTATCGCAACCACACCAAAACAGTGACTTCAGAACACCACCCGCGCGTAAACCCTGAGGCAGGGGCTTGCCCATGAACCCGCTGCCGCAGCGCACCAGCTCTGCCGCCTGGGTGCGCGGCATTGCCGAGCTGTTTGCGGCCGAAGGCTTGCCGGTGCAAGCCCTGTGCGCGCAAGCCGACATCGATCTGGAGAGCCTGCAGCACCCCCACACCCGCGTGGATGTGGACCGCGTCAGCCGCTTGTGGGAGGCAGCAGCCCAGCACTACGACCGCCCGGGGCTGGGCCTGGACCGCCAACTGGCCGCGCGCTACGGCAAGCTGGACCTGGTGGGCCACGCTCTGGCCTCGGGCCCCAATCTCCTCGAAGGGTTCAAGCACCTGGACCGGCACATGGCGCTGATCTCGGACGCCACCACGTTCTCAATGGAGCGGGACCCGCGCGGCTACTGGTTGGTGGTCAACCACATCGGCGCGTCGCGTCCCATTCCTCGCCAGCGCGTGGAATTTGCGGCGCTGACCCTCATCACGCTGTGCGACTGGCTCACGCGGCGCGACCTCACACCCCTGGCGGTGGAGCTGGTCACCCCAGCGCCGACCGACGACGCGTGCCACCGCGCCGCGTTTGGTGTGCCGCCCCGTTTTGGCCAGCCGGTGAACCGCTTTCTGATGGCCGAAGCCGACCTGCTGCAACCCATTCCCACCCACAACCCCAGCCTGTGGGCGCTGCACGAACAACTGGTGGAGGCCGAGCTGGGGCAGTTGGGCCCGCTGGGCCAGTCGCTGGTCAGCGCCAAGGTGCGCACCGAAATATCACGCATGCTGCACCTTGGTGAACCGCGCCGTGAGGACGTGGCGGCACGCCTGCACCTGACCGACCGCACCCTGCAGCGCCGGCTGCAGGCAGAGTCGGTGAGTTTTCAGCAACTGCTGGATGACACCCGCAGCGAGCTGGCCCGCCAGTACCTGGCCGACCCGCGCCGCAGCCTGGCCGAAGTGGCAGACCAACTGGGGTTCAGCGACCAGAGCAACCTCTTCAGGGCCTGCAAACGCTGGTTCGGCATGCCGCCAGGCCAGTACCGCCAGCAGTTGCTGCAGCCTGCACCGGGCCCGGTCTTACTGGCCGCAGCAGCGTCGCTATAGCGGTTGCAGTGTCGACCCGCCACACCCTGCCATGGCCCTGTGGGCGCCGGGGCATCCGGCCTGCGAGACAATCCAGCCCATGACCCTGACTGCCGACAGCGACGCCCGTACCGACCTTGGCCTGGCCTGGGACCACGGCTTTGCCGCGCTGGGCCCCGACTTTTTCACCGAACTGCGCCCCACCCCCCTGCCCTCGCCCCATTGGGTAGGGACCAGCCCCGCCGTAGCGCAACTGCTGGGGCTGGATGAGTCCGCCCTGTGCAGCGACGAGGCCCTGCAGGCCTTCACCGGCAACCGCCTGATGGCAGGTTCCCGCCCCCTGGCCAGCGTGTACAGCGGGCACCAGTTTGGCGTCTGGGCCGGTCAGCTGGGCGATGGGCGCGCCATCCTGCTCGGGGAGACGGCCACGGGGTGGGAGGTCCAGCTCAAGGGCGCAGGCCGCACGCCCTACTCACGCATGGGCGATGGCCGTGCGGTGCTGCGCTCCAGCATCCGCGAGTTTTTGTGCAGCGAAGCCATGCACGGCCTGGGTGTGCCGACCTCGCGCGCGCTGTGCATCACCGGCTCCCCCGGGCCGGTGCGCCGCGAGGAGGTCGAAACCGCTGCCGTCGTCACCCGCGTGGCCCCGAGCTTTGTACGTTTTGGCCACTTTGAGCACTTTGCTGCCAACGGCCAGGAGGCCGCGCTGCAAACACTGGCCGACTATGTCATTGACCGCTACTACCCCGAATGCCGGGACGGCGAGGACCTCGCGGGCAACCCCTACGCCGCCCTGCTGCAGGCCGTGAGCGAGCGCACCGCGCGGCTCATGGCGCAATGGCAGGCCGTGGGCTTTTGCCACGGGGTGATGAACACCGACAACATGAGCATCCTGGGCCTGACGATTGACTACGGACCCTTCCAGTTTCTGGATGCTTTTGTGCCCGGCCACGTGTGCAACCACAGCGACTCGCAAGGCCGCTACGCCTACAACCGCCAGCCCAATGTGGCGTACTGGAACCTGTTTTGCCTGGCCCAGGCGCTGCTGCCCCTGATCGGCGACCAAGAGCTGGCGAAACAGGCGCTGGAGTCCTACAAGACGGTTTTCCCAGAAGCCTTCATGGCCCAAATGCGCGCCAAGCTGGGGTTGGTGGAGGCCAGCGATGGCGATGGTGCACTCATCGACGGCATCTTGCTGCTGCTGGCCCAGAACGGGGTGGACTACCCCATCTTCTGGCGCCGCCTGTCGCACGCCGTGGGCACACAAGACATGGAGCCCGTGCGCGACCTGTTTGCGGACCGCGCAGGCCTTGACCAATGGTTGCTACTATATTCAGAGCATTCGAGGTATATGGATGTAGCGCATCAAGCCGATTTGATGCTCAAAACTAATCCCAAGTTCGTGCTGCGCAACCACCTGGGCGAACAGGCGATCCGTGCGGCGAAACTTGGCGACTTTGGCGAACTCCAAACCCTGCAGCGGCTGCTGGAGCGCCCGTTTGACGAGCACCCGAGGCATGACGCCTACGCCGCCTTCCCGCCCGACTGGGCGTCTTCCATCGAGATCAGCTGCTCATCATGACCCATCCCATCCAGAAGACAGACACCGAATGGCAAGCCGTGCTGCGCGAGAAAGGCGCCGAGCCCGTGGCCTTCCAGGTCACGCGCCATGCCGCCACCGAGCGTCCTTTCACCGGCAAGTACGAAGCCCACTGGGCTGACGGCAGCTACCACTGCATCTGCTGCGGCGCCAAACTTTTCGACTCGGTCACCAAATTCGATGCGGGTTGCGGCTGGCCCAGCTTTTCCGAAGCCATCCCCGGCGCCATCACAGAAATCGTGGACCGCAGTCATGGCATGGTCCGCACCGAAACGGTGTGTGCACAATGCGGGGCGCACCTGGGCCATGTGTTTGAAGACGGCCCAGCGCCCACGGGGCTGCGGTATTGCATGAACTCGGCATCGCTGGACTTCGAGTCCGGCGACCGCTGAAGCCCGGGACTCCTTGCTGACTCCATGAAAATCCTGATCGACTTTTTCCCCATCCTGCTGTTCTTCGGGGCCTACAAGTTCTACGGCATCTACGTAGGCACCGCCGTGCTCATGGCGGCCACGGCCTTGCAGATGGCCATCATCTATGCCATCGACCGGCGCCTGCAGACCATGCACAAGGTCACCCTGGTGCTGATCCTGCTGTTTGGCACGCTCACGCTGGTGCTACAGGACGACCGGTTCATCAAGTGGAAACCCACCGTGCTGTACGGCGCGATGTCCATTGCCCTGGCGGTGGCGCTGTGGGCGCTCAAGAAGAACTTTCTCAAGATGCTGCTGGGCAGCCAGCTCGATCTGCCCGACACCGTCTGGCAGCGCCTGAACGTGGCCTGGATCATCTACTGTGCCTTCATGTCGGCCATCAACGCCTACGTGGTGATGAACTTCAGCACCGAGGCCTGGGTGGACTTCAAGCTCTGGGGCTATGCGTTTCCGCTGGTCTTCCTGGTGGCCCAGGGCATCTACATCGCCCCCCACCTCAAGGGCGACGAGCCCACTACCTGAACGAGCGCGAAGCCCATGACTACCCTTGCTGATCAGATGCACCAGACCCTGGCCGACCGCCTCACCCCCAGCCACCTGGAAGTGGTGGATGAAAGCGCGGCCCACGCCGGCCATGCAGGTGCCAACGGCACCGGATTTGGCACCCATTTTCGGGTGCGGATCGCGTCACCTTTCTTTACAGGACGCACCCGCGTGGCCCAACACCGCCTTGTGTATGATGCGCTGCAAGAATTTATTGACCAAGGCGTTCACGCCCTCGCCATTGAAGTTCTCTGAGCCGGCCCCAAGTCAATACCTGCCGGATTTCAGCTGGCAAACAACCCTCATTTTTTTGGATTCCGCATGAAGAAACAGCTCCTGTCCGGCCTCGTGGCCGCTGCCGTGCTGGGCACGTTGGCCCTGCCCGTTTCCGCCCAGAATGTCGCCATCGTCAACGGCAAGGCAGTTCCTAAGGAGCGTGTCGAAGCGCTCAAGCAGCAGGTCGAACGCTCGGGCCGCCCCGTGACGCCCGACATCGAAGGCCAGATCAAGGAAGAAGTCATCGCCCGTGAAATCTTCATGCAGGAAGCCCAAAAACGCGGCCTGGAAACCTCGGCCGACTACAAGTCCCAACTGGAACTGGCCCGCCAGGCCATTCTGATCCGCGAATTGTTCGCCGACTTCCAGAAGACAAACCCCGTCACCGACGCTGAAATCCAGGCCGAATACGACAAGTTCGTGGCCGCCAACAGCGGCAAGGAATACAAGGCCCGCCACATCCTGGTGGAGAAAGAGGCCGACGCCAAGGCCATCATCGCGTCCATCAAGAAGGGCGCGAAGTTTGAAGACATCGCCAAGAAGCAATCCAAGGACCCAGGCTCCGGCGCCAAGGGTGGCGATCTCGACTGGGCCAACCCATCGAGCTACGTGAGCGAGTTCACCGAAGCGCTGGTCAAGCTCGAAAAGGGCAAGATGACCGAAACGCCCGTGAAGAGCCAGTTTGGCTGGCACATCATCCGCCTGGACGATGTGCGCCAGGCCGAGCTGCCCAAGCTTGAAGAAGTCAAGCCACAAGTGGCACAGCAGCTGCAACAGCAAAAGCTGGCCAAGTTCCAGGAAGACCTGCGCGCCAAGGCCAAAGTGGAATAAGCCAACGGGAACTCAGTCGTTCTGGCAACAAAAAACGCGACCTCGGTCGCGTTTTTTTATGGGCTTGGGCTGTGTCGCAATGCCCCCTGGATCAACAAGGCTCAAGTCCGCCCCATTACTCACACCACAGCCATCAGCAGGCCAATCATCACCGGCTGGTGGACCATGTAGTAGCTCAGGCTCCACCGCCCCAGCGTCGCCAGGAGAGTGAGTCCGGCGGGTAACCGCCATTGCAGCCAACTCTTGTGTGCACGCGTCGCCCATTGCCCCGCGGCGAGCCCCCACCAGAGCACGCCCAACCAAGGCAGCACCGGCACATAGTCTTCCGTGAACGGTTTGCGGGACACCAGCCCCAGCCAATTCAAAGCCCGCCCGTTGAACCAGGGCGCGGCATCTGCCCATATCCCCGTCAGAAGCTGCTGCGCCGCCCACGGCAAGGCCATGGCCACCAGCCCGGTCAGCCAGAGCCAGCGCCCCCAACCAGCGGTACATCGCGCAACGAGCAACATCACCGCCATGCCGTGCAGCACACCGAAGTAGATGAAGCTTGCCGGAAACATCACCAACGACCCGGCAGATACCAGCAGCGCACACCCGGCAATCTGCACCCAGCGGCGCCCAAACCGGCGCCAGCCCTGCCCCTGGTGCAAGGCAATGGCCTGACCCAGCCCCGCACAGAACAGGAACAGACTCACGATGACAGTGCGCTGTGTGGTCCAGAAGGGATCCACGCGGAAGTTCTGCGGCCACAGGCCAAAGTGGCTCAGATCAAAACAAAAGTGGAACACCGTCATCCACACCATGGCCAGCCCCCGCAGGGCATCGACTGCGTCGTAACGGTGCGCCGCGGGCAATGCCAGCGCTTTGGAGGGCGGTGACGGCGCAGAGATGGCTGCAGGAGGTGCGGAGAATGTCATGGCGATACCAGCAAGCACCGTGCATGGCACACGGCAGGATCGAAGCGGACAAACGCCCACCAACGATGAACCCAATGGTACGTAGATTCCACGAGCCTGCCGGAATGGACTGCTGCGCATGCCGTTGGCCCGACGAAGGCGAGGCTTGGCCGCACCATGTGCAAGGCACGGACGGGCAAGAAAAAAGGCCTTGCAGCATGTGCTGCAAGGCCTTCAAACATTGGTCGGAGCGGCGGGATTCGAACTCGCGACCCTCTGCTCCCAAAGCAGATGCGCTACCAGGCTGCGCTACGCTCCGACAGCTCGTATTCTAACCCGCCAAATCCCCTGTTTTTGGTTCAACGCCCGCTTTTTTGACTTTTTTTAGAAAGTGGCGAGGCGAAGCGATGACAGGGAGACAGCCCAAGGGCTGCGACGTGACAAGAGACGAACCAGAAAAATCAAACACCTTCCTCGGTCTGCCACGGACCGAGAAAGAAGGGATCAGCGGCTGGACGACGGACCAGGGCCGCGACCGGCCAGATGACGGAACGTGATGCGGCCTTTGGTCAGATCGTAAGGCGACATCTCGAGCGACACCTTGTCACCCGCCAGGATGCGGATGTGGTGCTTGCGCATCTTGCCGCCGGTGTAGGCAATCAGTTGGTGACCGTTGTCCAGCGTGACGCGAAAGCGCGAGTCAGGCAAGACTTCCGTGACGGAGCCCTGCATTTCAATGAGTTCTTCTTTGGCCATGTGTTTCTCTATCTCTTCTAAGCAAATGTTCTGTGGTCGGCGCCTGAGCGGGATTTTTGCGTTCACCACGGCAGCTGCAGTGTTGTCGAAACTCGACACACGGTGCATGGCGGGCGGTGGGAGTCGGCTGCACCCAGGGCGCAGATCAGGCAGAGGGCCGGGGAGACGGCTTCAATGAACAGGCGTCAGCGCTGTGCAAAGCCTGTCAATTGTACCGCGACACGCATTGTTTTGCCTATGGGCGCACGGTGTGCTCTGTGGCGCGGGCGCTGCGTCACACCTGCCGCCCACTATCGGCCTTGCACTGCAGTGGCTAGGGTGCGCACCAGGTCGGTCTGGGTGATGATGCCCACGAGGTGGTCCACGTCATCCACGATGGGAATGTGATGGTGGCCGCCCTGCGAGAAAAGGGGCACCAGGTCCATCGCATGCTGCGTGGCGCGCGCCACCTGGACCGGGTGGGACATGATCTCGCCCACGGCCTGCGGTTGCCCGCCACGCCCCATGACCAGCGTGCGCAACCGCTGCCCCAGCCCTTCGTGGGTATCGAGGTTGGCCAGCCGCATGAAGTCGGCCACTGTCACGATCCCGATGACCTGGCGCTGGGTATCCACCACCGGCAGTGCCTTGATCTGCTGCAAACGCATCAGCGCCCACGCCTCCTTGAGCGACACCCCCATCTCCACGGCGTGAGGCGGGCTGGACATGATGTCCGCGCACCGCAGCTCTCCCAGCGTCCGCTGGAACGCCGCACGTCCCGCCAGATGCAACAGCCCCTCCAGGTCCGCGCGGCTCACGTCGAGCACCTGGTTGTAATGGGCCAGTGCCGCGTCCACATCCGAGGCGGTGAAAGCCCCCTGGCTTGCTGCCACCCGCGAAACGACGCGCTGAGGATGGGGGTAGCGGCGGCCCGTCAACCCGTTGTAGACCACAGCAGCGATCAACAACAGCACGACGTTGAACAACACCGGGAATGCGGCCAGGTGCCACCCATCGCCCGAGGTCAACACCACGTACAAAGCCATGGCTCCCCCGGGCGGGTGCAGGCACCGCAGCGGCACCATGAGCGCAATGGCCAGGCCCACGGCAATGGCGCCCGCCAAAACCTTGTCTGGAATCAGTGCCGAGCAGACCGCACCCACCAATGCTGACAGGGTGCTGCCGCCAAGCACGGGCCAGGGCTGGGCCAGAGGGCTGGAAGGCATGCCAAACACCAGCACGGCACTGGCCCCCAACGACGCCACCATCCACGGGCCGGAGCCACTGCCCTGGGCCCACCAGCGGCTGAGCCACGCGGTAAGCAGCATGCCCATCACCGCCCCCACCACAAAGCGCAGGCGCTCCCGGCCATCGATGCCCAGCGGGGCGGGCCAGAAATGCCGCAGCCACTCGACCAGACGCTCGGCCAATGGCTGGCGGGAAGGCAATGAAGAGGAGAGGTCGGGGGGAGAAGAAGACATACAGGACGGAAGGACGGAGGCAGCCGCAAGCTACATCAGTGCTCAACCGGCAAACTGGAGAGTTGAGGGCCGCTGCGCAGCGCCCATCGCGACGGGCCTGCCGGGATGCCGCTACATAGCGCAACCGATTGAAGAATCCGACGCCATTGTGCCGCCAGTGCCATGGTGCAGGTGCGCCGAGGGGCATCAGCCGCCTGGAGCGAGCCAGCCCTCGGTTGGAGGCGTCGCAACAGCTCCCTGCTGGAAACTACCTACGAGGCAGAACAGAATCGACCACCCCAATCCAAAAACACGCTCTATACTGCACAAAAAATAAAAACATGCATTTTAATTCATCTGCAAATTCACCCCTTTTCCACCGGAGTCAGAAGCAGCTTCTTGCCATGTCCTCCACCTGCCGCGCGTTGACGGCATAGCCCCAGGACATGGGCAGTGATTGTGCTCTGAACCCAGTCCTACCTCCGGTACGGGTAACCCATAGGTATTCACCACCGAACGCTTGCAGTAAATTACTTTAAGCCTAAACAAAGGAGACAAGCCCCATGACCACCCGCCGCCTCGTCATCAGCCGCAGTGCCGCCCTCGTCGGCGCAGCATCCACGGGCCTGCTGCTGCCCTCCATCGTGCGCGCTCAAAGCGGCAAGGTGCGCGTGGGATTCATGCTGCCCTACACCGGCACTTTTGCGCAGTTGGGCGTGGCCATCGAGAATGGCGTGCGTCTGGCCATCGACCAGCAAGGCGGCAAGCTTGGCGGCCGCGAGATCGAATGGTTCAAGGTCGATGACGAATCCGAGCCCAGCAAGGGTGTGGAAAACGCCAGCAAGCTGGTGCAGCGCGACAAGGTGGACGTGCTGATCGGTACCGTGCACTCGGGCGTGCAAATGGGTATCCAGAAGGTGGCGCGCGACACCGGCGTGCTCAACCTCATCCCCAACGCAGGCGTACACGCAGCCACCCGCGCCCTCTGCGCTCCCAACGTGTTCCGCACTTCGTTCAGCAATTCGCAGCCCACACTGGCGCTTGGCAAGGCCATGGTCGAAAAGGGCCACAAGAAGGCCGTCTGGATCACCTGGAAGTACGCGGCTGGTGACGAAGCGTTTGAGGGCTTCAAGGAAAGCTACACCAAGGCGGGCGGCACCATCGTCAAGGAACTGGGCCTGCCCTTCCCCAACGTCGAATTTCAGGCGCTGCTGACCGAGATTGCCGCGCTCAAGCCCGATGCCGTGGCCTGCTTCTTTGCCGGTGGCGGCGCGGCCAAGTTTATCAAGGACTACGCGGCGGCCGGCCTCAAGGACAAGATTCCGCTGTATGGCTCGGGCTTCCTGACCGAAGGCGTGCTGGACGCTGCAGGCCCAGCGGCCGACGGCATCATCACCACCATGCACTACAGCGACTCGCTGGATACGCCGCGCAACAAGCAGTTCCGCCTGGAATATGCCAAGGCCTTCCGCAGCCAGCCCGACGTGTACGCTGTGCAAGGCTACGACACCGGCCTGCTGCTGGTGCATGGTGCCAACGCCGTCAAGGGAGACCTGTCTGCCAAGCCGGCCGTCATCAAGGCGATGGAAAGCGCCGTCATCGACAGCCCACGCGGCAAGTGGACCATGAGCAAGTCGCACAACCCCGTGCAGGACATCTACCTGCGCCGCGTGGAGAACAAGGAAAACAAGGTGATCGGCGTGGCCGCCAAGGCGCTGGCCGACAGCGGCGCCGGTTGCCGCATGGGCTAAACCGTTCGGTCAGCCCATTTTCCGACCCGACCGCCCGGCTTGCATGCCGGGCTTCCTCCGCCGGCCTCGTGCTGCGCGGGTTGATTTTTTGTACTCCAAACCCAGCCCTCCATGGATTTCGCCACGTTCCTGATCCAGTTGCTCAACAGCGTGCAATACGGCCTGCTGCTGTTCATGCTGGCGGCCGGGCTCACGCTGATCTTCGGGATCATGGGCGTGGTGAACCTGGCGCATGGCAGCTTCTACATGCTGGGCGCATACCTGGGGTACTCGCTCTCCGGCCAGTTCGGTAGCCTGACGCTGGCCATCCTGGGGGGCGCCGCGCTTGCTGTGGTGTTTGGCCTGGTATTGGAATGGCTGCTGTTTCGCCACTTCTACCATCGCGACCACCTGGACCAGGTGCTGCTGACCTTCGGGCTGATCTACATCTTTGAAGAGCTGCGCTCCATCCTGTGGGGCGACGACGTGCACGGCGTGGCCATCCCCAAGTTGCTGGATTGGTCCATTCCTCTCACCGACACCCTCTCCTATCCGGTGTACCGGCTGTTCATATCGGGCGTCTGTATCGCGCTGGCCGTGGCCCTGTATCTGCTGATCTCCAAAACCCGCCTGGGCATGAAGATCCGCGCGGGCGCCTTCAACCGCGACATGGCCGAGTCGCTGGGCGTGAACATCAAGCTCATCCATGCCATCGTGTTCGCGCTGGGCGTGGGCCTGGCGGCGGTCGCGGGCATGGTGGCTGCGCCCGTGTCGAGCGTCTACCCCAATATGGGCTCCTCGGTGCTCATCATGTGCTTTGTGGTGGTGGTGATTGGTGGCATCGGCTCCGTGCGAGGCGCGCTCATTGCTGCGCTGCTGGTGGGCTTTGTCGACACGTTTGGCAAGGTGCTGCTGCCGCAGGTGGCGGGCATGCTGGTCTATATGCTGATGGCAGCCGTGCTGCTGTGGAAACCTGAAGGCCTCTTTAAGCAATGACAAAGCCCCCCACGCTTATCACTTCGTGTATTTCGCTGCCCCCCAAGGGGGCCTTCGCCGCCTTGGGGCGGCCCGGCGGCCGCTCATGAGCACCCCGCGCGCCAATATCGAAGTGCTGCCACGCAGCGTGCAGTTCGCCCTGGCACTGGGGCTGGCTGCGTTGCTGCTGTTCCCTGTGGTGGGCAGCGACTTTTATGTGCAGATGGTCACCCGCATGATGATCATGGCCATCTTTGCCATGAGCCTGGATCTGCTGCAGGGCGTGACCGGGCTGGTCTCGCTGGGCCACGCCGCCTACTTTGGCGTGGCGGGCTACGCCCTCGCCTTTCTCACCCCCGCCGACATGCCTGTGAGCCTGTGGTGGTCGCTGCCGCTGGCAGTGGCCGCATCCGGCCTGGTAGCGCTGGTGATCGGGTTCTTTGTGGTGCGCACTCACGGCATCTACTTCATCATGGTCACGATGGCCTTTGCGCAGATGGTGTTCTACCTGTTCTTCGACAACAAGGTGCTAGGCGGCTCGGACGGGTTGTACATCAACTTCCGGCCCGATGCCTCCATCCTCGGCTGGTTGCCGTTCGATCTGGAGGGACGCAAGACTTTCTACTACTTCACGCTGGCGCTGGTGGTGCTGGTGTACGCGCTGCTGCGCCGCCTGCTGTGGAGCCCGCTGGGCCGCGCGCTGGCTGGCATCCGCATCAACGAACACCGCATGCGCGCCATGGGCTTTGGCACACGGGGCTACAAACTCACCGCCTTCACCATCGCCGGGGCGCTGGCTGGCCTGGCGGGGTACCTGTGGGGCGCACAAACCGGCTATGTGAACCCGGAACTCATGGGCTTTCACATGAGCGCACACGCGATCATGATGGTCATTCTGGGCGGCATGGGCAACTTTGCGGGCGCCATCGTGGGTGCATTTGCCTTCGAGTACCTGCTGCACGCATTCAAGGACATCAGCAAACACTGGCAACTGCTGATGGGCTGCTTCATCGTGCTGGTGGTGGTGGCCGCGCCGCGCGGGCTGCTGGGCATGTTTGCCCAGCGCCGTGCGGCCCAGGCCTCGGAGGGCTTGCACCATGGCTGAAGTCCTGTTGTCCGCGCAGAAGGTGACCAAGCGCTTTGGCGGCCTGGCCGCTGTCAATGGTGTCTCGGTGGACCTGTGGCGGGGCAAGATCCATGCGGTGATCGGCCCCAACGGCGCGGGCAAGTCCACGCTGACCAACCTGCTCTCGGGCGACCTGCCACCCAGCTCGGGCCAGGTGCTGCTGGGGGGCACCGATGTGACCGGCTGGGCGCCCGAACGCATCTCGCGTCAGGGCCTGGGCCGCAGCTACCAGAAGACCAACATCTTCCTGCCGCTCACCGTGCACGAGAACGTGCGCCTGGCGGCCCAGTCGCGCGATGCACAGCAGCCCTGGAACCCCTTGCGCTGGTGGCAGGACACCCGCTCTGGCACTATCAAAAACAGAGCAACCAGCGCACGTCTTGAAAGCGCTATCGAGCTATCTGGCCTCAAAGACCGGCGCACCGCGATTGCAGGGGCCATGAGCCACGGCGAGCAGCGCCAGCTCGAAATTGCGATGACCCTGGCCACCGAGCCGCAGGTGCTGCTGCTCGACGAGCCCCTGGCCGGCATGGGCGTGGCCGAGGCCGAGCGCATGGTCGAGCTGCTGCAGCGCCTCAAGCCCGCCCACGCCATGATGCTGGTCGAGCACGACATGGATGCCGTGTTTGCGCTGGCCGACCGCCTGACGGTGATGGTCAACGGCGAGGTGATTGCGCAGGGCACACCACCCGAGGTGCGCGCCGATGCCACCGTGCAGGCCGCCTACCTGGGGGAGGACCACTGAGATGACCACTCCATGGATCGATGCCAAGGGCATCCACACCTTCTACGGCAGCAGCCACATCCTGCACGGCATTGATTTCACCGTGGGCCAGGGCGAGACCATCGGCCTCATGGGCCGCAACGGCATGGGCAAGAGCACCCTGCTCAAGTCGCTGATGGGCCTGGTCAAGCCCCGGTCGGGCAGCGTGGCCGTGGCCGGCCGCGACATGACGGGCAAGCCGCCCTATGAGATGGCCCGGCTGGGCATTGCCTACGTGCCTGAAGGCCGTGGCATCTTCGGCAACCTGAGCGTGGTCGAGAACCTGCAGATGGCCGCCCGCGCCGGCACACGCGGCCAGCGCGATTGGACCTACGAGCGCGTGCTGGAGACCTTCCCGCGCCTGAAGGAAAGGCTGGGCCATGGCGGCCAGCAGCTCAGCGGCGGCGAGCAGCAGATGCTGACCATCGGCCGCGCGCTGATGACCAACCCCGACGTGCTCATCCTCGACGAAGCCACCGAAGGCCTGGCGCCCCTGATCGCGCGCGAGATCTGGCGCATCTGCAGCCTCATCAAGGACAGCGGCATCAGCAGCGTGATCGTGGACAAGAACTGGAAGCACGTCACGCAGATCACCGACCGCAACGTCATCCTGGTCAAGGGCCAGGTGGTGTTTGACGGCAGCTCGGACGCCCTGCATGCACAGCCCCTGCTGCTAGAGCAATACCTCGGGGTATGACCCCGTGCGGGCAACGGCGCCCCGCCGATAGAATCGTCCGCTTTCGTCTTTGAGGGGTTCGCCCGTGTCTGATCGCCTGGCAGTTCTGCCGCAATACCTCCTGCCCAAGCAGGCACTGACCACCCTGGCTGGCAAGTTCGCATCGGCCCGCCTCGGCGGCCTCACCACCTCGGTGATCCGCTGGTTCGTGGGCCGCTACAACGTCAACATGGCCGAGGCAGCCAACCCCGACATCGCCAGCTACACCAGCTTCAACGACTTCTTCACACGTGCGCTGAAAGACGGCGCGCGCCCGCTGGCCCAAGCCGACCTGATCTGCCCTGTGGACGGCGCCATCAGCCAGTTCGGCCCCATCGCCAAGGACCAGGTCTTCCAGGCCAAGGGACACACGTACTCCACCACAGCCCTGGTGGGTGGCGACGCCGTTGCCGCTGCCCGTTTTGACAACGGACATTTCGCCACGCTGTACCTGAGCCCGCGCGACTACCACCGCATCCACATGCCTTGCGGGGGCGAGCTCACGCGCATGGTCCATGTGCCCGGTGATCTGTTCTCGGTCAACCCCACCACGGCACGCGGTGTACCCGGCCTGTTTGCGCGCAACGAGCGCGTGGTGTGCTTTTTTGAATCGGCCCAGGGCCCCTTCGTGCTGGTGCTGGTAGGTGCCACCATTGTGGGCAGCATGGCCACCGTGTGGCATGGGCAGGTGAACCCGCCGCGCACGGGCACGCTGCGGCAGTGGGACTACGCACCCGGCCAGGTCCGCCTGCAAAAAGGCGAGGAGATGGGCCGCTTCTTGCTCGGCTCTACCGTCGTGATGTTGTTCCCGCAGGGGCCTTTGCAGTTCAACCCGCAATGGTCGCCCACACGGCCCATCCAGCTGGGTGAAGCCATGGCGCAGCGCGCTGGCGGTTAACGCTCATTCCATCGGCGGGGCTGCCCGCGTTCAAAGACGGTCTGGCGCGCGCGTGAGCTGAAAGGCGGTAGGCGCCAGATGCAGCGCGTCGGGGTGCACCGGGGACTCATGCCCCACCAGATACACCATGAGAGAGTTGCGGCGCACGACCACATGGCTCACGGTCTCGCGCTGGTGGTTCCATTGCACAAAGGCACCGGGCTTGAACAAGGGCATGTAGTAATAAGCGGTGGGGTCCATGGGGCGCGGCTCCTCCCGCTACAACGGGCTCATGCGTGAATGCTGGCCCAGACGGCGGTCCATGGCGGACCGACCGACCCATACTAGCACCGATAACCCCGAAGGGGGCGTGGCGCCCGATTCACACCGATTGCGCTGCCGCAAAGGCGAGCGCGGCCTGCAGCATGCGCTGAAGGTGCGGCTGCACACCAGCTGCCACATCGGGCAGGTAGTCAAAAGGCAAAGCCTCCTGCATGTAGCTGCACTGGGTCATCTCCAGTTGCACCGCGTGAATATTCTGCGCGGGCTGCCCATAGTGGCGCGTGATGTGCCCGCCCTTGAAGCGGCCATTGAGCACGGCGGTGTAGCCCGGCGCCGACTGGGCAATCGCCAGCAGCTCCTGCGCCAGTGCGGGGTCGCAGCTTTCGCCGTTGGCCGTGCCCAGGTTCAGGTCGGGCAGCTTGCCTTCAAAAAAGCGCGGCAGCACTGAGCGGATCGAGTGAGCGTCCCACAGCACGGCCAAACCATGCTGGGCGCGGATGCGATCCAGCTCGGCACGCAGCTGCGCGTGGTACGGCGCCCAGATGGCATCGCGGCGCGCGGCGATCTCGGCGTCATCGGGCACGTCGCCCTTGGCGTAGATGGGCGTGTCGTCGAACGTATCGACCGGGCACAGGCCTGTGACGCTCTGCCCGGGGTACAGGCTCGCGCCATCCGGCGGGCGGTTCAGGTCGACCACATAACGCGAGTGCGTGGCCACGAGGATGGACGCGCCCAAGTCTTTGGCAAATGCATAGAGGCGCTCCATGTGCCAGTCGGTGTCGGGCACCTGGCGTGCCTCATCGGTAAAGCGCGCGGCCAGCGCGGGCGGCACGTAGGTGCCTGCATGGGGCATGGACACCAGCAGCGGCGCAGTGCCGGGATAAAACACAAAGGGGGGTGGAGAGGTATCGGTCATCACAAGCTCACGGGTAGGAATTCAATCGGGTGCAATGGTGGCCGAACGCGCGCCTACAAACGCCTGGGCCGCTGCATCATGCAGCGTGTGCCGGCCGCCCGTGATGCGCCGCTGGCCCGCCACCCACACGCTGTCGATGGCCGAGGTGCGGTGGCTGCCAAACACATGGGCCGACAACATGCTGTGCGCAGGCAGATCGCGCAGAGCCACATGCTGCGCATCCAGCGCCACCAGATCGGCCTGCTGGCCCACGGCCAGGCCGCCAATGGCGCGGCCTGCAGCCTGCGCCCCGCCCTGCACGGCCTGCAGGGTCATGGCAGCGGCCACCTCGGACTGGGCTGGGGTGGCCAGCACATTGCGCTGCCGCAGCGACAGGCGCTGGCCGTATTCCAGCATCAACAATTCCTCCGCTGCGTTCACGCAGGCATGGCTGTCCGAGCCCACACCCCAGCGGCCGCCGTGCTGCAGCCACAGCGGCATGTCGAAGATGCCGTCGCCCAGGTTGGCCTCAGTGGTGGGGCAGATGCCTGCCACGGCACCGGTGCGGGCTGCGTCCTGGTACTCCTGCTGCGTCATGTGCGTGGCGTGCACCAGGCACCAGCGTTCGTCCACGGGTGCGTGCTCCAGCAGCCACTGCACGGGGCGCTGGCCGCTCCAGGCTACACAGTCGTCCACCTCCTGCGTCTGCTCGGCAATGTGGATGTGGATGGGCGCCTGGGGGTTGAGCGCCGTGAGGCCCCGCACGGCGGCGGTCAGGCTGTCGGGCGGTACCGCGCGCAGCGAGTGCGGCGCCAGGCCCAAACTCGCTCCTTGCGCTTGCGCCAAGGGCGTGAGGCGCTCCAACAACGAGAGCATGTTGTCCGTGCTGCGAATGAAGCGTGCCTGGTCAGCGCGGGCTGGCTTGGCACCAAAACCGCTGGTCTGGTACAGCACGGGCAACAGCGTGATGCCCATGCCCGCATTGCGCGCAGCGCGCAGCAGGGCCAGCGACAGGGTGGCATCGTCGGCATACGGCGTGCCCCCTTGGTCGTGGTGCACGTAGTGGAACTCGCACACGCTGGTGTAGCCCGCCTCCAGCATCTCCACGTACAGCCAGGTGGCGATGGCCTCCAGCGACTCGGGCGTGATGCGCGCGGCAAAGCGGTACATCAGGTTGCGCCAGCTCCAGAAGCTGTCCTGGCTCTCAGCGCGGTATTCGGTCAGGCCCGCAAACGCGCGCTGGAACGCGTGCGAGTGCAGGTTGGGCATGCCGGGCAGCAGCGGGCCAGGCGCCTGCGCGACCCCGGCAGGGACGGCACTGTTGGGGGTGACCTGGGTAATGCGCCCTGCCCCATCCCACGCGACCAGCACGTTGCGCGCCCAGCCGGTGGGCAGCAATGCATCGGTGGCGAACAATTGGTTCGTCATGCCAAGACTCCGTGAATGTGACCTTGCCGCACGATGGTGCAAGCGGGCTTGTGGCCCAGCCAGTAGGCCAGCTCGGCCGCCTCACCCACCGGCCAGAGAACAAAATTGGCGGGCCGCCCGGAGGCAATGAGGCCGTGGGTATCTTGCAGCCCCAGCGCGCGCGCAGCGTGGCTGGTGATGCCCGCCAGCGCCTCGGGCACCGTCATGCGGAACAGCGTGCAGGCCATGTTGGCCATGAGCAGCAGGCTGAGCGCGGGTGAAGTGCCGGGGTTGTGGTCGGTGGAGACGGCCATGGGCACGCCCGCCGCGCGCAGTGCTGCGATGGGTGGCAGGTGCGTGTCGCGCAGTGTGTAGCAGGCGCCGGGCAGCAGCACGGCCACGGTGCCTGCGGCCTTCATGGCGGCGATGCCGTCGGCCGACAGGTGCTCGATGTGGTCGCACGACAGCGCGCCGTAGCGCGCAGCCAGTGCCGAACCGCCCATGTCCGAGAGCTGCTCGGCATGCAGCTTGACGGGGATGCCGAGCTTGCGCGCGGCCTGGAAGACCTGCTCGGTCTCGGCCAGCGTGAAGGCGATGCGTTCGCAAAACACGTCCACGGCATCCACCAGCCCTTCGGCCACCAGCGCAGGCAGCATCTCGTTGCAGACAAGGTCGATGTAGTCCTGGCTGCGGTCTGCATACTCGGGCGGCAGCGCATGCGCGCCGAGGAAGGTGGTGCGTACCGTGACGCCAAATGCCTCGCCCAGGCGACGGGCCACGCGCAGCTGCTTGCGTTCATGCTCCAGCGCCAGGCCGTAGCCGGACTTGATCTCGATGGCACACACGCCTTCATCCAGCAGCGCCTGCAGGCGCGGCGCGGCCAGCGCGAACAGTTCGCCCTCAGACGCCTCGCGCGTGGCGCGAACAGACGACACAATGCCCCCGCCCGCCTTCGCGACCTCTTCGTACGTGGCGCCTGCGAGCCGCATCGCAAACTCGTTGGCGCGCTGCCCGCCGTACACCAGATGGGTGTGGCAATCGACCAGGCCGGGGGTGGTGATGGCACCCCTGCCGTCAAAGCGGGGCAAGGCGGCAAAGGCCGCTGGCACCAGGGCCTGCGGGCCCACCCACTGCACGGCGCCGCCCTGCACCGCCACACATGCCGGCGCGCCCTCGGGCACCGGCACATCCGCCACCCACAACGTGGCCACAGGCCGCAGGTTCAGCCACACGCCATCGGCGCTGGGCGCACAAGACATCTTCGGGACCACGCCCTGCCTGTTGCCGTCTGCTGTTGTGTCCATGGATTGATTTACTATATTTTCTATAGCTGTCAGCGCATATTCCACTAGCGCATACAGCCTATTTGGTTCAAATTATGGTGGGGAGACCGTGTGCAGGGCCACCCAGGCCAGCACGGGTGCATCATCGGCAGACCCGGTGCCCTTGGTGGCGCGCACAGGGGTGATCGACGGCGCCACTGCGGCGCCCTCGCTCACCCACCACACGCCCTGACCTGCCGTCAGCACCTGCGCGGGGTGCGTGTAGCCAGCCTCGCACCGCCAGGCGCCCTGCAGCACCATGCACAGGCCTGCCGCAGCCCCCCTAGCGGGCGGCGGCACATCGCGCACCACCTCTAGCTTGCCGTTCCACACACCCCGGCGCAGCATGAGGTTGAAGTCGGTGGAAACACCGCCCAGCATGCGACAGTCCACCGGCTCGTCGCCAGAGAACGCAAATGGCTGCCAACAGTGCTCCAGCGCGTGCTGCCAATGCCCTGCGGCGCCCTGCAGGTGCACGCCGTCGCCCTCCAGCAGCATGATCTGCCGGTCCACGCCCGGAAAGGCCGAGAACGGCCCAGGGTGCGCAATGGTGGCCACGCTCACGCGCCACCCAAAACCGTCCATGCCCGCGCCGGGCGGCCAGCACGCCAGTTCTCGCGTGCTGCCGCCCCCGTTCTTCCATGGCACCGAAGGTGCGGCGGCCAGGTCCAGAAACTGCATCACGCCCGTTCCCCCTGTGGCATGTCGTTTCCGTCCACCAGCAGCGGGAACAGCGGGTGGTCCATCTCAGCCCCGGCAGGCAGCTCGTCGGCCAGGCCCGGAAACTCGGGCGAGGTCTTCCACGGCCGGGGCGCATGGCGCGTGTCGTCGCCCAGAAAGCGCACCGAGAACACACGACGGCGGTTGCTGCCCTCCACCCCGCCGGCCGCGTGCAGCTTGAGCATGTGAAAACACACCACGTCACCCGGCTCGATCTCCCAGCCCACAATAGGGAAGGCATCGCAGTCGGCCTCGACGTTGGGCAGGTCCTGCAGGCTGCCTTCGGGGAACCACTTGGCCTGGTTGTCCATGAAGGTGCGCGGCATGAGCCACGGCCCCTTGTGCGAACCGGCCACAAACTCCAGCGTCGCAGCGCGGGACACCGGGTCCACCGGAATCCACATGCTGATGTTCTGCATGCCGTCGATGTTGTAGTACGGTTGGTCCTGGTGCCAGGGCGTGCGCTGGCGCGTGCCCGGCTCTTTGACCAGCACATGGTCGTGGTACAGCCGCACGGTGCGCGACTGCATCAGGCGCTGCGCAGCCAGGGCCAGCGGCGTGTCGCGCACAAAGCGGCCAAACTGCGGGATGTCCTGCCAGTTGCAGAAGTCCTCGAAGAAGCGGCCCGGGTCATCCGGCCGGCTGGCCACCTTGGCGCGCGGGCTGGGCGCGGCCAGGTTGGCGTCGATGCCATCGCGCAGCAGCGCAACCTCTTCAGGCGCGAGCAGTTGCTTGATGCAGAGCGCACCATCCCGATCAAAGCGGGCAATGTGGTCTGCGGTCAGGCGCTCTTGCAAACGCTGTTGAAAGTGCTGTCGCTGGCGCCGGTCATTGCCGGGTGAGAACGGGGGCATGCGAGGCTGTCTCCTTGTAGGTTGTTGACCGTTGTCGTGCACCATGCCGCCCCCTGGCTCAGGCGCGGGTCAGCACCGCCTGCAGGAAAGAACGCGTGCGCTCCTGCGTAGGGTTGGTGAAGATGGTGGCGGGCTGGCCGGATTCGATGATGCCGCCGCCATCCATCACGACCACCACATCGCCCACCTCGCGCGCAAAGTCCATTTCGTGGGTCACGACCATCATGGTCATGCCTTCACTGGCCAGCAGTTTCATGACCTGCAGCACCTCGCCCACCAGCTCCGGGTCCAGCGCCGAGGTGGGCTCGTCGAACAGCATCACGCGCGGCTCCATGGCCAGCGCGCGGGCAATGGCCACCCGCTGCTTCTGCCCGCCCGACAGGCTGGCGGGCATGGCCGCGGCCTTGTGCGCCAGGCCCACCTTGGCCAGCAAGGCCTGCGCACGCTCCTCGGCGTCCTTGCGCGAGAGGCCGCGCAGCTTGCGCGGGCCCAGCGTGACGTTGTCGAGCACCGACAGGTGCGGAAACAGGTTGAACGACTGGAACACCATGCCCACCTCTTCGCGCAGGGCGTTGAGGTCATGGTCGGGCAGCATGCGGCCGTCCTGCACCAGCGTGCGGCCACAGATCTCGACCGTGCCGCCCTCTGGCTGCTCCAGCCCATTGCAGCAGCGCAAGAAGGTGCTCTTGCCTGAGCCACTGGGCCCGATGACCACCACCACCTGTGACGGCAGTACATCAAAGTCGATGCCATTGAGCACCACATGGCTGCCAAACGACTTGCGCAGCCCCCGGATGCGCACGATGGGCTCGGCGGACTGGCCTGCTCCGTTCATTGCAGATTCTTTTTTCATTGCACCATCCCTCCGGCACGCAGGCGCAACTCCATGCGACGCAGCACCAGCGTCGTGACACCCGTGAGGATGAAATACACCACCGCAATCGCGAGGTACACCTCCAGCGAGCGGTAAGACACGCTGATGATCTTCTGCCCCTCGTGCATCAGATCGTGGATGGTGAGCAGCGACACCAGCGCGGAGTTTTTGATCAGCGCGATGAACTCATTGCCCAGCGGCGGAATCATGCGCACCACTGCCTGCGGCAGCACCACGGTGCGCATGGCCAGACCTGAGGACATGCCGATGGAGCGCGCAGCCTCCATCTGCCCCTTGTCGATGGACTGGATGGCACCGCGCACCACCTCGGACACATAGGCACCCGAGTAAATGCCCAGGCCAATCACGCCGCACACAAACGCGGGCAGCAAGATGCCGAACTGCGGCAGGCCAAAGAACAGGATGAACAGCTGCACCAGCAGCGGCGTGCCACGGATTGCAGCCACGTAGGCGGTGCACAGGGCGTAGACCACGCGGCGCTTGGGGTTCAGGCGGCCAATGCCCACCAGGAGGCCCATGACGCAGCCCAGCAGCAGCGAGGCGGCCGTGATTTCCACGGTGACCAGCGCGCCCGCCAGCAACTGGGGCAATCCGGCCCAGACAGGAGAAAAATCGAGTTCCATGGCTCAGTTCGGCAACGGTAGGCTGTTGTTTACTTGGCAGCGCTGTTGCTGAACCACTTCTTGACGATGGCCGCGTAGGTGCCATCGGCCTTGAGCTTGGTGATGGCGCCGTTCACGGCCTTCGTCAGCTCGGGCGTGTCCTTGCGCAGGGCCATGCCGTACTCTTCGGTAGTGAGTTGCTCATCCAGCACGCGCAGGCCTGGACGGGTGCGCACATACTGGAAGGCGGCGGGTTTGCCGGTCACAGCGGCATCGGCGCGGCCGATGTCCACCAGGTTGAACATCTCCTGGTTCTTCTCGACCTCGACACGTTGCACCTTGGGGAATTTCTCGGTCAGGTACGCCACCGACTTGGTGCCCACCTGCACGCTGACTTTCTTCCCATCCAGGTCGGCCAGCTTGTTGATGGCCTTGTTGTCGGCCTTCACCATCACCACCAGGCCACCGGCGTAGTACGAATCGGTGAAGTCCACCACCTTCTTGCGCTCGTCCGTGATGTAGATGGCCGAGACGGCCATGTCAAAGCGCTTGGAGATCAGGCCGGGGATCAGGCCCTTGAAGTCGATGTCCACCCACTCGACCTGCTTGCCCATGGTCTTGGCAATCGCCTCCACCAGTTCGACGTCAAAACCCGTGCGCTTGCCGTTCTCGACAAACTCCATGGGCGGGAACGTGGCATCGGTGCCCACACGCAGCACGTTGTCCTGCGCCTGTGCACCCATGGTGCAAAAGGCTGCGGCGGCCAGGCTGGCCAGAAGAAGATTGCGACGAAGGTTCATGGGGAAAGCTCCTTGGGGAGGGGTGAGGGAATTCAGGGAGGGGTGAGCTGGCGGGAGATGCGCGCTGCGGCGACGACGGTCATGCCGGTGAGCGCGGCCTCCTGCCCCTGGGCTCGCAAGATCGGGGCCATCAGGGTGATGGCTCCGGCGGCCTGCCGGGGAGAGCCGAACACCGGTACGCTGACGCCCCAGACTCCGGCATCCACCTCACCGGAGCTGACGGCGTAGCCGGCTTTGGCTATGCCTTCCAGTTCGGCCAGCGCCGCCTGGCGCTCAGCGGTGCCAGCACCGTAGTGCAGGTCGAGGATGGCGCTGCGTGTGGCCGGTGCCACATGGGCGAGCAGACACTTGGCAGAGGCACCGGCCCGCAAGGGCACGCTGCGTCCTTTTTCAAACGAACAGCGCAGGGCCTGCGTGCTGTCCACCATGTCCAGGCACACCACACTGTCGTTCACGGCCACCACCAGCCCCACGCTTTCGTGGGACTGCCGGGCCAGCGCTTGCATGTCCGGCCGTGCGTGGTGCACCAGGTGCGACGCCATGTCAAAGCCCAGAGCCAGCTGCAGGCTGAGTGGGCCGGGCGCGTAGTGCCCACTGCCCTCCAGCACAAAACCCCACAGCTTGAGCCGCGCGAGCTGCCGGTACAACGTGCTGCGCGCCAGACCCGTGGCCTCCATCAGCTCAGCCGCCGACATGGGCTGGCCGTGCTGCGCCAGTACCGCCAGCACGTGCAGAACACGGTCGGCGGCGGCAACGGAGGTCGGTCCACGGGTGGGCATGGACTCAGTATCAAAGGATTGCTGCGGCATTCAAACCCTGCATTCCCACGGAATGGGAATGCAGTTCCCTTTTTCACATCCCTGTTATTTCGTCACTTTCACCGGGTCACTTCACCATGGGCAGCTTCAGACCCTGTTTCTTGGCCGTTTCCACGGCCAGTTCGTAGCCCGCGTCGGCATGGCGCATCACGCCGCTGCCGCAGTCGTTGACCAGCACGCGCGCCAAGCGCTCGGCCGCTGCGTCGGTGCCATCGGCCACGATGACCATGCCCGAATGCTGCGAGTAGCCCATGCCCACGCCGCCGCCGTGGTGCAGGCTGACCCAGGTGGCGCCGCCTGCGGTGTTTAGCAGGGCGTTGAGCAGCGGCCAGTCGCTCACGGCGTCGGTGCCGTCCTTCATGGCTTCGGTTTCGCGGTTGGGGCTGGCCACGCTGCCGGTGTCCAGGTGGTCGCGGCCGATCACGATGGGTGCCTTCAACTCGCCGTTCTTCACCATCTCGTTGAAGGCCAGGCCCGCGAGGTGGCGCTCGCCCAGGCCCAGCCAGCAGATGCGTGCGGGCAGGCCCTGGAAGGCAATGCGCTCGCCCGCCATATCCAGCCAGCGGTGCACATGCTTGTTCTCGGGGAACAGCTCCTTGATCTTGGCGTCGGTCTTGCGAATGTCTTCCGGGTCGCCCGACAGGGCTACCCAGCGGAACGGACCCTTGCCTTCGCAGAACAGCGGGCGGATGTACGCAGGCACGAAGCCGGGGAAGTCGAACGCGTTCTTCACGCCTTCATCGAACGCCACCTGGCGGATGTTGTTGCCGTAGTCCACCACCGGGATGCCCATGGCTTCAAAGTCCAGCATGGCCTGCACGTGCACGGCGCAGGAGCGGGCTGCGGCCTTCTTGAGCACCTCGTGCTGCGTCACGTCCTGCTGCGCCGCGCGCCATTGCTCCACCGTCCAGCCCGCGGGCAGGTAGCCGTTGACCAGGTCGTGGGCCGAGGTCTGGTCGGTGACCAGGTCGGGCTTGAGGCCGCCGGCCTTGGCGCGCTTGACGAGTTCAGGCAGCACGTCGGCCGCGTTGCCCAGGAGCGCGATGGAGATGGCCTCCCTGGCCGCCGTGTGCTGACGGATGAGTTCAATGGCGTGATCGATATCCCGCGCCTGCTTGTCCACGTAGCGCGTGCGCAGGCGAAAGTCGATGCTGCTTTGCTGGCATTCGATGTTGAGCGACACCGCGCCCGCGAACGTGGCGGCCAGCGGCTGCGCGCCGCCCATCCCGCCCAGGCCGGCCGTCAGGATCCACTTGCCTTCGAGCGAGCCGCCATAGTGCTTGCGGCCGGCTTCGGCGAAGGTCTCGTAGGTGCCCTGCACGATGCCTTGCGTGCCGATGTAGATCCAGCTGCCGGCGGTCATCTGGCCGTACATGAACAGGCCCTTCTGGTCCAGCTCGCTGAAGTGCTCCCAGTTGGCCCACTTGGGCACCAGGTTGCTGTTGGCCAGCAGCACGCGGGGCGCGTTGGTGTGGGTCTTGAACACGCCCACGGGCTTGCCGGACTGGATGAGCAGGGTCTCGTCGTCGTTCAGCTCCTTGAGCGAGGCGAGGATCTGGTCATAGCACTCCCAGTTGCGTGCGGCGCGGCCGATGCCGCCGTACACCACCAGGTCCTGCGGTCGCTCGGCAACTTCGGCGTCCAGGTTGTTCTGGATCATGCGGTAGGCAGCCTCGGTGAGCCAGCTCTTGCAGGTGAGCTGGCTGCCGCGCGGCGCGCGGATCACGCGGCTGGCGTCGTGGCGGGGGTCGGTGCTGGAAGAAGAAGCTGCGGCAGCGATGATGGCGTCGTTGGCGTTCATGGTGGGCTCCTGAGTGAATGTGATGGCGGTTGATCGATGTAGATGCGGAAGCGGTCACCGGCCCCGTTCGCCCTGAGCTTGTCGAAGGGCTTGCACAGGGAGGGCCCTGGCTTCGACAGGCTCAGCCCGAACGGTGTTGGGGGTGGATGCGCGCATGGGATTCAGGCGAAGCTGGGCAGGCACTGCGTGAGCGCTGCGGGCCAGGCGGACTGCTGGGCCCATTCGCGCATGGATTCGATGTCGGTGGCGAGGTAGCGGTCCTGCTCCAGGTAGGCCACGCGCTGGCGGATGGCGGCGAACTGGTCTTCAACCAGAGGCGATGACTTCAAGGCACGGTCGAACTCCATGCCCTGGGCAGCGGCCATGGCCTCGATGCCCACCATCACTGCGGCGTTGCGCACCATGTCGGCCAGGCGCCGCGCGCCGTAGGTGGCCATGGAAACGTGGTCCTCCTGGTTGGCCGATGTGGGCAGGCTGGTCACGCTGCTGGGGTTGGCCAGGCACTGATTCTCCGCAGCCAGCGCGGCGGCGGTGACCTGGGCGATCATGAAACCCGAGTTCACGCCGCTGTCTCGGATCAGGAATGCGGGCAGGCCCGAGAGGCCCGGGTCCAGCAGCAGCGACAGGCGGCGCTCGG
The DNA here is from genome assembly GCF_003058055.1 of Acidovorax sp. 107. Taxonomy (NCBI): domain Bacteria; kingdom Pseudomonadati; phylum Pseudomonadota; class Betaproteobacteria; order Burkholderiales; family Comamonadaceae; genus Acidovorax; species Acidovorax sp. 107. Next base: position 1,455,678 of record NZ_QBTZ01000001.1, on the reverse strand, counting down.
AAATGGCACCGATCTCGGCCACCGCCAACGCGATGATGTCGGCCACAAAGGCCACGGGCTCGGCGTGGAAGTTGCCGCCGGAGATCACGTCGCCGTTGTCGAAAACGAGCGGGTTGTCCGACGCCGCATTGGCCTCGATGGTCAGCACTCGCGCGGCGTGGTGCAAGTTGTCCAGGCACGCGCCCATCACCTGGGGCACGCAGCGGATCGAATAAGGGTCTTGCACGCGGCCGCAGTGGGGGTGCGAGGGGTCGATGGCGCTGCCATCCAGCAGCGCACGCACGGCGGCAGCCACGGCGATCTGCCCGGCCTGCCCCCGTGCTTCATGAATGCGTGCATCAAACGGCTTGACCGAGCCCTTGATGGCTTCGAGCGACAGGCAGCCTGCGACCAGTGCGGCGGCAAACACGCTCTCGGCGCCGAACAACCCGGCCAGCGCCAGCGCGGTGGACACCTGCGTACCGTTAAGCAGCGCCAGCCCTTCCTTGGGGCCCAGCACAAAGGGCTGCAGGCCGATAGAACGCATGGCCTCGGCACCCGGCACTACCTTGCCGTCCACCTTGGCCTGCCCTTCCCCGATCAGCACGCAGGCCATGTGCGCCAGAGGTGCCAGGTCGCCGGATGCACCCACCGAGCCCTTCGCTGGAATCACCGGCAACACGTTGGCGTTGGCCAGCGCCAACAGCGCATCCACCAGCTCGGGCCGCACGCCCGAGTGGCCACGCGCCAGGCTCACGGCCTTGGTCGCCAGGATGAGGCGCACCACATCGTCGGGCAGCGGGTCGCCCGTGCCCACGCTGTGCGACAGCACCAAGTTGCGCTGCAGCTCGGCCAGGCGGTCGTGCGCAATCTTGGTGCTGGCCAGCTTGCCAAAGCCAGTGTTGATGCCATAGACCACCTGGTCTTCATCGACGATGCGCTGCACCGTGGCCAGGGATTTCTGCAAACCCGCGCGGGCCGACGCGTCCAGCACCAGTTGCACGGGGCCAGCGTGGATGCGGCGCAGCTCAGCCAGCGTGACGCGGCCGGGGTGCAGGGTGATTGGTGATGCGTTCTGTGTCATGGCGTTGATCCTGTATATACAAGTAGGTACAAGCGAAAAATAGCGAGCGTCAGTTTGTTCGTCAGATGCGGACTGTCAATCCCGCTGCGGTTGCAACTGCCAGTGCCTCCGCGAGAGACACCGCGCAAGGGCCGCCCCGCAGCGAGGGTGTCGTCCCCCTTGAGGGGGAAGGCGCGAAGCGACTCAGGGGGTGCTTCATATTCAACCGGCGACGGGGTTGCCGTCAGCGCGGAAGCGGCTGCCCAGGCGGTAACGGGTGGCGGGGTGCAGGCAGCGCACCACGGTGATCGGCACGCCGCGCGACCAGGTGCGGCGGGTGAGCAGCAGGCAAGGCTCCTGCGGAGACATCTCCAGCAGCGCGGCCTGCTCGGCGGTGGGCATGACGGCATCGACCACATGCTCGATCTGGTCGAAGGGCACGTTGCGCACCAGGTATTCGGAGGGCTGCAGTTGCGTGAAGTCCTGCGCGGCGAACTGGGGCACCTGGCGTGGGTTCACGTGGCGGTCTTCCAGTTGCACGGGCAGGCCGTCTTCGCGGTGGATGCACAGCGAGTGGAACACCGACTCGCCCGTGCGCAGGTCCAGCGCGGCTGCCACTTCCAGCGTGGCGGAGGTGCGCTCCACCGCGAGCACATCGCAGCGGTAGTCGTGCCCACGCTGGCGGATTTCGCTCGCCAGGTTGGCAATCTGCAGCAGCGTGGACTGAGGCTTGTCTTCGGCCACAAAACTGCCCACGCCCGCCACGCGCACGATGCGGCCCTGCTCCACCAGCTCGCGCAGCGCGCGGTTCACCGTCATGCGCGAGATGCCGAACTGGGTGACCAGCTCGTTCTCGGACGGCAGGCGGTCGCCCGCGCGCCAGATGCCTTCCTGGATCTTGCGCGAGATGTGGTCCTTGACCTGCTCGTACAGCGCCATGGCCTGCGCAGGCGCGGCCACGGCGGCCACGGCCTTGGCAGGCGTGGTGCTACGCGGTGCAGTGGCGGTGGTGCGACTAGAAGGACGGGCGCTCATGGGTGAATGCAGGGCTGGTGCAGGTTCAGATCAGTGCAGGTCCGCCGCCATGGATTCGGCGCGGATCTCTTCGGTGAGACGCGCCTTGAGGTCCATGAACTCAGGGCTGGTCTTGATGGTGTAGTGGCGTGGGTGCGGCAGGTCCACGGCCAGCTCGGTCTTGATGCGGCCGGGCCGGGCGCTGAATACGGCCACGCGGTTGGCCATGAAGATGGCTTCGTCGATGTCGTGGGTGACGAAAAGCACCGTCTTGCGCTCGGCCTCCCAGATGCCCAGCAGCAGCTCTTGCATGAGCACGCGGGTCTGGTTGTCCAGTGCGCCGAAGGGCTCGTCCATCAACAAAATCTTGGGGTCGTTGGCCAGCGCACGCGCAATGGCGGTGCGCTGCTGCATGCCGCCCGACAGCTGCTTGGGAAAGTGCTGCTCAAAGCCGCGCAGGCCCACCTTGGCGATGAAGTACGCGGCGCGCTCTTTTTGCTGTGCTTCGGGCATGCCGCGCTCGCGCAGGCCAAAGCGGATGTTCTGCTCGATGGTGAGCCAGGGGAACAGCGTGTAGCTCTGGAACACCATGCCACGGTCGGCGCCAGGGCCTTCCACAGGTACGCCGTCCAACAGCACGCGGCCGCTGGTGGCGTGGTCCAGGCCCGCGACGATGCGCAGCAGCGTGGACTTGCCGCAGCCCGAGGGGCCGAGGATGGTCACGAAGTCGTTATCACGCACTTCAAAATCAACCGGCTGCAGCGCCTGCGTTCGCTGGCCCTTGGCGGTCTCAAAGACGCGCGAGACGGCTTGGATGGATACGCTGCTCATCGCACAAAACTCCAGGCAAACAGACGGTGGTTGAGCGCCTTGAAGGCGAAGTCGGACACCAGCCCGATGAGGCCGATGATGATGATGCCGAAGATGATCTGGCCGGTGTTAAGCAGCGACTGGCTGTCGGTGATCATGTGGCCGATGCCGCTGGAAGAGCCGATCAGCTCGGCCACGATGACGTACGTCCAGGCCCAGCCCAGCACCAAGCGCAGGGTCTCGGCGATCTCGGGCGCGGCGCCCGGGATGAGCACGCGGGTGACGATGCCCTTGTGGCCCGCGCCCAGCGTGTACGCAGCCTCCACGAGGTCGCGCCGCGCGCCGCCCACGGTGACGGCCACCATCAGCGTGATCTGGAAGACCGAGCCGATGAAGATGACCAGAATCTTCTGCGTCTCGCCGATGCCGGCCCACAGAATCAGCAGCGGAATGAAGGCCGACGCAGGCAGGTAGCGGCAGAACGAGACGAAGGGCTCGAAGAAGGCTTCGATGCCTTTGTACGCACCCATCGCGATGCCCAGGGGCACGGCGATGACGGCGGCCAGGATGAAGCCGCCGAAGACGCGCCACACCGTCATGCCGATGTCCTTGTGAAAGCCGTACTCGCTGAACAGCAACCAGCCCTCTTTGGCCATGGTGACGGGGCTGGCCAGGAACGTGGGCGACACGAAGCCGCCCAGCGTAAAGAACCCCCACACCAGCACGAACAACACAAAAAACCCGAAACCCAGCAGCCAGCGTGCACGGGCGCCCACAGGCTCCAGAGGAGCGAGCGAGCGCCGGCGCACCGGGGCTTTGGGCGTGGTCACAGACAGGGGTTGCACAGCAGACATGGCGCGTTCTTCTTCCTGCAATTACTTGATGAAGCTCGCGTCGAACGTGACGGCCAGGTCCTCAGGCGCCTTGCGGATGATGCCGGCCTCCAGCAGGATGGCCGTGGCGTCCTTCATGAAACTGGTCAGCTCGCCCGCAAAGAACTTCTGGTTGGCGGCCTTGTCCTGCCAGCGCAGGAAGGACGACGACTTGGCGAACTGCTCGCCCGTCTGCTTGACGGCGGCGCCCATGATCTCGTTGGACTTGGCCGGGTCGGCCTTGATCATGTCCAGCGCCTGGAAGTACGAATTGGCCAGTGCCTGCGCGGCCTTGCCGTTGGCCTTGAGCCAAGTGGGGTCGCAGCCCACGGTGTCCATCACCATGGGGTAGTCGAGCGTGGTGGCCAAAATCTTGCCCGACGCAGGGTTGTCGCGCACGGTGGAAAGGTAGGGCTCATAGGTCATGGCCGCATCGTTCTGCCCCGCCACGAAGGCCTGTGCTGCAGCCTGGGGCGACAGCGTGGTGGTCTTCACGTCCTTGAGGCTCATGCCGTTCTTGCTCAGCATCCAGGCCAGGCCGAAATACGGGGCGGTGCCCGGCGCATCCACGCCGATGGTCTTGCCCTTGAGGTCGGCAAAGCCCTTGATGTCGCCGCGCACCGCGATACCGTCAGCACCGTAGGACTTGTCCATCTGGAAGATCTGAACGATCGGCACGCCGTTGGCGTTCCAGGCGACGTGCGTCTCTACCGTGGTGGCGGCGCACTGGATGGACTTGGAGGCCAGGGCCAGGTGGCGGTCCTTCTGCGGAATCATCTTGATCTCCACATCCAGGCCATTCTTCTTGAAGATGCCGGCCTTGTCGGCCAGCGTGAGCGGTGCAAAACCTGTCCAGCCGGACATGCCCAGCACGATTTTGGTGTCCTGCGCCTGGGCCGGTGCGGCCAGGGCCATCATGCAAGCCGTTGCCGCTGCCAGCGACGTCCATTTCACAACCGATCGAGTCATCATCTGCTCCTGTTTGAAGAAAGTACCTTGGCCCAGCCCACTGGAACGCGCCTGCGTACCGGGGGCCATGATGACAGCTTCAGCATACCTGTATATACAGGGTAAACACTAAAAAAGCCGACTCATGCGAGGGGTGCTCATCTTCAGCAAGAACGGGGCCAGGGGAGACGACGACTTTGTCAGTCGCCTCAGGCGATGCGAATTACTCCTGATTTGATAGCTATCAGGTCAATAAATACCTGCACTATCGCGCAAATTGGCTACAAATTTACTTTGGGAGGCTCACCATGGCCGTGGCGTGGCTGCCTCCCCCTGCACCAGGCCTGTGCGCCGGCCGAACCCGCCCGGTGCAACGCAACCCGGCGGCCAAGAGGCCAGCCTGTCTATGCCGCAGGCCGGCGACCTATTCCACCACCGGCAAACGCACGGTGACCGACAGGCCGGGCTCTGCATTGCGCATGTTCAACTGCCCGTCGTGCGCCTGCGCCACCAGGCGGCACAGGTACAAGCCCAACCCGACGCCACCAGTGGCGCGCTGGCGTGCGGTGTCCGGGCGGTAGAACGCCTGGGCCAGGTGGGGCAGGTGCTCGGGGGGCACACCGCGCCCATGGTCACGCACTTCCAGCTCCAGCACCCTGCCCTCATCCACCAGCCGCAGGTGCAGCTCGGGCGGGAAGGCACCCGACTCGCTGTGGCGCAGACTGTTGTCCAGCAAGTTGCGCAGCAACAGTCGCAAGCGGGACCGGTCGAGCCGTACTGCAGGCAAGTCCGGCGCCGCGTGCAAGGCAATGTCGGCGGCGCCCGCATGGCGCGCGCACAGGTCGGCCACCACCTCGCGCGCCAGCTCGGCGACATCGGTGGGCTCGCGGTGCAGCGCTGCATGGCGGCCCGCCAGGCGTTCACTTTCCAGCAGGTCGGTGATAAGGCCCGCCATTTCACCCAGGTCGCGCATCAGCGCCAGGCGCTGGGGTTGCACATCGGCCGTTTCGGGCAGCAGCTCGGTGTTCAGGCGGGCCCGTGTGAGCGGGCTGCGCAGCTCATGGCTCATGGCTAGCAACAGTGCACGCTTGGCTTCCAGCATCTGGTGGATGTCGTCCCCCATGGTGTTGATGGTCTCGGCCAGCTGGCCCAGCTCGTCCGGCCGGTGGGCATGCCGCACCGGTATGGGCTGGGCAAAGTTGCCGTTGCCAAAACGCTGCGCCCCCTGGCGAATGTCGTCCAGCGGCCGCAGCAGATGCCGCACGTATACATAGGCCAGCGCCGTGAGCAGCAGCAGCACCGTGAGCGTGCCCCACGCAATGCGCGGGCGCTTGTCCCACGACAATGCGTTCAGTCCGAACTCGATGTGGTGCCCATCGGCCGTCGTGCGGCGCAGCAGGCTGTGCCCATTGTCGTCCCCAGCCCAGCGGTCTTCCTGCCGGAACTTGTTGCTCATCCAGTCGGGGTTCTGCTGGTCGGGGTGCGATGCCCAATGGATCTGCGGGCCATCGATGCGCAAGGTCAGCGGCAGGCGGTTGGCAATTGCCTGCGCGCGCTCAATGCTCGGCGGGCTGCCGATCTCGGCCGCCAAGCGGTCCACATAGTCCATCAGCAGCGGCCGCGCAGCCTCGCGCCAGCCCACAGACACAGCCTTTTGCACGCCCCCCATGAAGGTCACAGCCACGGTCACTGCCAGCGCCATGAACACCAGCACCAGCCGAATGCGCAGCGAATGCCCTACAGCGTGCCGCGCACGGCGATGCCAGGGACAGTTCGGATCGTGGGGTGGGGTACAAATCTTTCTCATGGAGCAGCGCGGCGCAATGCCAGGGAATAGCCGACGTTGCGCAGCGTCTTGATGCAGTCGAGCGGCTCCAGCTTCTTGCGCAACCGGCTCACCACAATGTCCACCGCGCGGGTATATAGCTCGGCCTCATGGCCGCGCAGCTGGTTCAGGATGTCGTCGCGGCTGAAGACCTTGCCTGGCTCACGCGCCAGCAGGTGCAACAGGTCGAACTCCGTACCTGTCAGCTCCACCACCACGCCTTGGCGCTGCACGCTGCGGCGGGCTGCGTCGATGGACAGGCCCTCGAACTCCAGCGCGCCAACTGCAGCGCCTTGCCCTGGCGCCCTGCGGCGGCGCAGCACCGTCTGCAGGCGCGCCACCAGCTCACGCGGCTCAAAGGGCTTGGGCAGATAGTCATCTGCCCCCAGTTCCAGCCCCACCACCCGGTCCATCACCTCGCCGCGTGCGGTCAACATCACGATCGGCAGGTCGCCCTGCTTGCGGATGGTGCGGCACAACTCGAATCCATCCATTTCAGGCAGCATCACGTCGAGAATGGCGGCGTCAAAGCCGCCCCCCGTCAATTGAGCCAGGCCATCACTGGGCCGCAGGGCGTGGATCAGTTCCAGTTCAAAACGCTGGAAATACGTGGCCAGGGGAGCGCCCAGTTGCGCGTCGTCGTCAATCAGCAAGATGCGGTGCATGAGCCATTCTCACACCGTCAGGCGCGCTCTCCATACGCCACCTCGAGCGGAGCGCCCACCCCGCACAATGCGCGGTGTCGCACGATGAGTCGGCGCAAACGGCCCTGCGCGCCGGCGTGGAGCGCATCAAAATGGTCGGCGGCCGCCAGCAGGGCCGGCAGGGTGTGGGCCGCCACGGAGGGTTGGCGGGCCACCAGGCCCATCGCATGCTCCCGGTCAAAGCGTGGTCCCCATACGAGCGACATCAGCTCATCGTGAGGCTCCGGCATGCCCGACAGCAGCGCAGGCCCGTGCACACGCACGCCTTGGGCCAAGCGGTGAATAGGTTCCAGCGTGGGTGACATGCGATGCTCCTCGCCCATCACCCGCGCGCCATCCAGCCCTTGCGTCGCTGCATCAGCTCGCGCACTTTTTGCTGCTGGTCCGGGTTCAGGCTGTCATAAAAGTCGGCCATCGCATTGACCACGGCGGGACTATGGGCCTGCACCGCACGCGTCTTGTCTTCGAGCAGGGACTGCGCCCGCGCCCGATCAAACTTGTCACCAGCCACAATGGCCTGCACCTCGGCTCGGGGGTCTGCGGTCTTGCCAATGAACGCAGCGCGTTGTGCTTCCAGCTGGTCAGCCAATGCATTGAGCTTGGTCTTCTGCGCCTCGTTCAGATCCAGCTTGCTGCTCACCCGATCTACCACTTTGCCGCGCACTTCCGCCATCTTTTCTGCGCTCATCGGGCCGCGCTGGTGGTGCCCGCTGGAGCAGGCCGTCAGCCCCCCCACCGCGATGGACGCACCAAAAATGCCCATCAGGGTTTTCTTGATCCAGGGTTTCATGATGCAGTCCTTTCAAAGACGTTATGGAACATGGCCCTGATGGTGCCCGCAGCGGCCCAGAACGTCATCTCGACCCAGTTTCGGTTTATTTCATTTTGTTTCTTGGCCGCCCCGGCGAGATACGCTGGCCGGTATTCAGACATGGAGATGGGAGTGCGCTATCCGATTTCGCCCAGGGATCGCAGCGCGACGCCCTGGATATACGGCAACAGCATCATTGCGATATGGAGCCAGCGCCTCACAGGCGAGGCCATTTTGGAAGGCAGAAAGCAATTTGCGCTGCGCCAACGAGGCGAATGACGGCGAAAACCTTGCTCTGCAGGAAAAATTGGGGAAAAGAAAAACCCCCAACCGTGACCGGTTGGGGGTTTGTATTTGGGCTGGCGTCAATTGAATGAAAGCTGTGAACCCGCATGAAAGCTGGATTTCAATTTTTTTATTTTTTGAGTTGTTCCCCCGTTTGTTCCCCCACCTTGTTCACCATAAGCTGCCGCGTGAAAACTGTGGATGGAGACGAGCCCATGACCGATCAATTTGGGCAACCCAAGATGCCATCACCACATCGTCAGCGAGCGCTACATTGCTCCATCGGCTACACACCATCAACACGCCGCGCTATCCAGTTCCGTACGGCCTTGGCTGACCATGAGGTCGCACGCTGACCGATCTTGATAGAACCCGGAAAGTGCCCTCGCGCCATTTGGTCGTAAAGGGCCGAGCGGCACATCCCCGTCAAGCGCAGCACCTCTGGCAAACGCAACAGGCGGTCTTCGTCGCTTCCATTTTCCAAAGACAGCCTTCGTATCGGCTCACTACTCTCCAGCAGCGACAACGCCTGCCTCATCAACTGGGCAGCACGGTCGGTGATTTCTCTATCGACAGCCTCCCGCTGGTTCCCGCGGTTCTTGCGGTTCTGTGCGGCTGGTCTCATATGGCTCCCTTTCCGATCCTGCGACACCTGTCGCCGATTCCGTAGAGTGCCAGGGACTTCCGACCCATTCCATCCATGCAAGCGCAGCCCAGCGCACCAGGGCCATTACTCCCATGGCTGTTCATCCGGTGGCATTTCTCCGTGATCCCGAAGCGGGGCAACTCCAGCTCCAACACCCATTCGGATGCACGACCCCTATTGAGACAGGACATCCAAGAGCGCTCGGCCCCTCTTCTACCTCACGGCGGCATCCCACCGAGTGTTCGAGCCGCCTGCTCAAGCCCGCCCAGGATGGCGTCAAGAACACGCGGTGAGAAGTCCTGTGGCAATTCGGATTGCACCTCGGCGATGGCCGCTGGAGTCCGGGCAAGGATTTCTTCGATGATCGGCTCGGCGGTCGAGGCATAGCCGACCTTCTGCACGGTGCTATTGAAGTGCCTTCGCTGGATACCTTGCATCTCGTAGTGCCGGTTTTTGCCGAGCAAGGCCATCGCCAACTTGATTTCATGTGGCGACCACTGGTTCGGAGCGTTGCCCAACACCGGATAGACCGACATTACGTCGTACAGCGGGGTCAACTGGAAACGCCCGCGTGGCAGAAGCTGGATACTGAAATTCTTGGCATGGCCATCGGGTGCTCGCAGCAACCAGAACAACACCTGAGCCGCCATCAGCGTTTTCATGTCAGCTTCGGCATTCACCGATTGCCGCAGCGTGCCAAACAGCGCCTTGAGCCCAGGGCCGCCGTCGTTCTCATATTTGCGCAATGGCGAGCAGCCCTCGACCTGGCAAAAATCTTCCTGCGGCAGACGCATGAGCCACTGCCCATTGGATGCCACGCGCCGGTCGAACCGCTCCACCACCAGCACGCGCTGTCCGCCAAAGGTCCCTATGCGGGCATCGGCCACCGGCAAGCCATAGGCTTTCAGCAGCCGCAAGCACAGCCATTCGTTGTCGACGGACGTGCTGAAATCCGCCTGCCGCCCGCCCATCAGGCCAAGCGGGAGCTTGAAGATGTGGCTCGTCGGCGTGGCACCACGCGGCACGAGCCATTGCCCGCCCCACCACAGGAAGGCCGTCTTCTCCTGCGCACCGGCCAGCGAGATGCGGAAATCGGCATCCGGGTCTCGGCCCGCAGCAAAGGCCTGCAGAGAAACGGTTTCTATCAGGTGCCGCTCAATAGCCTCCTCCGACAGGGGCTCGCCCTCGATTCGATCGAAACCGGTGGGCACCTCATCTTCATCCAGGATCTGGACAGCGCCCACGCAATCGCGCCCGATGGCCTTCAGCAAATCGAACGGTTCGGTCGAGCCCGTACGGAATCGCTCGGCCACACGGCGACGGATCGCGTCACTGTCCGGAAGCAGGTTGTCGAAGTAGTTGGAGACCTTCTCGCCCTTGGCCGGCAGGTTCTGCAGGTTGAACGGCAGGGACAGGGACAGCGGCCGGCCGATATCAGCCCCCATCCAGTCCGGGTCATACTGCAGCTCCATCTCCCCGCGAGCGGGAATCGTCCACCGGCCCACGCGGACACCGTTGGTCCAGATAGACAGGCTGCGGCTGTGCGATCGACGTCCCATGTCACCAATCCGTGGTCGGGGCCGTCGACACCGCAGCGCTACCCCGGGTCCCAACGGCCAGTTCCAGGCCCAGCGCGGCACACCATGCAAGGAGTTGCTCCACGCTCAATTCGTGGGCGTTGAGTTCCAAATGGGAGACCCGTGACTGACTCAGGCCGATACGGCTGGCCAACGCCGACTGGGTCAACCCCTGCGCCTTCCGAGCGGCCTGCAGCATCGACCCAAGTTGGCCGGCAGTGACCAGCGGATGTGATGTCGTCGCCATGGCTGATACCTGAAATTCAGATAAATGGAAAATATCTCAAAAACAGATATTAGTCAAATACCTGAAAATCAACTAATTCTGGTTGGCACAATGCACTTCAAGGTGCGCCGATGCAACCTGATGGATGCTCACCATTCGATGGTGTCCCGCCACACAAGCCGATGCAAACATCTATGGTGTTGGCCAGCTGAGCAGTCGGGCTTGCGCTTTCTTTCGCGAGGCACCAGACCAAGCAGCCGAGTCAACTCAAATCGACCAACGCTCCACACCCCGCTGCAGCGCTGTCACCTCCACAGCTTCACGGAACCGCCCAAACATCGCATCGGCCCATTGCGGCGAATCGCCGGGCGTCCACCCCAGCAGCTGGCTTGCTTGGCGATCGAACAGGCTCGGCTGAGCCGAGCGCAGGACCGCCCAGTCCTCCAGGACCGCAGTACGACGGTCACTTAGCAGCTGCGCCGAAGGCAGCTTGTCGGACTTATTGGCGTTGACCTGCTGGTCGACCCGCAGAAGGTTCCACAAGTCGTTGTTCGCCCACAGTGCGAATGGGATGGCGTGATCGACCACGAAGCGCTGCTTGAGAGGTCGGCCGGACCAGGTGCACCGGGTTACGCCGGCATTTTCATATGCCTGGCGGGCGAGCATGGTCGCACGCTCCGGGTCAGGGCGTGCAAGCAATAGCGGAAGCACTGCGCCAGACGTGATTCCTTGCCGGTACCCAAAGCGCTCTGTGAGCGCAGCCCACCTCAGCACGACCGCATCGGAGATCCAGTGCCCAAGCAGGCTGAGTTCCCTCCAGATGTCCGCCGGCATCAAGACAAGACCTGATCGTTTGTCGCATTCGAACACGGTCCCCGACTCCAGGGCTCCACCGGAATACTCGACTGGCCCCAAGCGGATGGTCTCGGCGATCACGCGGAGAACAGATCTGAGCTGGTCTTGCACATCATTGCTCAGCCGCCCACCGAGCCAATCCAGGTGCCAGGCGCTGATGCCTCCATTTGCTCCCTGATCACGGTAGGGCTGCATCAAGGCCGTGAGCGCTGCGCGGAATTTGACGGGCTTGGTGCCGCCCGCCCCTTCAGACTGCGATTGCGGGATGAACTGCGGCGAAGCAAAGATGGGCCAGTAGTACATCAGCCACTTCTCTGCAATGCGCAGGAGACGAACGCCCACCTGGCCGTCGGCCAGCCAGACAGCAGTCTTGCTCTCGTGCATGGCGATGTCGGCCAAGGCGCGGAACAAGGCCAGCTTGTAGGTGGCAACCTTCTTGTCTCGATTGAGCACGCCCTCGATCTGGTCGATAGCGCGCAAGGCGCCGTTGGAGCGAAGTTCCAGCAGCAGCGTGTACCAGCTCGTCCCGGCTCGGGCAAGGGCATCGTCGGAATCCCAGCGGCCTATGCATTGAAACCCCAGTCGCGCGAACAGCAGCTGAATCTCGTCAGCGGTGTATCCCTGGAACAGCCGACCCCGGGCATCGCGCTTGTCCACCAAGTCGTCGCCCCGGGATAGCGGCAGGGATAGCAGCAGGCGGCCGTGGGGATTGAGCAGGGCGCGGATAGCCAAAGCAGCATCAAACAGCTGATGGTCCGGCACATGCATCAGGACTGCACTACAAAGAACTCCATCGAACTTGCCATCAAAGGGCATGCCCAACTCGGGCAGTGCAGAACTTGCGAGCCGACCTGCGAGTTCTGGGTGGGCAGCCTTGGCCGCCGCGCGCAGGCCGTCCGTGGGTTCCACTCCGTAGGCGTCATAGCCGCTCTTGAGAAGGTGCGCCAGGTCGCGCCCAGACCCGGCCCCGATATCGAGCACCCGGGCACCCGGCAAAAATGCCAATGGAAAATACTTCGCCACAGGACTGCCCACCGACTCGTATCGGCTGGCTATGTCCTGGGCATGGTCCTCGTAGAAGCGGGCCGTCGATGCGTCCATGGCGCAGTTAATCTTATTTATCACCTGGATACTCAAACGAGGGCCCAGAACGTTCCAATCAGCACGAGTTGATGCGCCTCTCAGGTTGCGTGCGCGTACCGGCAAGATACCGGAGACTCTTGAACGAGGCCTATCGATATGCGCACTTGTTGGCGACTTCAACACAATAAATCGTCAACGACGGCTGCAGTTCGTGAAAGCATTCTGCACGTCTTTCAGTCCTTGCGATCCGGGCGCAGGATTCATGTCGTGGACATCGGACAGATGCCAGCCCTTGCCAGGCACGAGGATGAAGCTGTGGTTGCGCAGATGATCATCAGTGGCGGATGACCAGCATGGTACAAACGATGCGAGAACATAGCTCCCGCAGTCATTCATGGTGTTCGCGACGTGGTCGATCAGCACGCAAGCGATCTCCAGATAACTCGCGCCTGTCGATGCATCGTTACCATCCTGGTGTCTGGTGAGTGCCATTGCCGACGCGAAGTGGAGCCAGCCTGCTGATTTCCACACAAACCTAGCCTGCCGTGGTTGGTGAGTCACTTCTGCGTAGTGATCTATTATCAGACTCGGGGCAGTCCAAGTTGGTGTCAACGAACCCGGCAACAGCCCCGCCGGGTCAATAGGCATGAGCAGGGGATTGCGCCACCTGCCTGTTAGAGCTGCTTACTCGAGGTTTCCATGGGGCGCTTGAAACCCGCTTCATCGCAAGATTTCGCCAACTCTGACAGACGCGTCCAGTCTCTTTCAAGTCCGATCTTCATGAAGCCCGAAATCGTGCTCGCCCGAGCAACGAGCATTTTCTGCGCCTCGGTTGCAATTTCATGCAAGCCGGGCCACTTGGACAATTCAGCCCAGTATCCCGACTGGCAAAGTGCGAGCATTCGACGCTGAAGGGCGATCACATCGTCTTGCTTCCCCTGCTTACGAGCTTCGGTTTGCTTATAGCGAGCTTCGGCGCGAGAGACAAGCCACGTGGAATCAGGCGCCGGCTCTTGACTCGCATCGCATGCGCGATCCCAACATGCATCTTTCTTGGCCCACTCACCAGCGTTCGTGGCTCCCACTGGCAGCGTGAGAATCACAGTCTGAGCAAGGATCGCCGACGCCCTCATTGCATCCTCTAGTTCAGAGGAAACCGCTTGGGCATTCCAAAGTGCGTCCCAATCCGGCTCTCGCCCCGAGCGGCGAGCTCCATGGACCAGCATTGCAAGCCCATATGCGACGATCTGTGCTCGGTAGTCCCCTCGATACCAGTCGCTTCGAGCAGCCGAGACCATGGCCTCGAGCTTCTTCCACAACAGAGCGACGGCCACAATGCGCTGGTAATAGCCGTCACCATACTGAGGACTGACTTCAGTCCAATACTCAGACGAGGTTGTCTCGGAGGTCTTGGGTTCAAAGTGGGACGCAAACTTGACGAAGTTCTTCTGGACACCCAGGCTGGCCCACTGCGGCTTCTCACTGAGGACGCTGTCGAACTTCGCCAGGTCGGTCTTGTTGATGACCTGTCCAGCCGGATATTCGAGATCGAAGTTCTGCTTCTTCTTCTCCGAGAGATATAACCGCTCGTTCTGATACTGCCCTCGCGCACGCTCATAGAACCACTTGCTTCGGATACGTGTGGCTTCGCTTGAAGGAACGACCAATCTTCGCGAGATTTCTTCCATCTTTCGGTGGAAGGGATGGTTGGCGAAGAAGTCTGCGACAGCAACCTTGTTCTGCGTGTTCGCATACTCCGCAATCTTTGGAATGAGATCGTCGGCGCCCGTCGCCTCCACAACGGTCAGTTTCATGGCGACATTCACCCCCTCAAGTGACAGGCGGTCCTTCTTGCGCGCATTGAGAATGCTGGCTGTCGTCTGCCCGCCATTGACGATCTGAAGATCGACGAGACTCGAGATGAACGATCGCCCATCGATGACGCTTACCTCGACCGAGGCCGCAGTTGCGGCAATGCCATTGTTGAATGCAAGAAAAAGGTGCGGAGAGTCCTGAATCGTTCGCCGAATTCCCTTGTTGACCCCCCCCTTCATCCCCAGGAACGAACGCACATTCCCTTCAAGCACACGACTACCGTATCGCTCAAAGATGTCGGCGAGCAGTGACGCTGGAACAATGCACAGATAAGACTGGATACTTTCGGACCCAGTGGCTCGCATGCATTCAATCCCGCTCGCATTGAAGTCGGAAATGCTCACCGTCACAACCTCACGTTCACGATCGGACTCGTAGATTGAACGGAGTCGAGAGAGATCCCATACGTGCAGCTCTATCGCAATGTCGCCGATGGGTTGAAGAATTCTCTCCTTGAATTTCGTGCTCAGCGGCTGGTTCGATATGACGTGAAGGCGAACTCTTGATATGCGAGCCTTCGACTTCTGCATCAGATGAGCGATCTCGTATGCACCGTTTGACTCGACGATTCGTTCACACAGCGACTCGTTCAGCGCCTCTTGAGCAAACGTCTCGAGATATGCAGAAAGCTGATTCACGGCGGCGGTCATGAGTGTTTCGGGCTCGTCATCGTCGAGCCATCGCCCGACGACAAGTCCAACGCTCCCGTCCGACTCATCAAAGGCCGTGAAGCCATGAATGCGGAATTGCTGCTTTCCCCGAGTCGCTGAGCCAGAGAACTCAGCTGGAACGAACTCTCCGAACGCCGGATCGTCGCCCAGCCGATCGGCAATCTCATGCACGAACGCGAGCACGTCCACCAGATGGTCGGAGGCTGCTCGCCTCGCCACCATCTGATTCAATTCCAGATAAAACTCCAGGTCAGTCATGCCGCCGGGAACTCCACTCGATATCCACTGAGCGCGGCAAGATCAAGTTCATAGGTGGCACCGGTGATGGCAGGTCCGACGTCCGAAGGCACCAGTCTGGGAAATCCAACAGTGACAGCAAACGAATCCTCCCGTATCGCAGCGAACCAGTCCTCGCCATAGTGCCGCTGATCGACATACCCGGCGGCAAGGAGGCGTTCTCTGAAAGTCGACAGCGAAGCAGGTTCTGCGGCGATGCGAGCCTCGATCCGATCCACCAGGGAGTTGAGGCACACCGCGTCCGTTGAGTCGGCCGCCGATGTGCCAAGGGTGATCAGGGTAAGCGTCAGCGGTACAGGCGCGGCCAGCTGACGAAGCGATGAAATGCGTACCGATCTGGCTCCTGGATTGATCGTCTTTACCTCTATCGACCTGTCGGCAAGACAGAAGTCCTGATCCGCGCTCAGCGGACCTACCCATGAGTCAACGAGTTCCCCGATGGAGACGGCCTGCGCCATGAGTAAGCGCTCGAGCACGAGCAACTCTCCGACCAAGCCTCGAATCTTGTGTTTCGGCATTAGCCCGTCG
This sequence comes from Acidovorax sp. 107, assembly GCF_003058055.1. NCBI lineage: Bacteria > Pseudomonadati > Pseudomonadota > Betaproteobacteria > Burkholderiales > Comamonadaceae > Acidovorax > Acidovorax sp. 107. Next base: position 1,439,609 of record NZ_QBTZ01000001.1, on the reverse strand, counting down.
TCCGATCCGGAGAAAAGCCGCTCCCACAGACGAAGCCGCTCCACGAAGAGTGCGACTACAGCATCTTCAGCCTTCACCAGCGATGCAGAGTCCGCGAGGTCTTGGCAAAGCCGACCGAAGACGGACTCCAATCCCCTGCGCTTCAGGCGAAGGACAAGCAACCATGATCCATCCGCTCGCTGGCGACGAAAGTAGTCGAAAGCGCCCGATTCGAGAACGATTGCTGGTGGCCGAATCGAAACTCCGAGGCCGAGAATCGCATGCAACCCGTCGTCGAGCCCCGCATAGATGTCGTGACCCTGTCGATCACCAAGCCTAGTCAATCGAAACGACCCCGCTTCAATGGCCAGCGTTCCAGCCTGGCGCGCCTCCAACTCCCAGATGGCCTCAATCTTCGTCGTCATTGCTCTCCTCTGCTTCAAGCAGCCCGGCCTCTCGCAGCGCAACCTTGTTCAACGTGTAGTAAACGGGCGTCTTAAAGCCGTCGAAGTTCGGGAAAGAAATCGAGATCGCCACAAACGAGCGCGGCTCGATCTCGGCAGCAGAGAACATCTCCTTGAGCTTGTCCTTCTTCGGCTTGCCGGAGTCATCAACCTTGTCGGGCTTGGGATCACTTGGTTCAACTATATGAATGGTCAGGAGCGGTCGCGTGCGATATCGGCGGTAGAAATAGCCTGGCACAGACGCGCCAAGCTTCTTGTCTCGCATGCGCTCCTCCTGCCAGTCCTGTTCCGCCTGTAACTTCATCTCGGCAGTAAATCCGACCAGCTCGTCGGAGACGTCACCAACTCGCTGCTTGTTCAGACGAAGGAACCCCACGCCCTTTCTTGTTCGCTCGAACTGGCGCGTTCGCGGTCGAACCTTGACGACAGTAGGTCCCTCAGCCGCGACGACGAAGTCCTCCAGTGCAATGCCTGTTGATTTCCACGCAAAGCTGACCCACCATTTCCATCGAATCTTGACCCACCCTGGTTCGTGAGCTTCACGCTCACGTTGTGGATAAGTTCTTGGTCGCCTTCTCCTTCTTGGTGGTCTGTGGTGGTTGCTGTGCGGAGCTGTTCTTGAACCTGTAGCTGTCGTTACCCGTTTCCAGAATATGGCAGTGATGCGTGAGTCGGTCCAGCAGTGCCGTGGTCATCTTGGCATCCCCGAACACACTGGCCCATTCGCTGAAGCTCAGGTTGGTGGTGATCACAACGCTGGTGCGCTCGTACAGCTTGGACAGCAGGTGGAACAGCAAGGCTCCTCCTGACGTGCTGAATGGCAGGTAGCCCAGTTCATCCAGGATCACCAGATCGGCATAGGCTAGGCGGTGCGCGATCTGCCCCGGCTTGCCCTGGGCCTTCTCCTCTTCCAGTGCATTGACCAGCTCCACCGTGGAGAAGAACCGCACCCTGCGGTGATGGTGCTCAATGGCTTGCACCCCGAGGGCTGTGGCGATGTGGGTCTTGCCCGTACCCGGGCCACCCACCAACACCACGTTGTTGGCGTTCTCCAAGAATTCGCAGCGGTGCAGCTGGCGTACCAGTGCCTCGTTCACCTCACTGTGGCCGAAGTCAAACCCAGCCAGGTCCCGGTACGCCGGGAACCTGGCCACCTTCAATTGGTAGGCCACCGAGCGCACCTCTCGCTCGGCGGTCTCGGCCTTGAGCAGTTGGGACAGGATGGGCTGCGCCGCATCGAAGGCCGGTGCACCTTGCTCAGCCAGTTCTGCAACTGCCTGGGCCATGCCGTGCATCTTGAGCTCGCGCAGCATGATCACGATGGAAGCGATGGCAGGGTCATGACGCATAGCGCACCTCCCTCAATTGGTCGTAACGAAGCACATTGGCTTGGGGTTCCACCGCCAGCTTGAGGGCCTGCGGCGATGTGACCGGTGCTGGGGCGGGCTTACCGTCCAGCAGGCGGTGGAGCACGTTCAGGATGTGGGTCTTGCTGGCAGCCCCTGACTCCAGTGCCAACTCCACTGCAGCGAGCACAGCTTGTTCATCGTGGTGCAGCACCAGTGCCAGTACCTCCACCATCTCCCGGTCGCCGCCGGGTTGCTTGAGCAAGGTGGCCTGCAGTCGCTTGAAGGCCGCTGGTAGCTCCAGGAATGGGGCGCCGTTGCGCAAAGCTCCTGGTTTGCGCTGCAGCACCGCCAAGTAGTGGCGCCAGTCGTACACGGTCTGACCCGTACCGTGGTGGTTACGCTCGATCAGGCGCTGATGCTCGCACACGATCTGGCCTTCGGCGGCGACCACCAGGCGATCGGCGTAGACCCGCAGGCTCACCGGCCGATTGGCATACGGCGCCGGCACGCTGTAGCGATTGCGCTCGAAGTGGACCAAGCAGGTGGGTGAGACGCGCTTGGTGTGCTCCACAAAGCCATCGAAGGGCCGGGGCATCGGCATCAAGCTTGCCTTCTCTTGAGCCCAGACATCCGCGACGGAGCCCGGCAGCTTGCCGTGCTCGATCTCGTGCCACAGCGCCACGCAGCGCTCTTCAAGCCAGGCATTGAGATCGGACAGGCTTGGGAATGGCGGCACTACCTGCCACAGGCGATGGCGGGCATCGCGCACGTTCTTCTCCACCTGGCCCTTCTCCCAGCCCGACGCGGGATTGCAGAACTCGGCCTCGAACAGGAAGTGGCTGACCATGGCCGCAAAGCGCGCATTGACGTCGCGCTCCTTGCCACGGCGCACCCGGTCTACAGCGGTGCGCATGTTGTCGTAGATGCCACGGCGGGGCACGCCACCCAGGACTACGAATGCATGGTTGTGGGCATCGAACAGCATCTCGTGCGTCTGCAGGGGGTAGGCGCGCAGGTAGAACGCTCGGCTGTGGCTGAGCTTGAAGTGGGCTACCTGCAGCTTGGTGCGCACGCCAGCGAGAACAGCCCAGTCCTCGCTCCAGTCGAACTGGAAGGCCTCACCCGGACCGAAGGTCAGGGGAACGAAGGTGCCACGGCCAGTGGTCTGCTGTGCCACAAGGCGCTGCTCGTGCCAGAGGCGCGCAAAGGCCGCCACACGGTTGTAGGAGCCGCCATAACCGAGCGCCTGCAGATCCACGTACATCTGCTTGATGGTGCGCCGCTGCTTGCGGGATCGGCCAGCTTCCGTCTTGAGCCAGCCGGCGAGCTTCAAGGCGAAGGGATCGAGCTTGGATGGACTGACCCGCTTGGCATAGTGCGGCTCGGCCTCGCCTACGCGCAGGTACTTGCGGATGGTGTTGCGCGAGAGGCCCGTGCGGCGGGCGATCTCCCGGATGGACAGCTGCTCTCGCAGGGCCCAGCGCCTGATGACACTCAGTGTTGCCACGTCTATCACTCCTGGTCTCCTGCTGCTCAGCAAAGCAGCAGGTTAGGGTTAGTACGTGGGTCAGGTTTGGATGGAAATCCCGGGGGTTAGTGGGTCACTTCTGCGTGGAAATCAACAGGCTTACGCCTGAAGGCCATGCCTTCGTCGGTCACTTAAACCAAAAAACCTCCGCATCCATTCCAGCGCCTGCATCACCAAATCCGTATTACTATCCGACATCGCTGAGAGTACCGATTTAGTGATAGTCTAGTTTCCATAGGGAGGCAACTCCCTGTGGTCGAGCCGTAGCTTTTGCTGTGGCGAGGCTTAGGAGTCCGAAAGCCGAATTTGAACTTGCGCCTACTTGCGCCGTCTCCTGCAGCTGGCTACCAGCGTGTCCTCGGGCCAGAGCAGGAGACGTCCCGCGAGCGGGACCAAAGGTAGATGAACCACTGGAACTCTCAGCGATATCTTGCTTCCGGACGTAGTCAGAAGCGCGCGGCCAATGTCCTAGCTAACGCGGCCAGCACTGCTGAGCTCATACGCAAAGCCGCGCCAGGCGCAGCGATTCTCTTTACACTGAATCACCTAGCTCGTGAGACCGGCGTGCCTTACCACTACCTCCGCAGCGTTACGGAGCGCGGTGGTCTCAACAGCAATACGTTCTATCGTGTCTTTTCCTTAAAGAAGCACAATGGCGGCTTCAGAGGCAAGAGGACTCGCACAATATGCGCTCCAGAGCCATTGCTGATGAAGACGCAGCGATGGATTCACGAGCACATCCTTACGAAGGGTTGTCCCCACTCAGCATCCAGCGCCTACCGGCCCGGATCGAGAATTCGGGATGCGGCCGAACAGCATCGAAATGCGCGCTGGCTGGTCAAGATGGACGTGACGAATTTCTTCGAATCAATACTGGAGCCAAAGGTATACGAGGTGTTCCGGTCATTCGGCTATCAGCCTCTAATGGCGTTCGAGCTAACACGGTTGTGCACACGGATTCGGAAGGGCGGACCAAAACGTCACAAGGTGAATGACACAGCGCGGATTGGTAGATACAGCAGCGGTTCATTGGGCCATCTTCCCCAGGGGGCGCCTACAAGCCCATTGCTTGCAAATCTTGCGGCGTTCGACCTAGACTGTGAATTAAATTCGCTCGCAACGTCCAATGGGATGGTCTACACACGTTACGCAGACGATATCGTTTTGTCGTCTTCGGCAGAAGATTGGTCCAAATCCAAGGCGGTTACCTTGCTCAAGCAGGGGCACGACATCCTGAAGGCTCACGGGTTTCAACCCAATCTTGCTAAAGCCACCATCGCTGGACCGGGTGGACGTAAGTTGGTGCTGGGTCTATCGGTGTCAGGCGCAGAACCGCGGCTCACTCGCGATTTCAAGAACAAACTGCGGGCCCACATCCACTATCTTCAGAAGTACCAGTCTCAAGGTATTCCTCCTCACGAGAAGCTGAAGTTCGACTCGAGGCTGGGACTGCAGCGCCACGTCTTCGGGCTCGCCTACTACGCTATCGGCATTGAACGTGCCTGGGGTGCAGCACGCCTTGCTGAACTGAAAGCCCTGCCCTGGCCGGTTGAGCACGGTATCTCATTCGTCTAGATGCATGATGCACTTCCGCTACAGAGTAGATCGGGTTTAGTTGCGCTGAGAACTTCGACGCTTGAACAAGAGATGCATTTTAACGATCACTCTGTGAATCTGGTCCGCGCTTCACTTGCGACACGGATTGCTGCGACTTGCAATGCCGCCTCGAATTACTGCAGCGTACTTCGGACCGGTCATTCATCCAGTGACAGATCGGTCAGTGCAGTGGCTGAAAGGCCGTTGACCACGTGAATTCGGCTGCGGCATTTGGCTGACGGCAAACGCACTGCAGAACGGCCATTTACACCGCCAAGCTCACACGCTTTGCCGACAGGGTCTCAACATTCAATTGAAGAGAAACTGCCATCGATTCATGGCAAACCGCCGCAATGACCAAGTCCAGCGAAATGGCAGATCAGGTACTTGCATTGCCAAGAGTTTTGGAAGTCGTCTTGCCTGCTGCTTTGCCTTCTCTCAGCCGATCCAGATAGTCTGCCCACCGCTGCATCATTTTCGTTCGATGGGCTAGGTACTGTGTCCTGTTGTAAGCGCGCCCATTGGCGTCCTTCACAGCGTGAGCCAGTTGCGCCTCAATCACCAGCGGGTCGACATCCAATCGCTCCGCCAGCATTGTTCGCGCCGTGGCGCGAAAGCCATGCCACGTTTGGATCTCCGGCGTATAGCCCATGGTGATTAGTGCGGTGCGCACCGAATTCTCTGAAATAGGCCGACTGTGGTTGCGTTCACCGGGAAACACCAAAGCGCTGTGGCCCGTCAACGGATACAGCTCCCGCAACACTTTCACAGCCTGGGTTGAAAGAGGCACGAGATGTGGATCCCCGTTTTCCTTCCCGTCCTTGCCCCGCTTCATCCGCACAGCCGGAATCGTCCAGAGGGCGGCATCCAAGTCCACTTCAGCCCAAGCTGCACCACGCAATTCACCAGGTCGCTGAAACAGCAAGGGCGCCAATTGCAATGCTGCCCGCACAATAGGCCCGCCCTTGTAAGCTTGGATGGCCCGCAACAGTGCAGCCAGCTTGACTGGTTCGGTGATAGCGGCAAAGTGCTTGCCGCGATACGGAGACAACGCGCCTTTGAGGTCTCCCGTGATGTCCCGTCCTACCCGGCCTGTCGCGACCCCGTAGCGCCAGACCTGGCGAGCCAACATCAATCCACGATCGGCCGTCTCTACAGCCCCGCGCTCTTCCACCTTGCGCAGGGTTGCCAGCAGTTCCACCGGCTCAATCTCAGCCAGGCGACGCCCCCCAAGCCACGGAAAGAGATCACGTTCGAACTGGCGCAGCGAGCGCTCGGCATGAGAATCACTCCATAGAGGCTTCTGTTTGTCGTACCACTCCAGAGCGACAGCTTTGAAGGTATCCCCGGCACTGGCAGAAGCCTTCAGCCTTTCCACCTTTCTGGCATGCACAGGATTTATTCCTGTCGATTTCTGTAGCCTAGCGGTATCACGAGCCTTGCGAGCTGCCGTCAGGCTGACCGAGGGATAGCTGCCCAGAGCCATACGCCCTTCCTTGCCCTCATGCCGATACTTCCAGAACCAGCGCCTCGATCCCCCGGGAGCAACCTCCAGATACAGGCCTCCCGAGTCCGACAAACGCTCCCGCTTCGATGTGGGGGAACAGACGGCGTTACGGCACTGTGCGTCGGTCAACATGGGGGAACACCTCCAGAGGTTTAGCTCGGATTCCCCTCTGAAACGGGGGAACAAACGCCGCCAGTCTACCCTTTTCGGATTTTGTTCCCCCGTCTGTTCCCCCGCCTCAGTCTGGCTGCCAGGAGATCACTCCGGACCTTCCCACACCGTAACTCATTGATTTACAAAAGAAAAAGGGCGTTCACCGGATGTCGGCGAACGCCCTTGGACGTCGTAATGGTGGAGCTGGCGGGAATTGAACCCGCGTCCGCAAGCCTTCGTCAGGCAGATCTACATGTTTAGCGGTCTGATTTGGATCTCGCTACCCATGTCGCGCAGTCGCACGCTACATGGGCCGCCAGCACCCTATTTTCTCGCTCCCATCCAAGGTACCCGGATGGAAGCCAGCCCATGTAATTATCCTTGCAGCCGGGAGGCACTGATTGCTCAGAACCCCCTTGCCCAGCCCATCGGCCAACTGTTGCAAGGCTCACTGGCAATTAAGCAGCGAGTGCGAAACGTTCGTCGTTTGCAGTTAGTTTGTTAAATCGAGATTTACGAGCGTGACTCAAGCTCGACATGCACCACACTGATCCCGAACCCACGTCGAAACCAGGACAGCCCCCATGATTCCTATTTTAGGCGCTCGCGAGCAATTGCAAGAGCTCGGCTGGAGATTTAATTGCGGCGTGCGCGCCCCACTCCGCAGGGTCGGCCTTGGCGCCCAAGTAGCCGTAGGTGGCAGCCACTGTACCCATACCTGCCGCCAGGCCCGCCACGATATCCCGCTCGTCATCGCCCACGTAGATGCAATGCGCCGGGGGCACGCTCAAGCGCGCAGCAGCTTCGAGCAGCGGTGCAGGGTGGGGTTTGGCATGTGGCGTTGTGTCGCCACTGACCACCGCCGACGCGGTGGCAAACAGCGGAATGGCCTGGGTCAGGGGTTCGGTAAAGCGGGCAGCCTTGTTGGTTACCACGCCCCACGCCATGTTCCGCCCGAGAATCTGACGGACCAATTCAGGCACACCTTCAAAAATGGTGGTCTGCGCTGTCATGCGGGATTCGTAGTTCACAAAAAACTCTTCGCGCATAACGGCAAACTCAGGGTGATCCGGCCCCATGCCAAAGGCTTCTGCGAGCATGCCACGGGCCCCCGCCCCCGCCATGGGACGATATCGATCCAGAGGCAACGAAGGCAAGCCTCGGTCGGTACGCATCTTGTCTGCGGCCGCCCCCAAGTCAGGGGCACTGTCGATCAGGGTGCCGTCCAGATCAAACAGGACTGCGCGAATGCCATGAAAAACGGTAGCCATATCAGCCCACGCGACGCGCGGCAAACAGGTAGTTGACGCTGGTGTTGGCGCTGAGCCAATAGCGACGTGTCAGGGGGTTGTACTCCAGCCCCCGGGTGTGCAGAACGTCCAGGCCCGCATTGCGGCAATGGCCGGCAAGCTCACTGGGGCGGATCATCTTGGCGTATTCGTGGGTGCCACGCGGCAGCATATTGAGCACGTACTCCGCACCCACAATGGCCAGCATAAAGGCTTTGGCATTGCGGTTGATGGTGGAGAAGAACACCCAGCCACCGGGCTTGACCAGGGTGGCGCAAGCGCGAACCACCGAGGCGGGATCAGGCACATGCTCCAGCATTTCCATGCAGGTCACCACGTCAAACCCAGCGGGTTGCTCCAGGGCCATCGCCTCAGCGCTGATTTCGCGGTACTGCACGTTTTGGGTTCCGGCCTCCAGAGCATGCAGTTGCGCCACACGCAGCGCCTTGGTTGCCAGATCGATACCGACCACATCGGCACCTTTACGTGCCATAGAGTCAGCCAAAATGCCACCGCCACAACCCACGTCCAGCACACGTTTGCCGGTCAAGGCGCTCAGTCCATGGATCCAGTCAAGCCGCAAAGGGTTGATTTGGTGCAAAGGGCGAAATTCGCTATCGGGATCCCACCACCGGTGGGCCAGTTCCGAAAACTTGGCCAGTTCGGCCGGATCTGCATTGACGGTTTCGATCATGTCGCTGATTGTCCATGAAGGTAGGGGATGAAAATCCCCAGACGCAAAAAAGCCCCGCGAACGGGGCTTTTTTGTGAAGCAATCCGAAGATTACTGCGCGGCGCGGGTGCCGACCACTTCGATTTCCACGCGACGGTTCTTCGCACGGCCTTCGGCGGTCTTGTTGTCAGCCACAGGTTGCTTTTCGCCCTTGCCTTCGGTGTACACGCGGTTCTTTTCGATGCCCTTGGACACCAAGTAAGCCTTCACGGCTTCAGAACGACGCACCGACAGCTTCTGGTTGTAAGCATCGGAGCCGACGGAGTCAGTGTGACCCACGGCAATGATCACTTCCAGGTTGATGCCCTTGACCTTGGAAACCAGGTCGTCCAGCTTGGCCTTGCCTTCTGGCTTGAGGACCGACTTGTCGAAGTCGAAGAAGGCGTCAGCGGCGTAGGTCACCTTGGTGGCGACTGCAGGAGCTGGTGCTGGTGCGGGTGCAGGGGCGGCAGCGGGTGCTGGAGCAGCAGCAGGAGCTGGTGCAGCGGCAGGTGCGGGCGCAGCGATAGCGCCATCGCAACCAGCGGCAGCCGTAGCAGGCGTCCAGTTGGCATCGCGCCAGCAGTATTCGTTGGTACCGTTCTTCCAGACCAGTTGGCCAGAAGCATCGCGCCAGTTGTCAACGGTTTGTGCGCCAGCGGCGGTTGCGAGCGCTGCAGAGGCAAACAACATCGCCACTTTGTTCAGTTTCTTCATGGTTCTCCTCTTGGGGAAAAAGCCGCAGCCGCGCTGCGAATCAGGACGCCTGGGGTGACCACCACCCTAAGCGTTCAAACGATTGTGCCATACGTAACAGGGCAAAAGCTGCGCGTGCTGGTCGGGGCCCGTAGGACAAAACCTGAATTGCTTCGATATGTTGCGCCGTCGCTACACGGTCTTACGCCTAAAATGGCTCTCCTTTGCCGTCCCCGCCGTCCCAATGACCCAGTTTGCCAAAGAAACCCTGCCGATCAGCCTCGAAGAAGAGATGCGGCGCAGTTACCTCGATTACGCGATGAGCGTGATCGTGGGCCGTGCACTGCCCGACGCGCGCGACGGCTTGAAGCCGGTGCACCGTCGCGTACTTTTTGCGATGCATGAGCTCAACAACGACTGGAATCGACCTTATAAAAAGTCGGCCCGTATCGTTGGCGACGTGATCGGTAAATACCACCCGCATGGTGACTCGGCGGTGTACGACACCATCGTGCGGATGGCGCAGGATTTTTCGCTGCGCCATATGCTGGTAGATGGACAGGGCAATTTCGGATCGGTGGACGGCGATAACGCTGCCGCTATGCGATACACCGAAATCCGCCTGGCCAAGATTGCGCATGAAATGCTGGGAGATATCGACAAGGAAACTGTCGATTTCGGACCCAATTACGACGGCAGCGAGAAAGAACCGCTGGTATTGCCCAGCAAGCTGCCCAATTTGTTGGTGAATGGATCGGCAGGTATTGCGGTGGGTATGGCCACCAACATTCCGCCCCACAACCTCAACGAAGTGGTCGATGCCTGCCTGCACATGCTGCGCAACCCCGAGACGACCATCGACGAGCTGATGGAAATCATCCCGGCCCCCGACTTCCCAACGGCCGGCATCATCTACGGCATCAACGGTGTGAAGGATGGCTACCGCACCGGGCGCGGCAAGGTGGTGATGCGTGCCAAGTGCCACTTCGAGGACATTGATCGCGGTCAGCGCCAGGCGATCATCGTGGACGAGCTGCCCTACCAGGTCAACAAGAAGACGCTGCAGGAGCGCATGGCCGAGCTGGTGCACGAAAAGAAGATCGAAGGCATCAGCCACATCCAGGACGAGTCCGACAAGTCGGGCATGCGCCTGGTGATCGAACTCAAGCGCGGTGAAGTGCCCGAGGTGGTGCTGAACAACCTGTACAAGCAGACGCAGCTGCAGGACACGTTCGGCATGAACATGGTGGCGCTGATCGACGGCCAGCCCCGCCTGTGCAACCTGAAGGACCTGATCAGCGTCTTCTTGCAGCACCGCCGCGAAGTGGTCACCCGCCGCACGGTGTTCGAGCTGTGCAAGGCACGCGACCGTGGCCATGTGCTGGAAGGCCTGGCCGTGGCCCTGGCCAACATCGATGACTTCATTGCCATCATTCGCAATGCACCCACACCGCCCGTCGCCAAGGCCGAACTGATGGCCCGCCCCTGGGACAGCAAGCTGGTGCGCGAGATGCTCACCCGCACGCGCGCCGACGGTGGTGTGATCAATGCCGACGACTACCGCCCCGACGGCCTCGAAAAGGAATTCGGCATGGGCCAGGACGGCCTGTACCGCCTGTCGGAAACGCAGGCCCAGGAAATCCTGCAAATGCGCCTGCAGCGCCTCACAGGCTTGGAGCAGGACAAGATCGTGGCCGAGTACAAGGAAGTCATGGCGGTCATCGAAGACCTGCTGGACATCCTGGCCAAGCCCGAGCGCGTGTCGGTCATCATCGGCGACGAACTCACGTCCATCAAACAGGAATTCGGCCAGCACAAGCTGGGTGCGCGCCGCTCGATCGTTGAATACAGTGCGCAGGATCTTTCCACCGAAGACCTGATCACGCCCACCGACATGGTGGTGACGCTGTCGCACACCGGCTACATCAAGAGCCAGCCCCTGTCCGAGTACCGCGCCCAGAAGCGCGGCGGCCGCGGCAAGCAGGCCACGGCGACCAAGGAAGACGACTGGATCGACCAGCTCTTCATCGCGAACACGCACGACTACATCCTGTGCTTCTCCAACCGCGGCCGCCTGTACTGGCTCAAGGTGTGGGAAGTGCCCGCAGGCTCGCGCGGCTCGCGCGGTCGCCCCATCGTCAACATGTTCCCGCTGCAGGACGGCGAGAAGATCAACGTCGTGCTGCCGCTCACCGGCGACATGCGCAGCTTCCCGGCCGACCGCTTCGTGTTCATGGCCACTAGCATGGGCACCGTCAAAAAGACAGCGCTGGACGAATTCAGCAATCCGCGCAAGGGCGGCATCATTGCCGTCAACCTGGATGACGGCGACTACCTGATCGGCGCAGCCCTCACCGATGGCAAGCACGACGTGATGCTGTTCAGTGACGGCGGCAAGGCCGTGCGCTTCGACGAAAACGACGTGCGCCCCCTGGGCCGTGCAGCGCGCGGTGTGCGCGGCATGATGCTGGAAGACGGCCAGAGCGTGATCGCCATGCTGGTCGCCGAGGACGAGACGCAGAGCGTGCTCACCGCCACCGAAAATGGCTACGGCAAGCGCACCAGCATCGTCGAATACACCCGCCACGGCCGTGGTACGAAGGGCATGATCGCCATCCAGCAAAGCGAGCGCAACGGCAAGGTCGTGGCCGCCACGCTGGTGCACGCGGACGACGAGATCATGCTGATCACCGACAAGGGTGTGCTGGTGCGCACCCGCGTGAGCGAGATTCGCGAGCTGGGCCGCGCCACGCAGGGCGTGACGCTGATCGCGCTGGACGAGGGCTCCAAGCTCAGCGGCTTGCAGCGCATTGTTGAGAACGACGCCAATATGACGGATGCAGAGACCGATGGCGAAGGAGGTGCTGACAGTGGTGACTCCTCCGCACCTGAAGCCCCCGACGCCTGACCACCGCGGGGCGTGAAGACGCCCCGAAAACGCTATCAAAAGCGGAGCATCAGGCGCTTATTGAATAAGCGCCTGATGCATTTTTAGCCTTGAACATGACACGCCCTTACAACTTCTCCGCTGGCCCCGCCGCCATCCCCTCCGCAGTCCTGCAACAAGCCGCCTCCGAGATGCTGGACTGGCACGGCAGTGGCATGGGCGTGATGGAGATGAGCCATCGCGGCAAGGAGTTTCTGTCCATCTACGAGAGGGCAGAAGCCGACCTGCGCGAGCTGCTGGCCGTACCTTCACATTTCAAAATCCTCTTCATGCAAGGCGGAGGCCTGGCCGAGAACGCCATCGTTCCACTCAATCTGTCGCGTGCAGGGGTGGTCGATTTTGTGGTGACGGGCAGTTGGAGCCAGAAGTCACAAAAGGAAGCGCGCAAGTACGCTTCAGAAGTCAACATCGTCGCCACCACCGAAGACACGGGCTTCACCACCGTGCCCGACCCGGCCGCCTGGACGGTCAGCCGGGGCGCGAGCTACCTGCACCTGTGCAGCAACGAAACCATCAACGGCACCGAGTTCCACCAGTTGCCCGACCTCAAGGCGCTGGGCAGCGATGCGCCGCTGGTGATCGATTTCTCGTCGCATGTGGCGTCGCGGCCCGTGGACTGGAGCCGCGTGGGCCTGGCTTTTGGCGGCGCGCAAAAGAACCTGGGACCCGCTGGCCTCACGCTGGTGATCGTGCGCGAAGACCTGCTGGGCCACGCCCTGCCCGCCTGCCCCAGCGCCTTCGACTACAAAATCGTGGCCGACAACCAGTCCATGTACAACACGCCGCCCACCTGGGGTATCTACATCGCCGGGCTGACCTTCCAGTGGCTCAAGCGCCAGACGGAAGGCGGCTTGAGCGGCGTGGCCGCGATGGAGCAGCGCAACATTGCCAAGGCCACGCTGCTCTACAACGCCATCGACCAATCGCAGCTGTATGTGAACAAAGTGGCGGCCAACTGCCGCTCGCGCATGAACATCCCGTTCTTCTTGCGTGACGAAAGCCGTAACGATGCCTTCCTGGCCGGGGCCAAGGAGCGCGGGCTGCTGCAACTCAAGGGCCACAAGTCTGTGGGCGGCATGCGAGCCAGCATCTACAACGCCATGCCACTGGCGGGTGTGCAGGCGCTCGTGGACTACATGCGAGAATTTGAGCAAAAGCACGCCTGAGCGCGCATTCGACACGACAACAACAGAAAACGGCTCCCAGAGCACGCACCGCGACCCCACCGTCCATGAACAATCCGCAAGCCTCACCCGACCTCGCCAGCCTGCGCGTGCAGATCGACAGCATCGACCAGCAACTGCTCACGCTGCTGAACCAGAGAGCGTTGGTGGCCGAGCAGGTGGGTGAGGTCAAGAAGCGTGAGGGCACGCCCTTCTTCCGCCCCGACCGCGTGGCCCAGGTCATCGACAAAATCACCAACGCCAACCCCGGCCCGCTCAAGGGCCCGCATGTGGCCGCCATCTGGCGCGAGATCATGTCGGCCTGCCTCGCCCTCGAATCGCCGCAGCGCGTGGCCGTGCTCGGTCCCGAGGGCACATTCTGCGAACAGGCCGCCATCGAATTCTTCGGCGGTGCGGCTGACCTCATGTACTGCGCCAATTTCGACGAGGTGTTCCACGCCACGGCGGCGGGCAGCGCGCAATACGGCGTGGTGGGCGTGGAGAACTCCACCGAAGGCGTGGTCACGCGCTCGCTCGACCTGTTCCTGCACACCCCCACGCACGTGGTGGGCGAAGTCAGCCTGCTGGTACGCCACAACCTGCTGCGCACCAGCAATTCGCTGGACGGCATCGAGGTGGTGCTTGCGCACCCGCAAGCCCTGGCCCAGTGCCAGGCCTGGTTGTCCAAGCACCTGCCGCACGCCGAGCGCCGCCCGGTGTCGAGCAATGCCGAAGGCGCGCGCCTGGCCACCACCAACCCCGCCTGGGCGGCCCTCTCCAGCGAGCGTGCAGCCACCCAGTTCGGCCTGCACATCGTCTCCCATGCCATTCAGGACGACGCGTACAACCGCACGCGTTTCGCGATCATCTGCCTGCCGCACACACTGCAGACGCCACCCCCTTCGGGCAAGGATTGCACCAGCCTGGTGGTGTCGGTGCCCAACCAGCCTGGCGCAGTGCACGACCTGCTAGTGCCGCTCAAGACGCACGGCGTGTCCATGACGCGCTTTGAATCGCGCCCCGCGCGTACGGGCCAGTGGGAGTATTACTTCTACATCGACCTCGACGGCCACCCCGCCCAGCCCCACGTCGCGCGGGCCCTTGAAGAGCTGCGCAGCCTGTGCGCGTTCTACAAGGTCCTGGGGACCTACCCCGTCTCGGCATAAGGAGCCGTCGCCATGTTCGAACAATTGGGACTGATCGGCTGCGGGCTCATGGGAGGCTCATTCGCCCTTGCCATGAAGAAGGCCGGGTTGGTCAAACGCGTGGTGGGCTACAGCAAGTCGCCCTCCACCACCGACCGTGCGCGCCAGTTGGGCGTGATCGACGTCGAGGCGCCCTCCGCTCTGCTGGCGGTGGCAGGCGCCGACGTTGTACTGGTGGCTGTGCCGGTAGCGGCCACCGAAGCCACCCTCAAGGCCATCAAACACCTGGTCACCCCCCGCATGCTCATCATGGACGTGGGCTCCACCAAGTCCGACGTGGTCCAGGCAGCGCAGCGCTCGCTGCGTGACCAGGTGGGCTCCTTCGTGCCAGCACACCCCATCACAGGGCGCGAAGTGTCGGGCGTGGAACATGCCGAAGCCGATCTGTACAGCGGGCGCCAGGTGATCCTGACGCCCACCGAACGCACACTCACCGCCCAGTTGCAGGACGCTGAAAAGATCTGGACTGCACTGGGCTGCCGCGTGACCAGCATGTCGCCCGAGTCGCACGACGCGGCTTTTGCCGCCGTCAGCCACCTGCCCCATTTGCTGGCGTTCGCAATGATGAACAGCATCACGGGCCAGACGCACGGTGACGACTTCCTGTCCCTCGCAGGCCCCGGATTCCGCGACTTCACCCGCATTGCCGCCAGCGACCCCAAGGTGTGGCGCGACATCCTGCTGTCCAACCGTGACGAGCTGATTGCCCAGTCCAAGCTGTTCCAGCAGGCCCTGCGCAACATCGAGCAGGCCATGGAAAAAGGCAATGCCCAGGCGCTCGAAGACATGCTGACTTTGGCCAGCGAAACCCGGGCGCATTGGCGCATGGGCGCGAAGAGAAAATAACCCCCTGAGTCGCCTGCGGCGCCTTCCCCCAAGGGGGACGCACCCGGTGACCTGGCAAAGCCAGTTCCACGGGTGCACTGGGATGGGCCTGCGCCAGTAATGACGGGCGCTTGCACCAATGGACGAAAGACACTGATGTACAGCACCACATTCCTCGATCTCCCCCCTTTGCAAGCCGCTGCAGGCGAAGTCCACCTGCCGGGCTCCAAGAGCATCTCCAACCGTGTGCTGCTGCTGGCCGCGCTGAGCAACGGCACCACCACCGTGCACGACCTGCTGGCGTCCGACGATACGCGCGTGATGCTGGACGCCCTGCGCCAGATCGGGTGCACAGTGGATGAAGCGGGCAGCACCGTGCACATCACCGGCCTGGGTGGCCGCCTGCCCCAATCTCCCGCCAAGCTGTTCTTGGGCAATGCGGGCACGGCCATGCGCCCACTCACGGCGGCGCTGGCGCTGCTGGGCGGCGAGTTCGAGCTATCTGGCGTGCCGCGCATGCACGAGCGCCCCATTGGCGACCTCATCGATGCCCTGCGCCAGTTGGGCTGCCAGATCGACTACCTGGGCAACGACGGCTACCCACCGCTCAAGATCGCCCATGCCCAGGGCGTACCCCCGCTGGCGCTGGCAGAGCCCATCCGCGTGCGCGGCGATGTGTCTAGCCAGTTCCTCACTGCCCTGCTCATGGCACTGCCGCTGGCGGCGGGCACGCAGGCCATTGTGATCGAGGTGGTGGGCGAGCTGATCTCCAAACCCTACATCGCCATCACGCTGCAACTGCTGGCGCGCTTTGGCATCGTGGTCGAGCACCAGAACTGGCAGCGTTTCACCATCCCGGTAGGCAGCCGCTACCAGTCGCCCGGCAGCATCCATGTGGAGGCAGACGCCTCATCTGCTAGCTATTTCATAGCGCTTGGCGCAATTACTTCTAGCACTAGCAGCCAAAAAGGCATCAAGATTCAGGGCGTGGGCCTGGATTCGATCCAGGGCGACATCCGCTTTGTCGAGGCCGCACGCGCCATGGGTGCTGTGGTCACGGGTGGCCCCAACTGGCTGCAGATCGAACGCGGTGCCTGGCCCCTGAAGGCCATTGATCTGGACTGCAACCACATCCCCGACGCCGCCATGACGCTGGCGGTGATGGCGCTGTATGCCCAAGGCATCACCACGCTGACCAACATCGCCAGCTGGCGCGTGAAGGAAACCGACCGCATCGCCGCCATGGCCACCGAGCTGCGCAAGCTCGGCGCCACGGTAGAGGAAGGTGCGGACTACATCCGGGTGACGCCCCCGGCCCAACCCGCTGACTGGAAGGCCGCCAGCATCCACACCTACGACGACCACCGCGTGGCCATGTGCTTCTCGCTGGCCGCGTTCAACCCGGCGCGTCTGCCGGTGCGCATCGAAGACCCCAAGTGCGTGGCCAAGACCTTCCCGGACTACTTCGAGGCCCTGTTCTCGGTCGCCCAGGTCGAGACCGCCCACATCCCGGTGATCTGCATCGACGGCCCCACGGCCTCGGGCAAGGGCACGGTGGCCGCGGCGGTGGCGCAGCGGCTGGGCTATCGCTTCCTCGACTCAGGCGCGATGTACCGCATCACCGCCCTGGCCGCTCTGCGGGCGGGTCTCGCCATCGATGCTGACCACGAAGCCCGTATCGCCACCCTGGCCCAGACCCTGCCCGTGCGCTTTGAAGGCGGCAAGGTGTGGCTGGGCAGCGACGACGTGACCGAGGCCATCCGCACCGAAGAAGCCGGCATGAACGCGTCCCGCGTGTCCGCCCTGCCGGCCGTGCGCACAGCGCTGGTGGACCTCCAACACAGTTTCCAGCGCCTGCCGGGACTGGTGGCCGACGGGCGCGACATGGGCACCGTGATCTTCCCCGAGGCCCCCTTGAAGGTGTATCTCACGGCCAGCGCCGCCTGCCGCGCGGAGCGCCGTTATAAGCAGTTGATTTCTAAGGGTTTTTCGGCTAGTATCGAAGACCTTCGTGCGGATCTGGAAGCGCGCGACGCCCGGGACAGTTCCCGCAGCGTTGCGCCTCTCAAGCCCGCGCAGGACGCTCTGGTCCTGGACAACTCCGATTTGACGATTGAACAAGCCGTCGAACAGGTATTGGCCTGGTGGCAGGAGCGTCAGCCCTTCGCAGCTTCTGCGCAGCGCTGACAATGTGGAGCCCTCGGGCTCCAGGCAGTGCCGAAAGGCCTTGCCACAGGCCCACGCAACCCCTCTCGCGCGTCAGCGCACAGGTTGTGTGGATCGATAACCTAACCCGCGGCTCTGCCGCAAAAAACCACCGCAAGCAGCTATAAAAACGGTAGCAATGGTGCTACCGGAATCCTGTTTGTGGCAAGGAAACACATGTCCGAATCTTTTGCCGCCCTTTTTGAAGAATCCTTGCAGCGCACGGAAATGCGACCAGGCGAAGTCATCACCGCTGAAGTCGTGCGCGTCGAGCACAACTTCGTGGTCGTGAACGCTGGCCTCAAGTCCGAAGCCTACGTGCCGCTGGAAGAGTTCAAGAACGACAAGGGCGAAGTCGAAGTCCAAGTGGGTGACTTCGTGTCGGTGGCCATTGGCTCCATCGAAAACGGCTACGGCGACACCATCCTGTCGCGCGACACCGCCAAGCGTCTGGCTTCCTGGATGAGCCTGGAAAAGGCCCTGGAATCCGGCGAATTCGTCACTGGCACGACCAGCGGCAAGGTCAAGGGCGGTCTGACCGTTCTGGTCAACGGCATCCGCGCATTCCTGCCCGGTTCGCTGATCGATACCCGTCCGATCAAGGATCTGACGCCGTACGAAAACAAGACCATGGAATTCAAGGTCATCAAGCTGGACCGCAAGCGCAACAACGTGGTGCTGAGCCGCCGCGCTGTGGTGGAAGCCTCCATGGGCGAAGAGCGCGCCAAGCTGATGGAAACCCTGAAGGAAGGCTCCATCGTTCAGGGCGTGGTCAAGAACATCACCGAATACGGTGCGTTCGTGGACCTGGGCGGCATCGACGGCCTGCTGCACATCACCGACATGGCATGGCGCCGCGTGCGTCACCCCTCCGAAGTGGTGACCGCTGGCCAGGAAATCACGGCCAAGATCCTGAAGTTCGACACCGAGAAGAACCGTGTCTCGCTGGGTCTGAAGCAAATGGGCGACGACCCATGGATGGGTGTGAACCGCCGCTACCCACAAGGCACGCGCCTGTTCGGCAAGATCACGAACATCGCCGACTACGGCGCGTTCGTCGAACTCGAACCCGGCATCGAAGGCTTGGTGCACGTCTCCGAAATGGACTGGACCAACAAGAACATCGCTCCCGCCAAGCTGGTTTCGCTGGGCGACGAAGTCGAAGTCATGGTTCTGGAAATCGACGAAGACAAGCGCCGCATCAGCCTGGGCATGAAGCAGTGCAAGGCCAACCCATGGCAAGAATTCGCACAGGACACGAAGCGCGGCGACCGCGTGAAGGGTCCGATCAAGTCGATCACCGACTTCGGCGTGTTCGTGGGCCTGGCTGCCGGCATCGACGGCCTGGTGCACCTGTCTGACCTGTCGTGGAACGAACCCGGCGAAGCCGCTGTTCGCAACTACAAGAAGGGCCAGGAAGTGGAAGCCATCGTGCTGGCCGTGGACGTGGACCGCGAACGCATCTCGCTGGGCATCAAGCAGCTCGACGGCGACCCATTCACGACCTTCGTGACCGTGAACGATAAGGGCCAGACGGTGACCGGCAAGGTCAAGACCGTGGACGCCCGTGGCGCTGAAATCGACCTCGGCGAAGACATCGTGGGCTACCTGCGCGCTTCGGAAATCTCCCGCGACCGCGTGGAAGATGCCCGCAATGTGCTGAAGGAAGGCGACGAAGTCACGGCCGTGGTGGTGAACGTGGATCGCAAGACCCGCAACATCCAGCTGTCGATCAAGCAGAAGGACATGGCTGACGAACAAGGCGCCATGGCCAACCTGAGCCAGCAATCGAGCCGCGAAAGCGCCGGCACGACCAGCCTGGGCGCCCTGCTGCGCGCCAAGCTGGACAACTCGGAAAAGTAAAGCGCTGACCCACCAGGGAGCCTCCGCGCGAATCGACCCACGCGAAGATTCATGCAGAGGCCTCTTGGACGGTCAGACAGCGGGCGCCTCGGCGCCCGCTCTTTTTTCAGCCAAGACTTGCCTATGTCCCAAGATTCCATGACCCGCTCAGACCTCGTCGAAGAACTGGCCGCCCGCTTCAGCCAGCTCACCCACCGCGATGCCGAATACGCGGTCAAGACCATTCTGGACGCTGTGGGCGAGGCCCTGGTGCGCGGGCACCGCAGCGAGATCCGGGGCTTTGGCAGTTTCTCGGTGAACCATCGCCCTCCCCGCATGGGCCGTAATCCGCGCAGCGGCGAGGCCGTGGCCATCCCCGAAAAGCGCGTTCCCCATTTCAAGCCGGGCAAGGCCCTGCGCGAAGCCGTGGACAAACGCACAGCCGAAATGGAAGAAAACACCCAGCCTGCCACAGGCACCACGGGTACTTGATATCGAATTGATAGCAATAGGCGCATGAGTTGTATGCGCCTGCGGCGTTTTTGGCCTGTGCTGGTCTGACTGCACCTCCACACGGGGCCGCAGCGCCAAGCTCTTAGAATCGCCCCACCACTGGGGAGACCGATGAAATACCTCCTGTGGCTGCTCAAGGCAGCCATTTTTTTTACGCTATTCGCCTTCGCGCTGAACAACCAGCAGGACGCGACCGTGCATTTCTTCTTTGGCACGCAATGGCGCGCGCCGCTGGTGCTGGTGGTGCTGACCGCCTTTGCCGCAGGTCTGGTCGTTGGGGCCCTGGGCATGGTGCCGCGCTGGTGGCGGCACCGCACCGCTGCACGCCGCGCCCAGGCCGCGGTCATTGCCCCCACCCCTGTAGCGCCCGCCACCAGCGCCACACCCGCCGCGCCTCCACCACCTCCTGACCTGCCTTCAATCCATGGAATTTGACCTGAGCTGGATACTGCTGGGCCTGCCTCTGGCCTTTGTGCTGGGCTGGCTCGCATCGCGCTTTGACCTGCGCCAGCTGCGCGCAGAGAACCGGCGGGCGCCCAAGGCGTACTTCAAGGGCCTGAACTTCCTGCTCAACGAGCAGCAGGACCAGGCGATCGACGCCTTCATCGAGGCCGTGCAGAACGACCCGGATACGTCCGAGCTGCACTTCGCCCTGGGCAATCTGTTTCGCCGCCGGGGCGAGTACGACCGCGCCGTGCGTGTTCACGAACATCTGCTCTCGCGCGGCGACCTCTCCCGCACCGACCGCGAGCGCGCCCAGCATGCACTGGCGCTCGACTTTCTGAAGGCCGGGCTGCTGGACCGCGCCGAAGACGCGTTGCAGCGCCTGGAGGGCACCCCGTTCGAGGCCCAGGCCCGCCTGGCGCTGCTGGCCATCTACGAACGCTCGCGCGACTGGCCCCATGCCGCCAGCATCGCCCGCAAGATGCACGACGCCGACCAGGGCGACTTCAGCACCCGCCAGGCCCACTACCTGTGCGAGCAGGCCCTGGCGCTGAGCGCGCAAGGCGACTTGCCCGGCGCCCAGGCCCTGCTGGAGCAGGCTGTGGTGGCTGCCCCCGAGGCGGCGCGTGCGCGCATTGAACTGGCGCGCCTGCAACGCCTCATGGGCCAGCCCGCGGCGGTGCTGTCCACCCTGAAGACGCTGGGCGAGCGCAACCCCGCTGCACTGCCCTTGGCGGCCCCGCTGATGGTTGAGGCCGGAACGGCCACTGGCCGCACGCAGGAAGTGCACGCCCTGCTGCAGGCCCACTATGCACAAGCGCCTTCGCTGGACGTGCTGGAAAGCATTGTGGCCATGGAGGCCGCCGACGAGGCCACCCACCCATCCGCCCGCCAACGCTATGTGGAGCACCTGGACAAGGAACGCTCTCTGGTCGCCGCCGCCAAATGGCTGGCCACCGAAAAGCTGGAACACGAAGAATTCCACCCCCAGGTCCAACGTGCACTGGACCATGCCGTCAAACCCCTCACCCGCTACCGCTGCGCGGCCTGCGGCTTTGAAGCCCGTCAGCATTTCTGGCAATGTCCCGGCTGTCAGACCTGGGACAGCTACCCCGCGCGCCGGGTCGAAGAACTCTGACCCCGGCCCTCCCCCGCTACGCCGTAGGACCCTTGCCATGCTGAAGAAACTGCTGACCCTGCTTGTTGCCACGCTGCTTGCCTCCGCCGCCTGGGCCGCCGTGGACGTGAACACCGCCACCGAGGCCGAACTCGACGGCATCAAGGGCATTGGCCCCGGCCTGTCGGGCCGCATCCTGCAAGAGCGCCAAAGCGCACCCTTCAAGGACTGGGCCGACTTCATTGGCCGTGTGGGCGGCGTGGGCAACAAGAGTGCCGTCAACTTCTCCAAAGAGGGCCTGACGGTCAACGGCAAGAAGTACAGCGCGGCGGCAGCCGCCAAGGCTGAAGCCAAGAAAAACAACAAGAAGCACGGCAATACCCAGACAGCAGACCGCCGAACCCAGGCCGGCGCTGACAAGGAGCCGGCTACGCCAGTCACACCGGTCGCACCAGCCACCCCTGCGACTGCAAAGGCAGCACCGGCTACTCCAGCCCCAGCAAGCAGCGCTAGCAAAAACTAAGCACGCTTCACAAGCAGCAAGCCCGCTGCAGCGGGCTTGTTTTTTGCAGCATGGCTACCCAACAGCGTGGGTCGGGCAGGGTTTTTAGGGGCTGCCCCAGGGCGTGTCCCCCTTCAATTCCCCCACGCGAAAGCCATCCAGGCCGTGCAGTGCTAGGCGCCCTGAGCGCCGTGTAGCTTGGCTACACAAGCGAAGGGCAACGACGCAGTGTGCGGCCTGGCTGGCTTTCCCTTCGGGCTGGCTGCGCAATGCGGCGTCTGCTTTGTCGGGCTTCCATCCGCATTGCACCGCCAGCGCGTGGGGGAATTGAAGGGGGACACGCCCTAGAATCGTTTGCGCATGCCCCTGATCACGCTCATCCTTCTCCCCTTCATCGGCAGCCTGCTGGCAGCGGTTCTGCCGTCCAACGCCCGCAATACCGAGTCCACCCTGGCGGGCCTTATCGCCTTGTTCTGCACAGCCCAGGCGGCGCTGTACTTTCCAGAGATTGCAGACGGCGGCGTGATCCGGCAAGAACTGGCCTGGCTGCCCGCACTGGGCCTGAACCTCGTCATCCGGATGGATGGCTTTGCGTGGATGTTCTGCATGCTGGTGCTGGGCGTGGGCAGCTTGGTGGTGCTGTACGCGCGCTACTACATGTCGCCCGCAGACCCGGTGCCGCGCTTCTTCTCGTTCTTCCTGGCGTTCATGGGCGCGATGGCGGGCGTAGTGCTGTCGGGCAACATCATCCAGATCGCGTTTTTCTGGGAGCTGACCAGCCTGTTCTCCTTCCTGCTGATCGGCTACTGGCACCACCGCAAGGACGCGCGGCGTGGTGCGCGCATGGCGCTGACGGTGACAGGCACGGGCGGACTGGCCATGCTGGCGGGCATGCTGGTGCTGGGCCACATCGTCGGCAGCTACGACCTCGACCATGTGCTGGTTGCGGGGCAGCTCATCCAGAACCACCCGCTCTACACCACCGCGCTTGTCCTGATTCTGCTGGGCGCGCTGACCAAAAGCGCGCAGTTCCCGTTCCACTTCTGGCTGCCCAACGCCATGGCAGCGCCCACACCCGTGTCGGCCTACCTGCACTCGGCCACCATGGTGAAGGCCGGCGTGTTTCTGCTGGCGCGCCTGTGGCCGGCGCTCGCAGGCACCGAGCAGTGGTTCTGGCTGGTGGGCGGTGCGGGGCTGTGCACGTTGCTGGTGGGCGGCTACGCCGCCATGTTCCAGAACGACCTCAAGGGGCTGCTGGCGTACTCGACCATCTCGCACCTGGGTCTCATCACCCTGCTGCTGGGCCTGAACAGCCCGCTGGCGGCCGTGGCCGCTGTGTTCCACATCATGAACCACGCGACCTTTAAGGCCTCGCTGTTCATGGCCGTGGGCATCGTGGACCATGAAAGCGGCACGCGCGACATACGGCGCCTGTCGGGTCTGCGCACCATGATGCCGATCACCGCCACCCTGGCCATGGTGGCCAGCGCGGCCATGGCGGGCGTGCCGCTGCTCAACGGCTTCCTGTCCAAGGAAATGTTCTTTGCCGAGACGGTGTACGTGAACACCACGCCGTTGCTCGAATGGCTGCTGCCCATCGCCGCCACGGTGGCCGGCATGTTCAGCGTGGCCTACTCGCTGCGCTTCACGGTGGATGTGTTCTTTGGCCCGCCCGCCACCGACCTGCCACGCCCGCCCCACGAGCCCCCACATTGGATGCGCGTTCCCGTCGAACTGCTGGTGCTGGCCTGCCTCGTGGTGGGCACGCTGCCCGCGTGGTCGGTGGGGGCCTACTTGGCCGCTGCCGCGCGGCCCGTGGTGGGCGGCGAGCTACCCACCTACAGCCTGGCGGTCTGGCATGGGTTCAACACCCCGTTTGTGATGAGCCTGGTCGCTTTGGGCGGGGGCATTGCGCTCTACGCACTGCTGCGCTGGCAACGCGAAAAGGGCGCCATCGATGCACCCCCGGTCATGCGCCGCATCAGCGGCCAGCGGGCCTTTGAAGCCACGTTGGCCCTGCTCAGCCTGATGGGCCGCAACGGCCGCCGCCTGCTGGGCACCGGTCGCCTGCAGTGGCAAATGCTGTGGCTGGTGTGCGCTGCGCTGGTGGCGGGCACCCTGCCCCTGTGGGCGCGGGGCCTGCCCATTGGCGACCGGGTGCAGCTGCCGCTGTCGCCTGCCTTTGCGCTGCTGTGGCTGCTGGGCGCGGTGTGCGCCGTGGCGGCAGCATGGCAGGCCAAATACCACCGGCTGGCCGCCCTGACGCTGCTCGGTGGCTCCGGGCTGTGCGTGTGTCTGACCTTCCTGTGGTTCTCGGCGCCCGACCTCGCACTCACGCAGATCGTGGTGGAGGTGGTGACCACCATCCTCATCCTGCTGGGCCTGCGCTGGCTACCCCGGCGCGACGAAAGCCTGCGTGTGCCCACGCTGGCTGAAGAACGCCGCACCCAGCTGCGCCGCTGGCGCGACCTGGCGCTGGCGCTGAGCACAGGCGGCGGCATGGCCCTGCTGTCGTTCGCGATGATGAGCCGTCCGTTCCCGGACAGCACCTCGACCTTCTTCCTGGAGCACGCACTCACCGGCGGCGGCGGCACCAACGTAGTCAACGTGATGCTGGTGGACTTCCGGGGCTTTGACACCTTTGGCGAGATCGTGGTGCTGGGCATCGTGGCGCTCACGGTGTACGCGCTGCTGCGGCGCTTCCGGCCCGCACGCGAGGTGATGGACCTGCCGCCCCAACAGCGAGCGCTGCCCCCCGACGTGGATACCGACCTGGCCAACCCCAGCCAGACGGCCGACACCGCCGTGGGCTACCTCATGGTGCCCGCCGTGCTGGTGCGGTTGATGCTGCCCTTTGCCACGCTGGTCGCGGTGTACCTGTTCATGCGCGGGCACAACGAGCCCGGCGGCGGCTTTGTGGCGGGGCTGGTGTTCTCGGTAGCGCTGCTGCTGCAGTACATCGTCTCGGGCACGTCCTGGGTCGAGGCCCATCTGCCGCTGTACCCAAGGCGCTGGATCGGTGTGGGCCTTCTGGCGGCCTTGGCCACCGGCCTGGGCGCGCTGGCCTGGGGCTATCCGTTCCTGACCAGCCACACGGCGCACTTTTCGCTGCCTGTGGTGGGTGAGATCAATGTGGCCAGCGCACTGTTCTTCGACATTGGCGTGTTCACCCTGGTGGTGGGCTCCACCATGCTCATCCTCACCGGCATTGCACACCAGTCGGTGCGCAGCCACCGCTACAACAACGCACGCGCGGCCGAAGAAGCCCAGGCCGCCGCCACACCGGGAGAAGGTCCATGGAACTGATACTGGCCCTGGCCATCGGTGTGCTCACCGGCTCCGGCGTGTGGCTGCTGCTGCGGCCGCGTACCTTCCAGGTCATCATGGGCCTGTCGCTGCTGTCGTATGCCGTCAACCTGTTCATCTTCAGCATGGGCCGCCTGGGCCTCGCGATTGACAAGGAGCCCGTGCTGCAGCCCGGGGTGCCGCAAGACTTGGCCCACTATGCCGACCCCATGCCCCAGGCGCTCACCCTCACGGCCATCGTGATCGGCTTTGCTATGACCGCCCTCTTCCTCGTGGTGCTCCTGGCATCGCGCGGCATGGCCGGCACCGACCATGTGGACGGCACGCGCGCCAAGGATGCGCAGGAAATGCCATGATGAAAAACACCCCCCTGAGCGGCTTCGCCGCTTCCCCCCGCTCTTGCAGCGCTGTGCGCTGCGGGCAGGGGGACGCAGCCCTCGCGGCGGGGCGGCCCTGGCTCGGCTGCCCGGGCCTGAGGCGCGCCCTTTTCATGCGCAGCGCCATGGAGTCCTGACATGACATCCGTGCACCTCCTACTGGAGCGGCTGATGCCGCACCTGATCCTCGCCCCCATCGCGCTACCCCTGCTCACGGCCGGGCTCATGCTGTTGCTGCGCGAAGAGCGCCAGCGCACCAAGGTCACGCTCAACATCACATCGACCCTGATGGGCCTGGTGGTGGCCGTGCTGCTGCTGGTGCAGGCCAAGGAGCCCAGCGTGCAGACCAGCCTGGGCGTGTACCTGCCGGGCAACTGGCCGGCGCCGTTCGGCATCGTGCTGGTCATCGACCGTCTGTCGGCCATGATGCTGGTGCTGACCAGCACGGTGGCGCTGGCCACGGTGCTGTTCTCAGCCGCGCGCTGGCACCGGGCGGGTGTGCACTTTCACCCGCTGTTCCAGTTTCAGCTCATGGGGTTGGCGGGCGCGTTTCTCACGGCCGACCTGTTCAACCTGTTCGTGTTCTTCGAGATCATGCTGGCGGCCTCCTACGGGCTGCTGCTGCACGGCTCGGGCCGCCCGCGCGTGTCGGCGGGGCTGCACTACATCGCCATCAACCTCGCCGCCTCGTCGCTGTTCCTCATCGGTGTGTCGATGCTGTACGGCATCACCGGCACGCTCAACATGGCCGACCTGGCGCAGAGCATTGCGGGTGTGGCCGTGGCAGACCGGGGGCTGCTGCACGCAGCCGCCGCCATTCTGGCGGTCGCGTTCCTCATCAAGGCCGCCGTGTGGCCGCTCAACTTCTGGCTGGTACCCGCCTACAGCGCGGCCACCGCGCCCGTGGGTGCGCTGTTTGCGCTGATGACCAAGGTGGGCGTGTACAGCGTGCTGCGGCTGTGGACACTGCTGTTCGGCGCCGAGGCGGGTGAATCCGCGCTGTTCGGCGGCCAGTGGCTCATTGGAGGCGGCATGCTGACCATGGCGTTTGGTGCCATTGGCATGCTGGGATCGCAGCGCCTGGGGCATCTGGCCGGGTTCAGCGCCGTGCTGTCGTCGGGCACGCTGCTGGCCGCCGTGGGCTTCGGGCAGAACCTGCTCACGAGCGGGTTGCTGTACTACCTGCTCAGCTCTACGCTGGCCGTGAGCGTGTTGTTCCTGCTCACTGACCTGATCGACCGCTGGCGCAACGACGGCGCCAACCTCGCGCCGCATGAGCAGACCGACGACGCGCCCTTCCTGTCGGCCGACCTGGTACCCACCGAGGGCATGAATCTGGACGACAGGGAGCAGGCGCTGATCGGTCAGGTCATCCCCGCCGCCGCGGCCTTTCTGGGCCTGGCGTTCGTGGCCTGCACGCTGGTCATTGCGGGCCTGCCGCCCCTGCCCGGTTTTGTGGGCAAGTTCGCCATGGTCCATGCACTGCTCAACCCGCTGGGGCTGGGCGCGGCCCAGGGCATTCGCCTGGGCGCTGCGGGCTGGTTGCTGGTGGCGCTGCTGGTGGGCTCGGGGCTGCTGGCGCTGCTGGCACTCACGCGCGCGGGCATTCGCCACTTCTGGTCGGCCCAAGGCCGGGCATCCCCGCAGCTCCTGGTGCTGGAGGGGTTGCCCATTGCCCTGCTGCTGCTGGCCTGCGTGGCGCTGGTTTGGCAGGCTGGGGCGGTGATGCGCTACACCCAGGCCACGGCCGATGCCCTGCATGCGCCCGCCACCTATGTGCGCGCGGTGATGACCGCTGCGCCCGTCGCGCCTTCGCCTGCGGCAACGACTGAAACCATGCCATCAGGGGACAAGCCATGACCTCACCCCGCCACTCAACCGCTACCCACGTACCCGCAACGCCGCCACGCCCCCATCTGCTGGGGCGCCTGGTGCCTGCACCGCTGCTCTCGCTGGCGCTGCTGGGCTTGTGGCTGCTGCTCAACCGCAGCCTGAGCGCAGGCCACCTCCTGCTGGGCACCGTGGTGGCATTGGCGATCCCGCTGCTCACCGCCGGGCTGCGCCCCCTGCCCGTGCGCATCCGCAAGCCGGGCACCGTCTTGCGCCTGGCGCTCACGGTGGTGGCAGACACCACCCGGTCCAACCTGGCCGTGGCCCGTCTGCTGCTGGCGCCCGGCCGCAGGCGCCACCCTGCGGGTTTTGTGCACATCCCGCTGGACGTGCGGGACCCCAACGCACTGGCCGTGCTGGCGATGATCGTGTGCATCACGCCCGGCACCGCGTGGGCCGAGATTTCGCTGGACCGCAGCATGCTGCTGCTGCACGTGCTGGAGCTGGACGACCCGGCCACGATGATCGCTGACGTGAAGCAGCGCTACGAGGCCCCCTTGATGGAGATTTTTGAATGACCCCCGTGCTGGACTGGGCCCTGCCGGCCGCCCTGCTCATGCTCGCGCTGGCCATGGGCTGTGCGTTGATCCGACTGCTCAAGGGCCCGTCCGCGCAAGACCGCGTGCTGGCGCTGGACTGCATGTACCTGAGCGGCATGCTGGTGATGCTGGTGCTGGGCCTGCTCTACGGCAGCAAAAACTACTTCGAGGCCGCACTGCTGCTGGCGCTGTTCAGCTTTGTCGGCTCCATGGCCATGGCCAAGTTTTTGCTGCGCGGCGAGGTGATCGAATGACCGAAGCTGCCGCCGTTCTTCCGCTGTGGCTGGAAATCATCGTGGCCGTGCTGGTGCTGGCCGGCGCCGCGCTGGCCCTGCTGGGCTCCATCGGGCTGCTGCGGCTGCCCACGTTTTTTGAACGGGTACACGCCCCCTCCATCATCGCCACGCTGGGCTGCTGGCTGATCATGCACGGCACGGTGCTGTACTTCTCGGTGGCCGACCGCAGCCTGGCGCTGCATGCGCTGCTGATTGCCGTGTTCGTGGCGATCACGGTGCCCATCATGTCGATCTTTCTGATGCGCGCGGCGCTGTTCCGCGCCCGGCAGGCTGGGCGTGATGTGCCACCCAGCCTGAGCCAGCCCAAGGTGGATGGCAGCGCAGAAGCCAAATAATCCTGATCAATTACTCCTGATTTGATAGCTGCAGGCGCATATGAAACATGCGCCTGCAGCACTTTTGGCCCTTACTTCGCCCCTGGAACGCCAAACCCACCGCCACCGGGTGTGTGAATCTCGAACACATCGCCCGGTGCCATCTCGGCCTGGCCAATGTGGTCCAGCAGCTCCACCCGGCCGTCGCTGCGCACCACCTTGTTGATGCCTACGGCCCCTGGCTGGCCGCCCGCCATGCCAAATGCGCCATGGTGGCGGCCGTTGGACAAGATGCTGGCCGTCATCGGTTCGAGGAAGCGCACGCGGCGGATGCCGCCATCGCCACCCTTGTACTGTCCGGCACCGCCCGATCCCTTGCGGATCTCGTAGGCCTCCAGCCGCACCGGAAAGCGGAACTCCAGCACCTCGGGGTCCGTCAGGCGCGAATTGGTCATGTGGCACTGCACGACGCTGGTGCCGCCAAACCCACCCACCAGCTGCCCATTCGCATCCCACACCCCGCCCGCACCACTGCCGCCCGAGATGGTCTCGTAGTACTGGTAGCGCGTACTGCCAAAGGTGAAGTTGTTCATGGTGCACTGCCCCGCTGCCATCAGGCCCAAGGCGCCATACAGCGCGTTGGTGATGCAGGTGGAGGTCTCCACGTTGCCCGCCACCACCGAGGCCGGTGGGTTGGGGTTGAGCATGCTGCCGGGGGGGATGATGACGTTGAGCGGCTTCAGGCATCCGGCGTTCAGCGGAATGTCGTCATCGACCAGCGTGCGGAACACGTACAGCACCGCCGCCATGCACACCGCCGTGGGCGCATTGAAGTTGTTCGTCTGCTGCGGGCTGGTGCCGGTGAAGTCGATGGTGGCGCTGCGGCTGGCGGCATCCACCTTCACCGCCACGCTGATCTGCGCGCCGTTATCGAGCGGCAGGGTGAACGCACCATCCTTCAGCCGTGTGATGACACGGCGCACGGACTCTTCGGCGTTGTCCTGCACATGGCGCATGTAGGCCTGCACCACGTCGAGACCGAACTCGGCCACCATGCGGCGCAGCTCCTGCTGGCCTTTTTCGTTGGCAGCGATTTGCGCGCGTAAATCGGCCATGTTCTGCTGTGGATTGCGTGATGGGTATTCGCCGCTTTCCAGCAGCGCAACCATCGCCGCCTCGCGCAGCACGCCGCGCTCCACCAGCTTCACGTTGTTGATCTGCACGCCCTCTTCCTCGATGCGCGTGGAGAACGGTGGCATCGATCCGGGCGTGGTGCCACCCACATCCGCGTGGTGGCCCCGGCTGCCCACATAGAACGTGGGCGTGGCTTCATCGGCGATGTAGACCGGCGTGATGACCGTGATGTCCGGCAGGTGCGTGCCACCGTGGTACGGGTCGTTGAGCACAAACACATCGCCGGGCTGCATCTTGCCTGCGTTCTCGCGAATCACGGTCTTGATGCTCTCGCCCATCGAGCCCAGGTGCACGGGCATGTGCGGCGCATTGGCAATCAGGTTGCCCTCGGTGTCGAACAGCGCGCAGCTGAAGTCCAGGCGCTCCTTGATGTTGACGGAGTACGCCGTGTTCTGCAGCTGCAGCCCCATCTGCTCGGCAATGTTCATAAACAGGTTGTTGAACACCTCCAGCAGCACCGGGTCCACGGTGGTGCCCACAGCATGCTGCACAGCGCGCGCCACGCGGCGGTGGAGCAGCAGGTGGTCCAGCTCGGTGAGCTGCGCTTCCCAGCCGGGCTCAACGATGGTGGTGGCGTTCTTCTCGGCAATGATGGCCGGGCCGGGGATCACGTCGCCGGGGCGCAGGTCCTCGCGCACCACCAATGCCGCGTCATGCCAAGCGGGCACGCCGTCCACGCCACCGGTGTACATGCGCACGGTGCAGCGGCGCGGTACCTCGCGCGCGGGCTGCAGCGCGTGGCGTGGCTCCTCGGGGGCGTCGCCGGGCACCACGGCCTCGACCGATACAGCCTCCACCACCAAGCCCTTGCCCTGCATGAGGAACGCAAAGCGCTGGCGGTAGGCGGCCTCAAAGCCTGCGGTGATCTCGGCCAGCGAGCCAAACGGCACGATCAACGCCGAGTCGCTGCCCTCGTAGCGCACATGCACGCGGCGGTGCACCACGGCTGTGCCTGCGCCCACCTGCTGGCGCTCCAGCTCGGTGCGTGCGGTGGTGGCCAGTTGGTCCAGCGTGGCTTCGATGCTTGCGAGTGCCTCTGGCACCAGCTTCGTTTCCACGGCCTGTTCGCGGATCACGTTCTGGTCCGCCAGCCCCATGCCGTAGGCGCTGAGTACACCGGCCAGCGGGTGCACAAACACGCGGGTCATGCCCAGCGCATCAGCCACCAAACACGCATGTTGGCCGCCTGCGCCGCCAAAGCACTGCAGCGTGTAGCGCGTCACGTCATAGCCGCGCGCGACGCTGATTTTCTTGATCGCGTTGGCCATCTGCTGCACGGCGATCTGAATAAAACCATGGGCCACATCCTCGGCGCTGCGCCCGGTTTGCTCGGCAAGATCGCCAAACTTGTGCGCCACTGCGTCGCCATCCAGCGCCTCGTTGGCCGCATGGCCAAACACCTTGGGGAAGTGCGCGGGCTGGATCTTGCCCACCATCACGTTCGCATCCGTCACGGCCAGCGGGCCGCCACGGCGGTAACTGGCGGGGCCGGGGTTGGCACCCGCGCTCTCGGGGCCCACACGAAAGCGTGCGCCGTCAAAGCCCAGGATGGAGCCGCCACCGGCCGCCACGGTGTGGATGCTCATCATGGGCGCACGCATGCGCACGCCGGCCACCTGCGTCTCGAACTCCCGCTCAAACTCGCCCGCGTAGTGGCTCACGTCAGTGCTGGTGCCGCCCATGTCAAAGCCGATCACCTTGTCGTGGCCTGCCAAACCGGCAGTGCGTGCCATGCCCACGATGCCGCCTGCGGGGCCCGAGAGGATCGCGTCCTTGCCCTGAAACACCTGGGCGTCCGTCAGGCCGCCCGACGACTGCATGAAGAACAGCTTCACGCCCGGCATCTCGCTCGCCACCTGGTCCACATAGCGGCGCAGGATGGGTGACAGGTAGGCATCCACCACCGTGGTGTCGCCCCGGCTCACCAGCTTCATCATGGGGCTGGTGGCGTGCGAGGCGCTCACCTGCGTGAAACCCGCCGCGCGCGCAATGCGGGCCGCCGCCTCTTCGTGCGCCGTGAACCGGTAGCCGTGCATGAACACGATGGCCGCGCTGCGCAGGCCCGCGTCGTAAGCGGCCCACAGGCGTTCCTTGAGGTGGTCTTCGTCCAGCGGCTCGATCACCTCACCCTGCGCGCTCACGCGCTCCTGCGCCTCAATCACGCGCTCGTACAGCAGCTCGGGCAGCACGATGTGGCGGTCAAACAAACGTGGGCGGTTCTGGTACGCAATGCGCAGCGCGTCCTTGAAGCCCCTGGTGGTGATGAGCAGCGTGGGCTCGCCCTTGCGCTCCAAGAGCGCGTTGGTGGCCACGGTGGTGCCCATCTTCACGCACTCCACCAGCGCAGGCGTCACCGGCTCGCCCGGCTTCAAACCCAGCAGGTGCCGAATGCCTGCCACGGCCGCGTCCTTGTACTGCTCGGGGTTCTCGGACAACAGCTTGTGCGTGACCAGGGTGCCGTCAGGCCGCTTGCCCACCACGTCGGTGAAGGTGCCTCCACGGTCTATCCAGAACTGCCAGCGGGACATGGGGGAAGGTTGGTTGGACATGGTGATGCTATCTAATCAATAGCTGCCAGCGCATTCAATATCTGCGCCACAGCCGCTTTTCATTCAAAAACTCAAAGATTGGAGGCCAGAGTTCACAACGACGCGGCCGAGCGCGCTGCCTGGTCGTACATGCCCGAGAGCACACGCAGCAAACGGGCCAGCTCACCAATGTCGCGGTTGAGCGCGTCATCGGCATTCAAGGCGTCGATCAGGCAACTCTCGCGGATCTCGCGGTAGCGCTGCACGTAGGCGCGGCCGATGTCGGTGGCGGCGTAGGTCACTTCCTTGCCATTCTTTTGCGAGGCCACCACGCCCAGGGTCTGCAGCTTTTTGAGCGAGTAGTTCACCAGGTGCGTGTCTTCCACGTTCATGATGAAACAGATGTCGGCCAGGCGCTTGTCGCGCGCGCGGTGCGTGACATGGTGCAGCACCACCACGTCGAGCGGCGTCAGGTCCTTGAGCCCCGCCGCCGCCATGCAGTGCACCACCCAGCGGTGGAACGCATTGCCCGCCACGATGAGGCCAAACTCGAACTCGCTCATCTCCGCGCTCTGCGCCGACACCAGGTGCGCCGACGACACGATGGGTCCGGAGTCGGTTTTGGCCTTGGGCTTGGCGTCAGATTTCATGGCGGGTTCGGGCCTGCGGGTTCTGTCATTGGCACGGGATATGCATGGGGCATTGTAGGCAAGTCGATGGTAATTTGTTGGCAATTTGTCAGCGTTTAGGCAAAACACCTATCGCAATCGGATCGGCTTCCGATACAGTGATTTGTTACATCCAACCTTGTACATACAACCCTGCGGAGCAATATCTATGAAGCGTCGAATCTTCCCCGTGACCGCACTCGCCCTGACCCTGGCTGCGGGCCTGTCTGCCACCTCGGCATTCGCCCAGACCAAGTGGGACCTGGCCGCCGCCTACCCTGCCACCAACTTCCACACCGAGAACATGGTGCAGCTGGCCAGCGATGTGGACAAGGCCACGGGCGGCAAGCTCAAGATCACGGTGCACGCCAACGCGGCGCTGTTCAAGGCCCCTGAAATCAAGCGCGCTGTGCAAGGCGGCCAGGCACAGATGGGCGAGATCCTGCTGGCCAACTTCCAGAACGAATGGCAGCTGTTTGGCGTGGATGGCCTGCCCTTCCTGGCCGACAGCTACGACGCCTCCAAAAAGCTCTACGCCGCCCAAAAGCCCTTCCTGGAAAAGAAGCTGGCTGAGCAGGGAATGATGTTGCTGTACGCGGTGGCTTGGCCTCCACAAGGCATCTACACCAGGAAGCCGCTGGCCTCTGCCGCTGACCTCAAGGGCATCAAGTGGCGCGCCTACAGCCCTGCCACCGCGCGCATTGCCGAGCTGGTCGGTGCCCAGCCCGTGACGGTGCAGGCTGCGGAGTTCTCGCAAGCCCTGGCCACGGGCGTGGTCGAATCGACCATGACCTCGGGCGCCACAGGCGTGGACAGCAAGCTGTACGAGCACCTCAAGTTCTATTACGACACCCAGGCCTGGTTGCCCAAAAACGCCCTGCTGGTGAACAAGAAGGCGTTTGATGCGCTGGACAAGCCCAGCCAGGACGCCCTGCTCAAGGCCGGTGCTGACGCCGAGGCGCGCGGCTGGGCCAACAGTGCCAAGGTCAACGCCGACACCATCGCGAAGCTCAAGGCCAATGGCATGAGCGTAGAGGCGCCGCCCGCCGCGCTGAAGGCCGACATGGCCAAGGTGGGTGACACCATGCTCAAGGAATGGCTCGAAAAGGCCGGCCCCGAAGGCAAGGCGCTCATCGACGCCTACCGCAAGTAAGCCCAGGCGCCCACGCACATGCGTCGTCTGCTGGACTTTCTGTACGACAGCGCCGCCGCCCTGGCGGCGCTTTTCATGGTCGGCCTGCTGGGGATGGTGCTGCTGTCCATCGCCAGCCGGCAGTTCCACTTTCACGTGCCGGGCACGGACGCCTATGCGGGCTATCTGATGGCTGCATCGGGCTTTCTGGCACTCGCCCACACCTTGAAGCGCGGAGAGCACATCCGCGTCACGCTGCTGCTCAACTTCTTGAAGGGCGGCGCCAAGAAGGCGTTCGAGATCTGGGCTTTGGCCATTGCCACCCTGCTCGCCGTGCTGTTTGCGGTGTACAGCTGCAAGCTGGCCTGGCAGTCGCACGAGTTCCACGACATCTCCACCAGCAGTGACGCCACACCTCTATGGATTCCACAGATCGCCATGGCCGTGGGCACGGTGATTCTGGCCATCGCGTTCCTGGACGAGCTGGTGCTGGAGATGATGGGCAAGCGTGTGGATGCCTCCTCTGGCGAAGCATTGCGCAATGAATAACCCCTGCTGCACGACCTACCATGAGTGATCTCGCCATAACCGGCCTGCTCGTACTGTCGCTTTTCCTGATTCTGGGCAGCGGCGTATGGATCGGGCTCACCCTCTCCGGCGTCGCCTGGATCGCCATGCAGCTGTTCTCCGCCCGCCCGGCGGGCGATGCGATGGCTGTGACGATCTGGGGTAGCGCCTCCAGCTGGACCCTCACAGCCCTGCCCCTGTTCATCTGGATGGGCGAAATCCTGTTCCGCACCCGCTTGTCGCAAGACATGTTCAAGGGCCTGGCCCCCTGGGTGCAGGCACTGCCGGGCCGGCTGCTGCACACCAACGTGGTGGGCTGCACCATCTTTGCCGCCGTGTCGGGGTCGAGCGCCGCCACCTGCGCCACCATCGGCAAGATGACGCTGCCCGAACTGACGCGCCGCGGCTACCCCGAGCACATGGTCGTGGGCACGCTGGCGGGCGCGAGCACGCTGGGCCTGTTGATCCCACCCTCCATCATCATGATCGTGTACGGCGTGTCGGCCGAGGTGTCGATCTCGCAGCTGTTCATTGCGGGCGTGCTGCCGGGCATCTTGCTGGCGGCGCTGTTCTCGGGCTACATCATGGTCTGGGCGCTGCGCCACCCCGAGCAGGTGCCCGCGGCCGATGTGCGCATGAGCTTCATGCAAAAGCTGTCGGAATCGCGCAGCCTGATCCCCGTGGTGCTGCTGATTGCGGCCGTGCTGGGCAGCATCTACACCGGTTTTGCCACCGCCACCGAGGCGGCGGCCGTGGGCGTGGTGGGCTCGCTGGTGCTGTCGGCCGTGCAGGGCTCGATGACCTGGGGCACGTTCAAGGACTCGCTGATGGGCGCCACGCGCTTGTACTGCATGATCGCACTGATCCTGGCAGGCGCCGCCTTCCTCACGCTGGCCATGGGCTACATCGGCTTGCCTCGCCACTTGGCCGAATGGATCGCGTCGCTGGGCTTGAACCAGGCCCAGCTCATCGTGGCGCTGGCGATTTTCTACATCATCCTGGGTTGCTTTCTCGACGGCATCTCGATGGTGGTGCTGACCATGGGCGTGCTCATGCCCACGGTGCAGGCCGCGGGCATCGACACCATCTGGTTCGGCATCTTCATCGTGCTGGTGGTCGAGATGGCGCAGATCACGCCGCCCGTGGGCTTCAACCTGTTTGTGTTGCAGGGCATGACAGGGCGCCAGCTGCCCTGGATTGCCAAGGTTGCGATGCCCATGTTCTTCCTGATGTGTGGCGCCGTGGCGCTGATTTATGTGTTCCCCGGCATCGTGACCTGGCTGCCGCAGCAGATGTCGGCGCGCTGAACACACCTGCCGCCAGCAGGCACAACCAAGCGGGGCGCCCTCACCGGGGACGCCCCGTTTGGCGTTTAAGGGATGGAGAGCAGCCAGTCCGGCGCTCCAAAATCCAGCGACAATCGTTCGATGTTGAATGTTCTTGCCATCTGCATCGGCGCTTGTGTGGGCGCACTGGCGCGCTGGCGCCTGGGTCTGTGGCTCAGCCCGGGAGGCCTGATCCCCTGGGGCACGCTGGCCGCCAATCTGGTGGGCGGCTATCTCATTGGTGTGTGCGTCGCCGTGTTCCATGCCATGCCGCAAATCGACCCCATGTGGCGGTTGGCGCTGGTCACGGGTTTCCTGGGCGCACTCACCACGTTCTCCAGTTTCTCGGCCGAGGTCATAGAGATGCTGATGGTGCAGCGCTACGCCATGGCGCTGGGCACCACCGCACTGCACCTGCTCGGCTCCCTGAGCCTCACGGTGCTTGGCATGCAAACTGCTTCGTATTTCATAGCATCACGCGCATGATGCTTGTGCACTTGCAAGCTATTTCGTCATAAACCCACGCCACACTAAAGGTGCCAGCCCCGGCGAACGCCAGTGCCGCCACTTTTTTTCTCCTGTTCACCGACCGATACGCGAGCCCGCCATGGAAGCCAACACCCAACTCAACGAACGCCGCCTGGCCGATGCCTGGGCCGAACTGCACAACCACGCCCACAACGGCAACCCGCTGCAGGCCGATGCCAACCGCATGGCCTTTGCGGACCCCGAATTCATGTTCCGCCGCGAAACCCGCGGCATACGCTTTCAGCTCGAAATGCTCAAGCCCGACCTGGGCCAGGCCGAACAAGGCATTGAAAGCACCGTGGTGGTATACGGCAGCGCGCGCTTCGTGGCGCCCGACGAGGCCGCTGCCCAGCTCACCGAAGCCGAAGCCAGTGGCGACGCCGAACGCGTGCGCCGCGCGCGCCTGGCCGTGCGCAACGCGGGCTATTACGACCTGGCCCGCCAGTTCGCCAAACTGGTGGCCGACTACAGCGAACGCCAGCGCCCTGCCGACCGCATCTACATCTGCACCGGCGGCGGCCCCGGCATCATGGAGGCCGCCAACCGGGGCGCCCACGACGCTGGTGCACTGAACGTAGGCCTGAACATCGCCCTGCCCCACGAGCAAAGCGGCAACCGCTTCATCTCGCCGTCGCTGTCGTTCAAGTTCCACTACTTCGCGCTGCGCAAGATGCATTTCATGATGCGCGCCAAGGCGCTGGTGGCCTTCCCCGGCGGCTTTGGCACGTTGGACGAGCTGTTTGAAGTGCTGACCCTGGTGCAGACCAAAAAGGCCAAACCTGTGCCCATCGTGCTGTTCGGCACCGATTACTGGAAGCGCCTCATCAATTTCGATGTACTGGTGGAAGAAGGCACGATCTCGGCACAAGACCTGAAGCTCTTCCACTACACCGACAACCCGCAGGAAGCCTGGGACCTGATCCGGGCGTTTTACCAGCTCTGAGGGGCAGCACCGCGCCTGCGCGC
Source organism: Acidovorax sp. 107 (assembly GCF_003058055.1). Taxonomy (NCBI): domain Bacteria; kingdom Pseudomonadati; phylum Pseudomonadota; class Betaproteobacteria; order Burkholderiales; family Comamonadaceae; genus Acidovorax; species Acidovorax sp. 107. The sequence goes on along the minus strand of NZ_QBTZ01000001.1, from coordinate 1,401,943 downwards.
GCGTCAGATGGCTGCAACCCTCCTCGCTATCGAATCACAGGTGGTGGCGGTGGCGGCGGTAGCCGGATGATAGGCAGCACCGGGATGAAGACAATCGGTGGCCGTACCGTTGGAGGCGGCGGCGTCGTAGTCACTGGTGGCGCTGTCGGCCGCGTGGGCGGAGGTGGCGGCGTCGTTGGCGTGGGCGCAGGCGGCGCAGGAATCCCCGGCTGCGGCGCACCCGTGGGAGGCGGCGGCGAGACCGGCACGGGTGCCGGTGGCGGCGCAGCCTCCGGTGGGGGTGGAACGGGTACGGGCACCGGCGCAGGAACGATGTACACGAATGCACGGCGGCCCTGCACATCCAGCTGATCGCCCGCCAGCAAAGGAGTCTGTACCTGGGGCACCGGCAGCAGGGCGCGGGTGTGGGTGTAGACCGGCAGCTCCTGATCCGACACCACCAACACGGCTTCACCCGCCGTCACCCCCACACAGCCCGCCTGGGTGCACACCTCGATCTCATCCTGCTCACCCGACACGAACACCTCGCCGTTGGCATCGATGGCCAGCAAGAAGGCGGAGCCCCGGATCCCCACCACCGCCGTCGGTGTGACCACCTTGTAGTTGGCCGGGTTACGTTTGCCGATCAGCCCGGTGAGCGCGCGCATTCCTCCCCGTAACAGGTTGACCACAAAATGGTCCTCACCCGTACCCGCACCGTCGGCATACCGGGTGACGGTGAACTGCGAGTCCGGGTACAAGGCCACCAGGCCACCATCTGAAAACCGTATCTGCGCCCTGCCCTCGGTGCCGGTAAGCACCACATCCCCGCCATCCAGTTCTGCCCCTTTGGACAGTCTCGACAGAGTTTCACCCCGCCGCAGCTGCACATCCCCGGCCGTGAACTGCACCAGCCCGGCAGCGGCCAGCCCTGTGAGTGGCCAGGCCGCCACCATGCCCATCAGCAGCGCCAGCCGCGAGCGTTTTTGGTCTGACGTCATAGACAACTCCAAGGTGAGTCGGCACAGGACCCGCTATGCCAAAGCATTCAGAACTCCCGGCGCACGGTGACGGAAAACACCCGGCGCTCATAGTCGGTGATGGGCAGCGTGGACGCGTTGCGCGTGAACGACCATTGCGGCGTGACCCGCCAACCCGGCGATGGTGTCCAGTTCAGTCCCAGGGCCAGCTGGGCCTGCCGGTCGGTACGGGTGACCGCGAAAAACGGGTCCTGGCCGCCGTAGCGCCGGTGCTCCCAGTCTGCATTGGCAAACACAGACCACTGAGGCGCCAGGGGCCACTGCCCTCCGGCCCGCAGGCCCCACAGTCGATGACCCAGCGCGTCGGCACCGCTTGCCTGCGCCCGCTCCCGGCCACCGTACACGCCCCCATAGGCCGACGAACCGTTGCGAAACAGATGGGAATACGACGTGCCCACCACGCTCCGGCGCACGTTGCGCAGTGCCTGGTCGGGGTACCGCACGTCGAGCACCTGCACAAAACTGCCCCACTGGCGAAACCCGTCAATACGGTAAATCCATTCACCCAGCACGCCGCCCATGGTGCGCAGCCGCGTGCCGTCCAGCGCGTAGTAGGACCCTTGGCCAGACGCAATCAGCTCATGGCGCTCGGTACGCCAGGCCAGCCCCAGGGTGCCGTCGAGCGCCGTGTGGTCCAGCCGGTCCGCCTCGCCTCCATAGTGCCGCGCGGCGCCCACCGCAGTGCCCACCACGGACCACCGCGCATTGAGCACCGCCCGCCCCCGCAGCCCCGCTTGGGCCACCACATAGTTGCCCGAGGTTGCCCGGGCTTCGGGCAGCAGAGCCCACGCGGGGGTGCCCGGCACGGGCGACTGCAGGTCGCCCACCACGGGCCCAGCGTTGGCGTTGGAGTCATGCCCCATGCCCAGCTCTACATAGCCCTTGATCGAAGAGCGCCCACCGGCCTCCAGGCGATCATACGAATACAAAAACTGATCGAGGGTGTGCCCAGCATCCACCGGGATGAGTGCTGCCTGCACCGGCGCAGGCAGGGCCATGACGCCCCTGCGGTCGCCCGCGGCCTGCAGGGACTGCCCCAGTGCCACCTGGGCCTCCAGGCTGCCCGGCTGCGCGGCGAGCCATCGCTCGCGCGCCATGATCGCTCGCGTGTACTGGCCTGCAGCGTGCGCCGCTTCACCCATGGCTGCATCAAAAGCAGGGTCGCCAGCGCGCTGCGCCTCGTCCGCGTCCAGCAAACGGAACGCCTGCTGGGCCTGGCCTTGTTGCACCAGCGCCTGCGCCTGCTCCACCACGCCATCAGCTCGCGCACTGCAGGACAGCCCGCCACCCCACGCCAGTACCACGCACCATGGCAGCACGCGCCGTGACCAATTTCGCAGGTACATGACCGCCCCCTCTCGAAACCCGCTGCCGGGTGGAGGCAATTTACACCTGTTTACTCTTTTTGTGGGAGCTTTGTGGAGTGCTTTTCACCCATGCGCCATGCGATTCGCGCGCCCCCGCCAACGGCTCCTCCCACCACCCAGAAAAGCCCTCCCACACCAATCACGGCACCCGCAGAGCCAAACAACATGGGCATGAGCACGCTGGATGCGTTGATGGCCATGAGCCGCAGGCCCAGCGCCTCGCCATGGCGGGCGGGCGGCGTGATCTGGTGCAGCAGGCTCATCACCATGGGCTGCACCGAGCCCAGCGCAAACCCCAGCAGCACCGAACATGCGCCCATGGCCAGCGCGCTGTGCAGCAGCGGGTAGGCACCAAACAGTACCGCCGTAGCCAGCATGGCGCCCGCTACCACCACCCGCTCGCGCAGCCGCTCCGCAACGATGGGCATCAGCACCCGGATGACGGCGGCGGCAATGGCGAATGCCCCCAGGATGGAGCCAATGACCGACGCCGACAAGCCGCGCTCGTGCCCCAGCAGCGGGACCACGAAGGTGTGTACGTCCCAGCACGAGGACAAGATCCAGTTGACCAGGAGCAGGCGGCGAAACGGTGGGTCGTTCATCAAGTCCCACGCGCGCTGCGGAGGACCGCCTGCGGCGGCGATCACAGGCGGAAGTTCCACCGTGTCGCGCACCCAGAACCAGGTGAGCAGGGGCAGCACCGCCATCAGGGCGAAGGCGGCGCGGTAGCCTTCTGTGCTGCCCGCCGCACTGCCCGCGTTGTCGATCATGAGCCCCGCACAGAAGGGCCCGATGAAGTTGGACACCGCAGGCCCAATGGCCAGCCAGCTGAACACCTGCTTGAGCTGCGTGGCATCGTGCGCGGCGCGGCCCACATGGCGCTGCAGCGCAATGATTGCGGCGCCGCTGGCCCCTCCGGTCATCAAGGCGGCCGCACACAACACCGGGAAAACCGGGAACGCCAGCGCCAGTGCAGCCCCTGCCGACGCCACGGCAACCGCATAGCCCACGGGGCGCTTGAGGCCATGGCGGTCCGCATAGCGCCCTGCGGGCAAGGCCAGAAACACCTGCGTGAGTGCGAACAGCGCGAGCAACACCCCCACGGCCGCTGCGCTGTGGCCCTCGCGCAGCGCAAGCAGCGGTGCAGCCATGCGCATGCCGGCCATGCAGGCGTGCACGCAGATCTGCCCCGCAATCAACCGCGCTAGGGCCCAGTTCACAGCAAATCATCCTCCGCATCCAGCCCCGGCAGCGCCGCCGTGCGGCCCCCCGCCTGCTGCACGGCGGTATCGGGCGCGGGCAGGTCCTGCACATCACGCAGCTTGCGCTGGATGGCCCGGGTGCGCACGCCCACCTCGTCAAACTTCTTGGCGGCGGCGTCGATGGATTTCTTGGTGGCCTCGACCACATCGCCAAACTTGGCAAACTCGGTCTTGACCACGCCCAAGAGGCTCCACACCTCGGACGAGCGCTTCTCGATGGCCAGCGTCTTGAAACCCATCTGCAGGCTGTTGAGCATGGCAGCCAGATTGGCCGGGCCGGTGATCATCACGCGGCAGTCGTTCTGCACGGCTTCGACCAGGCCGGGGCGACGCATCACCTCGGCAAACAGGCCTTCGGTGGGCAGGTAGAGCACGGCAAAGTCGGTGGTATGCGGGGGGGAGACGTACTTGGCAAATATCTTCTTCGCTTCGAGCCTGATGGAGGCCTCGAACGCGTTGCCTGCGGACAGGATGGCCACCTTGTCGGCGGCGTCCTGCGCGTCCAGCAGGCGCTGGTATTGCTCCACCGGGTACTTGGAGTCGATGGGCAGCCACACCGGGTGCTCGTCACTCTTGCCCGGCAGGCGAATGGCAAACTCCACCAGCTCATCGCTGCCCGGCACGGTCTTGACGTTGCGCGCGAACTGGTCGGGCGTGAGCACGTTGTCGATGATGGCGCCCAGCTGCATCTCGCCCCAGGTGCCGCGCGACTTCACATTCGTCATCACACGTTTCAGGTCGCCCACGCTGCCCGCCAGGGTCTGCATCTCGCCCAGGCCCTTGTGCACTTGTTCGAGCCGGTCGCTGACAAGCTTGAAAGATTCGCCCAGGCGCTGCTCCAGCGTGGCGTGGAGCTTTTCGTCCACCGTGCGGCGCATTTCTTCAAGCTTGGTGGCGTTGTCGGCCTGGATGGCGGCCAAGCGCTCGTTGAGCGCGGTCCGCAGTTGTTCGGCGTTGTGCTGGCTGCCCTGCACCAGTCCGGTGAGCTGCTGCGACACGGCGTCTTGCAGCACGGCAAACTGGTTTTTGATCTGAAAGCTGTTGGCTTCGAGCTGGTCCTTGAGCGCCTGCGACATCGCGCCCAGCTGCGACTGGGTGTCGCCTTTGAGCGAGTCGAGCGTGAGGCGTGTGGCGGCGTCCAGGGCCGTGAGGCGCTGCTCCAGCCGCGCCTCAAACACGCCAAAGGCCGCCAGCAGCTCGGCGCGGCCGTTGCGCGATTCGGCCACCGCTTGTGTCAATCGCTCGTCCACCGCGTGGCGCAGCCCCTCCAGCGTGGTCTGCGTGGTTTGCGTGAAGCCGCGCAGCTGCTGGCCCATGCCGTCCAGCGCGCCGTCATTCTTGGCCACTGCAATCTGGGTGGCCTGCACGGTGCGCTCCAGCGCCTGCTGGCGAGCCAGCCATTCGGGCGGCAGGTCTATCCGGGGACGGCGCAGCAACAGCACCACCAAAAGTACCAGCGCCAATGCCAGCGCAGCCAATAGAACGAGAGTGTCAGTGGTCAATGGTTTACTATATTTTTGATAGCTATCAGGGCATATTCGACTAGCGCATACAGGCGATTTGGCCCAATCTTCGTCTCAGCGCAGTGCGGAGGGCTGGTTCACCGGTGTGAGTGGCCCGCGCCCGTCAAAGAACGCGATCAGATTGTCGGCCGCCAGGTTGGCCATGGCGCGGCGTGTGGGCACGGTGGCACTGGCAATGTGCGGGGTGAGCACTACGTTGGGCACGGTGAGCAGATCGGGGTGCACACTGGGCTCGCCCTCGAACACATCCAGCCCCGCCGCAGCAATGCGCCCTTCGCGCAGGGCCACCGCCAAAGCGGCGTCGTCCACGATGCCGCCGCGCGCAATGTTGATGAGGGTGGCCGTGGGCTTCATCAGCGCCAGCTCGGCCGCGCCGATGGTGTGGTGCGATGCCGCGCTGTACGGCACTACCAACACCACGTGGTCGGCCGTTCGCAGCAGCTCGTCTTTGCCCACATAGGTGGCCTTGCATTCGGCTTCCAGCTCGGGCGACAGGCGCGAGCGGTTGTGATAGACCACCTTCATGCCAAAGCCGTGCGCACCACGCTTGGCAATGCCCTGCCCGATGCGGCCCATGCCGATGATGCCCAGCGTGCTGCCGTGGATGTCGCCGCCCGCGAACATATCGTAGCTCCACTTGGTCCATTTACCGGCGCGCAGGTAATGCTCGCTCTCGGTCATGCGGCGGGCCGTGGCCATCAAGAGCGCAAAGCCAAAGTCGGCCGTGGTCTCGGTCAGTACGTCGGGCGTGTTGGTGCCCTGAACGCCGGCTGTGGTCATGGCGTCCACGTCAAAGTTGTTGTAGCCCACGGCCATGTTGGCGCAGACCTTGAGGCGTGGCGCGGCGGCCAGCAGTGCGGCATCGATGCGCTGACTGCCTGTGGTCAGCACCCCGTCCTTGTCAGCCAGGCGGGCGGCCAGCTCTTGCGGCGACCAGATCACGTCGTTGGGGTTGTCTTCCACATCGAAGTGTTGGCGCAGGCGGTCCACAATGTCGGGAAAGATCGCGCGGGCGACCAGGATGCGGGGTTTGCTCATAGCGCTCAAAACTCCAATCAACGGAACCAGATAAACGTCATCACGATGAACAGCGGCACCAGAATGCCGCCCGACCACAGCATGTAGCCAAAGAAGCTGGGCATCTTCACACCCCGGTCTTCGGCAATGGCCTTGACCATCATGTTGGGCGCGTTGCCGATGTAGCTGTTGGCTCCCATGAAGACCGAGCCCGCCGAGATGGCCGCCAGCGTGGGGGCCAGGGTGGTCATCAGCACGGCGGGGTCGCCACCGGCGGTGTTGAAGAAAACCAGGTAAGTGGGCGCGTTGTCGAGGAAGGAGCTGAGCGCCCCGGAGGCCCAGAAGTACATGGCCGGATCTGGCGTGCCGTCGGGCCGGGTCACGGCAGCCACCACGGCGCCGAAGGGGCCGTTGACGCCCGCCTTGAGCATGGCAATGACCGGGACGATGGTGAGGAATATGCCTGCAAACAGCTTGGCGACCTCTTGCATGGGGCCCCAGCTGAACTGGTTGTCCTCATGCACCTGCTTGGGGGTGACGCGCAGGGACACCAGCGCCACCAGGATCAGGCCCACGTCCCGCACGATACCGGGCAGGCCTACATCGGCTCCGGCAATGGTGAACGACACGGGAGACTTCCACAAGCCACTGAGCAGAACCAGCGCCACCACCACGCCCAGCAGCGCAAAGTTGGCCTTGCCGTCAAAGCCGATGGCCCTGGTGTCGGGGGTCGGGTCGGCCTTGAGCACTTCTTCACGCCGGTGGTAGTACCAGGAGTCCATCATGAAGAAGATGGCCAGCAGCGCGCCCACCAGGAACAGGGTCTCGGGGAAGATGTGCCCCACCGTCCAGAAGAAGTCCACCCCCTTCAGGAAACCCAGGAACAGCGGCGGATCACCCAGCGGGGTGAGCGAGCCCCCGGCATTGGAGACGATGAAGATGAAGAACACCACCACATGCGCCGTGTGCTTGCGGTTGTCGTTGGCACGAATCAACGGTCGGATCAGCAGCATCGACGCGCCCGTGGTGCCCATGACGCTGGCCAGCGCCGCGCCAATGGCCAGGATGGCGGTGTTGAGCGCCGGACTGCCGTGCAGGTTGCCCCGTATGTAGATGCCCCCCGCCACGGTGAACAGCGCCGTGAGCAGGATGACGAAGGGAATGTATTCGGCCACCAGTGCGTGCGCAAAGCTCGCCCCCGCTGCACCGGGGCCAAACACCACCGCGAACGGCAGCAAAAACGCCAAGGCCCAACCCGCGGCCACCTTGCCAAAGTGGTGGTGCCAGAAGATGGGCGCCAGCAACGGCATGAGCGCAATCGACAGCAGGATGCCCGCAAAGGGCACGCCCCACAGCACGGACAGCGTACCGCCGTCGATATCGGCCGCCAGCGCCAGGCCGGGCAGCACTGCGAGGAAGCCGGCAACCGCCAGCCCGCGCGAAAATTTCATGGTTTTTGTCTCCGTCTCATTGTCAAAAGTCAGGGCCTCGCAGGGTGGTAACACCCGCGCTGCGCGGTCAAGCCGGCGATGGGATATCGAAGACCTGGCGCAGGTAGGCCAGGTATTTCTCGTCATCGCACATGCCTTTGCCCGGCGTGTCGGACAGCTTGGCCACGGGCTGGTCGTTGCAGCGCGTCATCTTGATGACCACCTGCAAGGGCTCGTGGGCAGGCGGACTGCCCAGGTCATTGGTCAGGTTGGTGCCAATGCCAAAGGCCAGTTGGCAGCGCCCACGGAACTGCTGGTACAGCTCGATCGTGCGTGGGATGGTGAGCGCATCGCTGAAAATCAGCGTCTTGGTCAGCGGGTCCACGCGGTTCTTGCGGTAGTGGTCCAGCAGGCGCTCCCCCCAAGCAAACGGGTCGCCGCTGTCGTGCCGTGCGCCGTCGAACAGCTTGCAGAAGTACAGATCGAAGTCGCGCAGGAAGGCACTCATGCCGTACACATCCGACAGCGCAATGCCCAGGTCACCCCGGTATTCCTTGGCCCACACTTCAAACCCGAACACCTGGCTGTCACGCAGGCGCGGCCCCAGCGCCTGGCAGGCCTGCAGATACTCGTGTGCCATGGTTCCCAAGGGGGTCACGCCCAGCTTCATCGCATACAGCACGTTGCTGGTGCCCGCAAACTGCCCCGGACCTGCGGGAGCGCCGGGGCGGCGGTCGCCTGTACCCAGGCGGGCCACCAGCACGCGCAGCACTTCTTCGTGCCAGGCGCGCGAGAAGCGGCGGCGCGTGCCGTAGTCGGCAATCTTGAGGTCGGACAGACCCTCGCCCTGCAGCAGCGCAATCTTGGCGTCGAGCCGGCGGCGGCCTTCAGGAAAGTCGGGCACCTTCTGCGTGTTGCGGAAGTACACCTCGTTGATGATGGCCAGCACCGGGATCTCGAACAGGATGGTGTGCAGCCAGGGCCCGCGGATGGTGATGTCTATCTCGCCGTTGTGCTGGGGCGTGACGGTGATGTATTTCTCGTTGAGCTTGAACAGCCCGAGAAAATCCACAAAGTCGCTCTTGATGAAACGCAGCGACCGCAGGTAGGTCAGCTCGGCGTCCTGGAACTGGAGGCTGCACAGCGAACGGATCTCATCGCGGATCTCGTTGGCAAAGGGCGCCAGCTGCACGCCAGGGTTGCGGCACTTGAACTTGTATTCAACCTGCGCCCCCGGAAACTGGTGCAGCACCACCTGCATCATGGTGAACTTGTACAGGTCGGTGTCGAGCAGGCTGGTGATGATCATGGACAGGGCAAGCCTTAGAAACCGCGCACGCAAAGTACGCAGCGCACCGGTCGCAAACCGGGCAATAAAGCCGCAAAGTGTAGGCCATCACAGCGCCCGGCGCTTGGTGCACACAGCGGCGTCAGCCAGTGTTCAGCCACCACCTGCATTTAGCGCCATTTCGGGCCAGGGCGCACATCGCACCTGCGCCCTTTGCTATCAAATCAATGGCAGCAGCGTGCCGCCGCCCATCAACCTGGCATGACCAGCGCCTGCAGCACGGCGCGCAACGCGTCTGGCACGGCCACCGGGCGACGGGTTTCGCGGTCCACATACACATGGATGAAGTGGCCCGCCGCTGCCGTCATCGGCTCGCCTTGCGCAAACAGGCCCACCTCGTAGCGCACGCTGGAGCCCCCCAGCCGCGCAACGCGGATGCCAGCCTCCACCGTCTGCGGGAACGCCAGCGGCGCGAAGTAATTGCACTGGGTTTCGATGACCAGGCCGATGGTTCCACCCGCGTGGATGTCGAGCACGCCCTGGTCGATCAGGTGGGCATTCACCGCCGTATCGAACCAGCTGTAGTACACGACGTTGTTCACGTGGCCATACACGTCGTTGTCGGCCCAGCGCGTGGTGATGGGGCGGAACACGCGGTAGGCGCTGCGCGGCTGCGGAGCCGGGCGGGCGGGCACGGATGGAGTGGTGGACGGGGTGCTGGCGGCAGAGGTCATGGCCGCACATTCTGCCAGCGCTGGTGGTACTGCCAGGCCACGCGCCAGGTGGTGAGTTGCGCCTGCAGCGTGTCCTCCAGGTCGTCGCCGTAGCCGCCCGCCATGACGAACACCGTGGGAATGCGCCGCTGCCAGGCCCAGTCAAATACCCGCCGGTCGCGTGCCTCCAGCCCATCGTGGGTGACAGCAAGACGCCCCAGCCGATCGCCCACATGGGGGTCCGCACCCGCAAGATAAAACACCAGATCTGGCTTGCAGCGGTGGTCCAGCGCGTCCAGGGCCTGGTCCAGCGCGTGCAGGTACTCATCATCAGCACACCCGTCGGGCAGCTCCACATCCAGGTCGCTCGGCTCCTTGCGAAACGGAAAGTTGCGCGCGCCGTGCAGCGACAGGGTGAACACACTGTCGTCGCACTGAAAGATATGGGCTGTGCCATTGCCCTGGTGCACATCCAGGTCGATCACCGCCACCTGCAACGGCCAGCCCGATCCATCGTTCAGGTGATCGGCCTGTACCTGCCGGGCAGCCACCGCCACATCGTTGAATACACAAAAGCCGCTGCCCTTGTCGGCATACGCGTGGTGCGTGCCACCCGCCAGGTTGCCCGCCACCCCCTCGCGCCACGCGGCGCGGGTGGCCGCCAGGGTGGCGCCCACCGAGCGGCGCGCGCGCTCGGCCATGGCCGGGCTCCAGGGAAAGCCGATCTCCCGCTGCGCCGGGGGCGCCAGCGTTCCGTGGGCGATGGCGTCGATGTACTGCTGGCTATGCACCCGCGCCAGCGCCTCATCCGAGGCTGGCAAAGCTTCCTTCAACAGCGCGTCAGGCAGGTGCGCAGCGATCCGATCGCGCAGCATGCGGTACTTGGCCATGGGGAAGCGATGGCCTTCGGGCAAGGGCAACACGAAGTGGTCGGCATAGTAGGCGTGCATGACGCAATTGTGGCAAGTCGGGGATTTCTGGGTGATCGTGTCTAATTTGCTGCACCGCAACAAAAACCCCTTGCAATAGCGCAGCAAGCCCCTAAAATTCAACCCATGCTGCACTGCAACATGACTCACCCGGTCAAGGTCAGCGCAGATGTCTGTGAACCACCCCGGCCCTTCGGGCCCTCATTCTTAGGAGATATGACATGTCGCTGACCGCAGAACAAATCCTGGCATCCCACAAGGCCAACATCGAAACCCTGTTTGGCTTGACCACCAAGGCGTTCGAAGGCGTGGAAAAGCTGGTCGAACTGAACGTGACCGCTTCGCGCGCTGCCCTGTCCGAAGCCGCCAACCACACCCAAGCCGTGCTGGGCGTGAAGGACGCACAAGAGCTGCTGGCCCTGCAAGCTGGCCTGTTCCAGCCCCTGGCTGAAAAGACCGCCGCCTACAGCCGTCACCTGTATGACATCGCTTCGGGCACCGGTGCCGAATTCGGCAAGGCTTTCGAAACCCAGGCCACCGACGCACAAAAGGCTTTCACCAACCTGGTGGACAGCGCCGCCAAGAACGCCCCTGCCGGCTCCGAAACCGCCGTCGCCGTGATGAAGAGCGCCGTGTCGGCCGCCAACAACGCGTTTGAGTCGGTGCAAAAGGCCGTCAAGCAAGCGTCTGACGTGGCAGAAGCCAACTTCAACGCTGTGGCCAACACCGCTGCCAACGCTGCCAAGACGGCCGCTCCCCGCAAGCGTTAATCGCCATGTTGGCGGTCTGGAGTGCAACCTCTAGGCCGCGTTCAGGGAATACCCTGATAATGCAATCCATGCGCTGCTGACCTTGTCAACAGCGCCCCAGTTGTCTCCTTGGATCCTCTCGAAACCCCCGTTTCAAGGATCCTTTTAAAGCCCGGTTTTACGACTGGGCTTTTTTTTGCCTGCGCGCAATACAAGCCCATTCGACCTGGCCCGAGGCCGGATGTTGATCGGCACTTTGGACGCACTCGCCCAACGCGCCGCAATGCCGTTACCCAGTGCCTGGCCCTTGCTCCACGTCAAATCCAGACCCCAAATCCAGCCGTCGAATCGGATATTTATTAAGAATAATTCGCGTTTGCTTTATCATTGGCGCAGTTTCAACCCCGAAAGACGCAACCCATGTCGAAGACTGTGAAAGCCTTGCTGAGCGCTTGTGCCCTGGCCGCCGCTGCAGGCGCCGTGCATGCCCAGGAACAAGTGGTCAACCTCTACTCGGCCCGCCACTACTCCACCGACGAAGCGCTTTACACGGGCTTCACCAAGGCCACGGGCATCAAGATCAACCGCGTGGACGCCGACGACGCCGGCATCCTGGCCCGCCTGAAGGCCGAGGGCTCCGCCTCCCCTGCCGACGTGATCCTGCTGGTGGACGCCGCCCGCCTGTACAAGGGTGAGGTCGATGGCCTGTTCCAGCCCATCCAGTCCAAGGTGCTGAACGATGCCATCCCCGCCAACCTGCGCAGCCAACCTGCGGCGGACGGCGGCATTTCGTGGTTTGGACTGTCCACCCGCGCGCGCGTGATCGTCTACAACAAGGTCAAAATGCAAAAGGCCGATGTGGACACGTATGAAGAATTGGGTGACCCCAAGAACAAGGGCAAGCTGTGCATCCGCTCCGGCTCGCACCCTTACAACCTGAGCCTGTTCGGCGCAGTCACCGAGCATTTGGGCGAACAAAAAGCCGAGGCCTGGCTCAAGGGCATGGTGGCCAACCTGGCCCGCCCACCCAAGGGCGGCGACACCGACCAGATCAAGGCCGTGGCCGCAGGCGAATGCGACATTGCAGTGACCAACACCTACTACCTGGCTCGCATGATGCGCTCCAACGCACCCGAGGATGTGGCAGTGGTCAACAAGGTGGGCGTGGTGTTCCCCAACCAGGAGTCCTGGGGCACGCACCTGAACATCGCTGGTGGCGCGGTGGCCAAGCACTCCAAGAACCAGGCCAATGCCGTCAAGTTCCTCGAATACCTGGCCAGCCCCGAGGCACAGAACTACTTTGCCAATGGCAACAATGAGTGGCCCGCCGCCAAGGGCGTGACACTGGACAACCCCGCCCTCAAGGCCATGACTGGCGGCAAGCCCTTCAAGAGCGAAACCATCCCGATCAGCGCGGTGGGCGCCAACACGACCAAGGTGCAGCAGATGCTGGACCGCGTGGGCTTCCAGTAAGCCGCCCCTGCCTCACCCACCACAAGCCCGGCCTCGTCCGGGCTTTTTTCGCCTTCGGCACGGCTGGGAGATGCGCCATAATTGACGTTTACGTTAACGTCACTTAATGGAGACAACCATGGACATCCAAGGCAAGGTATTCATCGTCACCGGCGGCGCGTCGGGCTTGGGCGAAGGCACGGCACGCATGCTGGCCGCCCAGGGCGGCACCGTGGTCATTGCCGACATGCAGGCAGAAAAAGGCGAGGCCGTGGCCAAGGAAATCGGCGGCGCGTTTGTGAAATGCGATGTGAGCAACGAGGCCGATGGCCAGGCCGTCGTGGCCAAGGCGGTGTCGCTCGGGAAACTGGTGGGCCTCGTGAACTGCGCGGGCATCGCCCCTGCGGAAAAGACCGTTGGCAAGAACGGCGCACATGCGCTGGCCCTGTTCAGCAAGACCATCACGGTCAATCTGATCGGCAGCTTCAACATGATCCGCCTGGCCGCCGAGGCCATGAGCAAGAACGAGCCTGAGTCCACGGGCGAGCGCGGCGTACTGATCTCCACGGCCAGCGTGGCCGCCTATGACGGACAGATCGGCCAGGCCGCCTACGCCGCCTCCAAGGGCGGCGTGGTAGGCATGACCCTGCCGATTGCCCGTGACCTGGCCCGCAACGGCATCCGCAACATGACCATTGCCCCTGGCATTTTTGGTACCCCCATGCTGTTTGGCATGCCGCAAGAAGTGCAGGACGCGTTGGCCGCTGGCGTGCCCTTCCCCAGCCGCCTGGGCACCCCCCAGGACTATGCCAAGCTGGTGCGCCACATCCTTGAAAACGACATGCTCAATGGCGAGGTGATTCGCCTGGACGGTGCCATTCGCCTGGCACCTCGCTGAGCCTCGACTGAGCTTGGGCAGGGGCTCTAAGGACCGCCTGAATGCTATTTATTCGATAGCTATCCAGGCATATTTCCTCTGCGCATAGGGCTTGTTTGGCACAAAATTGGCCACACAAAGGCTTGGAGTGGCTCCTGTTTCAGGCGCGCCAAACACGCCCCCCAATTGCCGCCTGCCCGCCCACTCGCCGCGCTGACAACGCGGCGGTTCCGCGTTGACCATGCGATCGCCTCTGGCCTCTCCTCGGCCGCTCAACCCGGTACCGCGTGGCCCTGGGTCAACATACCGTCCAGGTCCGTGGCGGGCGCCGGACGGCTGAAGTGATAGCCCTGCCCCGTGTCGCAACCCAGTCCCAAAAGCACCTCGCCCTGGACGGCCGTCTCCACGCCTTCGGCAATGGTTTCCAGACCCAGACTCTGTGCCAGGCCAATGATGGCGCGCACGATGTGGGGTGCGCTGGGGTCATCACCCAGGTGGCGCACGAACGACTGGTCGATCTTGAGCTTGTGGACCTTGAGGCGCTGGATGTAGCTGAACGATGAATACCCCGTGCCAAAGTCATCGATGGACAGCTTCACCCCCAGGTCACACAGCTGCTGCACGATGGCAATCACCTGTTCTGGCGCATCCATGGCAATGCTCTCCGTCAGCTCCAGCTCCAGCATTTGCGGCGGTACACCACTGTCGGCCAGCGACCGGCGCACCGTGTCCACCAGGCCTGGGTGGCGAAACTGCACCATCGACAGGTTCACCGCCACCACCAGCTCAGTGTGGCCGGCATCGCGCCAGTGCCGGGCCTGGGCCAGCGCGGTGCGCAACACCCATTCGCCCATGCCCAGAATCTGTCCGCTGCTTTCCGCCACCGGAATGAATTCAGCGGGGCCGACGGTGCCCAGCTCGGGGTGAGTCCAGCGCAGCAGCGCCTCTACCCCCACCAGCTGGCGATCCCGCAGCCGGATTTGTGGCTGGTAGTGCAGCGTCAGCTGGCCCTGCACCAGGGCGCTGCGCAAGGCGTTCTCAATCTGCAACACCCTGAGCGAACGCGCCTGCATGTCTGTGGAGAAGAACCGATAGGTATCGCGTCCAGACTCTTTGGCGCGGAACATGGCTGCGTCGGCACGCTGCGCCAGGGTTTCAAAGTCACCGCCGTCTTCGGGGTACATCGCAATCCCGATCGATGAGGTCACTACCAGCTCGTGGTGCTCCAGCTTGCAGATGCGACGCACCTGCGCCTGCAGTTCGTCGGCCACGTGGGCCGCCTGTTGCGCATCGGTCAGGGGCAGCACGATGACGAACTCGTCCCCGCCCTGCCGGGACACCGTGTCTTCATCGCGCACCACCGACTGCAAGCGATGTGCAATCTCGATCAGCAGCCCGTCGCCCACTTGGTGACCCAGCGAGTCGTTCACGTTCTTGAAGTGGTCCAGGTCCAGGTACAGCAGGGCCAGCTGGTGGCCGCTTCGTTGAGTAAGTGCCAGAGCCTGGCTGAACCGGGAGGCGAACATCGTGCGGTTGGGCAGGCCAGTCAATGCGTCGAAGTTGATCAGCTTGCGAATGCGCTCCTCGTCGCGCCTGCGTTCCGTCACATCCTCCTGCACCGCGAGATAGTGGGTGATGCGGCCCTGCTCGTCGTGCAGCGGCGAGATGATGGCAGACTCATGGTATTCGGCGCCCCCCTTGCGGCGGTTCACGAACTCGCCGCGCCACGGCCGACCTGACTCCAGGTGCTGCCACAGGTCGGCATACACGCTGGCGGGCGTGGAACCCGCGCTCAGCAGGCGCGGGTTGCGGCCAATGACCTCCTCGGGGCTGTAGCCCGTCGTGGCAGTGAATGCGGGGTTTACGTATTCGATGTTGCCATCGGCGCCCGCAATGAAGATGGAGTTGGGCGCTTGCTCCACGGCGTGGCGCAGCTTGCGCAAGGTATCCAGCGTCTGGACCCGCAGCGTGATGTCGCGGGACAGCACCACAAAGTGATCATCCGCCTCATCGTCCATTACCTTGCGTGCCACAGAGAGCTCAAACCAATGCTGGCCGTCGGGCAAGATCAGCGCGTACTGAAAGTCGCGGGCCAGGCCATGTTCGGCCGCCGCATCGATTGCCGCCTGCGCCACCGCTGCGGCCGCAGGCGGCAGGATGTCGTGGATCGACCGGCCGATGACCTCACTGGTCGGCATCAACAGCAACTCAGGCTGGCGCGTATGGATCTGCACATAGCGGCCATCGCGAGTCACCTCGAACATCAAGTCGGGGACCGCATCCAGCACGGCCCGCATGGCCTTGTCGGACTGCTTGAGCACCCGGTAAGGCGCCTCGATGGTGCCCACAAAAATGGCCCGGTAGAGGTAGTAGTACCCCGCCACTTTGTACAGATGGCCCAGCAGATTGAAGGCGTCCGTGGCGATGACGTAAAACGTGAAAAAGACCTCGCTCAGAGCCATTACCCACACTGCGGCGAACAGCCTCGCCACATCAAAGGCGGCGCGCTCGCGCGCACTGCGCAGCAGCAGCACCAACGACGCAACATACAAAGCGACCACGCCGTACTCGGCGGCGATCTTGAACCGCGTGAGCCCCTGAGCATCGTAGGTCTGCGGGTACCACTGCGGAAACCAGAACACAACGGCGTGGATGGCGACCACCACAGCCAACACCAGTGCCAGCACCATCAACCGACCCGGGCTTGAAACGGGCGCATCGCCGGGCGCGCGCCAGTGCAGCACTACGGCGCCCAAGAGCGTCAGCGCCCCCAGGTAGCGCGCGGGCAGCCAGAAATTGATGCCCTTGGCCACTGAGTTGGGCGTGATGTAGTCCGGCATGCCGGCAAATGACAGCATGTGCGAAAAGTCCAGCACCGCGACCCCCAGAAATCCGCAGGCCAGAATGAGGACGTTACGCTGGGGGTTCAGGCTGTGCGCCTTCCACCCCACGGCAAACACCAGCGCCGACACGGCAATGGACAAGGTCTCCAGCACTTGGTGCAGCGTGAGGTAGTGCCCCACCCGCAAGGAGGTTGCCACCGAAAAATACACCCACGCAGCAACCAATCCACCGGTCAACAGGTAAAGCACCGGTGCCACAGCTTTGAAACTGGCCTGGTGCTGCGGGTGGATCTGCAACCGAAGAAGGTTCATGGGCGCCAAATGGGTCTGTGAAGACCGGCCGCCTGAGCGATACGATGGTGCGACCGGTACCGGCAATTCTTGCACAGGCCCACCCCTTGTAACAGGCTCAATCCGGGGCGACAGTCATTCAGCAGGCCCGGCTTCAATGCCTGCAGGGAAAAGCAGCAAAGAACACCGGGCATAAAAAAACCGCTGCAGCCTTGCGACTGCAGCGGTTTGCATCTGGCGGAGTGGACGGGACTCGAACCCGCGACCCCCGGCGTGACAGGCCGGTATTCTAACCAACTGAACTACCACTCCTGGCAGGCAGCTTTTCGCTTGTATTTCTCAACACAAGCCAAGTGCTACGAACTTGGCGACCCCACGGGGATTCGAACCCCGGTACTCACCGTGAAAGGGTGATGTCCTAGGCCTCTAGACGATGGGGTCAAAACCTTGGAACTAACCGAACTACTACTGACAAATTTGGTGGAGGTAAACGGGATCGAACCGATGACCTCTTGCATGCCATGCAAGCGCTCTCCCAGCTGAGCTATACCCCCCAAAACTTCTCTGGCTTGCACCAAAGAGAACCGTTGCATCTTCAAGATTTGCAACGGCTGATAACTGGCGGAGTGGACGGGACTCGAACCCGCGACCCCCGGCGTGACAGGCCGGTATTCTAACCAACTGAACTACCACTCCTGGCAGGCAGCTTTTCGCTTGCATTTCTCAACACAAGCCAAGTGCTACGAACTTGGCGACCCTACGGGGATTCGAACCCCGGTACTCACCGTGAAAGGGTGATGTCCTAGGCCTCTAGACGATAGGGTCAAAACCTTAGAACTAACCGTTATCAAGCTGTGTGGTGGAGGTAAACGGGATCGAACCGATGACCTCTTGCATGCCATGCAAGCGCTCTCCCAGCTGAGCTATACCCCCACTAAATGACCTCAAACACTTAGTATTTTTTGTCATCACCTGAGCCTTGAATTATAGACAGATTTTTAGCGGTTTCGCAAACGCGCTACAACTTTTTCACGTCCGACCAATTCCAGCACGGCATCGACCGACGGAGTGTGTGCGGTTCCGACCGTCAGCACGCGCGCGGGCATCGCCAACTGAGGCATCTTCAGGCCCTGGGCAGCCAGCACCTGCTTGAACGCCGCACTGATGGAAGCCTTGTCCCATTCACACGCAGACAGCGCATCGGCCAGCGCGTCCAGAGCAGGCGCAATGGCGTCGGTGACATGCTGCGCACGCTCTGCATCGACGGGCGACACATCGCCATAAAAAACTTGCGCCCAGTTGGCGAGCACGACGGTGGTGTCGCACCGATCTTTGAACAGCGCGCAGATGCGAGGGAGACGGCCATCAGCCAGTGCCTCGGCCGAGACACCACGGGCCTGCAATTGCGGAGCAACCAGCGCCGCCAGCGCGTCATCGGCCATGGCTTTCAAGTGCTGGGCATTCACCCAGCGCAGCTTGGCTTCATCGAACTGTGCCGCGCTGCGGCCCAGGTGGTCCAGGTTGAACCACTGCAGGAACTGCTCGCGGCTGAATATCTCATCATCGCCGTGGCTCCAGCCCAAGCGGGCCAGGTAGTTCACCATGGCGTCGGGTAAATAGCCTTCATCACGGTACTGCGTGACCGGCTTGGCACCATTGCGCTTGCTCATCTTCTCGCCCTGCTCGTTCAGCACCGTAGGCAAGTGGGCATACACCGGAGGTTCCTTGCCCAGGGCACGGAAGATGTTGATCTGGCGCGGTGTGTTGTTCACATGGTCGTCACCGCGGATCACATGCGTGATCGCCATGTCGATATCGTCCACCACGACGCAGAAGTTATAGGTGGGCGTGCCATCCGGGCGTGCGATGACCAGGTCATCCAGCTCATCGTTGCTGATCTCGATGCGGCCCTTGACCTTGTCGTCCCAAGCCACCACGCCACCTTGCGGGTTCTTGAAGCGCAGCACGGGCTGCACGCCCTCGGGAATGGCTGGCAGGGTCTTGCCCGATTCGGGGCGCCACGTGCCGTCGTAGCGGGGCTTCTCCTTGGCAGCCATCTGCCGCTCGCGCAGGGCATCCAGCTCTGCCACGCTCATGTAGCACGGATACACGTGCCCTGCGGCCTGCAGGTCTGCGAGCACGGACTTGTAACGGTCCATGCGCTGCATCTGATAGAACGGGCCTTCGTCGTGGTTCAAACCGAGCCAAGCCATGCCCTCGATGATGACGTCCACCGCCGCCTGGCTGGAGCGCTCCAGGTCGGTGTCTTCAATGCGCAGAATGAAGTCACCGCCCGTGGCGCGGGCAAACGCCCAGGGGTACAGGGCCGAGCGGATGTTGCCCAGGTGGATGAACCCCGTGGGCGAGGGTGCGAAACGGGTGCGTACGCGGCCCGTGCTGGATGCAATGGTTTCAGTCATAACAATCAATGCTGGCCCTCAACGGGGCCAGTTCCAAAATGGGTCAATCCGTCGTCGGGCGCAGCCGGCCCTGCTAAAGCCTCGCCCGTTCCACTGGAGGCCCAGCATCCCGTGCGATAGCCAGCGGTGGCTGCGCCAGTCCTTGGCTACGCTTCCTGCGCATTGGGCAAAGCAAGGCGCGAGGTGTCTTCCTCGCCCTCCTCCGCGCCCACACGCCCTTCGTTCAGGCTGGCAATCCCTTCTGCGGTGATGTCGCCCGTCACGTACACGCCATCAAAACACGACGCATCGAAACCAACGATGGCGCTATTGAGCGCGCCCACCGCCTTCTTCATGCCATCCACATCCTGGTAGATAAGCGCGTCGCAGCCAATGGCCTGGCGGATCTCTTCAACCGTGCGGCCGTGGGCTACCAGTTCGCTGCTGGTGGGCATATCGATGCCATACACGTTGGGGTAGCGCACAGGCGGCGCCGCGCTGGCCAGGTACACCTTGCGGGCTCCCGCATCGCGCGCCATCTGCACGATCTCGCGGCTGGTCGTGCCGCGTACGATGGAGTCATCCACCAGCAGCACGTTGCGGCCCTTGAACTCGCTGCCGATCACGTTGAGCTTTTGGCGCACCGACTTTTTGCGCACGCCCTGCCCCGGCATGATGAAGGTGCGGCCCACATAGCGGTTCTTGACGAAGCCCTCCCGATACGGGACGCCCAACAGATGTGCCAGTTGGGTGGCGCTGGGGCGGCTGGACTCGGGAATGGGGATGATCACGTCGATCTCGTTGGGCGGCACGGTGGATACCACGCGTTTGGCCAAGGCTTCACCCAGGTTCAGACGGGCTTGATAAACCGAGATGCCGTCAAGCACCGAATCAGGCCGCGCAAGGTACACAAACTCAAAGATGCATGGATTGAGCTGCGGGTTCTCAGCGCACTGGCTGGCGTGAACCTGGCCATCGAGCGTGATGAAAATCGCTTCGCCTGGGTTGATATTGCGGTCGAACACATGGGAGGTGCCTTCCAGCGCCACCGACTCGCTGCCCACCATCACGGTGCCGTCCTGGCTGCGGCCCATGGCCAACGGGCGAATGCCATGCGGGTCGCGGAAGGCCAGCAGGCCGTGGCCTGCGATCAGCGCGATCACGGCATACGAACCCTTGATGCGCTTGTGCACCGCACGCACGGCCGTGAAGACGTCCTCGGGCTGCAACGGCACACCGCGCGTGGCGCGTTCGAGCTCGTGCGCAAACACGTTCAGCAGAACTTCTGAATCGCTTTCGGTGTTGGTGTGGCGATGGTCTGTCTGGAACAGCTCGGTGCGCAGTTCGCGGGCGTTCGTCAGATTGCCGTTGTGCACCAGCACGATGCCGAACGGGGCGTTGACGTAAAACGGTTGCGCCTCTTCTTCGCTGTAGGCATTGCCGGCGGTGGGGTAGCGCACCTGGCCCAGGCCCACGTTGCCCGGCAGAGCACGCATGTTGCGCGTGCGAAAGACGTCGCGCACCATGCCCTTGGCCTTGTGCATGAAGAATTTGCGGCCCTGCTGGGTCACGATGCCCGCTGCGTCCTGACCGCGATGCTGCAAGAGCAGCAGGGCGTCATAGATCAGCTGATTAACGGGCGCAGGACTGACGACGCCGACGATTCCACACATAGTTGTATTCCATCCGTTTGCGGGAACAGCCCCGCGGTCATCCAACGGCAGCAGCTTCTGGCCGCTCCCGCTTCGATATCACGAAGGCAGATGCCTTCCAAATTCGTCCGGCAGCGCCGGTTTCAACCCCTTGAGCACCTCGGTCAAGACCGGTGCACCCTGCGACTCCTGCCACCACTGCGCCTCGTGCACAGGCGTGATGCCCGCCACCACGGCCACCGCCAGCAACAAAACCAAACCACGCAGCACGCCAAACACGGCACCCAAGGTGCGATCGGCAGGGCGCAGGCCTACCGCCTCCACCAGTTTCTTGGCGATCCAGGCCAGAAAACCACAAGCGAAAACCGAAGCCACAAACACCACGACAAAACCGGCTGCATATCGCAGTGAATCGCCCGAACCGCCCATGGGCAACAAGGCCGCGGCATCAGCTGCAAACCACTGCGCCACAAAAAACGACACCACCCAGCCCAGAACCGACAGCACTTCAAACACCAGGCCACGCCACGCACCAATCAGCATGGAGGCCAGCAACACGGCCACAAACACCCAATCCAGCGCAGCCATGGACAAACGGTAGCCCGATCAGCAACGCTTACAGGGTCAGCACAGAAGCCGACAGGTCCAGCGCCTTGATGCGTGCCGCCGCCTTGTCTGCCTCTGTCCGATTGGTGAACGGGCCGACACGCACACGAGTGCGTTTGCCGTCTTTGGTGTCCACCACTTGCGTATAGGTCTTGAGGCCCACCCGTTCCACCTTGGTACGGGCTTCACGGGCCTTTTCAGCATCTGCGAAGGCGCCAACCTGCACAATGAAACGCGCCTCCTCGGCACCCGCTGCCGCTGGTACCGGAGTGCTGCGGCCTTCCAACAAGGCACGGGCACGCGCCGAGTCGTCCGCGCGCACAGGCTTGGGCTCGGGCGCAGGAGCAGGCGCTGGGGCCACGGGCGGCTTGGCCTCGTGTTTCACCTCGGGCCTGGCGGGTGCGGCTGCAGGGGCTGGCGCAGGTTTGGCTGCTGCGGGACGAGCGCTGGGCACCAGCTCCTCCCCGTCCGCCAGACCATTGGCCGCAGCCGTGCGCGAAGGTGCAGGCCGTTGTGCGGCAGCTGCGGGTGCTTGCTCTGGGGCGGCGGGCGCTGCTGGCTTGGCCGCGGCGGCATCGACCACAGGCGCAGGCACCACCAGCGGCGCGACCTTGTTGCGGTCCGGGATCTCGATGGGAATATCCACAGGAATGGGCCGTGGCTGGGTATCAAACAGCAGCGGAAACCCAATGACCCCCACCAGCACCAGCACCGCTGCGCCAATCAAACGATGCCGGGCGCGGCGGCGCATCACTTCGATGCTCTCAGCCTGTGGGGTGCGCGAGCGCTTGGACGGCTTTTCGGCCTGTTGCTGCTCACCCTGACCGGGCCACCGGAACTTGAAAAATGCCATGGACTAAGGACTCGTGAGGCGCTCAGGCGCCCAGATGTTTGGCGTGCAAGCGAGGTGTTCCGTTGATCAACACCCCACCCACCGTAAAGAACGAGCCAAAGACCACGATTCTATCAGCGGGGTCTGCAGCAGCCACCGCCGCGTGCAGGGCCTGCAGTGGGTCGGCATGCAAGCTGGACGTGACGTCCCGGCGACCGCCCGCCACCATGTGCACCGCATTCCACTTTTGCTGCAACACGGCGGCCGACTCTGCACGGGGAGTGGGCAGATCGGTGAAATACCAACGGTCCACCAGCGGCCCCACTTTGGCCAGCATCGGCGCCAGGTCTTTGTCCGCCATGGCGCCAAACACCGCGTGGGTGGTAGGGAAGAACCCCATCGCATCCAGATTGGCCGTGAGCGCCGCCACGGAGTGGGGGTTGTGCGCCACATCCAGCACCAGCGTTGGCTGCCCCGGTACGATCTGAAACCGCCCCGGCAATTCCACCAGGGCCATGCCGTTGCGCACTGCCTGCGCTGTGACGGGGAGGCGGTCACGCAATGCCTCAAAAGCGGCCAACACACCCGATGCGTTCACCAGCTGGTTGGCCCCGCGCAGGGACGGATAAGCCAGCCCGGCATAACGCCGCCCCCGGCCAGCCCAGCTCCACTGCTGCTTGTCGCCCGAAAAGTTGAAATCGCGCCCAAAACTCCACAGATCTGCGCCGATCTCCCGCGCGTGGTCCACCACGCTCTGGGGCGCCATCGGGTCACTCACGATGACCGGCCTGCCGGTACGCATGATGCCGGCCTTTTCCCGGCCAATGCTCTCGCGGTCCGGGCCCAGAAACTCTGTGTGGTCGATGTCGATGCTGGTGATGATGGCGCAGTCGGTGTCGATCACATTGGTGGCGTCCAGGCGCCCACCCAGGCCGACCTCAAGAATCGCCACATCCAGCAAGGCATGGCTCATGAGCCGCAGGATGGCCAGGGTGGTGAACTCAAAATACGTGAGCGACACCTCGTTGCCGTTCTGTGTTCTGGCGGCCTCCACCGCCTCGAAATGGGGCAGCAGATCTGCCGCTGGGACGATTTCGCCATGCACGCGGCAGCGCTCTTCAAAGTGCACCAGGTGCGGCGAGGTGTACACGCCCGTGCGGTAACCCGCCTGCAGCGCCACCGCTTCGAGCATTGCGCAGGTCGATCCCTTGCCGTTGGTGCCCGCCACCGTGATTACTGGGCACTCGAAACGCAGCGCCATGCGGCGCGCGACTTCAGCGACCCGGTCCAGGCCCATGTCAATGTTGCGGGGGTGCAGCTGCTCGCAGTGGCGCAGCCAGCCTTCCAGGGTGTGGGGTTTGGTTTGCATACAGCCCGGGATTGTCGCCGAGCCCGCATTCACCCCCTCGATTTCGAGGATGATGCGCGGCATGAACATCGTCATCACCGTTTACGGCATCCCCAATTGCGATACCGTCAAAAAATCCCGGATCTGGTTTGCAGAGCAAGGGTTGGAAGTCCAGTTTCATGACTTCAAAAAGCAGGGCGTTCCGGCCGACCAACTCCCGGTCTGGCTGAAGGCGGTCGGCTGGCAAAAGCTGGTCAATCGCCAGGGGACCACCTGGCGCAAGCTCGATGCGGCAACGCAGGCAGCGGTGCTGGACGATGCGAGCGCCAGCGCACTGGTTCAGCAGCAACCCAGCGTGATCAAAAGGCCGGTGGTTCAGTGGCAGGACGCCAAAGGCCTGCATGTCACCATCGGATTTGTGCCGGACCAGTGGCCCGCTGGACCGGATGGCGCATCCAAGGGGTGACTTAGGAAGGGGAACGCGGGAAAATCGCACAAATCTTTACGCAGATTTACGGCGTCAGGGGCCCGGGTTGACCAGGCGGGCCTAAACTTTTCTGCAGTCTGGTGCGTTATGTACCGACCCGAAAGGAGTTTCTCCATGAAAAAGATCGTGATTTTTTCTGCCCTGGCCGCCGTCGCCGTCGTGGCCGGCGCCCAGGAACAAGGCCGTGTGCTGTCTGCCACGCCCATCATTCAGCAAGTCGGCGTTCCGCAGCAGGTTTGTGGCAATGAAACCGTTTACAACGGCAACCGCACCACTGGCGCAGGCGCTGTGATTGGCGCGATTGCCGGTGGCGCTGTGGGCAACACCATTGGCAGGGGCAGCGGTCGCGCCGCAGCCACAGCCATCGGGGTGCTGGGCGGCGCAGTGGTGGGCAACCAGATCGAAGGCAATGGCCAGCCGCAGTACCAGAACGTGCAGCGCTGCACTACCGAGACGTACTACGAGAACCGCACGGTGGGCTACGACGTGGTCTATGAATACGCAGGCCGCCAGTACACCACCCGCACCCAGAATGACCCAGGCCGCTGGATTTCGGTGAACGTGCAGCCCGCTGGCCAGACCTATTCGACCCAGCCTGACCCATACGCAGCCCAGGGCGTATACAGCCAGCCGGGTGTGGTGACCTCCACCTACCCCGTGCAGCCGGTGTACCAGGCACCACCCACTTACGTGACGCCCCCGGTCACGGTAATTGAATATGGCTACGACGGCGGACGTCCCTACTACCCGCACCACCGCAACCCCTACTGGCGTTAAGCGCCGGCAGCCAAGCTGCCCAGGCCAGTGACCAAGAGCCCTTCGGGGCTCTTTTTCTTGGCACAAGCGGTCGAGGGCACGGATTTCGTTGGCGCCCGCAGTCCGAGGCGTCAGCACCCTGCCCTAAAATCGTGGGTTTCCTCCATTCCTACCCGCGCATTCCATGACCACCGAAAAAATCGACGGCGTGTCCGTCACCACCCAAGCCAATGTGTACTTTGACGGCAAGTGCGTGAGCCACGGCATCACCTTCCCGGACGGCACGAAGAAGTCGGTGGGTGTGGTGCTGCCCGCGACGCTCACGTTCAACACTGGCGCGCCTGAAATCATGGAATGTGTCGCAGGCTCGTGCGAATACAAGCTGGCAGGCACGGATGCGTGGGTGAAATCGTCCGCAGGCGAAAAGTTCAGCGTGCCCGGCAACTCCAAGTTCGACATCCGCGTGACCGAGGCCTATCACTACATCTGCCATTTCGGCTGAGATGTTCGGGCTAAAATTTGATTGATTTTGGCCTCTAGCGCTAGTCCACAATGCGCTGGTAGCTATCATTTTTGAAGAATATTCCATGGCAACCATCCTCCAGAACCTCCCCCTCGGCCAAAAGGTCGGCATCGCCTTCTCCGGCGGCCTCGATACCAGCGCCGCACTGCACTGGATGAAGCTCAAGGGCGCCGTGCCCTACGCCTACACCGCCAACCTGGGCCAGCCTGACGAGCCCGACTACGACGCCATCCCGCGCAAGGCCATGGAATACGGCGCCGAGAAGGCCCGCCTGGTGGACTGCCGCACGCAGCTGGCCCACGAAGGCATTGCCGCCCTGCAGGCTGGCGCCTTCCACATCAGCACCGGCGGCCTGACCTACTTCAACACCACGCCCCTGGGCCGCGCCGTCACCGGCACCATGCTGGTGGCCGCAATGAAGGAAGACGACGTCCACATCTGGGGCGACGGTTCGACCTTCAAGGGCAACGACATCGAGCGCTTCTACCGCTACGGCCTGCTCACCAACCCCTCGCTCAAGATCTACAAGCCTTGGCTGGACCAGCTGTTCATCGACGAGCTGGGCGGCCGCGCGGAAATGTCGGCGTTCATGACGCAGGCTGGCTTTGGCTACAAGATGAGCGCCGAGAAGGCCTACAGCACCGACAGCAACATGCTGGGCGCCACGCACGAGGCCAAGGACCTGGAGTTCCTGTCCAGCGGCATCCGCATCGTCAACCCCATCATGGGCGTGGCGTTCTGGAAGGAAGAAGTCGCTGTCAAGGCCGAAGAAGTGTCGGTGCGCTTTGAAGAAGGCCAGCCCGTCGCACTGAATGGCGTGGAGTTCAACGACCCGGTCGAACTGATCCTCGAAGCCAACCGCATCGGCGGCCGCCACGGCCTGGGCATGAGCGACCAGATCGAAAACCGCATCATCGAAGCCAAGAGCCGCGGCATCTACGAAGCCCCCGGCCTCGCCCTGCTGCACATTGCCTACGAACGCCTGGTGACCGGCATTCACAACGAAGACACCATCGAGCAGTACCGCATGAACGGCCTGAAGCTGGGCCGCCTGCTGTACCAAGGCCGCTGGTTCGACCCGCAAGCCATCATGCTGCGCGAAACCGCCCAGCGCTGGGTGGCCCGCGCCGTGACCGGCACCGTGACGCTGGAACTGCGCCGTGGCAACGACTACTCGCTGCTGAACACCGAGTCGCCCAACCTGACGTACCACCCCGAGCGCCTGTCGATGGAGAAAGTGGAAGACGCGCCGTTCTCGCCGCTGGACCGCATTGGTCAACTCACCATGCGCAATCTGGACATCGTGGACACGCGCGGCAAACTGGGCGTGTACTCGCGCGCTGGCCTGCTGTCGCTGGGAGGCAATGCCGCCCTGGCCCAGCTGGAAAACGACCGCAAGTAAGCCCTGAAGAAGCCCTCAGCTGTCAGAAGTCTCCCGGGTGCCGCCGGGAGCACCTTGGCAGTTCTTTCTGGATGAAAATGGCTGATAGCGCCAGTGCAATATGCCTTGGCAGCTATCAATAAATGAGTAAAGCCACCCATGGGGTGGCTTTTTCATGGATGCATCTGACCCAGAGCTACATATGCACGCCCGAGGTACACGGGCCGCAAAACGCTTCGCGCTCTATACCACCACCGGCTCGGGTTCCAGCCGGATGCCAAAGCGCTCATACACACTGGTCTGGATGGCTTTGGCCAGGGTCATCACTTCGCCCCCCGTTACGCTGTCAGCGCCCTGCCCCCGATTGACTAGCACCAGGGCCTGCTTTTCGTACACCCCGGCCTTGCCAATGGATTTGCCCTTCCAGCCACAGGCATCGATCAGCCAGCCCGCGGCCAGCTTGATGCTGCCGTCCGGCATGGGGTAGTGCACGATCTTGGGCTCGCGGGCGATGATGTCGCTGCACTGGTCGGGCGACACGGTGGGATTTTTGAAGAAGCTGCCCGCATTGCCCACCACGGCGGGGTCGGGCAGTTTGGCGCGGCGAATGTCGCAGATCCAGTCAAAGATCTGCCCGGCGCTGGGGTGCTCCACCCCCGCCTCAGCGCGACGGCGCTCCAGGTCCAGATAGCCCAGTACCGGCTTCCAGGGCTTGGGCAGCCGAAAGCGCACATGCGTGATCACCGCCCGGCCTGCCAGCCCCATGCCGCGCGGCAGCCCGCTGCCGTCCTGCGCCTCGGAGGGTGCATGCTTGAAGACCGAATCGCGATAGCCAAAGCCGCACTGCGCGGCGTCCAGGCTGAACGACTGGCCCGTGGCCAGATCGATGGCGTCGAGCGACTCGAAACGGTCCTGCAGCTCCACCCCGTAGGCGCCGATGTTCTGAACAGGTGACGCCCCCACGGTGCCCGGGATCAAGGCGAGGTTCTCCAGGCCCGGATAGCCGTGCGCCAGTGTCCAGGCCACGGCGTCGTGCCAGACCTCGCCAGCGCCCGCTTCCACGATCCAGGCCTTGGGGGTTTCCTCCACCAGGCGCAGGCCCTTGATTTCCATCTTGAGCACGACGGACTTCACATCACCGGTCAGGATGATGTTGCTACCGCCACCCAGCACAAATTTCGGTGCGGGCGCGAGCTGGGGGTCAGCCAGCACAGCGTGCACGTCATCCACCGAACGCACGCGCACCAGGGTTTGGGCGCGCGCGGCAATGCCGAAGGTGTTGCAGGGCTGTAAAGGGGCGTTTTTCTCGACTACCATTGGCCCGATTGTCGCACCCGGCCTTTTGGCCCCCTGCGATCAGCCCCCTTATCTGCACCTGTTTTCCCCGAGATAGAGACCCACCATGCCATCTTTTGACACCGTCTGCGAAGCCAACCTGGTCGAAGTGAAAAACGCGGTCGAGAACACCGCCAAGGAAATCACCACCCGTTTCGACTTCAAAGGCACCTCCGCCAGCATCGAGATCAAGGACAAGGACATCACGCTGATCGGCGACGCCGACTTCCAGCTCACCCAGATCGAAGACGTGCTGCGCAACAAGCTCACCAAACGCAATGTGGACGTGCGTTTTCTGGACATGGGTGACGTGCAGAAAATGGGCGGCGACAAGGTCAAGCAGGTCATCAAGGTGCGCAACGGCATCGAGAGCGAGCTGGCCAAGAAGATCCAGAAGCTGCTCAAGGAGAGCAAGCTCAAGGTGCAAGGAGCCATCCAGGAGGACAAGGTGCGCGTGACCGGCGCCAAGCGCGACGACCTGCAGGCCGCCATGGCCCTGATCCGCAAAGATGTGACGGACGTGCCGCTGTCGTTCGACAACTTCCGCGACTGATATGAAGCAACACCCCCGTGCAGCCCTGCGGGCCGGCCACCCGCTCTCGCAGCGCGGAGCGCTGCGGGCAGGGGGAAGCCACCAGCGCCGCGGGGCCACCCTTGCGCAGCGGCTCCTGCATGAACCGCGCCGGTATCTGCACCTCGTGGCCCTGTGGATCGGTTTGCTGCTTGGCCCCACATGGGCACATGCGCAGGCCGTGGCGCTGGCGGGTGTGTTGGGTAGCAAGGCACTGCTCGTGGTGAACGCCAGCCCGCCCAAGGCGGTGGGCGCGGGGGATGAGTTCCAGGGCGTGAAAGTCATCGCCGTCGCCAAGGACGAGGCCACCGTCGAGATCCAGGGCGCACGGCGCACGCTGCGGATGGGCGAGGCGCCCGTGAGCGTGGGCGGACGCAGTGGCAGCGGCAAACGCATTCTGCTGGTGGCGGATGGCCGAGGGCATTTTGTGAACAGCGGCACCATCAACGGCCAGGTCATGCAGTACATGGTGGACACCGGGGCTTCCACCGTCGCCATCGGGCGGCCCGATGCGGAGCGCATGGGCCTCAACTACCAAAGCGGCCAGCCAGTGCGCGTGAACACCGCCAATGGTGTTGCCCAAGGCTGGCGCATGAAGCTCGACTCCATCCGCATTGGCGACGTCGAAGTCTTTGGGGTGGAGGCCATCATCACCTCGCAGCCCATGCCTTACGTGCTGCTGGGTAACAGCTTCCTGAACGAGTTCCAGATGACCCGCACCAACGACCAGATGGTGCTGGAAAAGCGCCACTGACACCGACGATGTCCGCACACCCAGCCTCCACCCACGCCCACTCCGAAGGGGAGTACGAAGACCTGCTCAGCCTCTGGTCCGACCTGGAGTCGGCCCTGTCGGTCCTGCTGAGCCGGCCGCTGCAGGTGCAGGATTTTCCGGGCAAGGTACGGCAGTTTGATGCCTGGCTGCAGGACCTGGTGGCGCACGACATCGACGCGGCGCTGTACCTGATGTTCCAGCATGCGTCCACATCCACCGTGGGCTACAGCGCATCGCACGCGCTGGTGTGTGGCACGCTGTGCCACATCATGGCGCTGGAGCTCAAACTGCCGCAGCGTGAGCGCGACAGCCTGGTGCGGGCCGCACTCACGATGAACATTGGCATGACAACCCTGCAAGACGAACTCGCCGTGCAGCGCGAGCGCCCCTCGACCGAGCAGCAGGAGGCCATCAAGAGCCACCCCGAGGACAGCATGCTGCTGCTGGAGCGCCTGTTCATCAACGATCCTCTCTGGCTGGACGTGGTGGGGCAACACCATGCCAGCATTGCAGAGCGCGTGCCCCTGGCCAATCAGGAGCCAATCGACCGGCTCACCCGCATCCTCGGCACCATCGACCGGTATGCCGCCATGATCAGCCCGCGCAAATCCCGCGCCGGGCGCAGCGCCACCGACTCGGTGCGCGCCATCGTGGGGCAAGAGGTGGACCAACGCGATGAGGTCAGCTACACCCTGGTGCGGTCCATCGGCCTGTGCCCCCCAGGTACCTTTGTCAAACTGGACAACGGAGAGACCGCCATCGTGCTGCGCCGCAGCGACAAGGCCAACCACCCGCTGGTGGCCAGCCTGCTGGACAACACCGGCAACCACCGCAGCCAGCCCAGCCTGTACCAGACCGCGAGCGGTAAGCCGCGCATCCAGTCGGCTCTGGCTCGGTCCGCCGTGAGCCTGGAGTTGAACCACCGCACCATGGTGCGGCTGGGGCTTTATGCCGCTCAGCACAGCGCGGGGCTGCGCGGGCTGGTGACCGCGCCCGGAGCGCTCTGACACTCGCGCCCGGCGCAGTTCTTCTGTCAGTGTTTGTGCTTGGCCTTGGCCTCGTCTTCAGCGGGCTTGGCTTTTTTGCTGCCCAGACGTGATTCCTTGCCTGCAATCAGGCGCTGGATGTTCTCGCGGTGGCGCCAGGCCAGCAGCAGCGCCATCACCACAATGGAGGCTGCAATCGTGCCCTCGGCATACCAGACCACGCCATCCACCATCAGGTAGTACACCGGGGCAAACGCAGCGGCCACCAGCGAGGCCAGCGACGAGTAGCGGAAGAAGAACGCAATGATGAGCCAGGTGGCCGCTGTGGCCAGGCCGAGCCAGCCGCTGATGCCCACCAGCACGCCCAGCGCCGTCGCCACGCCCTTGCCACCCTGAAACCGGAAGAACACCGGCCACAGGTGCCCCAGGAAAGCAGCCAGCCCCACCAGCGCAACAGTGCCGTCCTCCAACCCATAGGGATGACCAAACCACATCACCAGCGCCACCGGCAGCCAGCCCTTCATCGCGTCCAGCAGCAGGGTCACGATGGCAGCCGCCTTGCTGCCCGAGCGCAGCACATTGGTGGCGCCGGGATTCTTGCTGCCATAGGTGCGCGGATCGCTCAGGCCCATGACGCGCGTCACGATGACGGCAAACGATAGCGAGCCCAACAGGTAGGCGGCCACAGTGGCAAGAACGGGATAGACGGCGGTCAAAGCAACTCCTTGGAAATCTAATGGTCAGCCTTCTGACGGGCTGTATCGCGCGGCGGCCTATTCTGCCAGCGCGCACTGCACCGGTTTGGCGCCCAGCAGCTGCACGCACACCTGCGGGTCCAACTGCACCAAAAAGCCCCGGCGCCCGCCATTGATGGCAATGCGGGGCAGCGCGAGGATGGTTTCTTCGATATAGACCGGCATGGTGCGCCGCGTGCCGAACGGAGACGTGCCGCCCACCAGGTAGCCGCTGTGCCGGTTGGCCACCTCGGGCGCGCAGGGTTCGACCGACTTGGCGCCGATCTGGCGTGCGAGGTTCTTGGTAGAGACCTTGCGATTGCCATGCATCAGCACCAGCAGTGGCTTGGCGTCCTGATCCTGCATGACAAGGGTCTTGACCACGGTGAACGGGTCCAGCCCCAGCACCTCGGCGCTGTGCATCGCGCCGCCGTGCTCCAGGTACTCATACGGGTGTTCGGTGAACGCCACCTTGTTCGCCTTGAGCAGCTGGGTGGCTTGAGTCTCGGAAACGTTTTCTTTCTTGGCCATGGTGTGGTGCGGATAGGGCACCGATGGTATCCGTATCCAAATGTGAGCGCGTTGAATCCTGCAGCGACGTGTCAGAACACCGTGGCAGGCGCTGCGGCGGCCTTGCGGCGCCGCCCTACCTTGCGTTTGCCGTATTCCTCGATGGCGACCACCAGCGCCTGCGTGAACTGCCGCACCAATGTGGACTGACTGCGCCCCTCGGCCGCCAAGACCTGCAGGCGGCGCTGCTGCAGCTGCGCCTCGTCAAAAGGCCGGGCTGCCAGCAGGCCCGCCTCCACCCAGCGCGCCGCCGTGAGGTAGCTGGCCAGCACCACGTCCTGCCCGCTCAGCAGCGGCAGCAGGGCCGACGAGAAATTGCTCTCCACGGCGGGCACATAGCGCAGCCCCTGCACCGCACAGCTCAGGTCAAACAGCTGCCGCCCGGTGGTATTAGCGGCGCCCAGCAGCAAGGGGTAGCGCACCACATCGGCCACGCTCACGCTGCGCTGGCGCGCCAGCGGGTGCTGCGCGGGCATGACGGCGTAAATGGGTGCGATGGCCGAGTGCAGCACCTGCAGGCCCTTCTCCGGTGCCGTGCTGTACTTCAGCGCCAGATCCGCCTCGCCGCGCAGCACCAGGGCCGACACCTCTTGCGGCACGGCCACCTGCAACTGCAGCTGCACTTGGGGATGCGCCTGCCGAAACCCGGCCATGACCAGCGGCATGAACGCTGCCGCAAACCCTTCGGTACAGGCCAGCCGCACCCGCAGGGCACCTTGGGCGGACAGATCCTGCAATTGCTCGACCAGCTCCAGCGCCTGCGCGTCGTGCGCGCTGGCGTGGGCCAGCAGCCGGGTGCCTGCCTCGGTCAGCGTCATGCCCCGGGCCTGGCGCTCAAACAGCACCACGCCCAGGCTGTCTTCCAGCTTGCCCAGCTGGCGGCTCACGGCCGACGCGGCCACATGCAGGCGCTGCGCCGCCTGGTTGACGGAGCCTGTGCGCGCCACCTCCAGAAAGTAACGCAAGGGCAGGCTGAGCAGTGAAATGGCCATGGTTGTTTAAATCACAAAAAGGCAATGGTCAGTTGCCAAATCTCTATTCCAAGCAATGGTAAACCAGCATCCATCTTGCATGGCTTGAGGCTCCAATTCACCCATGCCCTGGCACGGGCGCCGCGTGGCCTCATGGAGCCACGCGCCCGCTGCCGGGGCCCTACCACCGGAGTCCGCATGAAACGCCTTGTTCGAGCCACTTTCCTGTCTGCCACCCTGGCAGTGTTTGCCGGCCATGCCAGCCTGGCCTCGGCCCAGACTACGCCGCCTGCCGAAGCGTGGCCCCAGCGTCCGGTGCGCATGGTGGTGCCCTTCCCGCCCGGCGGCGGCACCGACGTGGTGGCACGCGCGCTGGCACAGAAGCTGGCTGGCCGCCTGGGCACGGCGGTGGTGATCGACAACAAGCCGGGCGCCTCCACCATCATCGGCACCGAAGCCGTGGTGCGCGCCGACCCGGACGGCTACACACTGCTGGTCTCGGGCTCCACCAGCTACACGGTCAACCCTGCCCTGCGCAGCAAGCTGCCCTACGACCCGGCCAAGGACCTGGTGCCCGTGGCCACCGTGGCCCGGGCGCCGCTGGTGCTGGTCGTCAGCGCCAGCGCGCCCTACAAAGACCTGAATGCGCTGATCGCAGCCGCCAAGGCCAAGCCCAAGAGCATCCACTACGCCACCTTCGGCTCGGGCTCCGGCCCGCACCTGGCAGGCGCACTGCTGGAGCAGGCTGCGGGCATCCAGCTGCAAGACGTGCCTTACCGGGGCAGCAGCCAGTCGCTGATCGCCCTCATGGGCGGCGAAATTCAGTTGGGCATCGACACCGTGGCCGCTGCGGCGCCGCAGGTGAAGGCCGGCAAACTGCGCGCCCTGGCCATTGCAGGCAAGTCGCGCTCCAGCATGCTGCCGGGGGTGCCCACCGTGGAGGAACTCAAGCTGCCCGACGCTGTGTTCGATGCGTGGTACGCCATCGCCGCCCCCGCCAAGACACCACAGTCCGTCATCCGCAAGCTGGTGACCGAGGTAGAGGCTGTCACCCGCGACAGTGGACTGCAGGAACAGATGCGCACCCAGGGCATGGAACCCGTGCACCTGGGCCCCGTGGCCACGCGCGCCATGATCGATGACGAGATCGGCCGCTACCGCGCGCTGGCCCACCGCGCCAAGATCGTGGTGGATTGAAGAACACATGAACAGGACCTGCACGATGAACCGCCAACAGCTCATTCAAAGCGTCCAGCGCTACTTTGACGAGGGCCGCTTTGCCAACGACCTGCGCCGCCGTGTGGCCTGGCGCACAGAAAGCGACACCGGCAAGGTGCCGCCCGAGCTACGCGCCTACCTCACCGACGAAATGGTGCCCTGGCTCACGCCCCTGGGTTTTGAGTGCGAGGTGCTCGACAACCCGTCGCCACAAGGCGGCCCCTTTTTGGTGGCCCGCCGCGTGGAAGACCCTGCGCTACCCACCGTGCTGACCTATGGCCATGGCGATGTGGTCAACGGGCAGGACGCGCAATGGCGCGAAGGCCTCTCGCCCTGGGAGCTGACCATCGAAGGCGAGCGCTGGTACGGCCGGGGCACGGCCGACAACAAAGGCCAGCACACCGTGAGCCTGGCCGCACTGGCGCACGCCATCGAGGCCCGGAGCGGCCGCCTGGGCTACAACGTGACGCTGCTCATGGAGATGGGCGAAGAGGCGGGCTCACCCGGCCTGGGCGCCTTCTGCGAGCAACACCGCGATGCATTGAAGGCCGATCTGTTCGTGGCCAGCGACGGCCCCCGTGTGAATGCGGGCCACCCCACCCTCTTTCTGGGGTCGCGCGGTGCGATCAATTTCTCGCTCGCCGTGCGCAGCCGCGACAAGGCGTATCACTCGGGCAACTGGGGCGGCGTGCTGGCCAACCCGGCCATGGTGCTCACGCACGCACTGGCCACGCTGGTGGACGCGAAGGGCCGCATCCTGGTCAAAGGCCTGCTGCCGCCTGCGGTGCCCGACAAGCTGCGCACGGCCCTCCAGGACGTGGTGATTGGCACCGGCGCCGATGACCCCGCGCTCACACCCGACTGGGGCGAGCCCGGCCTCACCCCCGCCGAGCAGCTGGTGGGCTGGAACACGCTGGAAGTGCTGGCGCTGGGCGCGGGCAACGCACAGCGGCCCATCAATGCCATCCCTGCGCAGGCCGTGGCGCATTGCCAGCTGCGCTTTGTGGTGGGCACCGATTGGCAGAACGTGCAGGCCACGCTGCGCGAGCACCTGGACGCGCATGGCTTCAACCAGGTCGAAATCACCATGGGCATGCACTGCGGCGCCACGCGGCTCGATCTGCACAACCCTTGGGTGGACTGGACGATGGCCTCGCTGCAGGCCAGCGCCGGCCAGCCCGCCACGCTGCTGCCCAACCTGGCAGGCTCGCTGCCCAACGACATCTTTGCCGACCAGCTGGGCCTGCCCACGCTGTGGGTGCCCCACTCGTACCCCGCTTGCGCCCAGCATGCGCCCAACGAGCATTTGCTGGCACCCGTGGCACGCGAAGGGCTGGCGGTGATGGCCGGGTTGTTCTGGGACCTGGGAGAGGCCCAAGGAACGCCGTGGGTTGAAGGACGCACCACCCGCCAGGAGGCGACGGCCTGACGGCTGTGCCCGACGATTCGTCAATAAACAAAGGGGCCCTGCTGGGCCCCTTTGTTTTTCTCCTGCCGAGTCACAGGGTCACACCCTGCCCGCTCACAGCGCCGGGTCGCGCAGCTCCCAGCGGATCGCGTCGATGGCCTTCAGCACCTCGGGCGACAGCGTGGTGCCCCAGGCGTTCAGGTCTTCTTCCAGCTGCGCCACGGACGTCACGCCGATGATGGTGCTGGCCACTTGCCACTTGGTGTAGCAGAACGCCAGCGCCATCTGCGTGGGCGTCATGCCGTTGGCGCGGGCCAATGCGTTGTAACGGCGCGAAGCCTCCAACGCCTCGGGGCGGCCCCAGCGCTGTTTGCGCACGGATTCATACGATGCAATGCGCGCGCCCTGCGGGGCATTGGGGCCGGTGATGCCGCTTTCGTCGTACTTGCCCGTCAGCAGGCCAAAGCCCAAGGGCGAATAGGCCAGCAGAGACACATCCAGGCGGTGGCAGGTTTCATCCAGCCCGTTTTCCCAGGTGCGGTTGATCAGGCAGTACGGGTTCTGCACGGTAGCGACACGCGGCAGGCCATGCTGCTCGGCCAGACGCACGAATTCGTGCACGCCGTAGGGGGTTTCATTCGACAGGCCGATGTAGCGCACCTTGCCCGCCTTCACCAGCCCGGCCAGCGCTTCCAGCTGCTCGTGGATGGGGGTTTGCGACGTTTCCTTGGCGGGGTCGTAATACAGGTTGCCGAAGGCAGGCACATGGCGCTCGGGCCAGTGGATCTGGTAGAGGTCGATCACATCGGTCTGCAGGCGGCGCAGGCTGCCTTCGCACGACGCCACGATATCGGCCGCCGTCATGCCCTTGCCCTCGCGCACCCAGGGCATGCCGCGCGATGGGCCGGCCACCTTGGTGGCCACCACCAGCTTCTGGCGCGCGCCGGGGTTCTTGGCAAACCAGTTGCCGATGATGGTTTCAGTCGCGCCAAAGGTCTCAGCCTTGGCGGGCACGGCATACATCTCGGCCGTGTCAATGAAGTTCACGCCACGCGCAAGCGATTGGCTCAGGATGGCGTGCGAATCGGCCTCGTTGACCTGCTCGCCGAAGGTCATGGTGCCCAGGCAAATGGGGGTGACAAGCAGGTCACTCTGACCCAAGCGGACGGTGTTCATGCGGTGAAGGCTCCAGATGGTGGAAAAGGAAACAGGGCCTGCTGCGACCCCGGCTGGCGATGGTACAAGCGATCGCCAAAACCTGCCGGGCGCCGGACTCCTTGGTGACACCGCAGGGCGCCCCGCCAGCGCGGCGGCAACGTAACATTGGCACAGCATGTACCAAGTTCTCACCCCTTCGCGCAGCAGCACACTGGCGCTGCGGCACCTCAATTACCACGTCCGCCACTGGGGCCCCGAGCACAGCGACCTGCCCACGCTGGTGCTGCTGCATGGCTGGATGGACGTGAGTGCCTCCTACCAGTTCACGGTGGACGCGCTGCGCCAACCACGCCGCATCATTGCGCCAGACTGGCGCGGCTTTGGCCTCACCACCGGTGCGCCGGTGGACCACTATGTGTTTGCCGACTACCTGGCCGACCTGGACCTGCTGCTGGACCACTACGCGCCCGGCGAGGCCATCGACCTGGTGGGCCACAGCATGGGCGGCAACGTGGCCATGATGTACGGCGGCGTGCGGCCCGAGCGCGTGCGCAAGCTCGTCAACCTGGAAGGCTTTGGCCTGCCCGCCACACGCCCTGCGCAAGCGCCCACGCGCTACGCGCAATGGATCGACGAAATCAAGCAGTTGCACCAGGGCACCAAGGAACTCAAGACCTATGACAGCGCCGACGGCGTGGCCCGCCGCCTGATGAAGACCAACCCCCGCCTGTCCGAGGACAAGGCCCAATGGCTGGCCCAGCACTGGGCACGGCCCAACGCGCAGGGGCAGTGGGAAATCCTGGGCGACCCCGCCCACAAGATCACCAGCGCGCAGCTGTACCGCGCGGACGAGGCGCTGGCCATCTACGAGCGCATTACCGCCCCCGTGCTGGCCATCGAGGCCAGTGGCGACAGCCTG
Organism: Acidovorax sp. 107; assembly: GCF_003058055.1. Taxonomy (NCBI): domain Bacteria; kingdom Pseudomonadati; phylum Pseudomonadota; class Betaproteobacteria; order Burkholderiales; family Comamonadaceae; genus Acidovorax; species Acidovorax sp. 107. Next base: position 1,364,554 of record NZ_QBTZ01000001.1, on the reverse strand, counting down.
GGCCAGTGGTGGAACGGCCGGTACACCCTGGACGAATACCACCAGCGCCTGACCCATGTGCGCACCTGCAGCACGGCCGTCGTGCAAGACGCGGGGCACATGCTGCACCATGACCAGCCGGAGCAGGTGGCCCAGCTGATCGAATCGTTTTTGGGTGCTGCCTGAGGCAATTGAGAGCCCTGGCGCCTTCAGGCGCTAGTGGATATTGCCTGAGTAGCTATCATTTTTGATATCCTCCAGGCGGACTACCCACCGGACTTCATGCTCCAGTCCGGCAACCGCCCGGCACAAAGGGCATTGGTGGGGCTCTTACCCATCCCATGAGAAAATCGCGGGTTATTCCACAGAACACCCAGGACAAGAATCATGGACGCAGAACGCATCAACCTCATCGGCACTACCCTCAGCGACCTGGCTCTGCGCACGCAAGAGTTACGGAGGTATCTTTGACTTCGATGCCAAATTTGAACGCCTGCGCACGGTAAACGCTTCGCTGGAAGACCCTTCGGTCTGGAACGATCCGAAGAAGGCCCAGGAGCTGGGCAAGGAACAAAAATCGCTCTCCAGCGTGGTGGTCACGCTCGACAAGCTCACCCGCGATCTGGCCGACAACGCCGAGCTGTATGAGATGAGCAAAGAGGAAGGCGATGAAGCCGGCCTTTTGACCATCGAGTCGGAAGCCGCCACCATGCGCGCGGCGGTGGAAGAGCTGGAGTTCCGCCGCATGTTCCGCAACGAGGCGGACCCGCTCAACTGCTTTGTGGACATTCAGGCAGGCGCTGGTGGTACCGAGGCCTGCGACTGGGCCAGCATGCTGCTGCGCCAGTACCTGAAGTACGCCGAACGCAAGGGCTTCAAGGCCACGGTCGAAGAAGAAACCCCGGGCGACGTGGCCGGCATCAAGAGCGCCACGATCAAGATCGAGGGTGAATACGCCTTCGGCCTGCTGCGCACCGAAACCGGTGTGCACCGCTTGGTGCGCAAGAGCCCGTTCGACAGCTCGGGCGGCCGTCACACCTCGTTCGCGTCGCTGTTCGTGTATCCCGAGATCGACGACTCCATCGAGATCAACATCAACCCGGCCGACGTGCGAACCGACACCTTCCGCGCATCGGGCGCGGGCGGCCAGCACATCAACAAGACCGACTCGGCCGTGCGCCTGACGCACATCCCCACCGGCATCGTGGTGCAGTGTCAGGACGGCCGCAGCCAGCACAGCAACCGCGACGTGGCATGGCAGCGCCTGCGCAGCCGCCTGTATGACTTCGAGATGCGCAAGCGCATGGAAGAGCAGCAGAAGCTGGAAGACACCAAGACCGACGTGGGCTGGGGCCACCAGATCCGCAGCTACGTGCTGGACAACAGCCGCATCAAGGACCTGCGCACCAACGTCGAAATCTCGGCCACGCAGAAGGTGCTGGACGGCGACCTCGATGCCTTCATCGAAGCTTCGTTGAAGCAAGGCGTCTGAGCGATGCGTATGCGCACCGACGCCATCATCTTCGACATGGACGGCACCATGATCGACTCCATGCCCTGGCACGCCCAGGCGTGGGTCGAGTTTGCACGCCGCCGGGGCATGGACATCGACGTGCCTGACCTCATGGCGCGCACCACGGGCCGCAATGGCACCGAGTGCATCGTGGAGCTGCTGGGCCGCCCCGTGTCGCAGGACGAGGCCGACGCGCTCACGCACGAAAAAGAAACCATCTACCGCGAGCTGTTCGCCCCGCGCTTCTCCGAAGTGGCCGGGTTTCGCCAGTTTGCGGCGCAGGTGCGTGCCCGTGGCCTCAAGGTGGCCGTGGGCACGGCGGGCGACATCGGCAACGTGGAATTCGCCCTGGGCCACCTCGGCCTGGAGCCCGCGCCACAAGCCATCGTGCGCGGCGACGAGGGCCTGCCTGGCAAGCCCCAGCCTGCCATTTTTCTCGAAGCCGCGCGCCGCATTGCAGCCGACCCAGCGCACTGCATCGTTTTTGAAGATGCACCCTTTGGCATTGAGGCCGCGCGCCGCGCGGGCATGCGCGCCGTGGCCATCTGCAGCACCCACACGCCCGAGCAACTGGCCGGGCCCCATGTGCTGGCAGCCGTGCGCGACTACACCGAACTCATGAACACCGACTTTCTGGAGAGCATCCATGTTGCAACTGCATAAAGCCGACGGAAGCGGAGACGGCGCGGCCCCGGCCATCGCCATCCGCCGCGAGGACTACACCGCCCCCGCCTACTGGATCGACAGCGTGGAGCTGACCTTCGACCTGGACCCGGCCAAGACCCGTGTGCTCAACCGCATGACGCTGCGCCGTAACCCCGACGTGGCCGCGCAGCCGCTCAAGCTCGACGGCGATGACCTGAACCTGGCGCGCGTGCTGGTCAACGGCCAGGGCACCTCGTTCAAGATGGAAGGCACCCGCCTGGTGCTGGAGAACCTGCCTGAAGGCTCCGAGCCTTTCGCGCTGGAGATCTTCACCACCTGCTGCCCCGCCAAGAACACGCAGCTCATGGGCCTGTACGTGAGCCAGGGCACCTTCTTCACGCAGTGCGAGGCCGAGGGCTTTCGCCGCATCACCTACTTCCTGGACCGCCCTGATGTGATGGCCAGCTACACCGTCACGCTGCGCGCCGACAAGGCCCAGTACCCGGTGCTGCTGAGCAACGGCAACCTGGTGGACAGCGGCGACCTAGAAGACGGCCGCCACTTTGCCAAGTGGGTCGACCCGCACAAGAAGCCCTGCTACCTGTTCGCCCTGGTGGCGGGCAAGCTGGTGGCCCGCGAGCAGAAGATCAAGAGCCGCTCGGGCACCGACCACCTGCTGCAGGTTTACGTGCGTCCGGGCGACCTGGGCAAGACCGAACATGCCATGAACTCGCTGATGTACAGCGTGGCCTGGGACGAAGCCCGCTTCGGCCTGCCGCTGGACCTGGAGCGCTTCATGATCGTCGCCACCAGCGACTTCAACATGGGCGCCATGGAGAACAAGGGCCTGAACATCTTCAACACGAAGTACGTTCTGGCCAGCGAATCCACAGCCACCGACACCGACTTTGCCAACATCGAAAGCGTGGTCGGCCACGAGTACTTTCACAACTGGACAGGCAACCGCGTGACCTGCCGCGACTGGTTCCAGCTGAGCCTGAAGGAAGGCCTCACCGTCTTCCGCGACCAGGAATTCAGCATGGACCTGGCGGGCAGCCCGTCCGCCCGCGCCGTCAAGCGCATCGAGGACGTGCGCGTGCTGCGCACCGCCCAGTTCCCGGAAGACGCGGGCCCCATGGCCCACCCCGTACGGCCCGACAGCTACGTCGAGATCAACAACTTCTACACCGTCACCATCTACGAAAAGGGTGCGGAAGTGGTGCGCATGCAGCACAACCTGGTGGGCCGCGAAGGCTTTGCCAAGGGCATGAAGTTGTACTTCGAGCGCCATGACGGCCAGGCTGTGACCTGCGACGACTTTGTGCAAGCCATTGCCGATGCCAACCCAGGCAGCCCGCTCACGCAGCACCTTGCGCAGTTCAAACGCTGGTACAGCCAGGCCGGCACGCCCCGCGTGCGCGCCACAGGCCGCTACGACGCCGCCATGCGCTGCTACGCACTCACGCTGTCGCAAAGCTGCGCCCCTACGCCTGGCCAGAGCGAGAAGCAGCCCTTCGTCATCCCGGTCGAGCTGGGCCTGATCGACGCCAACACTGGTGCCGCCCTGCCCTTGCACCTTGCGGGCGAAGGCGCTGCAGAAGGTGCAGCCCACACCACCTCGCGCGTGGTGGTGCTCACCGAGGCGTCGCAGACCCTGACCTTCACCAACCTGGACGCCGAACCCGTGCCCTCGCTGCTGCGCGGCTTCAGCGCGCCCGTGGTGCTGGACATCGACTACACCGATGCGCAGTTGCTCACCCTGCTGGCGCACGATGCCGACGCCTTCAACCGCTGGGAAGCAGGCCAGCGCCTAGCACTGCGAATTGCTATTAATACAATAGCTAATGAGGCATATAAAACTGGCGCTAACGGCCGATTTGACCAAACCATCCTGTCTGCAGAGTTTGTGGAAGCCATGCGCAGCGTGCTGCGCAACCCAGCCCTGGATGCAGCGTTCAAGGAGCTGGTGCTCACGCTGCCCTCCGAAACCTACATCGCCGAGCAGCTGGATGTGGCGGACCCTCAGCGCATCCACGCGGTACGCGAAGCCATGCGCGAAGAGTTGGCGCTAGCACTGCAGGCCGACTGGGAAACCGTCTGGGAACAGAACCAGGACACCGGCGGCTACCGCCCCGACCCCGTCTCCTCCGGCCGCCGCGCGCTCAGCGGCCTGGCGCTGCACATGCTGTGCATTGCCGCGCAGAAGACAGGCGATGTGGTGTGGCCTGGCAAGGCCTACCAGCGCTTCAAGGTGGCAGGCAACATGACGGACCGCTTCAACGCCCTGACGGCCCTGGTGGCCAGTGGCAGCGAACTGGCGGCACCTGCCCTGGCGCGCTTCCATGCGATATTCAAGGACGAGCCGCTGGTCATCGACAAGTGGTTTGCGCTGCAGGCCGGTGCGCCAGATCGGGGCGGTAACGTGCTGCCCTCTGTGCGCCAGCTCATGTCGCACCCGGACTTCAGCCTGAAGAACCCCAACCGTGCGCGCAGCGTGATCTTCAGCTACTGCAGTGCCAACCCCGGCGCCTTCCACCGGCAGGACGCTGCGGGCTACGTGTTCTGGAGCGATCGCGTGATCGAGCTGGACGCCATCAACCCGCAGGTCGCCGCCCGCCTCGCGCGCGCGCTCGACCGCTGGAAGAAGCTGGCAGACCCGTGGCGCAGCGCCGCCCGCGAGGCCATCGCACGCGTCGCTGCCAAGCCCGACCTGTCCAACGATGTGCGCGAGGTGGTGACCCGCGCACTCGCCGAATAAACCACGACCGAGAAGAGACTGACATGGCAAAAAGCATCAGCCTGACCCGCTACCTCGTTGAGCAGCAACGGGTGGACGGCCTCATCCCCTCGCAGCTGCGCCTGCTGCTCGAAGTGGTGGCGCGCGCCTGCAAAAGCATCAGCCACGCCGTGAACAAAGGTGCGCTGGGCGGCGTACTGGGCACGGCCAGCAGCGAAAACGTGCAGGGCGAGATCCAGAAAAAGCTCGACATCATCGCCAACGAGGTGCTGATCGAGGCCAACGAATGGGGCGGCCACCTGGCGGCCATGGCATCCGAAGAAATGGATGGCATCTACCTGGTGCCCAACCGCTACCCGCAAGGTGAATACCTGCTGCTGTTCGACCCCCTCGACGGCTCCAGCAACATCGATGTGAACGTGAGCATCGGCACCATCTTCAGCGTGCTGAAGAAGCCCGATGGCGACCGGGGCGTGGAGGAAGGCGACTTCCTGCAGCCCGGCACGCAGCAAGTGGCCGCGGGCTACTGCATCTACGGCCCGCAGACCACGCTGGTGCTCACCGTGGGCGACGGCGTGGCCATGTTCACGCTCGACCGCGAACAAGGCTCCTTCGTGCTGACCGAGGAGAACGTGCGCATCCCCGAGGACACCAAGGAATTCGCGATCAACATGAGCAACATGCGCCACTGGGACGAGCCCGTGAAGCGCTACATCGACGAATGCCTGCAAGGCAAGGAAGGCCCGCGCGGCAAGGACTTCAACATGCGCTGGATTGCCAGCATGGTGGCCGACGTGCACCGCATCCTGACCCGTGGCGGCGTCTTCATGTACCCCTGGGACAAGCGCGAGCCCAACAAGCCCGGCAAGCTGCGCCTGATGTACGAAGCCAACCCCATGGGCTGGCTGGTCGAGCAGGCGGGTGGTGCTGCCACCAACGGCAAGCAACGCATCCTCGACATCCAGCCCACCCAGTTGCACGAACGCGTGAGCGTGATCCTTGGCTCAAAAAATGAAGTTGAGCGCGTGACCAGCTACCATTCCACGCTATAATTCGAGGCTAAGCCGGTGTAGCTCAGTCGGTAGAGCAGCTCATTCGTAATGAGAAGGTCGGGTGTTCGATTCATCTCTCCGGCACCAAATGAAAAGCCCTGATTCGCAAGAGTCAGGGCTTTTTTGTTGGCCTTCACGAGGCTAAAGCCTGTCTGCAGTAGTCGGGCAGCAACCAATAGGGCACCACTCCATCCACCGGCGGCAACCTCTCGCGCATCCAGGGGCGCGCGAATGGCAGCTTACGTGTTTGCAAACATCTGCAACTGAGGCAGACTATTTACCTCTGCCTGCCGCTGCAGGACGCTCCATCCACCGCCGACAGGTAGCTCACCAAAGTCCCCTCAACCCTTCCACCACCACCCACCATCATGAGCGTCGAACGCAGAGGCAGCCCGGACCGCCGTACCGGCAAGGATCGCCGCCAGGAAGAAAAAGGCCCCCCCACCAATTTCGAGCGGCGACGGGCCATCGAGGCACGCCAGCCCGAATTGACGGAACTACACATGAGCGAGGACGAGCTCAAGGCACTGGGTTTTACAACCCCTACAAAAGACAACACTCGAAAGACCGGCTAAGCCTGCGCTCGCCCCGCACGCAGGCCCTCTGCACCGCGCACGGGGGGGACAATGTGGGCGGGGCAAGGTTCGAGCCTAATCCTCCCGGCCGCAGGCTGGCAAGCCAATCAGGCGGTGCGCCACCATATCGAGCGCCGGTCTGACGTTGCCTTGCTTGTCAGTCCAGACACGGGGGTTGAGACCGCCAGACAACGCCACCGAATCACCATCGCGCAGTTGGTGAAGGGATGCGCAAAGGTCCTCGTCAAAGGCAATGACGTTGATGAAAAGCACTTCGCCCTCTGCCGTGCTGGCTCGCACCTTTACCAAGGTGTAGACCTTGCCCGCTTTGTCTGTACGGCGCTCCGCTTCACCGTATAGCCGTCCAGCCACCAATCCATCAATCATGAGGTCTCCGTGCCCATAGCGGGCTGTTGTCGCCTCCCCCGCGGCGGGCCAGCCATCAGCGCCCAGCTGACGCACCTGCCAAGGCGCCTGACACCGCTGCGTTGCCGGCGCGGAAACGCAGCTGACCATGGCGCAGCAGGCGCCGCCACCAACCAGCGATACCGAGGTCAGCAGAATCAGCGCGGAGGGAAAAGCAAAAAAGCCCAGAACCTTTCGGCTCTGGGCTTTTGCTATCAATGGTCGGCGTGGCGGGATTCGAACTCGCGACCCCTTGCACCCCATGCAAGTGCGCTACCAGGCTGCGCTACACGCCGACAAGACTTAGATTATATGCAGAAAAAAGCTCAGTTCAGAGAAAGTAGTGCACGAATTTCAAATAATTCTTGGCGCACTGCATTGGAGTCCAGGGAAAAGCCCGTTGCGACGATAGAAAGGTCACGCGCGTTATCCACCAGCATGCTGGGTAGCTCAGCGTCCTGAGCCATCGCCGATTCATCAGAGCCCGTTGCCCCCTCCCGCGAAGGATGCGTGAGTTCTTGCAGACGATTGCGCGCCCCGCTGATGGTGAAGCCTTGGTCGTACAGCAGGTCACGGATACGGCGAATCATCAGCACCTCATGGTGCTGGTAATAGCGCCGGTTGCCACGCCGCTTCATCGGTCGCAGCTGCGTGAACTCCTGCTCCCAGTAACGCAACACGTGCGGCTTGACGCCGCACAGCTCCGCAACCTCACCAATCGTGAAGTATCGTTTGGCGGGGATGGAAGGGAGGGTGGTGCCCATGAGATGCGAATTCAAACGGGAAAGCTTTCAAGGGTACTGCAGACCAGCCTGCACCGCCAGCCACCAGGAACATCTTGGCAACAGAAACGGTGCAAATTCACGCAACGGCTGCCGTCTGAATCTGCTCCTTGAGCTTGCTGCTGGCATGAAAAGTCACGACGCGGCGCGCCTTGATGGGAATGGCCTCTCCGGTACGCGGATTGCGCCCGGGGCGAGGTGCTTTAGTGCGGATCTGAAAGTTGCCAAACCCCGACAGCTTCACATCCTTGCCTTCAACCAGGCTCTGGGCAATCAGGTCGAAGAAGGCGTCGATCATGTCCTTGGACTCGCGCTTGTTCAGGCCGATCTGATCGAACAACAGATCCGCCAATTGCGCCTTGGTCAGTGCCGGTGTTTCCAGGCTTTCGACTGCGAATTCGATCATGGTCGGTCGCTCCCTGTGGACATCATCAAACCCGCAGACGGGCGCCCGTGCGCTGCGTCAGCTGCGTGATCACGGATTGCATTGCCGCGTCGATTTCAGCCTCGGTGAGCGTGGCCTCGTCGCGCCCCAGAGTCAGGCGCACGGCCAGACTCTTCTCGCCGGGTGCCAAGCCCCCTGCGGGAGCCTCTTCACCCGCACGCAGCGCCTTTGGCCGGTATACGTCAAACAGGACCGCAGAGCGCAGCATGCCGCCTGGAACCGCCTGCTCGACCGCACCCACGATGTCCGCATGCGTCACACGCTCGGCCACCACCACAGCCAGGTCGCGCTCGACAGCTTGGTGTTTGGTCACAGGCTTGAACTGGGGCACCACACGCTGCAGCACCGCGTCAAGCTCCAGCTCGAACATCACTGGGGCGAGCGGCAAATCCCACGACTGGCGCCACTGCGGGTGCAACTCGCCCACGAAACCAATGGCGCGCCCGTCGATCAGCACGCGTGCACAGCGGCCGGGATGCATGGCGGAATGGCTGCCGGGCTCGAACGTCGCCCGCAAAGGTGCCAGCAGTGCTTCCACGTCGCCTTTCACATCGAAGAAATCGATGACTTGGTCCTTGCGCCCCCACTGGAGCATGTCGTTCGGACCGTAGGCCAGGCCGGACACGCGCATGGGCTGGTGAAAGCCGTCCACCGTGGTGTCGGTATTGCGCACACGGCCATCGCGCAGGAACACGCGGCCCAGTTCAAAAATACGCACCCGCTCGGCCTTGCGGTCGAGGTTAAACTTCAAAACTTGTAGCAGAGAACCCAACAAGGTCGAGCGCATTACGCTCATCTGGCTGGCAATCGGGTTCAGCAGCTTGATGGGCTGCGGATTGGCGGCCAGCCCATGCTCCCACCGCTCTTCCACAAAGCTGAAGTTGATCGTTTCCTGGTAGCCCAGCGCTGCCAGCGAACGGCGTACCGCAAACGGGCTGCGTGTAGCCTCCAGCGCCAGCTTGGGCGTGATGGGGGCCAAAGGCGGCGTAGTCGGCAGGTTGTTGTAGCCGATCATGCGGGCGACCTCTTCAATCAGGTCCTCCTCAATGGTGATGTCAAAACGGAACGAGGGCGGCGTGACCGTGAGCATGCCATCGCCCTGCACCACCGGCAGACCCAGGCGCTGCAAGGCGTCTGCGCACTGCACCTGCGTCAGCGGCATACCGATGACCTTGGCAGCGCGCGCCACGCGCAGCGTGACGGACTGCGATGCAGGCAGGTTCACTGCCTGATCATCCATGGGACCGCAAGCTGTGTCTGGCGTACCGCAGATGTCGATGACAAGCTGGGTGATGCGCTCGATGTGCTCCACCGTGAGGCTCGGGTCCACGCCACGCTCAAAGCGGTGACCGGCATCCGTCGAAAAGTTGAACCGACGCGAGCGGCCCGCCACTGCCTTGGGCCACCAGAAGGCGGCCTCGATGTAGATATGCTGGGTATCGTCAGACACCGCCGTCGCGTCACCGCCCATGATGCCCGCCAGTGATTCGACCTGGCTGTCATCCGCGATCACACCCACCTTGTCGTCCACCGTAATGGTGTTGCCATTGAGCAGCTTGAGCTGCTCTCCCGACTTGCCCCAGCGCACATCCAGTCCGCCACGGATCTTGTCCAGATCGAAAATGTGCGAAGGGCGGCCCAGTTCGAACATCACGTAATTGGAGATGTCCACCAGCGGCGACACGCCACGCTGGCCGCAACGGGCCAGGCGGTCCAGCATCCACTGGGGCGTGGCGGCCCGCGTATTCACGTGGCGCACGATGCGGCCGGAGAAACGCCCGCACAGGTCGGGCGCGCTCACCCTGACCGACAGCTTGTCGGACAGCTTTGCGGCCACTACAGGAAACGATGGCTGCTGCAGCGGCACGCCGGTCAGCGCGGACACTTCACGCGCGATGCCATAGACGCTCAGGCAATGCGCCAGATTGGGCGTGAGCTTGAGCGTGAACAGCGTGTCGTCGAGGTTCAGGTGGGTGCGGATGTCTTGGCCCACGGGCGCGGCAGCGTCGAGCTCCAGCAGCCCACCATGGTCTTCCGACAGCTTGAGCTCACGGGCCGAGCACAACATGCCCTGGCTCTCCACCCCGCGCAGCTTGCCCACCTTGATGAGAAACGGCTTGCCATCGTCACCCGGAGGCAGTTCGGCGCCCACCAACGCGCAAGGCACCTTGATGCCTACGCGTGCATTGGGCGCACCGCACACGATGTTGAGCAAGGCGCCCTGTCCCACGTCCACTTGGCACACGCGCAGGCGGTCGGCGTCGGGGTGCTGCACCGCCTCCTTGATCTCACCCACCACGATCTTGGTGAACGGCGGGGCCACAGGGCGCAGCTCTTCCACCTCAAGGCCTGCCATGGTCAGCGTTTCAGCCAGCTCGGCCGTCGTCAAAGGGGGGTTGCAAAACTCACGCAACCAGGATTCAGGAAATTGCATAGTCGGACACTCTTGTTCGAAAGGGGCGGAGCGCGGCCACCAGGCACGCGCGCGGCGCGAAATCGGTGGGCTTTACTGGAACTGCGACAGGAAACGGATGTCGCCATCAAAGAACAGGCGCAGGTCGTTGACGCCATAACGCAGCATGGTCAGGCGGTCTGGCCCCATGCCGAACGCAAAGCCGATGTACTTCTCGGGGTCGAGGCCCATGTTGCGCACCACGTTGGGGTGCACCTGGCCTGAGCCGGCCACCTCCAGCCAACGACCAGCCAGCGGGCCCGTCTGGAATTGGATGTCGATCTCGGCGCTGGGCTCCGTGAACGGGAAAAAGCTGGGACGGAAGCGCAACACGAGATCGTCGCTTTCAAAGAAAGTGCGGCAGAAATCCGTGAAGATGACCTTCAGATCCTTGAAGCTCACGTTCTCACCGATCCACAGGCCTTCGCACTGGTGGAACATGGGCGAGTGCGTGGCGTCGCTGTCCACACGGTAGGTGCGGCCGGGGGCGATCACGCGGATCTCGGGCATCGACTGACCGGCATCCAGTGCGGCGCGGTGCTTCTTCACGTGCTGCACCGCATGGCGGATTTGCATGGGGCTGGTGTGGGTGCGCAGCAGGTTGGGGGCGGTGGCAGTGCCGCCCTCCACGTAAAACGTGTCATGCATGGAGCGCGCGGGGTGGTCTTCCGGCGTATTCAATGCGGTGAAATTGAACCAGTCGGTTTCGATCTCCGGACCTTCGGCGACGTCAAAGCCCATGGAACCGAAGATGCCCTGGATGCGTTCAAGCGTGAGCGACACCGGGTGCAAGCCACCCTGCCCGCGCTGGCGGCCTGGCAGGCTCACGTCCAGTGCTTCGGCCTTGAGCTGCAATTGAAGTTCGGCATCGGCCAGCGCCTGGCGGCGCGCAGTCAGCGCGGCCTCAATGGCCTGCTTGGCCACATTGATGGCTGCACCGCGGGATTTCTTTTCCTCGACGGACAGCTGCGCCATGCCCTTCATCAGCTCGGTCACGCGACCCGACTTGCCCAGAAACTGCGCCTTGGCGTTTTCGAGGTCAGCGGGGGTTGCGCTTTGGGCAAACAGTTGCGTCGCGCTCTCGACCAGGGAATCCAACTCGTTCATATCGACTCTTGAAAATGAACAAGGGCTAGTGCCTTTTCAAGCCCTAGCCCTTGCTGTTATTGCGCAAGCAGCTATCAGAACGATAGCCGCTCATCGTGAACTCAAGCAGCCAGCTTGGCCTTGACTTGCTCCACGATGCTGCCAAAGGCAGCCTTGTCGTGCACTGCGAGGTCGGCCAGCATCTTGCGGTCGATCTCGATGGATGCCTTCTTCAGGCCGTTGGCGAACTGGCTGTAGGTCAGGCCCAGTTCACGGGCAGCGGCGTTGATACGGGCGATCCACAACTGGCGGAACACGCGCTTCTTGGTGCGGCGGTCACGGTAGGCATATTGCCCAGCCTTCATTACCGCCTGTTTGGCGATACGGAAGACGTTACCGCGGCGACCACGGAAACCCTTGGCAAGGGCGAGAACTTTCTTGTGACGGGCACGGGCCGTTACACCACGTTTGACGCGAGGCATGTATGTACTCCTTGTTCGTCGTTAATTACAGGCCAGCACCGGGCAGCATTTGTGCGATCGAGCCCATGTTGGTCTCATGCACAGCAACTGCACCACGCAGGTGGCGCTTGTTCTTGGTGGTCTTCTTGGTCAAGATGTGACGCTTGAAGGCTTGACCGCGCTTGACGGTGCCACCGGGACGAACGCGGAAACGTTTTTTCGCGCTGCTCTTGGTCTTCATTTTGGGCATGTGAATGCTCCTTTTCGTTGTGCTCGTGAGGCGTTTGCAAACCGATCTGCAAACTTGTTGGCCCCGAGCCACTTTTATCGAAGGGCTCGCGCCCTTCTCTCGGCAATGCTCGAAAGCACTACCTTTTCGAGCACTCCCCCCTCGCGGGCGCAGTGCTCAAACTCTGCAACTACCTGACAGATCAGGCCGCCGCGCCCGCTGCCGGCGCAGCGCCTTCAGCCGCGGGCTTGGCCGCCGGCTTCTTCTTGCCAGGCGCAATCATCATGATCATCTGGCGGCCTTCCAGCTTTGGAAACTGTTCGATGATGATGCTGTCTGCCAACTCGTCGCGAATCCGGTTCAGCAAAGCCAAGCCGAGTTCCTGGTGCGTGATTTCGCGACCGCGGAACCGCAGCGTGATCTTGCACTTGTCGCCATCCGCCAGAAAGCGGCGGATATTGCGCATCTTGATGTTGTAGTCGCCATCGTCCGTACCGGGACGGAACTTGACTTCCTTGATCTCAATGACCGTCTGCTTGGCTTTGGCTTCTGCCGCACGCTTTTGCTCTTGGTACTTGAACTTGCCGTAGTCCATGAGACGGCATACCGGAGGGTTTGCCGTGGCGGCGATTTCCACCAGATCCACGTCCAACTCACCAGCCATGCGCAAGGCCTCCATGAGGCTGACAACACCCAGAGGCTCGTTGTCAGGCCCGGACAGGCGGACTTCCGGGGCCATGATTTCACGGTTCAGGCGGTGCTTGCGCTCTTCCCGGTGGCGACGATCACGAAATTCAGTAGCGATGGCTATCTTCCTTGAATCAAATTGCTACAAATAAAGTAGCTACATCCGCACAGACCGCGAGCGGCAAAGCAGTTTTTGTGTTCAAAATCAGGCTTTGGTAGCGATGTCGTTAGCGATCAATTCAATGAACGCATCCACCGACATCACGCCGAGGTCACGATTGCCTCGGGCTCGTACTGCAACGGCTCCCGCCGCCTTTTCCTTATCGCCTGCGACGAGGATGTAGGGCAGCTTTTGCATCGAATGCTCCCGTATTTTATACGTAATCTTCTCGTTACGCAGATCCAGGGCCACCCTAAGGCCTTGATTGGGCAGCGCTTTTTGCAGTTTTGCTGCGATTTCACGACAGTAATCGGACTGCGCATCCGTGATGTTGAGCACAGAAACCTGTACGGGAGCAAGCCAGGTGGGCAAGGCGCCCGCATGCTGCTCGATCAGAATTCCGATGAAGCGCTCAAGGCTACCCACGATGGCACGGTGCAGCATGATGGGTCGATGGCGGTCGCCATCTTCGCCCACAAACTCTGCATCCAGGCGCTCTGGCATGTTGGGGTCGACCTGGATCGTTCCGCATTGCCATGGGCGACCCAGCGCGTCCTTGAGCGTGTACTCGATCTTGGGGCCGTAGAACGCGCCTTCGCCAGGCAGGTATTCAAACTCGCAACCGGACGCCCGCAGGCCCTCAGCCAAGGCGTTTTCGGCGCGGTCCCAGCTTTCCTCACTGCCAATACGCTTCTCTGGCCGGGTGGACAGCTTGTAGATGATGTGTGTGAATCCAAAGTCTTTGTAGACCTTCTGCAGTAACGTGGTGAAGGCCACCACTTCCGACTGAATCTGGTCTTCGGTACAGAAAATATGGCCATCGTCCTGCGTGAACGCGCGCACGCGCATGATGCCGTGCAGCCCCCCGGTGGGCTCATTGCGATGGCACTGGCCGAATTCGCCAAAACGCAGCGGCAGGTCGCGATAGCTCTTGATGCCTTGCTTGAAGATGATGATGTGCCCGGGGCAGTTCATCGGCTTGAGCGCGTAGTCACGCTTCTCCGATTCCGTGACAAACATGTTCTCGCGGTATTTGTCCCAGTGGCCGGTTTTCTCCCACAGGCCCTGATCCAGGATTTGCGGCCCCTTGACCTCTTGGTAGCCGTTGTCGCGGTACACACGGCGCATGTACTGCTCCACTTCCTGCCACACCGTCCAGCCCTTAGGGTGCCAGAAGACCGTGCCAGGCGAATGCTCGTCGATATGGAACAGATCCAGCTCGCGACCCAGCTTGCGGTGATCGCGCTTCTCTGCCTCCTCCAGCATCGTGAGGTACTGCTGCAACTCGTCCTTGGTCGCCCAGGCCGTGCCGTACACCCGCTGCAGCATCTCATTGCGGTGGTCGCCACGCCAATAGGCGCCCGCCACCTTCATCAGCTTGAAGAACTTGAGCTTGCCCGTGCTGGGCACGTGGGGGCCGCGGCACAGGTCTTCGAAATTGCCTTCGCGGTACAGGCTCACGTCTTCATTGCTGGGAATGCTCGCAATGATTTCTGCCTTGTAGTGCTCACCCAGACCCTTGAAGTACGCCACCGCCTCATCACGCGGCAACACACGGCGCACCACAGGCTCATCCTTGGCCGCCAATTCGGCCATGCGCTTTTCGATGGCCACCAGGTCCTCAGGCGTGAAGGGGCGCTTGTAGGCAAAGTCGTAATAGAAGCCGTTTTCGATCACCGGACCGATGGTGACCTGCGCGTCAGGAAACAGCTCCTTGACCGCGTACGCCAGCAAGTGGGCAGTGGAGTGCCGGATCACGTCCAGGCCATCTGCATCCTTGGCCGTCACGATGGACAGCGGACTGTCGGCCGTGATCTGGTAGCTGGTGTCCACCACCTTGTCACTGATCTTGCCCGCCAAGGCAGCTTTGGCCAGACCAGAGCCAATGGAGGCGGCTACTTCGGCCACCGTGACAGGGCCTGGAAACTCGCGTTGCGAACCGTCGGGAAGCGTGATGTGAATCATGGGAGTAACTCTTTCTTTGCAATCAGTGCATTGGATACGGGCACGCGCCAGGCCCCGGAAACAAAAAAGCGCGGAACAGGTCCGCGCTTTTTGGAGGTGTGTGCAATCTCGTGCAGGCGCGAACAGCCAGCCTCAGAGGCCGGCCAACATCTCCGATGTAGTTCGCGGTGTCATAACCAGATTGCCTTTCTCGCTCTTGTGCAGTGAATTTCTATGGATTTTAACCCCAGCACCCAGAAAAAAAGCCCGAAGCAGATGCTTCGGGCTTTCGTCGAGTGCATTTGGCGCCACAACAAAGCGGCGCCGAGCCCCGCAGATCAGTGGAACTGCTCTTCTTCGGTCGAACCCGTCAGGGCCTTCACGGAGGACGAACCGCCCTGGATCACCGTGGTCACGTCGTCGAAGTAGCCTGCGCCCACTTCTTGTTGGTGCGACACGAAGGTGTAGCCCTTTTCGCGTGCTGCGAATTCTGGCTCTTGCACCATCTCGGTGTAGTGCTTCATGCCTTCGCCTTGGGCGTATGCATGGGCGAACTGGAAGGTGTTGAACCAGTTGATGTGGATGCCGGCCAGCGTGATGAACTGGTACTTGTAGCCCAGAGCGGACAGGTCTTCCTGGAACGATGCGATCTGCTTGTCGTTCAGGTTCTTCTTCCAGTTAAACGATGGCGAGCAGTTGTAGGACAGCAGCTTGCCGGGGCACGCAGCGTGCACGGCCTGAGCGAATTCACGAGCAAATCCGATGTCTGGCACGCCGGTTTCGCACCACACCAGATCGGCGTAAGGAGCGTAGGCCACGCCACGGCTGATGGCTTGCTCCAGGCCGTTCTTCACGCGGTAGAAGCCTTCTTGCGTGCGCTCGCCGGTCAGGAAAGGCTTGTCGTTGGCGTCGTGGTCGGACGTGATCAGGTTGGCGGCTTCGGCATCGGTGCGGGCCAGCACGATGGTGGACACGCCCATCACGTCGGCAGCGAAACGTGCGGAGATCAGTTTTTCGCAGGCTTCTTGCGTAGGCACCAGCACCTTGCCACCCATGTGACCGCACTTCTTCACGGCAGCCAGTTGGTCTTCGAAGTGAACACCGGCAGCGCCCGAAGCGATCATGTTCTTCATCAGCTCGAACGCGTTCAGCACGCCGCCGAAACCAGCTTCTGCGTCAGCCACGATAGGCAGAAAGTAGTCGATGAATTCCTTGTCGCCGGGGTTGATGCCACGACCCCACTGGATTTCGTCAGCGCGCTTGAAGGTGTTGTTGATGCGGCGGACCATGGTGGGCACCGAGTCGTAGGCGTACAGCGACTGGTCGGGGTACATGGTTTCGCTGGTGTTGCCGTCGGCGGCGACTTGCCAGCCCGACAGGTACACGGCTTCGAGGCCAGCCTTGGCTTGCTGCATGGCCTGACCGGCAGAGATGGCGCCGAAGGCGTTGACGTAGCCCTTCTTGGCGCCGCCGTTGATCTTGTCCCACAGCTTTTCAGCGCCGCGTTTGGCCAGGGTGTGCTCGATGGGCAACGAGCCGCGCAGGCGCACCACGTCGGCAGCGGAGTAGCCGCGCTTCACACCCTTCCAGCGGGGGTTCTGTGCCCAGTCTTTTTCCAGGGCGGCAATTTGCTGTTCGCGGCTCAGTTGTTCGTTGAGAGATTGGGGCATGAGATCACTCCAGGGGTTGGTTGAAAACGCCGGGCTGCTGTGTGCCGCCCTTGACGACAACTTTAAGTCTTCTATAAGACTTGCGCAAGCTCTTATGTCTTATAGAAGAGATAAATTTTCTTCTTTCAAAACAACCACTTAAGCACGCGATTTCTCAATACAGAAATTGATTTCTCATATCGAGAAAAATTGCGGCAATGCAACATCTATCGCATTCCACATAAAGAAATTTAACTTTCGTATTGTGAGAATTCAGGCGGGTGTAGCGCCAACTGCCCTGAGCCAGTCACCGTGCTCGATCCGGCGTGCGCCCTGCGCATATCGGGGATGGATCTCGTACACCAGACAAGACAGCGCTTGGCCCTCCACCGTCACCACAATTTCGCGCTTGCAGTACTCATCGGTCGGGTGATCCCCGCCCAGTCCTTCAATAACATCCAGCACCACCTCCAGCGCAGGCTCGATGGCGTACACCTCGCCATGCACCGGCCGGTCGCCACCCAGGGTCATGCCGGGGTAAGCCCCCAGGTGGAACAGCATCCCTGCAACTTGCGCAAACCCCACCCAGCGCGGTGCAGGCAACAAGCGCGTGATGTCGTTCGACCCACCACGGCGCAAGGTGCCGTACACAAACACATGGCGCGGGACGGCCGCTGGCAAAGAAGGCTCGGGCATGATGCGCAGTCTTTTTTGTTTGAACAGCGTCCCAGTCTAGTGAATACGCCCCCGCCCAGCCGCCCTTTCGCCTATCTGTGCCTAGCCCTCAGCATGTCGCTGGTGGGCAGCTATGTGGCGCTGTCCAAACCGCTGGCGGCCGTGCTGCCCGTTCTCTTGCTCGCCTGGATGCGCTTTGGCATCGGGGGCATCGCCATGCTGCACTGGCTCAAGAAGCCCGACAACGAGCCGCCACTGACACCGCAGACCCGACGGCTGCTGTTCCTGGAGTCCTTTCTGGGCAACTTTCTGTTCACCATCTGCATGATCTATGGCGTGAGCCTGACCGATGCGGTTTCAGCAGGCGTCACCATGGCGGCCATTCCCGCGGCTGTGGCGTTGATGGGCTGGGCATTTTTAGGGGAGCGGGTGGCGCCCCGCACCTGGATGGCAGTGCTTTGCGCAGTGGTGGGCATCGCCCTGTTTTCGCTATCAAAACCAGAGCACGCGGCGCATATGGAACCGGCACTGGGAGCCAAAAACACTGAAAACCAGGCCTGGTGGGGCCAAATTCTGCTGCTGGGGGCGGTGATTTGTGAGGCCGCCTACACGGTGATCGGCAAGAAGCTCACCGGTAGCCTGGGGCCCAAGCGCATCACCTCGCTCATCAACCTGTGGGGCTTTGTGCTGACGACACCGTTCGGCCTGTATCTGGCGCTGGACTTTCCGTTTGCCTCGGTGGGCTGGGGCACCTGGCTCCTGCTGCTGTTCTATGCACTAGCGGCCTGCATGTGGACCGTGTGGTTGTGGATGACCGGACTCAAGGCCGTGCCCGCAGCGCAGGGCGGCGTCTTCTCGGTCATGCTGCCCGTGAGTGCAGCGCTGGTGGGCGTGCTGTTTTTGGGCGAGGCATTGACGGGCATGCAACTGGTTGCCTTTGCCATCGCCCTGGCCAGCGTGTTGCTGGCCACCCTGCCCTCGCGCGCGGCAGTGCGCGTGGGGCGGCGGCGTGGCAACGCCGGCTGACCTGCCGCCCCGCCAACCACCTCTCAGCGGCTCGCCATGGAGACTCGATGGGGCGAGAGAAGGCCGGGTTCAGCCGTGCAGGGGCTGCGCACTGACCACGATGCCATCGGCATCGGCATACAGCCAGTCGCCAGGGCGCACAGGCACGCCCTGAATCAACACAGTCACGTCGCGCTGCCCCTCGCCACGGCGCTCGGTGGGCAAGGGCATCAGCGCCAGGGCGCGGATGCCCACGGCTTCTGCGTTCAGCTCGGCCACGTCGCGCACGCAGCCGTCCACCACAATACCGGCCCAACCATTGCGGGCCGCTGCCGCCGCGAGGTTGCCGCCCACCAGGGCCCGGCGCAGCGAACCGCCGCCATCCACCACCAGCACCCGACCCTCGCCGGGAGACTCGACGGCCGCCTTCACCTGGGTGTTGTCCTCGTGGCATTTGACGGTGGCGACGGGGCCAGCGAACGAGGCAACGCCACCGAAGTGCTGGAACACCGGGGGCAGCACGCGGAACGCGCCGCTGATGTCGCCCTTGTGGACGTCACAAAAGTCGCAGGTGGCAAACGCCGAGAGGGAGGGAAGCGAAGCTGCAGCCATTCCAAGATCCTTTCATTTCAGTCAACCAGACAGGTCCATAGTCCAGCCTGCCACAGTGGCAGGTGCACATACAAGCACGCCAGACACCTAACGACCGGCCCATGGGTGCACCCAACAGCAGGCGCATCGCGTTCGTTCTGCGGCAAATCGGTTTTGAAGGATTGTCATGCAGCCACGGTCACTCCCGTCGCGAAGCTATCGCAGCCCCCCGAACGTTCTCCCACGCATTGCACCTGAAACCCGTCCATCGACGGCGCCTTTGTCAAGCCTGGCGCGCCTTGGCGGCCCATTGCTGCACGCTGCGCGGCGCCACCGCTACAAATCGAGGCAAAAAAAGCCGTTTCTCCCTTGGAAACGCGTTTTTTTCCCATTAGCATCAGCCTGCCAGTGGGAAAGCGTCGTTTTCGCTGGTAAAAATTCATTCCCAACAAGGACAACCCAACATGGCAACTGCAAAAAAAGCTCCGGCAACCACAGCCCCAGCAGCCAAGAAGGCCGCTGCACCCGCCAAGAAGCGGACCCCCAACGCCGCATTCATGAAGGCGCTCACGCCCAGCCCCGCGCTGGCCGCTGTGGTGGGCTCGGCACCTCTGCCGCGCACGGAGATCATCAGCAAGCTGTGGGTCTACATCAAGGCCAACAACCTGCAGGACGCCACCAACAAGCGCAACATCAACGCCGATGCCAAGCTCAAGGAGCTGTTCGGCAAGCCCCAGGTCTCCATGTTTGAACTGGCTGGCCTGATCGGCAAGCACGTCAAGTAAGCCCTGGCGCTTTGCGACCCGCGTCGCACCCCTAAAAGAACCGGCTCTGCCGGTTTTTTTACGCCCCTACCCTGCCGAAGTGTGGCGCGCTCGCATCAATGCAAATGAGAATGACCCGCATTTGATGTAACATAAAGCTGCACGACGACGCACAGCCATGTTGATCTAGCCACTGCCTCTCGCCTGCTCTTGGTGCCCCTGCGCGCCACCTGCACACCCCTATTGACGGAGGCCCTCTTGGCTAAATCTCGCGCCCAGCGCCGCAGCGGCATGCTGCGTTCTTCTCCCGCATTTGTTGTTTCTCCCACTGCTGTGCCCTCGCAAGCCGCACAGTCCGACAGGGCCCTGCTGCCGCTGGGCGCGCTGATGCTGGCTGCCTCGATGGGCGCCATGGCACAGACCAGCACGCCAGAAACCACCTTGTCTACCGTGACGGTGAAGGAAACCGCCGAAGTCCAGGGCAAGGACACCCTGCTCATCAAGAAGACCACCGTGGGCAAGGGCAAGCAGGACATCAAGGACATCCCCCAGTCCGTGACGGTGTTCACCGAAAAGCTGATGAACGACCGCAACCAGGACGACTTCCGCGAAGTGCTGCGCACCACGGCGGGCGTGACCTTCCAGTCCGGCGAGACCGGTGAAGAAGATGTGCGCCTGCGCGGCTTCTCACTGGGCCTGGCGGGCGACATCTATGTGGACGGCATGAAGGACGCCCCGCTGATCGAGCGCGACACCTTCAACAACGACCGTATCGAAGTGCTCAAGGGCTCGGCCTCCATGCTGTTCGGCAAGGGCTCGACCGGCGGCGTGGTCAACCAGGTCAACAAGTACCCGCTGCTGATCGACCAGCACGAAGCAGCCTACACGCTGGGCACCGGCAAGTACCACCGCGCCACCGGCGACTTCAACTGGGTGACGGGCGAAAACGCCGCCTTCCGCCTGAACGCGATGGTGCAGGAGTACGACAACTACGGCGCCAAGCAGGACAAGCGCGGCATTGCGCCCACGTTTGCCTGGGGCATCGGCACGCGCGATGAGTTCTCCATCGGCCTGTACTACCTCGAATCCAAGGGCCGCCCGCTCTACAACCACCCCTGGCGCCTCTTGGCCGACGGCAAGATCAACATGCCACTGGAAGCCGGCAAGTACTACGGCCTGGCCAGCGACCACAACGACACCACGTCGCAATACGTCACGCTGGGCCACATCCACCGCTTTGACGACAACGGCGAGCTGACCACGCGCCTGCGCTACGGCAAGTACGAGCGCGACCTGCTGGCCAGCACCATTGGCTTCCAGAACAGCGCCATCACGCTCGACCAGATCAACAGCAACACCGTGCTGACCCGTGGCTCCAAGGGCCGTGTGGGCGAGAGCAATGTGCTGCAGGTGCAAAGCGATTACAACAACACCTACACCTGGGGTGGCCGCAAGCACGCCGTGCTGACTGGCGTGGACTATTACGACGACGACGCCAAGCGCAACCAGAACTACGCCAACACCACCACACGCCCCACCACCACCGTGGGCACGCCCAACGATGGCGCCTGGGTGGCCGACGGCCGTGCGCCGGTGCAGTGGAACACGTTCACGTCGCGCAACCTGGGCCTGTACTTCCAGGACACCGTGTCGCTGACCGAGACGCTCAAGCTCGTCGGAGGCCTGCGCTACGACAACTTCCGCGCCGCGTACCACAACGCCGCAGGCAGCCTGAGCAACTCGCGCTCCGACAGCCTGTTCAGCCCCCGCCTGGGCATGATCTTCCAGCCTGACGAGCTGACCTCGTACTACGTGTCGTACGGCACTTCGTACAACACCTCGGGCGACACCTACCAGTTTGGCAACCCTGGCACCACCACGGCGCGCGCCGCCAACACCGACCCAGAAAAGAGCCGCAACATCGAAGTCGGTGGCAAGTTTGAGCTGTTCGAGCGCCGCGCCCTGCTGGGTGTGGCCGCCTTCTACAGCCAGAAATACAACGAGCGCAACACCGACCCCGACACCGCTGCTGCGCAGGAACTGCTCTCGGGCAAGCGCCACGCCACCGGCATGGAGTTCAACCTGGCGGGCCGCCTGACGCCGAAGTGGGAACTGTTCTTCAACCACACCTGGATCCCGTCGGCCAAGATCGACAAGAGCAACGTGGTGCTGGCCTCCAACGGCGGCGGCGCACAGGTGCAGGGTGACCGTCCCGGCCTCACGCCCAAGCACAGCGGCAGCGTGTGGAGCACCTACGCCGTCACATCCAAGCTGCGTGTGGGCGCCGGCCTGACGTACCGCGCCAAGCAGAACCCCGAAGGCTCGCGTGCCGTGTACGCCAGCGGCTTTGCGGTGGTAGACGCCATGGCCGAGTACTCGTTTGACGACAAGACCTCGCTGAAGCTGAACGTGAGCAACCTGTTCGACCGCACGTACGCCGAAGGCCTGTACCGCGGCTTCTACACGCCCGGCGCTCCCCGCGCTGTGCAGCTGACGCTGAAGACACGCTTCTGACGCACCTCTGAAGTCCCTCGAATGAACCGGCCCCGGCACCGCCCGGGGCCGGTTCACAATGGCTCCATGTTCCTGCACATCCAAGACGTTCTCACCGCCGACGAGGTCGCGTTCTTCCGGCAAAAGCTCTGGGCGGCCGACGCACCCTGGGTGGACGGCGCCCGCAGCGCGGGCGGCCAGGCGGTGCACCAGAAAAACAACCTGCAACTGGCACAGGCCAGCGAGCTGTCCGCGCAGCTCCAGGGTTTGGTCAAGGCCGCGTTGAATCGCAACGCCCTCTTCTTTTCGGCCGCGCTGCCGCGCCGCATCTACAACCCGCTGTTCAACAAGTACGGTGATGGCGCCAACTACTATGGCAACCATGTGGACAGCGCCGTCATGCACTCGCGCGCCGACAACTGCTGGGTACGCAGCGACCTGTCGTGCACGCTGTTCCTCACGCCACCCGGCGACTACGACGGCGGCGAACTGGTGATTGCGGAAGCCCTGGGCGAGAAGCGCATCAAGCTGCCAGCGGGCGACATGATCCTGTACCCCAGCAGCACCGTGCACCAAGTCGCGCCGGTCACACGCGGCCACCGCGTGAGCAGCTTCTTCTGGGTGGAAAGCATGGTGCGCGGACTGGAGCAGCGGCAGTTGCTGTTCGACATGGACATGGCCCTGCTCAAGCTGCGCCAGACGCACGGCGACACCGACCCGTCGGCCATCGCGCTGTCGGGCACGTACCACAACCTGCTGCGCATGTGGGCCGATGTGTGAGGCACCGCAGGCCCCCTCTCCCACGGCAGCGACCTTGGGTATGAGATGACCGGCACAATACTATTATTTTTATAGCATCCAGCGCATGATCCACTAGCGCTAGGTGCTATTTTTGTTTGTATGCCCCAACTTCCTGCACGCCACACCATCCCCCCGGGCCTGGTCACCCTGGCCGACCACGAGCAGCACGCGCGCACGCAGCTGGACGACAACGCCTGGGCCTACTTCAGCGGCGGCGCAGCCGACGAGATCAGCCTGCGCGCCAACCGCAGCGCCTGGGACGCCCTGCCCCTGTGGCCCCGCGTGCTGCGGTCGCTGGCGGGTGGGCACACCCGCGTGCCGCTGCTGGGCCGCACGCTGGCGCACCCCATCCTGCTCGCCCCCGTGGCCTTCCAGCGCCTGGCGCACCCCGATGGCGAACTGGCCATGGCCTACGCGGCGGCGGCGCTGGGTGCGGGCGTGGTGCTCAGCACCCAGGCCAGCGTGGTGCTCGAAGCCGTTGCCGAGGCCGTGCAGCCCGACACGGGGCGCGGCCCGCTGTGGTTCCAGCTCTATCTGCAGCACGACCGGGGCTTTACCCAGGCGCTGGTACAGCGGGCCGAGGCAGCGGGCTACGAGGCCCTCGTGCTGACGGTGGATGCACCCGCCAGCGGCGTGCGCGACCGCGAACGGCGCGCGGGCTTTCGGCTGCCGCCCGGCGTGGGCCCGGTCAACCTGGCGGGCCTGCAGGCACCCGTCTCTTCCCCCTTGAGCCCCGGCCAGAGCGCATTGTTCGACGGCCTGCTCCACCATGCGCCCACGTGGGACGACATAGCGTGGCTGCAGTCCATCACCCGGCTGCCAGTGCTGCTCAAGGGCGTGCTGCACCCCGCCGACGCGCGCCAGGCCGTGTCGGTGGGCGCGGCGGGCCTCATCGTGTCCAACCACGGCGGGCGCACGCTCGACTCGGCCCCCGCCACCGCCACCGCCCTGCCTCGCGTGGTGCAGGCCGTGGGCGGCGCGGTACCGGTGCTGGTGGACGGCGGCATCCGGCGCGGCACCGACGTGCTCAAGGCCATGGCGCTGGGCGCATCGGCCGTGCTGGTGGGTCGCCCTGCCGTGTGGGGCCTGGCCAATGCAGGGGCGGCGGGCGTGGCCCACGTGCTGCGCCTGCTGCGCGACGAGCTGGAAGTCGCCATGGCGCTGACCGGCTGCGCCACGCTGGCAGAGGCCGCACCTGCGCTGCTGGAGGGGCAGGACGGGGCCCCATCGGGCAGAGGGTGAGCCCGGGGTATCGGCAACCCGCCAGAGGCAGGTGTCACCTTCCCCCTGTCGGCAGGAATGATTTATTGCAAATGCGATAGATTCGTATTTATAATCTCAATCATCCTTTCAACAGCCAGCCACACTGCCTGCCGCCATGATCGTCTGTGTTTGCCGCCGGGTTTCGGACCGTGAGATTGCCCGCCATGCCCGTGCCGGCATGAGCTTCGATGAGATCCAGTTCGAGCTGGGCGTGGCCACCCAATGCGGATGCTGCGAAAGCTGCGCCCGCGACGTGGTGGCGCAGTGCAGTGCTTCGCAACCGGTAGCCGCCTTGCGCAACGACGCGGCGCCACAGGCGATCCAGCTTGCCAGCTCCATCCTGGAAAGCAAGTCATGGAACTCCTCTCAACCCTCGCAGGCAGCCTGATCCTGGTCGCAGGATCGGCTTGGTGGATCTTTCGCAAATAATCCGGGTTTACCCGGCAACGTCGGCCCTATGCTTTGGGTCGGCGTTGCCCTTCCTTTCTTTTTATGTCTCACCCTGATCGTTTCGCCCCCCCAGGCGGTGTGAGCCGCAATGCCGTGATCGTCGGCTCCGTGGTGGCGCTGCATGTGGCGGGCATCTGGGCCCTGCAATCCGGCCTGGTGCGCAAGGCGGCAGAGGTGATCGTGCCGGCCGAGCTGCTCAGCGAATTCATCGCACCACCCGCCCCGCCCAAGGTCACCCCACCGCCACCGGCCCCTCCTCCACCGCCCAAGCCCGCCCCCAAGGCCGCGCCCCGCCCGGCCCCGATGCCGGTGGCCATTGCCGACCCCACGCCGGCGCCCAATGCCCCCACGGGCATCACCACGCCCCAGCCGCCCGCGCCGCCCATTGAGGCGCCCGTGGCGCCCCCGGCCCCCGCGCCTGCGCCACCGGCACCCCCTGCACCGCCCAAGATCGAGCTGCCGTCCAGCGACGCGGCCTATCTCAACAACCCCAAGCCCAGCTACCCCGCCATCAGCAAACGCATGGGCGAGCAAGGCAAGGTGGTGCTGCGGGTGCTCATCGGCACCGACGGCGTGCCGCAGAAGGTCGAGGTCAACAAGTCCAGCGGCTTTGACCGGCTGGACCGCCAGGCCCAGGACGCCGTGATGCGCTGGCGCTTTGTGCCCGGCAAACGCAACGGCGTGCCCGAGGCCATGTGGAACCTCGTCCCCGTCAACTTTGTTCTCGAATAAACCAATCACCGCTCAGGGAGTTTTCATGGAATCGCAATTCGGCATCGCCAACGTCTGGATCCAGGGTGACTTTGTCACCCGCGCCGTCGCCATCCTGCTGCTGGCCATGTCGCTGGCCTCGTGGATCGTCATCCTCATCAAGGCGCTGGACATCATCAAGTTCAAGAAACACGCCCGCGCCGCCCAGGACTTCTGGCACAGCGAAGACTTTGCCGCTGGCCTGACCAAGCTGGGCGCCGACCCGACCAACCCCTTCCGCCACCTGGCGCTGGAGGGCCGCGAAGCCACCGCCCACCACCGCAATACCAAGGCCCATCTGCACGACAGCCTGGACGTGAGCGACTGGGTGACCCGCTGCCTGCGCAACTGCATCGACGAGTTCACCGCCCGCCTGTCCTCGGGACTGGCCATCCTGGCGTCGGTGGGCTCCACCGCCCCGTTCATCGGCCTGTTTGGCACCGTGTGGGGCATCTACCATGCGCTGCTGGCCATCGGCACATCGGGCCAATCCACCATCGACAAGGTGGCCGGCCCCATCGGCGAGGCGCTGATCATGACCGCCCTGGGCCTGGCCGTGGCCATCCCGGCGGTGCTGGGCTACAACGCGCTGGTGCGCGGCAACAAGTCCATCCTGAACGGCCTGAACAGCTTTGCCCATGACCTGCACGCCTACTTTGTGACCGGCGCCCGCGTGAACGCTGGCGAGCCGGGCAAGGTACTACCCATGAAGAAAGGCAGCTAAGCCATGGCCTTTGGAACCCAAGACGACACCGATGACGTGATGAACGAGATCAACATGACGCCCCTGGTGGACGTCATGCTGGTGCTGCTCATCATCTTCATCATCACGGTGCCGGTGATGAAACACGCGGTGAACGTGGACCTGCCCCGCGCCACCAACCAGCCCGAGAACGTCAAACCCGAAACCGTGCGCCTGTCGGTGTCGGCCGATGGCAAGTTCTTCTGGAACGAATCGCAGGTGTCCGAAGAAGAACTCTTCCCCCGCCTGCAAGCCGAGGCCGCCAAGGAGCCCCAGCCGGACCTGCACATCCGTGGCGATAAGAACGTGCGCTACGAATTCGTGGCTCAAGCCATGGCCGCCGCGCAGCGCGCGGGGGTGCGCAAGATCGGGTTTGTGACGGACCCACAAGGGCAGTAAAGGCACGGCGACAGCTACCTGCAACCCCCTGCGCGTCCTGTCAGCCTACCCATGAGGGACGCGCTAGCGGACGCCAAAGAGGTTTGACGTTTGCAGCGGGCTCATCGCCTGCTTACCCGGTGCCCGCAGCGCACAAAGCCCCGGCCTTGCGCGTGATGCAGGCCAGACCCAGGAACAAAAAGAAACACACCGTTCGCTTGACTTGTAATTGCGAATCGTTATCATTAGCAAAACGCACTGCAATGACCCAGGAAACCTCCATGCAAGCCTCCCTGACCTCCGCCCCGCTCCGCCGCATCGCGCCTGCTGATATCGCTGGCGCCTCGGTATCCGGCGAGGCACCGTCGCCCGGCGCACATAGCGCCACCGCCGCGCTGGACAGCAGCGTACTGCTGCAAGGCCACAAGACAGTTGCCATCAGCCACAACGGATCGGTGTACCGCCTGCAGGCCACCAAGCTGGGCAAGCTCATCCTGACCAAATAGTTTCATCGTGGGGCGACTCCCGGGCTTGCAACAAGCTCGCAAGGGTCGTTTTTGCCAGCCAACGGGTTTGCTCCCGCGTAGCCAGGCTTTTTTTGCTGCCCCCGACCCCACCAACAAAAAACCGGCCCACAGGCCGGTTTTTTTATGCTTTCAATGAGTTTTGAAGCGTTTTCAGCCTCATGCGCTAGTTGAATATGCGCTTACAGCTATCAAAATGAGAGCAACTGTAATTCCTGCCGGGAGCACCCGAATCAGAGGCCCAGGGCTGCAATGCCCGCGCGGGCGATCTGCGCATCTTCGGTGGACTTTACGCCGCTCACGCCCACGGCACCCAGGCACTGGCCGTCCTTCATGATCGGCACGCCGCCCTCGAGCAGGCCGTCGATGGTGGGCGCGCTCAGGAAGGCCGTGCGGCCACCATTGACGATGTCCTCATAGACCTTGCTTTCGCGGCGGCCCAGAGCGGCCGTGCGGGCCTTGGAAGGCGCGATGTGCGACGACACCGCTGCTGCACCGTCCAGGCGCTGCAGCCACAGCAGGTGGCCGCCATCGTCCACGACGGCGATGGTCACAGCCCAGTTGTTCTTGAGCGCTTCGGCTTCGGCGGCAGCGGCAACGGCCTTGACGTCGGCCAGTTCGAGTTCGTGCTTGGTTTTCATGGAGAGATCCGAAAGATGGGGAGGAAGCCGGGCCAAACAGGCCGACCCGGCACACAAAGAGGACTGAGCATACCGGCATCCCCCGCGCCGTTGCCCCCAGCCAGGGTGAAAGTATCCTTACCAAAAGTAGGCGACCGGATGCGGTCATTGGAAAGCAAAAAAGCGTCACCATCTAGAATTTGTCGTGTCTGCGTCGTGCAGGCCAACAAGGAGAGACACAAGATGAATGACCAAGTCACCACCCTGGGCCACTCTGCGGGCTATGGCATCTCGCAGGAAGAGCGCCACAAGGTGCTTCGCAATACGTATTGGCTGCTGGCCCTGAGCATGATCCCCACGGTGCTGGGCGCCTGGATCGGCGTGGCCACCGGCATCACCCGCTCGCTGACGGGCGGCCTGGGCCTGATCGTGTTCCTGGGCGGCGCGTTCGGCTTCATGTTCGCCATCGAAAAGACCAAGCGCTCGGCCGCTGGCGTGCCAGTGCTGCTGGCCTTCACGTTCTTCATGGGCCTGATGCTGTCGCGCATGATCGGCATGGTGCTGGGCTTCAAGAACGGCACCGATCTCATCATGACGGCCTTCGCCGGCACGGCCGGTGTGTTCTTCGTGATGGCCAGCCTGGCCAGCGTCATCAAGCGTGACCTGTCGGGCATGGGCAAGTGGCTGATGGTGGGCGCGCTGGTGCTCATGGTCGGCGGCATCATCAACGTGTTCGTGGGCTCCGGCGTGGGCATGATGGTCATCTCGATGCTGGCCATCGGCATCTTCAGCGCCTACATGCTGTACGACCTGAAGCAGATCCTGGACGGCGGCGAAACCAACTACATCAGCGCCACGCTGGCCCTGTACCTGGACATCTTCAATGTGTTCCAGAGCCTGCTGGCCCTGCTGGGCATCATGGGCGGCGAGCGCGACTGAGCCCTGCCAGTCCCTTGACCTCCATCAAAAGGCTCCCTCGGGAGCCTTTTTTGTGGGCCCCGCCCCTGGATCAGGCCTCAATAGCGCGGCCAGTGTGCCGATAATGCAAGTACATGTATCCAAAAAGCCCCTCCACCGCATTGCGCCTGATGGTTCTGGCGGGCCTGCTGCTGCTTGCGGGCTGCGACAAGATCCCGGGACTCGGCCCTGACCCCCGCGTGGCGCAACGCGACTCTGAGGCCAAGGCCATTGGCGGTGCCTGCCGCCACGCACTGCGGGGACTGGAAGACTGCTACACCCTCAACCCCAAGGCCTCCAAGGCGTCGGTGTTTGCAGGCTGGAAGGACATGGACGCCTACATGCGTGAGAACAAGATCGAGGGCACGCCCTCGGTGCTGGGCAAGGTGGAAAAGCCCGAACGCAGTGAACGCGCGACCGACATCGAAACCGAACCCCGCGACCCCGCCGCCAGCCGCAACCGCAGCTGACGTGACGCCCGGGGGACGATGGGACGGGACGGAGGGCTGAACCCTCCGCGCACCATCTTTCTAACGGCCTCTCAGACGCGCTCGAACACCGCCATGCTCTCCACGTGGGCCGTGTGCGGGAACATGTTGATCATGCCCGCCGCCGTGCACCGGTAGCCGGCCAGATGGACCAACAGCCCCGCGTCGCGCGCCAGGGTGGCCGGGTTGCAGCTCACGTACACAATGCGCTTCGGGGGTGTCCAGCCCTCGGCCCCTGCGGGCAACGGGCCAGCGCCCTCGGCGCCAATGCGGGCCTGCTCGATGTCGGCCAGCGCCTTGGCCAGCGCAAACGCCCCTTCGCGTGGCGGGTCCACCAGCCACTTGTCGGCGGCGCCGTCGGCAACCAGCATCTCGGGCGTCATCTCGAAGAGGTTGCGCGCTACAAAATCAGTAGCTGCCAGCGCTTTATGGTCCGGCGCCTGGGCCTGATTCAATGCATAGTTCTCACGCGAGCGGGCCACCAGGGCCTCGCTGCCCTCAATGCCCAGTACCTCACGGGCCTGCGTGGCCAGCGGCAGCGTAAAGTTACCCAGGCCGCAGAACCAGTCGATCACGCGCTCGTGCGGTTGCACATCCAGCAGGCGCAGCGCCCGGCTCACCAGCACACGGTTGATGTGCGGGTTCACCTGGGTGAAGTCCGTGGGCTTGAACGGCATGGTGATGCCAAAGTCCGGCAGTGCGTACGACAGCCGCTCGCCGCCCTCGTCCAGCAGCTTCACGGTGTCCGGTCCCTTGGGCTGCAGCCACCAACGCACGTGGTGCTCCGCCGCAAAGGCGCGCAGCTGGGCGATGTCGCCAGCGCTCAGCGGCTCCAGGTGGCGCAGCACCAGCGCGGTCACGGTGTCACCGCAAGCCAGCTCGATCTGCGGGCAGGTGTCGCGCGCATCCAGGCTGGCAATCAGGGCACGCAGCGGCATCAGCATCGCGTCGACATGCGGCGGCAGGATCTTGCAGGTCTGCATGTCGGCGATGTAACGGCTCTTGCGCTCATGAAAGCCCACCAGCACCTGGCCTTTCTTGATCACGTGGCGCACGGCCAGGCGGGCACGGTAGCGGTAGCCCCAAGCGGGCCCCTCGATGGGACGCAGCATGGTTTCGGCCTTGACCTTGCCCAGGTGCCAGAGGTTGTCCTCCAGCACCCGCTGCTTGACGGCGACCTGGGCACCTACATGCAAGTGCTGCATCTTGCAGCCGCCACAGGCGCCTGCGTGCAGGCCAAAGTGGGGGCAGTCCGGCCGCACGCGCTGGGACGATTCGCGGTGGATCGCTACCAGGCTGGCCTGCTCCCAGTTGTTCTTCTTGCGGTGGGTGTTGGCGGTGACCAGCTCGAATGGCAGGGCACCGTCGATGAAGACCACCTTGCCATCGGGCTTGCGGGCCACGCCCTGGGCGTCAAGGTCCATGGACTGGACATGCAGCCAGCCTTCGGGCAGGTCACTTTG
This sequence comes from Acidovorax sp. 107, assembly GCF_003058055.1. Taxonomy (NCBI): domain Bacteria; kingdom Pseudomonadati; phylum Pseudomonadota; class Betaproteobacteria; order Burkholderiales; family Comamonadaceae; genus Acidovorax; species Acidovorax sp. 107. Next base: position 1,333,789 of record NZ_QBTZ01000001.1, on the reverse strand, counting down.
GGAATTCTGCTCGGTGGGTTCAAACGAGGGGGATAGTTCTTTCGGTTCGCTCATCCCCCGATTGTCTCAGGCGCGGCATGCCCACAGGCCGCGCCCCGTGCGTACTGGCCGTTTCAGCCCCGGTCAGCGCGCGCAGGCCGCATGCCACCGGGCGCGGACACCGCCGTGAGCGGCAGCTTGTTGATGGTGAGTTCGCAGCCAAAATTGCTCGGCGAAAAAACCAGGGTGGAGCCCGGCGCCACCAGCGGCAGCGTTTCATGGATCTCGCGCGACATGTCCACCGGAGGCACTGGGGCGCGGTACACGATGTCCTTGTCGGGGCCATAGACGACGTAGCAGGACGCAGAGGCCGTCTGGTTGAACAGGGCAGCCACCAGGGCTGCAGCGGCATAGGGGAAAGCGGTCACGGTGTGGCTCCTCATGCAAGCAGATCTGTTGGGAATTATGCGGGCTTCTGCAGACACCGCCAATCCGGTGCGTAGTGCATGGTGTGCAGTCAGCGCAGATACAGATGGTTGGTGTGCTTGACCTCCTCCATCACCGCATAGGTGCGCGTCTCGCGCACGCCCGGCAGCTGCCACAGCACATTGCCCGCAAACACGCGGTAGGCGTTCATGTCGGCCGAGCGGGTTTTGAGCAGGTAGTCGAACCCGCCCGCCACCATGTGGCATTCCATGATCTCGGGGTGCACCTGCACAGCGGCCTTGAACTGGTCGAACACATTGGGGGTGGTGCGGTCCAGCAGCACCTCCACAAACACCAGCATGCCCGCGCCCAGCTGGAGCGGATTGAGCCGTGCCTCGTAGCCCAGGATAAAGCCATCGCGCGTGAGGCGCTGCACGCGCGCCAGCACGGCGGTGGGCGACAGGGCCACCGCCTCGGCCAGCTTGAGGTTGGCAATGCGGCCGTCTTCCTGCAGGATTGACAGAATCTTGCGGTCAATCCGGTCCAGATCGGGTTCTGTTTGCATGTTGCTTAGATATTTATTCGGCTTCAATGCCAATTTTCGACCATTTATTCATCTTCAACCCAAGGATCATCGCCAATAACGCGCCCAACCAACACTTTCCCCTGTGTTGGGCCCCGCCCACTACCTGAAAGACACCGCCATGACGCAGCCCTCCGCCCTGTTTGCAGACTTCGCGCCCCGTACACCGCTCTCCAACCCGCTGCGCGCCGCGATCACCGCCGCCACCCGCCGCCCCGAGCCCGAGGCCCTGGCCCCGCTGCTGGCCCAGGCCCGCCTGCCTGCCGATCAAGCCGCAGCGGCGGAGCAACTGGCCCTGCGCATTGCCAAGGCACTGCGCGAACGAAAGGCCAGCGCTGGGCGTGCGGGCATCGTGCAGGGGCTGCTGCAGGAGTTCTCGCTGTCGTCGCAAGAAGGCGTGGCGCTGATGTGCCTGGCCGAGGCCCTGCTGCGCATCCCCGACAAGGCCACACGCGACGCGCTCATCCGCGACAAGATCAGCAACGGCCAGTGGGATGCCCACCTGGGCAAGAGCCCTTCGCTGTTCGTCAACGCCGCCACCTGGGGCCTGCTGATTACCGGCAAGCTGGTGGCCACCCACAGCGAGAGCAGCCTGGGCAACTCGCTCAGCCGCCTGATCGGCAAGGGCGGCGAGCCGCTGATCCGCAAGGGCGTGGACATGGCCATGCGCATGATGGGCGAGCAGTTCGTGACCGGCGAAACCATTGACGAAGCCCTGCGCAACGCCCGCACCATGGAGACCGAGGGCTTTCGCTATTCGTACGACATGCTGGGTGAGGCCGCGCTGACCAGCGAAGATGCCAAGCACTACTACGCCTCTTACGAGCAGGCCATCCACGCGATTGGCAAGGCCTCTGCCGGGCGCGGCATTTACGAAGGGCCTGGCATCTCCATCAAGCTCTCGGCCCTGCACCCGCGCTACAGCCGCGCGCAGTTTGGTCGGGTGATGGACGAGCTGTACCCGCTGGTGCTGCGCCTCACGGCGCTGGCCAAGCAATACGACATCGGCCTGAACATCGACGCCGAAGAAACCGACCGGTTGGAGCTGTCGCTGGACCTGCTGGAGCGCCTGTGCCACGAGCCCACGCTGGCGGGCTGGAACGGCATTGGCTTTGTCATCCAGGCCTACCAAAAGCGCTGCCCCTTCGTCATCGACTATGTGGTGGACTTGGCCCGCCGCACCCAGCGCCGCCTGATGGTGCGCCTGGTCAAAGGCGCGTACTGGGACAGCGAAATCAAGCGCGCCCAGGTCGATGGCCTGGAGGACTACCCCGTCTACACCCGCAAGGTGCACACCGACATTTCTTACATCGCCTGCGCACGCAAGCTGCTGGCGGCACCCGAGGCCGTGTACCCCCAGTTCGCCACCCACAACGCCGAGACAGTAGCCACCATCTACCAACTGGCAGGCAGCAACTACTTCGCGGGGCAGTATGAGTTTCAGTGCCTGCACGGCATGGGCGAGCCGCTGTATGAGCAGGTGGTGGGTGCTATCACTGCGGGCAAACTCGGCCGCCCGTGCCGCATCTACGCCCCAGTGGGCACGCACGAAACTCTGCTGGCCTACCTAGTTCGTCGCCTGCTGGAGAACGGCGCCAACACCTCGTTCGTGAACCGCATTGCCGACGAAACCATTGCGCTGGATGAGTTGGTGAAAAGCCCCGTGCAGGTAGTGGACCAGCAAGCTGCCACCGAAGGCACTGCCGCCCTGCCCCACCCGCGCATTCCGCTGCCAGCAGCGCTGTACGGCGCCTACCGCAGCAACTCACGCGGGCTGGACTTGTCGAACGAAAACACACTGACCGAGCTGGCCACCACCCTGCAAGCCACGGCAAGCCACGCCTGGACGGCAGCGCCCCTGCTGGCCGCCGAGGTGCCCGCAGGCCCCACCCAACCCGTGCGCAACCCCGCCAACCACAACGACGTGGTGGGCCAGGTGCAAGAAGCCACCACCACTGATGTAGACCAAGCCCTGGCCCACGCCCAGGCCGCCGCAGTCCCCTGGGCCGCCACGCCGCCCGCAGAGCGCGCCGCCGTGCTGCTACGCACAGCCAATCTGCTGGAAGCCCGCATGCAGCCCCTGCTGGGCCTGCTGATGCGCGAAGCCGGCAAGAGCGCCAGCAACGCCGTGGCGGAAGTGCGCGAAGCCGTGGACTTCCTGCGCTACTACGCCGCACAGGTGCAAAGCACCTTCGACAACGCCACCCACATCCCGCTGGGCCCCGTGGCCTGCATCAGCCCCTGGAACTTCCCTCTCGCCATCTTCATGGGCCAGGTGGCCGCAGCTTTGGCCGCAGGCAACCCCGTGCTGGCCAAGCCGGCAGAGCAGACCCCGCTGATCGCCGCCGAGGCTGTGCGCCTGCTGTGGCGGGCCGGTGTGCCCCGCGCAGCAGTGCAACTGCTGCCCGGCCAGGGCGAGACCGTGGGCGCGCGCCTGATTGGCGATGAGCGCGTGATGGGTGTGATGTTCACGGGCTCCACCGAAGTCGCCCGCATCCTGCAGCGCACGGTGGCCGGGCGGCTGGATGCCGCAGGCCGCCCCATCCCGCTGATTGCCGAAACGGGTGGGCAGAACGCGATGATCGTGGACTCGTCCGCGCTGGTGGAACAGGTGGTGGGCGATGCGGTGTCGTCCGCCTTTGACAGCGCAGGCCAGCGCTGCTCGGCACTGCGCGTGCTGTGCGTGCAGGAAGAAGCCGCCGACCGCGTGGTCGAGATGCTGCAAGGCGCCATGGGTGAGCTGCGCGTGGGCAACCCTGCCGAGCTGCGTGTGGATGTGGGCCCTGTCATTGACGCCGAGGCGCAGGCAGGCATCACCCATCACATCGAAAAATTCAAGGCCCAAGGCCATCGCGTGTTCCAGCACCCGAATCACGTTTCCGTAGTCAGCGCACCGGGCACCTTTGTGCCCCCTACCCTGATCGAACTGAACCACATCGGCGAGCTGCAGCGCGAAGTCTTTGGCCCCGTGCTGCACTTGGTGCGCTATGCGCGCAACGACCTGGACCAGCTGCTGGACCAGATCAATGCCACCGGCTACGGCCTCACACAAGGCGTGCACACCCGCATCGACGAAACCATTGCCCGCGTGGTCCACCGCGCCCATGCGGGCAACGTGTACGTGAACCGCAACATGGTCGGCGCCGTGGTGGGCGTGCAGCCCTTTGGTGGCGAAGGCCTGTCGGGCACGGGCCCCAAGGCCGGCGGGCCGCTGTACCTGCTGCGCCTGCTGTCGCAGCGTCCAGCCGATGCGCTGCCGCGCAGCTTGGCCGAGGCCGACCGCACCAGCCCGCCCGACACCGAGCGGCGCGAGCGCCAGCTGGCCTCGCTGGGCACCTTGCAGCAATGGGCGCACCACCAGGGCAACCTGGCCCTGGCGGGCCACTGCCAGCGTTTTGCGCGAGAAACACAGAGCGGCACCGCCCGCACCCTGCCCGGCCCCACGGGCGAGCGCAATGTCTACACCCTGGCCCCCCGCGCCCGTGTTCTGTGCCTGGCCCCCAGCGCGGACGACCTGCTGGTGCAGACGGCCGCCGTGCTCGCCAGTGGGGGCACCGCCCTGTGGCCCAGCGCCCAGGCCAGCCTGCATGCCCAGCTGCCCACGCAGGTGCAGGCCCAGGTCACGCTACAAGACAACGCTCTGGGCAACGCTGCCGTCGCACTGGACGCCGTGCTGCACCACGGCGATGCCTCGGCCTTGCAGACGGTATGCACCGCCCTGGCACAGCGCCCCGGCCCTATCGTGGGCGTGACAGCGCTGCCGCCCGGCGCGGTGGACATCCCGCTGGAGCGCCTGCTCATTGAACGGGCCCTGAGCGTGAACACCGCCGCAGCCGGGGGCAACGCCAGCCTGATGACGATTGGGTAAGAACCTGTTCAAAGGGCTCAGCACCGGCCTCACCACAGAAAAATTGAATCAAATCAGCCGCTAGCGCTTGCAGATAAAGCGCTAGCAGCTATTGATTCAATAGCATTCAGGACACAGATGCCAACGGCAGATTGAGCAGTAGGTTCTGTGGTTTGATGCGCACCACGCCCTCCGCGTTGGTCGCGAGCCCCAGGTACACCGGCTTGCCCACCACATCGGCACGCATCTCGGCGGGGTTGGCAAAGGTCAGGGTGAACAGGCTCACTAGGCGCTGCATGCGCTCGGCCTCCACCGGGCGGTCCTGGTACAGGTCGTTGAGGATGGCAGTGGACTCCACATCCAGCCCCACATGCCAGCGCCACGCGCTGTCGGTGACCTGGTGCACAGGCTCGATCTGCACCTGCACGCCCAGCAGATGCGCCACCCAGCTCTCCAGCACACGGGCCAGGGCTTTCAGGCCTGAGCGTGCACGGGTCATCTTGAAGGTCAGGCCATGGCTCAGGTCCTGCGTCAGCTCGTGGGTCAGGTCGAGCAGAAAGTGGTGGCGGTCACTCTCCTGCCAATATTGCGCCGGATTGTCGGCCGATAGCACCTTGACCTGCGCCGTGGGCTGCAGTGCGCCGCTTTGCAGCAACAAGCGCCCCACCTCGCCCAGGCCCGCCGTCTCATTGAGCATGTCCAGCGTCGCCCGGTCGCCTGCCAGCATTTGCCCGTCTTGCAAAGTGATGCGCTGAGGCCGAAACAGCATCTCGGCAGCGCGGGCCTCAAAGGCGTCGTTGCAGTCATCCAGCACATTGCGCAACAGGGCCTGCACCACGGCGTCGATGAACACGGCTGGCACGTTCACCGCCCCACCGCGCATGAGCTGCAGGTAATACGCCTCCAGCGTGCCAGCCGCCAGCAGGCCATCACGGAAGCGCAGGAACACGGTGTAGTTCTCACGGGCGTCGTCGTCCTGCAAAGCAGCCAGCTCCGTAGCGGTGACCACCCGCGCGGGCGACACCTTCAGCGACTCATGCAGCGCGATCTCAGCAGCGCACGACTCCGGCACCAGCGCCAGCTCCGGTCGGGCCAGGAGCCAACGCAGGTATTCATCGGTGGGAATCAGCCAGCCACGCGCGTCGTGGTCCAGCGTTTGGAAACCACTACGGGGCCAGAAATCGTGAGGTGTCGTCATGAAGAAATGAGAAAGCAGATGCCTTAAGGGGATGGTAGCCGCGGAAGCTTTCGCACGACGCTGCTGCACAGCGAGTGCGCACGGGCATCCACATGCTTCGCTACATCACCAGTCAAGAAACGCCTGCTGCCGCGCCTTCAAGGACCAGCGCGCAAGCACGTCATGCCGGCTAAGGCCGTAGAGGCTGTCTACCAAGGCAAACTGCATCACCGTCCACGCAACAGGATCAACAACCATGCGGTCGATGCGTTTGTGCTTGTAGTGCAAAGTCATGTGCGGTTGGAAATGGCTGCGGATTTGGGTTTCCGCAAACCCCATGCGGCGCATTGTGTTGCCGAGCGCATGTTGAAACTCTCGCAAGTCACGCGCGGCGCCCGCTTGCGGCGCCAACTCGACGGTACGGATCGGCCCCGCTTCAAAGGCGCCCCGGGACTGCAACACATTGAGGCGAACCCCAAACGGTTCGTAGTCCATGGCGCTACCCGCCGCCAGCGCCAAGTCAATGACCCCTCGAGGGACGCCATTCAGAAAACGCCCCAGGGCGTGGAGGGTGATGTGCAGCCGATCCGAAGACATTGGATCGGCTCTGCCCGGCCAACGGGGCCCTTGGGCGCGCAGAAGTAGTTCCCTAGCCGTCTCCGCAACCAGCGGCGGAGGGTAGAGAAAATAATAGAGATCGTGACGCTGGGACATTGCACACAAAGCTCCGGAAGATCCGGCGCATTGTGCAACAATACTGGCTAAATAACCAGTATTTCGATCAGCGCTTGCTCACTCCCACTCCATCATCAACAAGACGCCCAAACCCGCGTGGTTAAAGGGATTGACTGTGATCAACATGGGGCCTTACCGTCACTCTTACCGTCAACACCGCACATCTTTTGCTGACGCGGGAAATGGAGCGATTCGCGGGGAAGCAACTCTTGCGACACCATCGTCAATCAGGACATAGGATACACAAAACGCAGTGTCCTTTGCCAGCTGATTGGCTGTCTACGGCAGCTTCAACAGCTTACCGAGTGCTACGGCCACTGTCTCCAGAGCATTGATGACGCCGTCCATGACGAAATCGAGGGCCCGACCGTAGCCTGCGTTGACGTTCGCTGTGTCGAAACCAAGGCGCTGCAGGGTCGCGAGGCACTGCTCCACGGTTTCGTGAGCGTCGGCGATTCGAAGGTCGTTGTTGAGGAACAGGGGCGCCATGGCTTCACTGCGGTCGCGCCAACCTTCCGGCTCTGTCGCCGAGGCAAAGGCATCGCTTGCCTCCTCGTGAGCATTCAGTCTTTCGATGACATTTAGAAGCGCCTGCAGCAGCTTGAGGCTTCCGAGATCCCTGACAGCAGTTCTCGGACATCCGGCGCCCTCCAACAATGACTTGAGGTAGCCATTTGGAACGCGTTGCCATACCTCGTGCAAACTCTTGCAGCGAGCCAAGAACATCTGTTGTGACAGGTCGAATGGTGCGACCTGGGCCAACCGACTGAGCGTCGGATAGGCCATCCAACCATTGGCCACAACCTCTGCACGATCAAAACCAGTCAGTTCTACTGCCGACTTGTTCAGCCCCACAGTCACGCCTAGTGCGGAAAGACCATCGCCCAATCGTAGAAGCACATCGAGCAGCCGCTGCACCTTGGCAACCACATGCTCTTCGTTCAGGTCTGCATAGGCAAGGTCGGCCGGATCGACTGCAAATGATCGGGCGTGAATGACCTCGCGATCCGGCTTCGGCTTGTACAGCTCACGCATTGGCACTTGGATCAAATTTCTTCCGACCCGACGGCATTCGGTGAAACTCCACTGCCCTCTATATGACGGACTGCAGTACCACTGTCCCCCAATACGAGTCGGAGTCGTGTCGTAGAAAGTGCTCTGTTCGTACTTCTGGAGGAATCGATCATGGAGGTAGACCGGATCCACCCCCAGCAGGGCATTCGCACGCGCGTGAGTCATGGCCTGCGCGTCACCAGGCCACAGAATGCCCTCAGCAGTCTGCTCTTGACATAGTTCCGGCATCACCGCTTCGACGGAAGCCCAGAGCTGGACCAGAAGCCCACCTTCGTGCTCGCGGATATCCAAGTCATACCAAGCAATCCCGTCAGCGGGCTTGCGGCTCACATGAGTCTCCCCTCCCATGATCGCGCGTACTTCAGGTAGATCTTGCAACTGGGCTGAATAGTAGAAAGCTCGCACACCCCGCGCACCACGCAGCCAAAGGTAGCGGCGAAGGTATTCATTCGACATGTGCCAATTGACCGACCTCTTCAAGTTCCAGTGGTAGTCACTGGACACCTCGCCCTCGGCCACGCCGAACTCCGGAAGCCCCAAGTCATCGTAGACAAGGCGTTGCTGATCGTTGCCGACACAACGGGGAGTCAATCCAAGGGTCATCCAGACTTTCTCGGCTAGGTTGAAGGTGTAGAACGAGCTGTCACCCCAAGCCGCAACGATGTAGTCATAACCCGATATCGACGGAGAAAAGTCGGTCGAGCAACCACGCATGTCGCCGGTAGGAACAGAGAACTCGACCACGCCATCGCCCGCCTCAGAAAGAACTTCGATGGGGCCATCCTCCACTCCGGGAACCACTGCCATCAGCAAATGCAGATGCTCAGCTTGCCCTACATGCGCATCGGATTCCTGCATCGCGGCCACCTCCACAGCTTGGCTAGGCGACAAGCCGACAGGTTCCAGCAGGCCACGCAGCCTTGGTGGCAAGGCATGAGCCGGGATGGGAAATGCTGCTAGATAGTCAAACGGCATGATTCTTTTTGTAGGATTTTCAAAGTGATCAGGCTCTCTGCGCCTGCGCATCTTCTGCGGCAGGCAGCATGATGTCGTGCCAACGAATCGGAGAAGCGAGCAACAAATTCGTCTCGGCCTCCAACAGCCCAGGATGTCCGGGGTGGTTCTCCACAGCTAGCGCAACGACTTCGCGACATCCCTCCATGTCGCCAACGCCCCGAAGTCGCTCGGCCAACTCCAGGGCAAGCGCAGCCTCAAACAGCCGCGGGAACCTCAGACCGTTTGCGGCAGCACGCCGACGCAAGTAGTTGCTCAGTGCCGCTCGATGGGCTTCCAACGACCAAGGTACAGTTTGTCCAGAGACCGCGTGAGCAAGTAGCGCTTCCGAGGAAGGCTCTCCAAGCTCCTCTTGAATCAGCGCCTCGATTGCCGAAGACATCTCGGCCAAATCCTGTCTCGCAACATGCATATTGAACAACGCATGCAAAGCCAAGTACGGCAATCTGAGGCGTTTCTCCAGGCGCGGGACAAACTCACACGCAGCGCGCAGCACAGGCCTCAAATCAGTCACGACAGCATCGGGCTCCTTCAGAAGACAAGATGCAAGTTGCTGCAGAAAACCCTCCAGCTTGTCACGTCCTGCTTTCGTGATGTCACCTTCGGCACGACCGACCCAGAACTGAGGTGCCATGCGCACTTGAACAACGCCGCTTCGTTCCATGTGATAGTTATACGGCTCACGCTCCACTGAAGGCTGGCGCAGAACAAACTCAATGATGACACTACGCATCAAACGCGAAAGTCCCTGCAGGGTCAGATGCGTGGTTCGACCTTCGATTGCGATCTCGCCATGACCATGTCCCAGGGTCACGGCATCCGGTAGCCGCCGGAGCTGATGTACGTACTTGGATCGCGATTGATAGGCCGTACCGAGCGCCTCCACAAGGTCCGACCTACCCAGCAGAAGGCCATTCCCAGCACTGAAAGTCTGACGAAAATACGCGGGCGTGATATTGGCAACTGCGAACTCTCTGAAGCGCCGAGCCAGTGCGACATGCTCTACTCTTAGTAGGGCTTCCCTGACACGTTGAGCAATCGTTTCCTCTGCCCCAGAAAGCGCCTCATCGACCGCCTTACGCTTTCGCTCATCAAACGAATCCCAGTCGCTTTCATGACCGTCGAAGTCCTGGGCCAGTGACTCTACGGACGCAACGAGTAAGGTGTAGGCCAGTTCCAAATCATCAGCAATGCGATGCATTCCGTTGACGTACGTCCGAAGCGCGCGCATGACCCCTAAAAAGGTATGTCGAGGGAGGCCAATGAGCTTCCCAAGAAATTCTGCCAGAAAGGTCAGTTCATCCGGCTTGCACCAGATCTCCCCATCGAAGAATCGGTGGACCAGCGTTTGAGGAGCGACCCTTGTAGCCAATCCACGCTGCCCCGTCGTCAGCCTCCGGGCCAGATCAACGTCGGGCGTACAAACACAATTCAACGCAAATGAAACTGCCACAGAATAGTCTTGAAGATAGGGTTCGACGCCCGAGGAGACGAGCACTCCCGGCCCCTGCTCTTCTGCTTCCATGCGCTCAGTGAGCTCATAGACCAAGACCGTTGGACGTATCGAATAGCTCGATGACGCAGACAGTCGCCCTGCGACTGTTTCGACAGCCTCCTCTCTAGCGAGGATGGCATTCGTATAAAGCATGCCTCGCAGGAGGTTTTCCCTACCGACGGGTCTAGCAAACAGTTTTCCAGTGGAAATTTGCAGCACGCTTCCTCCAATTCAATTTCAGCACACTCGCGTCGAACAACCGCCCCTACTCGGACAGGAATGCGAGGAAGTCGCTGCGGCGCGCAAAGACCGGCTGAAACACCTGGTCCTCGGCTTTTGCCCTGCCATTCCAGAGCAACAACCCCTGGGCAACCAACTGCGCGAGGTAGCCATGAAGTGCAGCCCGCGTCTGGTTAAAACCATTCCGAGTCCGCTCATCAGGCTTGGACCACACGCAGTCAGGCAGTGCGATTTCAGCCCAGGCCGCAACCACATCCGAACCGAAAGCCTTGTCACCAAGGCCGAAGGCAGCGAACACGGGCAGTTGCCACGCGTAGGGATGATGCTGCATGCCAAGCTGTACCCGCTGAGCGAAGAATACGGGAAGGTCCTCCGGCTGCAGTTCCATCGCAGCGCAGGCTACAGCGAAGCGATCGGTAAGTTCCAACGCGCCAAGCGCCTCCGCTCGTTCCCTCTTGGAACTCCAGGCCAACTTGATCCTTGCGAGTTCGCCTTTTGCCCACACCAAACGCTTTTGTGCCTGCCGTAGCTTGGCTGCCGCGACCGGCTTATACGGCATAGCCCGAGTGAAGAAGCCGATGTCGACCCTCCACTCCTTCAGTTCCCAGGATAGCCGGTTCCTGAAGCGTGTTTCAGCTTGGCGATGCTCCATCCAAGACACCCATTTCCAGCGGTGACGCTCTTTCAAAGCTTGATCGAGCTCAGACTCCGTAATGCCTGCCGCCGGTAGGTCCGACACGTCAAACTCGATGGCATCTTTGAACAGAGAGCGCAGACGTTCGCCCTTAGCAGCATCGACGGCGTGGGTCTTGCGAACTTCGAGAGCGAGATCCCACCGACCTGGAATCGTGAACACTACGTCCGGTTGCAAATCACCTACGGGGTGCTCTGACTTGCCTTCGCTGAACTCGTACACCCGGTCTTGGATCTCCACGAACTCCGTTCTGCGAGTGCCCCACACGTCTGCAACGACCTCGACCGCTCCTCCCGGCAGCCAGAGCTGGCGGCGCTCAGCCAGACGATCGCGTACAAAAGCATGCAGGAGTGTCATCGGCTGCGGGTTGCAGTTTCCGTCATCTACATCGTGCTGGAAGTGCCAGGCCTTTGACTCGCCCATGTGGGCTTGGAGTGCCCGGCCGCATCCGTGGCAGACACAGCCGCACAGCCTGCCGCGATGGATGGCCGGATCCAAGTCCCGGATATGGGTCCATTGGCCGTTACGGCGGCCGTATACGAACTGCGCAGGCATCTATGTACCCTGCCTCAGAAGGGCAGCGCGTCGCCAACACAGGCTGGGCAAATAAAACTCATGATTAAGGGCGCAGGACGTGCGCTAAGCCTCATCAATCCACTCCATTGGAACTAGCTTGGTTCCGCCACGCCATTCCGGCAAGCCGACGACTTCGTCGATGCCCCCCCACACTTCGCTTGATGCGTGGTCCAGAACGATGAGTTGGAGCCTCCCCTTTTCACTACGCACGACGCTACCCATCACTTCGAACGCCTTGCGAACGGCATCCACGTCTTCGTCGCGCACCTTGGGGTCTTCTTCCACCTCAACGTCCTTGGAGACCACGTGCTTGGGAAAGTAGACTTGGCTCGGTTGGTCAAGTACGAGAAACGCGGGGACAGGACTGTTCTTTTGACTCAGATAGAACTGATGAAGAGAAAGCAGCACGGCTAGGTGATAGGAGAGCCAGTTCGACCCACTTCCGATCTCCGACAAATAGTCATCCCGCTCAGACCCAAGTACCTTAATGGTCAGGTCGTTGGTCTCCAGCGAGATGGGATCGTTCGGATTCTCGATATCGAGATGCGGCAGGAGCTTTCCGGCATTGGTGTTGACAGTCCGCAGAGCTCGGCGCTTCCGAGCTTCGACATCCTGTCCGCGCAGTTCTCCTTCCAGCGCCAATACCGTTTCCTTGAGCGTTCGAACCTCTTCGACGAGCTCGCTGTCGCTGCCCAATTTTCGATGGAGGCCCAGTGACGACTCGAGATTTCCTATGAAACGCTCCGTACGCTTCGCGGAAAATTGCTGTTCACTAGCTTCCTTCGATCTGCCCGTCAGCGCTCGCTTGCGAATCTGAACTGCGCGCAGACGTTCGGTCGCATTCCCAACATCTGTTGTGACTCGCTGCAACTCTCGATCGAACGCTGCTGGCACTTCTCTGTCTTTGTCTGCGCCCGCTGCCGTCTCCACCTCTTCCAGACGCTGGGCTAGAACCTGCAGTTTTCGTTTGGCCGAATCCGTGTGGCTGCCGCACATGGGGCAATCCGACTCATCGCTTGCATGCGAGACCAGCCAACTCGACAGCTGCAACCGACCTCGTTGCACCGAGAGCGCAGCTTCGTACTGCTCGACGCCGACACGCATCCTGTTCATTTCTTCCAATCGATGGCGCAAGGTGGTGAGTTCGCGGGAAACTTCACGCTCTTCGCCCTCCAGGCTGTTCAGCTCGCGCAACGCTTCCGAAATTGTTGTGGTGCTGACCGCCAAAGTTAGGTCGGTTCTTGTGATGACTTCCTCAAGCAACTCGATCATTTGCTCCCGAGAAATGTCCTCCTCCAGCTTCGGAATCAGCCCAAGTTCTTGAGCCTCGCTGAATTTGGACCTCAAGTCGGCAAGCCACCGCGCCGAGACTTCCTGCGCGTCCTTAAGCTCCTTCTCTTTCCGACGCAAGATTTGCCGAGTGCGGTTCAACTCGAACTGCTTCGCCATCAATGTCGGAGTGACCGCACCGAGCACGTAGGGGAAAATTTTTCTCAGCTTTTCCCGGTGCTCGTAAGTGTTGGTCTTGAAGAACAGGACGTCTGGATTGGCGACCACGTTCTGGGGTTGGAACGTGAAAGCAGCCAAATCACGGAAAGCTGGGCGCCCGTCGAACCCTGAAGCCTCCTCCCCGCCTGAAAAGTCCAGATTGGAGAGGTTGGCTAGATCATCGAGCAATCTCTTGACTGCAGTAGCGTTGGTATTCTTGGTGAGGCGATTGGGGATCTTGGATATCTTCTCGGCTTCCAACAGAAACATTTCGTCGGTGCTGCGCTGAGCCCCCGGTTCCTTTCGAGCCAATAGCTTTTCACCTTGAGCCGTCGCTACAACGACGCCAAACCACTCGCAGTATTTGCGGATTGTGTTCACAGGAATCGAGCACGTGCTGGAACCGAGGCAGTAATCGATGATAGGAATGACTGCTGATTTTCCAGTCCGTGAGGCGCCACTGATGACATTGACTTTCCCAAGCTCAAACTTCAACGTCCGCGGTTCAAATTTCCCATTGCGCGGCCAGAGCACGATCCCTCGAATCTGAAAAAACATTAGAGCTTCACTTTCAGCGTTGTCACGATCTCGTGCACTGTGAGTTCACCGAACCAGGCGCCGAGTTTTTCCGCCAGGTCCATGAGGTGCTTTACCTCGTCTGACAACCCTCTCGCCTTGGTTTTCGACAGCGGAATGGCCTCGCCGTTGTCGGCGAGTTTGAGCAGGCTTCCCGCGACGGCGAGCTCGATGGATTGCAGGCTGAGCTTGCGCCATCGAACTGAGCGGTCATGGATCTGAATCAGCAGATCCTGTTTGGACACTGACGAATCTCCGAACTTTGCGGCGAACGCCCGCAAGCCCGAACTCTTGTAAGTGCGCTTCACAAATTCCGAGGTCGCCTGATGCAGAATGATAGGCAGCACAAGAAAGAGAAGCGGCAACGGCGGCGGGGCGTTGACGCGATGAGCCTCGACGTATCCACAACAAAATCGCCATACGAGCGCAGCACCCAACGCAGGGTTTTGGACGTTTTGGGCCTCTCTTGCCAGCATCGTCACGCCACCTTCTTGAGCTTCAGGTGTGCTTCATAGTTCGGGTGCCAGCCTACGAGCAAGTCGTCGGCCAGCATATGGAAGCAACCGGGGATGAAATGGCTCGGGGGCGACATCGCCTGAACTGGCGCAGTGAACTGCATGCAGTCAAAGTACAGTGCCTGCCCTTGATGCTGCTCGGATCTGCTACCGTGATTCAATCCACAGGTTCGCTGCTTGTTCTTCCACGCTCGCTTCAGGACACCGTCCAGGTCGTCAAAGGAGGTCTCGTCAACTTCGCCCCGGGCAGCCCAATCAGTCCGGTCGAACGAGGCCATGAAGTAGTCGCTCGCAGCCCCGAGCATCTCTTCGAATGACAACCCAATGATGTCCAGTTGCCGGATGAAATTGTCGGGGAGATATCCCCGCGACACCGCCTCCGACGGAGCCGGAGCACGACTCGAAAGCACTGTCTGACGGTCAATCTTTTGGACGTAGGACGTGTACCAGCCATGGAAGTCATCGCGCGCGATGACAGCCGGTTTTCCGACCTCAAGCAATAGATCGATGTGACGCTTTACCACTCCGCAGAGGTGATTGGTGATGTCCTGGACCTTAGAGGGTGAAACGGGGTGGCTTCGGACGAGCGCTTCCAGATCAGCCTGGGGACTGCCACTGCCCAGGGTCAGTCGGAAATTGCAGATGAGTCGTTCCAAAAGACTTTGATCGGCAGTGAATACCTTCTCGACGTACGAAGAAATCTCCGCAGCGACTCCCGGCTTCAGGTCAAACTCCGGAGGGCACCCCCACAGCTCAGTCCGTGCCTGTGCAATGGCCGCTCGGGCGCTTTCCAGCGTATTCGCTCGGGCGAAACCCCCAACGATCGTTCCTTCGACCGGACGAGAAACGTAGAGTTCGAAAATCGCTTTTTCTACTTCGAACCCTGGGGTCGCCGCAAGCTCGACCCAATTGGAAAGAGTTTTCCATAGCGACTTTGCGCGGTCCGCGACAGGATTGGCCGTAAGCGCGCTCTTGCTTTGGACCAGCTTGACGGCACCAGCACCGTCATCCTGCGCTACATCGTCAAGAAGTTCGAGGCTGCAAACGCTCCCCTCCGGTGCTTGAAGCAACAGATGAGTGAGCCGCGTAAATTGAAGGCTGTACCCTAATGCCTGCCCCGGAACCTCGGTCTTCCGCTTAGTCCGGGATGGGCCTTTCGCTTTTGATGACGCCATTCGGTTCCCCCGATAGAAATCCCCCCAACCAATCCTGTTACATCTTACAAGAAGCAAGTGGTTATCTACCTGGTACCCGAGGCTGGGGCAACCGTGCCAGAAAGCCTTTTTCAAAAGCTGCAGATCGTGGTATGTAGCCCTGCCCTTGCATATCAACGCATGGGGCTGCCAGGTTCAAGTAGCCCCATAGGACAAGCGTTGATGGGCATGTAGTTCAACTTATCCGCGGCATCGATAGAAAGTTAGCGGGTGAAGTCATTCCGGCACACCACCAGCACTGAGCGACGATTTGGCATAGGCGACGGAAGCTTTTCGCCTGACGTTCGCTCGCCGGAATCCTCGATCTCCGGCCACGAACGCCTCCAGCATGTGTGGGATCAGCGTGACCGCATCGACCGCTTCGCCGTAGGTCTGCGCGTGCAGTGCGGCGTAGCGATCGAGTTCAGCCTTCAGGCTGGTCGGACAAGAGAACGTGAGCTTCGTGCTCTCGGTTTTGGGCAGCGGCCCAAGACGCAGCTTCTTGGAGGTGTTCATCTCGCGGTTCCCCGGTTGAAGAACAGAGGCTGGTACGGCCGCAACACCAGGTCGCGGTTGACGATGATCCGCACCGGCAGGCCCGGCCGCTCTGTCAACGTCGGCTGAATGCTCATGTTGCGCCGGGTCATCTCCTGGCCCACCTGATTGATGCTGTCCTGCGCGCTGTCACGCCCAGCGATCACGATGCGATTGCCGTTCTGCCGGTTCTCCGGCTCGGCTAGCTCTGCGCCCACGCCCAGCAGTGTCGTCAGCGCCGCACCGGCAAAGACGCGATCCCAGTGCCAATCGACGCCATCCTCCAGGCCGGAGTAGCCGGCCGGGTCAGTGCCCGCGGGGTTGTCGAGCTTCAGCGAAGACGTGTCCGGCAGGATGATGCGGCTCCACACCACCTGCACGCGGCTCTGCCCGTAGCTCACCTGGCTGTTGTACTTGCCCAGGAGGCGCGAGCCCTGCGGGATCAGCAGGAACTTCCCCGTCGCCGTGTCATACACCGGCTCTGTCACCGTGCCAATCACGTCGCCTGGCAGGTCAGATTTGATGCCCGTCACCAGCGCCCCAGCGATCACCGTCCCGGCCATCACCTGGTACGGCGAGGACGGCATTTGCAGATTGCCGGAATTGCGGGTTTCTGTAGAACCGCCTTTCAGGAAAGCCTCTTTCTGGTCTTGCCGGTTCTGCACGGCGGTGGGGTCGGATGGCTGGGCCGCCGTCGAGGCCGGGCCAGCGGCCAGCGGGTCGAAGCCCGCCAAAGCCGATGCCGGGCCAGCCGCTTGCGCAGTCGCTGGCGCTGCGGTCTTGCCGGGAGTGCCCGAACGGAAGAACACCGAGGAACCCGCGGCTGCTTCGGCTTCCTTGCGCCGAGCATCGTCTGGGTCGTGGCCTGGCGGCGCATACGTCGGCGTCACCGGCTGCTGTGCCTTCACGATGGCCGGGCCCAGGTCGCCCGGCAGCGGCGGCCCCAGCTCGGGCACCTTTCGCGGCAGCTTGGAGTAATCCGAAGGCAGGCCATCCAGCCCTTCGGACTTCGAGACGCGATCGACGTTGTAAAGCTCGGTCTGCTCGCCCGCGCCGCGCCGATACGGCTGCAATGACCAGATCGTGGCCCCGAGCACGGCGACCGACAGGCCGCCGATGAGCATGGCCAAGGTGCGCCGATTCAGGCGCGTGACGGCGCGCGGCTGGGCGCGCAACGCCACCGCCTCGGGCGCAACCTTGCCCGCCTGCGCCGCAAGATCAGGGGAATCGTCCTGGCTCATGGTCAGTTCCTCCGCGTGCCGTCCGTGCGCTCGATCCGCACCACGTCGCCCTTGTCTCCGCCCAGACGCAGCTCGGCCGCGCCGAACAGGCGATCCACGATGTAGTACGGCGAGCGGAAGCGGTAGTTCACCAGTTGCCCGTCGCCCTGCGCGCCGACCACGAACAGCGGCGGCAGCTCGCCCTGGGCGATGCCCGGCGGAAACTGGATGTAGACCTTCTCCCCGTCATCGAAGGCGCGCAGCGGCTTCCACGGCGGATTGCTGCCGCTGACCGCATACCGGAAACGGATCTTCTCCAGCGACAAGCCGACATCGACCGGCGCGGCGGCGCTGGCCGCTTGCGCCTGGCGCTGCAGGGCCAGCATCTTGTCCTTCGGATACTCCCAGGACACCGAGGCCATCCACGTCTTCTCGGTCGAGGTCAGCTCCAGCAGGTAGGTGCGTCGGCTGGTGGTGACAACCAGATTGGTCTTGAGGCCCGAGCGGATCGGCTTGACCATCACATTGACGCGCAGCGCATCGCCGCTGCCGCTGGACGTGTCCCCGACGATCCAGCGCACCGTATCGCCCGCCGCCACCGTCACCAGTTCCTCGCCCGGTTGGAGCGCGATCACGGTCACGCGGCCCACGGCCGCATAGACCTGATACAGCGCGCCATCCGTGAAGGGCCACACCTGGATCGCATTGACGTAGCCCTCGCGTGTCGGCGCAATGCGCGCCTCGGCGTTGGCGCGGGACACGCGCACGGTTTCATCGGCGGGCTCTGCGGCGGGCTTGGCATCCGGCACAGGTTTCATCTGCGCCGGCATCGGCAGCACCTGCGGCACGGCCACCACTTCGACCGGTGCAGGTGGCTCCGGCAGCGGCTGGGCCTGCACCGGTTCATCGAGCGAAATGGACGGCGGCGGCTTGCCCTGCGTAGCGCAGCCAGAGAACAGCACGGTCGAAGCCAGCAGCATCACCGGCAAGACGGATTTACGGAAAAGATCATTCATGGCTTTGCTCCTTCGTTTCCTTCCAGTTCGCGGCTCCACGACAGCCCGTTGACGTAGATGCCCAGGGGGTTCTTGCGCACGCGCTGCTCGGTGCGCGGCGTCTGCTGCACGATGGACACCACGGCGTTCCAGCGTTCAGTGCGATCCAGCGCACCGTTCACAAAGCGCGTCTCCGTCCAGCGCACGTTGAAAGACGTGTCGCTGGCGCGGGTCACGCTGGTGATCTGCACCGTCACCGACTCCTTGCCGATGCGCGCGAACGGGTCATTGGTGCGGGCGTACTCGTTGAGCACCACGGCGCCCTTGTCGGTCGTGTAGTCGTAGGCATCGAGCCAGTTCTGCCGCACCACGATCGGGTCGATGGACAGCGAGCGCACCAGGCCGATGAAGCGGCCCAGGTGGTAGGCCATCTGCGCATCGCTGGGCCGGTACGGCGTGGCGGCTTCGCCGACAGCGCGCACCTGGCCCGCGTTGTCCACCTCAATGACGTAAGGGGTGACGATGGATTGCGCGGAGCGCCAGACAAGCCCGCCCGCCATCAGCACGGCCAGCGTGAGGCAACCAAAGGCCATGAAGCGCCAGTTCCTCGCCTGCACGCGGGCCGAGCCGATGCGGTCGTCCCACACCTGGGCGGCGGATTGGTACGGGGTAGCAGGCTGCGGCGTGTCGGCGTAGCGCACCTGCGGTCGTTTGAATCGCATGGGAGTTCTCCTTCAAGATCAGGAATCGGAATCACGCAGGCTTGGCCCCTGGCTGGAGCTGCCGCCGTCGCCGCCGCGCAGCGTGTGGGCGGCGGTGGTTGCGGCATGGGTGAGCTGCTGCCTGCGATGCAGGCGCTTGGCCCAGGCGGGTTGTTCGGTGGATGTGGCTGTGGCGGGAGACTCGCTTACGGCCTGTGCGGCGCCGCCCCCCGACGCCGATCCGGCGTCATCGGGTCGAAAAGCCGCTGCCATGCGCTCCTTCATCGAGCGCGCTCCATTGGCCACCTTCTGCCCCGCCGCCTGCGCGCTGGTCTTGGCCACATTGCCCACGCCAGCAGCGGCGCCCTTGAGGCCGCCACCGGCCGAAGCGGAGCCCGCCTGGTACGCCGACCGGGCGCTGCTGGCGGTCGATGCCATCGAGCGGGCGGCGGCAGGTGCCATGCGTGCCCCGGCCGCCACGGCGCTGCCGACGCCCGTAGCAGCGGCACCAACCGCAACAGCGGTTCCGGCTGCGCCGATGGCAGCACCGGCCATCGCGCCTGCACCGAGCTGCGGCCCACCGGACACCAGCCCGGTCGCAATGCCCGGCCCGAAGATGCCCAGGGCCAGCAGGGACAACGAGGCCAGCATGATGACCAGCGCCCGGTCGATAGACGGCTCGGAGCCCGCCGGAATGTTGAACTCGGAGAACAACCCCGAGCCGATGCCCACGATCACGGCCAACACCAGCACCTTGATGCCCGAGGACACCACGTTGCCCAGCACCTTTTCAGCCAGGAACGCCGTCTTGTTCCACAGGGCGAACGGCACCAGCACGAAGCCCGCCAGCGTCGTCAGCTTGAACTCAATCAGCGTGACGAAGAGTTGCACCGCCAGCACGAAGAAGCTGACGATGACCACCAGCCACGCGAAGAACAGCACGACGATGGGCGCGAGGTGGATGAACACCTCGGGGAAGCCCGACAGCTCCTTGATCTGGTCGAGGATCGGGGCCGCTGCGTCGATACCGGCCTTGGCCAACCGTCCCGGCTGCAGGAAGTTGCCCATGCTCAGGGTCGAGCCGCTGGCCGTCAGGCCCAGGCCCGCGAAGGAGCGGAACACCACGCTGGCCAGCATGTTGAAGTTGCCGATGATGTAGGCGAAGGCACCGACGTACAGCACCTTGCGGATCAGTTTGGCGATCACGTCCTCGCCCTGGCCGGTGGCATGCCCCATCGCCCAGAACAGCCCGGCCAGCGTCATGTCGATGACGATCAACGTTGCGGTCAGGAACGCCACCTCGCCTTGCAGCAGGCCGAAGCCCGAGTCGATGTAGCGCGAGAAAACGTCGAGGAAGCGGTCAATGACCGAAACGTCGTTCATGGCCCGGCTCCGTCAACGGCTGTAGAAGTTCACGGGCTGCGGCGTGTACGGCGTACCGGTTCCCACGAAGCGCCGGTTTACCTCGCGGCCACGCTCCACGGCGGCGGCCTGCCGCGCGAATTCCAGCGAGGCCGCGCGGTCCTGCGTGATCTGCAGCCGCTGCGTCTGTATGGACTGCTTGGCTTGCAGGGCCAGCAACTGGTTCATGGCCTGCATCGCCTGCAAAGCGCCCACGGCCGACTGGCTCTTGCCCACCAGGTCGGCCAGCACGCCTTCGTCGTCGCTCAGGTTCTGCGAGGCCTGGGCCTGCATCTGCATGGTGGTCTGCAGGCCATTGAGCGTGTTCTTCCAGCGCTCCTGCGCGTCGCGGTACATCTGATTGCCGCTCACCGTGGCAGCGTATTGCTCCGGATACAGGCGCCGGAACTCCCGATCCAGATTCGTCACGTCATAGGCCAGGCCCCTGGCCTGAGCGATCAGCCGCTGGGTGGTCGCCAGATTGGTGCGCAACTGGCCCACCACACTGGACGGCAAGCTCGTCAGATTGCGCGCCTGGTTGATGAGCATCTGCGCCTCGTTCTGGAGCTGCTTGATCTGGTTGTTGATCTGCTCCAGCGTGCGGATCGCGGTCAGCGTGTTCTGCACGAGGTTCGTGGGGTCGATCACGACCCACTGCGCCTGCACGGCGGTAGCGGTGCAAAGCATGGCCGCGACGGCGGCGGCGACAAGACGCTTTTTCATGATGGGTTCTCCTGGAGGTGGGTGGACGGGAACGAGGACAGCAGGTCGGCGGCCCAATGCAGGCCGCGATGGCGCAGCCAGGTGGCTGCGAAGGGAGAGGCATCGGAATGCGAGGCGGCAAGCACCGCGTCGATGTCGCGCTGGTCTTGCGGCGTGGACGCACCCGCGAAGGCCAAGGTCGCGGCGCCCAGGTCGAGATCGAACAGGCGATTGCCGAGGCGCGATTGGTAGTAGTAGTCGCGCTTGGGCTGCGCGGTGGCGACGATCTCGATCTGCCGGCTGTTGAGGCCGAAGCCCTCGTAGATCGTTCGAATCTGCGGCTCGGTCGCCTGCGGGTTCGGCAGGAAGATGCGGCTCGCGCAGCTCTCGATGATGGCCGGCGCGATGCTCGAATCCTTGATGTCCGCCAGGCTCTGCGTGGCGAAGATGACGCTGACGTTCTTCTTGCGCAGGGTCTTCAACCACTGGCGGATGCGTGCCGCGAACACCGGGTCATCGAGGAACAACCACGCCTCATCGAGGATCAGCAGCGTCGGCGCACCGTCGAAGCGTTCATCGAAGCGCGCAAAGAGGTAATGGAGCACGGCCATGACAGCGGCCTTGCTGTGCATCAGTTCCTCCATCTCGAAGCACTGCACGGAACCAGCTCCCAGGCGATCCGAATCCGCATCCAGCAGCTTGCCGTGTGCGCCACCGAGCACATAGGGCGCGAGCACCTGCCGAAGTGCGTTCGATTGCAGCAGGACGGAAAGCCCCGTCATCGTGCGCTGCTCCACGGGCGCGCCGGCGAGACTGCCGAGCGCCGACCAGATGGCCACCTTCTCATCGGGGCCGACGGCCACACCCTCATGCCGCAGGCGTCCTTCGATCCATTCGGCCGCCCAGGTGCGGTAGCCCTCACGATCGATGCGGGCGAGCGGCTGGAAGGCGATGTCGCCATCCATCCCAAGGTCGTAGTGCTCGCCGCCCAGGCCCAGGATGGTGGCGCGCATCGAGCGCCCCATGTCAAAGACGAAGATGCGCGAGCCACGGTAGCGGCGGAACTGCATCGCCAGTGTGGCGAGCAGCACCGACTTGCCCATGCCGGTCGGGCCGGCTACCAAGGTGTGCCCCACGTCACCGATGTGGGTGACCAGCCGGAACGGCGTCGCGCCCTCCGTGCGGGTCACGATCAGCGGTGGGCCGTCGAGGTGGGCATTGCGCTCGGGGCCAGCCCATACGGCGGACACCGGCATGAGGTGCGCCAGGTTCAACGTGGAGACGATGGGCTGGCGGACGTTGGCGTAGGCATGGCCCGGAATGGACGACAACCACGCATCCACGGCGTTGAGCGTTTCGGGGATGGTGACGAAGCCACGCCCCTGGATGACGCGCTCCACCATGCGCAGCTTCTCGTCGGCCACGGCGGCATCCGCGTCCATGACGGTGACGGTTGCTGTCAGGTAGCCAAAGGCGACTTGATCGCTGCCCAGTTCCTGCAAGGCCGCATCGGCGTCGGCGGATTTGTTGCTGGCATCGGTATCGACCAGCGGGCTTTCCTGCTGAAAGATGGTTTCGCGCAGCAAGGCGATGACGTTCTTGCGCTTGGCGAACCACTGGCGGCGCAGGCGGGCAAGTTCTTTTTCCGCATCGGCTTTGTCAAGGCAGAGAAAGCGCGTACTCCAGCGGTACGCAAAGCCGAGGCGGTTGAGGTCGTCCAGCATCCCTGGCCAGGTGGAGGTCGGAAATCCCCGTACCGTCGCCACGCGCAGATGCTGGTCGCCCAGCATCGGTGCCAGGCCACCGATCAGCGGCGCGTCGGCCAGCAGTGCATCGAGGTGGAATGGCACCTCGGGCACGTCCACGCGGTAGCGTCGCGTTGACACGGTGGCATGCAGGTAAGTCAGCGTCTGGCTGTCGTCGAGCCAGGCGATCTCCGGCATCACGCCATCGAGCAGGTCAAAGATGCGATCCGTCTCCGCGACGAAGGCAGTCAGCCGCTCGCGCCAGTCCACGCCTTCGGTCGGACGGTTCTCGTACAGCATTCCGGCCGCACGGGCGCGGGCTTCCTCCGGCGGCAGGTACACCAGCGTCAGGTGATAGCCGCTCTCGAAGTGGTTGCCCGAGTCCTCAAAGGCGGCCCGTCGCTCCTCGTCCACCAGCCACGACAGCGGCTCGGGAAACTCCGAGTGCGGGTAGTTGGCGGCGGGCCGGCGCTCGGCCTCGATGAACAGCGCCCAGCCCGAACCCAGCCGGCGCAGCGCGTTGTTCAGCCGCGCCGACGTAGAAATCAGCTCGCCCTGCGTCGCGCTATCGAGGTCTGGCCCCCGAAAGCGCGCCGTGCGCTGGAACGAGCCATCCTTGTTCAGCACGACGCCCGGCGCGACCAGCCCGGCCCACGGCAGCCAGTCAGCGAGCAAGGCCGGGCGTTGGCGGTATTCGGCAAGGTTCAGCATGGCATTCCCCTCACACGTCCAGCAGCGGCCGGTGCTTGATGTGGCGGGCGAAGACCTGCATGAACTGCGGATCGACGCGTGCGCCCCAGACCGCCAGCGCATGGCCGACGATCCAGAGCACGATGCCCGGAATCCACATCTGCAAGCCCAGGCCCACGGCAGCGGCCAAGGTGCCGTTGGTGATGGCCACGGTGCGCGGAGCACCGCCCATCAGGATCGGCTCGGTCAGAGACCGATGCAGCGGAATCTCGAAACCAGGGGCGAAGCCGGAAGCGAACCCCTGCACGCCATCGTGGGCCGTGTTCATACGACGGCCCCACCCGAGAAGCTGAAGAACGACAGGAAGAAGCTCGAAGCCGCGAACGCGATGGACAGGCCAAAGACGATCTGGATCAGCTTGCGGAAGCCGCCCGAGGTATCGCCGAAGGCCAGCGCCAGGCCCGTGGCGATGATGATGATGACCGCGATGATCCGGGCCACCGGCCCCTGAATGGACTCCAGGATGGATTGCAGCGGGCCTTCCCAGGGCATCGAGGAACCCGCGGCCTGCGCGGTGCCCGCGAGCAGCAGCATTAGCGCCGCGAGCATCAAGCCCTGCATGGCCGGGCGAGCCAGGCTCTCCAGCTGTGCGGGCCGGCGAAGAGGATTTGCGGAAATACGGAAAGCAGGAACGATCATCTGCGTCATGGCAGTTCTCCAGGGTGGTTGAGGGACAGGGAGGAAAGGTCGGACTGCGGCAGCAGCTCGGGAAACGGCGCTTCCAGCGCATCCGCCAGTTGGTAGCCCACGCCATCGAAGCCGACGACGCGGGCGATGCTCTCGATGCGGCGCTTGCGCCCGCGCCCGGCGATGTGGATGACCACGTTGACCGCTTCCGCGATCAGCGCACGGGGCGGATTCACCGCCACTTCGAGAATCAGTTGCTCCAGGCGCAGCAATGCGCCCAGCGCGGAGCCGGCGTGGATCGTGGCAATGCCGCCCGGATGGCCGGTGCCCCACACCTTGATGAGATCCAGCGCCTCGGCGCCGCGCACCTCGCCGACGACCACGCGATCCGGGCGCAGACGCATGGACGAGCGCACCAGCTCGGTCATGGACACGACACCCTGGCGCGTGCGCAGCGGCACGTGGTCGCGGGCCGCGCATTGCAGCTCCACCGTGTCTTCGAGCACCAGCACGCGGTCGCCGGTGGCGGCGATCTCAGCCAGCAGGGCATTCGCCAAGGTGGTCTTGCCGGTACTCGTTCCACCCGCGATCAGAATGTTCTGGCGCTCGCGCACCGCACGCACCAGCAGGCCCGCCTGTGCAGCGGTCATCATTCCGTCCTCGATATAACGCGACAGCGGGATCACGCCCACGGCGCGCTTTCGCAAGGCGAAGGCCGGCCCCGGAGCAGCGGGCGGCAAGATGCCCTCGAAGCGTTCGCCCGTCTCGGGCAGCTCTGCCGTCAAGAGCGGCTGGCCGCGATGTACCTCGGCGCCGACGTGGGCCGCGACCAGCCGGATGATCCGTTCACCGTCCGCTTCGGACAGCTCCACGCCCATCGGTGCACGGCCCGATGAAAGCCGGTCGATCCACAAGGTTCGATCCGGGTTGAGCATGATTTCCACCACGTCCGGGTCTTCGAGCGCGGCGGCGATCAGCGGCCCCATCGCCGTGCGCAGCATTTGGATGCGGCGATCCAGCGACGTGGCGGTAAAGGAGGAAGCCGAGGTGCTCATAACGCGCGCTCCTGCGCTTCGGCCGGGGTTGGCGCGTCGTCCGTCCGCATCGGATCGGGATTCAGCTCGTCCACCACGTCGCGCACCAGGCTGCGCCCGCGCAGCAGGTGCCGGCCCAACTGCTCCACGAACTGCTCGAAGCGCGCCTTGCCTTGAGCGCGCGCTGCGTCCTGATGCGCCTCTGGCACGGGTGTGCTCACGGTCAGGAAGTAGCGGATGAACAAGGCCAGTGTTTCGATCTGGATGTTCTGGTCGCGCTCCAGGCGCTCGGCGTGGCGCGACAGGCGATCCAGACGCTTGGCAATCGCCGCCTCGCGCTGGTCGGCCGCGTCGGGCGACAGCCAGGATGCCAAGGCCGCCGCAACGATGCTGGACTTGGACACGCCTTTCTTGGCAGCCAGCTCATCGAGCCGCTTGGCGTGCTCGGGCTGGATGAAGAGATTCAAGCGGTGCTGGCTCATAGCTCGATTCCGTCGTCAGGGTCGAGGGATGCCAGCCGGGACGTGCGCTGCAGGGTCGGATCGAGCTGGCGCGGTAAGGGAAGCGGCATGTCGTCGTCATCGAGCAGCCCGAGGTCGGCGACAGGCACAACCAGGTCGGGGTCGTAGGCGACGGCTTCGGAGAGTTCGGGTTGGCGACGCGGGCCACCGTCGTCAGCGGCAGAGGCGAAGCCTTCAACGGCTTCGGTTGCAGGCGCCACCGGAACGGGAGGAACCGTCAGCCCGCTCCAGTCGTCGGGCCGTAAGGAAGGCACGTCGGCGTAGCGCCCCGCAATGAGCACAGGGGGCGGCAGCACGCGCCGCTGGAAGTTCGCGTCAGAGTAGTAGCGCACCTTCTTGGCCTTGATCGGCGCGACGCTGGAAACCATCACCACCGCCTCGTCGGGCGGGAGTTGCATCACTTCGCCTGGCGTCAGCAAAGGTCGGGCGGTCTCCTGTCGCGACACCATCAAGTGCCCCAGCCATGGGGCGAGCCGGTGACCCGCGTAGTTGCGCTGCGCGCGCAACTCAGTGGCAGTGCCAAGGGTTTCGGAAATCCGCTTGGCCGTGCGCTCGTCGTTGGTGGCGAACGTCACGCGCACATGGCAGTTGTCGAGGATGGAATGGTTCTGGCCATAGGCTTTGTCGATCTGATTGAGCGACTGCGCGATCAGGAAGCTACGGATGCCATAGCCCGCCATGAAGGCCAGCGCCGTCTCGAAGAAATCCAGGCGCCCCAGCGCCGGGAACTCGTCAAGCATCAGCAGCAGCTTGTGGCGGCGCTCGATGCCGTCGCTGCCATCGAGTGATTCGGTGAGGCGTCGCCCGATCTGGTTGAGGATCAGGCGAATGAGCGGTTTCGTCCGCGAAATGTCCGAAGGCGGCACCACCAGGTACAGCGACACCGGATGCTCGGCCGCGATCAGGTCGGCAATGCGCCAGTCGCAGCGCGAGGTGACTTCGGCCACCGTGGGGTCGCGGTACAGGCCGAGGAATGACATGGCGGTGCTCAACACGCCGGAACGCTCGTTGTCCGATTTGTTCAGGACTTCGCGCGCTGCCGATGCCACCACCAGATGCGGCCCACCACCGATGTGCGGCGTGGTCATCATCCGATGCAGGGTCAGCTCGAAGGGACAGGCCGGGTCGCTGAGGAAGTTGGCGACTCCGCGCAGCGTCTTGTCTTCGCCTGCGTAGAGCACGTGCAGGATGGCCCCAACCAGCAGCGCATGCGAGGTCTTCTCCCAATGGTTGCGCCGCTCCAGTGCTCCTTCGGGATCGACCAGAATGTCTGCGATGTTCTGCACGTCGCGCACTTCGTGCGCGCCGCGCCTCACCTCCAGCAGTGGGTTGTAGGCCGCCGACTTCGCATCGGTCGGGTTGAACAGCAGGCAATGCGAGAAGCGCGAGCGCCAGCCGGCGGTGATGCTCCAGTTCTCGCCCTTGATGTCGTGAATGACGGCCGATGCAGGCCAGCTCAACAAGGTGGGAACCACCAGGCCCACGCCTTTGCCCGAGCGGGTAGGCGCGAAGGTCAGAACATGCTCCGGGCCTTCATGTCGCAGGTACTGCTGGCGATGCTGGCCGAGGAACACGCCCGCAGGCTGGTCAAGCCCCGCCTTGCAAATGTCCTCCGCGTTGGCCCAGCGAGCCGACCCGTAGGTCGTGACCAGCTTGGACTGGCGCGAGCGCCAGATCGACATGCCGATGGCAACCACCACCGCGATCAGGCCGCTGCCTGCGGCAATGGCACCGCCCACGTCAAAGACATGCGGCGTGTAGGCGTCGAAGAAGAACCACCACTCGAACAGGCGCCAGGGGTGATAGACCGGCGTGCCGAAGAAATCGAACCACGGCGAGCCCAGGCGTAGCTGGTAGCCCAGGGCGGCGGCCGTCCATTGCGTAGCGCTCCATACGCCAGCGATCACGATGCCGAAGACAACGGCAATCTGACCGAACAGCACGTTCGTTCCTTGCATTGATCAACCTCCCACTACGGCACAGGAACGTGCCGTAGTGCCGAGGATCAAGGCGAGCGTGCAGGTCGGTCAAAGACCGTTGTGGCGGGGATTCAGGCCAAAAGAGCCAGACTTATTGCTGTGGCGAAGACAATAAAAATGCCGCATGCGCGAGCGCGCTGCGGCGTGATGAGGTAACAGTGAGACCTTCGTCGCCGCGCCGCGACGGAGGGGTGCCCTATTGAGGCTTCTGCTCCGGCCGATCACCGAAGAAGCGGCGATTCGCGGCCTCGGCGGCACGTCGGCAGAGTTCTTCGCCGGCCTTCGCGCGCTCTTCCTTGCACAGGCGCTGGACTTCCTTGAGACGCTCAGGATGGGCCACGAGGAAGTCCACGGTTTCCGTCGGTTGGGATGGCCCACAGGAGGCTGTCAGTGCAGCGGCCATCAGCAGCGGCAGGAATCGGGGCATGGCTTGGGTCCTTTCAGCAGGTGGATCAGGAGTCCTCGGCGGCGCTGGAGCCATCCGCCGAATCAATGGAGTCCACTCGTGCGATGAACCGAGCCAGCATTTCGGAGGGCTCCACGTCACGGTGCAGCAGATACGTGGCCAGCATCTGCGACTTGCCCGCCAAGCGCCGGGCCACAACACCTGGCCCACGGCCGGATGCAATGTGCGCGGCGCCCGCCAAACCAAGTGCCAATCCGGCGGAGACTAAGGTCATCATCACCTCATAGGACGCCACGCGCTGGGCGATCAGTGGCTGTTGCTCGTAGCGCTGCAAAACGCGATCAACTTGGCGTGCATGGCCTTCGCATATCGCCGGATCGCATAGCGCCAGCGGATAGCGCAACACTTCTTCCAACGGAACGTGCTTGTGGGCCAGCACAGGATGGCGAGCTGGGACCGCCACCATCAGCTCGTCTTCCCACGCAGGCCTGACCACAATGCCGTCGCCCACCTCTTCGGCCATCGAAAAGCCGACGTCATACAGGTCATCGTGCAGACCCTTGATCTGTTGGTCCAACGGCACCTCAAATAACCGAATGTCAATCTCTGGATCTTCCTCTCGGCTCCGTGCCAGCAGCGTCGGCATTCGCGAGGGCGTGATGCCATCGGACAAAGCGATGCGCAACTGTCCCTGAAACCCACTGGCGGCGGACTTGACGCCGTCACACGCCTGTTTCAGAGCTTCGAAGATTCGCGGCACCCGCTCCAGGAATGCCATTCCGGCAAAGGTCAGGCGGGTGCTTCGCGTGGTTCGCGTGAACAGTTGCGCCCCGAGCTCTTCCTCTATCTCCTTGATGGTGCGCGACAAAGGGGACTGATCGATGTGCAGCTTTTCCGCTGCGCGGCCAAAGTGAAGTTCTTCGGCCACCGCTATAAAGCAACGCAAATGCCGAAGCTCCATGGTGTATCTCATCCAAGTTAAAAGGCCTTGACGAGTTCCGGCACAGCCGCGAACAGGTCCGCCTCCAGCCCGTAGTCGGCCACGCTGAAGATCGGCGCCTCCGGGTCCTTGTTGATCGCCACGATCACCTTGGAGTCCTTCATGCCCGCCAGGTGCTGGATCGCCCCCGAGATGCCCGCCGCCACGTACAGCTGCGGCGCCACGATCTTGCCGGTCTGGCCCACCTGCAGGTCATTGGGCGCGTAGCCCGCATCCACCGCCGCGCGGCTCGCGCCGATGGCCGCGCCCAGCTTGTCGGCCAGCGGGGTGATGACTTCGTCGAATTTTTCCTTGCTGCCCAGCGCACGGCCGCCGGAGACGATGATCTTGGCCGCCGTCAGTTCGGGCCGGTCGCTCTTGGCGATTTCGCTGCCCACGTAGCTGCTCTTGCCGGTGTCTGCCGCTGCGGTTGGCGTTTCCACTGCTGCGTTGCCTCCGGTCGCCGCTGTGGCGTCGAAGCCGGTGGTGCGCACGGTGATGACTTTGGTGGCGTCGCAGCTTTGCACGGTAGCGATGGCATTGCCGGCGTAGATGGGGCGTTCGAAGGTGTCGGCGCTCACCACCTTGGTGATGTCGCTGATCTGGGCGACGTCGAGCTTGGCGGCCACGCGCGGGGCCACGTTCTTGCCGCCGGCCGTGGCCGGGAACAGGATGTGGCTGTAGTTGCCGGCGATGGCCAGCACTTGCGCGGCGACGTTCTCGGCCAGGCCGTTCTTCAGGCTGGCGCCGTCGGCGTGGATGACCTTGGCGACGCCGGCGATTTGCGCTGCGGCCTGGGCGGCTGCACCGGCGTTTTCACCGGCCACCAGCACGTGCACGTCGCCACCGCAAGCGGCTGCGGCCGTCACGGTGTTCAGGGTTGCGCCCTTGATGGATGCGTTGTCGTGTTCAGCAATAACGAGTACCGACATTTAGATCACCTTCGCTTCGTTCTTGAGTTTTTCGACCAGGGCGGCCACGTCAGCCACCTTCACGCCGGCGCCGCGCTTGGCGGGTTCGGTCACCTTCAGGGTCTTCAGGCGTGGGGCGACTTGAACGCCGAGGTCTTCGGGCTTGATGGTGTCCAGCGGCTTTTTCTTGGCCTTCATGATGTTGGGCAAGGTGACGTAGCGCGGTTCGTTCAGGCGCAGGTCGGCGGTGATGACCGCGGGCAGCGTGAGGCTGAGGGTTTCCAGGCCGCCGTCCACTTCGCGGGTCACGGCTGCCTTGTCGCCGGCGAGCTCGACCTTGGAGGCGAAGGTGGCTTGCGGCAGACCGGCCAGCGCCGCCAGCATCTGGCCGGTCTGGTTGCAGTCGTCGTCGATGGCCTGCTTGCCCAGGATCACGAGGCCGGGCTGTTCCTTGTCGATCAGGGCCTTGAGCAGCTTAGCCACGGCCAGCGGCTGCAGTTCTTCATTGGTCTCGACTAGGATGCCGCGGTCGGCACCGATGGCCATGGCGGTGCGCAGCGTCTCCTGGCATTGAGACACGCCGCACGAGACGGCGACGATCTCCGTTGCCGCGCCTTTCTCCCTGAGCCGCACAGCCTCTTCGACGGCAATCTCGTCGAAGGGGTTCATGCTCATCTTGACATTGGCGATGTCCACGCCGCTGCCATCGCTCTTGACGCGGACCTTGACGTTGTAGTCAACCACCCGCTTGACGGGAACCAGGATTTTCATGGGAGGGTTTCCTTTCAGGATCATTCAGAGTTGATCGTCCGCCAGGGCCAGCGTGCTGGCGGCGCCGCCCGTGACGATGTCGCGCAGCATCGGCGCCTGCACCAGGACATGCGCCGCGTAATGGCTGGCTGTGGCGCGCTTGGTACCGAGAAAGCCCGCATCGCCCGCGCCCGCCGCGAGTTGCGCGGTAGCGGCTTCGGCCATGCGCGCCGACAGCCAGCCGCCGATCACGGTGCCCGCCAGCCGCAGGAAGGGCACGGCGCCCGCCGCGCACTGCGCGGGTTGACCGTCGTGGGCCAGCAGCCAGTCGGCCGCTTCGTCCAGCGCCTGGGCAGCGGCTGCCAACGCGCGGCCGATCTGCGCCAGCACTGCATCGGGCGATTCGACCAACCGGCGCGCATCGCCGTCGATGCGGCCCAGCAGCGCCTTCAGCGTGCGCCCGCCCTCGCGTGCCAGCTTGCGGCCGATCAGGTCGTTGGCCTGGATGCCCGTGGTGCCTTCGTAGATGGTCGTGATGCGCGCGTCGCGCATGTGCTGCGAGGCGCCGGTTTCCTCGACGTAGCCCATGCCGCCATGCACCTGCACGCCGTCGGACGTGATGCCCTGCGCGCTGTCGGTACACCAGCCTTTGACCACCGGTATCAGCAGGCCGACCAGGGCCTGCGCCTGCGCGCGCTCCTGCGCATCGGCGTGGCCCGCGGCGCGGTCCATCTGACCGGCGCAGAAGTAGGCCAGCGCGCGCATGGCCTCGGTGCGGGCCTTCATGTCCATCAGCATGCGCCGCACGTCCGGGTGGCCTGCGATGGCGGTGCTGCCGCTGATCAGCGGCTTGCCCTGCACCCGCTCCAGCGCATAGGCGCGTGCGCGCTGGTAGGCGCGCTCGGAAATGCCCACGCCTTCCAGGCCAACGTTCAGCCGCGCGTGGTTCATCATGGTGAACATGCAGGCCAGCCCCTGGTGCGGCTCGCCGACCAGGTAGCCGATAGCGCCGCCGCTGTCGCCAAAACTCATCGACGCCGTGGGGCTGCCGTGGATGCCCATCTTGTGCTCAATCGACGTGCAGGCCAAGTCGTTGCGTTCGCCCAGGGTGCCATCGTCGTTGACCAGGTACTTCGGGCACAGGAACAGCGAGATGCCTTTCACCCCCGGTGGCGCATCGGGTAGGCGCGCCAGCACCAGGTGCACGATGTTCTCGGCCATGTCGTGCTCGCCCCAGGTGATGAAGATCTTGTTGCCGCTGACGCGGTAGTGGTCGCCCTCGTGTACGGCACGGCTGCGCAGCGCGGCCAGGTCGGAGCCGGCCTGGGGCTCGGTGAGGTTCATGGTGCCCGTCCAGCGGCCCTCGACCATGGGTGCCAGGAAGCGGCGCTGGAGTGCGTCGCTGCCATGGTGCGCAATGGCCTCCACCGCGCCCAGCGTGAGCATCTGGCACAGGCTGAACGCGAGGTTGGACGACTTCCACATCTCCAGCACGGCGGTGGAGACCAGCGTGGGCAGGCCCTGGCCGCCCCATTCGGTGGCAGCGGGCATGCCGTTCCAGCCGTTCTCGCAGAAGCTGGCCCAGGCTTCGCGAAAGCCGTCGGCGGGCGTGACCCGACCATCGTGCCAGCGCGCGCCCTGCACGTCGCCGGGGTGGTTGAGCGGATCCAGCACGCCAGCGGCGTAATTAGCCGCCTCCTGCAGGATGGCCTCGACCAGGTCGGGCGTGGTTTCTTCATGGTCCGGCTGGGCGCAGATCGCGTCCAGGCCGCCGACCTCTTTCATGGCGAACAGCATTTCGCGCAGGGGGGCTATGTAGACAGACACAGCGAATTTCCTTGATGGCTACGATCAGGCGTTTTGCGGCGTCTGTTGCGACGGGCGCAACTCGCGTGCAGCCTCTTGCGGGCCCACCGACGCCGGGCCGCCATGCCTGATGAACGCCAGGGCGATCGAGCCGATGATCCCGAAAGCCCCGATCACCAGGAAGTTCTGCTCCAGCGGCAGCTCAAGCGCAACGATCTGGCCGATTAGCAGCGGCGCCGCGATCGCGCCCAGGCGCCCCACGCCGGAGGCCATGCCGATGCCGGTCGAGCGGATGGACATCGGGTAAAACTGCCCGCAGTAGGCATAGGCCACCAATTGCGCGCCGGTGGTGCAGGCGCCGACCGCGCCGATGATCAGATAACGCAGCTCGGTCGAGGTCTGGAACGTCATCAGGTACAGCAGCACGCCGCCCAGCGCATACATCCCCACCAGCACCCACTTGATGTTGAACTTGTCGGCGAGCCACCCGCCTCCCACGGCACCGATGATGGCGCCAACGTTCAGCGCGATCACGAAGCTGAGGGCAGACCCCAGGCTGTAGCCAGCCATAGCCATCAGCTTGGTCAGCCAGCTGCTGAGCGCATAGACCATGAACAGGCCCGAGAAGAAGGCGATCCAGAACAGCACCGTGCTCGGGCCTCGCCCGTCCTGGAACAGCCGGGAGACCGGCGCACCCGCCACGCGGTCGGCGGTGGGCACGACGAACTGGGCGTCCGCCGGGTGCTTGACTCCCGGCTGGAGATTACGGGCCACTTCGGCCAGTTCGCCGTTGCGGCTGCGCGAGATCAGGTAGGTCATTGATTCCGGCACCAGCTTCAGGATGAACGGAATCAGCAGGACCGGCACACCCGCTGCGATGAAAACGACCTGCCAGCCGTACTCGCCGATCAGCTGCTTGCCGAGCACCGCGGCCAGGATGCCGCCCAGTGCGTAGCCCGAAGTCATCAGCGCCGTCATCAGGCTGCGGATCTTCTTGGGCGAGTACTCGACCATCTGTGCCACGATGACCGGCAGCACACCGCCAATCCCCAGGCCCGCGATGAAGCGCACCACGCTGAAGCTGATGGGATCCTTGGTGAATCCGGCGGCCGCGGTGAACACGCTGAACAGCATGACGCCAATGGAGAGGGCCCAGCGCCGACCAATCCGGTCGGACAGCGTGCCCAGAACCATGGCGCCGAACATCATGCCGAACAGGGCCGAACTGGCCATGAAACCGGCAGTCGATGCGTTCACGCCCATCTGCTGCATGATGGACGGCAGGGCGATGCCCACCACGGCGATGTCATAGCCGTCGATGATGAGAATCAACAGGCACCACAGAAGCACCTTGGCATGAAAGCGGTTGAAGCGAGCGTCGTCGGCGAGCTTCTGCATGTCGATTTGGCACACGTGTTTGTCTCCTTTGGGTTAGGCTCTGGATCGTGGGGCGGCGGTCATCGCCGCTCCGCTACATGTCGTCCAGCGCACACAAGGAATCCTAGGTGCCGGTGCTGCGAGCCGCGATGACGAAGCGCCCCGATCGAATGACAAACGGCCCCTTTCTGAGAGCACTGTTCAAGTGCGCCAAGAGGTCAGGCGTCAAGCTGAATATGGTCGCCCGTGCGGCTGATATTCCAGCACGAAGGGCGCTTCTGCCTGCTGGGAACACCCCGGCAGTGTTGGGTGCCCAGGGGCTCACGCCCCATCGTCGGCGCACGCCTCAACGCCAGACCCTGTACGCCTTCGCCGCCGTCAGCACGCACGATGGCGTGATTGACTCTCTGGTGCTGCCCTGGGCCAACGCTGAGACGATGCAGGTGTTCCTGGCCGAGATGGCGCGACGCCATGCCGTCGAGTTCATCATGATGGTCATGGATCAGGCGGGTTGGCACATCGCGGGTCACTTGGATGTGCCACAGAATATGCGCCTAGAGTTTCTG
This sequence comes from Acidovorax sp. 107, assembly GCF_003058055.1. Taxonomy (NCBI): domain Bacteria; kingdom Pseudomonadati; phylum Pseudomonadota; class Betaproteobacteria; order Burkholderiales; family Comamonadaceae; genus Acidovorax; species Acidovorax sp. 107. The sequence goes on along the minus strand of NZ_QBTZ01000001.1, from coordinate 1,299,173 downwards.
CCAGCCTTGAGCTGAACCCGGTCGAGCATCTGTGGAAGGTGCCGTGCCAGGATTGGTTTGCCAACACGGTGTTCAAAGAACTGGAGGCCGTACACGACGCGCTGGTGCAAGGACTCATTGCTCTCGAAACACATCAGCAAAGAACCCAGTCAATGACAGGCTTGATTGGGTTACTTCTATATCCTTGAGGGCAAATTAGTGCATCAGGCGAGCCGATAGCGCATTGCACCGTCTTCGTCTTCTGCAGACACGATTTCCCCACGCTGGTCGAGATAGTTTAGGTGGGCGAGCGTCTCTCCGGTCGCGAGGTTGAGGTGCATTTGCTCCGCAACAATGGACGAACGGTACAGGGCGCGAACCAGGTCGATGACCCTCAGAGGCTGCACAAGTTGTTGCCTGACGCGGTCGGTGCCTCTGACGGTGCTCGCACGCAGTTGCTCCAACCGTAGGTGCAGGCCATGGAAAGGTTCGTTGTGGGCAGGCAGAATCAGGGCGCTCCCAGGTACGCGTTGCATCAACCGGTCGATGGAATCGAGCCAGCCCTGCAGAGGATTCGCATGCGGCTCGGTGGCGTACACGGAGGTATTGGAACTGATCCTGGGAAGAACCTGATCCCCCGATATCAGCAAATCCAGTTCGCGCGAGTAGAAGCACGCGTGCTCGGGGGAATGTCCTGTGCCGACGATGACTTCCCATTCCTGGTCCCCGATCCGCAACATCTGGCCATCCGTGAGCCGCACAAAGCTGTCAGGCAATGGATGGATCATCTTACCGAAGTCACCGAACCGGGTGCGGTACTCATCCACCTCGGTGTCGCTCCATCCGGCCCTCCGATAGAAGCGAACGCCATCGACTGGCGCTTCCCGCCCCGTATCGGCAAGCATCACCCGACAGCTCAAATACTCGTCTCGTGTCATCCAAAGCGCGCATTCGAAGCGACGTGTCAACCATCCCGCCATGCCCACATGATCCGGGTGCATGTGCGTCGCTATCACACGGGAGATGGGACGGCCGGCTAGCGGCCCCTGCGGAGCGAGCAAGGCGAGCCACGCGTTCCTGACGTCCACGCTGCGAATGCCCGTGTCCACGACCGCCCAACCAGGACCGTCGCTCAATGCCCAGAGGTTGATGTGATCCAGGGAAAACGGCAGCAGCATGCGCAGCCACAGCACACCAGGCTTGATTTCCGTGGCTTGGCCAGGGAGTGGGAGATCCGAGAACGGATACGAGAGTGCCGGGGCTGCGTCGGTCATGATGCTTGATTTACATTCTGGCAGTGCCGCTCCAAATGGCACACAGCCATCACTCCTATGCAGTGCGAGTTCAGTTTTAGCTTAGGAAGCTTAGAAGTCAGCCTCAACGGGTGGCAATGACGAATGACCTCGATAGGCTGACGGAAAACATCTGCTTCCTGGCGCAGCCTGTCGCTGCGCTGCCGTCGGTGCAACTGCCTCAAGGGCTGCAAACAGTCTCTTGAGCGCACGAGAGCCTCGCTCGATGTGGGCCAAGGCCCGGCAGCTATGAAGGCGCCGATCTTCTCGGTGGTCGGCTACAGCCTCGTGGCCGTGCCGGAATTGGTCGAATGCCTCTATGTAGGGTGCTGCCCGCTGCGCGAGCGGGCGCGGTAGGCTCCCGGCGCGCTGCCGGTCCAGACCTTGAAGGCGCGCTGGAAGGCGGTGCTGTCGGTGAAGCCCAGGTCGGCGGCGATGGCGATGAGCGAGGCTTCGCTGCTGGTCAGGCGCACGATCGCCATGTCGCGCCGCAGTTGGTCCTTCAGTGCCTGGAAGGAAGTGTCCTCGGTGGCCAGGTGCCGCTGCAACGCGCTCACCGACATGTGCAGGCGCTGCGCGGTGACGGCCAGGTCGGGCCATTCGGGGCTGGCCCGCTGCAGCACCATGCGGACCCGCGCGCTGGCGCTGCGCTCGTTCAGGTGCGGACCCACCACGTTGCCCGGCGTGGCGCGCAGGAAGGACTGCAGCGCGTCCCGATCGCGCCGCACCGGCTGTTTGAAGGCGTCGGCGTCGAACCAGGCGGCCGTGCGCGGCTGCCCGAAGCACAGCGTACCGGAAAAGATGCGCCCGTAGCTCATCGCATGGAGCGGCTGCGCAAAATTGAAGTCGAATCGCTGCGGCACCAGCCGGCCGCCGTGCAGCCACAGCAGCAAGCGCCAGAACACGCGCAGCAGATGTGCGTGAAGGAATTCGGCATGTGCGCCCGCGCCGCCGCGCATCTCCAGCGCGAAGCCCCCCAGCGCGCCCTCGGTCACGGGCACCAGCGCCACGTCGTCCTGCAGCAGGGCGAAGGATTCGCTCAGGCGACGCAGGGCGTATGACAACGAATGGGCAGTGAACGCGCTGCGCACCATTAGCGCGAAGCTGCCCGGGCGCATGGGCCGCCCATGCAGGTAGCCCAGGCACTCGTCGTTCAGGCTGTCCTTGACGGCGATAAACAGCGCGTTGAACTGCTCCACGGTTACGCGCGAATCCTCCAGATCCAGTAGCGATTCGCTGATGCCTGCGCGCCCCAGCACGCCCTCCAGCCATTCTTGCGTGGCCAGCCCCTTGCCGCGCGCGCCGTCCAGCAGGCCATGCACGGCGAAGATAGGAGCAGTAAAGACGGGTTGCAGCATGGCGTGTGATCGAAGGGGTCAACGCCGGTCGCACGGGCCGAACGAAGTTATTTGTCAGTTGATTGAGGCAATCCGCCATCGCCCTTGCAGGGGCCAATTATTACGATTGTCGCATCCCCCAAAGCACTTCGGCAGTGGCGCTGTGCGGAACGCCCGGCGCGGGGTCAGAAGCCAACATACAAGGAGACACGCTCATGCTGCCACAGCTGTATCGCCACGCCTGGATGGACGGCGAGATCGACGCCTTTCGCGAGCAGGTGCGCCGCTACGTTGCCGCCGAATTTACTCCCCGGCTCGACGAATGGCGCCGCCAGGGCTACATCCCGCGCGAGGTCTGGCGTCCGTTCGGCGAGATGAGCTTTCTGCTGCCCGAGATGCCCGAGACCTATGGTGGTGCCGGCGCTAGCCTCGCCTACCAGCTGGTGGTGCAGGACGAACTGGCCAAGGCCGAGATGCCGGTCAATATCGCGGTGCACACCATCGCGTCGCATTACATCCTGGACTTCGGCACCGAAGCGCAAAAGCAGCGCTGGCTGCCCAAGGTGACGAACGGCGAGATGCTGGCCGCAATCGCGATGACCGAGCCGGGCTGCGGCTCGGATCTGAAGGCCATCTCCACGCGGGCCCGGCGCGACGGCGACCACTACGTGATCGACGGCGCCAAGACCTTCATCACCAACGGCTTCACCGGAAACCTGCTGATCGTCGCGGCGCGCACCAGTGGCGCGGGCAGCAAAGGGGTGTCGCTGTTCGTATTGGAGACCGAGAACCTGCCAGGCTTTCGTGTGGGCCGCCTGCTTGAAAAGATCGGCATGCAGGCCTCGGACACGGCGGAGCTTTTCTTCGACAGCGTGCGCGTTCCAGCCGACCAACTGCTGGGGGGCGTTGAAGGCCAAGGCTTTGGGCAACTAATGGGCGCGTTGCCCTACGAGCGCATGGTCATTGCAGTGCCGGCGGCGGCCGTCATCGACCGGGCGTTGGAGCTCACCATCGAATACACGAAGCAGCGCAAGATATTCGGCGCGCCTCTGTTCGACATGCAGACAACGCGCCAAAAGCTGGCCGAGATGGCGACCATCGCGCATGTGGTGCGCAGCTTCGTCAACGACTGTACCCAGCGACTGCTGGACGGCACACTCGACAACGAGGCCGCCTACATGGCCAAGTGGTGGTGCACCGAACAGCAGTGCCGCGTGGTGGACGAGTGTCTCCAATTGTTCGGCGGCTACGGCTACATGGCCGAGTACCCGATCGCGCGGATGTATGCCGCTTCGCGAGTGCAGAAGATCTACGGCGGTGCCAACGAGGTCCTGAAAGACCTGGTTTCGAGGAAGCTGTGAACATGCCGCACACGTCGCACACGCTGCAGTTGCCGCTGCACGGCGTCCGTGTGGTGGAGTTTGAGGGCATCGGTCCAGGCCCTCTGGCCGCCAGGATGCTGGTCGACATGGGCGCCGAGGTGATCGCGCTGGCACGGGCCGAGCAGGCTGCTGGGGCGCAGCGGCTGGGCGGGACGGTGGAGAACCCGCTGCACCGCGGTAAGAAGGTCGAGGTCATCGACCTGAAGTCGCCAGGTGGCAAGGCGCGCGCACTGGAGCTGATTGCCCAGGCCGACGCCCTAATCGAAGGCTTTCGCCCAGGGGTGATGGAGCGGCTGGGCTTTGGCCCCGCAGATTGCGCGGCGCGCAATCCCCGACTGGTCTATGGCCGGATGACGGGCTGGGGCCAGGACGGGCCGCTTGCCCAGGCCGCGGGCCACGACCTGAACTACGTCGCGCTGACGGGCCTGCTGTCGCTGTCGGCGCACAGGGGGCAGGCGCCCATCGTGCCGCCCTCGGTACTCGGGGACGGTGCCGGGGCGCTAGGCATGGCTTTTGGCATCGCCTGCGCGCTGGTCGATGCACGGGCCACCGGCCGTGGCCGGGTTGTGGACGCAGCCATCGTGGACATCGTGGCCATGCTGGGCACGCTGGTGCACTGGATTCGCGCCAACGGGCAGATCGACGGCGCACAGCCGAGCCCGTTCCACGATTCGCCGTTCTATGACGTGTACGTCTGCGCCGACGGTGGCTTCATCAGCCTCGGCGCGATCGAGCCGCCGTTCTACGCATTGCTGTTGTCCAAGTTGGGCCTGGCGGACGTGAACCCTGCAGACCAGTACGACACGGCGGCGTGGCCGGCGTTGAAGGAGCGCATCGCGGCCCTCATCCGCACCCAGCCCCAGGCGCACTGGTGCGCGCTGCTTGAAGGCAGCGACGCCTGCTTTGCACCCGTTCTCAGCCTGGCCGAGGCAGTGCGGCATCCGCACAACGCGGTACGGGGCATCTACCAGACCACCTCTTTCGGCGCCATCGAAGCGGCCCCGGCCCCACGGTTCCAGGCACTCAACGCAACCACCACCCAGGAGACAAAGAAATGACTGCTACCACCCACATCGTCCGCGGCTGCCCGTCCACCACGGGCAACGACCGCCAGCTCAACACCACGACGCTGATCCGGCACGCCGCGCGCACCCATGGGGACCAGGAGATCGTCTACCGCACACCCGATGGCGGCTGGGATCGCTACACCTATGCCGACTGCTACGCGCGCGTCTGCCGCAGCGCCAATGCGCTGCGCGCGCTCGGTGTCGAGCCCGGCGACCGGGTCGGCATCCTGGACTGGAACAGCCGACGTCACTTCGAGCTGTACTGGTCTATTCCCGGCCTGGGTGCTGTCATGTTGCAGATGAATCTGCGCCTGGGCCCAGAGGACCTGGGCTACGTGGTCGACCACAGCAAGGTGTCCTACGTTTGCGTGGACGAGTCATTACTACCCATTGCCGAATCCGTCGCAGCGAATTCGCCCCAGATCAAGGGCTGGATTGTCATGACCGACAAGCCGCTGGACCAGATCAAGACCACGCTGAAACCGCTGCTGCACTACGAAGACCTGCTGGCCGCCGCCGACACCCAGATCGACTGGCCCGAGATCGACGAAACCTCGGCCTACAGCGCCTGCTACACCACCGGCACCACGGGCAGGCCCAAGGGCGTGTACTACTCGCACCGCGGCATCTACATGCATTCCACGGGCATGGCCACCAATCTGGGCATGACGCTGGACGACTGTGTGATGCTCATCACCCCCATGTTCCACGGGCAATGCTGGGGCTTGCCGCAGGCCGCCACGCTGCTGGGCGACAAGATCGTGCTGCCGGGCCGCTATGTCGCCGAGGACACCAAGCCCCTGGTTGACGCCATGATCGCCGAGGGCGTGACGGTCGCCAACGGCGCACCGGCCATCTTCCAGCCCATGCTGCAGTACATCGAGACGATGCCGGTCAAGCCGGACTTCAGCCGCATGCGCATGCTGTCCGGCGCCTCCGAGCCGCCGCTGTCGATGATGATCGGTTTCTACAAACTCACCGGTGCCGAGGTGGTGCATGGCTACGGCGCCACCGAAGCCACGACGCTGGTGACGATGAACCGCCTCAAGTCCACGCTCAAGAAGCGCCTGACCGAGGAAGAGCGCTGGAACCTGAAGCGCAAGCAAGGTCTGGTGCTGACCGGGGTGGACATCCGCATCGTCGATGCCGACGACAAGGACTTGCCGCATGACGGAAAGTCGGCAGGCGAGATCTGCGTGCGCGGCCCCTGGATCACGGCCAGCTACCACGACATGCCCGACTCCGCAGACCGCTTCCTGGAAGGCGGCTGGTGGCGCTCGGGCGATGTCGGCACGGTGGACGAGAACGGCTACCTCAAGGTCACCGACCGCATCAAGGACGTGATCAAGAGCGGCGGCGAATGGATTTCTTCCATCGACATGGAAAACCTGCTCATGGGTCACCCCGCCGTGCGCGACGCCGCAGTTGTCGGCGTTCCGCATCCGAAGTGGCAGGAGAGGCCGCTGGCCCTGGTGGTGCTGAAGCCTGGCCAGCAGGCGACCCAGGAACAACTGCAGGAACACCTGACCAGCGCCTTCGCCAAGTGGCAGTTGCCGGATCAGGTCCTGTTCGTCGAGGCCATCCCCAAGACCAGCGTCGGCAAGCTCGACAAGAAGCGTATACGCGCCGAGCACGCGGATCGCTACGCCGAGTGACGCCGGCTTTTTTATCCAGGAGAACAACATGAAAGACCATGAACCCGTCATCGTCGGTGCGCTGCGCACCCCCGTGGGCAAGCGCGGCGGGCGCCTGCAGAAATGGCATCCCGTCGATTTGTTGGGCGAGACGCTGCGCCAACTGGTCGAGCACTCCGGCATCAACCCGGCCGATCTGGACGATGTGATCGTCGGCTGCGTGCTGCAGTGGGACCAGCAGCACGGCAACCTGGGCCGGCATGCCGTGCTGGCGGCGGGGCTGCCCGAATCCGTTCCGGCGGTGACGGTCGACCGGCAATGCGGCTCCGGCCAGCAGGCGGTGAGCTTTGCTGTGCACGGTATTCAAGCGGGTGCCTACCAGTTGGTCATCGGCGCCGGGGTGGAGTCGATGTCGCAGGCGCCCATGCCGCCGTCATTCAAGCCTGGTGCGCCGCTTGGCGCGCAATACAGCCCGAGCGAACTGGCGCGCTACCAGGACAACCCGCTGATACCGCAGGGCGCTTCCTCGGAGTTGATGAACAAGCGCTTTGGCCTCACGCGCGAGGCCCTGGATGCCTTCGCCGTGCGTAGCCATCGGCGGGCCACCGAGGCCTCGCAGGCTGGCCGCGTCAAGGATCAACTGGTGCGGCTGACCGAGGATCCGGCCGATCCGGACAGCCCGGTCGTCGCCGCCGACGAGGGCGTGCGCGCGGACCCCAACCCCGAGAAGATGGCCACGCTGAAAGCCGTGTTTGCCGCCGACGGCGCCACCACGGCCGCCAACTCATCGCAGATCAGCGACGGCGCCGCCGCGCTGCTGATCGCCAGCCGTGCCTACGCCAAGCAACACGGCCTGAAGCCGCGTGCGCGCTTCGTCAGCACCGCCGTGGCCGCCGCCGACCCGGTGATCCAGTTCACCGCTGTGCTCGACGCCACCCGCAAGGCACTGAAGGAATCGGGTCTGACCCTCGACGATATCGATCTGTTCGAAGTCAACGAGGCCTTCGGAGGCGTGCCGCTGATGTTTCAGCAGGAGTTCGGCATCCTGGACGACCGCCTCAACGTCAACGGCGGCTCGATAGCCATCGGCCATCCGCTGGGCTCTACCGGCGCGCGCATGCTCACTGACCTGCTGTGCGAGCTGGAGCGCCGGGGCGGCCGCTATGGCCTGCAGACGATTTGCGAGGCCTCGGGCACGGCCAACGCCACCATCATCGAGCGGCTTGGATGAGCGGGGCCACCATGAGCGAAGCCAGCGAAGTGCTCGTCAGCCGCGATGGCGCCATCGCCACCTTGACCATCAACCGCCCGCGCGCGAAGAACAGCTTGAACCGCGCGGTATTCGATGGCCTGCGTGCGCAGCTTGTGCAACTGCGCGACGACGATACCGTGCGCGCGGTCATCATCACCGGCGCCGAGGGCGTGTTCTGCGCCGGGGCCGACATCACGGCCTTCGATGCGCTGCGCGCCGAGCCGCTGCTGGGCGATCGTGCGGCGGCAGGCGGCCACTTTTGGTCGGAACTGGAGCGCTTCCCCAAGCCCGTCATCGCAGCGGTGGAAAAGCTCGCGCTGGGCGGCGGCACAGAATTAGCGCTGGCCTGCGACATCGCGATCGCTGGCGAGTCCGCCAATTTCGGTGTGCCGGAAGTCAAGCTGGGCGCCATTCCGGGTGCCGGGGGCACGCAGCGCCTGATCCACGCTATCGGCAAGTCCAAGGCCATGGCCCTGCTGCTGACCGGCGATTTCATCGACGCCCGCATGGCTTGCGATGCAGGCATGGTCGCCGAAGTGACGGCTGATGGCCAGGCCCTGCCGACGGCGTTGGCGATGGCCAACCGGATTGCAGCCAATTCGCCGCTGGCCGTGGCGCTGGCGAAAGATGCGGCACTGGCCAGCTTTGAAACTCCGCTCGCGCAAGGCCTGGAGCATGAGAAGCGCAATTTCCTCGTCGCTTTGCGTTCGGCCGACAACCTGGAAGGGCAAGCGGCATTCCTAGGCAAGCGCACACCCAACTTTACCGGCCAATAGCGCCTGTTTCTCACCCATCGAGGAAAAACCATGCAACTGAACTCCGACATCTCTGCCGTCATCACCGGGGGCGCTTCCGGCCTGGGAGCCGCCACGGCCCGGCGTTTGGCCAGCCATGGCGTCAAAGTCGCCATCTTCGACATGAACGAAACCGTCGGCCAGGCGTTGGCTAGCGAACTCGGCGGCGTTTACTGCAATGTGGACGTGATGTCCGAGGAGCAGGTGGACGCCGCCTTCGCCAAGGCCCGCGCGGCCATTGGGCAGGAACGCATTCTGGTCAACTGCGCCGGCACTGCCGATGCCGTCAAGACTGTCAGCCGCGACAAGAAAACCGGCGAAATCCGCCCATGCGCGGCAGATCGTTTCAATCGCATCATTCAGATCAACCTGGTGGGCACCTTCCGCTGCATCGCCAAGTCAGCTGCGGGCATGTTGACGCTCGCGCCGCTGGCCGATGGCGACCGCGGCGCCATCGTCAACACCGCTTCGGCCGCCGCGCAGGACGGCCAGGTCGGCCAGGCCAGCTATGCGGCCAGCAAGGCAGCCATCGTGGGCATGACCCTGCCAATCGCGCGCGACATGATGGACGAAGGGATCCGGATCAACACCATCATGCCGGGGATCTTCGGTACACCGTTGCTGCTGGGCCTGCCGGACAACGTCAAACAGGCGCTGGCGGCCAGCGTGCCCTTTCCCAAGCGTTTAGGCGACCCCGATGAATTCGCGCAGGCCGTCGAGTTTCTCGTTACTTGCGGCTACATGAATGCCGAGTCCATTCGTGTGGATGGTGCCATTCGCATGGCGCCGCGCTGACGCTGAAATTTTGATCAATCAGGGAACGTCAGCATGCCTGGAAATCCGGTAATTCTCGAAAAGAATGGTGCCGTCGCGACCATAACACTCAACTCGCCAAAAAAAATGAATGCGTTGAGCACGTCGGTCGTAAACGTGCTCGCTGGTGTCATTGCAGATGTCGAACGCGATGGCTCGATTCGAGCTTTACTGCTGCGCGGTGAGGGCCGGATGTTCAGTTGCGGAGGTGACATCGAAGAAATGGTGGCCGCGGGCGATGCGTTGTCTACTTTGGTCGATGACGAACTGAGAGTGGCCGAAAGCATGATTCCTCAATTCGCCAGCCTGCCGTTCCCGGTAGTCTGCGCTGTACAAGGCGCGGTAGCCGGAGGCGGTCTCGGGCTTGCCTTGGTCTCTGACTACCTGATTGCCGCAAGTGGGACGAAGTTTGTGGCGGCCCATACCGGCCTCGGATACGCGGGGGATTTCGGCATCAGCTGGCTACTTCCACGCGCAGTGGGTGGACGACGCGCACGAGACATGATCTTGACCAATCGCGTAGTCAGTTCGGACGAGGCCTTGGCCTGGGGATTGGTCGAGAAAGTGGTTCCTGGCGAGAGCCTGCTGGACGAAGCGCGGCGTATGGCGGTGCAATTTTCGGTCGGACCAACGCAAGGTTATGCGGGCGCCAAGCGCCTGCAACTCGCTGCCTTCGAGAGTGATCTGGCGACCTCATTGAGGCTGGAGGCGGCCGAAATGAATCGAGCCTCGAAAACCACAGATTCGCTGGAAGCGGTCCGCGCGTTCGTCGCAAAGCAAGTCCCGCAGTTTGCCGGACGCTGAACGGCTGTAGACGCATCCGGTCGGTGGGTGCTTAATTGCTGCTGGCGTCAGGTAACGGATAAACCCTGCTGCCGTCGGATTTGCCAGGATACGGTGCCACCATGTACCTGCGCAGAAATCAGCATGCCGAGTCGTTGTTCGATGACAGGCGTCCATGGCACCAAGCTGAACCCCATACCATCATCGAGCATGGCAAAGCGGCCACTGGCGAGCATGAGGCTGCGTCGGTAGATGCCGGTCACGCGCTGGCCATCGGCCGCCAGACGGTGTTTCAGCCCGGTTTCGGTGGCAATATCCTTGGCAGCCCGAATCACATCCCGATCGCGTAGTGTCGCCAATAGATTGCGCGCGAGGATTACGCGCTGCCCGCGCCGCTCTGCCAGCCCCTGTTCGGCCAGGAATTCGGCGCGCTGCTGCATCGCCTGGTTGACCTCGCTGCCAAAGCCCAGGTTGCCCAGGCCCGAGCCGCCGCCGATCAACTGCTGGTCGAGCCAGGTGGCTCCGATCACGCGGGCCTGCCGCTCGATGGGCAGGTGCGATTTCAGCTCCACCGCCACGCCGCCCAGGCGCTGCGCATCGTAGCGACGGCCCTGCTCGGGCAGGTCGCCCGGCACCTTCCATAGCCCCTCGGCCACCCGTTCCACGATACCGGCACGGCGCAAGGCTTCCAGCCGGCGGACGTGGGACGCGACCACTTCCTGCGGATCGCGGCCGGGCAGGGCCTGACCCTGCGCGATGGCAAGGTGGTGGTCGGTGCGGTACAGGCCATCGCTCGCCAACGCGGCGATGTTCTTGTCGGCCGCGCGCACGTCAGCCGATCTCCTTGCCTCCACCACAGCGCCGGTCGGATAGTTCGCCAGCTCGTCGCGGGCGTTGAGCGCAACGTAGTGGGCCATGCCGTCCACGCCGTCGATGACCAGATAGCCCCGGTCGTGCAGTTCGTCGGCCAGCCCCTTCGCGGCCACGCGGCCGAGGATGGTTCGGCCATCGTCCCCAGGCTCGAACACCGCCAGTTCGCGCGGCTCGCCGCGCATGGCCCGCTGCATGGTGCGGATGATGTCGCCGCGCTCGCCCAGGGCGCGCAGGGTCTTTTCCGCATCGTTGTGGACGGTCCACGTGCCGGGCTGGGCCTCGTCGGCCAGGCCCAGGCGCTGCAAACGCTGCAACCTGCCGATCAGCAGCAGACGCTGGCGTTGCAGTCGGGGTTCGTTGAGCCGTTCGACATGCACCATGCCATCGTCGCCGGCCTCGCGCTTCAAGGTGCGATCCAGGCTCGTCCACCGCTCCTGATCCACCTCGCGCCGCAAGGTCTGCTGGATCTCCAGCTCGGTGCGCGGGCCCAGCCATTCGGTCGCCAGTTCGGCGGCGCGATGGCGGAACCCATCGGCGATGTAGTCGCCCGCGATGATGAGGTCTTTGCCGGTGTCGTCGCGCCCGCGCACGACGATGTGCGTGTGCGGGTTGTCGGTGTTCCAGTGATTGACGGCCACCCAATCGAGGCCCGTGCCAAGGTCGGCCTCCATGCGACCCATGAGGTGCCGGGTATAGGTGCGCAGGTCTTCCAGCTCCGCGCCATCTTCGGGCGAAAGGATGAAGCGGAAGTGATGCCGGTCGTCGGCGCAGCGTTCCTTGAACGCATCGAGGTCGGCGGCATCGGTCTGCGGCCCGTAGGCTTGGCCCGACTCGCCATCGCGGCCCACACCATCGCGCTCGATATAGCGCAGGTGCTTGGCAAGCGACTGCGGGCTGGCTCGGTGCTGATTGAGCAGCAGCGTCTTGATGGTCACACGCCGCGACATGGACGTGAGCTTCGCCCCCGCGAAGCGCGCCGCCGTGTGGCCGCGTCCCAAGCGTGAGCCGGGCCGCTGGCCGGAGCCGGCACTCTTGCTACTGCCGCCAGGACGGCGCACCGCCGACTTGCCGCTGCTGGCCTTGCCCGCCTGCTTGAGTACCTTGGAGACGAAGCTCTGGCCCCGGTTCTTCGGGGCGCTGGGACGGATGCGGAAATCGTCGTCGCGGCGGTCGGTCATGGCTGTGCTCCTTGCAAGTTCTGGCGTGTCCGGGCGTGCGAAGCACGCGGACATGCCCGCATCGGCGCGGGCTTCGCGCCTCACGCGGCACGGCGGCGAAGCCGCTGCGTGTCGCGCCACCCCCATGTGCAGACTGGCTTTGCGGGCCGACAGGTGCCGCACCCTTTTGTCTTGCCTTCCGCCTTTGCCTCCCGCTCGCGCTCCCGGCAGCGGCGGCCCGGTGGCGCTGCGCTGCAGGCAGCCAGCGCCCCGGCGAACGCGTCCAGGGCCACCGGCCCGGCGCGTTCGAGGCAAGACGCCTGCACGTGAGAGAGCAGCGTGAAGTGCAGCGCCCAAGCCGCAGGATGGGCGCTTGCACTGCACGCGGGGCGACAGGTTGAATGCCACCGGATCGACACGTCCGATGGCAGGACAAGATGCACGGCGACGTGCAGCGAGTCGGTGGCCATCACGGGCGTTTCTCCAGCCAGACCGGATGCGCGATGCCGATCACGGCGGATGCGCTGATCGGCCCGAAATACCGGCTGTCGAACGACGCCGGGTTGGTCACGCTGAGCAGGAACAGTTCGCCAGGCCGAAGCTGCCGGCACTGCGGCCAAGATGGCAGCGGACGGCCCAGCCGATCGGCAGGCAGCACGGCGGCCGAAGGCACGCCGTCGATGCGGACGCTGCCGCCCGCGATGCAAACCTCCTGCGGTGCGATGGCGCCCACGCGCTTGAGCAGCGGCACACGTGTCGGCAGGTAGCCGCGCTGCGCAGCCAGCGCGGCGGCATTGGCCGGCAAGCGGGTCAGGACGATGCTGCTGACGTGCAATGACGGTGGCAGCGAGCCGGTGCGCGGATCGAGCGGATCGACGCGATACCAGCCGACCGCCACACTGTCGGACGGGTTGTAGGTCAGGCGCGGCAGCGGATGCACGAAGGACGCCCAGGCTAGCGCAGCGAGGCCGCAGGCGGCGAAGCCTGCGAGCACGATGCGAGCGCGCCGACGTGAGCGGGTGCGCGAGCGAGGACGCGGCGAGCCAATGGTGGAAACGGCGGTCATGGCAGCGCCCTCCCAGCCAGCCAGGCGGCATGCCGCTCGGCGGTGTATTCGGGCAGCGGCAGGTGCGCGGCGAGCCGGTTGGCGAGCGTGCGCCAGTACGCGGGCGAGGCGGCGACAGGCGCGATGCCCAGCGCCTCGATGGCGTCGATGCGCTCCAGCACGGCGCGCACTTGCCCCTCGCCCTCGGCGTGCAGCAGCAGGCGCGCGCCTTGCTGCACGCCGGCGATGCGCTGCGCGTCGTCCAGCGGCGTGCAGGCCTGCATCACCATGAGCTGCCAGCGCACGGTTCCGTAGTCGTTGGCTTGCCAGCGGATGCGGCAGAACAGCGCGCCCGGCAAGAACAACGCGCTGCGCCGCCAGCGGTCGAGCTGGTGCGTGCGCGCGGGTTCACCGAAGCGCAGGTAGAGCTTGAAACGGGCCTCGATGTAGGCCAGCGCCACGCGCGTCAGCGGCGCGCGGGCCGGCTGGCCGCAAGGCGCGATGAATGATGGCTGTGGCGCAGCCGTGGCCGCGTCAGCGGCAGGCTCGCAGGCCGGCGAAGTGGATGCGGTCATGGTGTGTTCTCCCTGCGTTGTTCAGGAAACTCCCGCTCCAGCAGGCCACGCAGCAGGTCGGCCACCGTCACGCCTTGCGTGAAGGCCGAGACCTTGATGCGCGAGCGCATGGCGGGCGTAATGTCGAGGGTGAGGCGAGCCGTGTAGACATCGCCTTTCTGGAGGTCGTCGGCGCTACCTTGGCGAATCCACGCCTCGGCGTGCGGATTCGCGGGCGGACGCGCGCCGATGCCGACGCGCTTGGCCGCACGTTTGTTGCTGGTTGGCGGCTTCTCAGTCATGGCGTCCACCGCAGCAGTTCGTCCACCAGCGCGGTGATTTCGCGGGCGGCGGCGCTGTCCGGCGCCGTCTCGCGTGCAAGCCGGCCAGCGGCCACGCTGTCGGCGAACACGATGCGCTGATGCACTTCCGCGCGCAGCGCAGGAAGCGGCTGATCGGCCAGCGCACCGCGCGCTTCGCGCCCGATCACGGTGGTACTGACGCGCCGGTTGATGACGAAGGCCGTGCGCAGCGCAGGCCGGAACACCTGCGCCTCGCGGATCAGCGCCACCATCTCGGCGCTGGCCCACAGGTCGTAGGGACTGGGCTGCACCGGGATCAGCACCCGCTCGGCCGCCAAGAGCGCAGAGCGCGCCAGCGCTGCGATCCTGGGTGGCCCATCGATGATGACGTGATCGGCCCGCCTGGCGAGTTCTGGCGCTTCCTGATGCAGGGTTTCGCGTGCAAGGCCCACGGCGCTGAACAGCCGTGGCAAGCCTTGTTGGCTGCGGCGCTGCGTCCAGTCCAGCGATGAACCTTGCGGATCGGCGTCCAGCAGCACGACGTGCTGGCCGCGCATCGCCAGCTCGCCGGCGATGTGGGTGGCGAGTGTGGTCTTGCCCACGCCGCCTTTCTGGTTAAGCAGCGCGACGATCATGGCCTGGCCCTCCGCGTTAGAAAGCCCGGCTGTTGCCGCTGCATTTGTGGCCGCGCGGCGGTTGTCCACCGAGGTGCGGCGCTTCTACTAAAAGTTAGAGCATTTAAGTTAGGGAAGTTAAGGGAGGCCGAAACCCGCGCCAGCATTGGCTTGGCGGGCGATGGACACGCCTGATAGCACGATAGTCCCACGCCTGATAGCACGAGACCTGGCACGCCTGATAGCACGAGCCCGTCCACAGGCTTCGCACCGTTTATCCCCGTGCCGTCTACGGCACGGGACGCACCGGGCGGAACGTCAGCAGCTCGGCCCCGTCCATCCGCTCGATGCCCAGGACGTAGCCGGGCAGCGACTGCCGCGCCACCAGCGCGCGCAGGTCGCAGGCGAAGTCGTAGGGCTTCGCTGTGCTGCCCGACTTGCGGTGCAGGTGACGGAAGTCGAACTGCCAGCCGCCGGGCTGGTGCCCGCCGTGCTTGCGCACCAGGCGGTACAGCCAGCGCTCGATGCCACCCGTCAGCCGGAAATACCCCGCATCGATGGTCAGCACCAGTGCCGAATCCAGCACGCCGCCATAGAACCAGTCCGGCAGGATCAGCTCGATGCCCAGCGGCGTGCCGCGGACGTCGGCCAGCTCCTTCCACTCGTTGATCCACGAGAAGCGGTGCAGACGCCTTCCCGTGGTCTCGCGGATGGACGTGGCCACCGTGGTGGACTGCAGGCGATCCAGGGCCGCCTTGAGGCGCTGGTAGTCGCGCAGCGACGTACCGCGCCCGATGAAGCGCAGGATCTCGTAGGGCGTGGCCTGCATCAGCCGCGACGGGCGCAAGCCCGCATCGCGCGCCTCCACGATCTGGCTGGCCGCCCAGATCAGCACGTCCGCATCCCAGATCGTGGCGATGCCGTGCTCTTGCGTGCCCTCCACGCGGATCGTCACGCCGCTGGCCTGGAAGTCGATCGGCGCCGTGCGCCGCGACTTCGCCAGCGAGAAGAATGGAAAGGCCATCAGGTCCTGGCTGTCGCGCGGCGCCATGTCGCCCGGCAAGGCGCGGAACAGGTCGAGCTGTTCGCGTTCTTGCCTGACTGCCCCTGGAGGGCTGGACATGGCGAAGGCCACCCGCGCGCCAGAGATCAGCGCGCACGGCTGTCCGCCGCATGGTGCTCGGCGTACTCGGGATCGGAGGTGCTGTCGAAGCTGCGCTCGGCGGCCCAGGCGTCGAGGTCGGCCACGGCGTACATCACGCGGCGGCCGAACTTGCGGAACTTGGGGCCGCCACCCAGCACGCGCTGCTTCTCCAGCGTGCGCGGCGACAGGCGCAGGTAGTCGGCGGCTTCGTCGTTGGTGAGATAGCGCTGCGGCTGCGCAGCAGCGGTCGAAGCAGTTACGGGAGCGGCGGCAGGCCGCAGGGGGGCAGGACGCATGGGGTGTACCTCCATAGCTTTCAAAGCTCCGGCCACACAGCGCAACCGGATGGAGGCAGTCTCAGAAAACGAAGCTCCGCTGCTCAGGGACGTTTTGCGTCCCCATCAAAACGTCCCTTCTCAAGCGGCGGGAGCTGTGCTAGGCGGCGATAGCCGCCGCGCATCAGCGCATTGCCGCGCCGCACGAGGCGGCGCACGCGAGCGCGCAGGTCGCCATCGGCGTGCCAGTCGGCCGCCACGGCGTCGGCACCGAACAGATCCTCGGCCACCTCGCGCAAGGACGCGCCCGCCAGGGTCGCGTCGAGTGCTTGCAGGGTATGCAACTCCAACATGGCGGCGGGCGGTGGCCGGGGCCTTGCAGCATGCGTCGATGCCGGGTCGCGTGCAGGTGCAGCGCTGCCGCGACCTCCGCCGCCACCACCACGATGGGCATAGGCGACCGCCATGCCGTCCTCCAGGCCGGGCGCCAGCGCGAAGCGCGCGCAGTAGCCGGGGCCGCGCGCGATCAGCGCCAGCCCTTTGCCGTCATGCAGTAGCTGCTTGTGACCGGGAATGCGCCAGAACGCGAAGGCCGCCGCATCGGGCGGCGGATCGGCGTCCGGGTAGAGCTGCACCACGGCATCGTGGCCAGGCAGCCAGGCCGGATGCGCATCGCGCGCATCCAGGGCCGGGTCTTCCAGCAGGCGCAGGCCCCAGCGGTGCGCCGCGTGCTGTGCGGCCTGGTATGTGGGCTGCCGGCGATGGTGGCGCAGCCAGTCGAGCCGGTAATCCGGATGGCGGCGCAGGTACTCCCAGGCCAGTGCGAGCGCATCCAGGTACGGGACGTAGAGATACGCCGCCGTTGGATACCAGTGCGCAAGGTGGTGCGGCTCGGCCATGACGCAAGCTCCCCTGGAATCGCAGGAAAGCCGTCACGGGTTTCGCACGCCAACGTCACCGCATCGAACCAGCATCCAATCGTGAATAAGCTGGTAGATTAGTAACTTGCGTGTCAAGACGAAAAGCAATACCGTCTGTTGTGCGGATCGTCTGAATGCGACGGTGGCGCGCGAGGAAATGCCGCCTCCTGCACCATCCACCGTGCCCCATGGCGCGCGCCGCGTCATGGCCGGTTTCGCCAGAGTGGCACCGGTTTGGTGCAACAGTGCCGACTAAGACCTGACAAGTCTGGAACAAGACCGAAATAGCCTCAATGCGCCCGGTTTGGCCGTGGCGCGAACGGCTCAATCGAGGATGGAGCCATTCTCCTGGGCCAGTCGGGTGTACTCCGATAGCGTGCGCGCCGCCCGGAAATACCGATCCCGCATCACAGGCTGGCGGCGCGGCCCGACGATGGACGCGAGGTCGGACAGCTTGATCTCTCCCAGCTCGGGCATGCCGATCCCCAGGTCGATCAGGCCGTAGGCCGTGTCGGCGTCGGCCGGGTTCAGCGAAGCCAGCAGCCAGGTGGCGTGCGCGTCCGGGGTGAAGAGTCGTACGACGGGCTGCGGGTCGATGGCCTGGCCGGCAGCGCGAACCGCGCCGTGCTCCAGCAGTTGCCTGCGCTCGTCCTCGGTGATGAGTCGGTCCACGGTTTGCCCCTCATTCGCACAAAACCGCCGAAGCGTGAAAGCACAGAAGCGTATCGACGGATTGGAGGAAAAACACGCAAGCGGCTTTGCGCTTCTGTGCGAAGCCGTGGATGCGGATTTCCGTAAAAGCACAAAAGCGGCAAGCCGGCATGAATGAACACTATAGATTGTAGCCCTATAGGGCGCAATCAACTGTCATCTTGGATTTTGGGGAGATCCAGGGTTGGCAGCGAAACATACATTGTCGGAGGCACTGAAGACCATCAGGAAAGCGCGTGGATTGAGCCAGGAGGCGTTCTCCGACGTCTCCAGCCGCACCTATATGAGCACGCTGGAGCGTGACATGAAAAGCCCGACGCTGAACAAGCTGGCCGAGCTGTGTGAGGTCATGGAGGTCCATCCGCTCACGCTGCTGACGCTGGCCTATGCCGGTAAGGACCTGCGGCAGGCCGACCAGCTGCTGGCGCAGGTGCGACAGGAGCTGGAGACGGTGACGAAGAAGGGTGGCACGCCCTAGCGTGCGCGCCTGCGCCGGCATGGCCGATCCGGCTCAGCCGGATCGGCGGTGTTCCAGGGGCGCCAAGCCTGCGCGGCGGGGATAGCCCGCAGGGCTTTCCCCCGGAGGCAAGCGAAGCGCGCAGCGCTGCAGGCGCGAAGGCGTGAGGGATTGGAGCCGAATGGCCGTGACGGCATAGACGGCACGGGGCGCAGCCCGCAAAGCCCGGCGGCGCACCGCGCCGACACGCCAGGCCCAGACAGCCACTGCAGACGCTACCTCTGGATAGGAAGACCAGGAAAGCCAGGAAGAACCGGAAGACGCGGCCCGCCATGGGCCACGGCCTGTTGCTGCCGCGTTCGGGACGAATTGACAGCGCAGTGCCCCGCCGTGTGGCGGGGCACTGCGGGCGGCGGTCACGCCGCCTGGGGCTTGCTGCGCGACCAGATCAGGTCGTGCGTGCCGTTCTCGCCTTCGATCAGGCGGGCGTAGACCGTGGCCGGGAACGAAGGATCGTCGAGGGTCACGGAGACGTACTCCCGCCCGGCCTCGCTGGTCTTCTTCCACGCCGCGCCGATGTCGTGACTGGCCGCCTGCAGGCGGAAGTCGGGGGCCTTTTCGTTGTCGCCCTTGTCGTTGGGAACCAGCTTGACCTTGACGTTGAGCGTCAGGGTGCGAAGCGTGCCGGTGAAGCCGTCTTTGTCTGCGGTGAAGCTGCCGATGTTGGCCATGATGATTTCTCCTTACGGTGGAACAAGGTTCGCGCCCATCGCGTCCTTGTTGTGATC